>JHWW01000001.1 GCA_000621985.1 Lachnospiraceae bacterium V9D3004
GGACGGACCTCTGGTGTACCGGTTGTTCCGCCAGGAGCATGGCCGGGTAGCCAAGTCCGGAAGGGATAAACGCTGAAGGCATCTAAGCGTGAAGCCCCCCCCGAGATAAGAATTCCCAAGATTTCGATCTGAGAGACCCCTTGAAGACGACAAGGTTGATAGGACAGAGGTGGAAGTGCAGTAATGTATGGAGCTGACTGTTACTAATAGGTCGAAGGCTTGACCATAGACTTGGTTTAAAGGATGAAAGTAAGTTTCAGTGTGTAGTTTCCAGGGTATGGATACAGCAACACATAAGGCCCAGTGGCTCAGTTGGTTAGAGCGCCGCCCTGTCACGGCGGAGGTCAGGGGTTCGAGCCCCCTTTGGGTCGTTAAAGATTATATTTACATTTATGTTATTAAGTGTTATAATCTTATAGTACTTGGGATCTTAGCTCAGCTGGGAGAGCATCTGCCTTACAAGCAGAGGGTCACAGGTTCGAGCCCTGTAGGTCCCATTTACATTTTTATGTAATGCTGATTAAGCTAAATATGCCGACATGGCTCAATTGGCAGAGCAGCTGATTTGTAATCAGCAGGTTAACGGTTCAAGTCCGTTTGTCGGCTTTTAACTAAATATGGATGGATTCCCGAGTGGCCAAAGGGGGCAGACTGTAAATCTGTTGTCGACGACTTCGAAGGTTCGAATCCTTCTCCATCCATTGTGCTTCGGCACATTTTTTAATGCAAAAGATATTAATTGATTATCGCGGGGTAGAGCAGTCAGGCAGCTCGTCGGGCTCATAACCCGAAGGTCGATGGTTCAAATCCATCCCCCGCAATTATAAGCTTTTACCATGCCCAGATAGCTCAGTTGGTAGAGCAATGGACTGAAAATCCATGTGTCGCTGGTTCGATTCCGGCTCTGGGCACTTTTTAATATCATGGGTCACTAGCTCAGTCGGTAGAGCACTTGACTTTTAATCAAGTTGTCGGGGGTTCGATTCCCCCGTGACTCATTACATGTTAAACGCCGTAAATGATTGGTTTACGGCGTTTATAATAATATCATCTTTTGAAAGGAAGTATTGATTATGGCAAAAAATGATAAAACATATTATCTTACGACAGCAATTACTTACACTTCTGGAAAACCGCATATTGGAAATACATATGAGATCGTACTAGCGGATTCGATCGTAAGATTTAAGAGAATGCAGGGATATGATGTAAGATTCCAGACCGGTACTGATGAACACGGTCAGAAGATAGAATTGAAAGCAGCAGATGCAGGTATCACTCCGAAGGAATTCGTTGATAATGTGGCAGGGGATATTAAGCGTATTTGGGATATGATGAATACTTCCTATGATAAATTCATCAGGACAACCGACACAGATCATGAGAAACAGGTTCAGAAGATATTTAAAAAGTTATATGATCAGGGAGACATATACAAAGGTGAGTATGAAGGAATGTATTGTACTCCTTGCGAGTCATTTTTCACTGCTTCGCAGCTTGTCGACGGAAAATGCCCCGACTGTGGACGTGAATGCCAGCAGGCAAAGGAAGAGGCATATTTTCTTAAGCTCAGCAATTATGCAGACAGGCTTATTAAGCATATAAATGAACATCCGGAATTCATACAGCCGGAATCCCGTAAGAACGAGATGATGAACAACTTTCTTCTTCCGGGACTTCAGGATCTGTGTGTATCAAGGACTTCGTTCAAGTGGGGAATACCGGTATCATTTGACGATAAGCACATAGTATATGTATGGCTTGATGCACTCAGCAACTACATTACGGGACTCGGATATGATACTGACGGTAATAATGATGAACTGTATAACAAATACTGGCCGGCAGATCTTCATCTTATCGGTAAGGACATACTCAGATTCCATACGATATACTGGCCGATAATGCTGATGGCTCTCGGAGTACCTCTTCCAAAGCAGATATTTGGTCATCCATGGCTTCTCCAGGGCGAGGGCAAGATGAGTAAATCAAAAGGAAATGTGTTGTATGCCGATGATCTTGTAGCCGAATTCGGTGTAGATGCAGTAAGATTTTTCGTGCTTCATGAGATGCCGTTTGATAATGACGGTGTTATATCATGGGAGCTTATGACAGAACGAATTAATTCCGAACTTGCCAATACACTTGGTAATCTTGTTAACAGAACAGTATCGATGTCCAACAAATATTTTGACGGCGTTGTGAATAATGCAGGTGTTGCCGAAGAAGTTGATAAGGATCTTATTGAAGTAGTTACCAATACGGTTGACAGAGTGGCTGCAAAGATGGACAAACTAAGAGTTGCGGATGCAATTACCGAGATCTTCAATCTGTTCAAACGCTGTAACAAATATATTGATGAGACTATGCCATGGGCACTTGCAAAAGATGAGGCTAAGAAAGCTCGTCTTGAGACAGTGCTGTACAACCTGGTTGACAGTATAAGTATCGGAGCAAGCCTCCTTGAGCCGTTCATGCCGGAAACTTCAGAGAAGATACTTGCACAGCTTAATGCTGATAAGAGATCTATCGAGGATGCGGCAAAATTTGGATTATATAAGTCAGGCAGTAAGGTTACGGATAAGCCGGAGATCTTATTTGCAAGGCTTGATATAAATGAAGTGCTTAAGACAGTAGAGGAAAAATATGGAAAACCAGCCGGCGGTCAGACATCGGAAAGTGACAATTCTGACAATACATCAGAAGATAATGTAATAGATATTGAAGCAAAACCGGAGATAACATTCGATGAATTTGCAAAGATGCAGTTTCAGGTTGGTGAGATAATTGCCTGCGAGGAAGTTCCCAAGTCGAAGAAGCTTCTTTGTTCCAAAGTAAAGATCGGAAGCGAAGTAAAGCAGATCGTATCCGGAATAAAGGCTCATTATTCACCGGAAGATATGGTCGGCAAGAAAGTTATGGTTCTCGTTAACCTTAAACCTGCAAAGCTTGCAGGAGTATTGTCTGAAGGAATGCTTCTGTGTGCAGAGAATGAAAATGGTGAGCTTGCACTCATGGTACCCGAGAAAGATATGCCTGCAGGCGCTGAGGTGTGCTAAACAAGAGTTACTATTCACAGCCTGCGTAAGAACATACAGATTCATCGTGCTTGCACGATAGAATCTGTATGTTCTTACGCAGAAGGTTCCTGTGAAGCAGGAACCGCCCCTGCATCCACAGCCATAAGCAGCAAAGCTGCGACGGATGCGAAGCAGACGGGCTGTGGGTTACAGGGAGGCTGTGAAGAAAGAAAAGAGAAAGCAGGATGAAAATATGAGTGGTATATTTGACAGCCACGCCCATTATGATGACAGAAGATTTGATGAAGACAGAGATTCTGTCATATCGGGACTTAAGGATGCCGGAGTTGAGCTTGTGGTGAATGTCGGTTCAAGTATTGAGACCACTAAGAAGACTCTGGAGATAACAGCAAAATATCCATATGTGTTCGGAAGTGCCGGTATTCATCCTGAAGAATGCGGTGAAACTACAGAAGCTGACATCGAATGGATCGGTTCCGTATTCGATAACGAAAAGATTGTTGCCGTGGGCGAGATAGGTCTCGATTATCATTGGGACGAACCGTCACGCGAGATTCAGGTTACATGGTTTAAAAGGCAGATGGAACTTGCCGTAAAGCTTGGAAAACCCGTGATCATTCATAGCAGAGACGCAGCGGAAGACACTATGAGTATTCTCAAAGAATATACGGATGGACTGAAAATTTCCATCGCGAAAAAGAGAGGGTCGGCCTCAGGAAATAAGGAAAAAGAAGCTGTTGCCTCCCCGGGTGTTCTGCATTGTTTTTCCAACTCATATGAGATGGCTGCGGAATATGTTAAGATGGGATACTATATCGGTATCGGCGGTGTGGTTACATTTAAAAATGCAAAGAAATTAAAGGAAGTTGCGGAGAAGATACCGATAGAGCATATTATCATAGAAACTGATTGTCCGTATATGGCACCTGAACCACACAGAGGAAAGAGGAATGATTCGTCTTATCTTAATCACGTTGTGGATAAGATTGCCGATATCAAAGGTATGGACAGGGAAGATGTGATAAGGATCACACGGGATAACGCCATCAGGATGTATAATATAAGCTGGCAGGAAAATGGGAGATAACATGAAAGAAAATGAAACAACCGATACAGGATGTAACGAAGTATCTGATTATCATTTGATCAATCCTAAGAATACTATCAATATTCTAAAGAAATATGATATTCATTTTCAGAAAAAATACGGTCAGAATTTTCTGATAGATTCCCATGTAATGAATAAAATAATCAGAGCAGCGGATATAGGCAGTGATGATCTTGTGCTTGAGATAGGTCCGGGAATCGGGACTATGACGCAGTTCCTGTGTGAAAATGCGGGCAGGGTGATCGCAGTTGAGATTGATAAAAAGCTCATTCCGGTGCTTGAAGATACGCTTGAAAGATATGATAATGTAAATATCATACAGGGCGATATATTAAAACAGGATATAACAAAGCTGGCGGAAGAATATAACGGAGGCAAACCGGTAAAAATTGTAGCTAATCTTCCGTATTATATTACAACGCCGATCATTATGGGAGTTCTTGAGAACGAAGTTCCCGTGAAGAGTCTTACTGTCATGGTACAGAAAGAAGTTGCGGAACGGATGCAGGCAAAGCCCGGAACGAAAGTATACGGTGCGCTGTCGTTGGCAGTACAGTATTATTCAAAGCCGTATCTTGCCGCTAATGTCCCGGAGAACTGCTTTATGCCGAGACCGAATGTGGCAAGCGCAGTCATTAATCTTGATTGTTTTGACGAGCCGCCGGTTAAGGTTAAGAATAAGAAGCTGATGTTCGAGATAATAAGGGCATCATTTCAACAGAGAAGAAAAACATTGTGCAACGGAATAAGGAATTACAGCGGACTTGACATACCGAACGAAGCGGTTGTGAATACACTCGAAGAGATGGGACTTGACGCTTCGGTCAGAGGAGAGAAGCTTACGCTTGATCAATATGCCGCATTTACCAATATGATCGAAAAGTTCAATGTTTGTTCATAATTATATGATACTATAATATTAGGGATTATTGACCTCATATTGATGGTTTTAGAGGGGAAGAAGGTGTACCATATGGATAATCTTCCATTGTACGTATACGAACAGGAAGAGTGGAGCAATATGATGCTCTTATATGACTCGGCAATTAAAGAGATATGTACAAAGTTAGAGATACTTAATAACGAATTTAAATTGTCACAGCGGGACAATCCGATCGAGCATATATCTAGTCGTCTCAAGTCACTTGACAGTATCGCAAGGAAACTTCGAAGAAAAGAGCGCGAACTTACGGTAACGAATGTCATGAAATATGTGAACGATGTTGCGGGAATAAGGGTAATATGTTCATTTACATCGGATATATACAGAATTGCGGATGCGATCGCAAGACAGAATGATATCAAGATAATTACTATCAAGGATTATATCAAGAGTCCGAAGGAAAACGGATATATGAGCTATCACATGATCGTAACCGTACCTATATTCTTATCGGACAGGGTTGAGGATATCAAGGTTGAGATACAGATAAGAACAATAGCCATGGACTTCTGGGCAAGCCTTGAACATAAGATATATTACAAATTTAAAGAAAATGCTCCGCAGAGTGTGAGAGCTGAGCTTAAGGAATGTGCGGATATCGTTGCATTTCTTGATGAGAAGATGTTGTCGATCAATGATTTCGTGAAGCATTATGCCGAAAGATCGGCTGTTGAGGAAGTGTTGCTTGACGATGATGATATAGAAGTTATCCCGATCAACAGAGATGTATATGATCATCCGGCCACGGATGGAAATGAATCTACAGGGACATATGATACGGCCAAGAACAGCAGCAAAGGTAAGAAACGTAAAAAATGGATTATAAATTAAGCGAAAGCAGCGAGAAAACATTAAAGGAGGAGCTACGAAGTGGAAGAAGGAAAGACAATGGCGGATTTTGAAAATGAGATCAATGCCAGCATGAAGAAATTCAGGGAAGGAGATCTTGTTAAGGGAATCGTTGCGGGAATAGATGATTATCTTGTGCACGTCGATCTCGGAACGTACATGCAAGGAATAATCCTCCCGACGGAACTCAGTAATGATCCTGATTACAGGGCTATGGATAATCTTGTTATCGGACAGGAGATATCAACGGTAGTGATAAAAGATGATGACGGAAACGGCAATCTTGTATTGTCACTAAAAGAAGCTACGGAGACTCTCGCATGGCAATCATTAAAAGACGGACAGCTTGAGAGAAAGATATATGAAGTTAAGATCACAGGACAGGTTAACGGCGGAATGGTTGCTTACCTTGAAGGTATCAGAGGATTTATTCCGATCTCGAGACTGTCTATCAAGAGAGTTGAAGACGATGAGAAGGCTTCATATATAGGAAAGAAGATCAATGTCATCGTTATAGAGGCAAATGAAGAGAAGAGGAATCTCATTCTTTCTGCAAGAGAGATTGAAGAGGAACAGGCAAGAAAAGAATATGAAGACAAAGTAAAGGCTATCAAACCGGGTCTTGTTACAAAAGGTATTGTTGAATCCATAATGCCTTACGGATGTTTCGTTGATCTCGGCGACGGAATATCGGGTCTTGTTCATATATCACAGATCGCGCATGAGAGGATCAAGACACCTCATGAAGTTGTAAAAGAAGGCGATGAGGTTAATGTTAAGGTAATTGATATCAAGGACGGTAAGGTTAGCCTCAGTATGAAAGCGCTTGTAGATGTTATGGAGAAGTCTGAACCTGAAGATGATACACCGACCGAATATTCTTCAGATGAAGATGCAACAACAGGAATGGCATCATTACTTGCGGGAATTAAGTTAGATTGATATGGCAGCATTTTTGGAAGATTACAGCAGTTTTGAGGGAAACGGTACACGAAACGAGGATGGACTGACTCTGACGGAATTTCTCGATTCATATGATCCGTCAATGTATCGCTCCCCAAGTCTTACTGCGGACGTGATGATATTTCGCCACAGCGGCAGGATAAATGACGTATATAACGATATGTCCGTGCTTATGGTTAAGAGACGTAACCATCCGTGTATCGGATGGTGGGCGCTTCCGGGCGGATTTGCCGAGGTTGACGAAGACCTCGAGATGACTGCAAGGAGAGAGCTTGAAGAAGAGACCGGACTTACGGGGATTCCGATAGAGCAGGTGTTCACATGGGGAGAGACGTGGCGTGATCCACGTGACAGGATTGTCACTTCAGCATATGTTGCGCTTGTTGACGACACGATTGCAACGCCGGTGGCCGGCGATGATGCTGCCGAGGTATGCTGGTTCGATGTGAAGCTCGATAGGCCGGAACAAAAGCAGGGCGCACATGCGACCTGCAGCGGAGACGTAAGTGTGGGTACAGACGAATGTGACGGTGCAGATGCATGCGATAGTGCTGTATCTGTCTGTTCGACGGACAGAGTTCATGACATATACAGACTTACCCTTACTTCAAGAAGTACGGATGCCAAAGACAGTATCACATTATCCGCAACAGTTGACGTAAGCAGCAATTCCGAGGGGTTGATCAAAGAGACTAAGTATGTTGTTACGGAGAATAACGGTATAGCATTTGACCATGCAAGGTTTATAGTAAGCGGTTTATTATACATTAAGGGACTTCTTTTATAGCATTTCAATATGAATGATCAAAACACTTTCATCATATATGGTGAAAGTGTTTTTTGTAGCACCAACCCGTAGGGGGGCTGCCGGGCTTGCCGAATGCCCTCTTAAAACGACCGAATAAACATATATATTGACATTACATACAGTAGTACAATATAATTATTTACGTGTGGATATTGATCGGAATACAAGTGAGGAGATTAGATATGAAACCAAGAATCCTGATTACAGGTAATAATATGAGAATTATTGAGAACGTGCTTGAGCATCTTGAAGGAGACCAGGGATACAGAGTTGAAAAATGTGTTGCTGATAAGTATGAACTTCAGGATATGATCAGAAGGATCAAACCTCATTTTGCGGTTGTATGTACTTCTGACGAGAGCAAGGAAACTGTTAAGACATACGATGTGTTAAGAGAATGTAATTATTTTTCGGGGATTCCGGTTATAGTTATAGCTAATAAGGAAGATCTCGGAGTGTTCAAGGAGAATACGGCACTTCAGGAAGTACATTATCTTCCGAGACCTGTTTCGATACTGGCATTGTATAACATATTATTTACGCTGGAAAATGAGATGGGCCTTGCGGGCATGGAAGAGGATGAAGACGAAGATGATGATTTCGGTTATCAGGACGAAGAAGATACTTATGATGATGAAGAGGACAGAAAAAAGCATGTCCTTGTCGTAGATGATGAACCGGAACAGCTTTCGATAATAAAGGGGCACCTTAAGGATTTCTATGAAGTTACTGCGGTGCGTTACGGTGAGGATGCACTTGATTATATTGATAAGCATCATGTTGATCTTGTGCTTCTTGACTTCATGATGCCGAAGATGACAGGACCTGATGTCCTTTATAAGATGAGAACAAAGAGAGCTTTTGCGAATATTCCGGTAATATTCCTTACAGGTATGTCAGACCGTGAAACGATAGTAAAGACCCTGGTTGAACTCAGACCTCAGGGATATGTTCTTAAACCGGTTAAAAAATCGGATCTTGTCGCAAGGATAATCGACGTGATCGGGTGATCGAAGCGGCCAGTCGGCAGCAACCGACAGACAAGGGCGACAACCGGGCATTGGAAGTGGCCAGCCGGCAGCAGCCGGACAGACAAAGGCATCGACCGGGCGACGGAAGCGGCCAGTCGGAGGAGGGGAGAACGTGGATTTCGATGTAAGTATATTGGAAACCTTAGGTATAGATATTCAGACCGGTTATGATTATACCGGCGGCAAAGACAGATATATCTCCGCTCTTTGGCGTTATTATAAGTCTTCAGACGCAAACAAGGCAAAGATAAGGGAATATATCGATAATAATGATATTGAGAATCTTGCGATCACGGTGCATGCGATCAAGAGTAATTCCAAGATGATAGGAGCCATGGCTCTGTCGGAAATGTTCGAGAAGCTTGAGGTGGCATCGAGAGATAACGATATGGATACCGTGAAGGCTTCCATCGATAAGACCATGGAAGAATATGGTAAATTAGTCGATGCATTAAGTCCGCTCGGACAGATGGAGTCGTTAAAGGCATCAGGAGAGCTGACTGCAGAAGAAGCAAAAGAAGTGTCGGATAAACTTCTTCTTGCACTCGATGATTTTGATGATGATCTTGCATCTGAACTGGCGTCGAAGCTTGCCGGTTACCCATTTAGGATAACCCAGAAGAGTAAGCTGCGTGAGGCAGCAGAATATATCAGGGATTTTATGTATGACGAAGCTGCTGAGATTATTAAAGAATTATACGATCATATAGAGTAAATTATCTGAGATGTCGGGAAGTTTTTAAAAATTTCTATAATAAATGTGTAAATATCTATAAAATATGTTATACTCATATTAATCATTTTTATTGGTTACGTGCTTAAGTTAATAAATCCGGGGAGTAATAAGGGGATAAATCTTATGATAAAACGTATTATTAATGCACGAAAACGTTTCAGGGAATATATATACGATCCAACGATCAATATTAAAGACAGGGTCTTTATATTATTATCTACTGAGGTTCTTATCGCATTATTTGCGGCCGTACCTTGCGGGCTTATAATGCAGGAGCCTCTGACGGCGACTGTATCAACATTTGTCAGTGCCGTATTTTTCACGATATATGTTATATATTCATTCAAAAAAAACAGGATCGCGCGTGCTAAGGTCGCGATATCCGTTATTCTTGTGTTCTTTTTTCTTCCGGCGATGCTGTTCACCAACGGAGGAATCAACAGCGGTGCGCCCATATGGCTTCTTCTCGGAACATTCTATATAGCGCTCATATTAGACGGTAAAATTAAGATCGTTATGCTGATACTTAATGTTATCTCCCTCACTGTAT
Source organism: Lachnospiraceae bacterium V9D3004 (assembly GCA_000621985.1). Lineage (GTDB taxonomy): Bacteria > Bacillota > Clostridia > Lachnospirales > Lachnospiraceae > V9D3004. Next base: position 10,030 of record JHWW01000001.1, read on the forward strand.
GTTGGATAGTAGGTTACCTTTATCCGGAATTTGTAGCCGAGTATTCAAGGGGCGGTAATTATTTTGATACGCTTGCCGCGTTGTTCATAGTAGGAACGATCATATATGTCATGACTACATTTCAGAGTAATCTGTTCAGAAAAGAAGGAGAACAGAAGAATCTGCGAAGGCTGTTCGAACAGACGGCAACATCACTCGTTAATGCGATAGATGCCAAAGATGAATATACTCACGGACATTCCGCGAGAGTGGCTGAATATTCACGAAGGATTGCCGAGTGCAGCGGAATGAGCCCGGAGGAGTGCAATGATGTCTATTATGCTGCGCTTCTTCATGATGTGGGAAAGATAGGTGTACCCGAGAATATTATTAACAAAAAGGGAAAGCTGACCGATGAAGAGTTCGATATTGTTAAGCAGCATCCTCTTATGGGAGTTCAGATCCTGAACGGGATCAGTGAATTTCCAAGCCTCAGTATAGGCGCAAGGTATCATCATGAGCGTTACGATGGTAAGGGATACCCGGAACACCTTAAAGGAGAGGATATTCCAAAACTTGCGAGGATAATATCGGTTGCGGATGCTTATGATGCAATGACGTCAAAGAGAAGTTACAGGAATTCCATCCCACAGCATACCGTACGTGAAGAGATCATCAAAGGATCGGGAACACAGTTTGACCCGGAATGTGCCAGGATAATGCAATTCCTTATTGATATGGATACTGATTTTATCATGCGGGAAAAGAAAAGTACAAGTGAAGTTCTTGGACAGAACGAACTTATCTGTAAGACGTTCCGTACAGAAGTAAGTAAAGGTATCATTCTTAATCCATATACTGTAAATATACGCCTAAAATGCACGCCTGCCGAGGGTCATCCGGAAAGTACCGTGCCGGCATTTGTATTGTTCGATTCTCTGGACGGTCGTGTTCATGATAATGAACGTGAACAGAAGGAGCTGAATTATTTTGAATTCGCTGAGATATGGTTTGACGGAAGATATAATATTGTAGGAGCAAGAAAAATACAGGTAGAGGAAACCAACAGCAGGAGAAATGATACTTCTGCAGGCGACAGCGCATATGTGATATATGATGTGGAAGCAGTAAAACGTAAGGATCACATGCTTATTAAAATAGATAATGGTATTAAGCTGATAAGCCTTATAATTGCATCGCCTAACAGTTCACGGTACGCATATGTTGGATTCACCGGTGATAATTGTATGTTGTCGGAGATCCAGATAGATCGTAAGGAAGAGATGATACCGGAGGATTATATTCCGAAAATTGCAGAGGAAATCAGTTACATTGATGTACCGGCCGGAGATATACCGAATATTCAGGTTGACGGGTACAGAACCGATTCATCGGAAGGAATTCCTGTTACGGACGGACTTGTGATCACATTTCATACCATGACGCTTCCAACCGGATGGCTTGTATGGCACTGCCCGTATGTAGATATATTCTATTCTGATGATAAAAGGCCGGACGGAGAAAATTATAAAGAATACGCTCTCATAAGACTTGATGGTGAATCATGGGAAGCAGACAGGGTTTCGGAAAATAAGCTCATTGTTAATAAAGGCGAGGAATTCAACGGCTGGGATGCGTGGAAGGAAGTTAACAAGAAAGGATATAACTGTACGGTCACATTCAGGTGTAAGGACGATAAGATCATTACCATTACAGAGAATAATGGAATTGCGATTAAAAATATCACGAAAATTATTGATCCTTCAGATGAGGTATACGCTTCACTCACCGGAGATCAGGTTGCAATAACCAATGTCAGGATAACCGGTACATCGTAAATAAATCATCTGACACATTCACTTGCCTGATTGCGCATATGCTGCTTCACCCATAATCGGTAATGTTCAACAGTAAGTTAAATATGTATTATGCCGGAAAGGGATGCGGAATGATATGAGTAATACACAATACCATGAGTAATACACACAATGCAAGGAGGAGCGTCATGGCTGACGATATGATAGACATCGAAGTAATAATTGACGAACAATACACAGATCCTCTGGTAAATATATATGCCGGAAGCAGAACCGGGCTTGTCGAGGATATCGTATATGCGGTTGAGAATGTATCAAGATCCGGATACACACCCATAGCTGTATCATATGAAGGTAAGGTCAAGCTGATATCCCAGAGAGATATATACCGTGTAAGAACGGAAAATCGTCGTACAATTCTCGATACTGCCGATACGTCATACACAGTTAAGGAATCACTTGCAAAGATAGAATCGGTACTCGATGAGGAGAGATTCTTCAGAATATCCCAATCAGAGATAGTTAATCTGTATAAGGTAGATAATTTTGATTTCTCATTAAGCGGAACGGTAGGAGTTAATTTTGACAACGAAAGTACAAGCTGGGTGGCGCGCCGCCTGGTGAAGCCGCTTAAAGAGAAACTTAATATGATATCGAAAGGGGGATACTATGAGCATGTTGAACAGGTTCATTAACAAGTCGGCAATAGGATTCTCATTAAGCATATTGATATGGATATTCATGTTTTCCCTCAATACGATAATAGCTCATGACGGTAAAGTACCCGAGAATGCGACTATTGATGCATGGAACGTTGTTAAGCAACTGTTGCTTTCGGGACTTATCGGAGTTGTGTCAATGGGCGGCTCCGTAATATATGAATTCGAGAGCTGGGGAGTGCTGAGATCGACAGTCACGCATTTTGTTCTCTCAATGCTGACATTCACGGTTATCGCAAAAGTCCTTGGCTGGTTCACGCCTGAGGATGCTCTTGAGATGATCATAATATATGTGATAATGGTAGTTGGTTATGTAATAGTATGGCTTGTTCAATATTCCATATATAAGAAAGAAGTAAGGGATATAAATGAAGGGCTGAAGAGATTCAAGAGAAGCCATGCTGAGGTTGATTGCTAAGACAAAAGATTGCTTATACCGGTTCGTGACGGAGCAGGGTAGGCAATCTTTTTTATTACATAGGAAATTGCGATGCATTTCCTATGTAATAAAAAACGCTCCGCTAAGGATGCGTACTCGCGCGCAAGGAAAATGTTGCCTGCGGCAACCGAATAAACATCAAATTTGACCGAATAGACAATTTTTATTGATTTTTAATAGTTTCTTCCGATAAAATAAATATTGTGGTGCGATTTCATATATATGCAACAGTTGTTGCAAAACGATGACTGATCATCATCCTTAGTTGCAGGCGTGTGACGTCTGCTCTTGTGGGTGGTAAAGGACGCTTCATGTCCGGTCCGTCCCATAACACATAATTAAGTTAACAATCTTCTAATGTAGAGTTTTAACCACTTAAGAAGCTTGAAACTCTGCACTATTAGGAAAGGAGACAACATAATATGAAGAAAAATATCAAACGAGCACTTAGTTACTTATTGACAGCGGTCATGTTCTTCACGGGACTTCCGATGAACGAAGCATATGTATCGGCAGCACCGGAAGAAAATGACCCGAACGCCCCGTGGACTGAGTATGCAGCTACGGAAGTTAAGCCTAATGAGGAAGGCGTGTATGAGATATCGACCGCCGAAGAGCTTGCATGGCTTGCGAAGGAAGTCAATCTGGGCTACGACAGTAATCTGGAACAGTATGATTATGACTGGGAATCAGATTCATACACTTATACTACCTTCCGACTGACAAACGATATTGACTTGTCGGCGCATGAGTGGGTTCCTATCGGTACTGCCAATAATGCGGAATTCAAAGGTATATTCGACGGTGCCGGATATACGATCACCGGAATGCATGTAGGAACCAAGGATGCTCCTTATAATGCAGGTTATTATGCAGGACTGTTCGGAAGGTTATATAGTGGTGGTTCAGTAACGGATGTGAAGCTGATCGACCCTGTTATATATGCGGCTTCTCCGGAAAGCGGAGATGAATGTTATACCGGACTTATAGCAGGATATCAGGGTGGTTCTAAGTCTGTTATTAGCAACTGTGAGGTCAGTGGTTCGGCATTTATAATCGGCAACAAGGAATATGGTCGTTATTATGGTGACGCCGGTGGAATAGTCGGCTCTCTGTATCAGGGTACGATAGATTCCTGTCGTGCTAACGTGATCCTTGGTGCACTTGATGGAGAACGCAAATATTCGTTAGGCGGAATTGCCGGTGTTGCAGGCTATTATAATAGTTGTGCGATCAAGAACTGTGTATCAGTTGTGACCGCAGATATTCCGAATGACCTGATAAGAGATTATTATGTTGACGGACTGAGTGCCGGCGGCAGCAGGTGTACTATATCTAATTCTATCGCTCAGGTAGATTATGATTCATCTAATTTCAATTATAAAGATTATTCTAATAATGTTCCGGGTACAAGAAAGAATGTCGCTATGATCGTGACTAATATTGCGAACAGACAGTATTCGGAAGTTGAACCTTATGAATATCTAGGATCTGAAGCCAGAGAACCGAGATATATATATCACGACGGAAATGGCGAATTAACCGAAAAAACAGAAGATGAATTAAAGAATGAGGAATGTATTGAGACACTTAATGCAGCAGCAAGGGATATTGAAGGTGCGCTTCCCTGGACTATAAGTGAAGATGAGAACGGCGGCTACCCGAATCTTAAGGGTGCTGGACTGCACAGATTCATAGTAGTTGATTTCGTATCGGCTGGAGAGACATATAAAACTGATCGTATAATATCCGGTAAGACCGTAGCGGAGCCTAAGGCACCGGAGCGTGACGGATATACATTTGACTACTGGTATGCCGAAGATAAGGACAAAGCGTATGATTTTTCGACACCGGTAACAGATGAACTTACTCTTAATGCGAAATGGATCCCTCACGTATATTCGGTAAGGTTCGACAGCAAGGGCGGTTCGTATGTATATCCGCAGAATGTTGAGCGTGACACGAAGGCAACCGCTCCGACGGAGCCTGAGAAGAAAGGATATTCATTCGGCGGATGGTTCACCGATTCAGAATGTAAGAATGCATGGAGCTTCGATTCGCTTATTACCGAAGATACCGTACTCTATGCAGGATGGACCGAGGCTTCCGATCTTGCGGTATCCGGAAGAATTACGGATGAAGACGGCAGGGGAATACAGGGTGCGACGGTTACACTTGAGAACGGACAGAACGCCCGCACGGATGAATTCGGTTATTATAGACTGAACAATGTTGCACAGGGCACTTATTCGATAACTGCGTCTGCACCGGGTTACAATTCTGCAACCCAGGCAGGATTCGTTGTAAATGACATATCATCAGGTTACGATGTGGCCCTCACGAAGCAGAACGAGGGCAGCCAGGCCGGTACAGTTGATATATACACAACCGTAAGCTGTGTATATTCGGGCCTGATGCTTGAAGGAGTCGAGGTCAGGGCTGTAGGTGCCGGAGACCTCGGTGAATATAAAATGACGACAGATGCCAACGGATTCGTATTCTTCACGGGACTTCCGGTTGGAACATATACATTCCATATTAATGAGAACGGAAGACCCGGTTGGGAATCGTATGTATCGGATCCTAAAGAACTTACAACAAGTTATAACTTAAGGTGCGCCCTTAAGCCTAACTATCAGAAGCTCTCGGTCAAGGTACTTGGAGACTATGATCCTATAACCGAGGAAGCAAATGTTCCGCTTGAGAATACCAAAGTCAAGCTTCTCGGCGTTGATCCGAAGAACGAGGACAAGGTGCTTATCAACCGTGAGATCTCAACTGATGAGAACGGAGTACTTACAGTAGATAACCTTGTGCCTATCACATGGAAGATATCAGCGAGCGAGTTCGCTTATGAAGAGACAGAGACGACCATATATTCTAACGGAGCAGGTAAATTATCCAAAAATGAAGTGACACTTACGCTTCCGTTTATCAATTCTTCACTTACGGTAGGTCTTGAATCGGTATATGAAGATCCGGACATATTCAAGGCAAGTAAGGACGGCACGCCTGCAACACTTAAGATAGAACTTGCAGGAACTGCAGGAACATTGTCGGAAGGCATAATCCGTGAGTCTGCGTTAAATGAACAGGGTAAGGCTGTGTTCAACAAGATACTTCCGGGTACTTATCAGATGACGGTATCGGGTGCTGCTAAGCGTTATGTAAGTGTGACAAGTGGTGACGGAAAAGAGTTGGATGCAAGCTATTCAGGCGGCAAGAAGTATTTTGAAGTGGACTTTGACGGACATGATACGACTAATGTCGGACTTGGACAGAACGTGGAGGCTACACTTAAGGTAACCCCTTCACCTGTAAGTTTCTCAGGAACTCTGTTCAAATCAGATATGGGAGAGGATGGCAATGTTACTACAGTTCCTCTTGCAAATACTAAGCTTACTATAAAACCATCAGAGTATTACAAAATGAATGACGAAGCGTCAGAGGGTATAGAGATTACAACAGATGAGGAAGGTCATTATGCTGCAAGCCTCTGGCCGGGACTCTATGGCGTTGAGATAGAGGATACATACGCGACGTCATATACCGGCGGAACGATCACTTATTACGAGGGAATGACGGCCGAATGGAGTAAGGGTTATGAAGGCGGATACCCCGTAGGCTGGCCTAATGCTGATAAGTGGACCGGAAGTTATGAGTCAGCTAATGCGTGGCTTTCCGGCAAATACGGAATGGGCGGTGACATTGGTGGAATGAGTCTGTCTTCGGGTAGTGTTGTGGCAGATCTGACTATACAGGAGAAAGAAGTTAAATTCTCATTTAATAAGCCGAGCGTTAATCCTGCAGCACTTACTTATATGATAACCGGTATCGATAAGAAGGAAAAAGAAGGACCTTATATGTTGGGCGGAAGTTATTCCAGAGAAGATCCGTTCTTTTATAACATGCATTGGGTACATTCTTATCAGACTGTTGATTATCATCCGGAGACCAGAGGTGCGACAATGACAGTAAGAAAGAATGGTAAATCAGAGACCATTGACCTTACTGACAAATCGTTCCCGCTTGATTATTACAATCTTGTTCCCGGTAATTATACATTCTCATACGAGATGTCAAGCGTGTTGTTCCCGCATTTGGAAGCAACCGGTATTAATGGTACGGCCAAATCATTTACATTCTTTGACTTCCCGGCACCCGGTAAGCTCCCGACGAACTTCCCGGAGGATTACAATAATAAGAGCAATCCATGGCCTCTCGATCAGGTAATTGATGATGGTGTGATTATTGATGCCAGGAATAAAAAAGACAGTAACGGTAATAAACAATACAGAATGGTTTCCGATCTGTATGACGGTGATGAAAGTAATGGCGAGATCAAGGTTAAGTTCTATCACCTGAATGAATATATGCCATCATATGCAGACTATGGTAATGCGCCCGCCAAGCCGGATCCGAGTTACAAACCGAGGTCAGCCGACAGTTCATCTGCTACCAATAATGTGTATCAGGGAAGTGTACCTGCTGAATCCTATCAGGCGAATGTCTATTATGCTGCTTCAATTGGAGATAATACTGTATGGAGCGGAATTCCTTCAAGCAAGTGGAGTGAAGTAAAGGATGGCTTCGATGCAGATTCAGATCTTCACTGGAGATGGAATACCGGTGAGCTTGGTAAGAGTATTGATGAAGCTGTGTATAATGACAGCAATAAGCCGACTAAGGATCAGTATTATGAGCTTGTTAGCGGACATGACTACAATTACCGCAACTATTACAGTAATAGTTATACTACCCCGGAGAGTGAAAAGGTGGAAGAAGTAGTTCACGGATACAAAGCAGGTAGTGTAGTGAAGAAACCATCTTCGTTAGAGTATCCGGATTACAGTTCTTATGCATTCCCTCAATCATATATCCTTGTTAATGGCCAGTACGAGATGAACAGGACATATTGGAAACATTGTAAAGAAGCGATAGAAGGAACGAGTGACCCTGTTGAATATCGCGAGTGGGATGAGTTTTTAAATGAAAAATACGCAAATGATTATAATGCTGTTCAAAGACAGTATGATAATGCCGTTAATGCTTTTGTAGAGGCAGTTAACAAATCAATTGATACGTATAAGCAGGATTACGCAGACTGGTATCAAAGCGAATATATAGACAAGGGATTCCCAAAGGCAGGCAGATTGTATTATTGTCCGGAAGATCTTCCGGATGCTCCGGATTGGGATAAAAATAGAGCCCATTGGAGTGATGATTATACAAGTATAAAAAATTATTGTGATTATTATAATTCAAGGACGTTTTTGGTTGGTTATTCAGTAGGCAGCAATCCGGACAAGATCTTTACTTCGTCGGCACTTTCCGGTACCAATGAGTATTCCGATTATATGTGTCTGCCGGATGATGACGACCTGAAGCTGTATTTTTGCGCACCTAAGGGACAGTCTGATTACTTCCTTGAAAATATTGATTACATTCGTAATCAGGAGAATTATGAGGATGTGTTCAACAGTGATCTGTGGTTTAGTGTAGATGTGCCTAAGAGCGGAACAAAGAATTGTAATATCAGCTTCTGTCCCGGTGTAAGCAGCAGCGGTGTTACGATCCTGTCACAGGCTAATATCGAGAGACTGTTGAATCCTCGAACCATCAAGGTACAGGCAGTTGAACTGGTGAATGATCAGCTTCGGGCAGAGAATAAGCTTGATGTGTCGGTATCCATCAATATTGGTGATAAGACCTTCAGATCAGGTCAGACATATAATAACCAGACCTGTCCGAGTGATGTTGACAGTGCGACTGTTCTGGGAAATGATGCCATTGAATGGGTATATGTGGATAACAGGGCAAGGGGAATCCTTGACAAAGACGCAAAAGTTGAGACATTCTTTGTAGGACTTCAGAGAAAGAACTACATCTATGAAATGACAGTCAAGGACGATGCCGGCAACCCTGTAAAGGGAGCAGATGTTAAGGTCATCGGTAAGAATTACGGTTCACCGCTTGATTCTGTCACTGATAAGGATGGAAAGATACAGATAGGAAGAGAATATTCTAATTTGCAAGGTGAGAAGACTATCTCAGGTGGCCTTACCATGCAGGATTATGAAGTACATGTATCCGCAAAAGGTTACGGCAGGCAGAAGATTGTCATTGCAAAGAGCGATTTCCCTGGATCACTGTCAAAGGAAGTTACCCTCACCAGACAGGCACAGCCGTCATTTATAGAAGAAGGCACTTCCATGGACAGGAAGGGTGCGTTCATTCCGGGCGTGAACTTCGTGGGCGGATCGAAGAACCAGGTAGAATTCCTTACACATACGGTGCTTGGAGGAGTACTTGATAATCCGCTTCTTATGACCCTGGATACCCAGATCGATACGGCATCTGGTGATTCGCTTCAGGATGTATTCCTTGTAGATAAGAAGTCATTTGTGAAGAGGGATTATTCCGATAAGCCGAAGGCTGTTAAGGTTCCGTCAACGGCGGGCGATGAATATAATCCTTCTGAAGTACTCGAATGGCTTGAGAAGCTTAGAAGCGGAGAACTTGGCAATGTGTATTACAAGAGGTTCTCTGAGGACGGTGGCTTCACATTCAAGAACAGAACGAAAGATGGAGGTTCGCATTATGAGCTGTCGTCATCCATACCGCTGTGGGAACTTCCTCCGGACGGATTCGAGCCGTGTCTCATAGCAGTTACGGGAAATGACGCAGTACAGATATATCATTTTGATTATTCGGGTGAGAAGGAGAAAGAACAGCTTGTCGGAATCCGTGTGTTGGGCGACAAGGCGAAGGTTCTCAATAACATCACCTTAATGGCGAACGCTCAGGCAGCAGGCGGTTCAATGGTTGAGCACCTGATGGATATAGTATCACCTACAGGTTCACTCCTTCCGTTACCGCAGTACGAGGCAGGAGTAACCGAGGAAGATGGTTATCTTACTTATGAATACAAGCTTGGAATCAAGCTGTTACAGGGTAAGAAAGATGTATCCGGAGCCGATTCGGCGATCCTTTCCATAGCACCGACTACACTCGGAATTGCTATATATGGTGAGCTTGGACTAACTCTTAACGGCGAAGATCGTGAATTATCAGACAGCTACAACGTAACTTGTGCGGCTGAAGATATGGATCTTATGGATTATCTGCCGCCGATATTTGAGGCACTTCCGGTCGAGATATCATTTGATGATGGTACGCCTAAGGGATCATTTACACTTGTTGATGCAGACAAGTTTAATAAGAAGAACGAGACTGAAGAGAAGTCTTATGAATTCAGTGCAAACGCACAGGTTAAGGTGAATGCCGAAGTAAGCGCATTCAAGGCTCTTGGCGCTGTTCCTACGGTTGGTCAGGTTCTCCTTGCGCTTGAGAAGAGCGGAGCCCTCGATGTGGGAGCAAAGCTTTCGCTTGCAGCCGGAGCAGACGGCACTTACAGATATAAGATAATCAAGGGCAGCGGTGAGACAGAGCACGAAGCATCATTTACCGTCGGAATCGGAGCAGGAATCGGACTCTATGCCAAGGCATTCGGAGGTTCGATCGGTGCTGAAGCGAACCTTAAGGTAAGCGGTGACAATGAGAAGTTAGAGGATATGGTTACCGTAACCGCCGAGATCAATAAGGATGGATTCAACCTCAAGGAAGTACAGGGTAAGCTTACCGCAGATGCACACATTGCGATAGAGACATGGTTCATAAATGGTGAGAAGGACTTCAAGTTCGGTGAGATTCCGTTCAAGTACGAATTCAACACCGAGACGCAGTTCACCCTTACACCGATTAAGATAAAGAGTACCATGAGAAGCAGGAATGATTTTGAGACTTCCACATTCAATGGAAGACCGGAGACAGTCGTATCTAACTTCCTGCCTATAGGAAGTTATGCTACCGACGATACCGATAACGGTGACTTCCTCTATACTGACATGAGTGCAAAGGGTGGCAATGTACGCCTTATGCTTGCGCCGTATTCAGGAAGTTCTGCATGGACTACGCCGGTTAATATCGCATCAACAGACGGACTCATTCCGGCATTTGACATAATTAAGCTTGCTGACGGTAAGGAGCTTGCAGTATGGACCGAGATTCCCAAGGCTCACATGGAGAAGAGTTGTCCACCGTCAGTGATCAAGTATTCAGTAGGAACAATAACGGGCGGAACATGGAACGGCGAAGTTAAGACTCTTGCGGAGCTTTCCTCAGAGGTTGCTTCTAAGCTGTACCTTATAAGCGACAGTAAGGGCGTATCGCTTGTGGCACTTAAAACCGCAGAAGGTGCTCTTGCCGAACGTTGGAGTATAAGCGGTTATACATGGAACGGTACCGCATGGAGTGCAGCTACATCTCTTGCAGCGAACCAGCCACTCTATGATATTAAGGTAACAAGGGCTGATGGCAAGACATTCATATCATATGTAACTGATGATAAGAAGCTTCATGTGAAGAACTGGGGCGACATAGTAAATGAGTCCACATTCGATGTAACGGGACCGGAGACAGCGATCGCTTCCGACGGTACCAATGTATATCTTGTGAGCGAGACAGCAGTTAAGAAAGAAGGCAGTCAGACAGATGCTTCCGAGCCGGAGTCCAATGCTCTTATGCTTCGTGTATATGATGGCGTATGGAAGTCTAAGGGAATCATTGCAACCACGGAGAATCCGGGCAATCCGTCGATCGTTGTGGGTGAAGATGTTAATATAACTTACACTGCAGACGGCGACAGGGCGTTGTACGTGGCCGAATGTGATAAGAACGGCAGTATCACGACCGAACCTGAGAAGGTTAAGGAGATAACAGGCGGAAGGCTCGATGGCAGCAGTATAATTGCAACAGAAGATGAGCAGATAGTACTTACCGTATTCAAGGCTGAGAGCGACAGTGAAGAAGATAACAGCGCAGAGGTTGACAGTCTTATAGCTCATATTACGACTACAGGTAAGACTGCGAAGATCGTGACCGCACCGGAAGCGGTAACGGGAATTACATATGATGGTAAGTCACATGCACTTGTGAGCGCCGGATCGGCTAAGAACGGAACGATGAATTATGCCGTAATGACAGAAGAAGGTGCACCTTCCGATAATGCTTACGGCACAACGATACCTGCAAAGACAGATGCCGGAACTTATTATGTATGGTACAAAGTAACAGGCAATAACGGTTACGCTGACAGCGCGGCTATGTGTAAGACTGTAACGATCGCCAAGAGAGGTGTTATGGTAACTGCTAAGGACCAGACTGTAACTTACGGCGATCAGATAGCACAGGGCTCGGATTATTATGATATCAGTGCTACGGAGCTTGTTCCTATAGGCGAAGGTGGAGAGGCAGGCTCGGTTCTTGCACAGGGAGATACGGAGACAGTAACACTTACGGCAGACAAGACAACGAATAAGATCCAGCCGGCAGTTACTGTTAAGAACGGTTCTAAAGATGTCACTGCGAACTATGACATTACACAGGTAGCAGGAATTCTCACTGTCAACAAGGTAATGCTTACCGTTAAGGCTAATGATAAGACAAGAACCTACGGAACGGATAATCCGACATTTACCTATGAAGTTACGGGACTTAAGGGAAATGATAAGCCTGAGGATGTTCTTGTGGGAAGTCTTGCATGTGAGGCAGGAAAGACTACGCCGGCAGGTGGAGATGGCTATGAGATCACCAAGGGTAATCTGAGAGTTGCCGACAGCTTCGCAGATTGCTATGATATCACATTCACAGCCGGAACACTTACCATAACCAGAGCTTCACAGGGTGCGCCGGATAAGGGTGCCGGATATGTGATCACAGGAACGACTGTAACGGTTGACTCCGAGTCCGTTCATAAGATCATGTCAGGTGATAATGTGATCATCGATTACGGCACGAAGTATGAACTGTATGAATATGACGGAAGTGCATATACGAAGGGTGATTCATTTACCATCAAGGCTGATAAGACCTACTTCGTAAGATGGGGTGAAGAGACCAATTACAGCGCTTCTGCTTACACTGAGATTAATACAACTGCCGGTGTAACCGTCATGGCGGTATCGGCATCCATGGGAACAGTTAAAGCTGAAGGACTTAGCGCAGACGGAACATGCAGGATCGGTTCATCTGTAACCGTTAAGGCGTCAGCAAATGACGGCAATGAGTTCATCTGCTGGCAGGATGCAGACGGTGATACAGTAAGTGAAAAGGCAGAATATACATTTACAGTGACTAAAGACACTGTTCTTGTAGCAGCGTTCAAGGTTAAGGATAAGAAGACAGCAGTTCTTCCGAAGACGGTTGATCATACTTATGACGGCACGGAGAAAGCTGGAATTGACGCAGTCGGAGAGTTCACAGCAGATGGAAGCATGATAGGAAATGGTTATATCCTGAGCGGAGCCCTTAAGGCAACAGATGCGGGAACATATATTGTGACAGCCACTCTTGCAGATGATTATGACATGTGGGCAGATGGAACCACAGCTCCTAAGAAGTTGTCATGGATCATAAGTAAGAAGTCACAGAATGCACCTAACGTATCGGTAAAGAATACTACCATTAAGGTCACGATCCCACAGGGTAAGACCGTGAGATATTCCGCAGACATGACGGTAGACAAGGCTAACTGGACTGAAGCGGGAAGTTCTATAGCTGATGTGAAGGCAGGAACATATTACTTCTATACTGTTGGCGACAAGAACAGCTTGGACAGTCCGGTAACGGTAGTTACTGTAGCAAGACCTTCAATAGGCGCTCTTACGATACAGCCGTCTGAACTTACCAAGAACAGCGCGACCCTTAACGGTGCCGCAATACCTGAAGATTACATCAACTCTGCTTATGTTGAGTCGGTGAAGTTCAGTTACAGAGAAAAGGGTGTGAATAACTGGAGCGAGACAGGCTCGCTTACACCGAGAGTAACATTTGTCAAAGAGATCACAGGTCTTAAGGAAGACACTGATTATGAGTACCGGTCAGTAGTGGTACTTAAGGATGATTCACAGACTGCAGGAGAGAATAAAATATATGGTGACAGTATATCGTTCCATACATTGAAGTCCGCCAACACCGGACGTGTTGATGTCAAGGTTATCGATAAAAATGATGTGAAACGCGATGTTATCGTATCAATCGAGGCAGGTAATGTGGTTATTGCCGCAATCGCACCTGACGCAGAAGGCAACGTTGCATTCACTAATCTTCCAAACGGTACGTACAATGTGGTAGTAAGTTCAGTAAACGGTGACTTCCTCAAGACTGAAATGGTGGAGATCACAGGAAGTAAGGCTGTAACGAAGACATTCAATATACCGGCAGGCAGGATCGCTTCGTATATCGATGTGAAGAACGATGATACACCGAAGATAGCGGTTAACGGACTTGACAATACTATCACAGCTGCAGAAAAAGACAACGCGGCAGCAGGTATACAGCAGGTTGAGGCGAAGCTTGAAGTTGAGAAGGTTAATGAGAAAAAGGCACAGGGATCAGACGAGATAAATGAGCTTCTTGATGAAGGTGAGAAGGTTGATGAATTCCTGAACATAGGGCTGTTCAAGACAACCAAAGAACTTGATGCGAACGGTAATGCGACAACTATTGATAATAAGGACATCGGGGCAGAGAATAAGGAAGTACTTGAGATCGCTATTCCTTATGAGAACATCAAGACCAGGAATATCAGGATGTATCGTTATCATAATGAAGTAGCAGAATTCCTTAAGGAACTTGATTCGAAGCCGGCATCCTACATTGACGGAACATATTACTTAGATAAGGTTAACGGTGTAATCTACCTGTATGCAAGCGGATTCTCGACATATGCTATCACCACAGTGGATGAAGGAAGCGAAACGACCGCAACACCGACAACAACGGTTAAACCGACTGATGAACCGGGTAACCCGACGGCATCGCCGACAATACCACCGTCGAATCCGACTAATGAGCCGGGTAACGCAACTGCATCTCCGACAGCTGAACCGACATCGGCACCGACTAATGAACCTGGTACTCCAACAAATGAACCGGGCAATCCGACATCGGCACCGACTGTTGATCCGGGAACGAATCCTACAACGCCTCCGGACGGTCAGCCTACGACAGTGCCGTCAACTGTGGCAACGCCGTTACCGGGAGCAGCAACGACATCACCGACAGGAACACAGCCCGGCGTGACAACACCGGGAGCAACCGGAACGGATCCTTCACAGACAGAGCCTACACAGACGTTATCTAAGATAACCATCAAGTCAGTGACATGCAAGAAGGGAACGAAGAAGATCACGGTCAAGCTCTCTGTCAAAGGCGCGACGGTCAAGATCAAGGTCGGCAAGAAAGCTTATAAGAAGGCCACGGCCAAAGGAAAGACCTACACGCTGAAGCTCGGCAGCAAGCTTAAGAAGAAGACCAAAGTTATCATTCAGGTAAGTAAGAAGAATTATGCGAGCTTGAAGAAGAGTTATGCGGTGAAGTAACAGAGTTGCTATTCACAGCCATAAAAAACTATCGAAAACCCTCGGAGTTGGAGGCTCCGGGGGTTTTCTTGCTCGTTACGGTGAGCTGAACCTTTCAGGCTGTTGCTATCTTATTTGCCATCTCTATCCAGCCATTTGCATCTGTAATTAGCAATTACAGATGCCGGCTTAATTAATTACATATTTTTTCAGGAATTCCTTTTGTGATCTGCAGTTGACATATTTGCAGCCGCGTATTTTTTTCAGAGAAGAACATTTGTAGAATGCTTTGGAGCCGATCTTTGTGATATTTTTCCCAATGATCAGGCTCTTTAGTTTTTTGTTGTTATAACATGCTTTAGAGGCAACGGCTGTTATTTTATAAGTGATTTTTGATTTTTTTATCGTTGCCGGAATAGTGATCTTAGTTGCATTTTTATCGACAGTGCCGCAGTATGCGACAGTTTTTTTCTTGGAATCTGTTATCTTATAATAATTTCCATCAATTTTAAACTTCACGGAGCCTGAGCCTTTTTTTGAGTCGGACTTCGAGCTTTTTTTGGAACCGGATTCGGACTTATTCTTCGAATCTGACTTAGAATTTTTATTGGAGCCGGTGCTGTTTTTTGAATCAGATTTTGTACTTTTTTTGGAGTCAGAGCCTGAATCTTCTTTCGAATCGGACTTCGAGTTTTTTTTGGAATCTGACGTACTGCTGTTATTTGAGTTGGAGTCAATTTTTGATTCGGATTTATCAGTCTTGGAATCACCCTTAGAATCTTTTTTAGAATCGTCCTTGGATTCTTTCTTTGATTCGTTCTTAGAATCATTTTTCGAATCTGAGGCTGAACCGGAGTCTGACTTGTTACCGGAATCCGAGCCGGTCTGGTTTTTTGTCTTTGTCTTTTTTGAAGATGAGCCCGTGGTTGTGGAACTGTTATTATTCATATTGGCGGGAGTAAGCACGGTGACCGGAGGGATAGAAGTATCAATAACCATAAGGGTAGAGGCTACGGAGCGTTCTTTTCCATCGGAAGGTTCGTTTTGTATTACAAGTGATTCTTCATACTCATGCATTGAAGCATATGTGACGGAACCGCCACCGTCAAGTCCCATGGCAGTGACGCATCCGAGAGCAACGAGCATCTCAGCCTGTTCGTAGTAGGTAAGTCCCACTGATTCAAGACTGTCTCTGCCGTCGGCTAAGAATATCACGACCGAACCGTCGGCTTTTATTCCGATATTGTTGCATGGTGAACGTTTTGTATCATAAGGTGATACATTCTTTGTGATCGAACCATTTTTTACGAGCAATATTGAACCGCCAACAGCTTCATTAATGTTGTCAGTGATCTTACCGCCGGCATCTTTGATGATGGCTTTGCCGTTCTTTGTTATGGCAAAGAATGGGCGGTCTGATGCTTCATGATATGTTTTTCCTTCAAGAACAAGGGCGCCGAGCGGTTTTGCGCTCGAGGTCTTATAGTAATCTCCGTTAACGGCTGCAACAACCCTTTCGCCTGTTGCCGATGCATATCTTGACGCCTGTGAAGTGGTTTTTGAATGTTTCCATGTTGAGATGGTGCGTTTTGCGGGATCGATCTCGTTGTAGTATTTGCCGTAATTGGCTACTATCTTGGCATTTGCCGACAGATTGACATTGATAACATAGCCGTTTATTGGTGCGTAATCCGACCTGTTGGTCATCATCAACAGAGTTTCGCTGACTCCGGGAGCAAGGTCATTATTCTCCTGGGATTCGAGAATTATATTCGAAGGCATTGTGATCGTAAGTTTATCGGCAGCATAGGTATCGTTTATGCATGATAATACAGCCGCTGATGCGATAACAACAGCGACTATGACAGAAGTTATGTGTGTGAAGCTTTGCTTTAAAGTCTTAATGATTCCGATCATACCAATCACACTCATTTCAGTCCGGATTCTGCTAAGGATACGTACTCGCTCGTAAGGAAGATGTTGCCTGTGGCAACCGTGGTCTTTGCTCCGCTACGGTTAGCATTCTAATTATACATCTTTATTAAAATGGCGGTCAACACATTTTTGACATAGTTCCCTGTCCCAACCAATTTTCAAATTATCGGTTGAAATTTGTTCAAGGAAAAAGTATTATTAGATATAGATTTTTTTATTCGCGCCCGCAAGGTGCCATACAGCTACATATGTCATATTGAATACTTACGGAGGTGTGCTATGGAATACAGAGATATGGGGAAAACGGGAGTTAAGACATCACTGCTTGGATTCGGATGCATGAGATTTCCGACTAAGAAAACGGATAATGGCGATGTAATTGACAGGGAGCTTGCTTCAAAGATGCTGGATGAAGCAATTAAATCAGGAGTTAACTATATTGATACGGCTTATCCGTATCATAACGGCGAGAGCGAAGCATTTCTTGGAGAGGCGCTTAAGGCATATCCGAGGGACAGTTTTTATCTTGCAACGAAGCTTCCTATGTGGGATGTTCATAAGAAAGAAGATGTCAGGAGACTGTTCAATATCCAGCTCGAGAGATTGCAGACGGATCATGTTGATTTCTATCTGATGCACGCACTTGGAAGAGAACGATTCGACGAAGCTGTTAAAAATGAGGTGCGTGAAGTCCTTGAAGAGCTTCGTGCCGAAGGAAAGATTAAGTACATAGGCTTCTCGTTCCATGACAATTATGATGCATTTGAGTATATAATAAAGTATTATGATTGGGATTTCTGTCAGATCCAGTATAATTATATGGATGTAAATGATCAGGCCGGATTCAAGGGATATAAGCTTGCGGAAGAACTTGGAGTTCCGATGGTGATCATGGAGCCGATTAAGGGCGGTTCACTGGTGAATTATTCCGATGACATAAGGGATGAATTCATGAAATACGATCCGGACAATTCCATAGCTTCATGGGCGCTCAGGTGGGTAGGTACACACCCGAATATCAAGGTTGTTTTAAGCGGAATGAGTTCGATGGAACAGGTTAAGGATAACCTTAAGACATTCAATAACTTCAAGCCGCTTAGTGATGAAGATAAGGCATTTCTTGATAAGATGATCGAGAAGATCAAGAGCAAAGTGAATAATGGTTGCACAGGATGCAGATATTGTATGCCGTGTCCGCACGGAGTCGATATTCCGAGGAACTTCTCATTATGGAATAACTTTGGAATGTATCACAACCCCAATGATCTTAATTTCCATTACTTTGGGCAGATGCGCGGCGCACATTCCGACGCTTCGGCTTGTAAGGGATGCGGATTATGTGAGACGAAATGTCCGCAGAAGCTGCCGATAAGGGAGCATCTTAAGAAGCTTGATGAGGAATTCTCGGCATATGACAGGAGATGAGCGGACGGTGAAGAGGGTAAGCTCATGGACTGTCGGATGAGCCTGAAGAGAATAAGCCCGTGAGCTGACCGGACGAGCCTGATGGGAATGAGTCATGAGTTGTCGTATGAGCTCGAAGGAAATTACCTCCGGGGAAGAAAGAACTAATAGAAAAATATCAGAAAAGTGAGGGAGTAAAGAATGAAAAGTATTATTAAGGGAGCAAAGAGAAGTCTCGCATTTCTTTTTGCAGCAGCGTTGATCGCAGGTTGTTTTGCAGGTTACCACAAGGTGTCGGCCGCTACCGACTACAGTAAGTATTCGGGAACAAAGAAGAGCTGGTACATGGTAAGGAATACGAAACATAAAGCTCCGGGCGGACCTGACAAAGCATCCACGCTCAGAAAATACAGGGCATTTTCCTATGACAGCAAAGCAAAGGATAAGGTCATATATTTCACATTCGATTGCGGATATGAGAACGGATACACCAAAAAGATCCTTAAGACACTTAAGAAGCATAACGTCAAAGCAACTTTCTTCGTTACAAAGGGATTCATTGATCAGAGTCCGAAGCTTTGCAAGAAAATGAAGAAGGAAGGCCATATGGTAGGAAATCATACACTTAGCCATCCGAGTCTTCCGTCATTGTCGGTAGACGGGTTGAAAAAAGAAGTAAACGGACTTGCCGATCTTTTCAAGGAGAAGACCGGATACGAGCTTGACAAGTACATCAGACCGCCGATGGGAGAGTACAGCAATCGTGTGCTCAAGGTGCTCAGTGATATGGGTTATACCACTATATTCTGGAGCATCGCTTATATGGATTATGATGTAAATAATCAGCCCGGTAAGCAGTACGTTATAGATCATTTTAACAAATATTACCATAAGGGCGCTATAACCCTTACACATAATACTTCCAAGTCAAATTGTGAGGCGCTTGATGCAGTTCTTACCAATCTTGAGAAGAAGGGTTACAGGTTCGGAACGCTTGATGAGCTTCAGTAGTAACTATTATTTAACAAATGTTATATAATTTTAAGAAAACATTTGATATTTTTTATAAGATGTATTATAATAGCTTTAATGGTGCATTAGACGACAATAATAGATTGTAAAAGGACAGGTGAAAGGCACAATGAACAAGATATTAATTATTGAGGACGAGATTGCTATTGCAGAGCTTGAGAAAGATTATCTCGAGTTAAGTGATTTTCAGGTCGATGTTGAGACCGATGGTGAGATCGGCGCCAAAAAAGCTATAGAGGAAGATTATGATATGCTGATTCTCGATCTGCTTCTTCCGGGAATTGACGGATTTGATATATGCCGGAGCGTACGTGAGAAGAAGGATATGCCGATAATCATGGTATCTTCCAAGAATGACGATATTGATAAGATACGTGGACTCGGAATGGGTGCGGATGATTATATCACCAAGCCTTTCAGCCCGAGTGAACTTGTTGCGAGAGTTAAGGCACATCTGTCCAGATATTCGAGGCTTGTAGGTAATAATTCCAATGATAACGAGTGTATCGAGATCAGAGGAATTAAGATCGATAAGACGGCAAGAAGAGTATTTGTTGACGGTGAGGAGAAGATATTTACCACCAAGGAATTCGATCTGCTTGCATTCCTTGCACAGAATCCAAACCACGTATTCACCAAGGAAGAACTGTTCCAGAAGATCTGGGGTATGGAATCTGTAGGTGATGTTGCAACAGTAACGGTTCATATTAAGAAGATCCGTGAGAAGGTTGAAGTTGATACATCCAAACCGCAGTACATCGAGACAATCTGGGGCGTTGGATACAGGTTTAAGATGTCATAAGACAAGTGATAATGAGTATTGTATGATTTAGGGGCAGGAATGAATTCCTGCCCCTTTTTGTAACACCAACCCTGCAAGCGTGTGTCGTGCTTGCACGAACACACCTACTCAATCAAAGTAAACCCCATTCCTTACAGCTGCAACACAATCCCTATCACGGCAGAAGCTGCTATATACACAATAGGATGGAATTTGAAGAATCTTATGGCGGCAAATAAGAGTCCGCCGATAAGAAGAGCTACCCAGTTAACAATACTGAATATATCGGGAACGGCCCATATAAGCTGTGAGTCGGTAAGAAGCGCAGTCTTTGCAACGCCAAGTCCGGCAGCGGCAACGAGTGCGGTTGATGCGGGGCGAAGACTGTAGAATACATTTTTTACCAGAGTGGAATCCTTGAACTTCTTTAGGAATCCCGATATTATCTCAATAATTACAAGAGAAGGAATAACCAATGCCAGCGTTGCGATAATGCCGCCAAGCAGGGCGCCTGCGAACCCGTAGGGGCCGTAAGCGGTATGAAAGCCCACGTAGGTACTCATATTGATCCCTATCGGGCCAGGTGTGGATTCCGACACTGCGATCATATTGGATATGTCCTGTGTGGAGAACCATCCGGTCTTTTCCGAGATCTCGTAGAGGAACGGAAGGGTTGCAAGTCCGCCGCCTATAGCGAACAGGCCTGTTTTGAAGAATTCATAGAATAATCTGAGGTACAGCATTATGAACGTCCCTCCCTTCTCTTTCTTACTATGTTAACAACGACACCGGCGAGTCCGGCTGCCGCTATCAGAATGATCGTTGATATATCCGTAAGCAGTGATATGAAGAATACAAGTAAGAATACCACAAGGCAGTAAGTGTCGATTATAGATTTTTTGCCGAGCTTGATGGTTGCGTCAAGGATAAGGGCACAGACGCATATCTTTATGCCGCTCAGCGCGTGTGCAACTATCTCCAGATCCGCGAAGCCTCTTATGAAGGCGGCAATTATCGTGATAATAACTATTGAAGGGAACACAAGCCCGATGGTGGCGAATATCCCGCCGATCACGCCTCTCAGTCTGTAACCTATGAAAGTGGCTGTATTGACAGCAATGATTCCCGGAGTGCACTGCCCGATCGCGAAGTAGTCCATGAGGTCGTCTTCGGTGCACCATTTATTCTTGTCGACGATCTCGCGCTGAAGAATTGGCAGCATGGCATACCCGCCGCCGAAAGTCATTGAGCCAATCTTTGCAAATGTAATGAACAATTTGAATAATTCCTTCATTTTACACAATTCTCCTGATAATATATTGTAAGTTGGACACCCATCGGTTCGTTGTATTCTCACGAGCACAGGGGGCGGTTACAGGGCGGTGGCTGATGTCATCACCTTTTTTGTATTCTCTGCGGGCGCAGGGAGGCAGTTACTGCCTGTGGTGGTCAGATTGACGTTAATCTGTATTCCCGTACAGGTCGAAGAGGTGTGCGCACGCAAGACGCAACGTCTTTAACCTATGGTATCAGTATGGGGAGGTTTTGTCACGTATAATTTGTTGACTGTGAACAGCAACAATTATTTTACCGTTAACTGTGTAGACAGGCGGGGGATTGTGGAGTATTATGTATATTGTTTGATGTTAGGAGGGAAGGCAGTGATCATACGTATACCACAGGATGCACAGAGCATAATAGCTACGCTTAATGAAAATGGATATGAGGCTTATGTTGTCGGCGGATGTGTGCGCGATTCGCTGCTTGGAAGAGATCCCGAAGACTGGGATATTACAACTTCGGCGAGACCCGAAGACATTAAGAGATTATTTACAAGGACCATTGATACGGGGATTCAGCACGGAACCGTTACGGTGCGCATGCACGGCAACAGCTATGAAGTGACTACATACAGAATAGACGGCGAATATGAGGATAACAGGCATCCAAAGAACGTTACGTATACAATGGAGCTTAAGGAAGATTTGAGAAGACGTGATTTTACGATCAATGCCATGGCCTACAATCCCACAGAGGGACTTGTTGATATATTCGGCGGAAGAAATGATCTGGATGACCGTATGATCAGGTGCGTCGGCAATGCATCGGACAGGTTCGATGAGGATGCGTTAAGGACGCTTCGGGCGGTAAGATTTGCGGGACAGCTTGGTTTTGACATTGAAGAGGATACTTATGATGCCATAAAAACCCATGCGGGAAATGTTGCAAGTATAAGTGCCGAAAGAATAAGAGTTGAGCTTACCAAGCTCATAGAATCAGGCGGGGCGGACAGACTGAAACTGATCGTCGATACGGGGCTTGCAGACGTGATATTTCCGGAGCTTGTTACGATGTTTGATACGCCGCAGAATAATCCGCATCATAAGTACAATGTCGGAGATCACACACTGAAGGTCATAGAAGATATTCACAGACAATGTGACGGTGCATTCAGGGAAAATGATGCAAAAGGTTTCAGGATCCTGTGCCTAAGCGGTCTGCTGCACGATGTTGCAAAACCCGTAAAGCGCACTACGGATGAGGACGGTATCGATCATTTTTACGGCCATCCTCAAGCAGGCGAGGATATGGCAAAAGATATACTCACAAGACTTAAGTTTGATAATTATACGATAAATATGGTGAAAAATCTGGTGCTGAATCATGATTACAGATATAACGGCCAGAAAAAAAGCCTAAGAAGATTCGTAAGCAAAGCGGGGCATGACATAATGCCGTATCTGTTCATCCTTATGGAAGCGGATATTAACGGTCAGAGCGAGTACTACAGAAAAGAAAAAAAAGAGATGCTTTATTTAATGAAAGAAGATTATAAGAATATAGTGGAAGAAAGTAATGCCGTAACGATAAAAGAACTTGAGATCAACGGCGTGACATTGATGGATATGGGGGTTCCCAAGGGGAAGATGATAGGAGATATCCTTAACATGCTCCTTGAAGCGGTAATTGAGGATCCCGGTTTAAATGAAAAAAATACACTTGAAGAAATGGCAAAAAATATTTTTTCTAAAAAAATGTAAGATTTGTTTATTTCCTACGAACATATACTACAGGGAGGAAAAACGGGTATGCAGGATAATGAATTGGTGGAACTCATTAAGACCGAACCTGACAGAGGACTTGGCATTCTGATGAGTGAATATATGGGGCTTGTGTGCACTATTGTCAGAGAAAAGGTCGATAAGGTGTGCGACAGCTTTGAGATGGAGGCCTGCGCCGGTGATATATTCATCGAATTCTATAACGGGATCAACAACTATTCCGGTGACAAGGGAAGTGTCAAATCATTTCTCTGTGTCATAGCAAAAAGAAGGGCGATCGATCTGTTCAGAAAGAAAAGCAAGGAATTCGGGAATGTATCCATTGATAATGAGGAAGCGGGGCTTGAACTTAGGAGCAACGCAAATGTGGAGAAGGAATACGAACTTAAGGAACAGAAAAAAGAATTGCTCGACGCGGTTGATGGGTTGGGAGAGCCCGACAGAGAGATAATAGTCAGGAAGTATTATCTCGGAGAGAGTACAAAACAGATAGCAGAGAGATTGAAGATGACGGTAACCGCGGTCGATACGAGGACTTCAAGAGCATTGAAGAAACTCAGAGGCGTATTGCAGGGCGTGGCAATACGGGTATGACAGGTAAGGGAGCGAGGTGAGAATGATCATGGAAGATAAGTTAAAGAAGATATTGGACG
Organism: Lachnospiraceae bacterium V9D3004; assembly: GCA_000621985.1. Lineage (GTDB taxonomy): Bacteria > Bacillota > Clostridia > Lachnospirales > Lachnospiraceae > V9D3004. The sequence goes on from JHWW01000001.1 coordinate 34,273, forward strand.
GGCTTGATGAGAAAGAGACAGACAAGCTTCTCGGTGATATCAAAGAATGTGACACCGGTGGGCTTAATGTTGATAATATTATGAAGAGAGTATATGAAGGCACCGGAGTGAAATCGTCTGTTGAAATGTCTGCTTATGAACCGGCGACAGATGACAAAAAGACCGGTAATAGTATGGCGGATGCTGACATGTCAGTTAAGAAAGTCATCCCATGGAAGAGGATCAGTATTATCGCAGGAATGGCGGCAAGCTTTGTGCTTGTATTCGTGTGCGGATTCCTTGTAAGAGACAATATCGGTAATAAGGAAACGGACAATGCCGGACAACAGTTTGCAGCAGTCGAATCCAATGAAAAGTCAGACGATGTGGCAGAAATGATACCTGAGGACTCTATAGCCGGAGAGACTGAGATGTCTGAAGAAAGTGAGGCATCGGACAGCGCCGCATCAGATATGGCAGTGGATGAAGGTGCAGCGGATTATGCAGAAGAAGCCGATCAGGCGACAGAAGAAATAGCAGATGATGCATATGTTCCCGATGACAGTAAAGACAGTTCAAAAGAAGATAAGAAAGATGAACGTCCAGGAAAAACAAGTCATGATTCCATAGCTGCCGGTGAAGGTGATGACAGTTATTATCTGGATCTGCCGGGTGACGAGGTTGAAGATCTTATCAACAATTCTACGGATGAGATAGACATGGAGGAGACTGTGTCGGGATATGCTTCACTGGATGATATGATCGATCATGTTGATTATATCGTTAAAGGTGTCAAAGCATCATCATCATTCAAAAAAGCCGGTGGAAAGCATAAGTTCGCGCTTGTGTCAAAGGTCTATGTAAGCAATGTAATATATAATAATACAGATGATGATATCAGGGACACCATCAAGGTTGAGGAAGGCATAATCTATGACTCAAAGAGAGAATGCTACACGCATATATACGGTTACGCACGTATGAAGATAGGCGGTGAATATGTGCTTTTCCTAAAAAAATCAGGTAAAGTATATAATATTGCCGAAGTTGTATACGGCAAAGTGCCTGTAGACAGATCTGAGGATGTTATGTGTCTTGACAGCGGATATGTTCCTTCGCAGAATGTCATGAACGCGAAGAATATAATCGAGAAAGCAAGAAGCAGATATATCGACGGACCGAACGTGGTAACACATGAGGAAAGAAGAAGTAAGTCAGACAGTCAGACGACAGGTGATAAGTCGGATAAGAGCAGTAAGAACGATAAAAAAGATAAGTCGGGAAAGAACGACAAGTCAGGCAAGGCAGATAAGTCTGACAAGACAGATAAATCCGATGACAGCGCTACATCGGATGATGCCGGTGAAACGGATAACGGTGACAAGACGGCATCGGATCAGACATCCGGGGCGGATAGTTCGTCTTCGGACAAGTCGGAACCACAGACAAGTGCTGCTCCGGATGAAACGTCGGCTTCAGAATAATGTATTACGTGTGATTATTCACCATGTCTGAAGCAAAATGGTACGCATTACACAATTCAAGTCAATGAACATTGAGGAGTTAAACAGTTTTCGAAGGTGCAAAAATCGAGCAGGGTTGAATTCTGCCTTTCTCAATTAATTCAGGACTCGAGAAAATACAGCTGATGTAATACGTTACCGTTTTGAGTGCTTCTGACGACATTGTCTTCCGGAAGAAGAGAGAATCCAAGCTTCTTAAGCAAAGCTATGGAAGCTTGATTATCCGGAGCGACAAGCGCCTCGAGTCTGTACGTGATACCTGAAAGAAATATGCGCGGAATAAGGAATGATAATGCTTCATAGGCATATCCTTTTCGCCACATCATATGATCGATCTTATAACCAAGCATCATGGCAGAGTTGTCATGATGCGTATATTTTTTAAAAGATACTGTTCCTATAATGGATGAGGTATCTTCCAGAGGAGATATGTAATATCTTATGAAGTAATTGTCTGTAAATGAAACCGCTTCTGCCGAAAGGGTCTTCAACTGGTATAAAAGAGTGTAATAATCTTCCGGTCTCGGAGCTTCGTATTGTTCAAAATAATCCTTGTTTCGCTCATGGAAATCAAGGACGTTCTGAACTTCCTCAGGAGTGGCTGTATGAATATGCAGACGTTCGGTACGATAATCGTATTCCATATTGTCTCCTTAATGAGTATAAGATATAATGTAAGTGTTCAGCACCCCCATGAACACATAAGGATTTCGGCGGAAAGCTTGCTTTCCGAATGGAATACTTATGCGTTCATGGGGCGGGCAAGACGCGGAGCGTCTCGGGCGCCCCAATGTTCATTGGCACTACGTGACAATGAACTGGGGTGCTGAAATAAGTATATCACAAAATAACCTAAAAAAAAACACATATGTCGTATACACTGCGGACTTGCGGTGTATACGGACGGGTCCCGGAGGAAATCACATGCATAATACGGATGAGAGATATATGAGAGAGGCAATAAAGCAGGCAAAGAAAGCCTATGCCCTGAATGAAGTGCCGATAGGATGCGTAATAGTGCATGAGGACAGGATCATAGCAAGAGGTTATAATAAGCGCAATACTATTAAAAGTACGCTCGGACATGCCGAGATCACTGCGATCAAAAAAGCGGGAAAGGTGATCGGAGACTGGAGGCTTGAGGAATGTACAATGTATATCACGTTGGAGCCTTGTCCGATGTGTGCCGGAGCCATTGTTCAGGCAAGGATCCCGAAGGTTGTGATCGGAGCAATGAATCCGAAAGCGGGTTGCGCGGGTTCCGTTGTGAATCTGCTTCAGATGGAAGGCTTTAACCACCGTGTTGATGTCACATACGATGTATTGCAAGAAGAATGCAGCAGGATGTTGCAGGAGTTTTTCAGAGAACTTAGAAAAGTTAAATCGGTTTGACATTGACAGTAATTACAAAAAACAGTATACTGAACTAGTAAATATGTCGTAATATTTCCGTGCAGCCGGGGAGTTAGCGGTGCCCTGTACCTGCAATCCGCTACAGCAGGGGTGATGTCCGGTCTAGGGTTTATAATTTCGAAGCTGCCCTTTGTGAGAGACGTTGATGTCCGGGTCTTACGCAACAGGTATTTGTGAACCGTGTCAGGTCAGGAATGAAGCAGCACTAAGCAAAATCATCTGTGTGCCGTGAGGGTGCCTGGACTGAGTTGATTGCGGAGGTAACGTTCGGGGTTATTGATTCGAAACCGGATGCACGGATTTTTTTAATACGTAGAATAGAATATAATGGGGTAGGTAATATGGCAGATGAGAGATTAAAGGAACAAACCGTTAATATCAGTAAAGATACCGTAATATATGATCAGGGGGAAGCGATTCATTCCATATGCATTGTTGCCAAGGGAAGGGTACTGGTGCAGAACGAGAGAATTCGCTCAGTTGTTACTGCAGGAAGTGTTCTCGGTGCTCTTGATCTGTACAGAGGTGAGAGTTACACTGCTACCTATACTGCGACAGAAGATACCGTGTTGCTTAATATCCCCGCAGAAACGTCTGATGACGTCAAGACATATTTTGAGAGTAATATTAATTACGGAGGTCTTCTTGCGACATTTTACAGCCGCAGGGTAAGACAGGTATATTCAATATATCAGATCATTAAAACAGAGGCAGTTGCGATCAAGAAACTGGCTAATGAAGTGTTCGATGCATATATATCATCGTGCAACGAGAATTTTATCAAACCGAAGGCAACCCATATTGACAAGATATTCTCACGTGAGACCAATCTTGAACTGGAATATATGCCGGAGGTTCAGTATTATATTGCTGTAACCGCACTTGATGCCGAAGTACAGAAGAGATATTTCAGCTCCAATAAAGCAATATATATGCATCATGTCAACGAACAATACATGTTGCTTGACAGCCTGTATCATGATGTAGGTCGTATTATTGACGAGTACAATAACAGAGTCAAGGCATTTATTACCGACAGGAACAGCATATATGCGATGATAGCCGAATTCTGCGGTGAGCTTGCCGGACTTGAAAGAGATAACAGGGAATGGATCGAACGTTTGGCAAAGATCAACAAAGAGGTCAACAATATTGAAGATATATATAAAAATTATATTATTGATAAAGTATACATTGACAGGGAGCGACTTGAGAGACTTCAGTTATCGGCCACCAATCCGGGTGAAGAAGAACAAGGCGGTGTAGATATCAAGGAATTGAACAACGCCTTTGACAAGCTCATGGAATACGGTAAAGTAGATTCGGCGGAAGCCAACGAATTCTGGAATTATCTCGAGAGTTATGACAGGATTGAGGATAAGATGGCTGTTGATAAGAATCTTGCCGCGGTAAGAGAAGGGATCAACAAGCATTATTACAAGATCTACGGTACCATATTCAGAAAAGCGGTTCGTGAAAAGGAGATCCCCATATATGCAAGATTATTCTTGGAATACGGATTTGTAAGCGAGAGATTTCTTACGGAGGCGCAGCTTAACGATATTATCAGACTGCAGGGGAAGAAGGACTCCGGCGATCTGTGCAAAGTCTATACGTTATTTGAATGGCTTAAGCTTATATATTCCGGCAAGAAAGAACCTTCCAAGAACGAATTCGATCTTGATTACAGTGAATTCCTGCGTGATCAGATGAAAAATAAGGTGATTACCGAGAAGGATGCCGAACTCCTCAAGAAAGACAAGGAAAAGAAACTGCAGTATGAGCTTGATAACGTATTCAAAAGCGTTAACAGACTTCTTGTAACAAAAGCAACGGCATTTGTGCCGATCCTGCATAAGGACAACTGTGTCCAGGCGCTGTATCAGAGCAGACTGACCGCATACAGGATCAACACTTCGGTAAGGAAGATATTGGACATTGACTTCTCGCTGTTCTCAAGGGAAGTAATGTATACCAATCCCGGAGTCGGTATAACGAAAGATTTTATTGTCAAGGAGGCCTATCCTGATGTTATACTGTTCCCGTGTTATGGTAACAGGGGAGTTATGTGGCAGGATATCTCCGGCAAAAAGAGAGATACCGAGGGAAGGATCATATATCCTATATTGTTCGAAGGAGAGGAGTATCCTAACCTTGTTGCCGTTATGGGCAGGTTCAGATGGGAACTTTGCAAGACTATACAGGGAATCAAATGGAACGATATCCGCATAAAGTCCCTTACAAGCGAATATCAGGATTACGTTCAGTTCTTCAGGAAGAACTCCAATCTCTCCGATGAATGGAAAGATAAGATCAACAGGCAGATCAAGAATGCAAGAAGTAATACAAGAGAAGTATTTGTCGGGGATTATACGGAATGGATACTCAGGGAATCAACGGGAGGAATGAGGATCAGCAAGAGCAGCAGGGAGATACTTGCGACTTATTGTCCTTTCAGTAAGGCAATAAGAGACAACCTTGAGAGAATGCCGATCTATTCCAATGCGATGAAACGTTTCAATATTGAGAACAAGAAGAAGATCAAGGAATATGAAGGAAAGTGCTCTCATATTAAGCAAAGAGGCTTCAGTGTTCCCGAAGAGATCGAGAAAACCAAAGATTATTATTATAAATGATCAACATATACAACAGTTCATTTCATATGAGGAGTAAAACATATGGGCAGATATGAGAATACATTAAAATACGTTCAATTGAGAAGTCTTATTGAAGATAAAAAATTCGACGAGGCTCTTGAAAAGGCAAAACAGCTTGAACTGAAGAAGATAAAAGATGTGTCCGAGCTTAAGCTTATTGCGGATGTATACAGAAAATGCGGTGATTTTGCCAGAGCGAAAGAACTGTATTACAAGATATATGATGAACAAAAGATCAGAAAGAATCTGTATAATCTTATTATGCTCTGCCTTAAAAACAAGGATTTTGATGAAGCGGAAAGCCTGTATGAAGAATACCTCGTGATCGATAAGGACAGTATATACAGATACATCCTCAAATACAGGATAGACAAGAGTAAAGGTATGGATATAGGTACCGTGATCGCCGACCTCGAAGTGATCAAAAAAGAGTATTACATGGAAGACTGGGCATATGAGCTTGCAAAACAGTATCATAAAGCCGGCATGATCGAAAGTTGCATAGAAGAGTGCAATGATATCATATTATGGTTTGGAGAGGGAGAACTTGTAGAGAAAGCGCGCCTTCTCAAGATGCATTACGAGAACAGTTTTTACGAAGAGATTGAAGATCTTCAAAATGATATAGACAGTGATCTAAGTAACTATAATGCGAACAGAGGCCGGGGGGCGGTTCCTGATGTCGATTATTCGGCGACGGTTGAATTGAATGCCCTGAGAGGAATTCTTCCCCAAGAGGATGAGTATCAGCAGGCTGCAGGATATGAAGGATCTGATTATGAAGAGGATGCTGATCGGTCATCGGGTTACGAGAATGTGGATTATGTGGCAGAGACCGGGGAAAACCGGGCTTCAGACTATGCTGGCGATGAATATCAGCAGAACGAAGAGTATCTGACACCAGATCAGTCAGGGCAGGATTATAAGGAAGATGTAACAGTATCATCTGAAACCCGCAAGAAGTCTTCGAAAATTAAAGCAGATCTCTATAATGGTGATGACAAGGAGAAGATTCTTAACGGGGCGCTCAGTGCGGCTGCAGTTATTAAGAATTCCATTGCAAAGGAGCCTGCACCTGCGGCAGCGGACGTTTCGGACGTAACCATTAAGGATGTGTCGGAAATCCAGTTTGAATCCGAGCTTGAGTCGGAGCTTGCCGAGAACATTGCTGTTCAGATGAACAGGGAAAGCATGTTTTTCGGTAATAATATTATTGCCGGTGAAGAAAAAACCGCCGGTAGAGATGATTCGGGAGCATCCGATAACGGCATCGGAAGTGATGAGCCGGTTGGAGATGAATCCGTGAATGATGGTTCTGCAGATAGCGAGACCGTACATGGTGGATTGACAAGCGGAGATCTCTCAAGTGATGATTCGGCAAGAGACGGCTCAGTAAGAGATACGTCCGCGAATGCCGGAACTTCAAGTGACGATTCCATACGTGACATAAATATTGAAACTCCGTCGGGACCTCAGCTGTCCAAGTACGGAAGCAAGATCAATTATATCACCGAAGAGGAATTGTACAAAAAAATGGCCGTTTCAATAACGGCGCCGTCAAATTTTGCGATCGCATTATCTGAAAATAATTCGGCTACCGATGTTGTAAAAGAGATAGCAAAACGTATCGGCGAAGCCGGATTCATAGATGAACCGAAAGTTGCAAAGATATCAGCAGGAAGACTCAACAGTATTAACCTGGCTGATTATGTGGATGATCTTCTCGGAACATGTATAATGGTCGAGAATGCCGCAAATATGACTTCCAAGACTGTTAATGGAATAATAAAGGCAATAGATGCCAATCCTTCGGCATTGGTGATCATACTTGTGGACAGAGAGGAACTGCTCTCGAAATTCCTGTTGAAAGAAGCCGTGCTCGGCAATCAGATAAGCAGTTTTGTTGTTTACTGATAGCTTAACCGGCCCATGTATTACACATTGAACTGATCAGTCGATCTTGAACTGAACCTGAACAGGATTTTTAAGTTTATTGCCGCCTGCGGACTTTACACGTGTTGAGATATGCAGAACGTATTCTTCCTCCGAAGAATATGACTGCGTAGGTTCAACTTCGATCTCATTTGTCTCATTGTTGTATCTTATATTAGTCGGTAAAACCACCTGAGAGGAATCCATTACATACAGATTATTGTTATTCACTGTCCTTGGATCAAGAGGAATATTGAACTTCACTTTCCATACGAACTTACCGGTTCTGAACTTAAGCTTCTGCTTAACTTTGTCCTGAACATCTTCATCAACATTCTTTATATCAAGATAATCACGAGCCATAACAGGTACCTCCTATAAGTAGCATATCAGAAACACTTCGTGTTTCCGATATGGCTCTAAGCCTCAGGCTTATCGCCAGCTTATAAAGAAAAGTAAGGCTTCACTTCGTTCAGCTTTCCTTTTCTTCTTATAAGCTACATTATACTTATTTTTTAAAAAAATTACAACATTTTTAATTAAAAATAAGAAAAGTAAGATTCAGGTCGTAAAAAAACACTTTTACAATTTGATTTTTTATGTTATACTACAAACATCGTGAAGTAGGATGCCAATATTTTGACATATATCTATGAAGTTTAGAGGTGCAATATGGATCAGTATATTATTATGGGTGGCAAACCGCTTGTTGGGGAAGTAGTAATAGAAGGTGCCAAGAATGCGGCGCTCGGAATACTTGCAGGGGCTATAATGGCGGACGAACCCGTTCTTATAGAGAATATACCGGATGTTAACGATGTTAATGTACTTCTTGAGGCAATTCAGGGAATTGGAGCAATTGTTGACCGGATTGACAGTCATAAGGTAAGGATCAATGGTGCTACGATCAATTCGGTATATGTTGATTATGAATATATTAAGAAGATAAGAGGTTCGTACTATCTTCTCGGAGCACTGCTCGGCAAGTTCAAAGAAGCACAGGTTGCTTTGCCGGGAGGCTGTAATATCGGAAGCCGTCCGATCGATCAGCATAAGAAAGGATTCGAAGCTCTTGGTGCAGTCGTTAAGATTGAACATGGAGGAATTATTAATGCCAGAGCTGATGAGCTTGTTGGCAATCATATATATCTTGATGTGGTGTCTGTTGGTGCAACGATCAATATCATGCTTGTTGCAAGCAGGGCCAAAGGTAAGACGATAATCGAGAATGCTGCAAAAGAACCGCATATCGTTGATGTTGCGAACTTCCTTAACAGCATGGGAGCCAACATCAAAGGTGCCGGAACGGATGTTATCAGGATTAAGGGTGTTGACAGTCTTCACGGCAGTGATTACTCGATAATACCGGATCAGATAGAAGCAGGAACATTTATGCTGGCAGCCGCAGCCACTAAGGGCGATGTGCTTATCAAGAACGTAATTCCAAAGCATCTTGATGCAATAACCGCAAAACTTGTGGAGATCGGCTGTGAGGTTGAAGAGTTTGACGATGCGGTAAGAGTAGTTGCTAAGAAACGACTGGGACATACGAATGTAAAGACACTTCCGTATCCCGGATTCCCGACTGATATGCAGCCGCAGATCGCAACGTTGCTCGCACTCTCCGAAGGAACAAGTGTTGTGACAGAGAGCATATTTGAGAACAGGTTCAAATATGTGGATGAGCTTGCAAGAATGGGTGCGGATATCAAGGTTGAGGGCAATATGGCCGTGATCAACGGAGTCGAGAAGTTAATGGGTGCTGCTGTAAGTTCACCGGATCTTCGTGCCGGAGCGGCGCTTGTTATCGCAGGACTTGTTGCGGAAGGTGTTACTATTCTTGATCAGATTGAATATATAGAACGCGGATATGAGCGTTTCCACGAAAAACTTGCATCTCTCGGCGCAAGCATGGAGAAGATTAATATCAATGACGAGAGAGCTATCAAGAAGTTCAAGTTAAGAGTAAGCTGATAAGTTACGGATATAATATGTACCTTATGCCCCTGGTATACTTAGGGGCATTTGACTTGTAAAAATATTTAATCATATCTTGGAGGAATTACTTATGAAGGATGAAACATTATGTCTGCATGCCGGTTATGCGCCTGAAGACGGCGGCCCCGGAGTTATGCCAATAGTTCAGAGTACAACTTACAGATTCAAATCTACGGAACACATCGGTGATCTGTTCAATCTGCCTAATGAATACATGTATTCAAGATTTGCCAATCCGACCGTTGATGCGGTAGAGAAGAAGATTGCAGAGTTTGAAGGCGGTGTTGGAGCAATGTGCACAACATCAGGTCAGGCTGCGTCTCTTTTGTCGGTGTTGAATCTGTGTTCGGCAGGAGACAGTTTCATAAGCACGTCAACTATATATGGCGGAACCGTCAACCTCTTTGCGGTTACACTTAAGAGATTCGGTATTGAGTGTATATTCGTTGATCCCGAAGCTTCGGAAGAAGAACTTCAGGCGGCTGTAAAGCCCAATACCAGGCTTGTGTTCGGTGAGACACTTGCCAATCCGGCGCTTACAGTGCTTGATATTGAAAAATTCGCTTCATTTGCACATAAGAATGATATACCGCTTATCATTGATAATACATTTGCGACTCCGTATCTGTGTAAGCCTATCGAGCATGGTGCGGATATAGTTGTTCATTCCACTTCGAAATATATGGATGGTCACGCTCTTCAGATCGGAGGAGTTATAGTAGACGGTGGCAAGTTCGATTGGACTAACGGAAAGTTCCCCGAATTCACCGAGCCCGACGAATCCTATCATGGAATAGTATATTCCGAAACATTCGGCAATATGGCATATATTATTAAAGCGAGAATGCAGCTTATGAGAGATATCGGCGCATATCCGGCTGCTCATTCGGCATTTCTTCTTAATCTCGGACTTGAGACATTGCCGATAAGAATGGATAGATATTGCAGCAATGCGATCAAGGTAGCCGAGTATTTTAAAAAGTCAGATAAGATAGACAAAGTGACTTATCCGGGACTTCCGGATGATCCGTATCATGAACTTGCAAAGAAATATCTTCCGAAGGGTACGAGCGGAGTTATCGCTATTCATATCAAGGGCGGCAAAGCGGCAGCAGTTAAGTTCATGGACGGCTTAAAGCTTGCAAGCAAGGAAGTTCACGTTGCAGATATAAGGACCTGCGTGCTTCATCCCGCAACCGCAACCCACAGACAGCTTACCGACGAACAGCTTATCGCATGCGGAATTGATCCGGGACTTATAAGATTCTCTGTCGGACTTGAGAATGTAGAAGATATAATTGAAGATATTGAACAGGCATTTAAGAATATGTAGATTATAGAAAGGATTATACAAATGGCTAAAGAAAAGAAACTTGTAGAAGCAATTACCCCGATGGACGAGGATTTTGCAAAATGGTACACCGATGTTGTTAAAAATGCTGAACTTATAGAATATTCAGGAATAAAGGGATGTATGATCTTACGTCCGAACGGATATGCGATCTGGGAGAATATTCAGAAGGAACTTGACAGAAGATTCAAGGAAACAGGCGTTGAGAATGTGTACATGCCTATGTTCATTCCCGAGAGCCTTCTTCAGAGAGAGAAGGAACATGTTGAAGGATTTGCACCTGAGGTGGCATGGGTCACCCACGGTGGAAATGAAGAGCTTACAGAGAGATTGTGTGTAAGACCTACTTCAGAGACTCTGTTCTGCGATCTGTACTCCAATATAGTTCAGTCATACAGAGATCTGCCGAAAGTATATAATCAGTGGTGTTCTGTTGTAAGATGGGAGAAGACCACAAGACCGTTCCTTCGTACAGCCGAATTCTTATGGCAGGAAGGACATACAGCTCATGCAACCGCTGAAGAAGCAGAAGAGAGAACGATACAGATGCTTAACGTATATGCTGATTTCTGTGAGGAAGTTCTTGCAATTCCGCTTCTCAAGGGACGAAAGACCGATAAAGAGAAGTTTGCAGGTGCCAAGGCAACTTATACTATCGAAGCAATGATGCATGACGGTAAAGCACTTCAGTCCGGTACAAGCCATAATTTCGGTGACGGATTTGCACAGGCTTTCGGTATCCAGTATACAGATAAAGACAATTCACTTAAGTATGTTCATCAGACATCTTGGGGAATGTCCACAAGAATAATCGGTGCGATCATCATGGTTCACGGAGATGATTCAGGGCTTGTGCTTCCGCCGAGGATCGCTCCTACACAGGCAGTGGTCATTCCTATCGCAGCCCATAAGGAAGGTGTTCTTGACGAGGCTCGTAAGCTTAAGTATGTCATCGAGGCAGCTGGAATAAGAGTCAAGCTTGATGATTCCGATAAGAGTCCGGGATGGAAGTTCTCCGAACAGGAGATAGTTGGTATACCGGCACGTATTGAGATCGGACCTAAGGATATAGAGGCAGGACAGTGCGTAATAGTCCGCCGTGATAACAGAGAGAAGACTGTAGTTGCTATAGCTGATGCAGCCGCTGAACTTCAGAGAGTTCTTGATGAAGAGCAGAAGGATATGTTTGAGCGTGCTAAGAAGCATCTGTATGACAATCTGTTCGAAGCAAAAGATTATGAGACATTTAAGGATACAATTGCCAACAAGCCGGGCTTTGTTAAGGCAATGTGGTGCGGCGAGCTTGAGTGTGAGCTTAAGATCAAGGAGGATACAACCGCAACTTCAAGATGTATGCCGTTTGAGCAGGAGCAGATCTCGGACGTTTGCGTATGCTGCGGCAAGCCGGCTAAGAAAATGGTGTATTGGGGCAAGGCATATTAATGCCCTGGGGTGCTGAACAATATTTTTTTGGAATGCTCTAATGAAAATCGGAAACGTGACGATAAATATAATAACAAAATAAAAAAGCATTAAAAAAAGAATAAAACGCCTAATAATACATCATTTTTACTCCTAAAAAATGAAGCAGAAAATCCTCTTCAGATGGTCAGACGGGCAGCGCAATGAGTGGGGTGCTGTCCGTGGCTATCGACTATTTTTTTTGTAGAGAAAAACTATCTAAACTGATTACTTTCTTTGTCATAAGTGTAATCGATCGCAGCTAATTTTTCCACGATCATATTAATATCGATATTGAGAGAATCACATAATTCATCAAGGTTTGAATAGTTATCCCGAAGCTGTGTATTTATATAACTTAACAGAATGACCGGATCGTTTGGTATGCTCATGCTTATGCCTCCTGTGATATAAAAATGTTGCGCTTAGATTTTAACATTAATGTGAGGGAGATGCAAGATAACACGGTTTTCCCCAGAAATATGGTTACAATATAAAAACCGCTAAATGTAAATCGTCGGTATTACTTCAATATTATAAAAGTGAAATATAGGTTTATATGAAATACGAGGAGACACATTATGTCAAAACAATTATGGAAACCCGGAAATATGCTCTACCCGCTGCCTGTTGTAATGGTAAGCTGCAGGTGTGGAGAAAAGGACAATATCATAACGGTTGCGTGGGCCGGAACAATATGTACCAATCCGGCTATGGTATCAATATCGATAAAAAAGGAAAGATTTTCTTACGATATGATAAAAGAAAGCGGGGAATTTGTAATTAATCTCGTAACGGACAGGCTTGTTCGTGCTGCCGACTGGTGTGGCGTAAGATCAGGAAAGGACTATGATAAATTCCGTGAGATGAATCTTACAAAAGAAAAAGCAGAGACTGTTGATGCACCGATGATCGCGGAAAGCCCGGTTAATATCGAATGTGTTGTTGAAGAGATAAAGGAACTGGGAAGTCATGATATGTTCATATCAAGGGTAACAGCTGTAAGAGCTGAAGAAGGCTATATGGATTCTAAAGGGAAATTCATGCTGAATAACACAGGACTTGTCACGTATTCACACGGAGAATATTTTATGCTTGGGAAAAAACTGGGCAAATTCGGTTATTCCGTTAAAAGGCAGTAAAATATATACTAACAGTAACCCGATTTTGGAGGAAATGATATGTATATTATTGTAGGTCTTGGAAATCCCGGTGTGGAATATGCCGGAACAAGACATAATATGGGATTCAATGTTGTAACGAGAATATCGGATGATTACAATATACCCATAAGAACCAGAGAACACCGTTCATTATGTGGCAAGGGGTTCATCGAAGGAGAGAAGGTTCTGCTTGCGATGCCCCAGACTTATATGAACTTAAGCGGGGAAGCCGTTAGGTCTCTGGTTGATTATTATAAGATAGATCCCGAAGAGGAACTGATAGTGATATATGATGATATAAGTCTGGATATCGGAAGGATACGTATTCGTGCAAAAGGAAGTGCCGGCGGTCACAACGGTATCAAGAATATTATTGCTCATCTTGGAACGGATGTGTTCCCGAGGATCAAGATCGGAGTGGGCGATAAGGAATCCGGAAGAGACCTGAGGGATCATGTTCTCGGAAGATTCAGTAAGGAAGAAAATGAAAAGATGCGTGAGATGTTGGGCGAAGGCTGCGAAGCCTGCCGCGACCTCATCATGTACGGAATCAACGAAGCAATGAACAGGCACAACGGCCATTAAGGTCAGCACCCCACAACTGACTGCCCGGGGTGCTGATAAAGTAGCGAGGACACTACATTGAAAACACTACTTGAACCGCTTAACGAGCTTGCAGAGTTCGTTGAAGCAAAGGACTGTCTGAAAAAGAAACAGACACCGTTACTCATATCGGGGGTGCTTGACACCGAAAAATGCCATGTGATCGCAGGGCTTGGTTCGGAGTGCCGTTATACCGTAATTATTACCTACAGTGAGAATAAAGCCAGAGAATTATATGACGATATGCGTCTTTACACAAGGAATGTGTTCATTTATCCTGCCAAAGACGTTATATTTTACAGTGCCGATATACACGGTCATGCAATAGTAAAAGAGAGGATTCAGGTAATAGAGAAACTTCTTCAGGGTGAAGAAGCGGTGATAATCACAACTCTTGATTCCGGAATGGAGCACGTGGTGCCTCTGGAGAATCACAGACTTCACGTTCTGACGCTTGCTGTGGAAGATGAAGTCGATATCAACATATTAAGAAAAGAACTTACCGCCATCGGTTACGAATATGTCAGTCAGGTGGAAAGTCCCGGAACATATGCGATAAGAGGTGGGATCGTTGATGTGTATCCGCTTACAGAAGAAGTTCCCTACAGAATAGAATTATGGGGAGATGAGATCAATCTTATCCATTCATTTGATGTTATGAGTCAGCGTTCGGTCGAGGAAGTACGCGAGATAACGATATATGCGGCTTCTGAAGTGATCATGGAAGAAGATCGTATATTGTCAGGTCTGGCTCATATAGGGGATGATATCAAAAAATACGCCACAAAGTTTCGAAAGGCTCATAATCCGGAAGCAGCGAGAAGACTTGAATTATCATATGATCAGTTAAAAGAAAATATCGAATATTATCAGGGAATGGCGGGAATAGAAGGATATATTCATTATTTTTATGAGAAAACCGAATCCTTTTTTGATTATTTTCCGGAAGATACCCTGTTCGTGTTAGATGAGCCTAACAGGTGCTGTGAGCATGTGGAGGCGATCTCTTATGAATTCTCCGAAAGCATGAAAAACAGGTTAGAAAAGGGATATATACTTCCGTCACAGATGGAAGTATTATATAATGCCTCACAGGTGAATGCCAAAGTTGCATCTAAGAAGCTTGTGATGATGTCCGCAATGGATAACAAGCCAAAGCATATTGAGCCGGTGAGCAAATGTTCGCTTTTCGTTCAGGCAGTGAAGTCATATAACAGTAATTTTGAACTTATGACGGAAGACCTGAAAAGATGGACAAAAAACGGTTACAGAGTACTTGTGCTTTCGCCCTCAAGAACAAGAGCGAAGCGTCTTAGTGAGAATCTTCGTGAATATGACCTGCCTGTATTCTACGACGATGATATGGACAGGATACTTAATAAAGGCGAGATAATGACTGCCTACGGTGCAGTGCACAAGGGATTCGAGTATCCCCAGATTCGTTATGCGGTAATATCCGAGGCTGATATTTTCGGAGAACAAAAACAAAAGAAGAAGAAAAAGAAGAATTATTCGGGAGAAGCGATCCATAATTTTAATGAACTTAACGTCGGTGATTATGTGGTGCATGAGAATCACGGACTCGGTATATATCGCGGGATCGAAAAGATCGAAGTAGAAAAGATAATCAAGGATTATCTTAAGATAGAATATGCAAAGGACAGTGTACTCTACATTCCCGCAACGGGGCTTGACGTGCTTCAGAAGTATTCAAGCGCCGATTCAGGAGGAAGGAAACCGAAGCTTAACAGCCTTAATTCAAATGAATGGAACAGGACCAAACAGAGAGTCCGTTCCGAAGTAAAAGATATTGCCGCAGATCTTGTGAGACTGTATGCAAAGAGACAGGAAAAGAAAGGATTTGCATTCGGTACCGATACGGTATGGCAGCAGGAATTCGAAGAGTTGTTCCCTTATGAGGAGACGGAAGACCAGTTAAGCGCCATTGAAGATACCAAGCGTGATATGGAGAGTTCAAGGATAATGGACCGCCTTATATGCGGAGACGTAGGTTACGGTAAGACCGAGATCGCCATACGTGCGGCATTCAAAGCGGTGTCGGACGGAAAGCAGGTTGCATATCTCGTTCCGACGACTATACTTGCACAGCAGCATTATAATACATTTGTGCAGAGAATGAAGGATTATCCCGTCACTATAGAGATGCTGTCCAGATTCAGGACTCCCACAGAGGTCAAAAGATCAATTGAAAAGCTGAAAAAAGGCAAACTTGATATTGTTATAGGAACTCACAGACTGTTATCAAAAGACGTGTCATTTAAAGATCTGGGACTTCTTATAATCGATGAGGAACAAAGATTCGGCGTAAGCCATAAAGAAAAGATCAAGCAGATGAAAGAAAGCGTGGATGTACTTACGTTATCTGCAACGCCGATACCGAGAACACTTCATATGAGTCTTGTCGGAATCCGCGATATGAGTGTGCTTGAAGAACCGCCGATGGACAGACTTCCCGTACAGACATTCGTGCTCGAATATAATGAAGAGATCGTAAGAGAAGCGATCAACAGAGAGCTTTCAAGGGGCGGACAGGTGTATTACGTATATAACAATATACAGAATATTGATGTTATAACCAACATGGTTGCTGCACTTGTTCCCGAAGCAAGGGTTGTATTTGCACATGGAAGAATGGGTGAACGTACGCTTGAGAATATAATGTTTGATTTTATACACGGCGACATAGATGTGCTTGTATCTACAACAATTATTGAAACCGGACTTGATATATCCAATGTAAATACTATAATAATAGATGGTGCGGAAAGAATGGGACTTGCCCAGTTGTACCAGTTAAGAGGAAGGGTAGGCAGAACTAACCGGAACGCATACGCTTTCCTGATGTACAAAAGAGATAAGGTACTTAAGGAAATAGCTGAGAAAAGACTTGAGGCTATAAAGGAATTCACAGACCTTGGAAGCGGCTTTAAGATAGCGATGCGCGATCTTGAGATAAGGGGCGCAGGCAATATCCTGGGCGTTGAGCAGCACGGACACATAGAAGCCGTAGGTTATGATATGTATTGCAAGATGCTTAATGAAGCCGTGCAGATGTTAAAAGGTGAGAAGACTGAAGACAAATACGAATTCGAAACTTCCGTTGATATGGATGTGGATGCATACATTCCGGCTTCATATATTAAGAGTGAATTCCAGAGACTTGAGATATATAAGAGGATCGCTGACATCGAGAATGAAAATGAACTTCTTGACAGACAGGACGAGCTGCTTGACAGATTCGGTGATTATCCCGAACCGGTAGGCAATCTTATGGAGATTGCGCTTATTAAGGCAATGGCGCATAATGTATATATAGCCCAGGTCATTTATAAGAAGCAAAAGATCAATACGGGTGCGGGAGCCGTGCAGTATATCAATGTGGTTCCATGCAGTAATGCTCCGTATGTATATGAGAATATTCCGCGCCTTATCGAAGGAGAGAATAAAAAGCTTAAGATCGAACAGGGCAGTACCCCACAATTCGTGTACAGGCTTGAACAGGACGGAGATATATTTACTCAGATCAAGGGCCTTCTTGACAGGATGAAAGTTATATGTCTTGAAGAGGAAACTGTTAATGCTCATGCATCCGGTGATTAAATATACAAGTTGCAGGTGATGAAGAATAATCTTGTGGAGGATATAAAATGAACAGAAAAACAATAACAATGTTTTTGAGGAGGTTTGGAGTGCTTGCGGTTTCGGCAGTTATTCTGATAAGTATGAGTGCCTGCTCGGGTTCGAAAGATGTTGTTGACCAGAAGGTGGAAAAGGCCGAGGAGGTTGAAAATGATACGCTGGGACCGGATTCGGTTGTTGTGTCCGTAGGTGATGAAACCGCTACATACAGAGAACTGCAGGTGTATATGTATATTCTTAAAGCCAAGTATCAGGATGTGTTTGGGTCTAAGATCTGGAGCTATAAGCTTGATGATGAGCATACCATGAGTATGGTCGCTACCGAACAGGTCATTAATATGATCACCGAAATGAAGGTTATATCCAGACAGGCGGGAGAGCTCGGAGTTGAATTGTCGAATGATGAAAAAGCCGACATTAAGCGTTTTGCGCAGACAATATATGACAAGGCAACAGAGAGTGACATCGCAGACTATTATCTTGATGTGGATACTATTGCCGGAGTATATTGTGAGAATGAGATTGCCAACAAAGTATACGATGCATGTATAAACGGGATTGCGGACAGCATTAGCGATACCGATGCAAGACAGATCACGGTGCAGTATATATTCGTTAAAGGTAATGGAAAGAAAGCTTTGAAAAAGGCTAAGGAATACAGAAAATATTCAAAACAGGCAAGAGATTTTCAGGCTTATGCCCAATCGCGTACCGATGCTGATGATACACAGATCACATGCGGAAGCGGAGATATGTGCGAGGAGTTCATGTCTGCTGCACTGCAGCTTAAGACCGGTGAGACAAGTAAGGTAGTAGAAGCTTCCGAAGGATATTATGTAATATATTGCGTAAATGATAATGAAGTCGACCTTACCAATCAGAAGAAGGAACAGCTCATTGCGGACGCACAGAAGGAACGATTTGAAAAGCAGTACAATGAATGGGCTGCAGGGTATCAGATCGAGGTCAGTGATCTGATATT
Source organism: Lachnospiraceae bacterium V9D3004 (assembly GCA_000621985.1). Taxonomy (GTDB): domain Bacteria; phylum Bacillota; class Clostridia; order Lachnospirales; family Lachnospiraceae; genus V9D3004. The sequence goes on from JHWW01000001.1 coordinate 52,995, forward strand.
AAAGTGATATAAATCTTGACTTTATTCCATACAGAGGTATATATTTAAGTATGTATAAGGAGGTAATACAATGACAAAGATAGATATAGTATCTGGATTTCTCGGGGCAGGTAAGACGACCCTTATTAAAAAACTGATAGGCGAAGCACTTAAAGGTGAAAAACTCGTCCTTATTGAAAATGAATTCGGAGAGATAGGAATCGACGGCGGTTTTCTTAAGGATGCCGGAATAGAGATCACAGAGATGAACTCAGGATGTATATGCTGTTCTCTTGTAGGAGATTTTGGCACGGCGCTTAAGGAAGTCATTGATAAATATTCTCCTGACAGGATCATAATCGAGCCGTCGGGAGTCGGCAAGCTGTCTGACGTAATGAAAGCAGTGCTTGACGTAAAGGAACAGGCTGATATCGAACTTAACAGCGCAACTGTAGTTGTTGACTGTCTTAAGGCAAAGATGTATATGAAGAACTTCGGAGAATTCTTCAATAATCAGGTAGAGAGTGCGGGCTGCATCATATTGAGCCGCACCCAGAACGCATCAAAAGAAAAATTAGACACGTGTATAGAATTGATGAGAGAACATAATGAAGAGGCTGAGATCGTTACAACGCCATGGGATGATATTAACGGTAAGACCATACTGAATGCGATCGAGCACACTGATACACTCGATTCCATGATAGAAGACGTGAAAGCGATGCATTTTGAGGAACACGATCACGATCATGAAGGCGAGTGCTGCCATCATCATGACCACGACCACGAAGGCGAGTGTTGCCACCATCATGATCACGACCACGACCATCACGATCACGACCACGAAGGCGAGTGTTGCCACCATCATGATCACGACCACGACCATCACGATCACGACCATGAAGGCGAGTGCTGCCATCATCATGATCACGACCACGACCATGAAGGCGAGTGCTGCCATCATCACGATCATGAGCATCACCACCATCATCATGAACATGGTCATCACCATGCTGATGATGTCTTCACAAGCTGGGGAAAAGAGACGGCTAAGGTATATACCGAAGAAGAACTTAAGAGCGCACTTGTTAAGCTTGCAGAGACAGTAGAGTACGGATTCATTCTTCGTGCCAAGGGCATGGTTCCGTGCGATGGCGGCAAATGGATGTATTACGACCTTACTCCGGGAGAGTATGAGATTCGTGAAGGACAGCCGGATTATACCGGTAAGCTGTGCGTGATCGGTACGGAACTTAAGGAAGAAGCGCTTGAAGAGTTATTCGGGCTCAGATAGAGGGAGAATATTGGAGGAATAATATGTTTCGTCGTAATGTTCCCGTGTATCTTTTCACGGGATTCTTGGAAAGCGGTAAGACATCATTTATATTGGATTCGTTGTCACAGGATTACTTTAATACAGGCGAGAGAACGTTACTCATTGTCTGCGAGGAAGGTGAGATCGAATACGATACGAAGGAACTTGTTAATAAGAATGTCTACGTGGAATATGTAAATGAAGAGAAAGACCTGACACCGGGACTTCTTAAAAAATTTGATGCGTCAAGCAAGCCTAAACGTGTATTGATCGAATATAACGGTATGTGGAAGATCGAATCAATAATGGAGGAGATATATCCGCAAACATGGGAGATCGCGCAGATAATATCAATGGTCGATTACGGCACATACGGCATGTACTGGAGCAATATGCGTTCCATGCTCATGGATCAGCTGTCTCTATCGGATATGATCATATTCAATCGCTGTGATGAGACAACGAAAAGAAATGAGCTCAGACGTAATATCAAGCTGTTTAACAAAAAGGCGCAGATAGCTTATGATTTTGTGGAAGGTTTTGACGGGGATCAGATGGCTGAAGAGCTTCCATATAACATAGATGCGGATGAGATAGACATCGAAGACGACGATTTTGGAATATTCTACATGGATGCCATGGAGAATCCGGATAAATATGACGGCAAGAACGTTCATTTTAACGGACTGTTCTTCAGACCGTCCAACTATCCGATGAACAGATTCGTTCCGGGAAGATTCGCAATGACTTGCTGTGCTGACGATATAACATATCTTGGCCTCATATGTAATACAGAAAGCGATGTGGATTTTGAGGAACGTCAGTGGATATCGGTAAATGCACAGATAAAGTCGGAATATGTAAAGGATTACAGGGACAAGGGTCCCGTGCTCTACCTTAAGGATATTAAGGCAGGAACCAGACCGGAGGATGATCTGGTATATTTCTAAAGATATTATAACTATTTGAGGTATGAATATGAAAAGAATTCTTCTGATCCTCACAGGAGGAACGATTGGCAGTACTGTCAATAATGGTGTTATTGATGTAGACAGTATTATTGAGAGTTGTGTCCTTACAGAGAATTATAATGATAAAGATAAAGTGGTCTTCGATATAAGAAGACCATTTAATATATTGAGCGAAAATATGACGCCGGAATATTGGAATATCCTTGTTAGGACGATCATGGGTGCGTACAACGGTACCAATTGTAATATCAATTGTGTGGAATCAGAAAACTATGCCGGAATAATAATAGCACATGGTTCCGACACGTTATCCTACACATCGGCAGTTATCTCTCTGTTCTTCGCTGACTTTGATATTCCTGTAATCCTCACGGCAGCAGACCGTCCGCTTGAAGATCCGCTTACTAACGGCAACAGGAACTTTAGAGCCTGTGTGGATTATATATGCGGTGGAAATGAATCAGGCGTATATACGATATACGAAGATAATAAGGGCAACATGAATGTGTATAATTCCCATACGATATGTGAGGCAGACGGTTACCTTGACCAGTATCATGATATGACCAAAGAAGTGTATGGTGTTATGGATGACGGGGAATTTTTAAAGAATGAAAAATATGTCCTGCCGTTGGGTTACAGCTCTATAGACAATATAAATAAACTATACACATCAGACAGAACAGAACAATCTGCAGAACAACATGATCAGGGCATAATAATACAAGACTACGGGGAAGTTTCATCAGAAGAAGATGAGAGTATCTTGAATATTATCTCAAAAAAAATGCCGCATAAAAATACATTGAATAAAAAGATGTTATGTGGGAAGATGCACGATATCCTGGAGGGAAGAGCAGATATGACAGATAATGTCCTCTTCATAAGACCGTATCCGGGGTTCAGATATGACAGCATAAGTTTTGAATCAAACAAGCCTTTATGTGTACTGCATTGTCTGTATCATTCCGGAACGGCGGATGTTAACAGACTTGGTTCATTTATTGAATATTGCAATGATAATGATGTGCCGGTATATATTGCTCCGGTAAAGAATAACACTGAGACGGTGTATGCTACTCATAGCGATATAATAAAACATGGTGCACAGCCGTTATATGATATTAATTATGAGACGGCTTATGCGCTGCTTGTGATCATGAGTGCATACTGAATTAGTCAAAAAAATGCGGCATAATTATTTCATAATAATTTTGCCGCATTTTTCAGTCCGGAAAGCAGGCTTTATACCTGCTTCCCTTATAAGTTCATTTGGTATTGAACTGTAAAATTACTTTACAGTTATCACAGCATCAGATGTGGACAGGATCTTCTTGTTAGCATCCGTTACCGTAAGAACATATTCTCCCGGATTCTTAGGTGCTTTCATTGAAGTACTTCCGCCCTGCGCACATGATATTGAAGGATCATTCTCATCGAACGCGGTAAGACTGTTGGAAGCAATCCAGATAAGCTTGGACTTGTCTGATATAACTTCGTCGAATTCGATCGTTCCTTCACTTCCTACTGATACATCTTCCGTAAGGATTCTGTTAGCTTCCGATACTGTAGTTGTGAACAGAGCCGTGATCGTATCTCCGCCGTTCTTAGGTGTTGCTGTAAGAGTCCATCTTCCGGTTGTGTTGATCTCATCTCCGTCGGATACCGAATTGTTGTTAAGCTTGAATGTGTAGCCGTCTTCATCAAGTTCAAGCTTAAGAGGACGTTTCTTTGATACCATGTAATCTTTTCCGTCGGATACGTTGGCAGCTCTGTTATCTTCGCCTACATACAGTGTGAAGTCTGAAGGTTCTGATGTAGAACCGTCTGCATATTTGATATACATCTTGTATTCGCCCGGAGTATCCGGAGCCTTGATCGACTTCTCGTTACCGGCAGCTTTGGTCATATCCGAACCTTCTGCAAATGATGAGGTTCCTTTAGGTGCAAGCCAAACAGTATCGGCTGCCGTTAACAAGCCTCTTCTTGGAAGAGTATCGCCTGCGGCAAGTCTTACGTTCGAAGCAAGCTCATAATAAGTGTCAGGCATTACATCTTCATCGACCATTTTCACATATGCATCTTCAAGTCCCGAATACAGAACCGTTTCGTAACCCTTGAGAGGCCAGATACAGTCTGCATTAACATACTGATCGAGAGTACATCTTGGAGCGGTTGTTTCTGAACGGTTCGTATTGGAGAATCCGTTGGTTACATCCATGTCATGTTTTCTCTTCCAGTTGTTCATCTCATATACGTTATTTACTATATTAGTGATAACGTTGCTGTCGAACTTAATGTAAGCGCTTCCTTCGTCAGGATGGAATCCGTTAACACGACGGCTTCCGTCAGCCTGCTGTCCTTCACGCTTACAGTTGATGTAATTGTAGCTCATCTCTGAATATTCGCTCCAGTCCTCGTTACCCTGCTTGCCGAGTGTGTATATACCGCCGGCATCATGGAGGATCGAGCAGATATTCTCAACTCTGTTGTAGTTAACATGATTGTTCTTCGAAGTTTCTGTAGGAATTCCCTTAAGTCTTGCAGCACCTTTACTGTTGCTGTCGAACTGATCCGAAGTCATGTCATACAGTTTATTTCCGTCATAACCGTCGAATTCGCACCAGCCCCATCCGATACTCATACCGCTGTAGGAACATTTGTAGATGAAGTTATGAAGTATCTGCAGGTTGTAGGTATAGAATGAAGTGATCGGTGAATGGCCCGAGAAGGTGTAGCAGTTCTCAAGCAGGTAGTTGTTGGTAAGTGTTATATTCTTCGGAACCGATTCGGTGCCGGCTTTGAATTTTTCTTTTTCGGGACCTGCGTAGCTTGCTCCTACCTGATGTTCCGGTCCGTCATTTTCATATACGTGTGTCAGATGTCCGATGACGATTCCCGCACCTGATGTCTTGGCAATATAATTGCCTGTAACGTCGATATCATTGACATCATTTTCAAGGTGCATACCGATACATCCGGTGTGTCTTATCTCACCGTTGAGGAACTTGATGTTCCTTGATGAGTTAACGAGAACGGCAGCAGCAGGGATATCATAAGTACGATATATGTCGTTATGCTGGTCTTCCTGACCGAATGCCTTCATGACGATGGCACCCTGTACCGAAGCATAACCGTGTGACAATTCGCCGTCGTTATCAAGCTCATACAGATTCCAGTCTGAATAAGCAAATGTGATTCCGTCGAATACAATATTCTGAACGTAGCTCTTGAGCGGGTCGTCGCCTCTCATCTCAAGGATTGTGTCGAGTTCAGGAACAACAACTTCGGCGGTACTCATATCTTCGCCGTCACGAGGGATGTAATACAGCATATTGGCCTGTTCATCGAAGTAGAATTCGCCGGGATTGCTTAAGAATTCGAATACGTTGGTTACCGTATTGTCTGCTGTTGCAGAGTAAGCGGTTCCCCAGCCGAGGTTCTGTGCAAATGCGCCGTAAGGCATCTGAAGATCGGCAGTTACTCCGTTTGAACCGTTTGTGAGACTGTCAACACATACGATCTGTCTTGCCCATGTTGATGAAGAATCAAGCTCTATGTTCTGAGGATTACGTGTGTCGGCGGACAATGCAGAACCAGAAGGGAATACAACGCCGTCGAACATGCCTGAACGTGAATTCCATGCCCAGTCAGCCTGTCCCTTTGTGATCGAGTAGCTTCCTGAGCTTCCGCTTGGCTTGATAACTTTTGAAGGCATGTCGGCTCTGTCGCCGTTTACATATAATGTACGAAGCTTCTTATCTCTCTTAAGAGGAGTCTTGTAAGCGGTAAGTCCGCCTTCAAGCCAGTCAACATCATCAGCTTCTACCCATGCGCCGGTGATCTTCTTACCACCGCTTATAACAGGATGAGCACCTTTGGCTGCTTTATAATATATAGTACACTTGTCGTTACCGGAGTCGGCAGATGTGAAGTTGATCGTCTTGTCAACAGGATAGAATCCGTCAGCGATCTCTATAACGATATCTTTAGTCTTGGGAAGGTTTCTTGCAGCCTGGCGTGCCTTGTCAAGCGTTGCAAACGGCTGTGCCTTTGTTCCCGGGTTTGAATCGTTACCGTTAACTGCAACGTAGAGATCAGCTGTATCTGTCTGTGCGGGTACGGCTGTAGGATTAACGTTTGCAGGTGCGGTAGGATTTGTAACGGCCGGTGCCTGTGTTGCTGTAGGATTTGATGGCGTATTGGTTGCTTCAGGATTGTTTGTTTTGTTCACAACTTTTACCTTTACCTTTCCTATTTTGGAAGTTTTGGTCTTCTTACCTGATTTGTATTTCTCTTTTACAACAATAACAGTATTGCCTGCTTTCTTACCCTTGATCACACCTTTTTTTGATACAGTTGCGATCTTTTTGTTCTTTGATGTGAATGTGTAGGTTCTTTTTTTCTTTTTGTTCTTTATAACTATTTTTTGGGTTTTACCTTTAACTACAGTTAGAGATGTCTTCTTTAATGTAGTTTTTTTGGCAGCTTTCGCAGTACCGGGTTCGGTCGACACAGGATTGTCGATGGTGAATGAACTTATTGCAAGAGCCGCCGCCATGCCGAGAGACATGAGTCTTAATGTGATGTTGCGTTTCATAGTAACCTCCTTATATATAGTTTTGCATCCTTAACGGATACATGATCATTATATAACTGTTCATCGCTTCAATACGTTTTTTCGCACTCCGTCCGTTTGAACAGTCATACTTGATTATATCATAGATTCACATATTTATAAATGCTATGACTTATTGGAATAAATTTGTGATTCTTACGAGCGGAAAAGGCTCACCGGCATGTATTTTCACAGGCTGTGAATAATAACTATAAAAAATTAATAAATATATTGTAAAAATTGTAAAAATAAGTTATAATATGATTATCATGGGTGAGTTGCATGAAAGAAGGTGATGATTTGGTCATTAATATTCAGTTTCAGATATGCGGTCTTGTAATACTTATACTCGTAGCTGCATTGTATGTAAAGAGGCGTACAATATGGATCAATACCGACCGAATATTCGGTGTATTCATCGCGATCACATTATTCAGTACGATAGCAGATATAGCTTCCATATATACGATCAATTTCCGTGACAGTATATCCCCACTGTTTAATGAATTCGTATGCAAATTATATCTGTATACGTTGACACTGGCCTCATTTATCACACTTATATATCTTGTTGCGGAAGTATGCAGGAATGACAAAAGATTTTTTAAACTGGTCGGGTATATGTCTCTGGCAATGGTAGCAGTTGGCGTGGCTTACATATTCCTTCCGATAGAGTATCATGTGAATAAGGCAGATGAAAGCATATATACGCTTGGCCCTGCTGTTATATATACATATGTTGTCAGCGTTATACTTCTTGTATTGAGCGTTACGGGTAATATGGTGTTCGGTACTCATAGAGGAAGATACAGGCATAATCCGGTTACGGTCATTTTGACCACATTTATTATTGCGGCGGGCATCCAGTTCGTCAATAACCAGATATTGATCGTTAGTTTTGCGGAGAGCGTTGCAGTACTGCTGATATATCTGTTCATGGAGAATCCGGCAGACAAGATGGATGAGGAGACAGGTTTTTATACTTCCGGCATGCTTAAAGCGTACATTGACAGGCAGTATATGATGGGCGAGAGATTCTTTATCGTTGCATTCAGTGTTAATTCCTATGACGTTGTAACGAGAACATTCGGCATCAATAATGCGGCCAATCTTCTTAAAAATGTTGCGGTATATCTGAGGGAACTTGATGAAGTTCAGCTTTTCAGGCTCGGAGAGTACAGATTTGCGATTGCCGGTTCATATGAAAATGAAGAGATATTCAATAATGTGATGCGTTATATGAATGAGATAGAGAAGAAGGAGTTCGCGGTGTCTAACACACAGATCACGATCAATACGGATATCTGCGTATTCAACGATTCGGAACTGCTTAATAACAGTGATGAGGTATTGTACTGCATTAACTCTATACTGTCGGGACATACAGGTGACGGGATTATTGATATTAACAAGAACAGTCTTGAGGATGTTAACTGGCGCAGTTCAATTGAAGATACTTTGAGGTGGGCGATAGATAATGATAAGTTCATGGTATATTATCAGCCGATCTATTCCATTGAGAAGCAGTGTTTTGTGTCATTTGAAGCACTTGTGAGATTGTGGGATGAGAAAGGAACATTTATCGCACCGGACGAGTTCATACCGATAGCGGAACAGAACGGACTTATTGCCGATATTGATATGATTGTTCTGAAAAAGGTTTGCAGGTTTATAAATGATACGGATCCGAATCAGTACGGCATCAAATATATCGAAGTCAATCTGTCTGCCGTTCAGTGTATGAACAGCGGATTCGCCGCGGATCTTAAGAGGGTAATGGATGATTACGGTGTCCCGATAGAATATATCCATTTTGAGATCACGGAGACGGCGATGGCCAATTCGAAGCAGTCATTGTCAGATAATATGCATAAGCTTATAGGTCTCGGTTCGGCATTCTTCCTTGATGATTACGGCAGCGGATATGCCAACTTAAACTTCCTGATCGACTTTCCGTTCAGGGCTGTTAAGCTTGACAAGGAGCTTGTGTGGTCATTTTTCAATAATAAAAAAGGTGAGATCGCGACAAGATTTTCCATTGATATGTTAAAGAGCCTTGATATGGAGATAGTAGCTGAGGGTATCGAGACAAAAGAGCAGTTCAATGCCATGAAGGACTTTGAGGTTGAATACATTCAGGGATATTATTTCTCGAGGCCGCTTAATGAAAATGATGTGATAGATTTTGTGAGAAACTCACCGCTTGGTGCAGCCACCGCATAGAAATTGCCGATCAACACTATTTTCCGTATATATTTTCCCGCGAAACGGCAGGGGCCTGGCGGATATGAAGTCATATCCGCCAGCCCCCTGCCAATTCTTTACTTACACTTGAAAAGAATTATCACTTCCCTGCCAGAATAAGATCTTTAAGTTCCGGATTGAATACACCGCTTTTTATCATCTCAATCTCATATTTGTAAGGGGCATATACTTTCTTTTTATCTTCGGGAGACGGAACGTAAGGTGTTTCTAAGATCTTGGGAATGTCCGTAAAATCCGGATGGTTTATGATCTTCATCAACGGATCGAAACCTATGCTTCCGAAACCGATATTTTCGTGACGGTCTTTGCGGGCGCCCGGTTCATTTTTACTGTCATTGATGTGGAATACGGCAATCTTTTCCTTGCCGATTATAGAATCAAATTGATCAAATACACCTTCAAGGTCATTAATGATATCATATCCCGCATCGCTTACGTGGCATGTATCGAAACATACGCGCAGCTTGTCGTTACAGGTAACACCGTCGATTATCCTTGCGATCTCTTCAAAAGTGCGTCCGATCTCGCTTCCTTTTCCGGCCATGGTTTCGAGAGCGATATTGACAGGTGTGTCTTTTGTGAACACTTTGTTAAGTCCTGATATAATTTTCTTTGTGCCTGCATCCACGCCTTCTCCTACATGTGAACCGGGGTGTAGAACCAGCGTCCGGCTTCCCATGGCTGCAGTTCTTTCAATCTCTACGGCAAGAAAATCAACTGCAAGCTTATAAGTATCCTCTTTCACCGGATTGCCGAGGTTGATTATATATGGTGCGTGTACCACGAAATCTTTTATGCCGTTTGCATCCATTAATTCTTTTGCGGCCTGAATGTTCAGGTCTTCCACGGCCTTCCTTCTTGTGTTCTGCGGTGCGCCTGTATATACCATGAACGTATTGGCTCCATAGGACAGCGCCTCCTTAACGGAACCTGCGAACATATCTTTTCCGCTCATGCCGACATGTGAACCTATAAGCATATTATGAACCTCCTGTGTTGAGTACAATGATGTACCAGATAATAACTGCCCGGTATCCCGAACCTGCAGGTACCGGACAGTTTCAGTTTATCAGAGATTTCTCAATATTTCAAATGGGAATCGGTATCCTCAGTCGGCAATGCGCACTTTACACCTCCGGAAAAAATATATATAATGAAAATATAATAAAAATTGGGGGTACACCGGTATGTTAAGAGACGTTAAAGTTGAAAATGGAATTATCAGAGGAATTGAAGCGGCGGATCCGAGGATCACGGCATTCAAAGGGATACCTTTTGCCGCACCGCCGGTAGGGGAGAACAGATGGCGCGCGCCGCAGCCGTGTCCGGATTGGGACGGAGAGCTCGAAGCATACAGATTTGCACCGATATCCATTCAGGATACACCGGGGATCGGTGATAATATATATATCAGGGAATGGCATGTGGATCCTGATATTCTTATGGATGAGGATTGCCTGTATCTGAATGTATGGACACCGGCCAAGAGAGAGAATGAGAAGCTTCCGGTCGTTGTATGGTATTTTGGCGGCGGATTGCAGTGGGGATATCCGTCGGAGATGGAATTTGACGGCGAGCGTATTGCAAGAAGAGGAATAGTGGTTGTTACGGTCAATTACAGGCTTAACGTATTCGGTTTCCTGGCTCATCCGGAGCTTACGAAAGAACAGCCCGATGCACCGGCCAATTTCGGAAGTCTTGACCAACAGGCAGGGCTCAGATGGGTATCAAGGAATATCGCAGCATTTGGCGGAGACCCCGATAATATAACTATTGCGGGACAGTCTGCGGGCGGTGGAAGTGTTCTTACACAGATGACCTGTCCGGATAACTATCCGCTTATCAAAAAAGCGATAATACACAGTGCCATGATATATGATCCCTATACGGGAAGCTGCATAGGTGAGCCGCTTACACTTGCGGAGGCCGAAAAGGATGGCGAGGAATTCTTTAAGTTTATAGGGGCTTCCAATCTTGCTGAGGCAAGGAAAATGGATGCTCTGTATATCCGTGACAAATACGCTGAGTACACAAAGACTCACAGGCTCATGTTCCCTGCAATGGACGGAAAGATATGTATGGGTAATCCGCTCAAGCTGTATATGCAGGACAAGCATGCCGATGTACCGATCCTTGCCGGCAATACGGCAGATGAATTCCTTAACAGCATCCAGGCTTCGAGCAAAGAGGAATTCTTTAAGAAGGCAGATGAATTATTCGGAGACAGAGTTGATGAATTCCTTCAGTATGTAGATATAAATGATGCGATTGACGACAGATACGCAGTTGTTAACGGAATTGAATGTACGATTAAGTCAATATTCCTTCACGGCAATGAACAGGAGAATCCAAAGAAGTTCTATTATTACAGATTCGATGCCGACATTCCGGGATGGGATAAACCCGGAACTTTCCACTCAGTTGATCTTTGGTTCTTCTTTGAGACGCTTGCAAAATGCTGGAGACCGTTTGACGGCAGATATTATGACCTCGCAAGACAGATGTGTAATTACTGGTGTAATTTTGTAAAGACCGGAGATCCAAACGGTCATGACTGCACGGGTATCTCAATGCCCGAATGGAATCCGTATTCAAAAGAAATGCCTTACGATATGGTATTCCGTGAGGGAGGACCGAGACTTGAGAAGAGAGCCGAAAAATGTCTTCATTCATTTGTGACGGAACATATCACCAAGGAGCTGAACAAGTAAAATATGGACAGTAATAATCAGATATTTGCAAAGGCGCTTGGTAATTTTATAAATGACTTTGCCTGTGGTGACGATATCAGGCATCTTGCCGACAGGGGCTTCACGGTAGCTGAGATTGCTAAGGAGATCGACTACCCGATGACTGAAGAGAAGATCGCTGAGATAGTGTGGCAGCATTATGTTGATATGGGAAAGATCTGTCTTGGTAAGCCGGAAGAAACCGATTACATAGTGAAAGTTACTTATGAGAAGGTTCAGGGTAAGTACGGCAGAATGAGTATGAAAAAAGTTGTCACAAGAATACCTGTAGAGAAGAAAGAGTACGTGGAGTGTGACTTCGGAAAACGGATGTATAAAGATAAAACACGGTTTTTAGCAGACCTGGAAGTGTTGGATGGTAAAGATAGGGAGTATATACTTGGGCTTTCCTGGCCGTTAAAAACCGTGTATCATGAAGCAGACGAGCGGATGAGAAGAATCCGCAGACTGCTTAATATATAAGCACCATGATCCGCAGGCGTGAGATGCATGCGAATGTGGGCGTTCAGAGTCGCTTCGCCTTTTGGTTATGAGATGGCATCAAAAGCTGTCTTAAGATCTTCAAGAATATCCTTGATATTCTCTGTACCTATGGACAATCTGATAGTGTTCGGTTTGATTCCCGAATCTGCAAGTTCTTCATCTGACATCTGTGAATGTGTTGTTGAAGCCGGATGAATAACAAGAGACTTAACGTCGGCAACGTTGGCAAGAAGACTGAACAATGTGAGGTTGTCTATGAATTTCATTGCCGTATCGGCATCGCCTTTGATCTCGAATGTGAATATGGAACCGCCTCCGTTAGGGAAGTATTTTTTGTAAAGCTCAAGCTGAGTCGGATCCTTGGTTACCGATGGATGGTTAACCTTTTCAACAAGTGGATTTGAATTAAGGAATTCAACCACTTTCAAAGCATTTTCAACATGTCTCTCAACACGAAGTGAAAGAGTCTCAAGTCCCTGAAGGAATATAAATGAATGGATCGGTGAAAGAGTTGCACCGGTATCTCTTAACAATACGGCACGGATCCTTGTGATATAGGCAGCTGCACCGCATGCCTTGGTGAAGCTTATGCCGTGATAACTTGGTGAAGGCTCGGTGAGAATATCGAACTTTCCGCTTGCTTCCCAATCAAACTTACCGCTGTCAACAATAACGCCGCCGATCGAAGTTCCGTGACCGCCGATGAATTTGGTTGCCGAATGAACAACAACATCTGCACCGTACTCGAAAGGTCTTACGAGATAAGGAGTTGCGAATGTATTGTCAACGATAAGCGGGATCTTGTGGCTGTGAGCGATATTGGCAACAGCCTCAATATCAACAACATCCGAATTCGGATTGCCGAGAGTCTCAATGAATACAAGCTTGGTGTTGTCTTTAATTGCCTGTTCGATCTCCTCTTTGTTATGAGGATCAACGAAAGTAGTTGTGATTCCGAACTGTGTGATCGTATGCTCAAGCAGGTTATAGGTTCCGCCGTATATGTTTTTGGCAGCAACAATATGCTCGCCTGCTTTGACGATATTCTCGATCGCATATGTTATGGCAGCTGCACCTGAACCTACGCCAAGTGCACCGACACCGCCTTCAAGTGCGGCAATTCTCTTCTCGAATACATCAGTCGTCGGATTGGTAAGTCTTCCGTAGATGTTGCCGGCATCTCTGAGTCCGAAACGGTCTGCTGCATGTGCACTGTTATGGAACACATAAGAAGATGTCTGGTATATCGGAACAGCTCTGGAATCTGTTACCGGGTCTGCGTTCTCCTGTCCTGCATGAAGCTGGAGTGTCTCAAAAGAATAATTACGTTTTGTTTCATTGCTCATAGTTGTTTTCCTCCTGGTCATTAAAGTGATTTGGTTTGCACGAAAGCAAAACCTATGAAATTAATAGGTATTATATAGATTGAATGGAAGGATGTCAAGCAAATTTTTTTGAAGTAGCAAAATTTCACATTTCGCAAGGAGAAAGAGAGGATGATCATAGCCTTATTAAAAGAAGTAGGGTGCGCCCGAGAGGTCGGTTATGTGTATGCAAAGAGAGGGTATGCTAAGCTTTACAAGTATGATATTATTAGTATGATGATTAATAGTTCAGCTGGGGTGCTGAACGAACAACACTTATTCACACATCAATCATATCCAACAAGTAAGGAAGTGAAATATGGCACTTAATCTTATTACCGGAGGAGCCGGATCCGGCAAATCATACTACATATATGACAAGATCATAAAAGAGTCTGAAAAACAGCCGCACACGGATTATCTTATTATAGTTCCGGAGCAGTTCACAATGCAGACCCAGAAAGATATGGTCATGCTAAGTAAAGCAAAGGGCATCATGAATATTGATGTCTTAAGTTTCATGCGCCTTGCCTACAGAGTGCTTGAAAAAACTCCTGCACTGAAAAAACCGGTTCTTGCCGACGAAGGCAAGGGAATGGTCATAAGGCGCATACTGAAGGAACATGAGAGTGAATGGAAAACATTCGGCAGCAATATTAACAGACAGGGTTTCGTAGAGGAGATCAAGTCTGTAATAACGGAATTCCTTCAATACAGGATCGATGATGAAGAGATATCAAGATATGAAGAGATGGCGGGAGACAGGAAACTCCTTAAGAGCAAGCTTACTGATCTCGGACTTGTAAATAAATATTACAGAGAGTATATGAAAGAACGTTATATATCCGCGGAAGAGATACTTGAACTTCTTGCAGGATATATTGCGGGTTCGGGACTTCTTAAGGACAGCGTCGTGTGCATTGACGGCTTTACGGGACTGACACCGATACAGTATGTGCTTCTTGGCGAGCTGTTAAAAGTATGCAAGGATGTGTATATAACGGTAACGATAGATAATAATGAGGATATATTCGGCCAGTCCGAACCCTATGAATTATTTCATATGAGCAAATGTTACATACGTAAGGCCGTTAAGATCGCCAATGATAACAAAGTTGCTATAGGAGAGATACATAAAGCCGGAAGATATGAGGGTGATTCCGTGTTGCCGTGGAGATTCTGTAATTCTCCGGAACTTTGTGCAATTGAAAAAGGGTTGTTCAGGAACAAATATAAGATGACCGCTTTTAAAGATCATTCTGTACATATATATGAGGGTGCAGATCCGTATGAGGAATGTGAATACATCGTATGGAAGATAAGACAGCTTGTAAAAAGATCGGGTCTTCGTTACAGGGATATTGCTGTGGTGACAGGAGACATGAAGTTATATGAACGTTTATTCGCGCAAGAATTCGAAAAAACAGATATTCCGTGCTTTATCGACAGTAATAAAAGTATACTTGCCAATGCGCTTGTTGATATGATAACCTCTCTTCTTGCCGTTGTGACGGGTAATTATGAGCAAACCGATGTTATAAGACTATTACGCTGCGCAGTGGTAAGAGATTATCTGGGATATCCTGCGGAAGATACCGACAGGCTTGAGAATTACGTCATAGCCGCCGGAACAAAAGGAAAGAAAGCATGGAACAGAGAGTGGACAAGGAAGAATTATGATCCGGAAGCGCTTGCTTTGATAAATGAATACAGGATCAAAGTAAATGAACTTATAATGCCTTTTGGCGACAGTATAAGCAAATGTAAAACGGTGCTCGATTATTCGAAGGTAATATATGAATTCCTTGTATGTCACGGAATAAGCGGAGTGATCGACAGCATAACAAAGTATTATGAAGAAAATGAAATGCCGGTTCTTCAGAGAGAGTATGCGCAGATATACCGTATAGTCATCAATATTATCGACCAGATGGCAGTGCTTATGGGTGATGAAGAGATATCATTTAAGGAATATACGGCACTGCTTGAAACCGGTTTTTCGGAGGCATCGGTAGGAGTTATCCCTCCGGGAATAGACTGTATAATTGTCGGTGATATAGAGAGAACCCGCTTAAAAGACATAAAAGTATTATTCTTTGCGGGTGTAAATGAAAATATCATTCCAAAGCCGGTTAGACCGGGAGGGTTCCTGTCGGATCTTGACAGGGAATATCTGCTTGATAAAGGCGCCGAACTTGCGCCGACTCTTCGTGAGCTTATATTCAATGAACGGTTCTATCTGTATCTCAATGTCACAAAACCATCTGAGGAATTGTATCTGTCATACAGTAAAAAAGGAGTGACGGGGGATGATCTTGAGCCTTCTTCATTTATATCAAGGATAACTGATGTGACAGGTGAACTTCCCATAGACAGAGACTATAAGAGCATTGACACATATGCCCATCTCGGAAATGACGGCGGAAGGTCGTGGTGGTTGGAAGGATTGAGGCGTGCAGCTGACATAAGTGACGAATTCTACGATAACGATATTGATCCGGTGGAAGAGGCGACAGAAGGAAGTATTGATGAATATAAAGAAAAATCAAAAAATGAGTGGCTTCTTCTTCACAGGGAATGGATGAAGTCCGTCGAAGGAAAGAAGCTTTTTGAGAGTGCATTTTACAGGGGCGGTACGGGTAATATAAGCCAAAAAGCCGCATCACTTTTGTACGGTGATGAGATATTCGGAAGCGTCAGCAGGCTTGAAACATTTGCCAGATGCGGATATGCACATTTCCTGCAATACGGATTACGGCTTGAGGAGAGAAAGGAATATATGGTATCTCTTCCGGATATAGGAGTAATGTTCCATGATATTGTGGAAAGATTCGCACTGCATCTTAAGAACAACGGAATGAGATGGCAGGATGCAGACGAAGAACTGATAAAAAATGAGACTGCAAGGATCACTGCTGAAGTATGTGAGGATTTTGGTAATGGGATAATGCGTGACAATGCTTCCAACAGATATGTGGGTGAAAGGATCAGACGTATTGCCGTAAGCTCCATATCGGCACTCGTAGACCATATGAAAAAAGGATCGTTTGAGCCACTAGGCTACGAGCTTTCTTTCGGAAAACTTGCGGTATCCGATTCGCTCAATGTGAAACTCGACAAAGACAGGGTAATGCACCTTACCGGGCGTATTGACAGACTGGATACATATGAGACGGATGACAGCGTATATATCAAGATCATAGACTACAAGTCCGGAAATAAGGCATTTGATCTGCAGAATGTGTATTACGGGCTTGACATGCAGCTTGTTGTATATCTGTCTGCGGCAACTGACGTTTTAAAAGTAGATAATGCAGATAAGATCGTAATACCGGCAGGAACATTTTATTTTTGTATGGATGATCCCGAGATAGAAGATACCGGTGACGATGCGAAGAATGAGATAAAGCTTAAGCAGGAATTTCGCCTCAGAGGCCCGGTAAATAAAGAGCAACCGGTATTGCATCTTATGGATAAGACTATCTGTGATGCAGACGGAAAACTGAATTCCGGAGCATCATCCGATGTCGTTAAGGTTAAGGTCAATAACGACGAAAGTATTTATGCACATTCACCGGTGATAAGCACTAAAAAATTCGAATATATGACAGGTTATGTGAACGGTCTTATTAAAGATTTCGGAAACATGATGGTTGACGGCTATACCGCCGCCAAACCCTATAAGCTCGGGAATGCGGACGGATGTGAACATTGCATATATTCGGCTGTATGCAGATTTGATCCGAGACTTGAAAATGACAGATACAGAGTGCTTGCAAAAATGGAAGAAAACCTGATATGGGAGGAGATGGAGAAAATATATGAAGCCGGAATACACCAAGAGACAGAAACAGGCGATTGATCTTCGGGGATGCAATATACTTGTATCCGCCTCCGCCGGTGCGGGTAAGACTTCCGTTCTTACAGAGAGGATAGTGGAGCTTGTTCTTGATAAAGAAAAACCTGTAGATATAGACAAGATCGTAGTCGTTACATTTACAAAAGCCGCGGCAGCGGAGATGAAGTCGAGAATTACCGACAAGCTTGCCGCAAGGCTTAAGGAAGACCCTGATAATCCGCATCTTGGTAAGCAGATTGCTCTTATCGCACATGCTCAGGTAACGACTATAGACAGTTTTTGCCTTAATATTGTAAAGAATTATTTTTATACAATTGATAAAGATCCGGTTTTCAGGATCGGAGATAAAGAAGAGATGGATCTTATTAAGAATTCGGTGCTGAAAGAGCTCCTTGAGGATGAGTACGAAAAGGGCGATGAAGCATTTATAGATATGGTTGAGACATATGCGCCCGGAAAAAGTGACGAGAAAGTTCGCGATATGATCCTCAAATTATATAATGCTTCCCAGAGCCATTCATGGCCTGAGGAGTGGCTTACGGAGTGTCTCGATTCATATGATATTGATACTCCGGATGATATCGTTAAAAAGAGATGGTACCGGTTATCCGGTTTGGAAGAACACATTAAAAATATTCTCGGAGACTCCCACAAAATATTGTGCAGGGCTTCGGATATGCTTAAGGAAGAAGCAAATGATCCGGATATCGCAAAGGTAAAAGATTTTATTGATGATGAGGCAGATGAGATCGGAAAGATCTGTGAAAAAGGGGATTATCTTACAATAGGTGAAGCACTGGCAGAGTTCAAATATCAGAGATTTCCTTCGGTAAGGTTAAAGGAAGAAGAGCTTAAAGAGATCAAGGATAACGCCAAGGCTTTAAGAGATAAGTCAAAAGACTCTATTGGAAAATTAAAAAATGATTATTATAACGGTGACTTGCAGAGTATCGTGGATGATATTAAAGCATGCGGGGGGCCCGCAAAAGAACTTATCAGGGTAACGATCGAATTCTTAAGACGTTTCAGTGAATATAAGGAAGAAAAAAAGGTGTATGACTTCAGCGATGTGGAACATGACGCATTGAAGATCCTTATAAAAAGAGACGCGGAAAATGATACGACAGAACTTACCGATACTGCAAGGGAGCTCATGTCGCAATATGAATATATTCTGATCGATGAATATCAGGACAGTAATGAAGTTCAGGAAACTATATTGTCATCCATATCGAGAGCTCCTCTTGGTAAGCAGAATATATTCATGGTCGGTGACATCAAGCAGAGTATATATCAGTTCAGACTTGCAAAGCCTGATATCTTCGAGGGAAAACTTTCGGAATATAAGAATGCCGATGTCTTAAAGGACGGTATTTTACCTGATGATTCATGTCCGGGGTATAAGATATTTTTGAAGAAGAATTTTAGGAGCACTCCGACAATATTAAATAGTGTAAACTATATATTTTCGAATATAATGCACAAAGAACTGGGCAAGATAGAATATGATGAAACCCATTATTTTGACGTTGATAAAGATGCATGTACAGATCAGGACGAACCGGTCGAACTTCTGTATGTCACAGGTGACGAGGCCTACAGCGAATTCAATAAAAAACAGCTTGAGGCATGGACGATCGTTGAAAAGATCAAAGAGATCACCGATGAAAAAAACGGCATGGATATCATTGATAAAAATACAGGAGAAAAAAGAAAAGCAGTATATTCGGATATTGTCATTCTTCTAAGGGCAATGAGCGGATGGGCGGAAGATTTTGTTGAGATGCTAACGTCAAAAGGAATTCCTGCCGTTGCCGAAGAGCGTAAAGGATATTTTTCGGCGATGGAGATACAGACACTGTTATCCATGCTTAAGATAATAGACAATCCTCATCAGGACATTCCTTTGACTGCGGCTATGCGTTCGATATACGGCGGATTTGACGATGAAGAGCTTGTCGTTATACGAAAAAGCGCCGAAGGCGATATGTATGATGCATTATGCGCCGCAGCCTGTGGCGGGGAAGAATATCCGGATGAAGAACTTGTATTAAAATGCAGGAATTTTGTGAGATTGATCGAAAGATACAGAAAAAAATCATCATACATTACCGTATATGAACTGATAATCGGACTTTTTTCCGAGAAGGATTACCTTAGCAGTATGAAAGCCATGTCTGCAGGCGCAAGGCGTGAGGGTAATCTCCTTACTCTTGCGGATAAAGCATTAAAATATCAGGAAACAGACAGTAAGGGGCTTTCATCATTTCTAAGATACATTGATAATATGATCAAAGTGGATATTGATTTCGGTGAAGCAAAAACCGGAGACGGACTATTCGGCACTGTAAGGATAATGAGCATACATCAGAGTAAGGGTCTGGAATTCCCGGTTGTGTTCATAGCCGGAATGGGTAAGAATATCAACCTTATGGACTCAAGAAATTCCCATTTTATTCAGTCGGAGATTGGTTTTGCACCCGCTTACTTTGACAGGATAAAGAGGATCAAACGCCCGACACTTATTAAAAAAGCAACAGCATTAAAATTAAACAATGATGTACTCGCGGAAGAACTGAGGATCCTGTACGTTGCCATGACAAGGGCAAAACTTAAACTGATCATGACCGGATATCTCGATGACCTTGAAAATGTAATGAAGAGTTATGCAAATAAATACAATTCATATGCGGAGATGTCAGGTGGTAACCAATGCTACTTTGACTGGGTGTCACCGTGTGTTCTTTTTGTGGACGGAAGCAAAGACAATCCCGGAATATTTTATAAAATAGTTAATGCTGATGAATTCATGAAAAAAGAATCGGTGAATCTGATATCGACGGCAGTGCGTAAGGAGAATCTGATAAGAGAAGCATCACATGTTACAACGGACAATACGATACATGATCATATTATTTCCGACAGTGAGTACGAATATCCATACAAGGCGGAAACGAGGTACACACTCAAGATGTCTGTATCCGAGATAAAGCACAGGGCAGCGGCACTTGAAGATGAAGAAGCCGTTAAAGCTTCATGGGCTGCAACGGAACATCCCGAGATCATCCCTTCATTTATGAGAGAGGATAAAGAGGTACAGGTAAGCGGTGCAGACAGGGGAACCATGTATCATGCACTTATGGAATACCTTGATATAGAGAATATTACTACGTCAGATGATATCAAAAACCGCATCCCGGATTATATAGATGAGGGAATTCTTCCCGAAGGGGCAGAGAATATCATATCCACAGGAAGGATACTGGCATTTTGCAAAAGCGATGTTGCCGGGCGCATGGCAGAGGCCCAAAAGAAAGGAAATCTGTCAAAGGAACAGCCTTTCGTAATGGGAATTCCAGCGTCGGAAGTATATGATGGTGACAAGGGAGAAGAGATAGTACTTGTTCAGGGAATAATAGATGTATTCTTTGAGGAAGAGGATGGAATAGTGCTTCTTGATTACAAGACCGACAGTCTAAAAGAAGGAGAAGAAGGAAAGCTTGTATCAAGATATAAAGCGCAGATGAACTTATACAGGAAAGCGATCGAAAAGACCCATGACAAAAAAGTAAAAGAGATAATTTTATATTCATTCTCTCTTAATAAAGAGATAGGTGTGTATATCTGAACAATGAAAGGAACAACGGATAATGAACGATGAAGAGCTGATGGCGGGGAGGCTCTGTGAGCTCGCAAAAAGAAGCGGTGACGGTTATTATGTATATACAGATTTTCTCGGGCTTGCGGATATAAGTCTGCTTCACAGGCTCGCAAGAAATGATGAGAGGATGCGGGGTATAAAATTCAGTCTTTTCGGCGGATATAAGGACGCTGAGAGAATGATAGCGGTGTTCGGGGATGAAGAAGAATTCGGTTATCCGCCGCAGTACCCCGTGAAATGTATTCTTGCCGGACCAAAGAATCAAAAATTTGCCGACAGGCTGACCCACAGGGATTATCTCGGCGCCCTTATGAATCTTGGCATAGGAAGAGAACAGATAGGCGACATAATCCTTAAGGATAACTTCGGATACATATTCTGTATCGAAGGAATGGCTGAATATATTGTCAGTTCATTTGAACGGGTTAAGCATACAAGCATAGCATGTGAGATAACGGATGATATCCCGGATACGGAATCAGAACTTAAGGAAATGAATGTCATGGCAGCGTCGGAACGTGTCGACGCGGTGTCTGCCGGTGTGTATAAACTCTCAAGAAATGCTGTGCTTTCACTTGTTAAGCAGGGAAAAGTATTCATTAACGGAATAGAGTGTGTCAGTGCCGGAACGGCTCTAAAAGAAGGCGATAAGGTGACTGTGAGAGGATACGGACGGTACGATTACAACGGGATCGTAAGGACTACGGGAAAGAACAGACTTGTTGTGAGCATACTTATGTAAGGATATCCTGTGAATAGTAAGAAATATATGAGAATTCATCATTGAAAAAAAAACATTATTCGGGTGATAATCTTAAGCAGTAACTGAAAGGTTGCCAATCATATATCACCCGGGAGGAATAAAAAAATGAGTTCTTATGAAATATTGTGTTACACAAGAGAACCTATGGAGGATGCGATATATGCGTGTAAACTTGCTGACAGCATGCATATTGCGCTTGTAAAAGGAGAAGAAGTCACAGAACTGAATCACAATTCGGGAGTGCTTTTTGCAAAGGCTGTATGGCAGGAAGACAGTACAATGTGCGCAAAAAGCCTTAAGAATCCTTATATATTCAAACTTAAAGAAGGCGGTTACGGTGTGATCGCCGAAAGAATAGAAGCAGACAGAGAAGCGGATGATTCTTCGAAAGGATGCGTATTGTTCTGGCGTACCGATGATTTTTTAATATATACTTCGGAAGCTCTTGTGAGAGTGTGCGATGATCACATAGATTATGCAGTATGCGAATATGATAACGGGAAGGATGCATATGTGATCAGATTAAAAGACTGCAAAGGAAAGTATTATTCGGCGGAATTCGAATATGAACCGAAAGAGACGGACAGGCTTAAAGTGTATTCGGTAGCTGAAAACGCCCCGGTGATAAGCACCGCAAAAAATGTAAAAGAAACAGAGGCTTTCGAATACGGAGACAGTGCGGAATATTCAGTAACAGGCATCAGACCCGGCAATAAAACAGCCATAACGGATGAACTGGCGGTAAGGATAATTAAAAAGCTTACGGTTCCATTTAATACAGAGATAGAGGTGCCTGATAATATTACGGTATCTTCAAGAGAAGAACTGGGTGAAGTAAAAGTAAGTCTTAAGTACAGTGACGGAACGAACAGAGAAACTTTCGTTAACTGGTATGCCGATGATGTTGAGTTTGATAAGCCGGGCGCTTATGAGATCGACGGTCTTGTAAAGCAGAATCATTATGAATTCCCCATCGCATTCAACAGGGCAGATCCGTGTATCGGAAAATGGAACGGAAAGTATTATTTTATCGCAACAAATGATGCCGATCATGAGCATACGATATATATCAGGGAAGCAGACAGTATTCCCGCTCTTGTTACCGCTCAGGAAGTAATGATACTTGATTCGGTAACATATCCGCATATCGGGAATCTTCTGTGGGCACCCGAATTCCATATAATAAAAGACAGATTATATATATTCCATGCTGCTACTCCACAGGATTTCGGAGATGAGCAGTCGCATGTCATGGCACTTAAACCGGGCGGTAATCCGATGAAAAAATCCGACTGGGAGATGCCGAGAAGGGTTGTTAATAAAGACGGCTCACCTTTATTTACAACCGGTATCACGCTTGATATGACCTGCTTCGAGATTGACGGACATTATTATGTGAGCTGGTCACAGAGAGAATTTGTTCCGAAAGATCTTGGCGCATGGCTGTACATATCGGAAGTCGATCCGGATGAACCGTGGAGACTTATTGCGGATCCTGTACTTTTATCGGCTCCGGAATTCGGCTGGGCCAACAACCATACATTTGTTGATGAGGGACCGTTTGCACTTATCAAAAACGGTAAGGTATTCCTGACATTCTCAAGTGCTGCTGTTGACAGTACATATGTTGTGGGACTTCTGACCGCTGATATCGGAGCAGACCTGTTAGAAGTATCTAACTGGACCAAGACCAATTATCCGCTCCTTACGTCTAGAAGCGTGGAAGGTCAATACGGAACGGGTCATAATGCATATGTTGAGGATGACAACGGTGAATACTGGAACACCTATCACGGCAGACCGGGCGTAAATGCACCGAGAAGTTCGGGAATAAGACGTGTTCATTTTGACATAGACGGATATCCTGTGCTCGATGTGACCGAAGATAAGGATCTGTCCCCTGACCTTAAGAATATCAGAGTTAAGATTAATGTGAAGTAGTTGATTTTTATAGGTAATATGTGGTAAAATATATGATGTTTTGTAAGTTTGGGGATTTAGTTTTTCATGGGGTGATCTATAATGTTTAATAATGAATACAGAACCATAGGTTTGTTCATATGCGGAGTTCTTGGTTCATTTCAGAAAAAAATATGTAAAAGACTAACTGAATATACCCGGGAAAAAGGGTATAATCTTGCTATATTCAATTCATTTAAAGACTACAAAGAAGAACGTAATGACGCATACATAACCGGTGAAGCCAATATAGTTAATCTTCCCAATTATGATGATCTTGACGGGATCATCATAATTCCTGACGGTTACAAACAGGAATCCCTCAATAAATATTTCATCCCGACTCTCAGAAAAAAAGCAAAATGTCCCGTGATCAGCGTGCTGAGGCAGGTAGAAGGGTTCAGCAGTGTGGTTATTGATAACCGCAATGCAATGGAAAGTATTATAGAACATTTTATAAAAGACCATAAGATGACTAAACTCGCATATGTCGGCGGACCGAATGAACATCCGGATTCTGTGGAACGTCTTGCCTGCTTCAGAAAGACCATGGCTAAGAATAAAGTGGCTGTCAGGGAAGACTGGATACTTGAAGGTACATTCTGGTATGGTGAAGGGGCAAAACACATCGATTATTTCCTTGGCGGAGATAAAAAAGACCGCCCCGAAGCAATAATATGCGCCAATGATTATATGGCAGTTGATATATGTGATGAATGTGTCAGCAGGGGCATATTGATCCCTCAGGAGGTGGCAATATCAGGTTTCGATAACCTTCCGGAGTCCCAGACCTGCTTTCCGCCGCTTACTACCGCAGACGTATCGGTCGATGAGATAATTGAAAAATGCTTTGCGATAATAGAAGATGAGGAAGTAAAAAAAGGAAAGACCGCTGCGTTTAAGATAAAGCCTCAGGTAATACGTCGCGCGTCCTGCGGGTGCGAGGTCGTAGATGTCAAATCGGTTCTCGGTATAGTTAAGTATGTAAGAGACGATTATGATAATCTGTACTGGGCGGCAAGAAGTAATACATATATGGCTATCCGCATGCAAAAACTTGATGAGTATCGGAATATCGGAAAGATCATAGGCGACGATTACAATAATTTTAAGGATCTTTACATATGCATGTGCGAGAAGAATAAAAAGGATGATGACGGCGCGCTTGTACTGACGCCCAGGATCAAAGGATATCCTTCAAAGATGAACTGTGTGTACGGTTTTTCGGACAGGAAAGCTATAGTTCCCACATTTTTCAATACAAAGAATATTGTACCGGAAATACCGGGATCAAAAGGACCGGTTCAATTATACTGCACTCCGCTTCATTATCTGAATTACACGTTCGGATATGTTGCGCATGCTTATGATGACAGTGCATGTTTTGATAAGACGTTCCAGAACTGGATGGCTGTAGTTGGCAATGCCGTAGAGAATATCCGCACAAAATATAATTATTCCAAACTTGTTGATAAGCTCAATGACCTGTATCTTCATGAATCAATGACAGGCTTGTACAACAGAAGAGGTTTTGATAATCTGTCAAGCAAGATGTACGATCTGTCCATTAAGGAGCAGAAGAAAATGATGCTGCTTGAGGTTGATATGGACAACCTGAAACAGGTAAATGACAGGCACGGTCATTCGGAAGGCGACAGGGCAATAGACATAATTGCAAAATCTCTCAAAAAAGTTGCCGGTGAAGGCGTGATATGCGCACGTGTCGGCGGCGATGAATTCTGGGTGGTGGCATATGATTATTCCAAGGAAATGATGGAGGAATATGTCAAAAAGTTCAAAGTCGTTCTCGAGAACCTTGACAGTAAAGATGATAAGCCGTATTCGGTATCCGTAAGCTACGGATCTGTTATTACGGATCCTTCTTCCGGTATTAATCTTGAAGAATACATCAATATTGTGGATGCAAGGATGTATCGCAATAAGAGAGAACATAAGAAAAATGAGTCTGTATTGCTGAATTGAAAAGAAAACTATTCACAACTCATTCATTATTTATTCATAAGTCCGATATATCATATAGATGTTATTTATTGCAATATATTTGTGTGGCATGGAGGCTTTGTGTATGACGGATAAGGACTATTCATTTATTGAGGAGAGTGTTCGTCCCCGCAGGCAGAAAAATATAAAAAAGTATATGAAAAAACTGGGAGCAGCAGCTTCATTTGGTGTCGCATTCGGCATCGTGGCGGCTGTCAGTTTTTATTTTACAGAGAAAGTATTGCCTCAAAACAGCAATCAACCGGTACAGAAAGTATCGCTGGTCGTTGCGACGGAAGAGCCGCAGGAAGAAGGGAAGGAAGCCGGCACCGATAATGATTCGGCTAACGGACAGAAGACCGAAAAAGGTAAGGATGTGCCTTCCGATATCACCGAACAACCGGTGGAAACAGATGTTGCCATGAGTACTGACAATCCAAAAGCTGACACTCAGACGGAACAGGTGATGGTCACAGCTTCTCCGGCCGCTGTTAATACACTTGAAAAATATGCCGAAATGTACAGGCAGATATACGACTACTGCGGCGAATATTATTCAACCATAATAACAATTGCGAAGACATCGAATGAGAAAGATTATTTTGAAAATCAGATAGATCTTACGTCATCTTTCTACGGGCTTATCCTTCAGAAAGAGAATGATATATTATATCTTCTGACTGATTACGATAATATTGACGGGAAAAGCACGTACAGTCTTATACTGGAAGACGGATCCAATGTTGACGCAACGCTTATCGGTCTTGATGAGATCGCCGGTCTTGCCGTTATGACGGCAGATATGACGGGGATTGATAAAAAAGTGACGGATAATCTTGAGATCGCAAGCATAGGTTCATCAATAGGCATAAAGACCGGTGAGCTTGTTGTTGCTCTCGGTAATCCTATGGGTGGAATAGGATCGATCGGCTACGGAGTAGTCTGTTCCGAACCAAAGACAGAATATCTTACCGACAGAAGCGTTCACATATATAATTTCGGAATGCAGAATGTCGAGAGCGGCAGAGGAATTGTTATGAACACGAAGGGAAATGTAGTTGGAATAATCACTCATCGTTTCAGCAGCGACATGAGCCTTTGCAGTTTTATGGGAATCTCGGATCTTATGATAACGATCGAACAGATCATGAACAAGCACAGCCGTATGGGCATGGGAATAATCCCGAGAGATGTGGGAGCCGATTTTTTTGAAGATAAGAATATCAAAAGAGGCATATATGTATCCGATATGTCATCGGGTTCGGCCGCGATGGCAGCAGGGATCATGGTAGGTGACATTATAACCGCCATTGATGGCAAAGATATTAATAACGTCGGCGATTACATGAAGATAATGGCCGAATATGATACGGATGATGAAGTGTCTGTCAGCATATACAGAGAATATGCCGAAAAAAGCGAGACACGCGAACTGCGTGTAAGACTTGATGAATTATTCGGATAAACGGAGGTACATTTTTAATGAGATATATAAATGAATACAAGGATGGTGATTCGTGCAGGGGAATATATCTGTGCAGGTCCAAACAGGTGCTTACCGCCAAGACCGGCAAGACTTATTATTCACTTACACTTCAGGATAAAACAGGCACTATGGATGCCAAAGTATTTGATATCAACAGCGGGATCGATGAATTCGATTCAATGGATTATATAGATGTGACCGGACAGGTGTCAAGTTTTCAGGGCAATCTTCAATGGAAGCTTACACGCATCAGAAAATGCACAGAAGACGAATATAATCCGGACGACTACATGATGGCTTCAAAATACAACCGTGATGAGATGTACGGTAAGCTCATGAATATAATGTCGTCGGTCAAGAATACATATCTCAGACAGCTTATTGACATGTATTTTGTAAATGATGAGGCATTCATAAAGGAATTCAAGAATCATTCGGCAGCAAAGAGCGTTCATCACAGTTTCATAGGAGGACTTTTGCAGCATACATTATGGGTTGTCAGTCTGTGTAATTATCTGGCTGACATGTATCCGTTGCTTGATAAGGATCTCCTTCTTACAGCCGCGCTGTTTCATGATATCGGAAAAATGAATGAGCTTGCCGAATTCCCGGCATGTGAATATACGGATGACGGACAGCTTCTCGGACACATTTTTATCGGAGCAGAGCTGATCGGAGAAGCAGTTAAGAAAATACCGGATTTTCCGCCGAGGCTTGCAACCGAATTAAGGCACTGCATACTTGCACATCACGGCGAACTCGAATTCGGATCGCCGAAAAAACCTGCACTTGCGGAAGCATTTGCACTTAACATGGCAGATAATACCGATGCAAAACTGCAGATATTCACCGAAGTCTTCGATGTCGCCGGTGATAATATGGATTGGCTTGGATTTAACAGGATGCTTGATTCAAATGTGAGGCAGACATATGGGACAAAAAAATAATTCTACAGGGGGCAGCACACGCTGCCCTCTTTCAAAAAATCAGGAGATCAGATTAACAATAGACGACCTTGGTAATGACGGAGAGGGAATCGGTCATTATGAAGGTTATGCCGTATTTGTTAAAAATGCGCTTCCGAAAGAAGTGATAACGGCATCGGTAATGAAGGTAAAAAAGAATTATGCTTACGCCAGATTAATAAGAATAGAAAAATCTTCGCCCGACAGAGCATGTCCGGTATGCACTAATGCCGGAAAATGCGGAGGCTGCACATTGCAGCATATGTCTTACGAAGCCCAGCTTGTCTATAAGGATAATAAGATAAAGAACTGTCTTATGCGTATAGGCGGATACGAAGAGGCATACCTTGATGGCATCAGAGAACCGATACTTGGAATGGATGTTCCGTATAATTACAGAAATAAGGCCCAATTCCCGGTGCAAAGAGACACGGACGGAAAGATCGTTACTGGCTTTTATGCAGGGCACACACACAGAATAATACCTGTATCCGAATGCCATATCCAGATGCCTGAATCTAACATGATTATCGGAATAGTCAGAGACTGGATGGAAAAATATGGAATTGAACCATACGACGAAACTTCCCACAAGGGACTGATAAGACACATCTTAACCCGAATCGGCAAGGCAACAGGCGAGATCATGGTGTGTCTTGTAGCCACGAAAAAAAATATCCCTTGCACCGAATCTCTGGTGGAGGATCTTATGCAGATAACCGGGATGAAAAGCATATGCATTAATGTCAACCCTGACAAGACGAATAAGATACTCGGCGATAAAGTCTATCCGTTATGTGGACCGCTGTACATCGAGGATCTTATCGGTGACATAAGATACAGGATATCACCGCTGTCATTCTATCAGGTCAATCCCATACAGACAGTAAAGTTATATAATACAGCCCTCGAATACGCCGGCCTCACCGGAAGTGAGACCGTATGGGACTTGTACTGCGGGATCGGAACTATAAGTCTCTTCCTTGCAAGGAATGCGAAGAAGGTTCTCGGCGTAGAGATCGTTCCGGAAGCTATCGAAGATGCTAAGGTCAATGCAAAGATCAACGGAATTGATAACGCCGTATTCGTGGCGGGCAAGGCCGAGGAAGTTGCCGCAGATGTCAGATATAATATGAATAATTCAACCGGAATAAATTCTGAAGAAGATAATGATATTGTTCAGAACTTTGATGTTGATCTGCCTGATATATCGTCGCCTGATGTAATAGTCATCGATCCCCCGAGAAAAGGGTGTGACGCGACACTTATTGATACGATAGTTAAGGTATCGCCAAAGAGGGTCGTCTACGTGAGCTGCGATCCGGCAACACTCGCAAGGGATCTCAAGATATTCCGTGAGAGTGGATATGAGCTGGTGAAGTACAGAGGGTGTGATATGTTTGGAATGAGCGGGCATGTGGAGACTGTTTGCCTCTTGAGCAACCGAAAACCAGATGCAAAAGTGAGAATTGACATCGACCTGAATGATTATTATGCGATTAAAAGGAAAAACAAAGACAAAGACAGAAATAAAATGGATTAAAAGCTGAACTAGCTGCACGTAAAAAAAGAGCGTGCCGCTAGTATTTTATTTAAATATTGCGTGTATAAAATGCGCGCGAAGCAACGTTGCGATTCGATATTGACATTGCCTTAAAACATTGCTATTATAGTATTAACGAGCAAAGGAGGATTGCATATGACGGATGTGTATAAATTACCGACTTCTTCATATGAAGAGTTGATAAAGATAATTAAGGCATATGGTGCTGGAAAAGTTGGGGTTTCGGTTTCGTTAGATGATTTGGTTAAATCATCTGGAATGAGCAGAACTGTGATAAGTAAAAATAATGGGTTTCTGGTTCAGGCAGGGCTTATTACAGAGGGAAATAAAAAATCACCAACAGAGATATGCAAAAAACTCGCAAATTCTTATGTCATGAATTTGCAAGATAAGACAAGGTTATTATGGAGAGAACTTATCAATCAAGACGAATTTATTACGAGCATGATATCAGTGATTGGGATCAAGAGTAAGCTTTCAAAAGCGGAGTTTATAAACCATATTGTGTATTCTGCAAATTGTGGGCATGGTCCTGGATATAAAGCTGGTGCGGCAGCGCTTATTGAAATCATGAAGCTGATCAATTCAATTAATGAGATCGATGGCGAGATTGTTCTGGGTGATACAATGAATCAAGAAACGAAAGCTGTTGACAGTGAATTAATGCCGAAATCAATTATTTCTGTTGAGCAGGAAGGTGCGAACACCGAAGTAAAACCTGAGATGTCATTTTATATTCAGCAGTATACTTGCGAATCTGGACAAATTGCCAAGATTATTATACCTGACAATGCGACAGAGGATGATCTCCTTGGTTTTAGAGATATGCTGAATATCGCTTTAAAAAGGAAGTTCAAGCTTAAATTGGAAGAATAACAGGCTTATTTACCAGATGAGGCTGTTATACGATGCATCAAAATCGAAAGAAGGTGGTTAAATTGATTGTGTATAAAAAGAAAACACATAAATGATTGTTACCAGCAATCTTTTATGTGTCCTCTCAGTGGATATGCTAAGCAAATCCAACATTCCGCTTATATCTTAGCATATCCTTTCTGAGAGTACAAGAGATATTTTTATTCACTTTACTGAGGGCCTGATAGCCCGGAAAGGATATTTTTTATGAAGAAAACTATTTTAGATGATGGTTCCTATCCTTATTTGACCGAAGGAGCTGAACTTGTAGGTGAACCGGGAATTCCAGCGTTGCTAGATATCGACAATACACAGGTTCCGAAAGGATTGGTTCCATTCGAAAAAGCTAAAAGAACCAGCAACAAACGTCAGTATGTGCATTTTTATATGCATGATAAGTATTTTGCGAGAGTATTGACAGCTACAGATAAATATGTAGATCTTCTAAAAGAATTTGATGGGGTGATTACGCCGGATTGTACGATGCTTGCAGGACAGGCGCCTTGCATCCAACAGACAAATACATATTTTAACAGAGCGGTTGGCTTTTATCTACAGAAGCAGGGAATACCCGTGATTGCAAACATCAGGTGGAGTGATGAAGAAAGCTTTAAGTATTGTTTTCTTGGTGTTCCGAAAAACGGAATTGTCAGCATTAGCACTCATGGTTGTTTAAGATCAAAACGTGATAAAGAATTGTTCCGTATAGGAACAAAAGAAATGATAAAGGTGCTTGAACCGACGGATATTCTTGTCCATGGGTATATGCCAGATGAAGTATTTGGTGAGTTTTATTCTCAGGCAAGATTTCATAGATATCCTTCTTTGTTTGAACAGACACATAAAAAGGAGGGTATTGAATAATGGGGCATGGATATAAAGGAGACACAGGACACCATCATTCTATTACGGAAAACTTGCCATCTCTGAAAAGTGAGTATAAATATCACAATGGATATTTCGGCGATCCAGGCCAGGGCAGAGATTTTGTAAGAAATATAAAGAGCGATGATCCTGTGAAAACAGCACAAGACTTTTATGACAAAGCTGCTCATGGCGGTATCGAGAAGGAAATGAGTAATGGAAAAGGCGTTTATACTAAGATGAAGGATGGTTCTATCCTATCTTATAGAGAGGTTTCTTCGTCCGACGGTTCTCCGGCGGTTGAAATAAACATTAAGCAAAGTGCCGACCATGGTGATATAAAATATCAGAAAATTCATTTTGTGAAAGGAAGCTAATATGAATACAATAGATATGAGATTCGATGTTAATATGATAAAAGAATTAATTGGCAAAAAGTTTTCCAAATATAAATGCGATGCGTTTGACTTCACTAACAGTGTCACGCAGATTGTTGGCATCTACATTGGAGAGCGGGTTTTCTCTTTGACAAATGTGCAGGAGAATGTTGATTATTTTGGGAACGTTGACGATGTTGCAATTTGCAGTTTTACAGAAACGGCAGATGACAGTATAAAATCGGCTTTCAAAGATACTGAAATGATAACGACTCCGGTGGGGGGCACAATTGACAAAATTATCCTCATAAATGAAAATCAAAAACTGTTTAAGAATGACGAAGAGTTGTATAATGTGTGGCTTACAAGAGCAATTATCTTCTTTGTTGATGGAAGAGAGATATCATTTGAAAAGGACAATATTCCATTTTCGGAAGAAATAATAATTCAGCGAGGATATAATTTAATTGAAAAACTTTCTGATGAAAAGGAATTTCTTACAGCTTGGAGTGAAGGACTTGTTCCTGAATGTACAAGAGACATTATAGAAATTGCCTGAGACATATTAATGTTTGCGGAAGAGGAGCCTGTCGGCTTCTCTCCCGTGTCCATATCATAAAGCAGCTAAGCTTAGGATTTCCGGTGTTTTATGAAGGTTCTGAGGGTGATACAATTCGGTTGCTCAAACAAAACACAGTCGAGACGGTCGTTTTGCTTTCGCGGGTTTAATGGATTTTCTAAAAGGATAGATATTATGAAGACAGTATTGATTACTATCCCCATATTTATCGGGGTGTATGTTTTTTTGTATTTGTTCATGAAATATATAGGTGATGCCGCAGATAATAAAGTATCTTAAGTTATCTCAGAAGAAATAAAATGGAAATATCGATCTCCATTGAACTGAATATGTATGCAATGAAGGATGATAAGCAATACGAGTTTGTTTACAGCGACGATCTCAATTCTCTGAATAAGGAAATAAAAGGAGACATTGAGTGATTATGAGGCGAATAAGTACCGGGTTTCTTGGAACTTTTGCTCATAAAGATATTGTATTAAAATGCTTATATCACGAGATAAAGGAAAACGCTTTATGAAAACAAGAGAAGAAGCATTAAAATACGGACTTTCTTTTCCTGATACATATCAGGATGCTCCGTTTCATGATCAAAACTGGCAGCTGGTCAGATATAAGGGTAATAAGAAAGCATTTCTTTGGACATATGAAAGAAACGGGTATATCAATCTGAACGTAAAGGTTGATCCCGAGAAAGCATATTTCTGGCGGAATATTTATAAATCAGTCATTCCCGGATATCATCAGAATAAGGAACATTGGAATACTATCATTCTTGATGACAGTATTCCGGATGAAGATATAAGACTTATGATCGCCGAAAGTTATGATCTTATCAGTGACTGTCCTTCAAAGAGGATATATGAAGCGGTAAAAAAGATTCCCTATGGTCATGTGGCAACATATTCCCAGATTGCAGAAATAGCCGGAGATCGTAAGATGGCACGTGCTGTTGGAAACGCGCTTCATAAGAATCCCGATCCCGATAATATTCCATGTTTTCGTGTTGTGAATGCGAAAGGAGAATTGGCGGGGGAGTTCGCTTTTGGCGGTTCGGGAGCACAGGCAAAGCTGTTGGAAGCGGAAGGAATTACAGTTATTGACGGGATAGTTGACCTTAACGTGTTTCAGTGGAAATACTGATCATTATATGAGACTTTTGAAAACAGAAGAGCGTATTACTGTATGGGTAGAATACGTGAATTATGGATGAAATGAGGAACAGGTTGACTTATGTGGAAGGGAAGGAAAACTCATATGATGAATGGTTAAAGTCTGTAAATGATAATGCATCATCCGATACGGTGAATCCATCATGGGTGGTCACAGACACATATTATGCATCAGTATCTTGCAATCCCCGGGGAACGGTGCTAATATAACGATATGGTAAGTAACATGTTAGTTGACGAACATATACTTATCTATATCGGAGGTGAGATCGATGGATATTCGATACTCTGTTAACCAAAGAGATGTGAAGCGCTATACAACAAAGGAGCTTCGCGATGAATTTCTTATAACCGGTCTGTATAAGCCCGATCAGATCGTTGCGGTTTATTCGCATGTTGACCGTATGGTGACATTTGGCTGCATGCCTGTAAGCAGGGCTGTAAGTTTAGACGACGGAATTGACGTTTATGCCAATTTCGGAACCGATTTCATACTGCAAAGAAGAGAGATCGGAATATTCAATATTGGAGGGGCCGGAAGCATATCTGTAGACGGAACGGTATACGATATGAATTATAAAGACTGCCTCTATATCACAATGGGAGCAAAAGAAGTATTATTTTCTTCTGCAGATAGCGCAAAGCCTGCCAAATTCTATATGGTAAGTGCGCCTGCCCATACATCTTATGAGACAAAGCTGTTGACTTTTGCTGATGCAAATAAGCGTCCTATGGGCGACGTGGCTTCAAGCAACAAGCGTGTTATCAACCAGTTTATTCACCCGGACGTATTAAAGACATGCCAGTTGTGCATGGGAATGACAGTACTTGAAGAAGGAAGTGTATGGAATACCATGCCTGCTCATACGCATGAGCGAAGGATGGAGATATACACATATTTTGAGGTGCCTGAAGATCAGGTTGTGTTCCATTTCATGGGAGAACCTGAAGAGACAAGGCATATCGTAATGAAAAATGAAGAAGCGGTTATTTCACCGTCATGGTCAATTCATGCCGGAGCCGGAACCTGTAACTATACATTTATCTGGGCTATGGGAGGAGAAAATCAGGAATTTGATGATATGGACAATCTTAAGCCTACAGATCTGTTATAGGAAGCCGGTTAAGAAAGGATAAGGTGATTTAATTGATCGATGAATTATTTTCTCTGGAAGGAAAAGTAGCGCTTGTCACCGGCGGGGCATACGGTATCGGATATGCTATTGCAAAAGCTTATGCTAAGGCCGGAGCAAAGATAGTATTCAATTGCAGCAGACAGGAAACCGTTGAC
Organism: Lachnospiraceae bacterium V9D3004; assembly: GCA_000621985.1. GTDB lineage: Bacteria > Bacillota > Clostridia > Lachnospirales > Lachnospiraceae > V9D3004. The sequence continues at coordinate 88,197 of JHWW01000001.1, forward strand.
AGAGGTCTTGCTTCATATGAAGCTGACGGGATTGAGGCAAAAGGATATGTATGCGATGTTACTGATGAGGCGGTGGTACAAAAACTTGTGGCAACCGTTGAAGAGGAAGTCGGACCGATAGATATTCTTGTCAATAATGCGGGAATTATAAAAAGAATTCCAATGACCGAGATGAGTGTCGAAGATTTCAGAAGAGTGATCGATGTGGATCTTAACGCACCGTTTATCGTATCAAAAGCGGTTATACCGTCGATGATAAAACGTGGCGGAGGAAAGATTATAAATGTCTGTTCTATGATGTCAGAACTTGGTCGTGAAACCGTAAGTGCGTATGCTGCAGCAAAAGGCGGACTTAAGATGCTCACAAAGAATATCGCATCGGAATACGGAGAATATAACATTCAGTGTAACGGTATCGGTCCGGGATATATTGCGACCGAACAGACGGCCCCGCTTCGCGAACGTCAGGCTGACGGTTCAAGGCATCCGTTTGACAGCTTCATAATATCAAAGACTCCGGCAGCACGCTGGGGAGAATCGGATGATCTTGCAGGCCCCGCATTGTTCCTTGCATCGAAAGCTTCTGATTTTGTGAACGGACACATATTGTATGTTGACGGAGGAATCCTCGCATACATCGGGAAGCAACCACATTAAAAGTTCAGCCCCCCCAAGTGTTCCTTGGCGCGAAGCGACAAGGAACCGGGGTGCTGAATAGTAAGGATTATATTTTTCACAGGAAAGGATAATAAAAATGAGTAAGAAAGTTGTAACTATGGGAGAGATCATGCTGCGTTTATCTACACCCGGTAACGAAAGATTCATTCAGGCAGATGAGTTTGATGTATGTTATGGCGGCGGGGAGGCGAATGTAGCTGTATCTCTCGCAAATTACGGATATGACACACAGTATGTAACCGCTGTGCCGGCTAATCCGATCGGAGAATGTGCTGTTGCGGCACTCAGAAAGCATAATGTCGGTACGGATCATATATCAAGGAGTGGAGAGCGCCTCGGTATATATTATCTTGAGACAGGTTCCGCAATGAGAGCAAGTAACGTTGTATATGACAGGGCACACAGTTCAATATCGACCGCAAGCGTTGATGAATTTGATTTTGACAGCATATTCAAAGATGCGGACTGGTTTCATTTTACGGGAATCACTCCGGCAGTGTCCGATAATGCGATCGAGCTTACGAAGGCGGCTTTGAAGGCTGCAAAAAAAGCCGGCGTAACCGTATCGGTTGACCTTAATTTCCGCAAGAAATTATGGACCTCCGAAAAAGCTAAGAAAGTAATGACAGAGCTTATGCAGTATGTTGATGTTTGCATCGGTAATGAAGAGGACGCTGATAAAGTTCTCGGATTCAAGGCAGAATCTACTGATGTTACAAAAGGAGAACTTAATCTTTCAGGATATGAAGAGGTATTCAACCGTATGGCAGATACTTTCGGTTTCAGATATATTGTAAGCTCTCTTCGCCAGTCATATTCAGCATCAAATAACGGTTGGAGTGCATGCATAATGGATGGAAAAACGAGAGAATTCTATCATTCAAAAACATATTCCGTGACTCCGATCGTTGACCGTGTAGGCGGCGGTGATTCATTTGCTGCCGGAGTTATATGCGGATTATTGGACGGAAAAGACATGAAGGCTGCTCTTGAATTCGGTGTTGCCGCTTCGGCGCTTAAACATACGATCCCCGGAGATTTTAACCTTGTGACAAGAGAAGAAGTTGAGAATCTTGCGGGAGGAGACGGCTCGGGACGCGTACAGAGATAGATTGAATGCAGACAGCTCATTAAGATGCAGATAAGGAGGAAGATATGTTCGTAATTAATAAAGATATTGATTATAAAGACCTTGGCGGAGGTGTAAGGCGAAAAGTTCTTGCCTACAGCGAGAACATTATGAACGTCGAATTATTGTTTGAAGCCGGAGCCAAAGGTGAGATGCACTCACATCCTCATGAGCAGATAGGGTATATTATTGAGGGAACACTTGTGTTTCACGAAGAAGGTAAGGATGATGTGACCTTAAGTACAGGTGATACGTACATTGTCGCTCCGGATGTGAGTCACGGTATCGATTGTGTTACAGATGTAAAACTGCTTGATATATTTACACCTATGCGTAAGGATTTTGTCTGACAGAGGTGAATATTGATGGACAGAATGCTTAATCAGTACACATATGAGAGTTTAAAAAAAGACATAATGACATTTGTTTTAAAACCCGGAGAACCGGTGTCGGCAGCCAAGCTTGCCGAAAGATACAAGGTAAGCCGCACACCTGCAAGAGAGGCATTAGTAAGGCTTCAGGGTGAAGGTCTTGTGGATATATATCCGCAGTCAAAATCCGTGATCTCAAAGATAAGCGTAATGCGGACAAGACAGGAATGGTTTGTGAGAAGAACGCTTGAGCTTGCCATGGTTGATGCTTTTTTTGAAAATGTCTCAAAAGAAGATATTGAAGAGATGAAGCATTATGCAGGAAAACTCTCCGATATCGGTACAAAGGCGAGAACGCCCGAAACGGCATATGATTATCTGCTGTATGATAATTATCTGCACGCGGTCACATACCGTGTTGCCGGTGAGAAGCTGGCCGCATCTATAATCGAAAAATCGGTGGCTCACTATAATCGTGCCAGAGTCTTAAGCGGTATGGATAATATGATAAGAGACCGTATAGATGCGGATCATTCCAGACTGATCGAACTGGTTGAAACCGGTAATATAGAAGGTTACCGTTCCGTGCTGAGTATTCATCTCGGATATATGCTGTCGGATATTGAAGATATGAAGAGAAAGCAGCCGGAAATGTTTGAGACGGAAGATGAAGGATAATTATGGCATTGCTTTATGTGAAACAAAAGTAGAGGAGTGATTAAAGTGAAATTAAATCTCAGATCGATCAAAGATAAAGAAGCATGGAATGCACTGGGAATCAGTGTTCCGGATTATAATGTGGAAGATATTACGGAAAATACTGTGAAATCTCCTGTCTGGGTTCATTTTGGAGTCGGAAACATATTCAGAATATTTATCGGGGGAATTGCAGATAAACTTATATCTGAGGGTTTAAGCGACAAAGGTATAATCTGCGCCGAGACATTTGATCATGATATTATCAATAAAATATATGATCCGTATGATAATCTTGTTCTTGCCGTTACGCTAAAAGCCGACGGTTCAACGGATAAGCAGATCATAGGTTCATTATCGGAAGCGGTTGCAGCCGATGTTAAAGATGAAGGATCATGGAACAGACTTAAAGAGATATTCCGTAATGACGGATTGCAGATGATCTCATTTACGGTGACGGAGAAGGGATATGCGCTTAAAGGTTCCGATGGAGAGTATCTTTCTTTTGTTAAACCTGATCTTGAAAATGGTCCCGAAAGTGCTACAGGTGCGATGGCTGTAGTTACTGCAATGCTTTATGAGAGATATAAGAACGGAGCGGCTCCGCTTGCAGTTGTCAGTATGGATAACTGCTCGCATAACGGAGAAAAACTTCAGAATGCCGTGAATACTGTTGCAGATGAGTGGCTCCAAAGAGGATTCGTTGACAAAGGATTCATTGATTACATATCGGATGAAAGTAAGATAAGCTTCCCGTGGACGATGATCGATAAGATCACACCGCGTCCGAGTACGGAGATCGCCGACGCTCTCGAAGCCGACGGAATTGAGGCTATGCAGCCTGTGATCACACAAAGAAAGACTTACATTGCGCCATTTGTCAATGCGGAGGGCCCGCAATATCTTGTAATAGAAGATAAGTTCCCCAACAAAAGACCGAAGCTTGAGAAGGCAGGTGTATATCTTACGGATCGGGACACCGTTAATAAGGTTGAGCGCATGAAAGTTACTACCTGTCTTAATCCGCTTCATACAGCGCTTGCAGTATACGGATGTGTCCTTGGTTACACATCGATCGCAGCAGAAATGAAGGACGAAGAGCTTGTTAAACTTGTGAACGGTATAGGACCGAAAGAAGGTATGAAGGTTGTTGTAAACCCCGGAATACTTTCTCCCGAAGATTTTGTAAAAGAAGTTATCGATAAGCGTCTTCCCAATGTATTCATACCGGATACTCCGCAACGTATCGCCTGCGATACTTCGCAGAAAGTAGGAATACGTTACGGCGAGACGATCAAGTCATATGTTGAGAGATATGGAAGCGCAAAGGATCTTGACTATATCCCCGTAGCTATAGCCGGATGGCTTCGTTATCTGATGGGCGTTGATGACGAAGGAAAAGCTATTGAACTCTCGCCGGATCCGATGCTTGAGCAGATGCAGGCAGCGGTTGCTGATATTGAATTCGGTAATCCGGACAGCATCGGTGACAAATTAAAGCCTGTATTATCCAATGCCAACATATTCGGTTCGGATCTGTACGAGGCAGGGATAGGTGAAAAGATCGAGAAAATATTTGCGGAAGAGATCAAAGGACCCGGTGCGGTAAGGGCAACGCTGAAAAAATATGTATAAATGCATAGTAAAATTTATTAAATGCATTGTACATTAACATGTCAGTCATGGTATAATCAACCTGTCAACTAACATGTTAGTAATAACCTGTGTAACTTTGTTACTTTTTGCAGTTGGGGATTTACTGTAACAGGTATTACTGCAACAAAACTATTAATCTATTATTATGGAGGAGGAATTCAGAACATGAAGAAGAAATTATTGGCACTCGTTCTTGCAGGAGCAATGGCACTTTCATTATCAGCTTGCGGACTTAAGGAAGCTGACACTCCGGCAAAAGACGACACAAAGCAGGAAGAAGCAGATAACGGAGCAGACAAGGCTGATACAGCTGATGCCGGAAAGGATGATGCAGACAAGGCTGATGCAGACAAGGCTGATGCAGACAAGGCTGATTCAGAGGCTGCCGGTGATCCGGAAGTAACTCTTGTATATGCAGAGGTTAACCCGCTTGATTCTATCGTAGGTCAGATGGCTACCAAGTTTAAGGAAGAAGTTGAGAGCAGATCAGGCGGATCTGTTAAGATCGATATTCAGGCATCAGGTGTTCTCGGTTCTGAGAATGATGTTCTTGATACAATGCTTGGTGGTGGAGACACTATTCAGATGTCACGTATCTCGGCATTCGCTTTAACAAGTTACGGCGGAGAGAAGTCAAAGCTTCTTTCAATTCCTTATACATTCGTTAACAGAGAGCATTTCTGGAACTTTGCAACATCAGATCTTGCAAAAGAATTCTTACAGGAGCCTTCAGAAAAAGGTACCGGTATCAGGGGTCTTTTCTATGGAGAAGAAGGATTCCGTCATTTCTTCTCAGCTAAAGAGCTCAAGAGTATGGATGATCTTAAAGGCATGAAGATCCGTGTGTCCAACGATCCTATCATGAACGGTATGGTTGAGGGACTTGGTGCTTCACCTACAGTTGTTGATTTCGGTGAGTTATATTCAGCACTTCAGTCAGGTATGGTTGACGCTGCAGAACAGCCGATCGCTAACTATAAGTCCAATGCTTTCCCGGAAGTTGCTAATAACATGATCCTTGACGGTCATACACTTGGAGCTGTTCAGGTTGTTATTACAGATGCTGCATGGGATAAGCTTACAGATAACCAGAAGAAAGCTATCGAAGAAGCCGGCGACGTTGCTTCAAAGTATTGTCGTGAGATCTCAGAGAATGCTGAGAACGAAGTACTTGAGCAGCTTAAGGCTGACGGATGCAACATTGTAGAAGTTGATGATATCAAGCCATGGCAGGAAGCTTGTAAGAAAGTTATCGAAGAGAATACAAAGGATCAGGCAGATCTCTATCAGAAGCTTCTTGACTTCGCAAAATAATTTAATGTTCCGCACGCCCCAATGTTCATTGGCGCTACGCGACAATGAACTAGGGTGTGGAACGATACTTTATCTATATTAACATATTTGAAATGTGTGATTGGGCACAGCGCCAACTGGCTCTGTGCCCGTTAGTGTATTTATTTGAAAGACGAGGGGTTTATTATGCCAGTTATATTTCAGAAACTTGACAAGATAAAACCGGTATATGATTTTGTTGATAAGGTAGTATTATTTATATGCAAGCTTTTGCTTATTGCGGATATACTGGTTGTAACACTTCAGGTATCAGGACGTTATATTCCTTTTATTCCTGATCCTGCATGGACAGAACAGGTTGTCCTTACTCTTATGTCATATATGGCTGTTTTGTCGGCTGCTCTTGCTATCAGAAGAGGCAATCATATCCGCATGACAGCTTTTGACAGATATCTTCCCAAGACATTGCTCAAGATATTGGATATTTTATCAGATGTGGGAGTTCTTGCACTTGCTGTGATCATGATGGTCTACGGCTGGACATACGCTGTTGAGATCGGTGGAAAAGGTTTCTATGAGACTATGCCGTGGCTTTCACGTTTTTGGATGTACTTCCCGGTTTCACTTGCAGGTGTTGCAATGATATTATTCGAGATCGAAGCTATATATAATCATGTCAAATCACTCTTTGTGAAGGGAGGAGAAGAATAATGGCAGTATCTAATTCTACAGCGATAGCTATATTATTGATCAGTTTTCTTGTTATGATTCTTTTAAGATTCCCTATTGCATTTGCAGTTGCAATATCATCGTGTATATGTCTTGTGAGCCAGGGAACTTCACTTTCAACACTTTGCCAGTTTATGGTAAAGGGTATCAGTTCATTCAGTCTGATGGCAGTTCCGTTCTTTATAACAATGGGTGTAATAATGGGTAAAGGCGGAATATCGGAAAAACTTATCGCATTTGCTGATGCCTGCGTAGGCTGGATGACCGGCGGCATGGCTATGGTTAACATTGTTGCGTCATATTTCTTCGGCGGTATCTCCGGTTCTGCAGCAGCAGACACAGCTTCACTTGGAACCATTCTTATTCCGATGATGGTAGATCAGGGATATGATGATGATTTTTCTACAGCGGTTACGATCACTTCTTCATGCGAAGGACTGTTGGTTCCTCCTTCACATAATATGGTAATCTACGCTACATCAGCAGGTGGTCTGTCGGTAGGAGCATTGTTCCTTGCAGGATACATTCCCGGAGCATTGCTTGCAATATCACTTATGATCGGATCATTTATCATCTCAAAGAGACGTCATTATCCTAAGGGAGAGAAGTTCTCGATCAAAAGATTCTTTAAGCAGCTCGGTATATCGATCTGGGCTCTTGCAGCGATCATCATCGTTGTTATCGGAGTTGTAGGCGGAGTATTTACAGCTACCGAGTCAGCTGCAATTGCTGTTTTGTACAGTATCTTTGTGTCTATGGTAATATACAAAGGAATGACATGGAAATCATTCTGGAATGCTCTTGAAGAATGTATTAACACTCTTTCGATCGTGTTGATCCTCATATCAACATCAGCGGTATTCGGTAACTGTCTGACAAGACTTCATGTTCCGGATCTTGCTGCCAATGCGATCACCGGAGTCAGTACCAATCCGATAGTCATTGCACTGCTTCTGAATCTGATCCTGTTATTGCTTGGTTGTATTATGGATATGGCACCGATCATTCTGATCGCAACGCCAATATTATTACCAATCGCAACGTCAATCGGACTTGATCCGATTCAGTTCGGTATAATGGTAATATTAAACTGTGGTATCGGTCTTCTTACACCGCCTGTCGGAGCCGTATTATTCATTGGTTCAGCTGTCGGAAAAGTAAAGATGGAAAAAGTTGTAAAAGCAACGCTTCCTTTCTATCTGTGCATGATCATTACGCTGCTTCTTATAACATTTATTCCGGGAATATCAATGATGTTGCCATCGCTGTTTAAGTAATATAAGGAAGGTGAGTATCATGGCAAAAGAGAGAGTTATTCAGTTTGGCGAGGGAGGTTTCCTTCGTGGATTTGTGGATTATTTTCTTCACAAGCTTAATGAAAAGGGCGTGTGGGAAGGTAAGGTTGTAATAGTTCAGCCTATTGAAAAAGGAATGTGCGAAACACTTATGGCTCAGAACTGTGAGTACAATCTGTATCTGCGCGGTATAGAGAACGGTGAGGTTGTAAATGAGCGCACACATATAGAAGTAGTAAGTCGTTGCGTCAATCCGTATAAGGAATTTGATTCGTATCTGGAACTTGCACTCAATCCCGATATTCGTTTTATTATATCCAATACTACGGAAGCAGGGATAGAGTATCTTGGAACGGAGAAAATTGATGACCGACCGGCAAAGAGTTATCCGGCAAAGCTTACCCAGCTTTTATATAAGCGTTATGATGCAGGGCTTCCGGGACTTATTCTTATTCCTTGTGAGCTTATAGATAATAACGCTGGTTTTCTTAAAGAATATATATTAAAATATGCTGATCTGTGGAAGCTTCCTCAAGGCTTTGTAAAATGGATCAATGAAGAATGTGACTTCTGTAATTCTCTTGTGGACAGGATCGTTACGGGTTATCCAAGGGATGAAGCGGAAGAATTATGGAAAGAGATCGGCTACCGGGATAATATGCTTGATACAGCCGAGATATTCCATCTGTGGGTTATCGAAGGACATCATGAAGATGAACTTCCGTTTAACAGGGCAGGATTCAATATCGTATGGACGGATGATGTTAAACCGTATAAAAAACGCAAAGTTCGTATTCTTAACGGAGGTCATACGTCAATGGTGCTCGGAGCATATCTGTACGGACTTACGACGGTCGGTGAGTGCCTGAAAGATGAGACTGTATCCGCATTTCTGAAAAAATGCATATTTGATGAGATTGTTCCGACACTTGGTAATACGGAAACCGATATTAATTTTGCTAAGGCGGTATTTGAGCGATTCGCCAATCCATTTATCAAACATCAGTTATTGTCAATAGCGCTTAATTCGGTAAGCAAGTTCCAGGTTCGTGTGCTTCCGACAATTCTTGAATATAAGGAAAAGTTCGGAGCATATCCGCCGGCACTGACATTTTCACTTGCGGCTCTCATATCATTTTATCGTACGGACAATGCAAATGACGGCGAGGATATAATGGCATATATGAAGGAAGCATCCGTTGCCGATATTCTTAAGAGGTCGGATTATTGGGACTGCGATCTTTCAGATATGTATGAGCAGGTCAACGGTTATTATGAGTTGATTCAAAGTAACGGTATGAAGGCTGCTTATGAGGTCATATTGGCAGAGAAAGAGGCATATTAATGCAGGAATATATTAAGATTAACCGTGATGATAATGTGGCAGTTGCGCTCCGCGATATGAGTAAGGGAGAAAAGGTTGTAATTGACGGTAATGAGACATTCCTTGAGGAAGATATTGCAAGGGGACATAAGTTTACACTTATTGATATTGCGGAAGGCATGCCTGTTATCAAGTACGGTTTTCCGATAGGATACACAACGGAGTATGTGAAGAGAGGGTCACATGTCCATGTCCATAATATTAAAACGGGCCTTGGAGACGATCTCGAATATGAATATCATCCGGCTTGTGTTAATGTATCTTCGAATGATCTTACGGAAGAAGAAAAGTATTTTTACGGTTACGAAAGAGCAGACGGTCGCGTTGGAATCCGTAATGAGATATGGATCATTCCCACAGTGGGATGTGTCAATTCCATTGCATCCGATATCGCGGGGAGGTGTAAGGATCTTACCTGTGACAGCATTGATGATGTGGTATCATTTGAACATCCTTACGGCTGCTCCCAGATGGGAGACGATGAAGAAAATACAAGGCTTGTGCTTACTGCACTTATGAAGCACCCCAACGCGGGGGGAGTACTTGTTCTGGGACTTGGGTGTGAGAATTCCAACATTGAAGTTCTTAAACCGTATCTGAATACATACGACAGCAGTAGAATAAAATTCCTTCAGTGTCAGGATGTGGAGGATGAAGTCGCGGAAGGTGTCTCGATCGTAGAAGAACTGGCTGCACTTGCAAAGAATGATGTCCGTACTAAGATTCCGGTTGATAAGCTGGTTGTCGGCTTAAAATGCGGAGGCTCTGACGGACTTAGCGGAATAACAGCCAATCCGTCTGTAGGAATATTATCCGATATAGTCACTTCGGCGGGAGGAAGTACAATTCTTACCGAAGTACCCGAGATGTTCGGCGCTGAGACGATACTTATGGACAGGTGCAAGAACAAAGAAATATTCGAAAAGACCGTTAAGCTTATCAATGATTTTAAAGATTATTACAGAAGGCACGGACAGACGATATACGAGAATCCTTCTCCCGGTAATAAAAAGGGAGGAATATCAACACTTGAAGATAAGGCTCTCGGATGCACACAAAAATCAGGCTCATCACAGGTTGTTGATGTACTTGCCTACGGTGAATGTGTGAAAGAAAAAGGACTTAATCTCTTAAGCGCTCCCGGTAACGACCTGGTTGCCAGCACTGCTCTTGCGGTCAGCGGCGCGCAGATCGTGTTATTTACAACAGGAAGGGGTACTCCATTTGCAAGTGCCGTTCCGACGGTAAAGATATCTACCAATACACCGCTTGCGGTTAAGAAAAAAAACTGGATCGATTTTGATGCGGGAAGGCTTCTTGAAGAAGGAATGAATGTAGATATTATCGGAAAAGAATTATATGATTATGTCCTGGTCATTGCTAACGGAAAAAAAGTAAAAAGTGAAGAAAAAGGATATCACGACCTTGCGATATTCAAGCAGGGCGTGACGTTATGATACAAGGAGATTATTTATGAAAGAATTTATGGGAAAAGATTTTCTTTTGGATACGGATGTAGCAAAAGAATTATATGAAAAGTTTGCCGATATGAAAAAAATACCGGTGCTCGATTATCATTGTCATATCAATCCGCAGGAGATATACGAAGACAGACAGTTCGATAATATTGCACAGGTATGGCTTGGCGGAGATCATTACAAGTGGCGTCAGATGCGAACGAACGGCGTTGATGAAAAGTATATCACAGGCGATGCCTCAGATCGTGAGAAATTTCAAAAGTGGGCGGAGACTATGCCGAAACTGATCGGTAATCCTCTCTATCACTGGTCGCATCTTGAGCTTAGATATTATTTTGGTTATCAGGGAAATCTTAACAAAGATACGGCTGAAGAAGTGTGGAATCTCTGCAATGAAAAATTAAGGAGCAGCGATTTTTCCGTTCGTAATCTTATCCGTATGTCTAATGTAAAGCTTATATGTACGACGGATGATCCTGTCGATGATCTTGGCTGGCATAAGAAGATAAAAGAAGATTCTTCATTTGACGTACAGGTACTTCCGGCATGGAGACCTGACAAAGCCTGCAATATAGAAAAACCTGATTTTGCGGAATATATTAAAAAATTATCCGAAGTATCAGGTGTAGCCATTACAGATTTTGCATCTTTGATGACTGCTTTGTCAAAAAGGCTTGATTACTTTGCGGAAAACGGATGTAATGTAAGTGATCACGGACTTAATTATGTGACTTATGCACCTGCATCCACAGAAGAGATTGACGGGATATTAAAGAAGGCGCTTGCAGGAGAGACTGTAAGTGAATTTGAAGATCGTCAGTATAAGACAGCATTCATGACCGGTATGGCAAAAGAATACTGTAAACGTGACTGGGTAATGCAGCTTCATTACGGATGTAAACGGGATAACAATGCATACATGTACGAAAAGATCGGACCTGATACGGGATTTGACTGTATCAATAATTACGCTCCTGCAGCAGAACTGGCAGACTATCTTAATGCATTATCTGCAACAAATGAAGTGCCTAAGACTATAATATATTCACTTAATCCAATGGATGATGCCGTTATCGGAACAATAATCGGATGCTTCCAGGGCGGAGGCGTTAAGAACAGAATTCAGCAGGGATCTGCATGGTGGTTCAATGATCATTACACAGGAATGGTCAACCAGCTTAAGTCACTTGCCAATCTGTCATGCCTTGGTAATTTTGTCGGAATGCTCACGGATTCCCGTTCATTTTTATCATATACAAGACATGATTATTTCAGGAGGATCATGTGTCAGCTGATCGGCGGCTGGGTTGAGAACGGCGAATTCCCGTATGATGAAAAGATACTTGGCGAGATCATTAAGGGAATATCTTATAATAATGCAGTGGAATATTTCGGATTTGAGCTTGAGAAGGCATAATGCATAAGGGTAGGAGGGTCATATGGAGTTCAATTATACGTACAAGATCAAAGCCTCAGACATGTGGCAAATGTATATGTACAACATTTATTCGTCATATCTTTGCATATTTAATGTTATATGTATGCTGTCATCGGTTGCGCTTCTTATTGCTCTGTGGTCAGACTCTCCTGACTGGGTGAGATTTTTGCTATTGGTATTCTTATCACTATTCACGGTAATACAGCCGTATGGGATATACAATCGCGCAAAAAAAGCAGTAGCCGGAATTCAAGATGAGATCCAACTTAACTTTAACGAGTCTGGAATTAAGGTTGTTTTGGGTAATAAGTCGGAGTTCAAACCATGGAAAGACGTAAAGCGAATTGCAATATATCCGACAGTGATCGTAATATATACCGACAATATTCACGGATATGTGATAGCGAACAGAGTGCTTGCGGATTCTAAGAAAGAATTCAGAAGCTGGATTAAGACAAAACGGAAGAAATAAACATTGCAAACCTTCTGTTAAAAGTATATAATTAGTATATTCCTTAAAAGAAGTCTTGAAGAGCGTGTTGCTGAATATGCTGGCAGATTGGGACTTGATGGTGAATATGACTGGGGAGAACCTGTGGAAAGAGAGGTATGGGAATGAACATCTTCGATTAAGGTGACAGCCAGCTTGAACTAATGAAAAATATCAAATCATATATGAAAGGATAATACCAAAGATGAGCTTCAAAAAGAAAATGAAAATAGAACGCTTTGTGTATATATTTTTAGGTGTTTTAGGATTTTTCTGCGTAGGCAGAAGTATAGGTATATTTATTGATACTGTTAAAAAAACTACTGAAAAAAAGATGACCGGACTTGAACATTTTATAATGATTGCAGCCCTGCTTTTGATCATTTTTGCAGCTATTTATATTAATATCTGTCTTCATGAAACCGGTCATCTGATCTTCGGAATTATGACGGGATACCGGTTTAATTCTATAAGATTCGGAAGGCTTATGCTGGCAAAAAAGGAAGACGGAAAACTGCATTTTTGCAGGTATAATATGCCAGGTACAGGAGGGCAGTGTATAATGTCAGCTCCTGATACGGACACGAAAAATATGCCGGTTGTATTGTATAATCTGGGCGGTATTATCATGAATATGATCGTGTTCCTGATCGGTGCGGGTATATATTTCGGATTGAAAGATTCGTATCCGACAATAGGGATTTCTTTTCTTATATTCGCCATGACTTCTCTGGTCATTTTTATACTGAATGGAATACCGTTACCGCAGATGGGTACTGATGGTGCCAATGCGATTATTTTAAGTAAAGATACATATGCCAGAGTTGCATTAAAAAATCAGTTGGAAACGATCAGATATCTTGCCGATAATTATTCTATTCGCGAGATGCCTGCAGAATTATTTTCGTTTGACAGATCGGTACCTATGACTAATCCGCTCATCACTTCGCAGGCTGTAAGCTGTTTAAATTATTATTGTGTTAATAAGATGTATCCGGAAGCAAAAGAAATGGCAATATTTATTCTTGAAAATGCTAAGAGTATTAATCAGCTTCATGAAAAGATATTGTACGGAGAGCTGTTATTTATGACGATAGTTGTCGACAGAGATAATGAGTCAGCAAGAAAGCAATTCGAATCCCATAAAAAAGAATTACTGAAAACAGCCGGCTTTATATCTATACAGAGAGATTTGTACGCATACTATTCACTCGTAGAAAAAGACGAAAAAAAAGCAGCTCAATATGCAAGGCGATTTGAGAACAGTGTAAAGCATTATCCCTATCCTAAAGACGCAGCCATAGAAAAGGAACAATTCGATATGGTGGCGACTTTAGGATAAGGATTGAAGAAAGTTTAGGATCGCTCAGACTCCTGAATATGGTACATACAGGGATTATATTTTCCCGGCCTGATCCTCATACTCCCATATAAGCTCTTCCAATGTCTGATACAGTCTGTCGGGTTCGACAGGTTTGGACAGATGTGCATTCATGCCAACCTGCAATGACCTTTGGACATCCTCATCGAATGCATTGGCGGTCATTGCGATTATAGGAATTGAAGAGGCATCTTTTCTGTCAAGAGCTCTGATTGAAGAAGCAGCTTCAAGTCCGTCCATTTCGGGCATTCTTATATCCATGAGGATCGCATCGTAATAGAATTCTTCACTGCTTGCAAACATATCAAGGGCAATGCGGCCATTTGCGGCATATTCGGTAACAGTGTCTTTTACAGCAAGAATTTCTTTCATTATCTCTGCATTAATTTCAATATCTTCGGCAAGAAGAATCTTTTTTTCTTTAAGGTCGGCGCGTTGTTTTTTCTTGAAAAGACTCGTATTATTCTTGCGGGCAATTCTCTCGAATTCATCTATGACGTTCGATGCAAAGAGAGGTTTGGCAAGAAAACTGTCCACGCCTATATGAAGTGCTTCATCAACGATCTCATCCCAGTTAAATGATGTAAGAATTATCACAGTTGTTTCATTGTCATAACGCTTTCTGATCTCTTTGGAAACTTCCAAACCATCCATTCCGGGCATTTTCCAGTCAAGTAAAACAAGGTTATAGTGTTCCTGCTTGGTGTGTGCGACTTCGAGCATATTAAGAGCTTCCTGCCCGCTTAAAGCAATATCAGACTTGATCGCGATCTCATCAAGTACAAGTCTTGCGTGCTCGGCAGCAACTTCTTCGTCATCAACAACCAGTACTCTAAGGTCTTTCAGGATTAAATAATCGCTGTCTATGCCGGTGTTCTCGCTGTTCTTTAACGTTACGATTATAGTGAATTCCGTGCCTTCTCCTTTTTTGGATCTGACAGTGATACTGCCGCTCATCAGTTCAACGATATTCTTTGTGATGGCCATACCGAGCCCGGTACTTCCGTACTTATTGTTGCTGTTGTTATTTTCCTGGGTGAACGAATCAAATATCTTTGGAATAAATGATTCATCCATTCCTATACCGGTATCTTTTATTGTGAACTTGAGCGTACTTCTGTCCTCATAGCAATTGGTCCGTTCAATGGTAAGATTGACATCACCCGGTGCATCTGTGAATTTGATGGCGTTGCTGAGAATATTTATAAGGACCTGCTTAAGTTTCATATCATCGCCAATGTAATAATCAGCTACTCCGCCGATAAGTTTGCATTCATATTTTAAGCCTTTTTCATTGCACTGGGACATGACCATTGTATCGATCTGTTCACTAATAACGCTTTCACGGATAAGGTAGGTTAACATCCAGTCGGTACCATGTATCGGTACATAGCTTAAGGTTTCTTTAATTCCGTCATATGTAAATGATACGACGCCTTCCTGCATATTGTTGAAATGGCTTTTGACAGAATCATAATCATATCCGTCTTCGTATTCCGCTTTGCCAAGAGCAGTGATAAGATTATCGTCAGCTGATAAGCCGCCCAGTACAAGGCCGGTGAAGGACACACCATCGGATTTGCATATATTACAAAAAGTGGTGCTGTTATCGTATTTATCGAGAGATACCGCATCAAGGAAGCGATCCATACTTATTTCCATAAATGCGGCAACTAAAGTTTGTCCGGCTAGGTTTAACCGATCCACGGGCATGGCTACAATGATTTTCTTTTCACCATTATTTTCAGTTTTTACGGAAATAACAGGGCTGTTTATTGAGTTATAATCAAAACCATATGTGTCTATATCATTTCTTGTGCCGCGCGATGTGTATATCAGTCCGGATTCGTTAACAAATGCAAATTTTTCAAGACCATAGAGTTGTTTCATTCTGGCCTGGTATGTCTGCAGATTTTCCTGACTGCTCAGATCGTTTTTTTCTATAAGTCCGATGGCAACATCCATATCGTTAATATAATCATCAAGAGTGGATGCTACGACCTGTTCACGTCTTCCTGCCAATTCATCAAGATATAACAGACTGACATTTCTGACAGCTTTTTGAGCATCATGGCCTGCGCTGTTACCCATCCAGACAGTTCCGGCTATAAGAATAAGAGCAATCAATATACCTCCGATGACTGTAGCCTTGATTATTCCGCCTTTATTGTTTTTATCCAAATACTCTGTTTTCACATCATAGCTTTGAATTCATCTCTCATTTTTAATAATTCATCAGACAATTCCACATAAGGAGCCTCGGTTTTTGCCCTTGACAATTCCGTTATCTCGGATACCTTATCATATATCGGTGTTATCGACAGATTGGCAACGGCACCTTTTAGCGCATGTGCCGCATCAAAGAGCCTGTCTATATCATTTGAGACGGCAGCTTCCTTAATGATCTCAAAATTCTCGTTATCCGGGAGCATCCCCACAAGCCTGAGATACAAATTTTCATTGTTAACACATCTTTTTAATCCGACTTCAACATCGGCTCCGTATTCTTTTAATTTTTCAATCGTGATCATAATCATTCTCCTTTTTTATCAGGTCTGCAAATTCTTCAGCGGGGACCGGTTTTGAAAAATAATATCCCTGAACATATTCGCAACCCATTTTTTTAAGCATGTCAAGCTGGTCTGAATCTTCAACACCCTCTGCAACAACAGGGACGTTCAAAAATCTTGATATATCCATAACCAGTTCGCATAATTTCAGACTCTTATCATCACTTAACATGTTCCTTACGAATTCCATATCCATTTTCAATACATCAATGGGAAGCGCTGTCAACATGTTAAGAGAAGAGTAGCCGGCACCAAAATCATCCATCTCTATCTTAAATCCCTGTGCTCTGAGATTATTTATTACCTCGATCAGGCCATCGGCATTATCCGAATAGGCGCTTTCGGTGATCTCTAACAGCATATCTTCGGTTGTAAGCCCGTTATTTTTTAGGATACCGAGAAGAATATCCTGTAATTCGGGATCGTATATATCTATCCTTGAAACATTGACAGATACATGAACAGAGCGATCATATATTTCTTTCCAGGAGGCAATCTGCGCTGCAGCTTCCTCCCAGACATATCTGTCAATCTTTTGCACCAGTCCGTTGCTTTCAAATAACGGAACAAAGTCTCCGGGACTTATCATTCCCAATTCCGGATGTTTCCATCTTATGAGAGCTTCACAACTTTTCAGTCTTGGCTTATCGCCCAATATTGCATACTTGGGCTGGTAATACACCTTAAAATCATGATTCTTTATAGATTCATCAATATCATTTATCAGTCTCGCATGATATATTTGCCTGTCATGAAGAATCTGATCGTAATATGATATTTGCTTTGTGTAATCACCTCTTAAGCCGTCGCAGGCGAGTTTTGCGTGATCAAACCACTGCTCTGGCGAATCGTTTCTGTCAACGTCTTTGTTGATACCGATGCGGAATCTGATCCTTGCCGAGGAATGTGAGAACAGGCTCATCTCTTCGGTAAGTCTGTCGGCGAATGCGCTGTGATCATCCATTCCCGTGAGATATATGAAAAATGTATCTGCTGCCAAACGACATGCTATTCCGATATTACTTACAAGTTCTTCTGAGAGTACATCGGCTACTTTTTTAAGTATCATATCTCCCTTTTTTCTGCCGTATATCTCGTTGATAAGATGAAAATGTTCTATATCGATAACAATAGCATCCATTTTGCTGTTATTATACTGTTCCAATTGCTTTATGTATTCAAAGAAAAAATCGGTTGAATATAATCCTGTCAGACTATCGATCTCTGCAGAATCAATAAGGCTCTTTTTCTCATAGAGATCTACGATCCTCCTGCATCTGGCAAGAATAACTTCCGGCATATTATACGGTTTTGCGATAAAATCATCTGCACCGGCGCATATACTGGCTACTTCGGCATCTTTATCCTGGGTCATAACAATGATGGGTATTTGTGCAAGATCGGGATCTTCCCTGCATATTGCAAGCACCTCTTCACCTTTGATGTAAGGCATCATGAGATCCAGGAGGATTAACGAAAAAGATATTTTTTTGCTTCTTAATATATCAAGCGCCTGCCTGCCGTCTCCGGCATATGTAACATCATATTCACTGCAGAGAATGTTGCCGAGTATTTCACGATTGATCAATTCGTCATCAACGACAAGTACATTTCTTTTTGGTTTGGTCTTAAATAACATTTATACGATCCTTTCAGCCCTGACAGGCTTCCCATATAAGTTCCTCCAGGGTCTTAGAGAGTATATCAATGTCTACCGGTTTTGAAAGATGAGCATTCATGCCTACCTGCAGGGAATGCTGTACATCTTCATCAAAAGCATTGGCGGTCATAGCAATGATCGGAACAGTCTTAGCATCCGGCCTGTCAAGTGCTCTTATGTTTTCACAAGCCTCTAATCCGTCCATCTCAGGCATACGTATGTCCATTAATACAGCATCGTAATAGTAAGGCTTGGACTGTTTAAACATATCAAGTGCGATCCTGCCGTTTTCGGCGTGATCTATGATTGATTCTTTGGTCTTAAGTAATTCTTTTATGATCTCTGCGTTGATAAGAACGTCTTCGGCTAACAGGATATGTCGGCCTTTGAGCGAAGCACGTTTTTTCTCTGCGGTTACAGAAATTTTGACAGAATTGGTTATTTTTGTTGGATCAGTTGAGTTTGTGTCCCTGCTGTCGCCAATATAATTAGTTAGAGTTACCGTAACCGTGAATCTGGTTCCTACATTTTTCTTTGACTCCACTTTGATCGTGCCGTTCATTAGCTCAACAATATTCTTTGCGATTGCCATTCCAAGGCCGGTGCTTCCGTATTTGTTGTTTCTGTTACTGTTTTCCTGTGTAAATGTATCGAACAGTTTCGGGATGAATTCTTCGGACATTCCTATGCCGGTATCTGTAATGACAAATCTGAGCGTTGATTTGTTTTCATATACATTCGTTCTTTCGACCAAAAGATTCACTTCACCCGGTGCATCGGTGAATTTTATGGCGTTGCTTAGTATATTCACGAGCACTTGTTTGAGCTTTGTGACGTCGCCGGTATAATGATCCGAAAAATTGCCGAAAACTTTGTAGTTATACGTAAGTCCTTTGTCTTTGCACTGAGCCAGTACCATGTCATTTATCTGGACTAACATGTCACTGAAGGAGAATTTTTCATTTTTCAGGATCATTCTTCCGGATTCGATCCTGCTCATATCAAGGATATCATTAATGAGCTCAAGAAGATGCTTTGCATTGACGCCGATCTTCTCAAGATAATTTCTGGTCTCGTCATCAAGGTTATTCTTGCCAAGCGCCAGATTGTCAAGACCTATGATGGCATTCATAGGAGTTCTGATCTCATGGCTCATGTTCGATAGAAATGCGGTCTTGGCCTTATTGGCTTCTTCGGCTGCCGTTAATGCTTCACTTAACGCATTATTCTTATTCATGGCTTCGCGCATATCAGTATCAATATCGGTGAGACCGAGACCGATCGCATGTACGATATGATCTTCCCTGTCTCTCGCATGACGTACGCCTGCCATACGAATCATCTCATAATATTCTTTTTCGTTCCTCCTAACGAGGTATCTGTATGCAATTATGTTATTGTTGGAAAGCTTGTCACGGATAGTGTCCGGATTAATAAAATTTAGAAAATCGTCTCTGTATTTTTCGTCAACGGAGTTTTCGGCATACCGGGTAAAGTATTCAAGATATGGAAAATGTACACCTTCCGGATGCTGTTCATGATCGTCGGGGTCGGCGCGATAGCATACTGCGTCATTTTCATCAAGATCTACGTGATATACGCTCCGGTAATCTGACGCAAGTGCCGTGATCATTTTGTCTTTCTGTTCATGCCTGTCGGTTATGTCGGATATGAAGACATAATATATTCCACCGTAATTTTCAGTTTCGGTGTAGTGACCATAATCGTCGATCCACCTTATCGATCCGTCTTTTCGTATAATACGATACTCGACGTGGTCGTTCTTGTCATCATTGGTTCTGATCTGGTCATTGACCGATCCTACAACCTGTTCGTAGTCGTCTGGGTGAAGCATGCCTCTAAAAGTATAACCTGTCAGAGACTTGAATTCATCAAGCGTATCGCAGCCAAACATCCTTATTGTCGCAACATTAGCATAGATAAGCTCTTCATTACCGGCAGCCTTGTATATGAAAAAACCTCCCGGCATATGATGACCGATCTCTTCAATGGTATTCAATGTCTGCTCATTCAGGATCAGATTTTTACCAAACACTCTTATCTCCCCATATCAAAATAATTATCGATCGCAGCTAATATCTCTTCTCTCGGCATGGATTTAAGGAGGTATCCCTGAGGCTTGAGTTCCATAACCTCGAGCACGGTCTCACGATCCGCCTTGCCGGTCAGGAAAAATACCGGAATATTATCAAGATCGGATTCGGTCCTTATCATCTCAAGAACTTTTGAACCTGTTGTTACAGGCATGTCATAATCCATAAGGATCAGATCCGGTTTGTTGACGGTAAGATACTTGATCGCCTGAATTCCGGATTTGACAATTATCACATTGTATGTATCCATCAGTAGTTTTTTGATGAATCTAAGGAAAGTTACATCATCATCAACCACAAGTACTGTTTTCTGACCGCGGCGTTCTTCAATAACCCTGGCTTCGAGCATGATATCCTGTATCATCTGCTTAACGTCAAAAGGTCTTGCGTATTCTTTTTTGATCAGTTCAGCAGGTATGATATCTTCAATCGTCTTGATCGCAAAAGCGGATCCTGCCAGATACAGAGTCTTGATATCGTCGGAACACAGATCTTTGATATATACAATAACATCTGTCATATCATCAACGGTATCCTCAGCATATAACAGTATCATATCTACTTCGTGCTTAATATTGTCTATGAGATTCACTTCCGGTTGGATGCAGATACATTCAATACCTTCAGATTCAATACCACTAATTAATGAATTAACGAGAAATGATTTCTCACTGCTTACAAAGAGCAATCTGCACTCTGTCATACCATATGCCTCCCGGAAAATTGATAGTTAAGGTTGCAGTATACAGTTTGCCTCACATAGTCACAAGCATTGAAGATGCGACATATGTTGACCTTGCTGATACATATGTATATACTATCATTATGGTACTAAAAAATCAATACCTTGCACGGGTGGAGGAGAGTAATGGATAATACGGGATCAGGATGTAAAAAAGAGGTAAAAGTGCTCGTTGTAGACGATATGGCGATCAATCTCGGACTTGTTGAGGGAATCCTTGAAGCACTGAACATACACACTGAACTGGCAAATAATGGAAAAGAAGCGCTTGATATGATATATGCCGGAGAGTACGATCTGGTTTTTATGGATATTATGATGCCGGTAATGAACGGTATGGAGGCTGTTAAAAAGCTTAGATCCGGTGAAGATGAAAGGTGCCTTCTTCTGCCTGTGATAGCCATGACTTCAGATGTGACGCCCGAAGTAGAAGAAGAATTATCGAAGAACGGATTCTCGGGATATATATCAAAACCTGTGGATATCTCCGATATTATCACATGTATCAATACATGGCTTCCGGGTGTTGATACCGTAATGCTTGCTGAGAAACCTCGCAGTGAAGAAGACCTGGAGATTACGGATCGGGCCATGAATACGGTGATCCCCGGAATAGATAATGCCACAGGAATTAAAAACTCCGGCGGAGCACTTCTGTATCTTGAACTGCTCGAAGAGGTTTATGGGATTATCGATGAAAAATGTGATGCGATGAGAAAGCATCTCGAAGAATATAATATATCCGGATTCACAACCGATGTTCACGCGCTTAAGACTACCTGTCGTCTGATCGGAGCAATGAAATTATCGGAAGATTTTTATATGCTTGAAAAGTGCGGATGTGATAATGATATTGATAAGATCAAAGCTTATGCTCCGGATATCATTGAGGACTTCAGGTCCTTGAAGAGCCACCTTGAACCTTTTGCCAAAAATATCACCGGGCACGTTAAGGAGTATCAGCCGGAAGAGATCATTACAATGCTTAATGGTCTTTCGGTGGCATTAAATGATTATGACATCGATACGGCAGAAAAGATAATAACGGAATTGAAGTTATATGAATTGCCGGATAATATAAAAGATCATATATCAACTCTTGATAAATTGATATATGACCTTGAATACGATATGGCGATTGAAAACATCAATTCCATTAAGTGTGATATCACTCAAGCTTAAATTTGTTAACCTCATTGAACAGAGAAGTGGCAACATTGCTGCTAGCATCGGCCTGATTTTCGATATCCTGCACATTGTCGGTAACGATTACGGATTTTTCTGCTATACTCTGAATTCCGACAGCAGATGTTTCTATTGTATGATTGATCTCTTCACCGGTTCTTAATATCAGTAAACACTTAAAATCTCAAGTTATTGATCAACGTGTTCAATCTTTTCTTCCGGAATATAGTTTAATAGCATCTTCTCGAGGTCGTCTCCTCTGACAGGTTTTGACATGTAATCCGAGAATCCTTCGGCTATAAAACGATCTTTTGCATCGGATACGGCATCTGCCGTAAGGCATATTACCGGTGTTGACAGGTTTTTTCCGTTTTCACTTTTACGCATGCATCTGAGTACTTCGGAACCGTCCATTTCAGGCATCTTATTATCCATAAGGATCACATCGTATTCATTTTCATTGGCAAGTTTTATTGCCTCTTTTCCGGCAGTTGCGGTATCAACTTTGACAAGAGTTTTCTTAAGCAGCCTCTGCAATACAATAATATTGATGCGGTTATCGTCAACGACGAGAATGTTTGCTTCGGGAGCATGAAAACTTTCTCTGTATACTTTGGTATTCTTGTTATCGGCGGTGTAGTGTTCTCTGAAGTTCCCTATTGTTTCTTTTGACAGAACTTCCTGAGGGATCCTGACCGTGAATACGGAACCTTTACCATATTCGCTTTCCACATCAATGGTTCCGTTCATCATTGAGGTAAGACTGCTTGTGATCGATAACCCGAGACCGGTTCCTTCGATCTTTTTGTTCCTTTCCGTATCGAAGCGCTGGAATTTGGTAAAGAGCTTATTCATATCTTCTTCTTTTATTCCGATACCGGTATCTTTAACAGAAAAAATTATCTCAAGACGTCCGTCATCACATATTTCACCGGGTTTTACGGACAGCTTCACGGAGCCTTTTTCGGTATATTTTACAGCGTTGGTCAGTATGTTGATCACGACCTGGCTTACTCTCATTTCATCGCCTGCAAGGTCGGCAGGAAGAGAATCGTCCGCTTCAACTATGAATTCAAGATTCTTTTCTTTTGCCCTGAACATGACCATATTGCTTATGTTATCAATAAGAGATGCGAGCTTATATTTTCCTTCCACGATCTGAAATTTGCCTTCTTCAATCTTGGAGAAGTCAAGAATATCATTGACTATGGACAGAATATTATTGCCGGCATTGTTAACGTTTGCGGAATATGTGGATATCTCCTTAAGTATGTCATTCATCTTTTCCTGGTTGACAGGAGGAGAGACATAGGCATTACGGCTCTCACGAAGGATCATCTCGTTCATTCCTATAACGGCATTGATGGGAGTTCTTATCTCGTGAGACATGCTTGCAAGAAATTCGCTCTTTGCCTTGTTGGCATCTTCTGCAAGAACTTTTTCTCTCTTAAGCAGTTTACCTTCAACGACTTTATGCGTTATTTCAACGAACATCATGATGACAACAACAAGAGCTGTGATCACTACAGCGAATACGAATATGAGAACGGCAACAATATTATACGCTTCCGGAAGAGATTCTTCACTTACGAAAGAGACAAGTTCGTCTCTTATCCACGAACCAAGTACGAAACCGCCTGCGCAGAATACGGTTATTCCGGCAACGAAAAGTGTCTTTAACAGATGGTTGAATCGTTTGTCTGTAGGATCACGGTATTCGGTTATGTCATTTGCATAGTGCTTTCTAAGGAATATGGGAAGTAGCAGTATTGCGGTAGTATTTACCAAAGAAAAATAAGGATATGGATCTGTCAGTTCGCTTTCCCAGTCAAAGCAGGAAGTTGTCCACATTATATATTCCGATGAGATTATGATAAGAGCGTTGATGGCCATATAGGGAATAGTGACCGGTTCGCCTTTTCTTCTCCTGCTGATATACCATAATATGCTTTTAAGACAGGTGCATGATATAGCTG
Organism: Lachnospiraceae bacterium V9D3004; assembly: GCA_000621985.1. Taxonomy (GTDB): domain Bacteria; phylum Bacillota; class Clostridia; order Lachnospirales; family Lachnospiraceae; genus V9D3004. The sequence goes on from JHWW01000001.1 coordinate 112,462, forward strand.
TACAGATGATTCCCTGCCATACGATATTGATTATTCCTCCGTAAGGAACGTATAGGAAAAATTGCCAGATATTGAGAGGAATTGGAAGCAACATGAGCGCATTAAAATAACGTCTCTCCTCGCTGCTTTGAAAATGTTTTACGAGAAGAAACAGGAAAATGTAACCTATATCCCATCCGATGTATGCCAATATCTCCGATGCATTGGGATAATCATCTATGATAATGAAATATACAACCCAGTAATAGTTGCTGATCTGGTTGCAAAGTAGTAATATTAAAGCATATATCCAGCCTTTACGCGGAAAACTGATATAGGAGAACATACATATCAGTAATGAGATAACCGCAGCAACAAGAGCGTATATATCACCAAAATATTCAAAAGTCATATTATCACCCGGTCCTTTGAAGTAATTATGCCATAATATAATGTGACTAGTCAACGAGAAAATAAAATTAAAATAAAAAAAATAACAAAAATAATAAAAATGTATTGACATTGTGATTTCAGTTGTGGTATATTTATTTCACCAAGTAATTTCCCTTGTACGGTGCAGGAGACTGTGAGGCGGCATTTGTGTAGTCCACCATAGGGTTTTGGCAGGAGGGCATTCCAGCTATGGGATGTTTTTCGTTACATATTGTATACTAAAAGACAGATGTTGTTTTGACATCTGTCTTTTTCCGCGTGCGCCACGATAAATCCGTTGTTACTATTCACAGTTCCCCACGCTTTTAACCCATAGACCATCTGCTTCGCATCTGTCGTGGCTTCGCCACTTGTGTCTATGGGGCGTGGGGGATGTTCCTGCTTCACATGGAACATCCTTCGGATAATCAAGGAGGCTACTTACATGCAAGCATGACGTATCAGCCTTGATTATCCGAAAAACTGTGAATAGTAACGATCCGTTAGTATTGGTTATAATATTATTACTCATGTCATATTGTAATAGTTCTTCATATTATAGTATAATCATATATGGTCAGCACCCCATGAAAATATGAGAATTATAGTCGAAAAGCTTGCTTTTCAGACAGAATTAACATAGGGGTGCTGATCGGATACGTATATCCTGATTCATAAAACGGGGAGGAATAAAAGATATGAAGAGTGGCAAAAAACGGGGCAAAAAGGTAATTGCCGCAGCACTTGCGGCAGCACTCGGTCTTACGATGGGAAGCAATGTGTCGTATGATGAAAAAGGAAGAGCTGATATGGCTAAAGCGGCTGAAGAAGTCGGTGCGGCAGGCAGTTCGGACGCAGAGACTGCGTTATATGATAATTATAAGGAGGTTCCGGATATGATACTTCAATACGATGAGCCTGCGACAGAATGGGAATCGGAGGCGCTGCCTATAGGAAACGGCAATATCGGCGCAATGATATTCGGAGGAGTTGAGAAGGAACATTTTCAGATCAATGAGAGCACGGTCTGGTCGGGCGGTCCGAGTGCGAACGCTTCCTATGACGGCGGAACCAATAACCTGAGTTCGGACCAGGTTCATGAAGCACTTCAGAATGTAAGGAACAGGCTTCAGGATATGGTTAATGATTTTGCGGAAAATAAAGCAGCTCATAAGGATGAGAAAGGTAATATCATATCATATGATTATACGGATCTTACGAATGACAGCACTTTCATGAATGAACTTGATAAGTTAAAAGGCGTTAAGACCAACTTTGGTACATATCAGTCGCTTGGCGATATCGAGATCACTGATACGGATAATCCCGGCAGTAATTATTCGGGATATAAGAGAATGACCAATATCAGTAATGCGGTTCACAGTATACAGTACACTGTTGGCGGAATTGAATATAACAGAGAATATTTTATGAATAATCCTTCCAATGTGATGGTGTGCAGATTATCTGCTTCTGTGACCGGAAAGCTTAACAGGCTCATAACGTTAAGTACACAGCACAGTAAGAAGAATATACATGTTGACGGCAATTCGATCGTTATGGAAGGACAGCCTAATGACCAGAGAACCGACGGACTTAAGTTTGCACAGATAATACGTGTTATAAATGACGGCGGAAGTATAAGTGCGGAAGGAAATAACGGAATACGCGTTCAGGGTGCGGATTCGATCGTAATAATAATGAGCGCGGCTACCAATTATAAGAGTGATCCGTCGGAGGATTACGATTATTTCAAGGATGAAGATCCTTTGGATGAAGTAGAGACATATGTTGAAGCAGCGGAAGAAAAGGGATATGACGCATTGTATGAGGAACATGTTGCCGATTATAAGAATCTGTTCGACAGGTGCGTGATCGATATAGGAGCCGGTGAAGTACCCGATAAAATGACTGACGAACTTCTTAATGGTTATGATAAGACCAATTCTTATGCTGAAGACAGATATCTTGAGACACTGTTTTTCCAGTACGGCAGATATCTTCTCATAGCGAGTTCGAGAGAGTCTTCGAAAGTGCCGGCAAATCTTCAGGGTATATGGGCCGAAGGATTATCGCCCCAGTGGAATTCCGATTATCATACGAATATTAATCTACAGATGAATTACTGGCTTGCTGAACAGACGAACCTTGCCGAATGTCATACAATATCGCTTGATTATATTAATGACATGGTTGAGAAAGGAAAGATAACCGCGAAGAAATATTATTGCAAGCAGGACGGAAGCGATGTAAGAGGATGGGTTATCCATCATGAGAATAATATATGGGGCAATACCGCTCCGAGCGACTGGACAACTGCATTTTATTTCCCGGCGGCAGCAGCATGGCAGTGTCAGGATATGTGGGAAGCTTACGCATTTTCTTCGGACAAAAAAATACTTGAAAAATATTACGATTCAATGCTTGAAGCCGCATTGTTCTGGGTAGACAATCTGTGGACGGACGAAAGAGACGGAACACTTGTGTCGAATCCGTCATATTCACCTGAGCATGGATGCTTTACAGTGGGATGCATATGCGATCATGCCATAATATGGGAATTGTTCGATGAAGTGGAGAAAGCCGCAAAGATCCTTGATAAGTCCGATGATCCGGAGATAAAGGAGATAACGGAAGCGAAAGCTAAACTATATATGCCGAAGGCAGATACTCTCGGAGGTCAGTTCCGTGAATGGAAAGACGAGACCAAGATGGAGATCACAAACAGTGATAATCACAGACATCAGAACCAGTTATACGTTCTTCATCCAGGAACATATGTAATATGCGGAAGAAGCGAAGAAGATGATAAGCTTGCAGACGCGGCAAGGATCACTCTTGAAAAAAGAGGCGACGGAGGAACAGGATGGAGTAAGGCATGGAAGATAAATATGTGGGCAAGACTGCGTGACGGTGATCATGCGAAGAAACTTCTCAGTGAACAGCTTACCGGATCGACGCTTAAGAATCTGTTTGATACGCATCCGCCGTTCCAGATCGACGGTAACTTCGGTGCAACATCGGGTGTTGCCGAGATGCTTCTGCAGAGTCAGGGAGATTACATAGAACCGCTCCCGGCGCTTCCGGAGGATTGGGAAGACGGAAAATATACAGGCCTTCGTGCCAGAGGAAATTTTGATGTATCGGTTGAATGGAGTGATAGTGTGGCTAATGATATTATTCTGAAATCGGGAAGCGGAAATGTATGCGCATTAAAATACAGTGACATAAGCAGATATAATGTTGTGGATGTAACAAAAGGAATAAAGGTTACTCCTACTGTTATAGATAATGATGCAATATCATTCCCGACAACTGCAGGCAGTGTATATAAACTTACAACAGGATCTATTGAGGCATATATCAAGCCTCAGTCTGATCAGGGCAATACAGGCAATCAGGGTAACGGGACTGTTAATAACGGTGCATTGTCAGGTAATGCAGGTACAGGTACTAACGTTCAGACCGCAGCAACGGGAACCGTACAGGATACCGCATCAAAGACGGATGCGAAAGAAAACACCGGAAAGAAGCTTAAAGCACCGTCGTTTAAGAGTATAAAAGCTTCCGGAAAGAAGACGGTTAAGATAACTCTTTCAAAGAAGATCAAAGGCGCGGACGGATATGTCATAAGATACAGTCTTAAGAAGGATATGAAGAAGGGTAAACAGGTATTCATAACCGGCGCAAAGAATCTTAAAAAGAAGATCGGAAAACTGAAAAAAGGTAAGAAATATTACTTCAGCGTATGTGCATATAAAAAGCAAAACGGTAAAAAAGTATTGGGAAAATGGAGTAATGTAAAAACGGTTAAGGTCAAATGACCTTAACCATGCAGTAAGCTTTGCTTCCGGCAACTCCTTTGACAGTTATGCGTGCGGTTCCTTTTTTTCGGGCTTTTATGATCCCTGAAGAAGTTACCGTTGCAACACGTTTGTTGGATGAGCGGTAGGTGAATCCTTTTCTGAATGATTTTTTAACGGATATCTTGCCTGCCAGATTATATTTTTTGCCGGATGACAGTTTTATTGTCTTGGTTTTTATATCAAGTCCGGATAATAATTTTATATAAGAAGCGGTTTCTTTTTTGCCGGATGGTGTGAACATATACAGATAACTGAATAAGACCATACCGTCACAACCGTATTCGCGCAGTAATTTTACATGATCGGACAGATTATGATTAGACAGGCGCCAGCCGGGATCTTCGGACCTTCTGGTGCCTGCTTTGTATAATGCAAGACCTATGTACATAGGGATTCCCTTCGTGTTAAGATCAGTCCACTCCTCAAGAGTCTGCGTATAGTATCGGACTTTTTTTCCGCCCATCCTGTAATTATCGGACCAGTAAAGCTGTGGGATGATATAATCAACGTAACCCTTTTCCGTAAACCAGGTTTCAAGGTCGCAGCCTATGCTCTCGGCATATTCCACATTGCCGGCAGGACTTATCCCGAACAGAATTTTTTTGTCGTATTTTTTTATGGCGGAATAGACGCTGTTTACCATATAATTAATATTGATCATTCTGTTCTCGACAGGGACTTCGTACAGCTGATTTCCTTTGTGGGCAGACGGATAAAAATAATCATCAAAATGTATTCCGTCCACATTATAATTTTTTATTATTTCTTTGACACCGTTAACGATATGATCGGTCGTTGACTGCTTTCCCGGATCGTATATCTTGTCGGAAGTTATTCGGTACGGATTGATCCAGGCGTGAAATTTCAGTTTATATTTGTGGCATTTTTTAATAAGGATATCAAGCGGATCGTAATCAGTGGGCTCAGGTGAGATATACTTGCACCATTTGAATTCGTCGCTCGGATATATGGCATCATCATAAGGTCTCACATGAAAATAGACGTTATTAAAATCGTATTTTTTTAGTAACGAAAACATGCGGTCGGCCGCCTCGGTGAATTCGGATTCGCTCTTATCATATAAGCCCGCGTCTTCAAAATCACAATATGAGATCCATATGCCGCGGTGCTCGGATGAGGCTTTGACAGTATCGCCATCAGCAGGTATGTATACATTACTTAGCAATAGGGAAATAATCAGAAAAAATATGGTATATTTTTTATTCCTAAAGTATAACATGAGGTCCTCCCGTAAATGTATTAGATAATTATCCGGCACACTGATTCGCAGGCGTGAAACACTTCGCTAGGGATCGTGATCGCGCATAAAGAAAATGTTGCTTGCGACAACCGCCTTTTTCCTCCGCTACGGTTCGTGCCAACACTGTAACACCTGTAATACCGGATACAGCGGAATACAGTATAGCATCAGATATTGGAAAAATCAACTGATGGAATGGGGTTAATATAATGAAAAGAACATTCGATATAATATATGCATAATTATGTCGTCATGCCGGAGAATGTCAATAATGACCGTATACATTATTATCCGGCGAATAAAAAATTACAAGGAGGTAGAGGTTATGGCGAACATTAACGGAATAGCTGCGTATCAGCAGACCGGACAGGCATGGAGTGCCGCTGAACAAAAGAAGACAAAGGAAGTTAAAGAAGCCAAGGCAAAAGATGTATCTGAAAAGACTGCAAAGGATACGGGAGCCGCAAAGAGCAGTAATGTTAAGATCACAAAATGGAATCCTCTTGTGGAAGGAAGTTCACTTATACCCACACAGAAGGATGGTTACGGACTTACGATCGGAAATGTGGAATTATCCGACAAAGCCAAAGACTATTATGATACACTTAAGGCAAAATATAACAATGCGGAATTCATTCTTGTAAGCAAGGATATGAAAGCACAGGTTCAGGCCAACGCTTCCGCATATGGAAATGCTAAAAAGATGGTTGTGCTCATTGATGATGAAAAGCTTGAGAGAATGGCAAATGATGAGGATTACCGCAAAAAGTATGAGGCGATCATCTCATTGTCACAGATGCAGATGGAGACCGCAAAGAACGGGCTTACAAGCAAGGGTATAAGCGTTAAGAACTTTGGAATGAGCGTTAATTCCGACGGTACGACAAGTTTCTTTGCAACTCTTGAAAAATCTTCAGATGCCCAGGCAAAGCGTATCGAAAAGCAGAAGGAACATAAGAAGGAAGAAAAGGTAAAAGAAAAGAAAAAAGCAGACAAAAAAGCAAAAGAAGAGCGCCTTGAAAAAGCGAAGGATGCAAAAAAAGAAGCAGCGGATAAGATATCAGGTGTTGAAGATGATACGGATGATATTAATACAACGGATAATAAGGAGTATATCCAGATCACCGCATCTTCAATGGAAGAGCTTATCGACAAAGTAGCTGTATTTGCATTCAATAATTCGGCGTCTACCGTAATGACGGAAGCGGAAAAATCAGTCGGACAGAATTTTGATTTCAAGGGCTGATAATATTATAATACAGAGGAAACTGCGACGCCTTAATGCAGTCCGGGCGGCGTAAAAAACTTACAGGTGAATACCTTGAGTCGGAAAGGAATGGAAGAATGAAGGACGGGTTCATAAAAGTAGCGGCGGCAACGCCGGATATAAAAGTTGCAGATTGTGAATTCAACAGGCAGAGTATAAAAAAATGTATAGATGAATGTGCCTTGAAAGGAGCAAAGATAATCGTATTTCCCGAGCTCTGCATTACAGGATATACATGCGGAGATCTTTTTTTGCAGGACACACTTCTTGACAATGCAAAAAAGGCTCTGGCGGGACTTGTTGAAGAATCAACGGGAGTTGATGCGGTCTGCATTGTAGGTATGCCGTTAATGAAGCAGTCCAGACTGTATAATGTTGCCGTATTATACCGGAACGGAGAGGTTCTTGGCGTTGTGCCAAAGAAAAATATCCCGAATTATTCCGAATTCTACGAGGCAAGACATTTTGCCGGCGGAAACAGTGATGTAACGTATATTAATATAACAGATATCGGTATCGGTATTCGTGATGACGATGACCCTGATTATGATATTCCTTTCGGATGTAATATATTGTTCAAATGTATTGATATGCCCGGTGTCAATATCGCGGTTGAATTATGCGAAGATGTATGGATGCCGGTTCCGCCTTCATGCGGTCATGCAACAGCAGGGGCAACGATCGTTGCCAATCTGTCGGCAAGCGATGAGATAACAGGTAAGGATATATACAGGAAAGATCTGATCAAAGGACAGTCCGGAAGGCTTATTGCCGGATATATATATGCGGATGCGGGAGAGGGCGAATCTTCGACAGATCTTGTGTTTTCGGGACATAATATCATAGCCGAGAACGGAACGATACTTGCGGAGAGCGAAAGATTTAGTAACGGGTTTATCATAAGTGAGATCGACACGGGAAGGCTTGTCAGTGAGAGGCGCAGAATGACAAGTTTTCCGGTGGATGATCCTGACGAAAAAGAATATGAGATCGTTGAATTCAACATGAATATATCCGATACTGCTCTTACAAGACGCATTGATCCGGCTCCTTTTGTGCCCGGGAATATTGACGAACGTGACAAGCGTTGCAACGAGATATTCAATATACAGTCGCTGGGACTGAAGAAGAGACTTGTGCACACCGGCTGTAAATGTGCCGTTGTCGGCGTGTCGGGCGGACTCGATTCTACTTTGGCGCTTATTGTGACTGCGAGAGCATTCGACCTTGCGGGAATACCGAGAGATAAGATAACCGGTGTGACGATGCCGTGCTTCGGAACCACCGACAGGACGTATTCGAATGCGGTATCGCTCATTAAAGCGCTGGGTGCCACATTTAAAGAGATAGATATCAAAGATTCCGTAAGACAACATTTTAAGGACATAGGACACGATGAAAATGAACATGATGTGACTTACGAGAACTGCCAGGCGAGAGAACGTACGCAGATTCTGATGGACATAGCCAACAAGTCGGGCGGAATGGTGATCGGAACCGGAGATCTGTCTGAACTTGCACTCGGATGGGCGACTTATAACGGCGATCACATGTCAATGTACGGCGTGAATGCTTCCGTGCCGAAGACTCTTGTGCGTTATCTTGTATCATACTATGCCGGAGAAACGGACGATGAAGGTTTAAGAAATATCCTGAATGATATTCTTGACACGCCGGTAAGCCCGGAACTTCTGCCACCCGAAGACGGCGTGATATCACAGAAGACCGAAGAGATAGTAGGCCCATACGAGCTTCATGACTTCTTCCTGTATTACATGATGAGATTCGGTTTCAGACCTTCCAAGATATTCAGACTTGCCGTTAATGCGTTTGAGGGAACATATAACGAAGAAGTGATAAGTAAATGGATCAAAGTATTTTACAAAAGATTCTTTGCACAGCAATTCAAACGTTCCTGTCTTCCGGACGGCCCGAAAGTCGGTTCGGTAGCCCTGTCGCCGAGAGGAGACTGGAGAATGCCGAGTGATGCGGTCGTAAGACAGTGGCTTGAGGAACTGGATTAATACCTGTTGAAGCAAAGATATATACAAACGCCGACTCGATATATACATTACGCGTATCGGGCCGGCGTGCATATTTTTTAAGAAATTACTTGACATCCTGCAATTCGTTGATATTATAAGTATTGTGGCTAATAATGTAACAATGACAACAATGTAATACAATATTATTCGGTGTGTCAATACACATAGAAAGGACTGTTAAGATGGAAAAGACAAAGCTTCTGTATGAAGGAAAAGCAAAGAAGGTATGGGAGACAGAGGATCCTGATGTACTTATCGTTGATTACAAGGATGATGCAACAGCATTTAACGGTGAGAAAAAAGGAACAATAGTTGGAAAAGGTGTGATCAATAACCGTATGACCAATTACATGTTCAAAAAGCTCGAGGAAGCAGGAATTCCCACTCACTATATTGAAGAGCTTAGTGACAGGGAGACGGCAGTAAAGAAAGTTGAGATCGTTGCGCTTGAGGTAATTGTAAGAAATGTTGCAGCAGGAAGCTTTTCCAAGAGACTTGGAATAGAAGAGGGTACTCCTCTTAAATGTCCTACATTAGAGTTCAGTTATAAGGATGATGCACTGGGAGATCCGCTTATAAATGATTATTTTGCGATCGCACTTGGTGTTGCGACCCGTGAAGAGATAGACAAGATCACTGAATACGTTTTCAAAGTAAATGATTTTATGCGTGAATTCTTCAAAGAATGTGGAATTGAACTTATAGATTTCAAGGTGGAATTCGGAAGGTATAAGGGCGAGATCATTCTTGCCGATGAGATATCACCTGACACATGCCGTTTCTGGGATATCAACACAAGAGAGAAGCTTGATAAGGACAGATTCCGTCGTGATATGGGCGGTGTTGAGGACGCTTATAAAGAAGTATCAAGAAGAATCGGGCTGTTTGAGTAAACTGATCATGCCGGTTAACGGCAAAGAAGCAGTTTACGACAAACAGAGTTATACATATATATACGGAGGTCAAGAATGAGTACAGATTCATATACAAGTCCGTTGTCCGAAAGATATGCAAGTAAAGAAATGCAGTCAGTGTTCTCGCAGGACATGAAGTTCCGTACGTGGAGAAAGCTGTGGATCGCGCTTGCGGAAGCAGAAAATGAACTGGGACTTCTTGCGGAAGACGGAAGCCCGGCTGTTACAAAAGATCAGATAGAAGAGCTTAAGGCTCATGCAGATGATATTAATTACGAAGAAGCAAAGGCAAGGGAGAAACTTGTAAGACATGATGTTATGTCACATGTATATGCTTACGGACTTCAGTGCCCGAATGCCAAGGGAATAATTCATCTTGGTGCAACTTCATGTTATGTCGGTGACAACACTGATATAATCATTATGAAGAAAGCGCTTGATATCATAAAAGGAAAACTTGTAAATGTAGTTGAAAAACTGGCGGCATTTGCAACACAGTATAAGGATCTTCCTACACTGGCATTCACACATTTTCAGCCGGCACAGCCTACTACGGTGGGCAAGAGGGCAACACTGTGGATACAGGAATTCCTTATGGATATAGAAGATCTTGATTATGTATCTTCATCTCTTAAGCTTCTTGGTTCAAAGGGGACAACCGGAACCCAGGCAAGTTTTATGGAATTGTTCGCGGGAGACCAGGATAAGGTAAGAGAGCTTGACAGACTCATAGCGAAGAAGATGGGCTTTGAGGGCTGCTATGCGGTATCCGGACAGACCTATTCAAGAAAGGTTGATACAAGAGTTGCCAATGTTCTTGCGGGAATTGCGGCAAGTGCACATAAGATGTCCAATGATATAAGACTTCTCCAGCATTTGAAAGAAGTTGAAGAGCCGTTCGAGAAGAATCAGATAGGATCTTCTGCAATGGCATATAAGCGTAATCCGATGAGAAGCGAGAGGATCGCTTCGCTGTCGAGATACGTTATGATAGATGCGCTTAATCCGGCTATCACGTCGGCAACGCAGTGGTTTGAGAGAACGCTTGATGATTCAGCCAATAAAAGAATAAGTATTGCGGAAGCATTTCTTGCGACAGACGGTGTACTTGATCTGTGTATGAATGTGGCTGACGGACTTGTGGTTCATGAGAAAGTGATTGAGAAGCATATCATGGCAGAGCTTCCGTTCATGGCAACGGAGAATATAATGATGGATGCCGTTAAGGCCGGCGGAGACCGTCAGGAGCTTCATGAGGAGATCCGTACGTTGTCAATGCAGGCAGGTTCTAACGTTAAGGATAAGGGACTTGACAATAACCTTCTCGAACTTATCGCTGAAGATGACAAGTTCCCTGTTACTCTTGATGAACTTAAAGCAGCAATGGATCCTTCAAAATACGTGGGACGCGCACCGTCTCAGGTTGAAGAATTCATAAAGGAATGTGTTGAACCGGTGCTTGAAGCATGTAAGGACAAGCTCGGAATGAAAGCAGATATACATGTATAAATAACCGGCACCCCATGAGTATACATGGATTTAGAGCGGAAAGCTTGCTTTCCGAAATAAATACATGTATATTCATGGGGCGGACAAGGCGCGAAGCGCCTTCGGTCGCCCATATGAGCGGTTGCGAAGCAACTGCGAATAAGGGGTGCCGGATATATTAAGGTTGCGAAGCAACTGCGGACAAGGCGCGCCGAATATATATAATTTGGGAGGAAATAATATGGTTACAGCAATTGTAGGAGCTAACTGGGGAGATGAAGGAAAGGGCAAGATTACGGATATGCTTGGTCAGGATTCGGATATAATCATCCGTTTCCAGGGAGGAAGCAATGCGGGACATACTATCGTGAATAATTACGGTAAGTTCGCACTCCACATTCTGCCGTCAGGTGTGTTCTATGATCATACAACAAGCATTATCGGTAATGGTGTTGCGCTTAATATTCCGGATCTGTTCAAAGAGATCAAGGGTATTGTTGACAGAGGAGTTCCGATGCCGAAGATCCTTGTATCGGACAGGGCTCAGATTGTGATGCCATATCATATATTATTTGACCAGTGCGAAGAAGAAAGACTTGCAGGCAGGTCATTCGGTTCCACAAAATCGGGAATCGCACCGTTTTATTCAGACAAATATGCAAAGATCGGTTTCCAGGTGTCTGAGCTTTTTGCTGATGATGAAACACTTAAGGCAAAGATCAGTCAGGTATGTGCTGTTAAGAATGTGATCCTTAAGAATCTTTATAACAAGCCGGAACTTGATGAAAAAGAGATACTCGACACACTCCATGAGTACCGTGACATCGTTAAGCCTTATGTGTGTGATGTATCGACTTATCTGTATAATGCCCTTAAGGAAGGAAAGAGGATTCTTCTTGAGGGACAGCTCGGTTCATTGAAAGATCCCGATCACGGAATATATCCTATGGTCACATCTTCAAGCACACTTGCCGCATACGGTGCAATAGGAGCGGGAATACCGCCTTATGAGATCAAGCGCATAGTGACTGTGGTTAAAGCGTATTCAAGTGCTGTAGGAGCAGGAGAATTCGTAAGTGAGATATTCGGTGATGAGGCTGATGAACTCCGTAAGCGTGGCGGAGACGGTGGCGAATACGGTGCGACAACGGGACGTCCGAGAAGAATGGGATGGTTTGACGCAGTTGCAAGCAGATACGGTTGCAGGATCCAGGGAGCTACCGAAGTGGCGCTTACGGTACTTGACGTTCTCGGATATCTTGATGAGCTTCCAATCTGTGTCGGCTATGAGATAGACGGAGAGGTTACAAAAGAATTCCCGACAACGGCAATGCTTGCAAAAGCAAAACCCGTATACGAGAAGCTTCCGGGATGGAAGACCGATATCCGCGGAATTAAGAAATACGAAGATCTCCCTGAAAACTGCCGTAAATATATAGAATTCATAGAGAAAGAGATCGGAGTAAGGATCTCAATGGTATCAAACGGACCTAAGAGAGAAGATATCATTTACAGATAATGGATAATAATACAAACATTAAGCAAGAAGAGCGGAATGTTCTGAAGTACGAAAATCGAGTAGGGTTGAGTATCACCCTGCTCGTATTATTTTTTGGAAATTGGAGGTTTCTGCTTCACAGGCCCTCCTTCGGATGATCAAGGCTGTTTCTTACATGCAAGCATGACGTATCAGCCTTGATCATCCGAAGAACTGTGAATAGTAACGCTATGTAACTATGTTCTACAAGGCACTTGTCTAACACTATATAAAAGTGTTATAATAACATTAACTACGTATATATGAAAGGTAGCCATGAACGATAAGATAGAGCAGTTTGCAAAAGGTGTGTTCGAAGAAGCTCAGACAGAGCTCATCCTTTCCGATCCGGAACTTATTCTGCAGATCGAAGAAGGACGAACAATAAGCGGAAGCTTCTATATCAGCAATGACAGGGATGTACTCATGCAGGGCATCCTTTATTCCGATTGTCCTTATTTGACGCTGACCAGACGTGAATCCACGGGAAATGAACTGTCAGCGGATTATGAATTCTCTGCTGCCGAACTTATGGCGGGAGAGACAGTCAATACTTGTATCCATGTTATCACAAGCTGTGGGGAAACAAAAATACCCGTATCTGTTACTGTAGATATCCCGGCAATTACCTATGAAGGTGGCTCCGTAAAGGACCTCACAGGTTTTGCCACTCTTGCAAAGGAGTCTCCCAAAGAGGCACTGAAGATATTCAAAAGCGAAGATTTTTCCAGGGTACTGCTTTACAGGGATGTAGAGAAGCAGACACTGTATGATGCTCTTATCGGCGGTTCGGCGCCGATTCATGCAATGGAGGAATTCCTTGTTGCATCGAGAAAAAAGAACAGGATAATTATCAGTATCGACAGGAATAATCTTAATTTCGATAATGTTGAAAAGACGATCACAGATAAGATAATCATATCAAAGAATACATGGGGAAGCGTTGAGATATCAATACGCAGCGATTCCGAATTCATCAAGCCTGCACATAAGAGACTCTGGACCGACAATTTTCTGGAAGACAGCATACCTCTGCTCTTCACTATCGAACCGGATAATATGCTTCAGGGCGAGAATTCGGGCAGAATATATATCGAGACAACGCATCAGGTTTTGGAAGTAAGCATTACATGTACCGTTGCAAAGAAGAGTGCCGGCAGACAGATCCTGTCCGGACAGTATTATATAAAAGTCATGAGGGAGTTCATCAACCTCAGGAACCAGTTGATCACTCCGGTGGAATTCAGAAACAGGATAGATGTGTTAACAACGGAATATCGCGGATCGTGTGAGGAATACAGTGATCTTGCGGAAGCATATGCAGCTATCATCACATCGGCCGGAGACATGAAGGATTATGTAAGATCCATAAGACTCAGACAGGAACCGGGATATGCCACAGACATGAAAACTGTGATGGATTATTCTATGTATCTGTATGTGCTTGCAATGTATCACTCGGTTGTCGGAGACAGAGTTGAAACACTCAGGCTTGTAAGGATAATGAGTGATATGTATGAGAATGAATTCAATCACTGGTTTATATTCTATCTGCTTCTTATAACAGAGCCTGAATTCAAGAACAGTCATAATGCATTTTCAAAGATTAGGGACTATATTGCAGAAGGCTGCACAAGTCCGCTCATATACAGCGCGTTCTGTGAGATGCTGCGCGATGACAGCTCGCATATACATGAATGGAACGACAGCATGATAAGTCCTCTTGTATGGGGCGCTGAGAGAGGGCTTCTTAATCTTGAGACCGCCCAGGGGTATGCGTACCATGTGAGTAGACTCAGAGGCTTCAATCCGCTTATATACCGCAGTATGAAAAAATTATTCGATACATTCGGAACCGATGACATACTTCAGCAGATCTGTCGAATGCTCATCAATGCGGGGAAAACAGATGCGGAAGCTTTGTTCTGGTATGAAAAAGGAGTGGAAAAACAGCTCAGGATAACACAGCTGTATGAATACTACCTCAAATCACTGCCGGGTGATGACGACAGGATAATACCTCATACGGTGCTTATGTACTTTGCACTTGATAACAGACTGTCGGACCGCGAAAAATCAAAGCTTTTTGCTTCGGTGATAAAAGGAAAAAAGACAGACAGTGCCGCATATAAGGCATACACCGTAATGATGTCGAATTATGCGAGAAATCAGCTTATAGAAGGTAATATTGATGCGGATCTTGCGGTGATATACGAAGACTGCATAAAACTTGATTCGGTGGACGAGACGACTGCACATGCTCTTCCGCAGATAATGTTCCGTCAGGAGATCATTTGTACCAATCCGTGTATGGAAGCCGTATGCGTTGTCCACAGGGAACTTGAAAAAGAAGTCATCGTTCCTTTTGTGAACGGACGGGCGTACGCAGACATATATTCTTCTGATGCATTTATCTTCATGATAGACAAAAAAGGCAATCGTTACTATTACACGGAAGATTATACAATGCGTAAACTGCTCCATCTGGATGCCTACGCCGAAAAATGTTTTGAAGTGTCTTCCGATGATGACGGTTTGCTGGCATATATGTATATAAAATGCACTAAAGACTTCAGGACCGGCGATGATGTTATCGCTATCAGGAGACTGGCTCATAAGAGGCTTAAGCTGAGGAGATTCTACAGCAGGAACAATCTGTCGGCTCTTATATATCATTATTATGAACATGTTGACGGCGAGCGGCTTGATGAGATGCTCGAACTGCTGAATCTTGAAGAATGTGATCGTAAGAATCGCAACAAATGGATCGAACTGTATATTGTAAGAGGAATGCACATGAAGGCGCTTAAGGCTGTGAACCGTTACGGATATGCGGATATTGACAGTGCAAAGCTTGGAAAAATGTGCGAAGATCTGATACCTTATGTGGAGGATATGCCCAAAGAAGGCGACGATACTTTAAGGGATACTCTTACGATGACAGCCTGTGAAGTATTCAAAAGAGGAGGATATTCAAGACAGATCCTTGAATATCTTGCGGATACATATAAGGGAGAAAGCCGTATCATGCCGGACATCTGGAAAGCTGCTTCAGGCATAGGACTAGGTACGGTCAATTTTGAAGAGAGGATCCTTGAGAGGTTTTTATTGACCGAAGATATGATAATTACGGGATTGCCGATATTTGAATCATATCTTGCCGAAGGAACGTCAGATACGATCAAGAAAGCTTATATATCATATGTCATGTACCTGTATATCACAAAAGAAGACGTGAGCGATATACATATCGATCAGCCGCTGTGGGATTATGTTCGTGACAAAATGATGGATGAATATAACAATACATGCCTTCTTGCAAGACTTAAGGATTACAGTCTGAAGGACAATCTGGATGAAAGCGAAAAGCTGTTTTGCGAGATAAGTCTTACGAGACTTTATAAGAGCGGCATAATAATGACATTTTACAGGAATTTTGAGAAAAAGTTGAAGGCTTATATAGGAACTTCCGACAGAGAGATACTTCAGTGCGTGGCAAGACCCGGAATACCGATGAAGATCAGATGTGTCATGACTGACGGCAGTGCGAGCATCATCAAGGCACAGGAGGTTCTTTACGGAATATATGTTAAGGATGTCATAGTATTTTCAGGCGAGAGGATCACCTATGAATTCTTCGAGGAAAAAGGCGGCAAGAAGATAGTATATGCAACCGGTAACGTCGAATACAATACGGGAGAGTCCGGGGACAATCTCGGAAGACTGGGAATGATCAACGATATGCTTGATACCTATAGTAAAAATGATCAGGAAGCATTATATGCTAAAATGAAGGATTATATAGTACTTGACGAGACATCAAAGGATCTGTTCACGATCCTGTGACGCGCAAAACAGTTACGATAAACGGGGGATATAAGTGTATGGAGGAGAAATCATTGTTCATAGGTCTTGACATCGGCAATGTGGAATCAAGAATATGCTATTATGACGAGAGCAAATATGAACCTGTGTGCATTAATGATAAAACAATTCCTACAATACTCGGGGTGAAAGATACAGGCGAATGGCTGTACGGTGAAGAAGCACTTGAGATGCATAATGCAGGTAGGTGCGATATTATTGAAAACGGTATCAATGCCATAGCAGCCGGCGAACCTCTTATGCTTAATGAAAGGGAAGTCAAACCGGTATTTTATCTTGCAACGTTTTTGCGTAAGATATTGTCCCTCATACACGGCGCTGAGCCGGGAAAGAGGATACGAAAACTGGTAGTGACGGCAATTTCCGTCACAAAGAATCTTACCGATATACTGTATGTGGCTCTTGACAGTATAGGTATAGGCAGGGACAGGGTATGCGTGCTTAATTACAGACAGAGCTATCTGTATTTTGTGATGAGTCAGGGAAGAGAATTCTGGCTGAACGATGTGGGAATGTTCGACTTCGGCCACGAAGGGCTTGTATATCTGCAGATCACTATGGACAGACGAAAAAAACCTTATATAGTCGGCATCAAAGAGAAGGATTACTCGGAAGATCTTAATATGTCCATGCTTGACGAATACAGTGAAGAGAAGCTTGTGTACGAATTCAACAATATAACGCAGAATGCGCTTCATAAGCAGATATTATCCACTCTGTATATGATAGGCCCCGGATTTGCAAGCGGATGGGCCGACGAGAGCATGAAAAAATTATGCTCCGGCAGGCGTGTGTTCAAAGGTGTCAATCTGTATGCGGAAGGTGCCTGTTATGCAGCGAGACATCTTGCGGGTGAAGGAAATATCGAGCCGTTTGTATACATTGATGAGAATATGATCGCTTCGCATATATCCACAATGGTATATGTGAATGCAAGTTACCAGGAGATAATCATTGCGAGAGCCGGATCGGTATGGTATGACATCGATAATTCATTTGACATAATACCCGATGATGAGATGGAGATAGGCATCAAAGTAAGCAATGTGATCACAAGAGAGAGTTCAAAACATATTATAGAATTCAACGATATAGTTTCGAGAAGACCGTCAAGAATGAGCAGGATAACGGTCAGGGTCCGGATGCAGGATATCGAGCATGTTGTCATTACTGTTAAGGATGATGGATTCGGTGAGATGTATCCGTCTTCCAACAGGATATTCGAGAGGATAATCCGGATATAACGGGTACAGGAGGTAGCATTGTGGGTAAGCTGATATTATGCAGTTCAAGAGCGGCTGTAAGACCGTACAGGTTCAGCATATCGGGAGTCGCTGTATACTCAATAGAGGAACTGTGTTATTACATATACCATAACATATATGAGATCACGCCGGAATATTTTGATAAGGCGCTTGTGGCATGGCTCAGAAATGAACTCGGAATGACTGTTATTGCCGGCAAACTCGAGACAATGCTTGAGATAGAGAGCAGCCTTAAAGATATGGTAATAAGCATATTGTGCAGCTGTGATTATTATGACGAAGATGAGATCAAGGCTCTTCTTGCCGTCATGAACGAGATAGAGAATCTTCCTTATCACGGAAAGCAGAAAAGAAAAGCCGATATGTATCTTCGTTACGGCAGATATACACTTGCGAAGAAGGAATATGACAGGATAATCGGCGGAGGTTATGCGGTCAATCTTACACCGAAAGAGTACGGAGATATATTGCATAATCATTCGATTGCATGTTTTTTGCTTGGAATGTACTCGGATGCTATCATGGATCTGAAGGATGCCTACAGCAGAAATAACGACAGCCGTACATTAAGACAGTATCTGTATACGCTGTTACTATGCGGCAAGAGGGATACATTTGCAAGGGAAGTACTTAATTACGGAATTGAAGAGCAGGTGTCGGAAGGGATAGTGACACTGTATAATAATGCGAAGGCCCGAGCGGAGCATTCCGGTGAGTACACCGCACTGTGCGATATGAAGCGTTATTCCACAGACGGTGAATTCAGGGAATATGCGATAGGAAAGATCAATACATGGAAACAACAGTACAGAGAGGGAACTTATTGATAACCGGTTTAACGGTTGTGTCAGAGGTAGATTTTTATGGGTTTATTTGGACGAAAACGCAGTAAAAAGAATAAAGAAGTGTATAATATCGAAGAAGTATTACGCAACATAGATAAAGGTATACCGATAACGGAATTCGATACTTCGGATGATACTGCTGACGGTGATGATAATACTTCTGCCGATGAGATATACAGATCCGATGCAGTAAAGCTTGATGATACCGGACTCGGCAAAAAGCCGACTATGGATGATGTCCGCAAATATATCGATACCGCCGGTTCGCGTATTGCCATGATGCATGCCCAGAATGACAAGCTTCGCGGTGAGTACGAGAGCGTTACCGAATATCTGAAGGATATTCAGATGATCGAATCGATAGAAGGAAAAGAAAAGACAAGACTCAATTCATATGCATATGATATTGTAAAAAAAGAAGAAGAGAACAGAAAAAGACTCGGTTACGAACCCGATATAAAAGATGCTCATTATAAGACCATGAAGCTCTACGAAGAGTCAATGAACCGTGAGCTTATCAACATGAAGAAAAAAGAGCTTTATCAGGCCGACATAAAAAATGATCTGAAATATCTCGAGGAAGAAAAAGAAAAATTATATGATGAACAGGATGAACTTCTTGGAAAGACCATGAACATCAGGGGAATATCTATCGGTGGCGGTGTTCTTATCGTATCACTCATGATCCTGTTCGGTGTTTTGTGGGTTGTGGCAGGACAGGATATGACTATACCTTATATACTTTTGATATTTCTGTCGGGACTGCTCATATTGTATATATTCATGGGAATGAGAACCAGCAGATATGAGATAATACTTACGGATAAGAAGCTCAGTAAGTGTATCAATCTGCTTAACAGCGTTAAGATAAAATACGTTAATAATACGGCGTTGCTTGACTATATGTGCAGCAAATACAAAGTAAGCAATTCTGTTGAGCTTGAACATGTATGGCAGCAGTATATTAAGCTCAGGGAAAATGAAGAAGCTCTTTCGGCAAATGCTGAAGATCTTGTTGTCTTAAAGAAAAGTCTGACCGATTTATTGGAAAAATATGGATTGAAAGACACTTCCATATGGGTCGTCCAGGCGAAAGCTCTTCTTGATGAAAAAGAGATGGTGGAAGTAAGACACAGTCTCAATGTCAGAAGACAGAAATTAAGAAAACAGATAGGTTATAATGATGATCAGATCCGTAAGGATTCTCTGATCATTCAGAAATTTCTGAAGAAGAAGCCTCAGCTTCGCGAACAGATCAAAGATGTAATGACAAGATACGGTATAGAACATATTGTCATACAAGCTCTGAGACAATAATGAGAGTGCCGCGCTTTACACTGATTGAATAATTCTGATCCAGGTAACGGTTGCTTGTGCCAAGTGCGTAAGTATTGGTAAGATCGATATTATCGACATTGTATTCAAGGCCTTTTATTGTGACCTGTTTCGAACGATCCGAATGAGAGAACACGGATATATATCTCACCGGGTCCGGACAAAAAAGTGAGAGACATCTGTCTTTTACGGAATGATCATCAAAGGTCAGCTCGGAATCGGTTATCGCCGTGATGACCTGTCCGTTTCCGATAAGATAACCCCTGCAGCCTTCTTTTGAAAGCCATGTGATAAGTTCGATATTGGCAAGAGTGTGGTCGATGCGGCCGCCTGTTCCGCCATAGATAACGAACGTATCATATCCGGCTTTTTTTCCTTCAAGAACTCCAAGATGCATATCAGTATAATCTTTTTCGGGCGGGAAGCGAAGAACTCCGTAGCTTGCGGATCTTAAGTTGTCAGAAGTACCGGATTGACAGGACTTATTCTCTGCTACCGAATGAACCGTATCCGTGGTCTGTGTTGAGGTGAATGCAGAAGGATCGCATACCGAGTCAAAATCACCTATGACAAGATCGGGAACGATGCCGCATTTTACAATGTGATCGTAGCCTCCGTCAACAGCGATAATATAATCATCTTCTCTTATATCTACAGGACAGGTGCCGTCGTGATCGCCGGCACCGTACAAAAAACATATATTATGATTCATATATCTGTCACCTTCATCATGCACCCAAGCCATTTACAGCGTCGATTGCGGGAACAAGCCAGTCGGAATTGTAGTCTTCTATAGCACCTTCATCAACGGCTTTTGCGATTGAAGGATCGATAGGAATTCTTCCAAGGACCGGAAGAGAATATTCTGCCGCTATCTCATTAAGGTGGCTTTCACCGAATATCGGGATCTGTTTTCCACAGTCGGGGCATGATACATAGCTCATATTTTCTACAATACCGATGATAGGAATGTTCATGGCTTTTGCCATCTTAACAGCTTTTTCGACGATCATCGATACAAGCTCCTGAGGAGAAGTCACAACGATTATTCCGTCTACCGGAAGTGACTGGAATACCGTTAACGGCACGTCTCCTGTGCCCGGCGGCATATCAACAAGAAGAGTATCTATATCTTTCCATATGACATCTGTCCAAAACTGTTTTACGGTGCCTGCAATGATCGGACCGCGCCAGATAACGGGATCGGATGTGTTCTCAAGCAGAAGATTGATTGACATCAGATCTATTCCGGTTTTGGTTGTAACAGGTATAATACCGTCATTGTTACCGGTGGCTTTTTCTGTGATTCCGAACGCTTTTGGTATTGACGGACCGGTTATGTCGGCATCAAGAATACCGGTCTTTTTGCCTGAACGCTGTAATCCCGTAGCAAGTAGCCCTGTAACGAGGGACTTTCCTACGCCGCCCTTTCCACTGACAATTCCTATTACTTTCTTAATGCTGCTGTTTGGATTGCATGGAGCAAGAAAACTCTGGGGAGCGGTTCTGTCACTGCAACTCGATCCGCAGGATGAACAGTCATGTGAACAACTATCACTCATAATAAACCTCCGTATTATATAAATATTAATTCTCTTATACTGTGCTTTACACAGTAACAGCTAAGAGACATTTTATAAGTCCTAAAAATATTTGTCAAGGCGGTGCCTGTATGTTATCATGTTATCAAAGGTTCCTGTGAAGCAGGAACCGCCCTCACACCCACAGCCACAAGCAGCGAAGCTGCGACATACGCGAAGCGGATGGGCTGCGGGTTGTGTGGGGACCGTGAATAAGTAGAAAGCGAAAAAGGTTCCTGTGAAGCAGGAATAATATAATACACATGAAAGGCGGGGTGGAATATGAATACTGTAACGCTTGATAAACTGGTCGAAAAAATGCAGCTCAAAAATCTTACACCCAATATTGATACAACCGGTATTGAGATCAAAGTGTACGATGTCAACAGACCTGCTTTGCAGCTGTCGGGTTTTTTTGATTATTTTGACATGCACAGAATGCAGATAATCGGTCATGTTGAACATACATTTATAGAACAAAGACTTCAGAATCACGGGATCAATGAGATAAGAGAGATCATGGCTCACGGAGTACCGTGTATTACATACTGCCGTGGCATAGAAGTGTCGGAAGATATAATTCAGGCAGGTAATGAGTTCGGGGTTCCGGTACTCAGTACCACCGAGACAACATCGGCTTTCATGGCTGAAGTGATCAGATGGCTTAGGGTTGAACTGGCACCGAGAATATCGGTTCACGGGGTTCTTGTTGATATATACGGTGAAGGTGTTCTGATAATGGGTGAGAGTGGTATAGGTAAGAGTGAGGTTGCTCTCGAGCTTATTCACAGAGGACACAGACTTGTATCCGATGATGTTGTTGAGATCATAAAAGTAAGTGATGAGACACTTATCGGAACGGCGCCCGATATCACAAGACATTTTATTGAGCTTAGAGGAATCGGGATCGTGGATGCCAAGTCACTTTTCGGAATCGAAGGAGTTAAGGATACGCAGGCAATTGACCTTGTTATAAGACTCGAGGAATGGAATAAAGATTCGGATTATGACAGGCTGGGACTTGAAGAGCAGTACACCGATTTCCTCGGCAATAAGGTTGTATGCCATTCAATCCCCATAAGACCCGGTCGTAACCTTGCGATAATCTGCGAGGCTGCGGCAGTTAATTTCAGACAGAAGAAGATGGGTTATGATGCTGCCAAAGAGATGTACAACAGAGTGATCAATAAGATGATGCGTAATGGCAACGAACAGAAGTAAAAGAACCGGAAGGAGCAATAATCGTATATGAAAAAATATTATATAGGCGTCGATGTAGGCGGTACATCAGCAAAGTTTGGATTGTATGCGGAACAGGGAAGCGAAGGAAATGTGGAACAAAAGTGGAGTGTACCCACAACAGGTAAGGATGCATCCGACGTTCTGCTCGGAAAACTTGCTGACAGTATTAAAGAAAAATGCGTTGAATACAATATAGATATGTCTCAGGTGGCAGGTGTCGGAATAGGTATCCCCGGACCCGTAGATGATAAGGGAGTTGTACTTAATTGTGCCAACCTCAACTTCGGGATCGTACCTGTAAAGGACATTATGAAAAAGCTTACCGGCGTGGACAATGTAGCCGTCGGAAATGACGCCAATGTTGCCGCACTTGGAGAGATGTGGAAAGGCGGAGCAAGAGGATATACGGATATTGTTATGGTTACTCTCGGTACAGGTGTCGGCGGAGGAATCGTGGTAGACGGTAAGATACATGTGGGAAGCGCCGGAGCGGCGGCTGAGATCGGTCATATCACGGTTGAACCAAATGAGACGGAAAGCTGTGGATGCGGCTGTCACGGCTGCCTTGAACAATATGCTTCAGCTACCGGAGTTGTGAGGCTTGCAAAGAAGGAGATAAATGATCATCCGGAATCTGTGCTTTTTTCAAAAGGCGATTCATTATCCGCAAAAGATATATTTGATGCCGCAAAATCAGGTGATGAGTATGCATGTAAGATAGTTGAAAGATCCGTAAGATATCTCGGTATCGCATTATCGAACATTGCAAGTGTATGTGATCCTCAGCTGTTCCTTATAGGAGGCGGAGTTGCAGCTGCAGGAAACATAATAATCGAAGGCGCCAAAAAGTATTATGATGAATATTCGCTTAAAGCCCTCAAGAATAAAGAGATCGTACTTGCCGAACTCGGCAATGATGCCGGAATGCTCGGCTGTATCAGGCTTGCCGGAGCGGAGTAAATATATGTAACTGCCCGGGAGCTCTTTGCTGCCAATGTGTTCATAGAACAGTATAGGCAACGAATTTAAGATACCAAAAAATGGTAATAATATAAATGCACGTGAGGTGTACATGGATATATATAGAAGTTTATGTGATATTGCAAAAGAGGAGAATGTCGCTGTTAATGAACCGATGAGCAGACATACTTCATTCAGAACAGGAGGCCCGGCGGATTATTTTGTGACGCCGGATAATGCGAAGGCTCTTGTCGGATTATTAAGATTCTGCGATGAGGAGAAGATCAGTTATCATATTCACGGAAACGGCAGTAATGTGCTTTTTTCCGATGAAGGATACAGAGGAGCCATAATAAGCATAGGTAAGAATATGTCGGATATTGATATAGAAGGCGATGAAATTACCGCAGGATCGGGAATCTCATTGTCGGCTCTTTCATCCGCAGCAGCAGGAAAAGGTCTTGCCGGTCTTGAATTTGCTTCGGGGATTCCCGGGACTCTCGGAGGCGCGGTGACAATGAATGCCGGAGCTTACGGAGGCGAGATGAAAGATGTCCTTGTGTCTGTGGATGTATGCAGCCGTGACGGGCATATTACAACTCTTTCTAAAGAAGAACTTGAACTCGGTTACAGAACAAGCATAATACAAAAGAAGGATTATATCGTTCTTTCAGCTAAGATTAAGCTTAATAAAGGAAATGAAGAAGATATCAGGGCGTTAATGAGAGAACTCAATAACAGACGAAGGGATAAGCAGCCGCTTGAATACGGAAGCGCCGGAAGCACATTTAAGAGGCCTGAGGGACATTTTGCGGGAAAGCTTATCGAGGAGTGCGGACTTAAAGGTTATCGTGTCGGTGATGCGATGGTGTCTGAAAAACATGCGGGATTTGTCGTTAATGTGGGAGAAGCATCCTCGGAGGATGTGTTAAAAGTTATAAGACATGTACAGGATGAGGTAAAAAAGGTACATAATATCTCTCTTGAGACGGAAGTAAAACTGATAGGGTTCTGATGGTTGGCAGGAATATCTAAACAGGCGTGCCAATATAATAAATACAGGGAATGGGAGTGGCTGAATATGGTACTTGTTGACGAAAACAATAAGCTGACGGGAAAGCAAAGATTAATGTACGCATTGATACTTTCCGCAGTGGGACTTGCAGTGAATTATATAGGGAGCGCGTTTGCCAATTATTTTGAGCTACCTTTGTTTCTTGATACGATAGGTACGGTGGCGGCGGCTGTACTCGGAGGTTATATTCCGGGTATACTGGTCGGCTTTATGACCAATATGATCAATCTGGCTATTGACCCGACGACAATATATTACGGTTTCCTTAATGTATTGATCGCTGTCTGCGCTTCGTTTTTTGCCAATAAGGGTTATCTGAAAAGAATATATACGGTCCCGCTTTTTATTCTGATAATGGCATTCATCGGAGGAATACTGGGGTCGATCGTTACATGGTTTTTGTACGGATTCAGTGAGGATTCCATAGCATTTTCTTTCATATCGGATATGTATGCAGGAGGAACTCTAGGCAGTTTCGAAGCGCAACTTGCATCAGATTTTCTGAAAGACCTGATCGATAAGACCATCAATGTGCTGATCGTTTTTTCTGTATTTAAATTATTGCCTGATCGTATAAAAGAGATATTGAATTTTGACGGCTGGCAGCAGAGTCCACTTACCAAAAAGGCGCAGGAAGCAGTTAAAAAAAGTGACAGCAGAGTTATATCACTTCGTACAAAAGTACTGCTTCTTATCATATTTGCTTCGATACCGATCGCCATGGAGGCTACGGGGATAAGTTACATGCTCTATTATAACTCAACGGTTGATGATCATACCAGATTCGCCGAGGGAGTTACGGAGCTTGCGGCAAGTATAATAGACGGTGACAAGGTTGACGAATACTTAGAAAAAGGCGAAGCAGCCGATGGATACACAGAGATTGAAAAGTTGTTATACGGAGTAAGAAACAGTTCTCCGGATATAGAATATGTATATGTATATAAGATAATGGAAGACGGTTGCCATGTGGTATTTGATCTTGATAGCGAAGAAGTCGAAGGTTCAGAACCGGGAGAGATAGTTCCTTTTGATGAGTCATTTTCCGAACTGATACCTACATTACTTGAAGGAAAGCCCATAGATCCGATCATTACCGACGATTCATACGGCTGGCTTCTTACTGTATATAAGCCTGTATATGATTCGAAGGGTGAATGTGTCTGCTATACAGCGGCAGACATATCAATGGAGCAGTTAAGATCCGATAGCTACTGCTTTTTTACCAAACTGATATCACTGTTTCTCGGGTTCTTTATCATGATACTTGCGATCGGACTCTGGATCGCACAGTTTAACATACTGTTCCCGGTGAACACGATGGCAATGACTGCGACCGCGTTCGCATACAACAGTGAATCCGCCCGTGAGAACAGTGTTGAAAGTATAGAAAAGCTCGGAATACATACAGGTGATGAGATTGAGAATCTGTACAGGGCATTCGTTAAGACCACTCAGGACAGTATGACTTATGTTAATGACATACAAAATAAAAATGTGACTATAACGAAGATGCAGAACGGTCTTATCATGGTCCTTGCGGATATCGTGGAGAGTCGTGACCAGTGCACGGGCGATCATGTGCGTAAGACTGCCGCATATGCTGAGATAATAATGAATGAGATGAAAAAAAAGGGTATACATACGGATGTGCTCACTTCGGAATTCATGTCAAATGTAGTGAATTCGGCACCGCTTCATGACGTGGGTAAGATACATGTCCCGGATGCGGTTCTCAATAAGCCGGGAAGACTTACGGATGAAGAATTCGAGCTTATGAAAAAGCATACTATCGCAGGAGGAGACATTATAAAACAGGCGATAGAAAAGGTGCCTGAATCGGCATATCTTAACGAAGCATATAATCTTGCCATGTACCATCATGAGAAATGGGACGGTTCCGGATATCCTCATGGAATATCCGGAGAAGAGATTCCTTTGTCGGCAAGGATAATGGCTATTGCAGATGTATTTGATGCGCTTGTGTCAAAGAGAAGTTATAAAGAGGCATTTTCATTTGAGAAAGCCATGGACATAATCATAGAGGGAAAAGGAAAGCATTTTGATCCGACCATAGTTGACATATTCGTCGGAGCATCAGATGAAGCACGTAAGATTGCCGAAGATTTCAGTAAGGGCGGAAGAATAGAATTCTAAGAGGAGTCTTGTTATGGATAACAGCAGATTATTGTTTGTGACCGGAATGTCCGGTGCGGGAAAAAGTTCGGTTCTTAAGATGTTGGAAGATGCAGGATATTTTTGCGTTGATAATCTGCCTATATCGCTAATACCGACTTTTGTGGAGCTCATATGCAAGACTTCGGATAAGACCGGATATACAGCGCTCAGTGTTGATATCAGAAGCGGGGATTCTCTTAAGGGAATAGAGAGCGTACTAGGCCAGCTTGAAGAAACCGGGTTCAATTATCAGATACTTTTCCTTGATGCGTCCACGGATGTTCTCGTCAAAAGGTTCAAGGAAACCAGAAGAACTCATCCTCTTGCCGAGGTGGGACGGATTGACAAGGGCATTGAGGCAGAGCGTAAGCAGTTGCTTTTTTTGAGAAATAATGCGGATTATATCATAGATACGAGCAGAATGCTGATCAGGGAACTAAAGGCGGATATAGAGAGTATATTCATTGAAGGAAAGTCATTCAGGAATTTTGTGATCACGATCATTTCTTTCGGCTACAAATACGGAATACCTTCGGACTGTGATCTTGTGTTCGACGTAAGATTTCTTCCGAATCCTTTTTATGTTGATGAACTTCGTGAGAAGACGGGTAATGACGAAGAAGTGTATAATTTTGTAATGTCGGAGAAAAGAGCACCGGTATATCTTGACAAATTGGAAGATATGCTGAGATTTTTGATCCCGGGTTATATTGAAGAGGGAAAGAACCAGCTTGTGGTCGGCATCGGATGTACGGGCGGACGTCACAGATCGGTTACCCTTGCAAGAGCCATACACGACAGATTGTCCGATCTGGATTATTCCATAAGGCTCGAACACAGAGATATCAAGAAATATATAGGTGAGTAACATATGTCATTTTCAACGGATGTCAAGGAAGAACTTGCAAAACAGATAAGTCCCGCAAGGCATTGCAGGATCGCGGAGATAGCTGCCATAATCCATTTTTGCGGCAGGATCGTACAGGGTAAGACAGGAATTTACATAAAAATCCAAACAGAAAACTTGACAGTAGCAACAAAATATTTTATCTTATTAGAGAAAACGTTCAGGATACGTGCCGAAGCAGTGGTTAGAAAGAGCCACAATGCAACATACTATCAGGTGGTTGTCAACGATGATGAGAGTTGTCAGAATATTCTGAAATCAATAAAGGTTTTTGATGATTCGGGAAACAGGTTGTATGATGACGGAAGGATATCAAGGATCATTGTTCAGAATCCATGCTGTAAACGTGCATTTCTACGCGGCGCATTCGTGACTTCAGGATCCGCTACCGATCCTTATAAGGGATATCATTATGAGATCGTGGCGGGTAATAATGAGAGGGCCGATGTGATCGAAGATATTCTTCGTGCATTTGATATCGAACCCCGGCATACGATACGTAAAAACAACATTATCGTATACGTAAAAGAGGGAGCACAGGTTTCGGATCTGCTCGGTATCATGGAAGCCAATGTCTCAATGATGAATTTTGAGAATGCTAGGATATATAAGGAAATGCGTAATGACGTTAACAGAAAGGTTAATTGTGAGACTGCCAATCTGAGTAAGACGACCGCGACTGCCGCCAGACAACGGCAGGATATCATGTTCATTCGCGACAATTGCGGATTCGGTAATCTGTCCGAACAGCTTCAGGAGATAGCAAGGCTGCGTCTGGACAATCCGGATGCTTCACTGAAGGAACTGGGAGAGATGCTCGAACCGCCGCTTGGCAAGTCGGGTGTTAATCACAGGCTACGCAAACTCAGTGAGATAGCTGAAGATCTGCGCAAAAGAAAGGAGTAATATAATAATGGTAGCCAAGAAGATCAATATCAATATTGACAGCAACCAGGGAGCAAGACCGGTTGCATTACTCGTACAGGTAGCAAGCAGATTTGAATGTCATATTGATGTGGAACATGACGACAAGAAGGTAAATGCTAAAAGTATTATGGGGATGATGTCATTAGGACTTACCGAAGGGGAAGAGGTAACAATATACGCTGACGGCGATGATGAGACCGAAGCGATCAATGACATCGAAAAATGCCTTTGTGGGGTATAGGCTGAGGGTTACTGTTTTTGAATAAGTACAGCAAAAAAGATAAGATGATTCCTGCTTTGCGGGAGTCATCTTTTATCCTATCTTGAGAACGGGAGGTAACTGCATATGTCTTTCAGACATCTTCATGTGCATACCGAGTACAGTCTCCTTGACGGTTCCGGTAAGATCGGGGAGCTGGTCGCAAGGACCAAAGAGCTTGGAATGGACAGTATAGCAATAACCGATCATGGTGTTATGTACGGTGTTATAGATTTTTATAAGGCGGCTAAGGAAGCCGGGATCAAACCGATAATAGGCTGTGAAGTATATGTGGCTCCGGGATCGAGATTTGACAGGGAAAAAGGATCCGGTGATGAGAGATACAATCATCTGGTCCTTCTTGCAGAGAATAATAAGGGATATGAGAACCTGATGAAGATCGTGTCAATCGGTTTCATCGAGGGATTCTATTATAAGCCGAGGGTTGATTATGAGATCCTCGAAAAATATCATGAAGGGCTGATCGCATTAAGCGCCTGCCTTGCGGGAATAGTACCTATGCATCTTCGGATGGGCTTCTATGAAGAAGCGGTAAGGGAAGCGAAGAGGCTTCAGGACATATTCGGTAAAGATAATTTTTTCCTTGAGCTTCAGGATCACGGGATTCCGGAGCAGGCAAATGTAAATCAGGGCCTTCTTAAGATGCACAATGAAACGGGAATGCCGTTAGTTGCGACTAACGACATCCATTATATATATGCGGATGATGCTGCCGCACACGACGTTCTGCTGTGTATACAGACGCAGAAGAAGGTTGATGACGAGGATCGTATGCGTTATGAAGGCGGTCAATATTATCTCAAATCCGAAGAGGAGATGGCGGCATTATTTCCTTATGCGGCCGAGGCTCTTGCCAATACCGGAAAGATCGCGGACAGGTGCGATGTTACGATCGAATTCGGTAATTACAAGCTGCCGGTATTCGATGTTCCCGAAGGATATACGGCTACTGAATATCTTCACAAATTATGTGATGACGGTATTGAGGCAAGATACGGGGATGAAGCGGATAAGCACCGTGAGAGACTTGAATACGAGCTTAAGACCATTGAAGACATGGGGTTCGTGGATTATTTCCTGATCGTGTCCGACTTCATAAGATATGCGAGGGATAACGGGATCCCCGTAGGCCCCGGAAGAGGTTCAGCGGCGGGAAGTATAGTTGCTTATTCACTTGGGATAACAGATATAGATCCTATAAGATATAATCTGCTGTTCGAGCGTTTCCTTAATCCGGAGCGACTCACCATGCCGGATATAGATATTGACTTCTGCTACGAGAGAAGGCAGGAAGTAATAGATTATGTTGTCAGAAAATACGGAGTGGACAAGGTTGCCCAGATAGTCACTTTTGGAACCATGAAGGCAAGAAATGCGATCAGGGATGTGGGACGTGCCCTTGATCTTACTTATGCGTATGTTGACATGGTAGCAAAGATGATACCGAACGAACTGGGCATTACGATAGAAGCGGCGCTTAAGGCGAATCCGGATCTTATGAAATTATATGATACCGATGACAGATGCAGGAATCTCATAGATATGTCCATAAGACTTGAGGGACTTCCGAGGCATACGTCGATGCATGCGGCGGGAGTTGTTATAAGTAACGCACCCGTGCTTGAATACGTTCCGTTGTCCAAGTCGTCCGATGATACGATAACGACCCAGTATACAATGACTACGCTTGAAGAACTTGGTCTTCTCAAGATGGATTTTCTGGGGCTTCGAACACTTACGGTAATACAGGATGCGGTGGACCTTATCAATTCCGGATACAGAAGCGGATTCAGTCATTTGACCGAAGGTAAGGTAGGAGAGCTTATCAGAAGGATGGACGGGGAATTCTCCATAGACAAGATCAGTTATGACGATCCGGAAGTGTACGAACTTATAGGTTCGGGCAAATGCGACGGAATATTCCAGCTTGAAAGTCCGGGCATGAAGAACTTCATGAAGGAGTTAAAACCAAAGAGTCTTGAGGATGTCATTGCGGGAATATCATTATACAGACCGGGTCCTATGGACTTTATTCCGAAGTATATCGCAGGTAAGAATAATCCGGGGGCTGCAGTGTATGAATGTGAACAGTTAAGGCCGATACTTGAACCGACTTACGGCTGTATCGTGTATCAGGAGCAGGTTATGCAGATCGTAAGGGATCTTGCTGGTTACAGTTACGGTAGAAGCGATCTTGTAAGGCGTGCCATGTCCAAGAAGAAAGCATCCGTAATGGAAAAGGAGAGACAGAATTTTGTGTACGGCAATAAGGAGGAAGGTGTCGCAGGATGTGTTGCAAACGGAATCCCCGAAAGTGTTGCAATGCACATATTTGACGAGATGACCGACTTTGCAAGATATGCATTTAACAAATCCCATGCGGCGGCATATGCGGTTGTATCCTACAGGACGGCGTATCTTAAAACATATTTTCCTATTGAGTTCATGGCGGCACTCATGACCTCGGTAATGGATCGAACCGATAAGATAGCTTCATATATCATGAGCTGCAGGCAGATGGGAATTAAGGTCATGCCGCCGAGTATTAACGGAGGTTTCGGTAATTTCTCGACGTCTGATGAGGGTATCATATACGGGTTGTCCGCGATTAAGAGTGTCGGAAAACCTGTTATTGATGCCATCGTTAAGGAGAGAGAGCATGGAAAATATATGGATTTGACAGATTTTGCCAAAAGGTTGTCGGGAAGAGAAGTCAATAAAAGAACCGTAGAGAGTTTTATTAAAGCCGGAGCAATGGATGAACTCGGAGGAAACAGAAAGCAGAAGATGCTTGTGTATTCGGGTGTTATAGATGATATCAACGGTGACAGAAAGTCCAATACGATAGGGCAGATGAGTCTGTTCGAATTCGACGGCGTTGACGGAGAAAACCGGTTAAAAACCGAATATCCGGATGTGTCCGAATATGAAAAGGAAGATCTGCTTGGCTTTGAAAAAGAGGTGCTCGGCATATATGTAAGCGGTCATCCTCTCGATGAATACAGGGAGAAGCTGGAAAAGAATATCACACATAACACAAGTGATTTTGTACCTGATTCCGAGACCGGAGTGCCAAGAGTAAAAGACGAGGAAGGTTCCGTGATCGGAGGAATGATAATTGATAAGAGGATACTCACGACCAAAAAGGGCGGTATCATGGCATTTGTTACTCTGGAGGATCTGTATGGAACTGTAGAGATCATCGTATTTCCAAGGCAGTTCGAAAAATATAAGTCGGTACTTGATCTTGATGCCAGGGTTTTCATAACAGGAAGGATAACTGTTGAGGAAGATAAGCCGGCGAAGCTTATCTGTTCGGAAGTGATACCTTTTGACAGTTTGCCTAAGCAGTTGTGGCTTCAGTTTGCCAACATGGATGAGTACAATAAGAATATTAAAGACGTGGAAGCGATCCTTAACGAGAGCGACGGTACCGACAGCGTAAGCATATATCTTGCGAAAGAAAAGGCCATAAAGCATCTGCCCTTAAGCAGAACGGTAAATGCGGATAATATACTTATTACAAGACTTGCTGAAGCGTTAGGCGAAGCAAATGTGCGTGTTGTCGAAAAGAGAATTGAAAAACCGTCAAAAAGGTGGTAGGATATTCATAAGTTCATTAGCGTGGGAGTGACAATGAACCGGGGTGATGAACCATTACCAATAATATATGGGAGGTATTGTGATATGGCAAAGAAACAGCAAACTATCGGTGTTCTTACAAGCGGCGGAGATGCGCCGGGAATGAATGCGGCAATAAGGGCTGTTGTCAGAACAGCTTGTGATCTCGGACATAAAGTTAAGGGAATTAAGAGAGGTTTTACAGGGCTTCTTGAAGAAGATTTTATAGACATGGATGCAATGAGCGTGTCGGATATCATATCAAGGGGAGGTACTATCCTCTATACGTCAAGATGCGCGGAATTCCGTACCGAAGAAGGACAGCAGTTAGCTGCCGAAAACTGTCGTAAACATGGTATAGACGGTGTTGTTGTTATCGGAGGAGACGGCTCATTTAAGGGTGCCGAGGCACTTGCCGATCACGGCGTGCGCACGATCGCAGTGCCCGGAACGATAGATCTTGATATTGCATGTACGGAGTATACCATTGGTTTTGATACAGCTATCAATACTGCAATGGAGGCTGCGGATAAGCTTCGTGATACATCAGGTTCCCATGAGAGATGTAATGTCATAGAGGTTATGGGTCGTACGGCAGGACATATCGCATTATGGTGTTCGATCGCAAACGGTTCGGAATATGTTCTTCTTCCCGAGACATATTGTGAAGAAGAGATGGAGAAGCTTATCGAGAAGGTTAAGAGTAAGCATAAGATCGGTAAGAAACATCATATCATAGTTAATGCCGAGGGAGTCGGTGATTCATTTGAGATAGCAAAGCACATTCAGGAAGAGACGGGAATAGAGACAAGAGCGACTGTTATCGGACACATCCAAAGAGGCGGAAGCCCTACATGCCGTGACCGTGTATACGCATCGGCGCTCGGTTCAAGAGCGGTCGATCTTCTTGACCAGGGACAGACCAGCAGAGTTGTTGCTTACAGGAACGGACAGTTTACCGACTATTCGATAGCCGAAGCACTCAGCATGAATAAGACGATCAATCATAACTTTGATCAGCTTATACATAAGCTTTCGAGATAACGCACTTCCCGGGTTTATCAGGCAAAAAACAGCAGGTTCACGAAAAACCTGCTGTTTTATAATGCTATGTAACTGTAGCATTCTGATCTTAAAAAGCTAGATCGAATCGTCATCGGCATCGGCATCGTCCGAATCTTCTGCCTTGTCATCTGCTTTATCATCGTCGTCATCATCATCAACTGCTTCGAGATTAACCTGAACAATATCATCATCGTCATCAAAATCATCGAAATCATCGTCGAAATCATCATCAAAATCATCACAATTATCGCTGAACAAATACTTCTTACCAAAGTAATATGCAACACCGACAATCGATCCTATTACAACTGCGCCTGTTAAATATTTTCCAATCTTACTCATGACTACTCTCCCTTCGTGCCATATATTTATAAATAAATTATAAAGCTTCTGTATACAAAAAGCAAGCGAAAGTTATAGCCATTTCTTGCCAAAAATATTGGAATCGTATTTTCAGAAATATATTTGACTGTTGAAAAACTTGTCATCGGATCAAGTATAATTTATAATATAGGGGAACAAAAGTTGAGGTGACAAACTATGAGTGATTCACTTGAAATGTCGGTTTCTTCCATATGCAGACGGGATGGAGAAAAGGTTGCATATGTAGAATTCAAAGATGATACAAGGCTTGCCGAGGGCATTATACCCTCATGTAAGATATTGTCAAGCCGTGGTTTTAATGATAATGAGATTACACAGCTTGAGCAATATATGAAAGACAATCTTGATAAGTTAAAGAAGATGTCTGCAGGGATCAATCTGTTTGAAGCACTGAAAAAATGACCGGTTATGACTCCAGATACCTTTTGATCTTTTCAATGGAATCATTTGCATCATTGTAGCCGAGCCAGTACAGTTCGCCAAGCTTATCCATATCGCCTTCGAACCTTGTAACAGTCACTTTTTCGGAAGGAGCGATTATTAAAAGATTGCCTGCTGTCTCTTTGCGCTCGAGTTCATCAACCATTACGTTGAATTTTCTGTTGGTATCCTCAATGCTTTTGACAAATTTTGGATATTTCTTATACATAACTCTGGCTGTACGAGCTTTTTTACCTTCTACACGTCGGTATTCACGTTCTCTTGTACGAACAACGATTATCTTCTTTTCACCGCTTTTTTTCGCAAATGAATATGGGATCTTTTCGGAACATCCTCCGTCAAGATACGGGACTCCGCCGATCAGCACGGGAGTCGAGACATATGGAACACTGGCGGAAGCCATGATCGCCTTCCATATATTATTCTTTCCTTTTTCAAAATAAGTTATCCTGCCGTTTAACATATTGGTTGCTCCGGCAACAAGCCTTCTGGACGTTTCGGCAAGAGTTTTTGTATCAAGCGGAATATCATGTCTTGCGATCCGGTGACTGAAATAATCGTATCCCATTATCGCACGTTCTCTCATCAATGATCTCACACCGCAATATTTTGAATCATGTCTGTAGGTCAGATCGACCCTTGCTCCCCAGCCGATCTGCCCGGCCACGTATCCCAGTCCCGACAGTGCGCCTGCGGATATTCCGACAGTTGTTCTCATATTGATCCCATGCTCCATAAGAGCATCAAGAACTCCGACGGTGTACAGACCTCGCCAGCCGCCGCCCTCAAGCACCAGACAGCCTTCCGTTATGGTTGAATCGGCTCTTCCTATCGGAAGATCGTTAATATATTTATAAGTTTTCATGGATATGCTCCTTACTTTTTTGCTCTGAATAGACCTGTACCACCTGTACCCGGGATTATACCGGCTATATTTTTTCAAGTGCAGGCCCATGGCTCATAGCGGATTATAGAATAAGTATATTGGATTGTCAACAGTCGCAGGATTTTTAAAGATCAGATTGCAATAGTAGTTGATGTCCTTCGTCCATCTGCTATAATAATGTATGAACCGTCTTACGTTATAGCAAGAGCTTATCAGGCAGGTGGTTTTTGAATCTTTTGTTTTAAAGATAACTAATAATCTTTGCGAGGTCAGGATATGGTTCATGAATTACTCGACAAATCGATCATATATGTGTGTTGTCTTCTCTTTGCGGGTGTGGTCGGCTTAGATGGATATTTTATATCTGCGGCGCTTTTTGCGATAATAATTGCGATGCTTGGCTATGTTGACAGATTACCCGGATATTTTACGGAGATAATGGTGATCGTATATATGGTGCTGGTGGTATTGGTACCTGCATATGTCGCATTCATTCCGGTTTTGGCATATGATATGTACCGGACGAAAATGAAGTATGCTACTCCGGTTGCCGTAATAGTGTATATCAGTATAGTATACTGCGCAGCCAAGGCGGAGTGGCTCGTGGATGAATCAATGGCGCGAGGCATTCTTATTACGACGATCTGTGCGGGTGTATTATCTGCAGTCAGTATACTTCTTGAACACAGAACTTCTGCGTGGATAAAAACCGATGAAATGATGCGTAAGATCCGCGATGAAGGAATAGAGAACAGTATGGTCCTTCAGATGAGAAATAATGAGCTGATAGAAAAGCAGAATAATGAGATCAATCTCGCCACTCTTAAGGAACGAAACCGTATCGCCAGAGAGATACATGATAATGTGGGGCATATGCTTACAAGAGCAATACTTCAGACCGGTGCGTTGAAAGTAATAGTAAAAGATGAGGCAGTAAAAGAACAGATAGGTGACCTTGGTAACACACTTAATACGGCAATGGACAATATCAGGTCAAGCGTCCACGATCTTCATGACGAATCCATAGATCTGAAGAAGGCTGTTGAAGAGATCATGGTAAGTTTTCCCACACTTGATATATCATTGCATTATGATGTGACCGGTAATATTGAGAACAATATGAAATACAGTTTTATCGCAATAATAAAAGAAGCGCTTAACAATACCGCAAAACACAGTAACGGCAACAAAGTAAAGATCAATATCGCCGAACATCCCGGTTTTTTCCAGCTTGTGATATCGGATAACGGAACAGGGATATCAGGTAATTTTTCCGGCGGAATGGGACTGTCGGGAATTGCGGAAAGAGTTAAGCAACTTCATGGTAATTTCAATATAAGTACCGAAAAGGGATTCAGGATCAGTATATCGGTTATGAAATGAATTCGATTTACTCGGCTGTAAGTTTCGGGTCATCCGGATGAACAACAACGCCGTTAAGCACAACATTTCCGTTGATCTGGATCATAAGATAAGGCACTCCGTCAATTATTCTGGTCTCGACGTGATGAGCCTGTTCGTTGTTTACTTTTATGACAACGTCATCTGTTTTTATCTCAAGATTTTTATGATTTGTGATGTTGTTCGCAACGAATCTTACATCGTCGCTTTCAACTGAAGTGTTATCTGCTTCCGTTTGTACGATCCTTTCAAAACTTGAGTCGAAAGACTCGAGTTTGTCGCCGCTAACCCCGGCATTTCCGATAAGATTTTTCACATCATTTTTATCGAGCACCACCGGTTCGGGCTCGTCTTTTTGTTCTTCGATCAGTTCGTTGATGCTCTCATGAATGCTCTTTACGGCTTCAAAACTGCATTCATCTCCAAGAGAGCGTTCAATTATGGTTCGAAATGTAGCGTTCTGGTTCTTACTTGTGAGAGGTCGCACGCATCCGAACATATTGTCCATAAATGAAGGATTCATATCGTCACTTTTTCTGGTGTAATATAACATTGCATGTATGTCGGTATTGCGGTCGTTGAATGCCGGAAACAAAAATCCGTGTACCGGTCTGTCGACAAGCCATTCGCGGATCTTTGTTTCGATCGTATTGGCTTCGGAATTATAACACAGTCCTGACTTGTCAAGCTTTACGGGGCATATCGCGCATATGAGGTGTTCGTATACATAAACCGATGCATCATCAAGACCCATCTCATCGGAAGTGATGCCGGGAATGTCATATGCAGCATGAGCCAGAACAATATAATAATTCTCGGGATAATTGTAATGTTCTATTACTTTGTCGTAGAATTCGTTAATAAGATCTTCTTCGCGAAGACGGCTGTCACGCAGACGAAGAAGGAATTCCTGGGTGCCGCCCTCCGACTCCGTTTCACGTGGAAATTCGAGATTGATCAGATTTTTTCCTATGGAACCTGACAGACATCCTCTGAATATATTAATGTATTTGAACATTTCTTCTTCATCCAGCATCTGAAAATGCTGATCGATGGTTGTTTTTATATTCTTTTCGGCGTCTACATAACATCCGCATATTTTTGTGACATGACAGCATGTTTTATTGAAAAGTTTTTTGATCTCAGCTATTTCTTTCTTGTTCATAATGAATCTCCTTGTATATAATGGTATGAGGAGTGCTATTCACTTCTCTTAACGATCTGTAACTGTAACAGTATAGCATATATTTTAAAAATACGTAACATAAAATCAGCCTTAAACATTTTGAGTGAAAACATTTTGAGGGCATAGTGATCTGACAATAAAAATGACATATTTACCGCATATAATCAAAGTGTCAGGTACCCATCATAAGAAAGCTTAAGTACTCCGGAGGGAAAGCGTGTTTTTCTTTTGTTTAATGAATCGTGGTATTGTACAGATACGATTAATAAATCGATTGGAGAGTAGCTTAGAGAATGACTATTTCAGTGACGGACTTTATATTTAAGAATATAATAACGATCAATCTTCTGCTTGGTCTGGTCATTGTGGTATATGCAAACCGCAGACTGAAGATTCCCACAGCAGCCATTGTGGTGAGACTTGCAGTGACATTATTTCTTATTATGATCACGGAGTATCTGTATGACTGGACGACAACATTTTCACACCCCACAAAACATGAGATTGTGCTTACGGTAATTAAAAATGTAGTCAGACCGTTTCTTTTTCTGTGGGAAATATATCTGTTTACTCCGGATCGTAAAAGAAGGATCATTTATTCGATTCCCGCGAACGTCAATGTATTGATAAATCTGCTTACATTCGTACAGCCGGACGTATGGGTATTCGTATATGATGAGAATAATGAGTTGTTGACCGGCCCTTTATGGGGATCAACACTTGCAGTAAAAGTATTATATCTGATAATTTTAACATATCAGGGAATCCGCTTTTTTATGGAAGTTGAAAACAGGCGAATGCTTCATGCCATATTCTATACCTTATTCACAACGGTTCTTACCGGTATTCTTGAAAATATGAATCTGATAAGCGGAGTTATGGACAAAATGATTGCGGCGGCTTTCATATTTTACTACATGTATCTGTGTTCCGTAAGACAGGAGGCGCTTGGCAGAGAACTTATAAAGAGGGAAAAAGAGCTTGGAAAAAACAGGCTGACATTTATGCAAAACCAGATAAAACCGCATTTTATATATAACAGTCTTACGACAATACAGTCTTTGTGTACAGACAGTGAAGCAATCGATGCAATAAGTGAATTCGCCGGATATCTTCGGGGAAGTGTGGATGTCATGACAGAGACAGAATGTATTCCTGTTCACAGGGAGCTTGAGACCGTTAAGAATTATATAGCCATGGAGAAAAGGCGGTTTGGTGATAAATTACAGATAGAACTTAATATTGAAGAAGAGGCATTTCTGATTCCGACATTTTCAATACAGATTCTTGTTGAAAATGCGATCGTGCATGGCATAAGAAAGAAGGAAGACGGTAAAGGAACGGTAATGATTCACGCATATGCCGAAGACGGATACCATGTGATCGATGTGACGGATGACGGGATCGGATATGATATGAGCAAAGATGCCGATGAACAGGAGAATCACGTGGGACTTATGAATCTTAATACAAGACTTGAGATGATGTGTAACGGAACACTTGAGATAATAAGCAGTCCGGGAGACGGAACCACAACCGTCATAAGGATACCGGCAAGTTAACGGGCATACGCAAGATATACATTAAACACACGGAGTATACTGCTGATAAAATAAATACATATTAAATATACTGCAAACATACTATAAGTATACATCACAGGTATACTCAATGAGTATATATAAGGAGATGGAAACATGAACATACTGATCGTTGATGATGAGCTTCCCGCGATCCGCAATCTGGAGCGGGTTGTGAAGGAAGTGGAACCCAATGCATGTGTATATACGGCAGATGAATACAGTAAGGCCATCAGCCTGTGTGACAGTGTGAAGATGGATGTTGTATTCATGGATGTTGAGATGCCCGGTATGGACGGGATATCGCTTGCCGGCAAATTAAAAGCCATTCAACCGGTGATCAACATTATCATGACGACTGCATATGAGAAATATTCTCTTGATGCATTCAAAATATATGCGAGCGGTTATCTGTTGAAACCTGTGACCGCAGCGCACGTCAGGGAGGCGCTTGATAACCTGCGTAATCCCATTGGAGCAACCAGACAGGGCCTGTATATACAATGCTTCGGGCATTTTGAAGTGTTCTATGACGGAGAGATCGTGCAGTTTGGAAGAAGCAGGGCAAAAGAAGTTCTGGCATATCTGGTAGACCGTAAGGGTGCTGCAGTCAACAATGCGGAGATGTGTGCCGTGCTGTTCGAAGATGATGAATCCGATCCTGTAAAGCAGAGGAATTATTTTCATCATTTATATAATAATCTTCAGAGTACTCTGGAAAAATACGGCTGCGACGATATTCTCGTAAAGGGATATAATTCATATTCGGTTGCAACAGAGAAATTTCAATGCGATTATTATGAGGCGTTAAAAAAAGATTCGCAGGTATTGAAAAACTACATGGGAGAATACATGAGTCAGTACAGCTGGGCGGAAGGAAGAATTGGGATATATGAATATTAAAGTTCACCTGTGTCCACTGTTTGTCCACTTTGTGATGTTATAATTTATTCGAACATGTGAGAATGCCAATTGTCATTTGTTTGTTATCTTTATAATGCGAGGAAAGTAACTCTTTCCTTCCCCCCAACGGATTAACGATGCCATGTGGCATCGTTAATTCTTTTCGCTTGTAATATGAATTGATATGTGGTATTCTTTGAGAATCAGATAGTGAGCAGTTACATATATATGACGGATGTTATCCGGTTAATGCTGATTCACTGTCATGGTAATATAATATGGGAGGAGTAATGAGATGAAAAGAATGACGAAATGTGGCGCAATGGCTATTGCATTTGCAATGGGTCTGTCGCTGATACCGGCAGGAAGTGCTGATGCCGCCAAAGTAAAAGTAACGAAGATCGCAGTGACCGACAGCATTACAAAAGACAGTAAGACAGTGGTT
The DNA here is from genome assembly GCA_000621985.1 of Lachnospiraceae bacterium V9D3004. Taxonomy (GTDB): domain Bacteria; phylum Bacillota; class Clostridia; order Lachnospirales; family Lachnospiraceae; genus V9D3004. The sequence continues at coordinate 153,642 of JHWW01000001.1, forward strand.
GTTGCCAAAGGAAAGACCGTTAAACTTGATGTTGATGTAACGGTTAAGCCCGACAAGAAGGCTAATAAGAAGGTTACTTACAAAAGTAAGAATGCCAAGATAGCTACGGTATCAAAGAAAGGTGTAGTTAAGGGAATCAAGGCAGGTAAGACAAAAGTAATAGTAACGTCCGCAAAGAATAAGAAGAAAAAAGCAACCATTAATGTTAAGGTTGTTGCGGGCGCAGTTAAGAAGATAACGCTTAATCAGAAATCAGGATCACTTAATGTCGGTGGAACCGTAGCACTTAAAGCAACGGTTAAGGCAGCCAAGGGTGCCGATAAGAACGTGGTATGGTCTTCATCCAAAGAATCTGTTGCAACCGTAAGCAGTAAAGGTGTTGTTACTGCAGTGGCAGCAGGATCGGCTACCATCACAGCAACGGCAGCCGACGGATCGGGTGCAAAAGCAACATATAAGTTGAGTGTAAGCAATCCTGTTAACATTACGGGCTTAAAAGTTCTCAATGCACAGGCGATCACCTTCTCACTGAACCAGCCGTATGCGCTCACACCGGGTTCTGTATCGGTTATGAAGAAGAAAATATCAGACGGAACTTTTAGGAACCAGCTTGTGATCGATAATATGTCAACAACGGATAATATGAATTATTCAATTGTACTTGATAATGAAAGCTTCATAGTCGAAAACAATTACGTTATGGTATCGATACCTACGCTTCCGGGTACGGTTAATTCCATGGAGATACTGTACAGAGAGCCTGTATGTGCATATACCGACGAACGTGTATCTGAATGGACAGTGAATCAATACAAAGAAGTATCATTTGAATTCCAGAGAAACATGGGTTATTCACAGCTTAGCATCGTCAATCTTCCTGCCGGACTTACGGCAGAGTGCAAGAATGGTTATCTTTCGGTAAAAGGTGTTCCTACTACTCCGGGCGTAACCGATGCAACTTATACAGGTGTTGATGAAGTCGGCAATACAATTACGGGAGTAGTTCATTTCGTAGTCGGATCGGATACGGTGATTGCCGGTGCCGCTACTACAATACATGGTGTTAGTGTGGGTACTGAGACCAAGATCTATAAGAGCATATATATAACGGGAGGAAGCGGCAGATATAAGCTTGCGGTAGCTCCTAACGGTGATCCGTCCGGACTTGTACTTAACAAGGATCCTCAGACCGGTGAGATAAGTTATGTATATGATGAAGATTATGATGATTATGATGACATTGCTCTCAGCATAAAATTACCGGGAACATATTCCGTTACGCTTACGGCTACGGATTTAAAAGATCCTTCAAGAGTATGCAATATCGTAATTCCTGTAAATATAGTACAGGGTATATCTGTAGGAGGCAGTGTATTGGATGCGTCCGGCAACAAGATCTCCGGTGCGAATGTAGTATTCGCGAATAAGAATAAGGCTGAGCTGAATTCTTCATATGTATATGCTAATACAGATGAAAATGGTGTATACAGCGCCACTATGGTTCCGGGCAATTATGATATCGAAGTGTATTACGGATATGATAATGACAGTCCTAATGCCAAGGCTACAAAATATCTCTACAACCAGCCGTTGACAATGTCCGGAACAGGTTATGATCTTCAGCTTCCGTTGTATAAAGTTATCATCGGAGAGACTACCGATGCGGCAACAGGTGAGACATTCCACGGTAAGTATCTGAACTGGAAGTCCAATTATGTGTCTGTAGGAACCGGTGAGGCATTATATCTCAAACCCGGTAATTATGTTCTTGAGGCTGAGATGGTAGTTCATACGACCAACGACCAGAAGGAACATGTGATCCGTACATACAAGTATACGGCTACAGCTAATCTTGTTAACGCGCCTGTCGTTGCTCCTGTTACAATGACACTTGTAAGTGAAGTTAAGGACGAAGAATATTATAATGATGACAATGAATGATTGATCGTCACATAAGCATGAATACGGCCCCGTCATCTACCGTAAAGGTATGTGGCGGGGTTTTCAGTACTAACCCGTCAAGCGGCCATCATGTATGAATGAGCAGGCCTTTTTGCGGGGCGGTGAACATGGAGTACGATTTGCGGAATGTTCGCAGGGAAAAAAAACCCGGGCAGGTTTTAACTGCCCGGTTATATGGAAAACATAAGGTTATATAGAATACGATTACAGGTTTCTCCGTGTGATCGTTGGTTATGTGTCTGGATTATGATTGATTATCATAGAAGAAACCTTATGTTTACCGTTCCTGTTATGATGCATTAATAGTTCAACCAATAAAATATTATCACTCGCTGTCACATTAATCCAACAACAAAAAAGTGTATGATATTACACCTGATTAGCATAATTTTCTGTAGGGTTTTTTGTTTTTTGTGACATAAGGTAAGATCAGAACCGGTATAAAATATTTGCGGTTGACAAAAATACCCTGAAATGCTATCTTAATTAAGTCACTTTAAGTGCATGCGGGTATGGCGGAATTGGCAGACGCGCCAGATTTAGGTTCTGGTGGGAGACCGTGCAGGTTCAAGTCCTGTTACCCGCAGTTTTGATTTTAAGGCATATAAGATTGAAAATAATTACGTTTCTGTCTTATGAGGGAATTAAGTATTGTTTTTGGCTAAAAATAATTTAGCGTGGTTGACCACGCTTTTATTTTTTTCATTAAATTTCTTTTATATTACCCTCTTGTAAAAATTACAATTATGATGTATAGTATCTAGTAATACATATAATTCATAGAAAGGTATAATGAGGTGGAATTATGAGATTGATTAAGAAATTTGCTGTGATCGGATGCATGACGGTTTTGATGACCGCAACTGTTTTATCGGGATGCGGAGGTTCTTCGGGCGGATCTTCCGATACGGGGGACAAGAAAGAGGATACAGCGGATACAGAAGGAAAGGATGCTGCAGGCAGTGATAACGCCGAAAACGGCGATAATACAGATGCTTCAAAAACGGAAGAAACCGAAGCTTCGAAAGATGACGGATCGGGAAGTGATGCTTCAACCGAAGAAACTAACGCAGAAAGTCTTAAGGATGCATATGCCGATCTTTTCACTGTAGGTGCGGCAGTTAACAGCTGGCAGCTTGCCGACAGCGCTACACTTGATGTTATTACCAAGGATTTCTCAAGTATCACAACAGAGAATGAGATGAAGCCGGACTACATTCTTGATCAGGAAGCAACACTCAAAGCTTCCGATAAGATGCCTGAGATCAATATGGATAATGTTGACAAGATCATGGACATGGCACAGGCAGCAGGGCTTAAGATGCGTGGACATACGCTTGTATGGCACAGTCAGACACCTGAATGGCTTTTCCATGTTGATTACGATCCGGACAAGGATTACGCGGACAGAAAGACTATGCTTAAGCGTATGGAGAGCTATATAAGCAAGGTATTCGCACATGTTAACGAGAAGTATCCGGGACTTGTATATGCATGGGATGTTGTAAATGAGGCGCTCAGTGATTCCGAAAGCGGCGGCCTCAGAGATGACAGTCCGTGGTATAAGACCATTGGTGAGGACTATGTTGAGAAGGCATTTGAGTTTGCAAGAAAATATGCCGACAAAGACACTAAGCTGTTCATTAACGATTATAACCTTACACTTAATGCAAAGAGAGACACGATGTATGAAGTTGCGAGCGATCTGTTCGGAAAAGGTCTTATAGACGGTATTGGAATGCAGTCTCATCATGATATGAATTACTTTAACGCATCGTCCGTAGAGACGGCGCTGTTCAAATATGCACAGATCGAAGGAATAGAGATACAGCTTACGGAACTCGATCTTCATAATAATGATAATTCCGAAGAGAGTCTTAATAATCAGGCTCAGATGTATAAAGAATTATTCGATGTTCTCGTGGAACTTGACAGCAAAGGAATGGCAAATATTACTAATGTTACATTCTGGGGACTTAATGACAGTGTAACATGGCTTACAAATTTTAAGGGCGAGACAAGTTATCCGCTGCTGTTTGATAAGGACAATAATCCGAAACCGTGCTATTACAGCATACTTGAGGCAGCGAAGGCTGTTAAGTAAAATACTATGAGAGGAAAGAAAGATATGAAGATTAGAACAAGATATGCTCCAAGCCCGACAGGAAAGATGCATGTGGGAAATTTGAGAACGGCTCTTTACGAGTTCCTTATCGCCAAGCATGAAGGCGGGGATTTCCTGTTCCGTATAGAAGATACGGATACGGAAAGATATGTTGAGGGAGCTATAGACATTATCAACCACACAATGAAACTTGCGGGACTTGACTATGATGAAGGCCCGGGTAAGGAAGGCGGATGCGGTCCTTATGTACAGAGCGAGAGAGTGAAGTCCGGTCTCTATCTTGAATATGCCAAGAAGCTTGTTGAAAAAGGAGAAGCATATTATTGCTTCTGCACAAAGGAGAGGCTTGATAAATTACGTGCGGATTCGGTTGATGAAGCAGGAAACGTGACAGCAAAATATGACAAGCATTGTCTTAAACTGACCAAAGAAGAGGTTGAAGCAAAGCTTGCAGCAGGCGAGCCGTATGTTATAAGACAGAATAATCCGATCGAGGGTCAGACTGTATTTTCAGATATCATATATGGTGACATTACAGTTGAAAACAGCGAGCTTGATGATATGATACTTATCAAGTCCGATGGATACCCGACGTATAATTTCGCCAACGTGGTTGACGATCATCTTATGAATATCACCCACGTGGTGCGCGGAAATGAATACCTTTCTTCAGCACCAAAATATAACAGGCTGTATGAGGCGTTCGGATGGGATATTCCCGTGTATATCCATTGTCCTACAATAACCGATGAGGAACATAAGAAATTATCCAAGAGACGCGGAGATGCATCTTTCGAGGACCTTATGGAGCTTGGTTTCCTTCCCGAAGCGGTAGTCAATTATGTTGCTCTTCTCGGTTGGAGTCCTTCGGATAACAGAGAGATATTTACATTGGATGAGCTTATAGAAGCATTTGATTATACAAGGATCAGTAAATCCCCGGCAGTATTCGACATCCAGAAATTGAGATGGATGAACGGCGAATATATCAAGGCAATGGATGATGAGAGATATTTTGAGTACGCATTACCGGTTGTAGATAAGGTGATCACAAAGGATCTTGATAAGAAGAAGATAGCACTGCTATGTAAGACAAGAATTGAGACTTTCCCGGATATAAGTGAGAAGATAGACTTCTTTGAGGAACTTCCGGATTACGATGTGGCTATGTATACTCATAAGAAGATGAAGACTAATTCCGAGAATTCGCTTCAGGCGTTGGAAGATATGCTTCCGGTATTCGAGCAGATGGAGGATTATTCCGTGAAGGCCATCGAAGAGGCAGCAATGGCATATGTTGCCGAAAAAGGAATTAAGAACGGACAGGTTCTCTGGCCGATACGTACTGCCGTATCCGGTAAGCAGATGACACCCGGCGGTGCATATGAGATCATGGAGATTCTCGGCAAAGAAGAATCACTTAACAGGATCAGAACGGGAATCGAAAAGCTTAAGGGAGATGTAAATGCAGCTAAATGATGCACAATATAAAGCGGTTCACCACGTCACCGGCCCAATGCTGGTGACAGCGGGACCCGGCTCCGGCAAGACAAGAGTGATCATTGAAAGGATCAGATATCTTACCGGAGAGATGGGAATAAGACCATCGGATATACTTGTTGTTACATTCACAAGGGCGGCTGCCGGAGAGATGAAACAACGGTATGAAAAGGGACGGGGAAGACCCGGCGTATTATTCGGAACATTTCACAGTATATTCTTCATGATTCTTAAGAATGCGTACAAATATACGTCATCAGATATTCTTACGGAAAATGAACAAAGACAGTTCATCAAGGCTATTCTGCCAATACTGCAATGGAATACCGATAACGAAAAGGACACTATCACGGATATAATATCGGAGATAAGCAGGGTTAAGTCAGAGAATTTTGACATTGACTCTTATTTTCCCATGTCATGTCCTGTCGATAATTTCAGGAAATTATACGCAGAATATGACAAAATGCTTCGCGGAAAAAGAAAGATAGATTTTGATGATATGCTGATCTATACATATGATCTGTTCAGACAGCGAAAAGACATTCTTGAGGCATGGCAAAGCAGATACAGATATATTCTCGTAGATGAATTCCAGGACATTAACATGCTTCAATACGAAGTGCTTAAGATGCTTGCAAAACCGGCGGATAATCTGTTCATTGTCGGGGATGATGATCAGTCTATCTACAGTTTCCGCGGCTCAAAACCGGAATATATGATCAACTTTTCGAATGATTACCCGGAGGCTGACAATGTAATACTTGATATCAATTACAGATGTCAGGCTGATATCATAGATGCGGCGGGAAGATTGATCGCACATAACAAAACAAGGATCGATAAGAATATCAAAGCACATAATAAAGCAGAAGGACCCGTTGATGTGAAAGGATTTAAGACTCTTCAGGCTCAGAATGAGGGTATTATCCGTCTGATCCGTGATTATCACGATAAGGGTATTCCTTACAATGACATGGCAGTATTGTATCGTACCAATTCACAGCCACAGGCGCTTATTCACAGCTTTATGGAATTTGATATTCCCGTCAGGTTAAAAGAAGGCATACCCAATATATATTCACACTGGATCGCAGGTGATATCATTGCCTACGTTAAACTTGCGATGGGGATTAACAGTCCGGAATGCTTTGCAAGGATAATGAACCGCCCCAACAGATATATATCAAGGAATGCGCTTGATATTAAGGGAGTGGATTACAACAGACTGTTATATATGTACGAAGATAAACCATGGATGTGTGAACGTATATATCAGTTGCGTTCCGATATCAAATCGATCAGCCTTATGCCGCCGTCGAGAGGGATCAGTTATATTGACAAAGTAATCGGTTACGGAGATTTCTTAAGAGAATATGCGGCTGACAGAGGCATTCCCGAAGAGAATCTTATAGACAGGCTTAATGAGATCCATGATATGTCTTCAGGATTCAAAAGATACGGTGACTGGCTGGATCATATAGATGAATATTCAGAAAAACTGAAAGAAAACCGCACTCTTCAAGAAGATACCGATGCGGTGATGTGCATGACAATGCACGGTTCCAAGGGACTTGAATTCGATAAAGTAATCATTCCCGATGTAAATGAAGGTATAATACCTCATAAGATGTCAACAACCGAAGAACAGACAGAAGAGGAGAGGCGTCTTTTTTACGTGGCAATGACAAGAGCAAAAACACGGCTGCATCTGTTCTATTCCGAACACAGATACAACCGTGATTATGAACCTTCCTGTTTCTTAGAGGAGATCAATACTCCGGGGAAGACTTGATTTATTGAATTGCTTCAATATCACCAGTGTCAATGTACACCCGGTATTCTTTTAAGAGTGTACCACCCTATCAGTCATCCTCTCCGAGAAGATCATTCCACTCGTCCTGCTCCATGATCTCATCGAAGGTGTCGCATACAAGTTTGTATTCATCTTCATCTTCGATCTCTTCGAGTTCCATAGTATCGCTGCCCTGCTGATATTTGCATCTCATGAGGTAGATCTCATCAGGCTCGCCTTCTGACGGATACAACGCTACATAATCCTGCTTTTCAAGTTCGAACAGCATTATTACGTCACAGTTAAGTTCGGTGCCGTCTTCAAGAGGAAGAGTAACAACAAGGGTTTCCTCATCATCCTCATCGTCTGCAAAATCAAAATCGTCGATAGTGAAGTCACTTTTTTTGAAACCATAATCTTCCATAGTGAGTTCTCTTTTCAATGAATCAGCCGGATTGTTAAAAGGCTCCGGAGTTCCTGCCGGTACCTGATTTGTGATATCGATCTCTTCATTTTTGTTGTTTTTATCTTTCTTGCCAAAAAGTCCCATTAATGAATTCTCCTTTATTATTCGAATAATTGCATTCGTTTTTTCTACTGTACCAATATATCAGACAGTGAAGTAAAACGCAAGCATTTTAAATTTTTACATATATTTAATGTGCATATAAGATGTATGTTGTAAAATAACTGTGGTTGCCGGAAAGTATCGGGGCGAGTCCGAACGGTTCAAAGAATACAGAGAATTGGAGTGTAAAAAACATGAAAAAACCAGTAGTATTATTGATATTGTTAAGTATGATGTCATTGCTTATTGCAGGCTGTGGGGGAGATCAAAAGAATTCAGGATCGGGAAATGACAATGATTCGGGAATCCATCATGCTGAGATTGATATAAAGGATTACGGAGTTATAAAAGTGGAGCTTAATGCCAAGGCGGCACCGATCACGGTTGAGAATTTCATGGATCTTGCAAAGGAAGGTTTTTATGACGGCACTACTTTTCATCGTATAATGACAGGATTCATGATACAGGGAGGAGCTCCGGCTGGTGACAAAAATGGAGGTTCTGCTTACACGATCAAGGGCGAATTCAAGAATAACGGAATTATGAACGGGATATCTCATACAAGAGGAACGATATCAATGGCAAGACCCGGCGATGACATGGACGGAGCGTCATCCCAGTTCTTTATCATGCATAAGGATGATACAGGAATTGACGGTAATTACGCCGGTTTTGGTCACGTTACCGAAGGAATGGAGATTGTAGACAAGATATGTCAGGACACCCCGGTTGAAGATAGTAACGGCACGGTGTTGCCGGAGAACCAGCCGGTGATCAATACGATCAGGATTATTGACTGAAAATCTTAGTGCTTACCGCTTCTTACGATACGGAACACCACAAGCGCTCCGATAAGTAATATTGCTGCTGTAAGACCGATGAATATATACAGAATATTATCATCAGCATCATCAGTAGGTTCACTGTGGACAATGATCACGTCCTTTGCAGTGAAACCTGCTTTTATTGTTTTAACATCATCGTTATCAAGATCGGCAGCATTTTTTGCAGAAAAAACGATCGTGAATATATGATTGGAAGTAGGAATAATATACTCTTCAAGATATATAGAAGTATCGTCGTTTCCCTTACCTTCATAGCATATAAAAAGAGCCGGATATTTATTGTCTGAAAATGTTGTGATCGAATGTGCCGGTGAAGTGACAGAGCCTGATGCTTTTGAATCAAGAGAAGCAATGGTGTCATTTATTATATATTCGATCTTTGATTCGGTGTACGAAGTGATATCCTCGCCTTTTTGATTATATTCTGTCTTGATCCCGACGGTAACGTTGTCGCCGTACAGAGAAGTATAACCGTCAATCGATTCGGAGTCTGTGCGGTAGTTTTCCGGAACCGTTACGGAATAAGCATCATTTTCAAAAGCGAGCGAATAAGTGCATACTGATAATGTGGCAACAATAAAGACAAAGCCTATTAAAGACAGAGATTTTAAGCGCCTGATATGAGACATACATTTACAACTGTGGAACATATTATGTAGCATAGGAAAATGTTGCCTTTGTTCTGATGATATTGTTTCGCCTTGATAATTACAGGTTGAATTATATTTATACAATTAATAAACCTCCATTGGATTTATATCAACATTATTATTTTGTCTTCATATTTGTTCTTTCGAGCGGAACCAGTAACTGTAATTATATTTATAGCCAAGCGATTCATACAGGCTTATCGCCGGCTCATTACCCTTAACTACCTGCAGATATGAGTAACGCGCTCCTTTTTTGATCCCAAGAGAAATGAGAGTGTTGCATATGCATCTCGCATAGTGTTTTCTGCGGTGATCGGGATCTATGTATATCGCGTATATTCCGAGATCGTCTCTGTCAAGTATCCCAAGCCCCGATGCAACCATTCTCCGCCCGTCTGTTATTGCGGCAACGATCGTTTCTTTTGGGATCGCTTTGAACATGTTTGGAACGATCTTAAGATGTATCGGATTGGTTGTGTGATTAAGAGTGAATAATTCGGTGATCCACCTGTCCGTTATAGTATCGTTTACCGATACCGTAATGTCATCATCATATTGGACAATCTCCGGAAGCCCCGAATTGAACGCAGGATCTTCTATTAAGACATTCTTTGTCGCAAGCGGGGTGTAACTGTCAAGAGTCATTGTCATAACTTCGGTTTCATGACGAATCTCATAGCCGTTTTTTTCGAGAAATGAATCGAATTCGGGCTGTACTATAGGACTTATCTTAAAGTTACACGGTGTACCGTAATTACGGTATACATCTTCACAATATGCTACTTTTGTCTCTATCGGAAGTTTTGATTCACCAACCTGTTCGACACAGTTTGTTCTGAATGTGTACTGGTGGGAAAATCGAATAAGCCATTTGTCATATAATTCGATCTTATAGGAAGGCCATGCATTCATTGACAGTTCTTCGATTTTTTGTATACTGTTAAGGGACATTTGAATAACCTCTTTATTATAGTGCTGAATATTACTATTCATAATCTCCCACGCTCGTAACCCATAGCTCATCTGCTTCGCATCGTCAAAGCATCGCAGCTTATGGCTATGAAGCGTAGACTGTGAACAGTAACAGTATGGTATACAGTATACATCATCGCACTTGTTTGGGCAATACTTGAACGATGCGTAATAATCAAGTATAATGGGTTGTGGTGTCGAATAATTACAACAATATATTAATTACAACAGGAGATGAACAATGAAAAACTTAATAACGTACAGAAAATATGCTCCGATTCATTATCTTTTATTATTAATTGCGGTTTTTTGTATCGGGATGTGCACCAATTCTGCAAAAGCTGCAGATACAGACATATCCGGCAAGAGGGTGATGAATCTTAAAAGCATTAATCACGGAGCTGATCATGTGGAGTTCGGTTGGGATTCGTTAGCAGATGTCGACGGTTACGAGATCATGCGTCTTGACAAAGTAACCAACGGATACGATGTAATAGGAACAACCTCTGAAAACGAATATAAGATAGACGGACTTGGTCATGGGACTTCTCTAAGCATTCTTGTAAGACCATTTAAGAGCGAAGGAACTGCAAAAAAATACGGCTTATTTTCCGACATGCTCACGATAGGTACAACACCCGATGATATAACAGGACTTCAGGCAGCATGTTCAGGATCATCGATAATCGTGCTTAACTGGAATAAAGTATCTGATGATGCTTCTTATCTTATATACCGGTGTGCGGAGGGTCAGACGGAATTCTCCCAGGTGGCGAACGTTAAGACCAATATATATCAGGATGTAAGCGTCAAGCCTTCAACCGGATACACTTACAAGGTGATCGCATATGTAAATGACATTAATACCCGATGTGCGAATGAGGCAGTTATAGATACGGCAACCTGTCCTGATGCGGTATTCATTAATCAGTACAAGGGAGGTTCCGAATGTGTAAGGCTGAGATGGGATAAGGTATCGGTGGCCGACGGTTACATAATATACATCAGAGAGAGTTATGAAGGGTACCGTGAGCTTGTCCGTATAAATGATATCTCTGTGAAAGAATATATCCAAAGGGACTTAAAAAGCGGTGTGACATATCATTTTGAGATCGCTCCGTACAAGATATATAAAGGTAAGGAATATATTGCCGAGATGTCGAATGAGGTTGACATAAAAGCATTGACAATGAAGCCGACATCAACCAAAGCGGCAGTATACAAGAATAATAAGAAGCTTAAGAAGTCGGGTCTCTACAAGAAATATGTAGATTTCGCAAAAGCACTTAATCTGAAAAAAACGATCGTGGCGCCGGGTATCATTAATACCAATGTTAACGGTTTTGCATCGTCCGGTATGGTCATCCAGGCGGTTACCAACGCAGGTAATTATATTCTGATGACTGCTTACGATCAGTCGGGTGAAGAGAATTCGGTCATATATGTTATAAGCAGAAAAACAGGAAAATATATAACAACAATATTATTGCCGGATGCCTATCACGTTGGCGGTATAGCCTACGACGGAGTAAATGTGTGGGTATCGGCAGGAAGTTCTCTTCAGTGTTTTGAATTCAAATATGTGAAAGTCGCAGCAGCCTGCGGGCAGGATTTTTACAGCGTTAATTACAAGGTTACATGTCCGGTACTTACACAGGCTTCATTTGTTACTTATTATAAGGGATGCCTGTGGGTAGGAGAGCATAAGGAAACATCGGGGACGACGATGTACGGTTACAAGATATCCGGAAAGAAATCAACACCTGAGATTAAGAAGCAGTACAGTATGAATATTCCGTCCAGAACGCAGGACGTATTGTTCCTCAGTAACGGAACTATGATAGTATCCTGTTCCAATCAGATCAGTTCGGCAAGCAAGTATTATATATCATGTCTTAGAAGATATAAGCCGGCATTCGGAAAGAAGAAAAAGGGTAAGATCAAATTAGGAAAGAGTACAGGCAAGTTTACAATGCCACCTATGCTAGAGGGAATAGCTTATAAGAAAGGTTATCTTTATACATCATTTGAATCGGCAGGAATAGCCGGATGCAAGTATAAGATGGACAGAATATGCGCCTTAAAGTACAGTAAGATCAAGTGGAGCAAGTAAGTAACTAAACAGGGGGTTCTGCATAAGCAGAACCCCCTTAAATGCTGAACTTTATTAAACTAAGATCTGATTATTTTGTCTTGATCTCGAAGTTCTTGAAGTGGAATGTGTTATCCTTGGTGTAGATAAGCTTTCCACCCGGCTTGTTCGGGAAGTATACATAGATTCCATAGTTCTCGCCGGTTGAATCATCTTTGTCACCGTTAACTGCGTTAGACGGGATTGTGAATGATGTGATACCAACCTTTGTGTGCTGACCTGCTTTAACTTTGTCTCTTGAAGACTCAGACTTAGCGATCTTAAGACCGTCAGCTTCTCCGTTAGGAGACTTAGCATCCTGCCATCTACACATCATCGGATAATCATCAGGTGATGTATAGTTGATCTGAAGAAGTACTGTTTCCTGATCAGCGCCGTCATACCAGAACTCACCATCGATTGAAAGAGCCTTGCCCTTGTACTTGTCAAGAGTCGGTCCCCAGATTCCTTCGTTAGGCTCGCCTGCGCCATCCTGGTTGGTTGAATATTCGTTATCGAAGAAACCTACCATCCAGATTGCGAATGAGTTGTTGCTGTAACCGTCATGCTTGTAACCCTTGTACTCGCCTGGCTTATACCATCTCTGTACTTCACTTGCTCTCTGCTTGTAAACATATCCTGCAGGATAAACATCCTTTGGCTTAGGAGTAGCAGTTGCCTTTGGCTTGTCGGTTGGCTTTGGAGTTGTCTTCTGGTTACTTGTAGTTGTGGTAGTTGTACCCTGACCTGCAACCTTAACTGATACGGTAGCTGTCTTCTTGTCTGAACCGTTAGCTGCAACAGTAACGGAGATAGTAGCTGAACCGTTAGCGATACCTGTGATGGTAGCACCGTTAGAACCGGTCTTCTTTACTGTAGCGATCTTCTTGTCGCTTGATGACCATTTCATTGTCTGGTTTGTTGTGCTGCCTGCGCCGTTGTTGTTGATAGCGCCCTTAACCTTAACCTTGTCGCCGGGCTTAATGTTAAGAGTAGTAACAGCCTTGCTTGAAGAATCCTGAATTGCAAATGATGAAACAAGAGCACGAACCTTAACTGTAAGTCCGCTGACTGTAGTAGTCTTCTTGCCCTTCTTTACTGTACATGTGATCTTAGCTGATCCCGGACCCACACCTTTGATAGTTGCCTTTTTCTTCTTGCCTGTAACTGTAGCTACTTTGGCATTGCTTGTCTTCCAAGTGAACTTGCCTTTAGCGCCCTTAACGGAAACGCTCTTGGTTGCGCCTACGGTAAGGCTTACACTCTTAGCGCTGAAACGTGCTGCATCAGCTGAACCAGAGGTAACGATCATCGGAGCAACCATTGCCATAACCAATGTTGCTGAAGTTATGGACTTAAATACCTTGCTTGATTTCATTTCTTCTTCCTCCTTGCAAAAAATTGATTGTAGTTCAGATGATTACGTTAGTTTATATAAACCCCATCCGAATACATGTCACCATTATATCATTTCTAATATTGCTTTGCAATAGAATAATTTATACAACATCCCCGAACTGGGCATTGGCATATCGGGTATACTGACCGAGCCATGCAAGCTGTATCGTTCCGGTCTCGCCGTTACGGTGTTTGGCTATGATCAGCTCTGCCTTGCCTTTATTGTCTTCGGATTCATGGTACACTTCATCTCTGTATAAGAACATAACAATATCCGCATCCTGCTCAATGGCTCCGGATTCACGCAGATCCTGAAGTTTGGGTCGTTTATCTTCTCTTGATTCAAGTCCGCGGTTAAGCTGTGACAGTGCAACAACCGGAATGTTAAGTTCTCTTGCCAGAGCTTTGAGACTTCGGGATATATTTGATACTTCCTGCTGTCTGTTTTCCTGGCGTCCGTTGCCGTTAATAAGCTGCAGATAATCGATAATTACAAGACCGAGATCCTGTTCGATCTTCAGTTTTCGGCACTTGGAACATATATCGTTTATGGTGTTCCCGGACATGTTGTCTATGAGAAATAATTTGGATTCGCCTATATTCTGCACGCTCTCCACAAGAGATTTCCATTCGCTTGTGGTAAGTTCGCCCACAGTGATCTTGTGAAGGTCGATATTTGAATCCATTGCCATCATACGTTTTACCAATTGGATATCGTTCATCTCAAGACTGAACACGGCAGTTGGGATCCTGTTTTTTACGGCTATATACTCTGCCATACTGAGTGCAAATGCGGTCTTACCCATTGCAGGTCTGGCCGCTATAAGTATCAGATCGGAATTCTGAAGTCCCGCGGTACGGTAATCAAGGTCAGTGAATCCGGTTCTTAGCCCGGTAACATTTCCCTGGGACAGAGAGGCTTCGTGTATGCTTTCAAATGCTCTGATCACGGCATCGGATATCGGAACAAAATCTCCGGATCGTCTTGAATCCTGAGACAGTTTGAATATTTCTCTTTCGGCATCGTCCATTATAACATCAACACTGTCGTTTGCCTGATAACAACGGTTTGCTATGGTCTCTGCGGTCTTGATGGTCTTTCTTAATAAGGACTTGTCACGAACGATATTTGCATATGCCTGAATGTTGCCCGAACTGGGAACCGATGATACGATCCCACCGATAAAAGACACGCTGCAGTATTCGGGGGATACGGAATTCTCTCTTAATTTGTTGGAAAGTGTCACAAAATCGACTGTCCCGTCGGAATCTGACAGGTCAAGTATTCCCTGGAATATTGCACCATATGCACGGTTGTAAAAATCATCGGCTGTAAGGATCTCGCGCGCAACGGATATGGCATCCCTGCTTATGATCATTGAGGCTATGACAGCCTGTTCGGCAGTGGTGTCATGGGGTTCGGTTCGTTTTATGACAGCTTCGTCCATTACATCACTCATAGGATCGATCAGTCCTTCCCTTCAACAATAACTTTAACATCTACGGTTACTTTCGGATGGAGTTTTACAGATACACTGTAAGTGCCTTCTGCCTTGATAGGACTGTCAAGTGTCATTTTCTTTTTGTCTATATCGAATCCGAGCTGTTCATTGATCTTTTCGGCAATTTCCTTAGTGGATACGGAACCGAAAGCTTTTCCGCTGCCGCCGGTTTTGATGGACAGGGTTACGGATTTGTCTTTAAGAGATTCTCCGAGTTCTTTTGCCTGCTCATAGATCGCCTGTTTCTGCTTTTCTTCGTTGGCGTTTTTAAGCTTAAGGTCATTAAGATTTTTTGGAGTAGCTTCCAGACCGAGATTTTTTTTGAACAGGAAATTACGGGCATAACCGTCATTTACATTAACGATCTCACCCTTTTTTCCGAGAGATTTTACGTCTTCAATAAGAATTACTTTCATAATAGGTCACCTTCCTCAATCATTTTATCAAGTACATTTTTTAATTGTTCAACTGCCACTTCCATTGGGCAGTCCAACTGTGTGGCTGCAACGGACAGATGACCGCCACCGCCGAGTTTTTCCATTATTATCTGTACATTAACTTCATCAATGGAACGTGCATTAATGTGTATTCGGGATTTGTGCTCCGATAATACAAATGATGCTTTAATATTCTCCATATCAAGAAGTGAATTGGCTACTTTTGCACCGATCACAGATGGATTGCCGGTTGAACCGGTAGGTATGCGGGTTATCGCAAATGAATCCCTGTATATCTCGGCATTGCTGACTGCATGTGCTCGCAGCATATATTCGGAAGGCTCGCTTCTGAAAGTTTTGCGGACTCTCGTAATATCTGCACCGTTACGTTTCAGGTATGCAACTGCTTCGAATGAACGAACGTTGGTCTGAACCGAAAAATTATTCGTGTCAACCATAATACCGGCATACAGCGTATCGGCTTCGAGAGGTCGCGGACGGATTCCGTCACCTATATATTGGAAGAATTCCGTTACCATCTCGCTCGCTGAAGAAGCAAACGGCTCAATGTATGACAGTGTCTGATTAAGGATCCTGTCGTCTGTCTGACGGTGATGATCGATCACGACTATATTCTTCGTCTTACCGAATAATGCAGGACACTGTGTGAGTGATGCACGGTTAACGTCAACCACTACGAGAAGAGTGTCGGGTGTGATATGTGCCTCTGCTTCATCCGGAGTTATGGAGAAACCGTCATAATATGATGAAGCAGTGTATTTGCTGTACATTGGTTTGATGGAAGATATGTCTTCCGGATCGATTATTATCCGGGCCTTTCGTTCAATGGAACGTGCTATCCTGTATATTCCCACAGATGCTCCGAATGAATCGATATCACAGTTTGAATGTCCCATGATATATACCTGGCCGGCAGTAAGCATGAGCTCGTGAAGAGCATGGGCTTTTACTCTGGCACGCACGCGGGTATTGTTATCTTTTTGAACACTGTTGCCTCCGTAGTAGAATATATTCTCACCGTCTTTTATAACAGCCTGGTCGCCTCCGCGGCCGAGGGCAAGATCAATGGCGGTACGGGCATATTCATATCGCTTGATATAAGAATCTGCATGGATACCGAGACCGATACTTATTGTAACGTGGGTATCGTCATTTCCTACCGTAACATTTCTTACGGCATCAAGTATGGCGAACTTGTCCTTGTGAGCATTTTCCAGATATTTGTGCTGGAATATTATAAAATATCTGTCCTTTTCAAGCTTACGGTATATGCCGTCCAGTGCCTGTATGTATTTTGATATCTCTCTTTCGACAAGAGCCATGAGGAGAGAACGCTGCATCTCATCGCAATTGGCAAGTGAATCTTCATAATTGTCAATATACAGCAGTCCCATTACAATGTCCTGATCATTGAGTCTGGTTATCGCATTGACAAGTTCGGTCTCGTCGTACAGATATACGGAGAAGAGTACATCACTTCCACGAAACAGCGAGAGATTCTCTTCATCTTCCGCAAAATCCAGTTCATGAAGATCCAGCCTTTTGATTATAACTTTAAGAAAATAATCATTAAATACTATGTGTTTTTCGGTAACGGGCAGACCGTCGCTTATGTTGTCGCTGTGTTCGGGAAGGAGATTCGATGTTACATCCGGGAATATGGCGGTCATATTGGTCAGATTGTACAGTTCGGAGTCGACCAGCGTTTTAAATTTGTCGTTGGACCATATTATATTGCATTCCGAATCAATATGGGCATAAGGGATATCCATTGTATAGATCAGGTGTTTCTGGGCGGTATTATACCCCTGGGCATAGTTGATCATGTTCGACATAATGGATGATTTGTTGAAGTTGTACAATATCAGTGCAATGATAATGTACACACCAAGATATACCGAACCGACAATTCCGGCTGTAACTCCGACATAATATAATTGAAGGGTCATTATTACCAGAAACGGAGTAAGTATTAAAGGCCACAGAAGATGAGTCTTAAGGGCTCCGGATACTTTTTTATTATCTTCCATATGCTAAAACCTCCCCCACGCTCATGTCCATGAGCACTATCTGCAACAAAAAGCGAGGCAGATACGCTATGGGTCAAGAGTGTGGATGACTGTGAATAGTAATTGTCTGCAATATTATATGAATAACATATAAGCCTGAATTGGATTATAACACTTATCATTAAAGGAGGCAACATTTTATGATATAAAAAGGGACCGCATCAATCTGCAGTCCCTTTAAAATCCGATGAATTATTAATTCATTAATCAACTGTATAAGGCAGAAGAGCGATATGACGTGCTCTCTTGATAGCTACAGTCAAAGCTCTCTGATGCTTAGCGCAGTTTCCTGTGATTCTTCTTGGAAGAATCTTGCCACGCTCAGAGATATATCTTTTTAACTTGTTAACATCCTTATAGTCGATAAACTTGTACTCCTTATCCTCGCAGAAAGCACATACCTTTCTTCTTCTGCGGTTTGGACGTCTGCGCATAGGAGCATCAGCCTTGTCACCTTTTTCCGGTTTTGTAAAAGCCATGAAACAAACCTCCTGTTCTACATAACATATTAATCAGCATTCATAAATGGTAAATCTTCCTGTATTCCATCCGGTATATTGAGGAATCCTGCATCTGCCGCCTGCGGATCCGGCTTTGGCTGCTGATAACCTGCACCGCTGTTTCCGCCGCCCTGAGCGTTCTTACTCTCGGCAAATTCAATCTCCTCGGTAATAACTCTGACACTGTATACTTTTTCACCGTTTTTATTGGTGTAGTTGTCGTTCTGAATTCTTCCCGTGAGAACGATCTTAGTTCCCTGCTTAAGATATTTCTCAACAAATTCAGCCTGCTTTCCAAATGCTGTACAGTTGAAGAAATCAGCTTCAGGTTCGCCCTGTCTCTTGAATCTTCTGTCAACGGCAATAGAAAATCTTGAAAATGCTGTCTGGCTGTCGCCCTGTGAATATCTTGTCTCGGGATCACGGGTTAAACGACCCATAAGTATCAATTTGTTCATATTGGAAACCTCCGTTTCTTATGCTTCCTGTTTAACGCATAAGTATCTGAGGACATTATCCATAATACGAAGTCTCTGCTCAAGTTCTGCGGGAGCATCTGACTCAGCATCGAACTGAATGAAATAATAGAAACCTTCGTGCATCTTCTGAATCTCATATGCAAGACGTTTCTTGCCGGCTTTTGGAGCCGCATCGTCGATGTTGGTAATGGTGCCACCGAATCTTTCGATATACTTCTTAGCTTTCTCTACGGTAGCATTTCTGACTTCGTCCTCGATCTTTGCATTAACAACTAAGGCTAATTCATATTTGTTCATAGTTGCATGCACCTCCTTTTGGTCTTTGGCTCTTTCACATCTTTTGGAAAGAACAAGGAAAATTATACACCACAGAAATAGATGATATCATATAGTGTTGTATAAATCAAGTTATTTTTTTAATACTTTTTTCGACCCTGGATCTGGGTAGCATAATCTGTCTGTCACAGTTCAGACATCTGATCCGGATATCCGCGCCGGTTCTCAGAATCTCCCAACTGTCACCACCGCAGGGATGCTTCTTTTTAGTTATGATAATGTCTCCGACGTTAAGGTTCATATGGATATCGTTCCTCCTATTACCGGCAGGTCAATATGACATGACCGGTCTCATGTCAGCGCAACTATCAACCAGAATATCCAGAAGCCCCAGAAAGCGGTTGATAACGCGATCTTTGTCAGGTTATCACCAAAACGGATCTTATCCGAGATCTCGGCTTTACGGTCAACGTCGTTTTCGTTGATTATTTTCTGCATGCGTTCATGTATGGAATCGGATTCATTGTTCATAGTCATGGCCTCCCTTAACTATGTTAAAGCTTTGCAAGTGCCTTGTACTGATCTTTAAGGCTGTCATAGAGTGCCTTGTATATCTTGTGATATTCGTTATATTTTTTGGTGTTTTCAGCTATCGGAGCACATTCTTTGTCGGTATGGATCATCTTGTCACAGGCATCCTCAACGCTGTCATATAATCCTGCGCCTACTCCTGCAAGTATTGCAACACCGAGGGCAGGACCTTCTGTAGCTGTTACGGTCATAACGTTGCAGTCATACATATCTGCGAGCATCTGTCTCCATATCGGACTCTTGCCGCCGCCTCCGCATGCCATCATGGCATCTACTTTGGTTCCCATTTCAACAAGAATGTCGTTACAGTCTTTCAATGAGTAGGATACACCTTCCATTACCGCGCGAAGAGTGTCGGCCTTTGTGTGCATACTTGACAGTCCGAAGAATACTCCGCGGCAGTCCGGATCGAGATGAGGTGTTCTCTCACCGTTAAGATAAGGAAGATATAATATCTTATTGCTTCCGACTGGAACTTTGTTGATGTCATCATTTATAAGGTCATAAGGATCGCAACCCTTCTTCTCTGCTTCAGCTATATAGTCCTGACAGAAGTTGTCTCTGAACCACTTGAGTGAATGACCTGCGGCCTGTGTAACACCCATGATATGCCATGCACCCGGAACAGCGCAACAGAATGTATGAACACGTCCCTTTGGATCGATCGATATCTTGCTTGTGTGAGCGAATACAACGCCGCTTGTACCTATCGTTGTAAATGCTTTGCCATCCTTTACAACACCGGTTCCGACAGCAGCTGCAGCATTGTCGCCTGCGCCTCCGACAACGCATGTTGAAGTCGAAAGACCGGTCTTTGCAGCCATTTCTTCGGTAATATAACCTGTGATCTCAGGAGATTCATATACTTTCGCAAGCATCGATTTGTCGATGTCGAGCTTTTCAAGAACTTCGTCGGACCAGCAGCGGTTTGGAACGTCAAGAAGCTGCATTCCGGAAGCATCCGATACTTCGGTTGCGAATTCGCCTGTAAGTATATAACGTACATAATCTTTCGGAAGTAATATATGTTTACATTTTGCGTAATTCTCAGGCTCGTTGTTTCGAACCCAGAGGATCTTTGATGCTGTGAATCCTGTGAGTGTAGGATTGGCAGTGATCTCAATAAGTCTCTTTGCTCCGACTTTTTCGGTGATCTCGTCACATTCTTTTGCTGTACGCTGGTCACACCATATGATGGAAGGACGGATAACCTCGCCTGCTTCGTCAAGCATTACGAGACCGTGCATCTGTCCGGATATACCAAGACCTTTGATGTCAGCGTTGTTTACACCGGATTCCTTAACAACTTTTGAGATTGTCTCGATCGCAGCGTCACGCCAGTCTTCGGGCTTTTGCTCAGCCCAGCCGTTCTGCGGTGTATACAAAGGATATTCTTTTGAAGCGGAAGCGATGATCTCGCCGTTTTCATCAAAAAGAACTGTCTTTGTTGCAGAAGTTCCAAGATCTATACCAATTAAATAATTCATATTCTATCATTTCCTTTCATATTATATAGATACTCCAAATATTCAAGTACTCCCAGAAGGATGATATACAAACTCCTGAGAGTACATTTTGAATTCTGTAATATTGTGTGACACTTCAGCACCACAGTTCATTGCCACTTCGCGCCAATGAACATTGGGGTGCTGAACTGATAATCATTATGCGAACGGATTCTCGCCTTTGTAAAGCATTCCCTTAGGCTGATTGAAGCCGATCTCCTCAACATCAACGCCGATATACTTGAATACTTCATAAAGAGCTTTTCCGAAGTGTCCGAATGCAACAGCACCGTGATGCGGGAAGTTCTTCTCAATAAGTACATGACGATAGAAACGATCCATCTCAGGAATAGCGAATATACCGATTCCACCGAATGAACGTGTCTTAACAGGAAGAACCTCACCCTGTGCGATATAAGCACGAAGCTTGGTGTCTGCTGTACTCTGGAGACGGAAGAATGTGATGTCGCCCGGAACGATGTCGCCTTCGAGTGTTCCGTTTGTAACTTCCTGCGGAAGAGCTCTTGCCATGATCATCTGGTACTTCATCTCGCAGAATGAAAGCTTGCCTGAAGCTGTATTTCCGCAATGGAATCCCATGAATGTCTCATTAAGAGTATAATCATGTTTGTTATTAATATCTTCATCATAGATATCCTGTGGAACTGTATTGTTGATATCAAGAAGAGTAACAGCATCTTCACTTACAACGGTTCCGATGAACTCGCTCAAGCAGCCGTAGATATCAACTTCGCATGATACAGGAATGCCTTTGCCTGTAAGACGGCTGTTAACATAGCATGGAACGAATCCGAACTGTGTCTGGAATGCCGGCCAGCATTTTCCTGCGATAGCAACATATTTTCTGTAACCCTTATGCTCCTCGATCCAGTCAAGAAGTGTAAGTTCATACTGAGCGAGCTTCTCAAGTATCTCAGGCTTCTTGTTGCCTGCGCCAAGCTCTTTCTCCATATCTGCAACAACTTCAGGGATTCTCTTATCGCCTGCATGCTTGTTGAATGCTTCGAAAAGGTCAAGCTCTGAGTTCTCTTCGATCTCAACGCCGAGATCATAGAGCGGCTTGATCGGTGCATTACATGCAAGGAAGTTGAGAGGACGTGGTCCGAAGCTTATTATCTTAAGATCCTTAAGTGCAACAACCGCACGTGCGATCGGAACGAATTCCTTGATCATGTCAGCGCATCCTTCAGCTGTGCCTACAGGATACTCAGGGATATATGCCTTAACGTTACGAAGCTTCAGGTTGTAGCTTGCATTAAGCATTCCGCAGTAAGCGTCGCCACGACCCTGGATAAGTCCGCCGTCTTTTGATGTCTCTTCTGCTGCTGCACAGAACATAACCGGTCCGTCAAAATGCTTTGCAAGAAGTGTCTCTGATATCTCAGGTCCGAAGTTTCCAAGATATACGCAAAGTGCGTTACATCCTGCCTTCTTAATGTCTTCAAGAGCCTGAACCATATGTATCTCGCTTTCAACGATACATATAGGACATTCATAAATATCATCTGCTCCGTACTTTTTTGTGTACGCCTCTATAAGCGCCTTTCTTCTGTTAACGGAAAGTGACTCCGGGAAGCAGTCACGACTTACCGCTACGATACCAATCTTTGCTACTGGTGCATTACTCATTGATCAATACCTTCCTTTCTTGTTGTATAACATATAATATTCGTATTGTTGCACGCTTTACATGCATGTTTCCATTTTAATTCATATATAGTAAAAATGCAAGAAGTTTTAACGGTTGTTTGGGTCTGTTTGACACAGCCTTTCTTTTGACATACAACCTTCTGTATGATAAACTGAAAATGTCTTTATCCGGTTGTACGGAACATGCATAAATGTATGTGCGGATATGATTCCGGAAGGGACTTACAAGAGTATAATTAAGGGTAACCGATCGGCGCCCGGGTCATTGCCGGTTTGCGCCTGTGAAAAGTTACGATTACGGAGCGGAAAGGAGTGTCGTTTATGATGAGAGTAGGTTTTCTGACAAGCGGAGGCGACTGTCAGAGTCTTAATGCAACCATGAGAGGCGTAGCCAAGGCGTTGTATGAGAAGGTTGAGGATATTGAGATCGTCGGTATTCTTGATGGGTATAAGGGATTGATGTACGGTAACTACAGAATGATGAAGCCCATTGATTTCTCGGGAATACTCACGGAGGGCGGTACCATAATAGGAACTTCAAGACAGCCGTTCAAGCTTATGCGCGAGCCTGACGAGAACGGAATGGATAAGGTTCTTGCGATGAAGAACAATTATGCAAAATGGAAGCTTGACTGCCTTGTAATACTTGGCGGAAACGGAACGCATAAGACGGCTAATCTGCTTCGTGAAGAAGGACTTAACGTAATTACGCTTCCGAAGACAATAGACAACGATCTCTACGGAACGGATATGACATTCGGTTTCCAGAGTGCGGTTAATATTGCGACCGCTGCGATTGATAATATTCATACGACCGCGGCATCGCACGGAAGAGTGTTTATAGTCGAGGTAATGGGACATGATGTCGGATGGCTTACGCTTCATGCGGGAATCGCAGGCGGAGCTGATATCGTACTCATTCCGGAGATACCTTATGATATAGATAAGGTAGTCGGAGCGATCGACAAGAGAACTCAGGTCGGCAAGAAGTTCACGATCTTAGCTGTTGCGGAAGGCGCTATATCAAAAGAAGACGCTGAATTATCCAAGAAGGATTATAAGAAGAAGATCAAGAACAACAAGTATCCTTCGATATCATATCAAATCGGAGCCGAGATCGGTGAACGTACCGGACAGGAGATAAGAGTTACCGTACCGGGTCATACGCAGCGTGGAGGAATTCCATGTCCTTATGACCGTGTGATCTCGAGCAGACTCGGAGCTGCTGCCGGAGAATTCATAATTAAGGAAAAATACGGCGTTATGGTGGGAATCAGGAATAATGAGATAGTTCCCGTTCCTCTTGAAGAGGTTGCCGGAAAGCTCAAGATGGTTGATCCCAAGTCATCGATCATTAAAGAAGCAAAGAGTCTCGGAATATGTTTCGGAGACTGATGGGGGTAATATATGTCTTATACGGCATTATACAGGAAGTTCAGGCCGAATAATTTTGGCGAGGTAAAAGGACAGGATCATATTGTTACGACATTAAAGAACCAGCTGAAACTGGGGAGGATAGGCCACGCTTATCTGTTTACTGGAACCAGAGGTACAGGTAAGACTTCGGTGGCTAAGATAATGGCGAGAGCCGTTAATTGCGAGAATCCCGATGAAAACGGTCCGTGCGGTGAATGTCCGATGTGTAAGAGCATCCTGTCACAGTCTTCAATGAATGTGATAGAGATGGATGCAGCATCCAATAACGGTGTTGACAATGTCAGAGAGATAGTTGATTCTGTACAATACTCGCCTGCCGAGGGCAGATACAAGGTATATATAATAGATGAGGTACACATGCTGTCAACGGGAGCGTTCAATGCGCTCCTTAAGACACTGGAGGAGCCTCCTGCATATGTGATATTCATTCTTGCCACCACGGAAGTGAACAAGATTCCCATAACGATCCTATCAAGATGCCAGAGGTATGATTTTCATAGAATAAGTATAGATACCATAGCTTCGCAGCTTAAGGATCTGTCGTCAAAAGAAGGAGTCGAAGCTGAAGATAAGGCGATAAGATATATCGCAAAGACTGCCGACGGTTCGATGCGTGATGCATTAAGCCTGCTTGACCAGTGCACAGCATTTTATCTTGGCGAAGAACTTACCTATGATAAGGTGCTTGATGTGCTCGGGGCCGTTGATACGGAAGTGTTCAGACGAATACTTGATGCCGTTATTGCAAAGGATGTAAGAGGGGCGCTTTCGGTCATAGAGGAAGTGTGTGTGCTCGGACGTGAACTTGGATGGTTTATAAATGAGTGGATATGGTATATGCGTAATCTTCTCATAGTAAGCAGGATAAGTGACTGTGAGGATATGATCGAGATGTCGGCCGATAATATCAGGATGTTAAAGGAGCAGTCCGAAAAGGTTACGGATGATGAGCTTGTCAGATACATAAGGATATTGTCGGAACTGTCTTCAAAGATCCGGTATGCGGCGCAAAAAAGGATACTGGTTGAAGTTGAAGTCATCAAGATGTGCAGGCCGCAGATGGAGAATGACTACGAGTCGCTTCTTGACAGGATAAGACAACTTGAGGCACTTGCGGAACAGGGGGCATACAACAATCCCGGTAATGCGGGTGAGACGCCTGCTGGACAGACGCCCACACCCGAGCAGCCTGTAAAACCTGCCAGAAAGATATATCCTTCCGCACTTAAGGAAGATGTTAAGATGGTAGCTTCAAAATGGCAGGAGATCATAGGAGGAATGGATCCCGCGCTGTATGGAATCGTCAGGGGAATGACGCTTAGTGTTTCGGGTGACGGAGGAAGTCTTGTGCTTGCGAGTCCCGATGAATCATTTACGGGAATAATGCAGAATGAGAAGAATTATAATGTGTTGAAAGAAGCGATCAACGATTACATAGGAAAAGAAGTACAGATAAATGTGATCCATATAAGCGAACAGGAAGAAAAGAGCGGAGTATATCCTAATCTTGAGCGGTTGATCAATTCAGGAATTAAGGTTGATGTTCTCAAATCATAACAGATAAATATTCATCATGCCCTTACTGTGAAACGGCAGGGTGGCAACGATGAACAGTAGTATAAATACATAAATCAATAATTAACAAGAAGGAGAATAGAAATGGCAAAAAGAGGTGGATTTCAGGGAGGAATGCCCGGCAATATGGGTAACCTCATGAAACAGGCGCAGAGAATGCAGCGTCAGATGGAAGAAAAAACAAAGGAGCTTGAAGAAAAAGAATGGGAAGGCACTGCCGGCGGCGGTGCGGTCAAAGTCAGGGTATCCGGCAAAAAAGAGATATTGTCGGTTAAACTGTCTGAAGAGATTGTTGATCCCGATGATATAGAGATGCTTGAGGATCTTATTGTTGCGGCAACAAACGAAGCACTCAGGCAGATGGAAGAAGAGTCTTCCAAAGCAATGGAGTCACTTACAGGCGGCCTTGGACTCGGAGGAGGACTTCCTTTCTGAGAATGATCAGGTTTCGCAAAGAGAAACTCTATTTTGAGAAATATAAGAAGCTTATTCGGAAAGCAGGTCTTTCGAATAAGCTTCTTTTTAAGATTATTTCCTCACGGTGTTTTTCCCGGCAGCGGTTTTGTTTCCGGGAGCACCATTATTTTTTTTATTACCAATCCGCATAATGAGCTTTGAGGCGGGCTTTTCTATAAGGTAGGTGGCAGCTATCGCGGCGCCAAAAGCAGCGGCAAAGCTTATGATAAGAAGCTTCCACATCCAAACCTGATCGCCAAGCTCGTTCGGCGCCTGATCGCCCGAGTAGTACGGAATCCTGTGGGTCTTGAATGCGAGACACAAAAACTGATGCCATATGTACAGGTTGAATGATATAGTCGACAGGAAAACGGTTACTTTATTGGCAAATATGAATCTGTATGCGGACACTGACAGTGCTGTCGATATTACGAATACAAGGAAAAGTATCGAAACAACAAATCTGTTGTTAAGCTGCCATACATTCAGATCTTCCTGCATGATAAGGGTCTTCATCATGAGACGGTATACAAGAATGCATAGGATTGATGTGATCGTGGCTGCGATCCCCAAAAACTTTGTTCTTTTTATTTCTTTTGAGATTCCCACAAGTATCATTGCGCCCATGAAGCCGTTTGCATATACCGAAAAATATGTCGGGAGTTGGTGAAGGTAATAAGGTATATTATCCTGACCGAGCGCAAATTGTGTGAACGCGTAGGATATTATATTCATTGTAAGATATGTGATGACCGGTTTTTTTGAAAAACATTTCTGGATCAAAGGGAATATGATATAGAATTGCACTTCAAGCGCAACGGTCCATAACACATTATTGAGCAGCGAATAATTGCATGTGTCCGGGACTAGGTTGAATGTGAAAGTAAGGTGAGTAAGAATATCAACGCCCATGAAAGAAGTATCGTCATGTAATTGAAATCCCGGATCGGTATAACTGCAGTTCACAATATTATATACGAGTACGATTATGATCGAAGCAAGATATGACGGTACGATACGCGCCACTCTTTTTTTGAAGAACAGTCCGGTTGAAGGCAGCGGATCGCCGTTAAGCTTATGTCTTGCATAAGGAAGATACAGACAGAAACCGCTGAGGAATATCATCATCGTGACCATCATGTATCCCGTACGGGGGAGCCAGTCAAGATCGATATTGTTAATTCCGAGAAATGACAGTTCGGGTGTGTTTAAGGTAGGCATGATCCAGCATTGCTGCCAGATGTGAAACCATACGACTATGAGAACGGCAAATGCCCTTACTCCGTCAAGTACATCAATATGTACGATATCAATAGATGAATCTTCTTTGTCAAATAACCTGAATTTCATATGTAACTGACCTCCCGAATCTGTGACTCATGAGTAATTTTATAATATAATTGCTCAGCACCCGCATTCATTGTCGTTACGAACAGCTGAACATTTACATTATATTTACACTAATGCATATAGTCAAGTAATATAATAACTGCTAAGAGATGCCTGCTGTGCTTGCAATTTCCGTAGAATGCTATATAATGGATTGTATCTGATTCGAAATCTTCGGACAGATGCTGATAGGGGGTGTCCGGCTGTGAATAGTGAAGAATTCCTTAAAGAACTTGAAAAAAGCCTTCGCGGAAAAGTTGACGAGCGTGAGATCGGAA
Source organism: Lachnospiraceae bacterium V9D3004 (assembly GCA_000621985.1). Taxonomy (GTDB): domain Bacteria; phylum Bacillota; class Clostridia; order Lachnospirales; family Lachnospiraceae; genus V9D3004. The sequence continues at coordinate 181,774 of JHWW01000001.1, forward strand.
GACAGCTTCAGTATTATGAATCATATATTAAAAATGAAATAAACAGCGGCAGGACCATGGAAGACGTTATGAAAGAACTGGGTAACCCCAGACTGATCGCAAAAACTCTGATCCAGACATACAATATAAAAGACAACCCTATCAACAGACATTATTCGAGAGAAAATCACAGAGAAGAAACATGGAGTGATGAATCCGAAAACAGCAGAAGCGGAAATGTCGGCAGAAAGATAAAAACCGGCATATGGATGCTTATCGTGCTTGGGATCATCGGTCTGGGTCTGCTTGTGATAATTGGAATAATATTTTCATTATTGCCATTGATCATCCCGGTGGTCGCAATAATCGCCGGTGCATATATCATATTTAAACTTGTATCATAAAGATATGGAGGATACAATGGAATTATACGAATGGATCGCCCCATGCCATTTTGGTACGGAGGCGGTATGCAAGAAGGAAGTACAGAAGCTTGGATACGATATAGTTCAGGTTGAAGACGGAAAGGTTACTTTTCGGGGCGGCCTTGATGCGATGTGCCGGGCCAATATCAATATGAGAACGACAGAGAGGATATTGCTTAAGGCGGCATCATTTAAAGCGGAAACATTTGAAGAACTGTTTGAAAATACAAAAAAAATAGCGTGGGAGAGATATATTCCCAGAAATGGGAAATTCTGGATAACAAAAGCAAATTCCATTAAAAGCAAATTATTCAGTCCATCCGATATTCAGTCTATAATGAAAAAAGCAATGGTCGAAAGAATGAAGGAACATTATAAGATCAGCTGGTTCCCTGAAGACGGTGAGGAATATCCCGTAAGAGTCACGATAGTCAAAGACATCGTAACGGTAGGGATCGATACCACAGGTGTGTCGCTTCATAAGCGCGGTTACAGGAAAATGACTGTTAAAGCGCCTATCACGGAAACTCTCGCTGCGTCACTTATAATGCTTACGCCATGGAAATATGACAGGATTCTTGTCGATCCGTTCTGCGGCAGCGGAACGATCCCGATTGAGGCGGCGATGATCGGGGCGTGCATCGCACCGGGAATGAACAGGCATTTTTTGTCCGAAAACTGGACTGTTTTGGACGCTGCAGGATATTATAAGGATGCTTTTGAAGAGGCGAAGGCCGGCGTGAAACATGACGTGGAGATGAATATTCAGGGGTATGATATCGATCCGGAATGTGTTAAGATGTCTATGGTCAATGCAGGGCTTGCAGGTGTTGATAAGTACATACATTTTCAGAGACGTCCGGTTGATGAGTTGAGCAGTAGTAAAAAATTCGGCTTCATAATAACCAATCCGCCTTACGGTGAAAGACTTATGGACAAAAAAGAAGTCAACGGATTGTACGAAACAATCGGAAGGACATTCAGGAGTTTGGATTCATGGTCGTATTATATAATTACCGCTCATGAAGATGCCGAACGGTATATAGGTAAGAAAGCCGATAAGAACAGGAAGCTGTATAACGGAATGATGAAAACGTATTTTCTGCAGTATATGGGACCGAAGCCGCCGAAGAAACCCGCGACGTAAAAGCAGACGGTCAAGAATCTTATGAGGAGGGCATAACGCCTTGAAGGACGTACAGTTAAGAAATATTGCTCTGATGTGCATATGTTTTGTTATGCTCGTTACAGGTGCAGGGCTTTTAATAGATGAGAAATCAGACAACAGGGTCGAAGCAAATGAGAGAAAGGACTCTGAAGACGGATGGTTTGCAGCCGAGATAAGTCAATCGGGACGGGTCGTTGTGACCGTTGCGAATGACGATCCAAGGATCGGTCCGCAGATTCCCGTTACGGATCAGGCTGTGAATGTGGATGAACAGGTAACGGAAGATGTAACCGAACCGTATATAATGATCAATGAAGGCAATGCGATCATTGACAATGATAGATGGCGAGAGTTAAGAGGCGATTATTCGGGTGTGGCGCAGCTGATCATTCCTCCGCTTTCTGACGGAGAAGAGATAGCCATAGAAGACGATTATATGAATAAGTCTCTTAAGATAATGATCGATAATTGTTCCGACGGTGATTTTGACATCGGACAGTTCCAGAGAATTGCAGGGAATATATATTTCATCGGAGATGTTATACCTGAGATCGCGGGAGACGCTGTCAAAAAAGTCAAAGTCGTATCTAAGGATTCCGATGTATATGAGGGTAGATTCCGCAAAGAAATTACCGTGAAATTTGATCATATATATGCATATCGGCTCCATCAGTATGCTGATGCCTGTGTTGTTGACTGCAGTAATCCTCATGATGTATATGACTGTATTATGGTTGTCGATCCGGGACATGGAGGAATTGATGTTGGATGCAATTCAACCGGCGGAAAATGTCTGGAAAAAGATATTGCCATTAATATAGCAAAAAAGCTGAAAGAAAAACTTGATAAGACTTCGATAAAAGTCTACTATACAAGGCTTGGAGATGACAGTCTTGCCCTCAGAGAAAGAGTCGGTCTTGCAAACGATCTTAACGCTGACATGTTAATAAGTCTTCATTGCAATTTTTATGAGCGTTACTGGGTGCCGGGAGTAAACGGCGTTGAGACATTGTATTCTTCGGTCAATAAGGAAAAAAGAATCGCAAGCAAAAAACTTGCAACGGATATGCTTGACGGTATTGTTGACACCACCGGAATGAGAAGAAGGAATGTCGTTAACCGTAAAAAAGATCTGTACATTCTTCGAAACAGCGAGGTTCCCGCAACAATAATCGAGATGGGATATCTTTCGGATAAAAATGATCTGAAGATGTTAACGAATAAGAAAAAAATCAAGAAGATGGTCAATGGTCTGTACAATGGAATAATCAAAGCATATTACAACATGTACGGCAAAGTGATCGAATAATATTGGAGAGAAAAAATGGACGTAATTTTTGCAACCGGCAATAAAGGAAAACTTGATGAGATCCGCGAGATAATGAAGGAATTCATTGACAGACATGATATCAATCTTATATCTCTTAAAGATGCGGGTATCAATGCTGACATAGTTGAAGACGGAAAAACATTTGAAGAAAATGCGCTGATAAAAGCAAGGACCGTGGCAGGGTATACGGACAGCATTGTTCTTGCTGACGATTCGGGACTTGAAGTGGATTATCTTGATAAGGCTCCCGGAATATATTCCGCGAGATATCTCGGAGAAGATACTTCATACGACGTGAAAAACAATCACATTTTAAATGAAATGAAAGATGTTCCCGAAGAAAAAAGAACCGCACGTTTTGTGTGCGTTATAGCGTGTGTGATGCCGGATGGAAAAGAACTTACGGCAGAAGGAATAATAGAAGGACATATCGCTCACAAGATAAGAGGCGAGCATGGTTTCGGGTACGATCCGATTTTCTATCTGCCGGAGAGAAAATGCACGACGGCAGAGATACTTCCCGAAGAAAAAAATGAGATAAGCCACAGGGGAAGAGCTTTGTGTGCCATGATGAAATTACTGGACGAAATAATATGAAGCGTGACACCACGTACTGATCAAGGAGGATAAAAATAATAATGCGAATAGAATATTTATGGATTTTTTTGGTTTCGATGGTTCCTTTGATAGAGCTCAGGGGAGCGATCATCATGGCAGTCGGATTTAATCTGGATCTTGTCTGGTCATATGTAATATGTATAGCCGGAAACATGTTGCCCGTACCGTTTATTTTCTTTTTTGCAAGAAAGATTCTTGAATGGGGAGCAGATAAAAAAGTCATAGGACCGTTTTTTTCTTTCTGTCTGAAAAAAGGCAATAAAGGCGGAGAAAAATTAAAAGCAAAAGCAGGAAGAGGATTGTTTCTTGCCCTGTTTTTATTTGTGGGGATTCCGCTTCCGGGAACCGGGGCATGGACCGGAACTCTTGCCGCAAGTATTCTCGATATGGATTTTAAAACCAGCGTTATCGCTGTAATACTTGGAGTCCTTCTTGCGGGAATAATAATGGGATTTGCAGGCATGGGCATATTCGGAGGGATCGGTGCGATAGCCTGATATTGAGGGAGAAGTGTATGGACGAAAAACAAAAAAAACATATAAGAAGACAGCTTTATGCTAAGATTTTATTTAATTATTTAATAACGGCTGTTCTAATATTATTTATTATATTTGCAGCGCCGAAAATTCTTGTTTTCATGTGGCCTTTTGTTGTCGGATGGATAATAGCTATGATAGCCAATCCCATCGTACGCTTTCTCGAAAAAAAATTAAAGCTTCTCAGAAAACACGGTTCGGCAATAGTGATCGTTCTTACGCTTGCGATTGTGATCTCTTTGCTCTACGGACTTGTGTATGTACTGATAAAACAGGGGATAGCTTTTGCTCATAATGTGCCGGAGCTGTATAAGTCCGCGATCGATACTCTTCAGAATACGATTGAAGAGTGGCGCGGTGATTCTTCTATACTTCCTGACGGAGTTAAAGATTTTCTTGATAATGCCAATGAAAAGATTGGGCTTGCGGTCAATGATTTTGCCAAGGATGTATTGTCGTCAAATCTTAATGTGGGTACAGCCGGCACGGTTGTAAAAAATGTTGCGGAAGCATTGCTCATGACAGTTCTTACGATTCTTTTCAGTTATTTCCTTATGGCTGAACACGATAATATAGTTAAGACATGTTCAGAAAAAGTTCCCGCTCCCATCAAAAAAACATACAAGATGGTCATGGATCATATTGTATATGCTCTTGTTGGATATTTTAAAGCGCAGTTCAAGATAATGATATGTATATTCGTGATCCTGTCCATCGGTCTGATGTGTCTCGGAACGAAATATGCACTTTTGCTCGCGCTTATCATTGCCTTTGTTGATTTTCTTCCGGTTCTCGGTTCGGGAACAATAATATGGCCATGGTGTGTATATGAGATAATAGTGGGAAGATATGTTTCAGCGATAGTATTGTTCGTTTTATATATAGTATGTCAGGCGGTAAGGAATTTCCTGCAGCCCAAGATGGTTGCGGACAGTATAGGCTTAAGTCCTCTTGCAACCCTGTTCTTCATGTTCGTGGGATACCGGTTTGGAGGTGTTCTCGGAATGATAGTGGGTATTCCGGTCGGAATGATACTTGTATCATTCTATAAGGGAGGAATGTTCGATAATCTGATCCGCGGAGCCGTTATAATAGTGAGTGATCTGGATAAATGGAGAAGATTTTAGAAAATGCTTGACAAGCAGGTTAATACTATATATAATATGTTGATGTTGAGTGCCATTATAATAAATGACCTTGCAACATGGGATCTTAGCTCAGCTGGGAGAGCATCTGCCTTACAAGCAGAGGGTCACAGGTTCGAGCCCTGTAGGTCCCATTAGTCATTTGGAGATTCTCCGAATGACTGAATATGGCGAGATAGCTCAGTTGGCTAGAGCATGCGGTTCATACCCGCAGTGTCGAGGGTTCGAATCCCCCTCTCGCTATTAAAAAACGGTGCAGGAGCGCACCGTTTTTTTAGTCTCTTTTTTCTCTGTAGGCCTTTGGGGATAATCCCGTATGATTCTTGAATACTTTTGAGAATGCAAGTGAGTCTTCGTAACCGACTCTTGTGGCGATCTCATGGATCGGAATCCCGGTTCCGGTCAGAAGGGATTTTGCTTTATTCATCCTGTATTCGTTAAGATATTGTCTCGGTGACATGTTAGTTACTTTCTTGAAACATGTTGTAAGATAAGAACGGTTGATCCCGATGTAATCGGCAATATCCGTGATCTTGATATTATTAAAATAATTATTCTCGATATAATCAAGCGTATGCTCAACGTAAGTCTGGTAAGGATACATGGGTTCATCGGTGTTACCCGCCGTTTCGTGAAGATCATCAACAAGCTGGGCAGCCATTGTATAAAGACATGCTTCTCTCTTGAATTCATTTGAAAATGTAAGCTGGCATGAATCAAGGATTCCGGTGACACCGTTTATATACGGGGTTGTGTCGGGAACCTTGTTGGTCGGAGAATCGGCAGACAGGCCGGCGTGTCTTAAAAGTTCGTCAGCTTTCAGTCCGTTAAAACCGAACCATATGTACGACCAGGGATCGTTATCGTCCGCTTTGTAATAAGTAGTCACTCCGGGACATATAAGGAACAGTGATCCGGCTTCAAGATTGTATGTCTTACCGTTGGTCTTGAAGATTCCCCTGCCCGCAGTGACGACATGGACAAGGTAATCCTTACGGGTGGTGGGTCCGAAGAAATGACCTGGGTAGCAATCCTGGATGCCGCAATAACATAGATACAGATCATGCTGGCTCTTTTCGACAGACTCCAGACATTTATAATGTGCCAATCTTGTAATGTGATGCTGCATGATATCACCTCTGTGATGTGTATGATTATATTGTGTGTAATTTAATTTTTCATGATTATATTGCCTATGATATCACATTTTCCTACGTTAATTCAATATGTTGTCCGAAATACTGATACTTTTAACATTTTTGCATGTTAAAGTTACATACTTCCATTTGTGCATTTACGGAGAAAGTATTATAATAGTATAATCAGTTTTTATAATTAACATATATGAGGAGGAATATTTTATGGGAATGAGGAACATTGTTAAGAGATCGTTGTCATATGCGGTTGCGACAGCTATGGTTCTTTCGACTGTATTCGTTATGCCTGCCGGAAACGGTGCCGATACGGCAAAAGCTGCAGTTAAGGGCGATGAGGCATCAGACGGACTCAGCCCAGTTGATAAACTGACCGTAAGTTCGCCGAATGGCAAGATCAGAGTTCAGATCTGGGAAAGTGACACGGGAGAATATTATTATTCAGCATATCTGAATGATTATGTTGTATTACAGTGTTCGCCCTTCGGACTTGTTACAAAAGGAATCGATCTTACGACCGGAATGAATCTTGATGATTCTTCGATCAAGGTTGAAGAGGGTTTATATGATTACGATCTTATTCAGGGGCCGGTCAATCATGTTAACAAAGAATATAAAGAGCTTGATTTCAAACTTACAAGAGATAATTCAAGCGTAGTTATGAACTTCAGAGTTGATAACGAGGGAATTGCTTACAGATATCAGGTTGATGCCGATACAACAACCGATAGTGAAGAAGTATCCATCACAAGCGAAGAAAGCGCATTCGTACTTCCGGATTCATCAACACTGTGGACGATCGGAAGAAGTGCTACATATGAAGCAGGTGAGTATACCCAGAGAACAATGGAATCCGTAAAGAATGCTTCATCAACATATTCGACACCTATACTTGCCGATACGGGAGCAGATGCAGGTAATGCATGGGTTCTTTTATCGGAGGCGAGTGTATATAATAATGACAATCCTTACTGTGCATCGGTATTCGAGACCAAGTCCGGCAAGAAGGATATCAAAGTTAAGTTTGGTGAAGACCTTAACGGCGAGCAGGACTTAAGTAACCATAAGAAGACCATGGATCGCCGTCATACATGGCTTTCATCTGTAGATTTCACAGGTTCGTTCGAGACTCCGTGGAGAGTTGCTATCATAGGCGAGGATCTTAATGCCATCACAAGCAGCACGCTTATACCTGACCTTAATCCGCCGGCAGAGGGAGATTTCTCATGGGTAGTACCGGGAACTTCCGTATGGTCATGGTGGTCAACAGGTGACAACATCGATTACAACAGTATGGAAGATTATATCGACTTCTGTTCCAATGCCGGAATCACATACTGCCTTATCGACTTCGGATGGGAGAACTGGGCTGATTATGAGACAAAGGTAAAGGGACTTGTTGATTATGCAAATGATAAGAACGTTGGAATCCTTCTCTGGTACGGCGTTCATAAGTGGGATAATGCTCATATCTTTGACCTTGACAATATCCCTGATATTGAAGAGCAGTTCGCATGGTGCGAAGAGATCGGTGTCAAAGGTGTTAAGGTTGACTACATCGAGAGTGACAGTCAGTTCGCTATGTGGAACATGTATGAGATCATCGATATCGCAGCAAAGCATCACCTTGTAGTTAACTTCCATGGTGTAACAGACCCGAACGGTGAGAACAGAACATATCCCAACCTTCTGTCCAGTGAAGCCGTTTGCGGAATGGAATATTTCAAGTGGGGCAATGCTTCACCGGTTGAGACTCTTGTTACTCTTCCTTTCACAAGAAATGTAATCGGATCAATGGAGTATACACCTGCATTGTTCAGTATCAAGCGTAACCAGACCAATTCACAGTACAGTCCTGCCACGACCGGATTCATGCTTTCTATGTGTATCGAGTATGAATCGGCAGTTGAGACATTTGCACAGTCGGGTTATGTATATCCGGGATATACGGCATTCCCGCTTATCGCAGATGTTCCGAGCACATGGGATGAGAGTATCCTTCTTGAAGGTTATCCTATGAAGGACGTAATACGTGCAAGAAGAAGCGGCGAGAACTGGTATATCGGCGCAATGTCGGTTAAGGGAGGTTCTTACAGTGTTCCGCTTAATTTCCTTGATGATGATGAGACATATTATGCATATATTTACAAAGATACCGATGACGGAGAGAATATTGAGGTTGAGACCAAGACTGTAACATCGGATCAGTATCTTGACTTCGATCTTCTTCAGTACGGCGGATGTGCAGTCAAGCTTTCAAAGAATGATCCCGAGAAATGGACAGTATATGATGATTATACCTTCTATGAAGCTGAGAATGCCGATCTGTCAGGTAATGCAAGTGTTAAGAATGAAGAGATATACATATCCGGCAAAGCATATGTTCAGGGACTTGGAAACGGACAGAACAACAGCATTACATTCAATATAGAAAATGTGCCTGAGGCAGGAACATATGATCTTAAGGTATATGCTATCTCGGCTAATAACAGCAGACTTGTTATCAATGTTAACGGAGAAGATGTTACGACACTTACAGATGTTATCGGAATGGTAGGTAACGGCAGTGCTGTAGGTGCTTACAGATATCCTATAGATATAGAGCTGAAAGAAGGAGATAATACCATACAGCTTTATACCGATTCAGGCAGTGCTCCGAAGATTGACAGAATTGCAGTTCAAAAGCCGCTTATCACTGATGCTAAAGTTACTCTCGATAAGACGGAATTCGATTATTCGGGTAATAAATGTGAACCGGCAGTAACGGTAACACGCGACGGAAAAACTCTTACGAAGGATAAGGAATATTCATTATTCTATTCCAATAATAAGAAGGCTGGAACAGCTTCCGTATATGTAACAGGTGCCAACGGATACGGCGGACAGATCAAGACGGACTTCACTATCAAGGCGCTTCCGGAACCGACAGCGCCTGCGGTAACCAATCCGCCTGTGACATCAACAGCAGTACCGACCACGCCGGGAACTGTGACTGCACCGGGTTCAACATCAACCGGAGACAACACAAAAGCCGAAGTTAAAAAACCCGGAAAGGCAGCAATAAAATCTGTTAAGAGTCCAAAGAAAAAACAGATGAAAGTTGTTGTTAAAAAAGTTAAAGGTGCCGAAGGATATCAGATATCTTATTCGCTTAACAAGAAATTTAAAAAGGCTGTTAATGTAATTATAAAAGGAAAAGCAACAAGCAAAGTCATCAAAAAATTAAAGTCAAAGAAAAAATATTTTGTTAAGGCAAGAGCATTTGTTACAGCTGACGGCAAGAAAGTTTACGGAGCATGGAGTGCAGTGAAAAATGTCAAAGTAAAATGATGAACTGTTACTTAAAAAATATTTTTTGAAAAGTTGCTGAAAATATTAAATGCGTATGCGGTTGGTTTGAAACCGTATACGCATTTTTATTCTCAAAAATTATTTCTGAAAAAATGCTTGCATTATTAAAACGATTGTGCTAATATACGTTTGTATGTTCAATATACACATCGAGGTGTGGCTAAGTTTGGTATAGCGCTGCGTTCGGGACGCAGAGGTCGCAGGTTCAAATCCTGTCACCTCGATTGTCAACTTTTTGTAACAGTAAATGTAACTATTTTAATTATCATTTTTATTATTATTTTTTTTATTTATTTGGGAGGTTTTATAATGGCTACAACAAAAAAGACTGACACAGCTGATAAGAAAGTTACAACAAAGGAAGAAGTTAAGAAGACACCGGTAGCAACCGCTACAGTAAAGAAAGAGACAACTCCGGCAAAAGCACCGGCTGCTAAAGAAGAGACCAAGAAGGCACCTGCAAAGGCAGAAGCTTCCAAGAAAGAAGCTCCTAAGGCTGCAGCAAAGACACAGGCTAAGAAGCCGGCTAAGTCATTCTCCAAGAAGAATATCGTATATAAGACAATTGCTGTTGAGCATGGTGAGAACCAGATCGACCTTGAGAGCATTAAGAAAAAAGCAATTGATGCATGGCAGAAAGCCGGCAACAAGGTTAGAGATATTAAGACTATCGATCTTTATATCAAGCCGGAAGACGGAAAGTTCTATCCTGTAGTTAACGGCGATGATCTTGGCGGCAACGGATTCGATTTGTTTTAATAAGTATTGAAAATATAGCTGATGAATTTACAAGCAGCTTCACGTATCATGAAGCTGCTTTGTTGTACTTTTTGATCTTGAGTGGTATTGTTGTGCCGAACAGTTACGAATAATTAAAGAGGAGTAAATATTATGGCTAATATTATATCTGATGAGACTATAGAATATGTCGGAATACTTGCCAAACTTGAACTGTCTGATGAAGAAAAAGAACAGGCAAAAAAAGATATGGGCAGTATGCTTGATTATATTGACAAACTTAACGAGCTTGATACTTCAGGTGTTGAACCCATGTCACATGTATTCCCGGTCAATAACGTTTTTCGTGAGGATGTTGTTACCAATGGGGATGACAGGGAAGCTATCCTGTCCAATGCACCCGAAGAAAAAGACGGTTCATTTGTTGTACCGAAGACATTTGATTAGGAGGAGAATACAAGATGAGCTTAATGGATATAGGAGCCGTAGAGCTTGGCAAAAAAATAAGTTCCGGTGAAGTCTCGGCCGTTGATGCTGCAAAAGATGCTCTGGCGCAGATCGGAAAAGTTGAAAAAGATGTTAACAGTTATGTTACGGTTCTTGATGAAGCAGCCATAATTAAAAGAGCGGAAGAAGTACAGCAGGGCATTAAGGACGGAATATATTCCGGACCTCTTGCCGGTGTACCGGTTGCAATAAAAGATAATATGTGTACGGAAGGAATTCTTACGACATGCAGCTCTAAGATCCTTAATAATTTTAAACCAATGTATACTGCCGAAGCGGTTATCAATCTTGAGAAATCCGGAGCGGTGATAATCGGAAAGACCAATATGGATGAATTCGCAATGGGTAGTACAACTGAGACTTCATATTACGGACCTACCCATAATCCATGGAAATTGGATCATGTTCCGGGCGGTTCTTCGGGCGGTTCATGTGCGGCAGTCGCTGCAAATGAATGTTCTTATGCGCTTGGTTCTGATACGGGCGGATCGATAAGACAGCCGAGTTCGTTTTGCGGTGTGACCGGAATAAAACCTACTTACGGAACAGTATCAAGATACGGTCTTATCGCATACGGTTCATCTCTTGACCAGATCGGACCGATCGCAAAGAATGTTTCGGATTGTGCAGCGATTCTTGAAACTATCGCATCATATGATCCCAAAGACAGCACATCCGTTAAGAGAGATTCTTATAATTTTTCAGAAGCACTTACAGACGATGTTAAGGGAATGAGAATAGGAATTCCAAAAGATTATTTTGGCGAGGGACTTGATGATGAAGTCAAGTCTGCTGTACTTGCTGCTGTTGACGTTCTTAAGGACAAGGGAGCAGTAGTTGAAGAATTCGATCTGAGTCTTGTTGAGTATGCCATTCCTGCATATTATGTAATAGCTTCTGCGGAGGCAAGTTCTAACCTTGCCAGATTCGAAGGCGTAAAATACGGTTACAGGGCTGAAGAATACGAAGGACTTCATAATATGTTCAAGAAGACCCGTTCGGAAGGATTCGGAGCAGAAGTTAAGCGAAGGATAATGCTTGGATCTTTCGTATTAAGCAGCGGATATTATGATGCGTATTATCTGAAAGCACTCAGAACAAAGGCTCTTATCAAGCAGGCATTTGATAAGGCATTTGAAAAATATGATGTTATAATCGCTCCTGCAGCGCCTACAACGGCACCTGCGATAGGAGACAGCTTAAGTGATCCGATCAAGATGTATCTCGGAGATATATATACTATATCAGTTAACCTCGCGGGACTTCCGGGAATATCGGTTCCGTGCGGAATCGATTCAAAAGGATTGCCGATAGGAATCCAGATGATCGGAGACTGCTTTAACGAGAATAAGATAATTCAGACAGCATACGCATATGAACAGACAAGAGAATATGTAAGCTGTGGATTATGCAGGTAAGGAGGAGAACATCATGAGTAAGGAATACGAGGTAGTCATAGGACTTGAAGTTCATGTTGAACTTGCAACAAAGACCAAGATATTCTGCGGCTGCAGCACTGAATTCGGTGGCGCGCCGAATACACATACATGTCCGGTCTGTACAGGAATGCCGGGTTCACTTCCCGTACTTAACAAACAGGTGGTTGAATACGCTGCGTCTGTCGGAATTGCAACTAATTGTAAAATAAACCAGAATTGCAAATTTGACAGAAAGAATTATTTTTATCCGGATAACCCGCAGAATTATCAGATATCCCAGTTATATCAGCCGATATGCATTAACGGCGGAGTTGAGATAGAGACAGAAAAAGGCGGCAAAAAAACCGTCGGTATTCATGAGATACATATGGAAGAAGATGCCGGAAAATTAATACATGATGAGTGGGGAGAATCTTCACTCGTTGACTTCAACCGTTCGGGTGTACCGCTTATCGAGATCGTTTCGGAACCTGATATGAGAAGTGCTGATGAAGTAATTGCTTATCTTGAAAAATTAAGGATGATAATCCAGTATCTCGGTGCGTCGGATTGTAAGCTTAATGAGGGCTCTATGAGAGCTGACGTCAACCTTTCCGTGCGTGAAAAAGGAGCGTCGGAATTCGGAACAAGAACCGAGACAAAAAATCTCAATTCATTTAAGGCGATAACGCATGCTATAGAAAATGAAACAGCACGTCAGATAGATATAATCGAGTCAGGCGGAAAAGTTGTTCAGGAAACAAGAAGATGGGATGATACCAAGGAATATTCTTATCCGATGAGATCAAAAGAAGATGCACAGGATTACAGATATTTCCCGGAGCCTGACCTTGTCCCCATCGTTATAAGCGATGAATGGCTTGAGGATATCAAGAGCAGACAGCCGGAATTCCGTGATGCCAAGATGGCTCGTTATGCTGAAGAATTTGACATTCCGGAATATGATATAGATATAATAACAGGCCACAAAAAACTTGCGGATATTTTTGAGCAGACGGTGGCTCTCGGAGCTAATCCGAAGAAGGTATCCAACTGGCTTATGGTAGAGACAATGTTCCTTCTCAAAGAACGCGGACAGTCTCCTGAAGATGTATCATTTTCACCGGAGAATCTTGCAAAACTTATCAAGCTTGCCGATTCAAAAACCATTAACAATAATGTGGCAAAAGAAGTGTTCGCAAAAATATTTGATGAAGATATCGATCCCGAAAAATATGTTGCAGACAACGGACTCGGAGCTGTAAGTGACGAGGGAGAACTGAAGGCTGTTGTTGAAAAAGTGATCGCTGCCAATCCTAAATCGGTGGAAGACATCAAAGCAGGAAAGGTTAAGGCAATGGGCTTTCTTGTTGGACAGACGATGAAAGAAATGAAGGGTAAGGCAGATCCGGGAACGGTCAATGCAATACTAAAGGAACATTTTAAAGAATATATGTAGAATTTTGTCTTGACAATGATAAATATTTAAGTTATTATATTCTTCGGCTGATCGCCGTAGGGGAATCATACAGTGGCAGTATGACGGTCTCCAAAACCGTTCACGGGGGTTCGAATCCCTCTTCCCCTGCTTATATAGCATATTTAAGCCTTCATTACATCAATTTGTTGTTATGAAGGTTTTTAAATTTCTGTTGAAAAATAAATATGTTGCGGTTATACTGTTACTATCCGTGCGCATTAACGACAAAAGATTGTCAGGATAATGTATGGGAAGAGAGAGGTGACAGAGAATGTACGAACTGATATGCAGGGACGGTCTTGCAAGGCGAGGAAGAATGACTACGGTTCATGGGGTGATCGAAACTCCGGTTTTCATGAATGTGGGAACAGTCGGTGCCATCAAAGGAGCCGTATCAACTGAAGATCTTGAGAATATAGGAACCCAGGTTGAGCTGTCCAATACTTACCATCTTCATGTTCGTACAGGAGACCGGCTGATCAAAGAGATGGGCGGACTTCACAGGTTTATGTCATGGAACAAACCGATACTTACGGATTCCGGTGGGTTTCAGGTGTTTTCACTGGCGGGACTTCGTAAGATCAAAGAGGAAGGCGTATCATTTCAATCGCACATTGACGGACATAAGATATTTATGGGACCTGAGGAGAGCATGCAGATACAATCCAATCTCGGTTCTACGATAGCAATGGCATTCGACGAATGTGCACCTTATCCTTCCACAAGAGAATATATGATGAATTCCGTTAACAGGACTACAAGATGGCTTGTCAGAAGTATGAATGAGATGACAAGGCTTAACGCGCTTGAGGATACTATCAACAGAGAACAGCTCTTATTCGGTATAAATCAGGGCGGTGTGTTCGAAGATATAAGGATAGATCACGCCAAGAGAATATCGGAACTTGATCTTCCCGGATATGCCATAGGCGGACTTGCAGTGGGTGAATCACATGAGCAGATGTACGGAATACTTGATGTAACCGTTCCGCATCTTCCACAGGATAAGCCAATATATCTTATGGGTGTGGGAACACCGGCCAATATTCTTGAGTCGGTGGAACGCGGAGTTGATTTTTTTGATTGTGTGTATCCGACAAGAAACGGTCGCCATGGTCACGCGTATACTGCATTCGGTAAACTTAATCTTCTTAATGCGAAGTATGAGAAGGATGACAGGCCGATTGAAGAAGGTTGCGGTTGCCCGGCATGTAAAAGATACAGCAGGGCATATGTGAGACATCTTCTGAAGGCTAAGGAGATGCTTGGACTCAGACTGATGGTTCTGCACAATCTGTATTATTATAATAACCTGATGGCTGATATAAGAAAAGCTATCGAAGAAGGAAGATATTCCGAATTTAAGAAAGAAACATTAGCCGGTTTTGAGGCCGGTAATGAATAAATGAAAATGAAAAATTCAGGAGGTTAATTATTTATGTTGAGTGTTATTTTGAGTGGAGGCCAGGCAGCAAATGATGCGGCAGCAGGTGGCGGAGGAAACTGGTTTTTTATGATCGCTCTTTACGCGGTTATTATCGGAGCATTTTACTTTTTCGCGATCCGTCCTCAGAAGAAAAAACAGAAGGAGCAGGAAGCTCTTGTATCTTCGGTTGAGATAGGTGACAGTGTACTTACCACAAGCGGATTCTACGGTGTGGTTATCAGTATCAGCGAAGAAGTTGTGGTTGTTGAATTCGGAAGTAATAAAAATTGCAGAATTCCAATGAAGAAGGAAGCGATCATTGAAGTGGAAAAAGCAGTTAAGCCGGGAAGCGTTAAGGCATCAAGCGCCGATACCGATAAAAAAGAATCCAAAAAGGCTGTAAAAAAATAATGTTTTTGTTCAGCACCCCATGACATTTTTAATACCGGTAAGAACGCTGTAGGGAACTTTTAAATTTCCCTTGCCGGTTCCAATCGCAATATCGGGTTTGTTGGAACCGTGAAAATCGGAACCGCCGGATATGATAAGTGAATGTCTGTGGGCTATGGAGCGCACGATCTCTTCGTCAGTATTGGAGTATGTTGAATATATTGCTTCGATCCCGAGAAGACCGGATTTTTTGAGACGGATCACAAGCTCTTCAAGTTCATCTGACGGAAGATGATATAATATCGGATGAGCAAGTATGGGAACTCCGCCGCAATCAAGTATCAGCTGAACACATTGTTCGGGCGTGAGATATCGTCTTTTAACAAAATACGGAGTATGAGTACCGAGGTATTGTTTAAATGCCTCGGTTTTATTTTTTACATAACCGTGTTCTTCGAGATATCTTGCAAAATGCGCTCTGGTCACAACAGTTTTATTGTCGCCGTTTCGGATTTTTTCTACGCTTATATCTATGCCGGCAGCTGATAATTTTTTTGCCATTTCGCGGTTTCGCCATTCACGTTCTTCAACGATGTCTTCCGACATTTTTTTCAGATGCGTTGAAGTATGGTCAATATATAATCCTACAATATGAATGTCGCCGTCACCGTATCCGGCAGATAGTTCAATGCCCGGTACAACTTCGATCGGAAGATCGGAAGCTATTGCTTCGGCCACTCCGTCCACGGTATCGTGATCCGTTAAGGCAACAGCAGCAAGCCCGGCCTCGTAAGCGAGCTTAACAACCTGTGACGGTGAATTGGTTCCGTCCGAAGCAGTTGAATGTGTGTGCAGATCTATATATTTTTCGTTTTTTTCTGACATGATCGTTATCCTTTCCGTTGTTTGAGTATATTTTTTGCGTCGCATTTCTTTGTCACTTTTTATACTGAAGAGTTACTATATCATTATATCAGATAAAAATCAACCCATAGCCCATCTGCTTCGCATCTGTCGCATCTTCGATGCTTGTGGCTATGGGGCGTGGGGAAGGTTCCTGCTTCACAGAAACCTCACACGTAACGTCATACAGATTCTTACGTGCGAGCACGACGAATCCGTATGCCATTACGTGTTTCTGTGAATAGTAACAACTTGAATTTCATGTTGATATCAATAAAAAAGTGTGCTATACTTGTAGAACACATGGACTGTAGTATAGAAAATATTAAGATAAGAGAGGATTTTTATCATGAAGCACATTAAAACATTGAATTCCAGAAATCTTAAAGAAAGCGTTAAGAAGGGTGGATGCGGCGAATGCCAGACATCATGTCAGTCAGCATGTAAGACCTCATGCACAGTAGGTAACCAGACTTGTGAGAATAAGAAATAAATTAAGATTTACCGGGAGAGCAACGGAGGGCTGGTTTGGCAGAACCTGTTGAGAGGTATGCCGAGGGGCTCTCTTTTAGTTGCATATAAAAAGGATAATTCAATATGATACATAGATATAAAAGTAATGGTTACAATATCGTTCTTGATGTTGTAAGCGGATGCGTTCATTCTGTTGATGATATTGCATATGAAGCGATAGGACTCTATGAACAGGATGGCAGAATTGATATAGAAAAGCTTAGAAAAGAATGTCCTTCCGTAACGGAAGAAGAAGTGGCAGAGATCACGGAAGAGATTGAAGAACTTGTTAAGAACGGTGAATTATTCACCGAGGATATATATGAACCTTATCTGAAAGATATAGGTGAGCGTAAGACTGTGGTGAAGGCACTGTGTCTTCACATTGCCCACGATTGTAATCTTGCCTGTAAATATTGTTTTGCGGGTAAAGGTGAATACAACGGCGATGCGGCTCTGATGAGCTTCGAAGTAGGAAAGAAAGCCATCGATTTTCTTGTGGCATCTTCAGGTGGCAGAAGGAATCTTGAAGTTGATTTCTTCGGTGGGGAACCGCTTATGAATTTTGATGTGGTCAAAAAGATTGTTGAATACGGAAGAAGCCTTGAAGAAAAGCATGATAAGAAGTTCAGGTTTACATTAACGACGAACGGAATTCTTCTTAATGATGAGATAATAGAATTTGTCAATAAGGAAATGTCAAACCTTGTTCTCAGTATTGACGGCCGCAGAGAAGTCAATGACAGAATGCGTCCCACCAGAAACGGTAAGAGCAGTTATGATGTAATACTTCCGAAGTTTATTAAGGCAGCAGAGTCAAGGAATCAGACGAATTATTATGTGAGAGGAACATTTACACATTATAATACGGATTTCGTTAAGGATGTGCTTCATCTTGCGGATCTGGGATTTGAGCAGATAAGTGTGGAGCCGGTAGTATCGCCTCCGGAAGAATCGTATGCTATAACGGAAGAAGATATTCCGGCTATATGTGAAGGATATGACGAGCTTGCAAAGGAAATGCTTGCGAGGGAGGAAGAAGGAAAAGGATTTAATTTCTTCCATTATATGATAGATCTTGAAGGCGGACCTTGTGTCGCCAAGAGATTATCCGGTTGCGGTTCGGGCACTGAATACCTGGCTGTTACACCGTGGGGGGATCTGTATCCGTGTCATCAGTTCGTCGGAAATGAAGATTTCCTGTTAGGTAATCTGGATGAAGGAATTAAAAGAACGGATATCGTGGCAGATTTTAAGTTGTGTAATGTGTATTCCAAGCCAAAATGTCGTGACTGCTTTGCAAGATTTTTCTGCAGTGGAGGGTGTGCAGCGAATGCTTATAATTTCCACGGCAGTATAAATGAGTCGTATGATATAGGATGCGAGCTTCAGAAGAAGAGGGTTGAATGTGCTCTCATGCTTGAAGTGGCAAGAGATGAACGTAAAGCATTGACTTCGATGTAATAATAGGTTATAAAAGATGATAATAGTGATAATACCTGGGTTAGAGAATTAGAAATAATGTGACATGATTTGAAAGGAGATATATTCAGATGGGCAGTGATATTGGAATAGATCTTGGAACGGCGAGCGTTCTTGTATATATAACCGGCAGAGGGGTTGTGTTAAGAGAGCCCTCTGTAGTCGCTTTTGACAGGGATACGGGCAAGATCAAGGAGATCGGTGAGGAAGCAAGACTGATGCTCGGAAGGACTCCGGGTAATATAGTTGCGATACGTCCTTTAAGACAGGGCGTTATTTCCGATTATACCGTAACCGAGAAGATGCTTGTTCATTTTATCAGGAAAGCAGTCGGAAAGAAACGTATCAGAAAACCGAAGATCAGCATATGCGTTCCCAGCGGTGCCACGGAAGTTGAAAAGAATGCGGTTGAACAGGCTGCATATCAGGCAGGCGCAAGGGATGTAATGATAATTGAGGAACCGATCGCTGCTGCTATCGGAGCGGGAATTGATATATCCAAACCATGCGGTAATATGATCGTGGATATCGGTGGAGGAACTACCGACGTAGCGGTTATCTCTCTCGGGGGAACCGTTGTAAGTACATCTATAAAGATCGCAGGCGATGATTTTGATGAAGCTATCGTAAGATATATGAGAAAGCAGCATAACCTTCTTATCGGTGAGAGAACAGCCGAGGAGATCAAGGTTAATATAGGTTCGGCATTCAGACGTGCGGAGCCGGATACAATGGATGTAAGAGGACGTAATCTTGTGACGGGACTTCCGAAGACGATTACGGTATCTTCCGATGAAACCGAAGAGGCACTTAAGGATGCCACTTCACAGATCGTTGATGCTGTTCACAGTGTTCTTGAGAAGACTCCGCCGGAACTTGCTGCGGATATTGCTGACAGGGGAATCGTCCTTACGGGAGGTGGAAGTCTGTTGTACGGGCTTGACGAGCTTATAGAATCAAGAACCGGAATCAAGACAATGACCGCAGATGATCCTACAACTGCAGTTGCTATCGGAACAGGTAAGTTCGTTGATTTCATGGCAGGAAGAAGAGATGACTGATCACAGATAGATTCCATTTATTTATTCAGTATATGATATAATGTCAACAGGGAAATATGCCGATATAGATTTTGGTTGCTACAACATTGCTGCCAATTGTAAATAAAACCGGAGGGAAATGTATGGTAAGATCTTTATACACTGCTTATACAGGGATGTATAATGAGCAGACAAGGCTTGATATTATATCCAATAACATAGCCAATGCAGCTACAAGCGGATATAAGCAGGAGAGTGTTACCAGCCAGGCATTTGAGAAAATGCTTGCGATCAAGATCCGTGACGGTTCCGACGCATATATTGACAGACCGATCGGTAAGATGAGTCTTGGAGTTAAGGTTGGAGAGGTATTCACGGATTACGGACAGGGTTCTTTAAGAGAAACATCCGGTACATATGACCTTGCACTTACGGGTGAGGGTTTCTTCCAGTTAAGAGTTCTTGCAAAGGACGGAAGCTCTTCGATCAAATATACCAGGGACGGTAATTTTACAATGACAAATGAAGGATTTATTGTCGATTACAGAGGCAATCACCTTCAGGGACAGAGCGGCGACCTTCAGGTCGATCCGACATCAACGAACGTGGTCGTTGATAAACAGGGTTATGTAAGAGTTGACGGTAATATAGTTGACAGAATAGCTCTGGTTGATTTTGAAGATTATGATTATCTCAAAAAATCGGGAGATAACGAGTATACAACCGTTAACGGTGCAACACCGAAAGTTGCAACAGCCGGGATTGAACAGGGATATCTTGAACAATCCAACGTCAATGTCGTATCGGAGATGGTTGATATGATCACGATAACAAGGGCATATGAAGCAAATCAGAGAGTTATCCGCTCGGTTGATACGATGCTTGAGAATGCCGCTAACCAGATAGGAAGAGTATAATTGCCGGAATCGGAGGTGTATGAATTATGATGCGAGCATTATGGACAGGTGCATCGGGAATGATAGCACAGCAGACCAATGTAGATACAATAGGTAATAACCTTGCCAATGTTAATACTACAGGATATAAGACGGGAACAGCAGAATTCAAATCGCTTTTATACCAGACGGTACAGGCTACTTCAACCAATTCGGAAGGCAAGTTTAAGCCGGTTGGAGTTCAGGTCGGACTCGGTGTAAGGAATTCAGCGATAAGTACCAATTTCAGACAGGGATCGCTTCTTGAGACAGGAGGAGATTTTGATTTCGCGATAGAAGGCGAAGGCTTCTTCATGGTTCAGATGGACGATGGAAGTACAGCTTATACGAGAGACGGTAATCTCGTAATGGCTATAGGAACTGATGGATATACCCTTACAAACAGTGCGGGTAATCCTATACTTGATACAAACCTTAATCCTATTGTAATTCCGGAAGGATATGATATTAATGACGTATCCGTTGACAGATTCGGTAATTTCATGGCTAAGGGAGAAGACGGCAACGCTCATACGATAGGAATTCAGATGGGTATCGCACTTTTCAACAATCCGGGTGGATTGAATAAGATAGGCGGATCCAACTACGCAGAGACAGGTGCTTCGGGAGAGGCAAGAGTTACCACTGCAGGCGCAGTCGGAACCAAGATAGTTAACGGTTATCTCGAAGGTTCGAATGTGCAGGTTGTTGATGAGATGGTTAACCTCATCGTTGCCCAGAGAGCTTATGAATTCAATTCAAAGGTGATCAATGCATCCGATGAGATGCTCCAGCAGGCCAATAACCTCAGATCGTAGAAAGGTGGTAGCGTAATATGGCAATATCAATAGGTTCTACATATATGGAATACAATAATGCGCTTGCTGACACATCAAAGGTCAACGCCGATAAGTTATCTACAAGTATTAACCGGATCAATTCGGAGACGACCGATGAAGAGCTTATGGAAGCCTGCAAAGGTTTTGAACAGTATTTCATTGAACAGGTCATGAAGGAATTCACCAAATCAATAGAGGAATTCGAAGATAACAAGTATATGAACGTGTTCGGTGATACACTTATAAGCGAATATGCTGATAAAGTAAGTGACAGCGGTAATCTTGGAATCGCACAGATGCTTTATGATTCGATGAAGAATAATGTTCAGAATAAGATTCAGTGAACTGCCGCAATTAATATATAGTTATCATGAAAATATACGTATATTGTCATTGAGGTCATTTGACTGACTGTATGATGATATACGTATTTGATTTTTGGGGTGACAGGATAGTCCGAGGGGTACATAGATGTACCCGGTTACTGATCAGGTGGTGAAAGATAAGAATTGTCAGAGACGATCAAAGGATATATAGAAAAGATAATATTCCGTAATGATTCCAATGGATATACTGTGTTTGAGATTTCCGGAGATGACGGCAGTGAGGAGACGTGTTTCGGAACATTTCCCGTGATAAATGCGGGAGAAAAGATTGAGGTCACCGGAGAATATGTGGATCATTCCAGATATGGTCCGCAGCTTAAGATGTCAAGCTACAAGATCCTTCAGCCCGATGATTCCGATGCGGCACTCAGATATCTTGCTTCGGGTGCCATAAAAGGTATCGGTAAGGTGATGGCAGAGAGGATTGTGTCAAAATTCGGGGACGATACATTCAGAATTATGGAAGAAGAACCCGAGAGACTAGCGGAAGTGCGTGGCATAAGTGTTAGGATCGCCCGCAAGATATCTGCGCAGTTTGATGAAAAAAAAGAGATGAGGGAAGCGATGATATTCCTGCAGAATTACGGAATATCCAATCAGCTTGCCGTTAAGATATACAGCGAATACAAAGACAATATGTATAACATAATCAGGAATAATCCGTATCAGCTTGCTGACGATATTAAGGGTGTGGGCTTTAAGATCGCGGATGAGATCGGAAAAAGGGTCGGTATCAGCGAAGATTCGTCCTTCAGAAAAAAAAGTGCGATCAACTATGTGCTTACCATGTCGGGAGGATACGGGAACATATATCTTCCCGAAGATGATCTGATAAAAAGTGTCAATGAACTTCTTGGGATCGGAGAAGTTGATATAACACATGAGCTGGAGGATATGATAGCTGACAGGATCATAATCCGAAAGAAGGAAGATAATCTGAATCTGTATTATAGTAGCTACATGTATTACATGGAACTTAACTGTGCCAGGATGTTGTTAGATCTCAACTGTTCATTTCGCGTGTCGGAGAGCAGGATAGATTCCATAATAAAAAATATTGAGAAAAATCATGATATCGAACTTGCCGACATGCAAAAAAGTGCTGTGGTCGCTGCAATGGAGAACGGAGTGCTGGTTGTTACGGGAGGCCCCGGAACAGGAAAGACGACTACGATAGATGCCATAATAAGCGCATTTGAAGAGGATGGAATGGATATCCTCCTGGCGGCTCCAACGGGGAGAGCAGCTAAGAGAATGAGTGAGACTACAGGTTATCCGGCGCAGACCATACACAGACTGCTTGAACTTAGCGGGTCTGCCGAAGATGACGACAGAGTAATGACATTTGCCAGAAATGAATCATATCCGCTTGAAACCGATGTAGTAATAATTGATGAGATGTCAATGGTGGATCTGCCGCTTCTTAATGCACTTCTCAAGGCGATAGTTGTAGGAACAAGACTTATTATGGTCGGTGATGTAAACCAGCTGCCGTCTGTCGGCCCTGGAAATGTGTTGAAAGATATAATTGCTTCGAACAGCTTCAGGGTCGTTATGCTCAACAAAGTATTCAGGCAGGCGCAGGACAGCGACATAATAATGAATGCCCACAGGATCAATGCGGGAGAACAGATCAGTCTTGATAATAAGAGCAGGGATTTCTTCATGCTGGAGCGAAATGATCCCAACGTTATCATTAATGTAATGCTTCAGCTTATAATTGAAAAACTGCCGTCGTACGTAAATGCCGGAATGTTTGACATTCAGGTGTTGAGCCCGATGAGAAAGGGAGAACTGGGCGTTATCAATCTTAATATAATGCTGCAGAGATATATTAATCCGCCGTCGCCCGAAAAGACCGAGCTCGAATATCATGAGACTGTATTTCGTGAAGGCGATAAGGTAATGCAGATCAAGAATAATTATCAGCTCGTATGGGAGCGCAGGGGTTACAACAGTGTTGTCATAGAAGAAGGAACAGGCGTATTCAACGGGGATTGCGGTATAATCAGATATATCGACAGGGAAACACATGATATAACCGTTGAATTCGAAGATAACAAATATGTTGAATACCAGTATGCGCTGCTTGACGAACTTGAGCTTGCCTATGCCGTTACGGTGCATAAGTCGCAGGGAAGTGAATATCCCGCAGTGATAATACCGCTCCTCACAGGATCGACACTGCTCCTTCACCGCAATCTTCTTTATACGGCTGTAACAAGGGCAAGAAAGTGTGTAGTCATAGTCGGCATGGAGAATACGGTCAGAAAAATGATCGAAAATGAGCGCGAAATGAAGCGGTATTCGACGCTTGACATAAGAATCTGTGAAATGAATAAAAAAAATGATGCATAATTATTAAAAAAATGTTATAATATATTAGGTTGATGCTGATTGAATTATCACTTGTGGAATATTTTGTAAAAAGGTGGTAATTTTTATCAGAAAGAAAATGAGATTAAATATACCGGGTTTGAAGATATTATATCCGGTAAAGTGCCTTGTATGCGGGAAAGTATTGTGGCATGATGAACACGGCGTGTGTGACACGTGTTCCGACAGACTTCCGTATATAAGAGGTGATCGCTGTATGATATGCAGTAAGCCCGTATCCAAAGATGAGGTCTACTGCAGGGATTGTGCCCGCACATCACACGGGTATGAATGTGGCTATGCAATGTGGAGCTACAACAGGATCACTGAAGGAATAGTGGCTGACATAAAATATCGCAGAAGCTTAAGCGGTATTGAATTCATGGTATCGGAACTTGTGTACAGAAGCGCGGATCTGATCAGGCTGTGGAATGTTAATGCGGTTGTTCCGGTTCCTCTTCACAGAAAAAAGCTCAAACAGAGGGGGTTTAATCAGGCCGGTATAATAGGAGAGCATTATGCGGCAAAGCTGGGTATATGTTATATTGATGATGTGCTGTACAGAATAAGGTATACGATGCCCCAGAAACTCTTTGATGATACAGGAAGAAAGAATAATCTGCAAGGAGCGTTCAGAGTCGATGAAGAGAAGCTTGCCTCATATGGTAAGGCAGAGAACGTCGTGCTGGTTGATGATATATATACTTCCGGAAGCACGATAAATGAATGTTCCATGGCATTAAAAGAAGCAGGAGTTAAAAAAGTATATTTTGTCTGCCTGTGTATAGGTGACGGATATTGATAAAGGGAGGAATTGTGTAATGGATGTTAGAAATTGCAGAAGTTGCGGAGCAATGTTTCAGTACAACGGTTACGGGCCGCCAATGTGCGCCAACTGCCGTAAGAAACTTGACGAATCATTTTTGAAAGTAAGACAGTATCTTAAGGATAATCCGGATGCTTCCATCAACGAGCTTGCCGAAAGCGCTGAAGTAAGTATTCCGCAGATTAACCAGTGGATACGTGAAGAGAGACTGATATTCTCTAAGAATTCGAGTGTTCAGATTCCGTGCGAAAGCTGCGGTAAGATGATCAGAACAGGAAGATATTGCAAGGATTGTAAAGATACCATGATCCATTCGCTTGGCGGAGACAAGAAGGGCGTTGTGGCAGAGCCGCAGAAGCCATCGGGATCATCCAAAGCAAGAATGAGATTTTTGGATCATTGATGTGAATGTAAAACCCCCGGTTCGTATGTGGAAATGATATGTGAACCGGGGGATATTATTATCTGTGGTTTTTTACACCACCAAGTGGATGCCGTCGTCTTTGATGAGGATCATTTTGTTCTTATAGAGATTGCCTATGGCACGTTTGAATTCCGACTTGCTCATCTCGAATTCGCGTTTTATGTCTTCCGGAGAAGACTTGTCACCATAAGGAAGATAACCATCATTTTCATTAAGACGTTCCAGTATTATCTTACTGTTGCTCTCAATCTGATATTGTGTTTTTTCACGGATACTGAGTGTCAGCTTTCCGTCTTCTCTTACAGACTTGACTCTGGCATGAATGCGTTCGCCGATATATACTTTCCGGAACAGCTCATTTTTGGGGATCAGTGCGGAATATATATTATCGACAGCAACAAATGCACCGTAATTATCCGACAGTTCGTATATTGTTCCGGTTACTGAGGAATTCTCAGTATAATCCGAATCGGTTGACAGTATATTATAGAGTTTCATTGTGGCGCAGAGACGGTTGCTCTTATCGATGTACAGGCTGACAAGGACCGAGTCTCCTTTATTTACACGGTAAGTCTGCTCTTTGAACGGAAGAAACAGATCTTTTACAAGTCCCCATGATAAAAATGCACCTATATCGGTCACCTGAGAAACCTTAAGTATAGCGGTTTTCCCGACAGTAAGGGGCGGAATTATAGTTGTTGCTATCGGTCTGTCTTCCGAATCTTTATATATGAAGACATCTATCAGGTCGCCTGCCTGTATATCGTCGGGCATTTCTTTTTTTGGAAGCAGAATGAGTTCCCGTTCTTCGCCGTCGGGCATCATGGTATCGGGAACTGTCAGATAAGCCCCCATGGGAACCGGTTTTGCAACCTGAAGACGTTGTATCTCGCCAAGTTTAAACAGGCTCATGTATCATCAATCCCTTCTGAATATGATTGTGCAAAGTATAGCATATACCGCGTGGCTCCGTCAAAAAATTTACAAATGATTCACATTTGCGTTATAACTTGGTGTTGACAATGCATGGTACATGGTATATACTATCGAAGTAGTACGAATTATGAAATATAATTAATATTTTAATTGAGAGATAATTTTGGGGAGACTTTAGAGACGAAAGGAGATATTTTTTTAATGAAGAAAAGGTTACACATTGGCGTTGCATTGTTTTCGTGTGTTGCTGTTATCGGAATTACAGGTAATCTGAGCGCTTCTTCACAATGTTCCGAGACAGAGATGGCAGGAATGTCGATGATGCTCGATTCCTACTATAATGCATGTGACCAGGTGGCAAGCATCGATCCGGAGAGTATCGTTCCGATTGATGATTCATATACAGATGATTATGAAGGTTCGATCAGTAAATATGTATTTGAACCTGTTGGTATAGAAGATGACGATGTTCAGATTGAAGCAGGTGGGGAAACTGACCCGCAGACAGGAGCGGAAGATGCGGCAGCAGCGGTTTCGGACGGAGCACTTGATGTAACCGAACCTGTTGCAACGGCAGAACCGGTATCACCGCTCGCAGATGTCGGAATATCGATCGCACATGAATATGTAAATATTCGTAAGAAACCCAATACAGACAGTAAGATCCTCGGTAAACTTTACCGCGGAAGTGCAGCTAAGATAATTAATACAGTCGGTGACTGGGTTGAGATCAAGTCAGGAAGTGTTACCGGATATATCAAGTCAGAATATCTGGCAATAGGATTTGATGCAGAGAAGCTTGTTAACAAATACGGAACCAAGCTTGCAACTGTTAACACAACGACACTTAAGGTTCGTGAAGAACGTAATACCGATTGTACGGTATTGACACTTGTACCGGAAGATGAGACATTTGAGGTTATCAAGGAATATCCGGAATGGGTTAAGATCCTTGTTGATGACAGCACAAAAGGTTATGTATTTAAGGATTATGTTACAATAGAAGTTGAATTCACTGAAGCAATATCAATAGAAGAAGAGAAAGCGAAAGAAGAAGCTGAGAGAAGAAGAAGGGAAGCTGAAGAAGAAGCTGCAAGACAGGATGAGGCAGAGAGACAGGCAGAGATAGCAAGACAGGAAGCAGCAAGAAGACAGTCATCAAGTTCTTCAAGCAGCAGTTCATCAAGAAGAAGCTCATCATCAAGTAGCAGCTCATCGAGCAAGAGTTCTTCAAGTAGCAGTTCATCAAGGAGGA
Organism: Lachnospiraceae bacterium V9D3004; assembly: GCA_000621985.1. Lineage (GTDB taxonomy): Bacteria > Bacillota > Clostridia > Lachnospirales > Lachnospiraceae > V9D3004. The sequence continues at coordinate 209,354 of JHWW01000001.1, forward strand.
GTTCATCGAGCAGCAGTTCTTCAAGCAAGAGTTCATCGAGCAGTTCGAGCAGCTCATCAAGTGCAAGCGGAACAGGTTCAAGTGCAGCAAGTTACGCACAGAACTTCATAGGTAATCCGTATGCATACGGTGGAACAAGTCTTACAAACGGAACAGACTGTTCAGGTTTTGTTAAGTCTGTATATTCAAAATACGGTGTGAGCCTTCCGAGAACATCATCGGCGCAGTCAAATTCAGGTAAGAGCGTAAGCCTTGATAATCTGGAACCTGGTGACCTGGTATTCTATTCATCAGGCGGAAGCGTTAACCATGTGGCAATGTACATCGGAGACGGCAAGGTAGTTCATGCAAGTAATAAGAGAGACGGAATCAAAGTATCCAATATGAATTACCGTACACCTTCAAAGGCAAGAAGAGTGGCCAACTAATTAAATAATTGCAAGTATATGATAGGGGCACAGTCGGATGACTGTGCCCTTTATGGGTATTCCCCTTTGTGGCTATTCACGGTTCCCCACGCCCCATAGCCCATCTGCTTCGCATCTGACGCGGCTTTGCCGCTTATGGCTATGGGGCGTGGGGCGGTTCCTGCTTCACAGGATCCTTGCACGTAACGACACGCAGATTCTTACGTGCGAGCACGACGAATCTGTATGTCGTTACGTGCCCCGTGAATAGCAACCTGTTTTGCTCATAAGGCTTGCTTTACAAATGCTTATGTGATATTATAAATTGTATGGGTATAAACTAAACTACAGGAGGAGATATTAATGAGGAAAACAATGAAAACTATGGGAGTGCTGACATTGTCAATGGCAATGCTTCTTACTTCTGTGCCATGGAGCGCAAAGGAAGCTGATGCTGCGACTGACTATGTGTATGACGACTCGTACACTCTTGGCTGGTTTTCAAGCGATGACAGCGTTGGTGACGGCAAGAATGGTGAGATATCCGTATATCTTAAGGGAGATTCGGTAAGGAAGACTGTCGAAGAAGCCGGAATACCGGTATATGACAAGTCCGGTGATAATCCTTTTGGTTCGGAGATCGATCAGAAATGGGATGCGGAAAAGCTTATTCTTACAAGACCGGTACAGTATACTACAGCTGACGGTGTTGTTCACAATGTTGAGAGTATGCTGACGGGATTTGACTTCATAGCAGATCCGACAGCTATCGATAATTCAAAGGTTGACGGTAAGTTGTACGTATACGGTACAACAGAAGGCTTCTCATACAGCGGAGGCAAGATGGCAGATAATGCTTACGATAACCATTCGCTTACGATCCTTTCATCATCCGATATGGTTAACTGGACTGATGAAGGATTCATGGATACACAGAACCTTGAAAATGATGTATCAACATGGGGCGATAAGGTTAAGTGTGCATGGGCTACCAAGGCATGGGCACCTTCGGGTCTTGCATATGACGGAGATAATGACGGACAGGATGAATACTATCTGTTCCATACCAACTCGGGTGCAGTAGGTTATGTAATGAGTGATACTCCTACAGGTCCGTGGAGAGATCCTCTCAAGAAGACATTATTCTCAGGCGTTTCAGGCGTAAAATGGTGTTTTGACCCTGCAGTGTTAAGAGATGATAAGGGTAATGCTTACTGCTACTTTGGTGGCGGATGCTGGAGCGACGGCAACGAAGTAAACCAGCACCCGGACGGAATCGCAAGACCTAAGACAGGTCGTGTCAGCAAGCTTAAGTTCAATGAGAACGGTGAAGCACTTGCAGACGGCAGTCCGCTTGAGATGAATACATATTATATGTTCGAAGACAGTGAGATCAATCAGTTCAACGGCAAATATTATTATTCATATTGTGCAAACTTCCATGTTCCAAGCAACAGGAATGACCTTCTTAAATCTGGAAGTATCGCATGTTATGTATCATCGGATCCTATGGATATAGCTTTTGATCCGTATCCGGACGGTGAAGACGCAGATCCTGATCTTACACCTAACTTCGGTGATGGCGTATATCATCATTATCTCGGTATGGTTCTTGACAACCCGAGTGTAATATACGGTCAGTCATATAATAACCATCATCATATGCAGGACTTCAGAGGTCATCATTATATTCTGTATCATTCAACAGAGCTTAACAACGCACTTCATCGTTCAAGCCATCAATACAGGAATCTTCATGTCGATGAGATCAATGTTGATAAAGAGACAGATATGATCACATGTACACCTTCATACGAAGGCGCTAAGCAGATCGGTAACTACAATCTGTATAAGAATATTAAGATCAAAGAAGACGGTTCTGAAGAGATAACCGACGACAAGACTATAAACGCTACAACAACTTCATACAGTGCCGGCGTTAAGTCATACAGATCCGATGCTATGGTAGACGCTGTATATAACGAAGATTCTAAGTGCGGTGGTTCACCGATGGTACTTGATGCTATCGATACCGGTGACTGGACCAAGCTTCAGGGCGTTGACTTCGGTAAGGGTATCAAAAAGTTCGAGGCTGTTGTTGCTTCAACTACAACAGAAGGTGCTATCGAGCTCTTCAAGGATGATCCTACCAAAGCTTCCAACATGATCGGTAAGATTCAGATCAAGGATACAGGCGATATCGAAAGTTATGATACGATCTCAACCACAGAGATAGATCATAATGTAACGGGAGTACATGATCTGTATTTCGTATTCAGAGGTTCTGATTACAGAGTTGCTTCATGGAAGTTTGAAGAGAGTCCTGTTGCACCTGCAACAGCTACTCCTGAGCCGACAGCAGTTGTTACCGCAACTTTGGCTCCCGCTGCAACACAGGCTCCTGTAGCACCAGCTTCTCCATCACCTGTACAGGCAGCTCCTGAAAAAACTGCAGTTGACACAACTAAGACATATACTGTTGGTAAAAATAAATATAAGATCACAGATGCAGATGCAAAGACTGTTGATTATGCCGGTCCGGCAAAGAAGAATGTCAAGAGCGTGGTGATTCCGGGTTCGGTTAAGATTGGCGGAGTATCCTATAAGGTTACCGGAATCGCAGCAAAGGCTTTCAAGGGATGCAAGAAGGTTACGACCATAACCGTTAAGGCTACCGGACTTAAGAAAGTCGGAGCAAAAGCATTTGCGGGAATTGCGGCAAAAGCCAAGATCAAAGTTCCAAAGGGCAAGCTAAAGGATTATAAGAAGCTGTTCAAGGGCAAAGGTCAGGGCAAGAAAGTTAAGATCAAATAATCATACGATCCAATGTTACGCCAAACTCATGTTTATGAATAACATTGATTGGTTTTGTGTGACCTAACGCAGAGGTAAGGGGGCAGATCATATTTCGTTATGATACATAAACATGGGTTGTAACAAAAAATATTTATACAAAACAATCTTACAGGAGGTATTACAATGAAAAGAACTTTTAAGGTGTTTGGGGCAGCTACATTATCACTTGCTATGGTTGCTTCCGTAATTCCGGGAATTACAGCTGAGAATGCAAAGGCATATACTCCCGGTAATTATTCTTATTTTAATGATTACACTCTTGGCTATCAGGGTTCGGTAGTAGCGTACGTTGATGGACAGAGAACGTCATTAGATGCAGCAGGTGTAAAGGTATATGACAGAGAGGACGACAGACCGTTCAAGGCTGAAGAACAGCAGCAATGGGATGCAGATGTTATTACACTTACACAGCCTGTTAAGTATACTACCAATGATGGTGTTGCTCATGATGTTGAGAGTATGCTTACCAACTTCGACTTCATAGCAGACCCGACAGCTATTGATAACTCTGATATCGATGGTAAATTATATGTTTACGGTACAACAGAAGGATTCTCTTATGATAATAATGGAAGAATGGCCAATAACGGTTACAAGAATCATTCATTAACCATTCTTTCATCATCGGATATGGTTAACTGGACAGACGAAGGATTCATGGACAGCGCAAACCTGACTAACCTTCCGTCTTATGAGTCAGATAACTATGTTAAGGGCAGATTCACATCAGCTCAGTCATGGGCTCCTTCGGGACTTAAGTATGACTATGATCATGATGGAACATATACATATTATCTGTTCTATACACAGGGTGGTTCAACCGGTTATGTAATGAGTGATTCTCCGACAGGACCGTGGGAAGATCCTGAAGGTAAGGCATTATTCGATAAGTCTTCACCTAACTGCTCTGACTGTAATACATGTTTTGACCCTGCTGTTCTCGTAGACGACAAGGGTGATGCATATGTATACTTCGGAGGACTTACAAGAACTTCAGCTCGTGGATGTAAGGTAACATTCAATGAGGAAACCGGTAGAGTAGAGCCTGACGGTGAACCGGTTAAGCTTAATAACCACGCTCATTTCGAGGATAATGAGATCAACCAGTTCAACGGATTATATTATTATTCATATTGTACAGACTTCAGTTCACAGGCTATAACAGGTCAGGGAACTATAGCTGTATATGTATCGGATGATCCGTTACTTTTCGGATTTGATCCTACACTCAGTCAGTACAAAGGCAAAGAAAAGGAAGCATTCACAGGAGATGATGGAATATATCGTCATTTCCTCGGTACAGTACTTAACAACCCGAGTACAATATACGGACAGTCATATAACAACCATCATCATATGCAGGAGTTCAAGGGACATACATATATCCTTTATCATTCAACAGTTCTTAACAACTCCATACATCGTTCAAGCCACTCATACAGAAATCTTCACGTAGATGAGATATACATCAACAAGGATACTGATGATATCGAATGCGAAGCTACATATGAAGGTGCAGAACAGATCGAAGACTTCAATCCGTACTTCAACTTTGACGGATCACATAAGATCATCAATGCTACAACAACATCCTACAGTGCAGGCGTTAAGTCTACAAGAGATGACTGGATGGTAGAGAATACAGATAATGGTTCACCTATGGTTCTTGATGAGATCGATACAGGTGACTGGACCAAGATCCAGGGTGTTAAGTTCTCATCCAAACCGACTAAGTTCACTGCAGCTGTTTCATCACAGACAAATGAAGGTGCTATCGAAGTATTCGTAGATGATCCTACACAGGCAAGCAACCTTGTTGCATCACTTCCGATCAAGGCTACCGGCGGAGATGAGTATGAGAAGCTCAGCACAGATATCAACATTCCTGATATCGATAAAGCTCATGACCTGTTCTTCGTATTCAGAGGTACAGATTATAAGGTAGGTTCATGGATCTTCAATTCACCTGAGACAGATGCTACACCGGCTCCTTCAGCTCCTACAACTACAACAGCACCTACAGTTACAACAGCACCTACAGCTACAACAGCTCCTGTAATTGCATCAGCTTCTCCGGCACCTTCAACAGATACACAGGCAACTGTTAAGAAGGCAAGCATCAAGATCACAGGTAAGAAGGTTGTTAAGGTTGGCAAATCTATAACACTTAGGGCTAAGCTTTCCAATGTAAAGGGAACAGTTAAGTGGAGTGTTAATAAGAAGAAGATTGCTACGATCAACAAGAAGGGCAAGCTTAAAGCTAAGAAACCGGGTAAAGTTAAGGTAACTGCAGCTGTTAAGAAAGTTAAGGCTTCAGTAACCATTACGGTTAAGAAATAAACTGTGTATAATATTGTACATAATTAACAAGAGGACTGTCACAATTGTGGCAGTCCTTTTTATGTAGCATAGGAAATTGCGATGCATTTCCTATGCTACATAAAAACGCTCCGCTAAGGATGCGTACTCGCGCGCAAGGAAAATGTTGCCTGCGGCAACCGCGGTCTTCGCTCCGCTACGGTCCGTGCTAAACGCATGTCCCCCGGATATGCAGCACCGACGCGGAGAGTTTCGCAAAGCGAAACTCTTTGTTCTAGCAACCGAGAAACTTACTCATCAAATATAGATATGATCTCACCGTCAAGTATACGGTTAACATTCTTAACGGCGCAGAAGTTACCGCACATGCTACAGGTATCTTCTTTCTCAGGCTGTGAGGATTCTCTGTATCTTCTCGCTTTTTCGGGATCGAGCGCTAGTGAGAACATCTTGTCCCAGTCAAGCTTATGACGGGCATCGCTCATTTTGTTATCCCATTCTATTGCACCCGGAACTTTCTTGGCTACGTCAGCAGCATGTGCTGCGATCTTTGCTGCGATTATTCCTTCCTTGACATCATCGACATCGGGAAGTCTTAAATGTTCGGCAGGTGTAACGTAACATAAGAAAGCTGCTCCGTTCCAGGCAGCGATTGCACCGCCGATCGCGGAAGTAATATGGTCATAACCCGGAGCAACGTCTGTGACTATAGGTCCGAGCACGTAGAACGGCGCACCATGACATAGAGTCTTTTGAATCTCCATATTGGCTGCGATCTGATTAAGAGGCATATGTCCGGGACCTTCTATCATGACCTGAACGTCCTTTTCCCAGGCGCGCTTTGTCAGTTCCCCAAGAGTGATAAGTTCCTCAATCTGTGATGCATCTGTTCCGTCTGCAAGACAGCCCGGTCTGCATGCGTCACCAAGACTTAGTGTTACATCGTACTGTCTGCATATATCAAGAATATCATCAAAATGCTCATAGAACGGATTTTCTTTGCCGGTCATTTCCATCCATGCAAATATTATGGAACCCCCTCTTGATACAATATTCATCTTACGCTTGTTGCGTTTGAACTTTTCTGCAGTCTCGCGGTTGATACCACAATGGATAGTCATGAAATCAACGCCGTCTTCGGCATGCATTTTAACTATATCAAGCCATTCTTCGGTTGTGATCTTCATGAGAGGCTTGTGATAATATACAACGGCGTCATATATCGGAACTGTTCCGATAATGGCAGGGCACTGTTCTGTAAGCATCTGCCTGAATTTTCGTGTATCTCCGAAAGAACTAAGATCCATAATGGCTTCAGCACCCATATCAACAGCAGCCTGAACCTTCTTCATCTCAAGGTCAAGATCTTTGCAGTCGCGACTTGTACCGAGATTGACATTTATCTTTGTTTTGAGCATACTGCCGATCGCATAAGGTGTAAGACAGCTGTGATTCTTATTTGCACAAAGAACCACCTGTCCTTTAGCTATAAGACTTCTTAAGTATTCGGAATCCACTCCTTCATACTTTGCTGCCATTTTCATTTCGGGAGTGATAATGTTCTGACGCGCTGCGTCCATCTGTGTTGTGTAACTCATATGTAACCTCCTGGTAAATTATTTAGATTCATATACCACGACATTCTGCATACGCCGTCGGCACCGTTTTCAAGAGCGATGTGCTCATTTTCATCGTTGATACCTCCGAGTGCGTATATCGGGATATCTGTGATAGACCGGATTTCTTTTAGCAGAGAAGGACCTTTTGGGGGTAATCCTGCCTTACAGTCCGTTTCGAATATGTGACTTGCGATAAGATAATCTGCTGACAGCCTGATTGCCTCAGAGGCTTCGGCTACCGAATGGACAGAAGCTCCTATCAGGTCAAAATCTTCAAGCTTTCCTTCATTTTCACTTAATATATAGAGAGGAAGATGAATCTGCTTATGGTGCAATGATCTTGCCACATCAATGAATGAGTGGAGAATGCATTGTCTGTCGTGACGCTTGCAAAGGGCGATAACATCTTTTGCAAGTTCGGAATATTCATCCGCATCCATGTCTTTTTCTCTAAGTATTACAATGTCAATTAGCGGCATTATCCTTTCAAGCTGTGCAGTAAGAGAAATGTCGCAAAGCTTTCTGTTTGTAATGGCTATTTTACGGAAATGACTGTAATAAGATATCATGGTATATAATCTCCAATTTATACGAAAACGTATTCATTCATGACGGGGCACAGTCCTCCTTCGCGGATCGCGGCAACTACTTCGTCAACGTTGCGATCGTCTGCGATCTCGAACTGGTCGTCGCCCTGTTCTTCCTTATTGCCGTGTCCTCCGATACCTGTGCTGACTCCGGCGGATATCTTGGTGGCCGCAAGATCGATGACATGGTTGCGGAAATCGGAACGCTCTCTTGTTGAGATCGTCATTCCGGCATATGGCATGAATAACCTATATGCTAACATTACCTGCAGAAGTTCACGCTCATGCACATCTTTTGGATTGATCTTATCATTGTTGATTATAGGGCGAAGGCGTGGGCAGGAGAATGAGATCTCTGCATGGGGGTACTTGCGCTGAAGCAGATACGCGTGCATTCCGGTTGCAAACGCATCTTTTCTGAAGTCGCTCAGACCAAGAAGCGCAGCAAATGCCACACCTCGCATACCGCCTTTTAACGCGCGCTCCTGAGCGTTGAATCTGTAAGGAAATACCCGTTTGTGGCCGGCAAGGTGAAGAGTCTCGTATACGTCTGAATTGTATGTCTCCTGGAATACGGTCACGTAATCAACGCCGCATTCGTGCAGATAGGCATATTCGTCTGAATTCATAGGATAGACTTCAATACCTACCATTTTGAAATATTTGCGAGCCATTTTACAAGCTTCGCCGATATAGGTGACATCGGACATCTTGCGGCTTTCACCGGTAAGAATAAGAATCTCTTCTAGTCCTGTGGCGCTTATTGCTTTCATTTCCTGTTCAATCCCGTCAATGTCAAGTCTTGCCCGACGGATCTTATTGTGACAGTTGAAGCCGCAATATACACAATAGTTCTCACAATAATTTGCAATATATAAAGGAGTGAACAGATATACGTTATTGCCGAAGTGCTTCCTTCGTTCCTCGCGGGCCTTTGCAGCCATCTGTTCAAGAAGCGGTATGGCAGCGGGAGACAGAAAAGCTTTAAAGTCTTCAATGCTGCATGTATCTTTCTTCAGGGCGTTGGCAACATCCCTGCCTGTAAATGTATTGTAATCATACTCATTCATGGCGCCAATGACTTCGTCCATGACTGTGCTTTCATGAAGAATCTCCATGCCTTCCATGTATTCCATGTGGTTTGTGCGTGGTGATTTAATATTATCTTCCTGTATGTCAGAAGAATGCTTATCAATATTATTGGAATCCATATTGTATGCCTTTCTTATAAATATAATTACATAATGTAGGTTTTGTCTGCGTAAAGTCTTCATTATGTATTACGTCATGTTGCAGAAATTATATATACAGGTTTACTCTGACAAAAATCCGGTTAACGGTGATGAGGCAGAGCCTCCCTTATCAAGAATTCTTCCGGGGCCGGCAAGATAAGCTCTTCGTCCGGCTTCGATTGCGAGCTTGAATGCATTTGCCATCTCAGGGATATCGCCTGCTGTAGCAATTGCAGTGTTGGCCATAACGGCAGCGGCACCCATTTCCATTGCTTCACAGGCCTGTGAAGGTCTGCCGATTCCTGCATCCACTATAATAGGAAGATCTATCTCATCAATGAGAATCTGTATGAAATCTTTTGTGCAAAGGCCTTTGTTGGAGCCGATCGGTGCTCCGAGAGGCATAACAGCTGCTGCTCCTGCGTTAGCCATGTCGCGGGCGGCGTTAAGATCCGGATACATGTAAGGCATTACAACAAAACCTTCTTTTGCAAGGATCTCGGTCGCCTTTGCGGTTTCATAATTATCCGGGAGAAGATATTTTGAATCGTGGATCACTTCTATCTTAATGAAGTCTCCGCATCCGACTTCTCTTGCCAGTCTTGCGATGCGTACTGCCTCGTCGGCATTTCTCGCACCGGAAGTGTTGGGAAGGATCGTTACACCCTTCGGTATGAAATCAAGAATATTCTCTTCGCCTGAAGTGTTGGCGCGTCTTAACGCCAAAGTGATTATCTGGGCGCCTGCATTTGTTACCGCGGCATTGATTAAATCAAGATTATACTTTCCTGAACCCAGTATGAATCTGCTGTCAAATGAATGGCCGCCGATAATGAGCTTGTCATCATTTATCATGGTATTATCTTCCTCCTCCTACAAAATGTACAATTTCGATCACATCTTCATCCGTAAGTACAACGGATTCGTATTCAGCTTTCGGAATAATAGCTCCGTTTCGTTCCACGGCAATATGCGTGGGTACGTAGCCTTCTGCCGTAAGAAAATCGATCAGTGATGTTCCTTCTGTTATACTGATTTTCTCGCCGTTAACTATCATATATAGTCTCCTTTCTTTATAGAACAAAGAGTTTCCTTACATATTTTAAAAGACCGCACGTAAAATGCGGTCTCTGTAAGTGTCATAATATGGCTTCCTACGACGGCATTATCCGTATCAGGTATGCGGGTCGAAGCAGATTAGCTCCCTCTCAGCCGGTTCCCCCGGCTCCCCGGATCATATGTTCAAAGGGTAGCACAGATCGTGCTTTGTGTCAAGGTCAATAGTAATACCGATTTTTTGTGTCAAAATTGTAGCAATGTTAAAATTTTTATAAAATAATTCTTGCATTTTTAATAAAAACATGATAAAATGTCTTTGAACTTAAAATTTTTGCGGGAAAACGCGGGAGGAGTGTATGTTTATGATGAAAAAGAGATTGTTTCCGTTGTTGGCGTATATGCTTGCATTTGCGCTTATGTTCACCACAGTAGGTGTATTCAATACATCTTATGCTTCGGCAGACGATGTTGATGCTGAAGATGAAGAAGATGAAGAAGACGAAGAGGATGATGAAGATCTTGAAGGACTTGGTGATGTTGCGAATTTCGATGCGGTTTCTATCTCGAAAGACAAAGCCACACTCAAGTGGGACAAGGTTGAAGATGCTGACGGTTACGAGATTCAGTACAAGTTAGACAAGAAGGGTGCTAACTGGTGCGATCCTATTACCGTGACTAAGGCAAGGTATGAAGTTAAGAAGTTATCACCGGGTAAGAAGTATGTATTCAGGATCAGAGCATTTATCTATTATGAAGAGGATCTTGACGACGAAGAAGAAGAGGAAGAAGTAGATGACGGATTAACTTACGAGGATGCTGAAGAGGATGACGAAGATTCAGAAGATGAAGAGATAGACGATTATGATTACGGCGAATATACCACTTTGAAGTTCACTACTCTTGACAGACAGGGTAAAGGCCAGACGTCTACTGTTACAGTTAAGCCTGCTATGATAAAGAAGATCAGTTACAGCAAGTCAAGCAAGAAAGTAACGTTGAAGTGGAAACAGGTAAGTAACGCAGACGGTTATATTATTCAGGTTGCAACTAAGAAAGACGGTAAATATAAGACTGTTACAACTTTGAAGACGAATAAAAAGACTCAGTTCCAGAAAGCATATAAGCAGGGCAAGAAAGATGCTAAGTATTACTTCCAGATCATCGCATACAAGGGAAGCGGTAAGAACAGGGTATGTGCAAAGGCATCACCGGCAAAAGCAGTTACTGTTCCTAAGAAAAAGAAGTAATATGAGTATTAAAGGGTAATATGAAGTAATGGAGTGTGGAGTAGTTGAGTAACGGTATCGAGTAGGGGATGAATTTTCCCTACTCGATTTGTATATAGTATGAGGAGGATGTCTATGAAGAAAAAATTGTATCAGTTATTAGCTTGTATATTAGCGTTTAATCTAGTTATTGCTTCGACAGGATTCGTCAGTGTTACTGTATATGCAGATGACGAGGAAGAAGATTATGATGATGAAGAAGATGAGGAAGAAGAAGACGAGGAAGAGGAAGGGATTCCTGCAGTTGAGAATTTCACCGTGACTTCGATAGCACCGACATCTGTTGATCTGAAATGGGACAAAGTAGATGATGTTGATGGTTATCAGATCACTTACAACGGTAAGACTGTTGATACTTACAAGACCAAGATCACAATTAAGCAGTTGAAAGTGAACACAAAATATACGTTTAAGATCAGAGCTTACATTTTCTATGAAGAAGACACTTCGGAAGAAGCGGATGAGAGTGATGCCGAGGCAGACGTTGATGTCGACGAGGAGGCAGATGAAGAGGAAGATGAAGGAAGCAATTATGAATACAGCGAAGAGTATGTAAAGGTAACCGTAACTACTCTTAAAAAGGGAGAATCACCCAAGAAAGTTAAAATAACCGCTGATTCCGCTACTTCGGCTTCTTCGATAATTGCACAGTCCGATTCCACAGTTACCAAAGTTGATAAAGGAATGAAGGCTGTTAAAAAGGTAAAAGCCACTTACAGCAAAAAAGATAAGGGAGTTAAGATCACTTGGGCTAAGAATTCCAAGGCAAAAGGATATTACGTATACAGAGCCGAGAAGACAAAGAAAGTAAAATATAAGAAGATCGCAACCGTTACGAAGAAAGCATATACAAAAAACAAGGGATATGTTGATAAGAAGGGACTTAAGGCAAAACAGACTTATATGTACATAGTAGTGGGATATAAGAATAAGAAAACGGTTTCACCGGATTCAAATATAGCAAAAGTCAAGATATCTAAGAAGTGATAATATCATTTTATGTTTTGATCACATTCGCCGCCACTGAAATATTATAACTGATAAAACACTTCAGTTAAAAATATTAAAGTGGCGGCTTTTTTTCGTGTATGTTATACTGTAACTCGTGGTAGTCAGGAAAAGCCTCCGCATGAACGAAAATATGGATGTATATGGATAAACATGGTAAATTATGGTTAAAAAACGCGCGGAGGATACTATTTGAAAGGAATCAGACATAATATGATAAAGAAAATATCTGTTGTCATTCTCTATATATCGATATCGGTCATTCTTGCGGGATGTTCTGTTGTTCCAAAGGAAGAAGAATATAATACCGCATCATTTGTAAAGGAGTATGAAGGAGAAGAATTCAGCATGGTTACGGTAAAGAGGGGAGATGTGCGCGATTTTCAAAGGATCAATTGCGAATATCGAAGCTCCAATATACAGGAGGCCGAGCTCGGTGACTGGGACATGCTTAAAGAAGTATATGTAAAAGCCGGTGACAAGGTTAAGAAGGATCAGGTTCTTGCAGTACTGATGTCGGAAGATATTGATTCACGTATCGAAGATGTAAAATATCAGATGGAGTTGAAGAAGGCAGCCATAGGACAGGCAGAAAAGATGGAACAGCTTGAGATCAGAAAGCAAAGGCTGGTTCTTGATGACGAAACGGCTATTAAGGCGATAAAAGAGAATTACGATGCCGAGATCTCAAGGAATACTTCAGAACTTGAAGCACTTAAGGAGCAGCTTAAGAATCTTAAACTTGAATTACGGAGCTATCAGATAAGAGCGGATTTTGACGGAACAGTCACATATGTCAATACCGGGATCATAATGTCCAATCCCTGGGAAAGAGGCGGTAACGGCGCCGGAAGAGGTATGAAGGGTGCAAGGAATTCAAAGATCTTGTCTCTTACTGACGGTGCAAAGCCTTATTTTGCCGCAGAGCGCTCCTCATCGGAATATATTGACAAGCTGTCGGAGGGAGATAAGATAACGGTGTCAAGCGGAGAAGACAGATATGAGACAACGGTACATTTCCCGGATGAGGATAACGTTTACTTCCTGCCCGATGATGAACCGGAGAACATAGAAAACGGTAATCAGGCAACAGCGGAATATGTGATAAATGAAAGGCTTAACGTGCTGTATCTTCCGGAAAGTGCCATCAACAAGATGGGAGACGGATACGTGGTGTATTATGAGGATGAGAACGGTCTTAAGAGCGTAAAAGAAGTGAAAGTGGGGCTCAGTGCCGCTAACAGGACAGAGATTGTAAGCGGATTAAAGTTTGGAGATTCGGTCATCGTAAGATGATCAAAGGATTGGAGAGTATATGAGGATGCATACAGGCAGTGATGATAGGATGTCAGCTAAAAGAAGAGCAGGTGGATCTGACAGGCGCGTTGCAGGCCTTAAGCCGGTCTTGTTATGCTGCATATATATAATAATGACAGGTTTGTTGCTTTCAGGATGCGGTAAGAAACAGCAGGAGATGAAAGTGCCCGAACTTCTTGAACCGGTAGGAGATATATCGGATACAGCCGAGGTGACCCGCGGAGACATCAGTAATACAAAGATATATGATGCCCAGGTCATACCTTACACGGAAGAACTGGGATTTGGCATGGACGGGATCGTGTCGGATATAAATGTGCATATCGGTGATGAAGTAAAGCAGGGTGACATCATCGCGGTTCTTGACGGTGCAGGGGAAGGTAACGAATATGACAATGCCGTAAAAGAACTTGAGCTAAAAACTGCCGGTTATTCCGAAGAGAATCTTACTGCCGAATACGATATAAGGATAATGGAGACCGAACTCAAACAACTTAAATCAAGACTGAATAAATCACCTGACGAAGGAAAAAGTGAGATAAAGAAGCAGATAGACATAAAGAACGCGGACATTGCAATTGCAAAGGCGGATCTTGAAGGTAAAAAAGAGGTGCAGCAGATAGAACTTAAGGAGCTTAATCGTAAAAAAGAAGCTGCAAAAAAGGCAGTGGAGAATTATTATCTGTATGCGACCATGGATGGCACCATAACTTATCTTAATATGGAACCGGGAAATGAAGTGCTTGCCAATTCATTTGTGGTGGCGTTATCGGATACGGATAATCTGCAGATCAAATCCGTGTTTGTATCGCGAAGAGAGCTTAATGCAGCCGATGATTATTACGTTCTGTACAAGGACAAACATTACGGAGTTATACAACATGAATACGATCCTGACGAGATCGATTCGTTATTTGATGAGGAAAAAACCGCATATGCTTATTATGATATCAAGGAAAAGAATCCCGGATTCAAGGCAGGTGATTCACTGGATCTGTATGTTGTATCCGATGAAAAGAAAGACGTACTCATGGTGCCTGTGAATGCGCTGTATAAAGAGGGATCGGAATATTATGTGTATAAGAAGACAGGGGATTCCAAGACAAGGACTGAAATAACCGTAGGAACCATGTCTGCATCAATGGTCCAGGTGGTTGACGGACTGGAGGAAGGAGATGTGGTATATGTTAAGGAATAAGCGGAATGTAAGAATAATATCCGTGATCATATGCATGTGTATGGCGCTTATGATGACAGAAGGATGTTCCGGGGGCAATTCCGGCAATAACGGTGGCGGTAAGAGCGCGAACTCGGGCAACAATGGGGCCTCGGGTAGCAACGCCGGAAGTGGTAAGAACCCAAACGCAGGTAACGGTAACAACAATAACGGGGCCTCGGGTAACAACTCAGGTAACAGCAAGAATAGCGGCAACGGCGATGCCGGAGATCTTGCGGTTTCATTTGACAAGAAGGATAATGAGCTCCTTCTTAACACTGAAGCTCTTGAAAAAAATGACTCCTCCAAGGTAAGTGCCGGCGATATTAAGGAGGTTGTTGAAGTAAAGCGCGGTGATTATTCACATGAAATGAATGCACTGGGTGAAGTGTTCTATCTTGATAAATATTACGAGACCGTTAATGTGGCAGACGCAACATTTAAAGAATACAAAGTCGAAAAAGGCGACATGGTAAAAAAAGGTGACACATTATTTACATATAAGACAGAACCTGACGAAGCAGATATAAAGCAGAGAGAGGCGGAGGTGCTCCAGCGCGAGAAAGATTATACCGCAGGATATGATTCGAGAAAGGCAGAGATAAATCAGGCTGAACATGACCTTGGATTGCTTACCGACAAAGATGAGATTCAGATCAAGAAACTTGAGATCAAAAAGCTGAAGCTTGCATTAAAGGAATATAAGGAAACGGGGAAAGATATCGAAAAAGATAAATCAGAACTTAACAAATACATCGAAGGCGTAAGATCAACCAAAATGACAGCCGGCCATGACGGATGCGTATTGTTTCTGGCGGAATTGAAAAAAGATGATCCGCTTACGGAAGGCACTGTTGTTGCTGTAATATCCCCGCAGAAGGAATATTGTGTCAGAGTGGATGATATATCGGAAAGTACATTAAGATATAACAGTGAAGTGACTATCAATGTTGATAAAGGCGAGGGCAGTGAGGCAGTGTCTATGAAGGGGCTTGTTATAGGAGCCAACAATCTGCTGACATCTGACAATGCAAAGGAATTCGCTTATGTTAAGATACTGGATGAGCCTAAAGGGGTAAACTGGAACAACATAATAAAGATATCCTACACGAGCAAAGAGTTAAAAGATGTTTTAATTATTCCCCGGACGGCATTATATTACGAAGAAACCGGAGAAGGCAGGGATATAGTCAGAACACCTTATGTATATCTGTACGAGGACGGACATGCATTTAAGAGGTATGTTGACGTATATGATGACGGAGGAGATGAATGTGTCATCATTCAGGGAGTTACCGAAGGCCAGAAACTGGCTGTCTATGAGTAGGAAAGGCAGGATGGATTCAGATGTTCAGATTCATGATTCAGAAGTTAATACATAAGAAATGGATGGTTATCTGTCTGTTGATCGGTAATATTCTGCTTATAGCCATTGCCTGCAGTAACCCTATGTATAAGAATGCTTCACTGCAGCGTTCCCTTACAAAACAGATCAGTGATCATATAGACAGTACCGGTGACAGTCCCGCTGTCATAACCATACAATCGGCTATGACTAACGGAGGTTCGGGGAAGGAGCAATACCTTGAAATGAGTGAACTTGCCGATACGGTCATGGACAGAATGGGACTTATTCAGACTGATAAAGTACAATACCTTGCGACTATGAAAAGTAATGCAAGTTCGCTTATGGAAAGAGAAGACAATCGCAAGGGTCATACCATGAGGATCGCCTCACTGACCGGACTGGAGAACCATGTCAAGCTTATATCCGGCAGGATGTATTCGGATAAAGTGACTGACGGAGTGTTTGAAGCAATAGTAAGTCAGAAGGCATTTGTAAAGGCCAATCTTATACTTGACGAAGAGATGGAATTTAGGGATGAGGTTGATAATAACGGCAATCCCATCGTTGTGAAAGTAGTCGGAGTCTATACCAATTCCGAAACCAATGATTCGTACTGGGTGAACAGTCCGTCGGAGTATGTGACGGAATGCTTTATTGCGCCTGAACTTTTTGAAAAACAGTTTGTTAATATAGACAAACAGTCATACAACATTGAGAGCACGTGGTACGATTTCTTTGATTATACGAGACTCGAACCGGGCAATGTAGATCATGTAGTAAAACTTACGGAGGAATATGTTAATAAGTATAACAACAGGCTTACAAGGGTAAAGGAACCTCTGTATATGCCGATCCTTAAGGAATTTCTTGTGTCTAAAAAGAAGAGCGTCGCAACACTTCTGATACTGCAGGTTCCCGTGCTGGTGCTTCTTTGCGCATTTATTTTTATGATATCAAGACAGATGCTTGATCTTGAGCAGAACGAGATGGCGCTGTTAAAGAGCCGTGGTTCAAGTAAATGGCAGATAATCATGATATATCTGCTGCAATCCTCAATCATAACCGGAGTAAGTGTGATAATCGGACTTCCGCTTGGAATGTTCATGTGCAGGGTACTCGGTTCCGCCAACGGCTTTTTAGAATTTGTCAGAAGAAGTTATCTTAACGTGACGGTTGACGGTCAGGTGTTACTGTATTGTCTGGGCGCGGCGGTCATATCAATAGCATTTATGGTGCTTCCGGTGATAAAGGACGCGGGAGTGTCGATCGTTAATTATAAACAACTGAAAAATAAGATAAAAAAGAGCCTTTGGCAAAAAGTATATCTGGATTTAATAATGCTTCTGGTATCAATATACGGTCTCTATTCATTTAACGGAAGAAAAGAAAATATGATAATGCAGATGCTTTCGGGGGAATCGGTCGATCCGCTGTTATTTCTGTGCGCTTCGTTATTCATAATAAGTGCCGGTATGGTGGCACTGAGGATTCAGCCGATCCTTGTAAGGATCGTATATTTTGTCGGCAAGAAGCTGTGGCACCCGGCTTCGTTTGCATCATTTTTACAGATACTCCGTACGGGAGCCAAGCAGAAGTTCATGATGGTATTTCTTATACTGACTGTTGCGCTCGGTATATATAATGCCACAGTGGCGAGAACCATATTGTCCAATGCCGAAAAGACCATAGAGTATGCCAACGGGGCTGATATCGTATTTCAGGAAAAATGGAAGGATAATTCGGCATTTCTCGTATCAACGCCGGAATATGAGGCTGAAGAAGATCTTGAACTGATGTATACGGAGCCTGATTATAAGGTGTACGAGAGCATGCCCGAGGTCAGATCGCTCGCAAGGGTATTAAGGAACGAGGTGTCATTTTATAAGGATAATCTCGGCAAAAATGTAATGCCCGCTTCAGTAATGGGTATTAACACAAAGGAATTCGGAGAGACGATCAACTTTGACAGTTCGCTTCTTCCGGTTCATATCAATGAATATCTTAACGTTATGTCGGTTGACAGGGAGGCCGTACTGCTTTCGATGAATTTTCATACTGTGGAGCAGATCGATATAGGTGATACGATAACTTATATGGATGAAGAGAAAGGACCGGTTAACGGGGTTGTGTACGGTTTCTTCGATTACTGGCCGGGCTATATCCCTACTCAGTACAGTGTAAATGATGAAGGAGTTGTCGAATCATCGGGCAATTACATGATAGTGGCTAACCTGTCTCATCTTCAGAGTGTGTGGGGAATAACGCCTTATCAGATATGGCTTAAGACAGACGGTGATTCGCGTTTTATATATGATTATGCAAATGAGAACGGAGTACAGTTTACGGAACTAAAAGACAAGGCAGCCGAAATGGTTGATGTCAGAAATGCCACGCTGTTTCAGGGAACCAACGGTATACTGACAATGAGTTTCATAGTCGTACTTATTCTTTGCTCGGTCGGATTCCTGATATACTGGATATTGTCGATCAGACAGAGAGAGTTGCTGTTCGGCGTATTCAGAGCCATGGGAATGCGTAAGAGCGAGATAATACATATGCTTGTAAATGAACAGATATTCAGTTCGGGATTATCGGTTGTTATTGGCGGGATCATAGGAAGCATATCTTCGGTGCTCTTTGTTCCTCTCGTACAGATATTCTATTCAACTACCGAACAGGCTGTTCCGCTCGAAGTGGTAAGTGAGAGGCTCGACATGATAAGACTGTTTGGCGTTGTCGGTGCTGTAATATTGTTATGTATGGTGATCCTGGGAATTCTTATATCAAGAATTAACATATCACAGGCATTGAAGCTGGGTGAAGATTAGGGCATAATTTTGCCATATTCGATTGTGGGTGTGATCAAGGCGAAGAATCATTTCTTGGAGGATCAGGTATGAAGGAAGGACAGGATATAATAATAAAAACATGTGATGTCATGCAGAGCTTTCCGACTGCTGCCGGTGAGTTCGTGGCACTTAATAAGATAAATATTGAAATTGCGGCAGGGGCACTTACCGTGCTGAGAGGAAGATCCGGATCAGGCAAGACTACGTTGATGAATATCCTCGGAGCGCTTGATTATCCAAAGTCGGGGCAGGTATTCGTGAATTTTAAGGGAGTCCAGAGATCGGGCAGTCAAGGATCCGGCAGTCCGGGATCAGACGAACCTAAAGCAGGCAGTCCTGAATCAGGTGTCCCGGAAGCAGGTGTCGATCTTGCATCCATGTCTGATAAGGAACGTGAGGAGATCAGGCGACGTAAGATAGGTTTTGTGTTCCAGTCGGTAGCGCTTATACCTATGATGACTGCTTATGAGAACGTGGAATTCGCATTGAGACTTGCCGGATACAAAGGAGACAGGGCGGCGAGGACAAAAGAGGTACTTTCGCTTGTGGGATTGAAGAAACGAATGAATCATATGCCGCAGGAACTGTCGGGAGGAGAGCAGCAGCGTGTGGCCATAGCAAGAGCCATTGCCCATAAGCCGGATATAGTATATGCGGATGAACCGACCGCAGAGCTTGATTCCGGTACGAGTATAGTTGTAATGAAGCTTTTCAGGAAGCTTGTGGATGAAGAAGGGATAACCGTTGTCATGACAACCCACGATGTGGGGCTTATGGAAGCGGCTGACTATATGTATGAGCTTGAGGATGGTGAGATACAATGATAGAGTGTGATAATCTTGTTAAGATATATAAGACCAGGGATCTTGAAGTACTTGCTCTTCAGGGGCTCGACCTTAAAGTGGAAGATAAGGAACTTATGGCTGTGATCGGTAACAGCGGCAGCGGCAAATCCACATTTTTGAACCTGCTTGGAGGCCTTGACAGACCAAGTGCGGGAAAACTCTATGTCGACGGCAGGGATCTTTTTCGGATGACCGAGGCCGAGCTTGTGGAATATAAGAAGAATACCGTAGGATTCGTATGGCAGAATAACGCAAGGAATCTTCTTCCGTATCTTACCGCATGGGAGAATGTGATGACTCCGATGTTATTTACACCCGGTAATAACAAAAAGAAAAAGGAACGCGCACTTGAACTGCTTGAGATGGTTGGATTAAGCCACAGGAAGAACAACCGTCTGAACCAACTCTCCGGCGGTGAACAGCAGAGAGTGGCCATAGCGATAGCCCTTGCCAACAGTCCGAAACTTCTTCTGGCCGACGAACCTACCGGTTCTGTTGACAGGAATACTTCGGATTATATACTTGACGTATTCCGTGAACTGAACGAAAATATGGGAATTACCATAGTGATCGTAACTCATGATCAGGGACTTGCAAAGAAGGTTAACAGGGTTGTGTCCATCAGAGACGGCAAGACAAGCAGTGAGAGGATAATGAAGAATGATTATATTGAGAAAATGAAGGACAGTGACTTCAGCTGGCATGATGTAGGAGAAACACAGGAGGAATATGCAGTGCTGGATCGTGCCGGAAGACTGCAGATACCTGAGGAGCTGTTAGACAGGCTCGGAATCAAAGGGAATAAAGTTAAATTAGAATATAACAATGGAAAAATAACTATTGAGAAGCCGGAGGGAGATAATTAAAATGAGTCTATATTATCACAAAGTACAATATTATGAAACCGACATGATGCAGATAGTACATCATTCCAATTATATCAGATGGTTTGAAGAAGCAAGAACGGATATGCTCGATAAGATCGGTTTTCCGTATGCAAAGCTTGAGGAAGACGGAATTCTCATACCGGTACTTTCAGCCGAAGCAGAATATAAAAAAGTATGTAAGTTCGGAGAGACAGTCTGTATTGAAACAACCGTCGCAGGATATTCGGGGGTTAAATTAAGACTTAACTATAAGATCTGGGATGAAACAAGGTCCGAAGTAAGAACTGTTGGAAGCAGTTCTCACTGCTTTGTGGATTCATCCTTCAGACCCATCTCCCCAAGAAGATGCTATGCCTCCCTCGACGAAGCCCTTAGAGGGACTGTGGAATGAAGCCAAAACCTTTCATACCACACCTTTCGCATTCCAACTTAAAAGCTACAGCCGATACCTCATTACACAGCCCTTTTCTTCCCCACAAAACAGTACCACTCACCGAGCGTATCCGTTTCAAGGATCTCGAACCCGTTTTCTTCAAGCGCCGCTTTGACATCGGGGGCGGCTGTATCGATTATTCCGGAAGATATGAATAAGCCTCCGGGTTTGATGTGCTTTCCAATCTCAGCGGAAAGAGGAATAATAACTCCAGCAAGTATATTGGCCACTGCGATGTCGTATATCTCAAAACCTGCTTTTTTCTGCAGTTCTTCATCATCGATTATATTGCCGCAGGCAACTTCGAATGTTTCTTCGGATACACCGTTTATATCACGGTTTTCGATCGTAGACGGTATTGCATGTTCGTCTATGTCAATGCCCAGGGCGTGGGAAGCTCCGTATTTTGCTGCCGCTATAGAGAGAATACCGCTTCCGCAACCGATGTCAAGAATGTTATATCCGGATTTAACATGCCTCTCGAGGGCTCTGATACACAATTTTGTGGTTTCATGGGAGCCGGTGCCGAAAGCCGTGCCGGGATCTATGCTTATGACTATATCTGAAGATTTGTGATCGCTGTATGTTGTTTCGTCTTCCCATGAAGGTCTTATGATCATCTTATCGGTCACCCTGAAAGTATGGAAGAATTCTTTCCAATTGTTGATCCAGTCTTTGTCTGCTGTCTCGGATACCGTTACCGTACCTTCGCCGATATCCATAAAATCTCTTAATGAATCCAGTTCTTTGTTGACCTTTTGAAGGAATTCTTCGGGATTCTCTTCGGGATCTCTGTAGAATCTTATTATCGCGGTTCCGTCATCCGGCTCGGAATCCGGAAGGATATCCACGAACATCTGCTTTTTTTCATCTTCCGTAAGCGGAACATGATCTTCGATCTCAATGCCTTCAACGCCGATCTCGCCGAGAGTATAGCTTATCATGTCGGTGGCGGCGGTTGTCGTCTTCAGAGTGTAGCTTGTCCATTTCATAATAATATGTCTCCTTTCATAACCCTCGGAGGGAAGTGTCATTATAATTATACCCCGGGGCGTGGCCACGGGGTAATGTAATGTCATATTATGTGAACCGTATCAATCGTTTGCATATGGATTGATGGTCTGTATGGTTCCGTCTTCATTGTATGTGATCTCTGTATATTTTACACATCTTAAGCTGTTGATTCCGCGTGAATATGAGGAATCATGATAGAAGAGAAGCCATTTGCCGTTACATTCAACAATTGAGTGATGTGTTGTCCATCCGATAACCGGCTCAAGTATCTTGCCGCGGAATGTGAACGGACCCATCGGATTCTCGCTAGTGGCATAAACGATCGAGCATGTTGTCCCTGTTGAATATGAGAGATAGTATAATCCGTTATATTTGTGCATCCATGGACCTTCGAAATAACGTCTGTTCTCATCACCGGCCTTTAACGGTTCGCCGTTCTCATCAAGAATGACGATCTCCTTTGCGGGTTCCTTGAACTGAAGCATGTCATCGGTAAGTCTTGCAACCCTTGGTCCGACAGCTTTCTGATCTCCTGTAGGAGCAACCGGGTTTTCAACGTATTCGTCTGTCATCCATTTTTCAAGCTGTCCACCCCACAGGCCTCCGAAGTAGATATATCCCTGTCCGTCATCATCAACAAGTACGGCCGGATCGATACTGAAGCTGCCTTTGATGTAGTCGGGTTCGGCAACGAATTTGCCTCCCGGTGTATCGCTGGTTGCAACTCCGATCCTGAATATTCCGTCTTTGTCGCGAGCCGGAAAATACAGATAGTACTTGCCGTTCTTGAAGGCACAATCTGGTGCCCACATCTGTTTTGATACCCACGGAACGTCCTTCATATGAAGTACTTCTCCGCAGTCTTTACAGTCGGAATCGGTACTGTCCATGCACAGAACATGGTAGTCCTCCATTGCGTACTGGTCTCCGTTGTCGTTATCCACAAACTCTTTTTCAAGATCATGAGACGGATATATATATATCTTGCCATCATATACATGGGCTGAAGGATCCGCCGTATAGATATGAGTTACTAACGGTGTATTCTTTTTGATAGTGATCAGTCCTTCCTGTGTTTTATTAACTTGCAGTAACTGTTCAGCACCCTGATTCGCATGCTGAACAGTTATAACTTGTATTAATATAACATGTGGGGACTTATAATGCAATAAAAAAACTCTTTTAAGAAATGAGTTAAGGTGGTATACTTGATATAAGTGATGCCTTTTGGGATATAATTGTAACTGATTTGCAAAGCAGACAGTTGCATAAAATAATGGGAGGATAACGGTTATGAAGAAAAGGATTATGGCAATAATAATGTCTGCATGCGTGGCAGCAGGTTTATTCTATACAGGAGGGATACCGGCTTTTGCGGATAGCAATATAGTATGTGTGGAGGATTCCGATAATACAGCATATGATATCCAGAATGTCAAGGGAAGCAACAGTAACTGCTATCTCGTTAGCTACAAAGGAAAGGTTCAGAATGTATTGCTGCCTTCAAAGAATGTCAATGCAAAGAATCCGGAGAAGACCACATTGACAGAGATCGCTGCAGGTGCGTTCAGTGATAATGAGACGACTAAGAATGTTCAGATCCCCAATACGGTAACAAAGATAGATATCGGATTCATTGATGATAATTATACAATAGAGAACATTATCGTGAGCGAGACCAATAACAGTTATTCTTCTGCTGACGGTATATTATATAATCCAGACAAGACCGAACTTATCAAATGTCCGAACACCAGAACATATGTAAAAGTACCGGATGGTGTTAAAACTCTCGGTCAGTATTCATTCTCTGACGATTCCACGGGTAAGAAAGGCTACAGCTCGGCAAGCAACATCAGCATGATAAAGGCTGTAAGTATTCCAAAGAGTGTGGAGAATATTGAAGAAGGTGCTTTCCATGACTGTTATGATCTTACAGATGTGTACTATGAAGGAACGGAAGATGACTGGAAGAATATATCTATAGTAAATGGTTCCACAGGGCTTAATGACATAGTTGTAAGTCAGGCGCAGATACATTATGAACAGTATGAAGCGCCGACACCGACAACAGAGCCTGTAGGAGCAACAGCAACCGCACCTCCGGATCCTTCGGGCAGTACTTCGACAGCTGCTCCGACAGCCGATCCGGCATCGGGACAGGCTATAGCCGTTACCGATCAGTCTGTTGTTGTTACGGATCAGGCAGTTGTCGTTAAACCTACCGATGTACCGAAGCATTATTATCCAACACCGGCAGTTCCTACTGCAGTGCCTCGTTCATATGCAACTAATGCGCCGGTTAATACGACAGCTTCGGCATCACCTGCACCTGGTATTCAGACAAAGCATATATCAAGATGTATAGGAGAGAAGATCATATATTCGGTGGATGTTACAGATGACGGCAAGCTTATTGCGACCGTGATCGGTGTGTTGAATAAGAATGTCAAGTCACTTGTTATTCCTTCATCGATAACCATAGGAGAATATGATTATCAGGTGACGGGTATTGCCGCTAAGGCGATCTCGGGCTGCAAGAAGCTGAAGAAAGTGATAATCGGCAAAAATGTTAAGAAGATTGGCAAGAATGCATTTAAGAACTGTAAGAAACTTAAGAGTGTCGCTGTATTGTCCAAGAAGCTTACAACCGTTGGAAATAACGCATTCAAGGGTATTGTGGCAAAAGCCGAGATACTTCTTCCAAAGAAGAAGTTCGCTGCACTGAAGAAGAAGTTTGCAAAGTCAGGTCTTTCTTCAAAAACAAAATATAAAAAGATCGTAGTTTTATAGGACTGAAAAGAGGTTTTTTTGAATGGAAACAAGAAAAAGGTTCGCGAGACCGGGAATTCACGCTGCCCTTATCATCTTCATATTCGTGATACTGTATATGTTGTTTGTATTTTCTTACGCACAGTATTACTGGGGCATGTGGGGATTGCTTGTCACCGAACTTGGAATATTGCTGATCGCACTTGTGGGAATGGTATTGTTCAATGTTGATTTTAAGAAGGCATTTCCCATAAGAAAGATAAAAATAAACCAGATTGCAGGAGTGATACTCCTTTGGGGAGGTGCATTCCTTCTTATAATACTGGTATCGTTCATAGTATTGTATTTTTATCCTCAGGGACTTGAAACCGGAGAGAGTCTCGAAGAGTTCGCAAGCGAGTGGCATCCGGTTGCGGCGTTGCTACTTATATCGGTAGCACCGGCAATATGCGAGGAAGCACTGCACAGAGGAGTTCTTCAATATTGCATATGGACAACATTTAAGAACAGATGGATCACTTGTTTTCTTGTGGGTCTTTTGTTCGGGATCAATCACTTGGATCTGACAAGACTGTTATCGACCGGAATCCTTGGAATGGTGATGGCTTATATCCTTATTGAGACCGATAATTTCTGGTACAATATGATGTTTCATTTCATGAATAACTTCATCGTTGAAGGCTTTACGTATATATATTCATATATCTACAATTCCGGCAATACTATAGACGCCGCTACCAGAAAAGCGTCAATGCAGGAGATCATTGATATACTTCCCTTAAGCATCGCATGTTACCTTGTTATAGGATGCGTGATTCCCGAATTGCTGCTCGGAGGTGCGATGCTGTTGAAAGGAATGAGAAGGCTTAAGACATGGAGCAAAACTAAGGTGGTCGTATCCATCGTTACTGCAGTGTCGGTAAGCGTTATCATGTTATTTGCCGGAATGATGCTCTTTGTCTATCTTTACAGTATAGGAATGATCGACGATCTGTCACAAAAATATGATCTCGAGTCGGTACTACGGATCGGGACATTATGGCTTGGCTAGTACATCAATTAACGGAGTATATCGTATAATATCATGTCACACAACAATTCAGATCATAATATAAGAATATATATGGCCCCTATGGAGGGGCTTACGGGTTATATCTACAGGGGGATGTGGAATCGTTATTACGGTGACGCCGACAGATTTTTTACCCCTTTCATAGCAGCTGAAGGAAGTCGTAAGATGAAAAAAAGGGAGATAAGAGATATCCTCCCCGAGAACAATACAGACTGCAATGTGGTTCCTCAGATAATATCCAATAACGCAGATAATTTCATAAGGTTTGCAAAGCTGATAAGGGAATATGGTTATAACGAAGTCAATCTTAATCTCGGCTGTCCTTCCGGAACCGTCGTGTCAAGACACAAAGGCTCCGGTTTTCTTGGTGTACCCGATGAATTGGACAGATTTCTTGACAGCATATATTCGGGTTGTGACGGAATGAATATATCCATTAAGACGAGGATAGGTCTTAACGATCCTGAAGAGATATATGATCTAATGACAATATATAACCGTTATCCCGTATCCGAACTCATAGTCCATCCGAGGATCCGAAAGGATTATTACAAACACGAACCCAGAATGGAATATTTTGAATATGTGTATGATAACAGTGTCAATCCCGTGGGATATAACGGCAATGTATACTCAAAGGAAGGATACGATGAGATCGCAGCCCGTTATCCTAAGATCGGTTCGATTATGATAGGAAGAGGGCTTATACGCAATCCTGCCCTTGCAGGAATAATTAAAGGCAGATATAACAATATAGATATTGATACTCTGAAAGAATTCCATGATGCGGTATATAATGAATATCGCAGTACAATAGACGCAGAACAGGTAATAGTATTCAAGATGAAAGAGATATGGACCTATATGCTTGACTTGTTCGCGGATGACGGAACATTTAAAAGAATGTTGAATAAATGCAGAATTCCTGCGGAATACAGTGTATTCGCAGGAAGAATATTCAGAGAATGCATATTAAAATGTAACGACAGCGAAAGACCGGAGTGGATGATATGACAAAATACCGGACATGCACAACCGGTGTGGGATGTTCGTGGGAAACCTTCCTACGCTGTCAGTCATCAACATCTTCAACTTCGATGTCGTCTTCGGCTTCAATGTCGTCTTCACTATCCGGTTCGACCGCATCCTTATCATACTTCGATTTATGCGGCATAATGAACAGTATCACACCGATTATAAGAATGAATATCGATACGAACTGTGAAGTTGACAGTTCGCCAACAGTTCCGCGGTGATCGGCTCTGAAGAATTCGATGATCGCACGGCCTATGCTGTACATTATAAGATACAGTGCACCGGTTCGTCCGGCCGGTCTGTCTTTTGTTGAATATATGAACAATATTGCTGCCATAATGAACAGGCAGGCACTTGATATAAGCTGTGTCGGAATGAGAGGCACGCCGTTGGGAGCGTAATTTGAATGTGTAAATGTTACCGAGATCGGACTCTCGCATTCCATTCCGTAGCAGCATCCGGCAAGAAAACAGCCAATCCTTCCGAATCCCTGTGCGATCGCTACTGCGGGAAGCACAAGGTCAAAATATCTCCAGAATGATATCTTTCGAATTCTTGTATACACACCTGCGAGCGTTGTTCCCAGTATGATCCCTCCGTATACAACGAAACCGTCGGAGCCGATAACGCCTAACGGATCCTCGATGAATGCTTTCCATTCAACGATGCAGTACATTAACTTGGCACCGAGCATACCTGTGATCACGCATACAAATGTAAGGTTGTATACTTCATCGGGATTAAGTCCTTTTCTCTTTGCCTGCCATATTCCCGCTGCGAGAGCGCAGGCTATTCCAATGGCTATCATAAGTCCGTATCCGTGAATTGTAAGCGGCCCTATGGATATTATATCGTTGTACATGTTGTGTACCTCCCTGTATTCAAAAAGCTTCAGCCTGACAGTTGCCTAATTACTACTTATATCATAGATGATGATGATTTGCAATGCTGCTGTACAAACATATTTATAAGTGTTATAATCTTAACTGTTTGATTTTTTATTGCCTTTTTGAGGCTATAGACGCTTGATCAAGAAACCGGATTTGAAAGGAGCATAACGATGTCGGCATTTGTGGGTGAACTCGGCGGATTGTTAATGATAGCGCTGATCATGATCCTTCTGTATCATTTTATCGCAGACATGGGAGCGGATAAAGACAGGATCACGGGGAAAAAGGTGGCTGCCTATGCGCTGCCGGCTGTGCTTTTGGCACTGCTTCAGATATTTGCTGCCACTGTCATATGGGCATTTAATTTTCAATGGACCCCAATGTTCAATATAAGGGAGATATGGGTAAATGAGCCTTTTGCCCAAACATTCGATGCATTAGGTAATTATTCGGCAGATACAATGAGAGAGACCGGAATGATGCCGTTATATTATCTTGTCGTAGGATGGATCGCATCATTACTTTATGATATGAAAGACCAGTGTGCATTTTATATAAGCTTCCTGTCGGGAGTTGTGACATATGTATCTCTGGGGCTTTTGATATCGCATTGCAATAAAGATATGGAAGACGGCGGTAAGGAACTGACCGGACAGATGACAGGTCTGTTGTATCTGCTGCCGGGAAGCGTATTCCTGTTCATTCCTTCTTCGTTCTCAATGTGCATAGCACTGATGAGCGTGTTCTTATGTGTATGGAGGTTCGGAAAAGGAAGTAAAGTTGCGGCTATCATATTTGCATTGTTAAGTGTTCTTACGCATCTGTCGGGAATCGCAACATTTATAATATTACTTGCCGGACTGCTCGTAAAAAGCGATATGAAGAAGGCAGTATTAAGGGATATGGGTATTCTTGCGGGAATGCAGCTTATTATTGTGTTGTGTTTTATCGCAAACGGCTGGGGTTCGTTATATGAATATCTGTTTATGTTTGAGATACCGGTCGTGCTCGTGCTCAACATATTGAGAGTCCGTATACCTTCAGGTGTTATGTCGATGACCGGTGTGTTTCTTGTGGTAATGAATGGTTTCTGGGTCACCGGAACGATAATTGGAAGAGTATAAAAGGAGGGACTGCGCTGTGATAAGCTTTTTTAAGAATAATCGAAAAATGATGACATATGCAGGTCTTTTCCTGTTTACGATACTGATCCACTGGCTGATAATGGGGATTGCATTTATATTGTACAACAATCCTGACGGAGGTTCGATCTTCAAACAATTCTATGACAGATATGCGGCATGCGGAGATGCATCGCATTATCTCAATATTGCGGAACACGGTTATTATGCAGACGGTGAATTTGCAAATCAGATCGTATTTTATCCTTTGTACCCGCTTCTTATGAAGATTGTTTCATTTGTGACAGGCAGCTATTTTGTTGCCGGTGTGCTGATATCCGATATATGTCTCGGTATCTCGGCATGCTTCATGTACAGGCTTACCGCAAAGGAACTTGATGAGAGCAGGGCATTTGACAGTGTTGCGATATATCTTGTATATCCTTTCAGCGTATTTCTTGTGGCTGTATTCACGGAAAGTCTGTTCATAATGCTCGTGGTCATGTGTCTTACATATATTAAAGATAAAAAATGGATCATCGCGGGTATCGTCGGAATGCTCGCCGCTTTAACGAAATCGCAGGGAATAGCGTTGTTCGTGCCGGCAATGTACGAAGCTGTGGTGTACATGCTTGAGAACAGGCGCTTCAAGGTAAAATGTCTCGGAACACTGATCGTACCGGTCGGAACGATCATATATCTGATCATCAATAAAGTCGTGCAGGGAGATTATTTCGCTTTTGTTGCACACGAAGAGGCCGAGCCGTGGTACAATACCGCAAAATGGATATCGGTAAACCTTGACACACAATACAATATGGCGATCGGAGACGGTTATCTCTCGATAATCATATACTGGGCGCAGATCATATTGTATTTCCTTGGGATCATCGCATTATTCTATGGACTTCACAAGAAGATAAGTCCCTCGATCATAGCATACGGCGGAGCTTATATGTTCCTTTCGTTCCTTCACGGCTGGCTTATAAGCGGACCGAGATATATGATGAGCTGTGTGACATTATACGTAGTCTATGCGGCTATAGACAACCGTTATGTGAAGAATGCGATACTTGTTGTAAGCGGAATATTTGTAATATTCTATACGCTTGGATCGTGGCAGGGACAGGCGATCATGTAAATGGACCGTACACGGCGTTAAGAAGAGAAGAATACCGTGTTGTGACGGTACTGATCATAACAGGAAAGAAAGCTATGCATATAACGGTAGGCTTGACGGGAGGCGCATATGCTGCTTAAGGAATCGGAAAATGACACTTCAAAAGAAAAGAAAGACAATAAAGGTGATGGCAGGTCAAGGGGAAGACTTTTATTTCTCCTTGCCCTTCTTACGGTATATCTCGTTATCACTCTTGCGGTAGCGGTATTATTTGAATACTATACGATAAGCACAAGCGGCGGAGAGATCATATTCTCTCTGTCCATGAGCTGGCAGCTTATACTTTTTATTGTGGAAATGATCACGATAATAATTCAGATGACCGCAATACTGAAGACTCTTAAAAAACCGGAAGAGAGATATTACCGACTTTCATGGTATGCGGGAATTGCGGCGTGCGTTTCGGCAGTCACAGCCTTGATCGGGCTACTCGTTACGGAGGGGATCACGTCTCCTTCCACGGTCACATTTCTTATATATGCACTTATTATAACCGTTGTACGGACTTTCATACTGCCTCGTATGATCAAAACTCACACTTCAATAACCTATTGATTTTATCGGCTCAAAACGCTATAATATAATTTAGCTGTATATACACCTGATATGGCAACACACAAAATAATGAGGAGGGTTTATATTATGAAAAAAAGCCGTAAACTGAGTGCGGCGATCGCACTTATGCTTACAGTAGCTGTGGCAACTCCGTCAGTGGGCAATTCCGGAGCCGAAGCAGCAAAAAAGAAACCGAAACTTTCGACTAAGTCAATATCCGTTCAGGTTGGCAAGTCAAAGACGGTCACTGTCAAGAATTATTCGAAGAAGGTGACATGGAAGATCGCTAAGCCTGCATTTGCTAAGATCAAGGCTAAGAAGAATTCCTGTAAAGTTACGGGTAAGAAGAAAGGTACTACCAAGCTTACAGCTTCATTCAAGCAGGGTAAGAAGAATGTAACACTTAAGTGTACTGTTAAAGTAACAGCAAAGAAAGCAGATACACCTACCGAAGCACCGGCAACAGATGCACCGACACAGGCACCTGCACAGCCGACAGTTCAGGCACCGGCCAATACACCGGCACCTACGGAAGATCCGAATGCTACGGCAACACCTACACCGACGCATGATTATGATGCGGACGCTGATTGCCTCTGGAAGCAGCCGGGTGAGAAGATCAAGGATCTGTTCGATTTCAAGTGCGGTATCAGTACGGATGCGGGAAGTCTCAGAAACGGTGAGACAGCTGCTCTTGTAAGATATCATTTCGACAGTACAACAATGGGTAATGAGACAAAGCACGAGAGTCTTGTTAACGTTAATACAACAGATGATTATCCGGAAGGTCTTCAGTATGCAAACGTTGAGAATTATTACAAGTCAAACGGTGAAGCAAAGATTCTTTTGAATTACCAGACTCTTGAAGACGTTCTCAGCTATTGCAAGGAAAACGGCGTTCAGATGCGTTATCATACTTTCATATGGCATTCACAGGCAAGAGAATATTTCTTCCTGAAGGATTATAATGATTTCTGTTATGATCTTGACGATTATGAAGAAAAAGGCTGGGATACAAGTAATTATCACAAGCTTGCCGACAAAGAGACAATGAAGAAGAGACTTAATGATTACATTAGCCAGATCATTGAATATATCTATTCACATGGTTACGGTGAAGTAGTATATGCTTACGACGTGATCAATGAGGCAACAAACGGCGGCGGTAACTACACAAGATATTATGTAAATGAGAGCGCTACTTCGGTAGACGATATCCTTTCAACAAGCGGAAGCGGTCCAACCTTCCAGACAAACGGTGCTACCAAGACCAGCAACGGAAGAACTGTTACAAGCGACAGCTCACCGGAAGATGTTATGGATATGATATCACATAACGGACGTACTCCTGCAAATGACAGTTACTGGTTTGCAACAATGGGACCGGATTATCTCTATCTTGCATATCTGTATGCATACAATGCAATACAGGAGAACTTTGCAAAATACAAAGATCAGTTCGGATACAAGGAAGAGAATCTTCCGTCACTTATCTACAATGATTACAACGGACGTGCAAGCGATCATGTTGCGCTTGCCAAGTATATCAATACTGCATGTAACATAGAGAATAAGACTAACGGCGTTCTCTATTGCAAGGGTGTTGGTATCCAGGCACACAGTAACAGCGTGAGCAGCCAGGACAGCCAGATCAAGACAGTTGTTGACGCAGGTCTTGAAGCTCAGATCACAGAGCTTGATACCGGCGCTGACGGTGACAATCAGGCAAGCGAACTCAAACAGTTATATCAGATGTATAAAAAATATGCTACAACCGGTGAATATGCACAGGGCAAATCGGATTATCTCGGTCTCACATCCGTAACATTGTGGGGAATATGCGATGCTGACGGAAGCTGGTCCGGAGACAGGATCCATAACATATTCAAATATATCACCGAGAAGGCTATATATCAGAAGAAGCATCAGTGGCGTGACCGCTACGAGGAAATGACAAAAGAAAACGGTAAAGAGCCTACGATCGAGGAATATGCGGAAGCATACAATATCTCAATAAGCGATCCGGTATACGATGCAGAAGATATCGAATTGTTTGAAGAGATATCCAAGGGTCCCGTATCTTATATCAATATTGAGCCAAAGCCGGCATACTACGGTATACTTCAGGCGGGCGGCGTTTCATGCGGAGCTAAGGAATATTAATATACAGTTATCGTATCTATTTACAACAGTTATCACACCGGGCAGGGAGAAAGCATCCCTGCCCGTTTTTTTTTGTAGCACCAACCCGGCAAGCGTGTGTCGTGCTTGCACGAACACACATTTGCCGGGTACAAGAACATGGAGCACGGTAGTGCGGAATGTAGCACCAACCCGGCAAGCGTGTGTCGTGCTTGCCGGGGCGCACATTTTCCCTTGACATCATCGGAAAATTAGAATACTATAACGTAGTGTATCTATATGCAAACGTATTAAAGGAAGAAGAGGAAAACACAATGGGTAAAGAATTGGAAAAAAACTACAGTCCGGCGGATATTGAGGACAGGTTATATCAGAAATGGCTGGATAATAAATACTTTCATGCAGAGGTTGACAAGAGTAAGAAGCCGTTTACTATCGTAATGCCGCCGCCAAATATCACGGGACAGCTTCACATGGGACATGCCCTTGACAATACACTGCAGGATATTCTTATAAGATTCAAGAGGATGCAGGGATATAATGCATTGTGGGTTCCCGGAACCGATCATGCCTCAATAGCTACCGAAGCCAAGATCGTTGAGACCATGAGGAAAGAAGGAGTTACCAAGGAGGATCTCGGAAGAGAAGGTTTCCTTGAACGCGCATGGGCATGGAAAGAGCAGTACGGCGGACGTATTGTATCACAGCTTAAGAAGATGGGTTCTTCCTGCGATTGGGACAGGGAGCGCTTTACAATGGACAAAGGCTGTAATGAGGCAGTTAAAGAAGTATTTGTCAAATTATATAATAAAGGACTTATATACAGAGGAGAGAGGATAATCAACTGGTGTCCTCACTGCCTTACTTCCATATCCGATGCGGAAGTTGAGCATGAGGATCAGGCAGGTCATTTCTGGCATCTCAGATATAAGCTCACCGACGGAAGCGGATATATCGAGCTTGCCACCACAAGACCCGAGACGCTTCTCGGTGATACGGCTGTTGCGGTTAATCCAAAGGACGAAAGATATGCTTCATTCGTCGGAAAGACCGTTATACTTCCGCTTGTGCACAGAGAGATCCCTGTAGTAGCCGATGATTATGTTGATATGGAATTCGGAACCGGTGTCGTTAAGATCACACCGGCACATGATCCTAACGATTTTGAAGTGGGACTCAGACATGATCTTCCTATAATCAATGTCATGACCGATGATGCGAAGATCGTTGATGACTATCCTGCATACGCCGGCATGGACAGATATGAGGCAAGGAAAGTTATAGTAGAGGATCTTGAAAAAGAAGGCGCTCTCGTTAAGGTTGAAGATCATGACCATAACGTTGGCGTATGTTACCGTTGCGGTACAACTGTTGAGCCCAGAGTATCAAAGCAGTGGTTCGTAAAAATGAAACCGCTCGCAACTCCCGCTATTGAAGCAGTTAAGAAAGATGATACACAGTTTGTTCCGGAATATTTTGAAAAGACATATTTCCACTGGCTTGAGAATATACGTGACTGGTGTATATCAAGACAGCTCTGGTGGGGACACAGAATACCTGCATTCTACTGTGATGAATGCGGTGAGATGGTAGTATCAAAGGATGACGAGGCCGTATGTCCGAAGTGCGGTAAGAAGATGCGCCAGGATCCCGATACGCTCGATACATGGTTCTCATCGGCTCTGTGGCCGTTCTCAACACTCGGCTGGCCGCATGATACCGAAGAGATGAATTATTTCTACCCGACAAGTACGCTTGTTACCGGATATGATATCATTCCTTTCTGGGTTATGAGAATGATGTTCTCCGGACTTGAACAGACAGGAAAGGTTCCGTTCGATACAGTGCTTATCCACGGACTCGTAAGGGATTCGCTGGGTCGTAAGATGAGCAAGTCGCTCGGTAACGGTATCGATCCGCTTGAGATAATTGATAAATACGGCGCTGATGCCCTCAGATTCACGCTTATTACCGGTAATGCTCCGGGCAATGACATGCGTTTCTATTATGAGAGAGTTGAGGCAAGCCGTAACTTTGCCAATAAAGTATGGAATGCGTCGAGATTCATCATGATGAATCTGCCCGAAGGCGGCGTTGATCTTAATAAGAAGCCTTGCCTTACCGACGCCGATAAGTGGATCATTTCGAAAATGAATGACGTAATAAAGGATGTGACTGACAACCTTACAAAATATGAGCTCGGAATAGCTGCGGATAAAATCTATAACTTCATATGGGAAGAGTTCTGTGACTGGTATATCGAGATGGTTAAGCCAAGACTCTACAATGAAGCCGATGAGACGAGAGATGCGGCGCTGTGGACACTTAAGAAAGTACTTATTGATGCGCTTAAGCTGCTTCATCCGTATATGCCGTTCGTAACCGAAGAGATATACTGCACACTTACAGATAATGAAAATGATTCGATAATGATAAGTGCATGGCCGGAATATGACGAAGCAAATCATTTTGCAAAAGAAGAAGATGCGGTTGAGAGGATCAAGGAAGCTGTTAAGGGAATACGTAACATGCGCGCCGAGATGAATGTGCCGCCTGGCAGGAAGGCAGCAGTATATGTAGTTTCTGACAAGGATAATGTAAGACAGATATTTGAAGAGAGTAAGGTGTTCTTCGCAACTCTCGGATATGCATCGGAAGTATTCGTACAGACTGACAAGACAAGTATCGATGACGATGCCGTATCAATACTTGTTCATGAGGCAGCCATATACATTCCTTTTGCAGAACTTGTTGATGTAGAAAAAGAGATTGAACGTCTTAACAAAGAGAAGGCAAAACTCGAATCGGAGCTTGCAAGATCGGAGAAAATGCTTGGCAATGAGAAGTTCGTATCAAAAGCACCGCAGGCAAAGATAGATGAAGAACGTGCAAAGCAGCAGAAGTATAAGGATATGATGGAACAGGTTGTAGCGAGACTTGCACAGCTTGGAAAGTAAGAGATAGTAATATATAAGATATCATTAGGAGGAACCGATGATCAATTTTGAGGAAGAACTGGAAAAATTCCAACCCAGCATCGAGATAGACCAGGTTGAAGATGCAATATACAATGTAGGATACGAAGATGTTGCGGATGCGGTCAAGGAACTGTTCAGAGAGCTTAATGCGGAATAGAATGACCCGATTGGAGGAAAAGAAATGATATGCCCAAGATGTGGTAGGGACACCATTACCATGAAATCGATAAAGTGCAGCCGGTGCGGTCAGTATGTTGAGGTATATAAGAAGATACTTATGACATCCAACAGGTTGTACAATGCCGGTCTTGAAAAGGCGAGGGTCAGGGATCTGTCCGGAGCTGTGGCTGAACTTGAAAAGAGTCTCAAATTCAATAAATACAACATACAGGCTCGTAATCTGCTCGGTCTTGTCTATTATGAGATGGGCGAGATAGTAATGGCGCTCACCGAGTGGATACTTAGCAAGAATTTCAAGCCTAATGATAATGAAGCGGGATATTATATTGATAAAGTTCAGTCCGATCCCGCAAAGCTTGAGATGACAAACCAGAATATCAAGAAATATAATGATGCTCTGCATGCCGCAAAACATGACAGCGAGGATATGGCTGTCATAGCTCTTAAGAAGATAGTAAACCAGAATCCCAATTTTATAAGAGCCCAGCTGCTTCTTGCATTATTATACATCAAGAGCGGCGAACGTTCACCGGCATTAAAATGCCTTAATGCAGTCAGATCAATAGACATCAACAATACTACTGCGATAAGATATTTTCGGGAGATAGGAGTAAAGGCATCAACTCCGGTTTCCCAAAGAGAAGTGACCGGCAACAGGAAAGTGTTCACCGGTGACGCCAATGTGGAAGTAAAAGAGATAGGCAGTTATCATGAGGAAAAACCGAGGGCGTTCCCATTTATAAATGTTATGATCGGAGTTATAATCGGTCTTCTTGTTGGAATAGTGCTTATCGCACCTACCATAAACAGTAACAAATCATCCGGTGATTCCGAAGAAGTGACTGACTACGGTGAGAAGCTGGCTGCAAAAGAAAGCGATATTACAAGTCTCAAGTATCAGAACGAGAACCTCACCGCTCAGGTACAGAAGCTTGAAGCTGATCTTAAGGAAGCAAAGGAAGACGATACGTTATCTGCGGCAGACACTTATGATGCGATATTAAAGGCGTATAAAAAATATACAGCAGGTAATATCGCTGAGGCTCTTGCCATAGTTAACGAACTTGATATCTCTCCTGTTAACAGCAAGATCGCTGAAGAGATCGTTAATACGATCAAGTCGGAGGATGCAAACGTCGCATCGGGACAGATATTTGAAAAGGGCAGGACGGCATATAATGCAGGAAAATACGATGAAGCAAAAGAATTCCTCGAGGAGGCTGTTAAGCTGAATCCTCAGAATTATGATGCATTGTATTTCCTTGGAAGATTATTCCATAAGCAGGGTGACAAAGAGAAGGCTGTGGAATACTATAAGAAGGTTATTGAAGAGGCTCCGGATTCCTCAAGAGCGAAGGAATCGGCAAACAGATTGAAGGAACTTGGAGTATCAACTGAATAAATATAATTGTGGCTGATCAGCACCGGGTGAACCGGGGCTGGTCAGTTGCAGATTAAATCAGGTAACAGAGGTGTATTAAAATGGAAACATATGAAATATTCAAAAGTCTGGCTATCATTCTCGTATCTGCAAAGGTCTGCGGTCTCATCGCAGCAAAATTAAAGGCACCGCAGGTAGTGGGTGAGATCGTTGCCGGACTTCTTATAGGTCCGGGAGTGTTCGGACTTGTTGATCAGAGTGAACTTATAAGCGGAATGGCTGAGATCGGAGTTGTACTGCTTATGTTCTTTGCGGGACTTGAGACAAGCCTCAGGGACCTTGCAAAGACCGGAGTAAAAGCGCTTGTAATAGCATGTGCCGGAGTGGCTGTGCCTTTACTTGGCGGTTACTTGTTATATTCATGTTATTACGGATTTGCTGCGGCAGGCAGTGAAGAATTCCTCACTGCGATATTCGTGGGCGTGATCATGACCGCCACATCGGTAAGTATAACCGTTGCATCTCTTCAGGAACTGGGTTATCTGAAAACAGATACCGGAACTACGATAATGAGCGCAGCGATAATAGATGATGTTATAGGAATAATAGTTCTTACGTTTGTTGTCGGAATGAAGGACCCCTCATCAAATGCCGGAAGGGTCATACTTAACACTGTTTTGTTCTTTGCCGGAGCGTTTGTTGTGGGGATCATCGTATATAAGATATTCAAACTTCTGGACAAAAGGTATCCTCATACCAGGAGAATACCGATATTCGGATTCGTGCTGGCATTTGCGCTTGCATATGTTGCGGAGAAGTTCTTCGGGATCGCCGATATCACCGGAGCATACGTTGCGGGAATAATACTCTGCAGCATTGACGATTCGGAATACATTGCCCGCAAGGTTGATGTGAGCAATTATATGATATTTGCACCGGTTTTCTTCTGCAGTATCGGTCTTAAGACATCCATAGGAGATATGGATGAATCGCTCCTTTTGTTCTGCGTTCTGTTCGTCATTGTTGCATTGGCGTCCAAGATAATAGGATGCGGACTTGCTTCAAAACTTCTTCGGTTTAACATACATGATTCTCTTAAGATCGGTGTGGGAATGATGACGAGGGGAGAGGTCGCACTTATCGTTGCGCAGAAAGGTCTGTCGGTCGGAATGATCGAATCCAGATACTTTACGGCAGTCATTCTCCTTATAATAGTATCTTCGATAGCAACCCCGATAACTCTCAAATATCTGTATTCAAAGCATTCATAAGAATAGTACTGAATATAACCTTGAAAATGCTGAATTGAATGACAACTTCATGTGGAGATTCTACAGCTGTACCCAAACATTAATTCGGAATATACGTTTGGTACAGCTGTAATTTTATAATACATAATAGTTATTAACCCGATTTTTGAAAAATAACAACATGAAAATTGAGTTATTCACAAAGTTATTCACGTTATTCACTATTTTTGTAGACATGAGTAGTTGTTATACAACACTACCATAATTTGCCAAAAAAGGCATTTGTAAAAAAAATAAATAATGCTTGACTTTGTAATTGTAATAACATTAGAAAAATAATGCACGAAATGTCTGAAAATTCCCGGGCCTGAAAACTTCCGGCACAGTTCTGTTTAACGGAAACTGCTTCGCAGTTATAAAAAAAAGATAAAAAAACTAATTATTTTTCTTGAACAGAGTGTAAGAGAATGGTATAATGATTACTAACTTTACAGAGGGTATAAGTAAAAGAATATAATTTTTGGGAGGAAAGCTATATGTTTAAAAATCTAAAACTAAAAGTTAGTATCACAATTGTTGTGGCTATCATTACGGCTGTGTTCATGGTAGTGCTCTTTGTCGTATCCGATATGAACATGACTCATGCTATGAGAACCACGGCGGAGAATAACATGGAGACATCCATGGATGCAAAGATTCAGATTGTTAATGAATATATCGCCAATGCGGAGAGAACCTTGATCGAGTTCTCAAAGGGCGGAGAGATCCTTGCGGTTGCAAAGGATCCGCATAATGCTGAACTTCAGGCTGCAGCACAGAGGTTCAATGCTGATTTTGCTGAAGCAGCAGGCAACTGGGAAGGTATGTATTATGCAACATGGGAATCGGAGACCATTACCCATTCCAACCCCAAGGCGATCGGGCTTATACTTCGTGAGGGAGACAGACTTAAGGAATTGCAGGATGGTATTCTTGCTTCGGGTAATATTCATAATATCGGTATATTGTGCTCACCGGCATCGGGTCAGCTTGTTATATCAATGTATGCTCCTGTAAAAGACGGAGATACTCCGCTCGGATTCGTAGGCGGCGGTGTATATGCGGGAGGACTTAAGGATCTTCTTGATGCGTCTGTTATGAAAGGTATGGAGAATTCAACATACTCACTTATCAATGTAGAGACGGGCGTGTACATATTTGACAGCGATGAGGCTCTTATCAATCAGGAAGTAACAGATCAGAATACACTTGATATAATCAAAGAGATCAAGGATAACGGCAAGGATAAAGGCAATGCGGAATATAAGGGCGAAGACGGAGAGAAGTATTTTGCTTCGTACAAGTCTCTTCCTGACAGAGGATGGGCATTTGTCGTAAAGGATAAGTCATCAGAGGTATTCGCTGCGGCAAACCAGAATAAAGTTATACTCGGTATACTGTGTATTGTTGCATTCCTTTTGATAACTGTTGTATCATGCATATTCGTAACTATCAGTATGCAGCCGCTTGCTCGTGTTCTTAAGTCTATCGACAGACTCAAGAATCTCAATCTTAAGCAGGATGCAGGCATCAAGAAGTATGTTGGAGGATCAAGTGAAGTCGGAATGATCGCAACCGCGGTTGATTCACTGTCCGAGACTTTGAGAGAGATAATACAGACACTTAACAATTGTTCCGAATCACTCAGCGGAAGTTCCGATACAATGACGCTTACATCAAGAGATCTTCTTGACAGTATTGAGAATAATGCTGCAACCACCGAAGAATTATCGGCAAGTATCATCAGCACCAATTCTTCTATTGATGCTGTTACGGATGAGATCGCCAAGATGAACGAGATGGTTGAGAATATCGGCGAGAAGGTTAATGCAGGAAGCAGAAAGAGCAATAACCTTATTGAGACAGCAGAGGCAATGAGCAGAATGGCCGACAATACACTCGAAAGCAATAATGACAAGATCGAGAGAACCAAGGTTGATATCGATGAAGCAATGAACAATCTTCAGTCTCTCGTTAAGATCAATGAGATGGCAACACAGATTCTTGATATCACAAGCCAGACAAACCTTCTTTCACTCAATGCTTCGATTGAGGCTGCAAGAGCAGGTGAAGCAGGACGTGGATTTGCGGTTGTTGCCGGTGAGATAGGAAGTCTTGCAGACAGTTCTTCGAAGACTGCAACAGAGATCCAGAGTATCTGTGAGGAATCCAATAAGAGTATTCAGAGCGTTAGAGAGTGCTTCGAAGATATCATCAGATTCATGGAAGGCGATGTGTCCGATAAGTTCAGAGAATTTGCTGATATGGCAAAGGATTACGGAGAGGCTGTTAAGGATATCCGTGATGCGATCCAGTCTATTGATGAATCCTCATCGGTATTTGTTGAATCGGTTGCAAGCATCAAACAGCAGATAGAAGTTGTTAATGCCGCTTCCAATGATAACGAGGCCGGTGTCGATGATATCATCGCCAAGAACAATACAACTACAATGACAGCTGATTCCATCATTACGATTGCTAATGAGAATCACACCAATGCAGAAGAGATCAAGAGCATTATCAACAGATTCCAGTGATTGGCTGTTGTCAAATGTTAAAAA
This sequence comes from Lachnospiraceae bacterium V9D3004, assembly GCA_000621985.1. Taxonomy (GTDB): domain Bacteria; phylum Bacillota; class Clostridia; order Lachnospirales; family Lachnospiraceae; genus V9D3004. The sequence goes on from JHWW01000001.1 coordinate 250,792, forward strand.
ATAATAATTATTCCTTGTAAAATTTATAAAATATGCTATAATTAATATAGAACAGTAATCACTGTTCAATAAGCTTGAAGGGGTTGATTTCTATGAAGTTTATTATTAGCGGCAAGAACATTGACATTACTGAAGGATTGAGATTCGCAGTAGAAGAGAAGATTGGCAAACTGCAGAAGTATTTTACGAACGACACAGAGATCCATGTTACGCTCAGCACAGAGAAGGAGAGACAGAAGATTGAGGTTACGATACCTATGAAGGGTAATATAGTACGTGCCGAGCAGGAAAGCAATGATATGTACGTATCAATCGATCTGGTTGAAGAGATAATAGAGCGTCAGCTCAGAAAATATAAGACCAAGCTTCTGATCAAGCAGCAGGCAGCAGTTAATCTCAATAAGGAATTCATAGAAGAAGAAGTTGAAGACGATGAAGAGATCAAGATCATAAGAACCAAGAGATTTGCTGTTAAGCCTATGGACGCAGAGGAAGCATGCGTACAGATGGAGCTTCTTGGACATAACTTCTTCGTATTCAGGAATGCCAAGACCGACGAAGTTAATGTAGTATATAAGAGAAAAGGCAATACTTACGGATTGATCGAACCGGAATTCTAGATCCGGACAGGCGAAAGCTTGGGGGAACTGAATGACCGGGTGAATCAGAGACCGGGGAATAATGCGGGGCTGTTGCACGAAAGTGTGGCAGCCCTTTTCTACGTTGCAACAGCCCGGCACCCTCATTCGCAGGCGTGTCCGCCTGCTCACGCGGTCGGCCGGAGACGCCCTTTTCTACGTTGCAACAGTCCGGCACCCTCATTCGCAGGCGTGTCCGCCTGCTCACGCGGTCGGCCGGAGACGCTTCGCGTCTTGGCCGCCCCATGAAAATATGAGAATTCTATCTGGAAAGCAAGCTTTCCGACTATAATTCTCATATTTTCATGGGGTGCCGGGCATTTGCAAAAAATGTATTGAAATTAATGGGGTGTGATGGTACAATAGGTTGGGTTGTTTTTCTTAAAAACCTAAAATGTATAATGCAATAGCAGGAGAGTAATATAAGATGATTTTAAATAAGATCTTTGGAAGTCACAGTGAAAGAGAAGTTAAGAGAGTTATTCCGATCGTAGATAAGATAGAAAGCCTTGAACCTGAATTCGAGGCGTTGACGGATGCTGAACTGAGAGACAAGACAGCGGAATTCCGTAAGAGACTTGAAGAGGGAGAGACACTTGATGATATTCTCCCCGAGGCATATGCCACAGTAAGAGAAGCGGGAAAGCGTGTCCTTAATATGAGACATTTCCGTGTACAGCTTATCGGTGGTGTAATACTTCATCAGGGTCGTATTACCGAGATGCGTACAGGTGAAGGTAAGACGCTTGTATCCACACTTCCGGCTTATCTTAATGCCCTTGAAGGAAAGGGTGTTCATGTTGTAACGGTCAATGATTATCTGGCAAAGCGTGATGCCGAGTGGATGGGACAGATTCATGAATTCCTCGGACTGTCGGTAGGTGTGATCCTCAATAGCATGAACAGTGACGAGAGACGTGCAGCCTATGCATGTGACATCACTTATGCAACGAATAACGAGCTCGGTTTCGATTATCTTAGAGATAACATGGTAATATATAAAGAGAAGCTTGTGCAGAGATCTCTTCATTATGCCATTATCGATGAGGTTGACTCGGTTCTTATTGACGAAGCGAGAACACCTCTTATCATATCCGGACAGAGCGGCAAGTCCACAAGACTCTACGAAGCATGCGATATTCTTGCAAGGCAGCTCACGAAGGGTACCGCAAAAGAGATGTCCAAAATGGATTACATGATGGGCGAGGACGAACAGGAAACCGGAGATTTTGTAGTTAATGAGAAGGAGAAGAATGTTACGCTTACCGCTGACGGTGTTGCCAGAGTTGAGCGTTTCTTCGGAATAGAGAATCTTGCTGATCCCGAAAACCTTGAGATCCAGCATAATATGGATCTTGCTTTAAGGGCTCATAATCTCATGTTTAAGGATAAGGATTATGTTGTTCAGGAAGATCAGGTTCTTATCGTAGATGAATTTACCGGACGTATCATGCCGGGAAGAAGATTCTCAGACGGTCTTCATCAGGCCATAGAGGCAAAGGAGCATGTTAAGGTTAAGAGAGAAAGTAAGACTCTCGCAACTATCACGTTCCAGAACTTCTTTAATAAATATGAAAAGAAAGCAGGTATGACCGGTACCGCCCTTACGGAGGAGAAAGAATTCCGTGAGATATACGGAATGGACGTAGTTGAAGTGCCTACCAATCTTCCTATCGCGCGTGTCGATCATAATGATGCGGTATATAAGACAAGAATGGGCAAACTCGGTGCTGTTGTTGAAGATATTGAAGAATCTTATCACAGAGGACAGCCCGTGCTTGTAGGTACGATCACGATCGAAGCATCTGAAGAACTCAGTGCAATGCTCAAGAAGAAAGGTATTCCGCATAAAGTGCTGAATGCCAAGTTCCATGAGCTTGAAGCAGAGATAGTAGCGGATGCCGGACAGCTTAAGGCAGTTACCATAGCAACCAACATGGCCGGCCGTGGTACCGATATTAAACTTGGAGATGGCGTAAAAGAACTCGGAGGTCTTAAGATAATCGGTACTGAGCGTCACGAATCCAGACGTATAGACAATCAGCTGCGTGGACGTTCAGGTCGTCAGGGAGATCCGGGTGAATCACGTTTTTATATATCACTTGAAGATGATCTTATGAGATTGTTCGGTTCCGAGCGAATGATGAGTGTATTCAACTCACTTGGAATAGCAGATGACGAACAGATAAGACACAAATCACTGAGTAAGGCTATCGAGAGAGCACAGAAGAAGATCGAGGGTAACAACTTCGGAATCCGTAAGAATCTTCTTGAATACGATCAGGTTAACAATGATCAGAGAGAGATCATATACAAAGAGCGTCGCAAAGTTCTTGACGGAGAGAGCATGCGCGATACTATATACAGAATGATATCGGATACGGTAGAGAATGCCGTTAATACCGTTATAGGAGATGATCAGGAAGTAGAGAACTGGGATCTTAAGGAACTCAACGATCTGCTCATTCCGATCATTCCGATACAGCCTGTCAGAATGCAGACAAAGGAACTGGAAGAACTTGGAAAGAAGGGACTGCTTCAGAAGCTGAAGGAAGAAGCTACAAAGCTCTATGAGGCTAAGGAAGCTGAGTTTACCGAGCCGGAGCAGATCCGTGAGATCGAGCGAGTGATCCTTCTTAAAGTCATCGATCATAAATGGATGGATCATATCGATGATATGGATCAGTTAAGACAGGGTATCGGACTTCAGTCTCTCGGACAGAAGGATCCGCTTCTTGAGTACAGATTCCAGGGATTTGACATGTTCGAGGCAATGACAGAGGCAATTACCGAAGATACGGTAAGAGCTCTTATGCATGTTAAGATCGAACAGAAGGTTGAGAGAGAAGAGGTTGCCAAGGTTACCGGAACCAACAAGGATGACACTGCTAAGAAAGGTCCTGTTAAGAGAACAGGCAGGAAGATACAGCCGAACGATCCGTGTCCTTGCGGTTCGGGACGTAAGTATAAGCAGTGCTGCGGAAGAAGGGCTTAACAAGCTCGTTCGAAAAGCAGGATTTCCTCACGAGAACCCTGTGTTTTCATGAGGATAAAACAGAAATAAAAAATATATATGAATGGATGTGATAACGTGGTTGAACTTGATAACATGAAAGTTAAACTAAACAGCTATGACGGACCATTATTAGAAGTGGGGGATTCACTTTGACCTCGCTAATAAGAAACTTCGCATAGAAGAACTTCAGAGAATAATGGAAGAACCGGGATTCTGGGATGATGCCTCAAAAGCTCAGGAGAGCATGAAAGAGTTAAAATCACTGCAGTCGGTTGTTGAAGGATATGACAAATTAAAGCAGAGATATGAAGATATAAAAACTCTTATCGAGATGGGTTATGAAGATGAGGATGAATCACTTATTCCGGAGATAGAAGAGGAACTTAATACATTTATACACGATTATGAAGAACTCCGTATTACAACTTTGCTTTCGGGTGAATATGATTCCGATAATGCTATATTATCGCTCCACGCCGGAGCAGGCGGTACCGAGAGCTGCGACTGGGCAAGTATGTTATTCCGTATGTATCAGAGATGGGCAGACAAGAAAGGATTTTCGGTAGAGGTACTTGACTCACTCGACGGCGATGAAGCAGGGATCAAGTCGATAACAATGCAGATCAACGGAGAGAATGCCTACGGCTTACTCAAATCGGAGAAGGGCGTTCACAGACTTGTCAGAATATCTCCATTCAATGCACAGGGCAAAAGGCAGACGTCATTTGTTTCATGTGAAGTAATGCCTGATATTGAAGAAGATCTTGATATAGAGATAGCTGATGATGATATCAGAATAGACACCTATCGTTCAAGCGGTGCCGGCGGACAGCATATCAACAAGACATCATCTGCCATAAGGATCACGCATTTTCCGACAGGTATCGTAGTTCAGTGCCAGAATGAGCGTTCACAGCATATGAACAAAGATAAAGCCATGCAGATGCTGAAAGCAAAGTTGTACATGCTCAAACAGCAGGAGAATCAGGCATTGCAGAATGACATCAGAGGTGATGTGACCGAGATCGGTTGGGGAAATCAGATAAGATCTTATGTAATGCAACCGTACACAATGGTCAAGGATACCCGTACGGGTGAGGAGACAGGCAACGTCAGTGCCGTAATGGACGGAGACATAGATCAGTTTATTAATGCATATCTTAAGTGGATCAACACAAAATAGTACTATATAAAATATCAGAATAATATAAAATACAGACGGGAGGTAGCAATATGGATTTAGTTGTATTTAGAATTAACGGACAACCTTATGCGATGAGAATTGATTTTCTTGAAGGAATCGAAGCAGTTAAAAATGTAACACCGGTTGCTAATGCTCCGGCTAATATTGTCGGTATATCCAATATCAGGGGAGAGATCGTGCCCATACTTGATATTGCATCGAGATTCGGTCTTAATTACACCGGGGACAGGCCGGAATACCTTCTTGTCAGGATAAATGAGGGACCAATATGTTTCAAAGTTGATTCGGTTGACGGCATGAGGGATTTTGAACCGGAGGAATTGCTCAGTGTCCCGACTATAATAGTTAGCGGTAAGACAAAGTATATAAGTAATGCGATCAAATACGGAGAAGAGCTTATACTTGTGATCATGCCTGACAAAATAATAACTGACGATGAACAGCAGACTATATCCGAATTCGTGTCGGGAATGAAGTAGATCAACCGAAAGGAGAACAAAGATATGAGTAAAGTTGCGGTTATGGGATATGGAACAGTCGGATCTGGCGTAGTAGAGGTATTACTTAACAACAGGGAAGTAATTGCAAAGCGCGCCGGAGAAGATATAGAGATAAAATATGTGCTCGACCTGAGAGAATTTCCGGGCTCTCCGATAGAGAATATACTTACAAAAGAATTCAATGATATAGTAAATGATCCGGAGATCGAGACTGTTGTTGAGACAATGGGCGGACTTCATCCTGCATATGAATTCGTAAAGGCTTGTCTTGAAGCAGGTAAGAATGCATGTACGTCCAATAAGGAGCTCGTGGCAAAGCATGGTGATGAGCTGCTTAAGGTTGCAAAGGAGCATAATGTAAACTTCCTGTTCGAAGCGAGTGTAGGCGGAGGAATTCCCATCATCCGTCCCATGAAATCATCGCTCACTGCAGATGTGATAGAAGAGATAACCGGTATATTAAACGGTACTACCAACTATATACTTACCAAGATGCGAGACAACGGATCGGCATTTGAGGATGTATTAAAAGAAGCTCAGGATCTTGGTTATGCCGAGCGTAATCCGGAAGCTGATGTTGAAGGATACGATGCCTGCAGAAAGATCGCGATACTGACCTCTCTTGCTTATGGTAAGAAAGTTGATTTTGAAGAGATATACACAGAGGGTATTACAAAGATAACAGCTGAAGATTTTATATATGCAAAGAATCTTGACGCCACGATAAAACTTGTCGGAACAAGTCATATTGTTGACGGTAAGGTGGTTGCAATGGTTGCACCTGTTCTTATCAGATCAGATAATCCGCTGTACAGTGTTGATGATGTATTCAATGCAATATATGTTCGCGGAAACATGCTTGGCGATGCAATGTTCTACGGTAAGGGCGCAGGCAAGCTTCCTACAGCAAGCGCAGTTGTATCTGACGTTATTGAGACGATCAAACATAAGGGAATCAATGTAATGTCAGGCTGGAGCAGTGATAAGCAGGAGCTTCTTGATTTTGCGGATTCAAGCCGAAGATTTTTCGTTCGTGTCAAAGAGAGTGAAGGAATCGTAGAGAAGATCATGTCCGTATTCGGAAATATTGAGCCGATGGATATGGGAATCGCCGGTGAGTGTGCATTTGTGACGACAGAGATGTCCGAGAAGGAATTCAATGAAAAGAAGGAACAGATTCCGGGCATTATAACAAGGATCAGACTTTCGTTCTGAACAGTAAAATAGATATACGGAGGAAGTAAAAGAACCATGAAATATGCAGTAGTTCTCGGAGATGGAATGGCTGATGAACCGATTGAGGCTTTCGGTGGTCTGACACCGCTTGAATATGCGGATACGCCTACACTTGACGCTCTTGCCATACATTCTGAGATTGGAATGGCTGCCACGATCCCGAAAGGAATGACTCCGGGCAGCGATACGGCGAATCTTGCGGTACTCGGATATAATCCGAGATTGTATTACACCGGAAGATCACCGCTTGAAGCACTTAGTATCGGTGTGGATCTGGATGAAGATGATATTGCGATAAGATGTAATATTGTGACCGTATCGGATGATGATAAGCCATATGAGGAAAAGACGATAATCGATCACAGCTCGGGTGAGATCACCACGGCGGAAGCAGCCGAACTGATCGGTGCGCTTAAGAATGAATTCGAAGACGATATATACAAGTTCTATGTGGGAACAAGTTACAGGCATCTTACGATATGGAAAGGCGGAAGGGTAGTTGAATTAACGCCTCCTCATGATGTGCTTGGGAGAGTTATCGGACAGTATCTTCCGGAGAATGACAAGCTCCGCGAATTCATGAAGCGTTCATATGATATACTGAATAACCATCCGGTTAACCTAAGAAGAGCCGAGAGAGGACTTAACAAAGCCAATTCCATGTGGTTCTGGGGTGCCGGAACAAAACCGGCCCTTGATTCATTTGAAGGAAAATACGGCAAAAAAGGTGCAATGATATCCGCAGTCGATCTTCTTAAAGGGATCGGTGTGGGAACCGGAATGACCAACATAATAGTTCCCGGGGCTGACGGTACGCTTGAGACCAATTATGAGGGCAAGGCCGACGCGGCAGTCAAAGCGCTTCTTGAAGACGGTTTTGATTATGTATATGTTCATCTTGAAGCTCCGGATGAGATGGGGCATCAGGGTAATGTGGAGAATAAAGTAAAAGCGATCGAATATCTTGACAGCAGGGTGCTTAAGAGGATATATGAGAAGCTTGAGGCTTCGGGTGAGGATTATAAGATACTTGTAATGCCTGATCATCCGACGCCGGTGAGGGTGCGTACACATACACCCGATCCGATTCCGTACATGATATACGACAGTACCGTTCATATTGACAAAGATCACAGATATTGTGAGAAGGATGCAAAAGCAAGCGGTAATAAGTTTGAAAACGGTTACGAGCTGATGGGATATTTTTTATCTTAATATATAGATGCATGAACAGTTAATATATGAGGAGGAAGTTATGCTTGTAGTTAAGAAGTTCGGCGGAACATCTGTCGCCGACAAAGACAGAATTTACAACGTTGCCAGACGCTGTGTAGAAGAATATAAGAAGGGCAATCAGGTTGTGGTAGTATTGTCCGCAATGGGAAAACAGACAGATGTGCTCATTGATCTGGCAAGGGAGATATCTCCGAATCCGTCCAAAAGGGAGATGGATATGCTTCTCACAACCGGAGAACAGACATCGGTTGCACTTGCTGCGATGGCGATCACGGAGCTTGGTGTTCCGGCAGTATCACTCAATGCATTTCAGGCGGCCATGCGTACAACATCGGTTTACGGTAATGCCAGATTGAAGAGGATCGATACAGAGAGGATCAAGTACGAACTGTCCAATAATAAGATAGTTCTTGTTACAGGCTTCCAGGGAATCAATCAGTATAATGATTATACGACTCTTGGAAGAGGCGGTTCCGATACAACGGCAGTTGCGCTTGCTGCAGCACTTCATGCGGATGCATGTGAGATATATACAGACGTTGACGGCGTATATACTGCAGATCCGAGATATGTTAAGAATGCACGCAAGATGGATGAGATCACTTATGATGAGATGTTAGAGCTTGCCAGTTTCGGAGCGGGAGTACTTCACAACCGTTCTGTTGAGATGGCTAAAAAATACGGCGTACAGCTTGTAGTACGTTCAAGCCTGAATGATCATGAAGGCACAATTGTTAAGGAGGATGTTAAAATGGAAAAAATGCTTGTAAGCGGTGTCGCTTGTGATAAAAACGTTACCCAGATCGCGTTGCTGGGACTTAAGGATAAGCCGGGTGTTGCATTTAAGTTGTTCCATCACCTTGCAAACCATAACGTTAATGTTGATATGATCCTTCAGTCGGTCGGAAGAGACGGCACCAAGGACATAAGCTTTACCGTAACAGAGGATATGACTGATACAGCGATCGAGACTATTGAGAGACACAGAGGCAAGAGCCTTGAGTATGAAGAGCTTGAGGTAACAAGAGATGTTGCCAAGATATCGATCGTCGGTGCCGGAATGATGAGTAACGCCGGTGTTGCAGCAAAGATGTTCGAGGCAATATATGATGCCAATATCAATATCATGCAGATATCTACTTCCGAGATAAGAGTAACAGTACTTATCGATGAGAAATATTCCGAGCGTGCTCTTGTATCGGTTCACGACGCATTCGGACTTGCAGAGTGAAAGAGGCAGGTATGGTATCGAATTCAACAATCATATCAATGTATATAACCGTATTTTTATCGGTGGCTGCCCTGGTAGCTCCGTTTCTTGTGATATTCATTACTGATCATAAAAAAGAGTCGGGTCTGTGGAGTTCTCTTGGACTTGGAATTCTTGGTCAGTTTTGGTCACAGCATCTGTTGCTTATTCCGGTGATGTACATATTCACGCTGTTTGGATGGTTCATAACGATATATGAGGACAATTCATATTATCTTCTGTATGCATTTATTACTTCGATAATATTATCACTTCTTACGGCACTCGGAAGGTTATGGAGTATATGGCTTACAAACAGACGAACACCGTCTTTATACAGGGCATTGTGCGCAGGCATAGGTTTTGGCGGTATCAAGGTGCTCAGTCTGGCTGTTTCGTACATAAGCTACATAGGCTACTGTAATGAGATCAATTCATCGGGAATTGAAGCATTTAAAACGAATATTTCCAATGCGAAACCAAATCTCGAAGCCGAAAGCATTGATAATCTTGTGAAGCAATTGACGGAAGCTGATTTTTTCGGTGTATTCATGGAAGGATTCAATATGATATTTTTGATCGCGGTAGAGGCGGCTCTTGCGGTAGTCATATACGAAGGCCTCATCAGGAGAAAAATGTGGATCGCGACTTTAATAGCAGCAGGGATCAATCTTGTATATACCTATCTGGGAACAGTGATCGGAGCATTGTCATCGGACAGGCTCGGCAATGTTCTTGATAAAGGAACGAGCAGCATTATATATGACGCATATATGCTTGCCTGCGGGCTTGTATCCATATGGGTTATAATGAAGGCGATAGGAAGATATAAGATCGTGCTTGCCGAAGGACCATATGCTCATTATGCATATTTTGAAAAGGATGCAAAGAAGCAAAATAAATAAACAGGAATTTCAAACAAACCTTCAACAGGGCTGACTGGATCAGCCCTGTTTTTTGTTTCATAGGAAATTGTGTTACATTTCCTATGAAACAAAAAACGCTCCGCTAAGGATGCGTACTCGCGCGCTAGGAAGATGTTTCCTTGCGGTGGTCACGTTGACAGCATATAATACATATGATATAACTTTTATGGAACTTTTAAGAGTTTCTTAACCCTAATTTAATCTGATCAAAAAGCCGATAATAATATATATGATGAGATTGAACCGGGTTTCCAAGCTTTTACATTATAATTTTCTAAGGACGACAAAAAATTGGGCGAAAATTACAGACAGCACAGAATTGATGAAAAAGAAATGGAAAAACTTCGCAGTAGTGCAAATGATGGAAATGCGGAGCCGGTTGAAAAAACAAGTATGGGAACGATTATTTTTTTTGCGCAGCATGTGCGATAATTGCAGTTGTTTATTTTGTTTTTCTGCTTTTCGGAAAATATTTTTTATGGATGAAGACAGCGAATTCCTAAGCAGTTTGAATGTATTTTCGGGTGCAGAACAACCTAATCACCTTATTCGTGTCGCAAGCCTCATAATTATTACGCTGAGTGCCAGCTTTGTATCACGTTTACTGATAGGCTTCATGGCAAAGAATAAAGGGATTACCAAGAAAGGTGTTCAGATGCTTCTTTTCATAGCAGGATGCTTAGAGGCTGACGAAGATAAATCAGAATCCTCCAAGAAGGAAAAAGAAAAGCAGTCGAAAAATGCCCGCGCGAAACATCAAAGGATGTTTCAGCAGGTGATGATCACACCGATCAAAATACCGATGAAGAGACTTCGCCGGTCGCTTCGGACAGTTTTGAGTGGGATAGTGATCTTGATAATGCATATCTGATCCTAAAAGATGATTCCGGTAACGAGATTGAAAAGATCAAGGCAACCGTAACCAAAGATGAAGAACCGGCAGGATGCCGGTACGACTGATATGGGTCTTAATGCAGATGATTTTGAGAATACAAACAACAACTTTGCCAATGTTACTTTCAAAGTAACCGATGGTTACATGACAGTCAACAAAGTGGATGCAGTTATTAAGACAGCTCCGGCGACAAAAGACAAGCTCATATATAACGGATTGGAACAGGAGTTGATCGTTAAAGGTCAGGCAGAAGGCGGCACATTATTATATGCGATAGGATATAAACCGTATTACAGCGTAAAGAGTAAGATAAAACTCGGCAACTTTAACGGCAAGGCAAATGTGAAGCTTGTAAAGAACAAGACCGGGGAGACATTTGAACTTAAAAATGTATCACCTTCGGACATTTCTTTCAAGGGTGTTCCAAAGGGCAAATATAAGATGACGATCACCTGGACGGACGACGCAAAGAATACGCTTACAACAACTTTTGAGATAAATTGAAAGGAAGGAACTGTTCATGAAGTTTAATAACGGTTGCTGGTTAAAGAGAGAAGGTATAGAGAGCTTTTCGCCGGCAGAGATATATGAGAGCAGGATCATTGACAAAGACATATTGAGGATGTATGCTCCCTCAAATAAGATATACAACAGGGGATGTACACTTGGCGGTGTTACATTTACGATAACGTTAAGTGTACCCGCAGAGGGAGTGTACCTGATAAAAGTATCCCATTTTGAGGGTGAGAGAGTAAAGAAGCCTTCGTGCCTTGTGGAAGGAATTATTGATAAATGTCGTGCGTGCAGCATTAACGAAGGGAATGGTTCAGACGGCACGTTGGTTCTATCATCCGGAAACTCCCGTCTTGAGATAACCAAAGACGCATGCTTTACATTTTACAGAAATGATAAATATCTCACATGTATAAAATCTAAAGATATAATATATGTGAGAGAAGACGGCAGGGGTGACGCATACATAAAAACCGATGATGTCAATTACATCGGTGCGGCAACCAATATGTCCGTTGATGAGCATATATACGGGCTTGGTGAAAGGTTCGGTCCATTTGTAAAGAACGGTCAGACCGTCACGATGTGGAATGAGGACGGCGGCACATCAACCGAACTGTCTTATAAGAATATTCCATTCTATATGTCCGACAGAGGATACGGTGTATTCGTTAACAATACCGGTAAAGTTGAATATGAGGTTGGAAGCGAGCTCACAAGAAAATGCAGCTTCAGCGTTAAAGGTGAATCGATTGAATTCGCTGTTATATGCAGCAGTACTGATGGTAATAACAGGATGAAGGAAGTGCTTGCAGGCTATACGGCACTGACAGGGAGGGTGCCGGTTCTTCCGAAATGGTCCTTTGGATTGTGGCTTTCCACATCATTTACAACCGATTACAATGAGGAGACGGTTCTCTCATTCATAGACGGAATGAGAGACAGAGACATTCCTTTAAGTGTGTTCCACTTTGACTGTTTCTGGATGCGCGAGATGTCCTGGTGCAATTTCCTGTGGGATGAAAAGTCATTCCCCGATCCCGAAGGAATGCTTAAAAAGATCCATTCGAGAGGAATACGTGTGTGCGTATGGATCAATCCGTATATTGCGCAGAATTCGGAGCTGTTTGAAGAAGGTTTATCAAATGGATATTTTATAAATAAAGAAAACGGAGACGTATGGCAGTGGGATATGTGGCAGTCGGGGATGGCAATAGTTGATTTTACCAATCCCGATGCAACTTCATGGTATCAGTCAAAACTTGAGAGACTGATGAATATGGGAGTCGACTGTTTTAAGACGGATTTCGGTGAGAGAATACCATGTGACGGCGTAAGATATTACGATGATTCTTTGCCGGAGCACATGCATAATTATTATTCATATCTGTATAATAAGGCGGTATTCGATGTTGTCCGTAAAATAAAGGGCGAGAACGAAGCTCTGTTATTTGCAAGGAGCGCGTGTGCCGGAGGGCAGCAGTTCCCGGTTCACTGGGGCGGCGACTGTACATCGGATTACGAATCAATGGCAGAGAGTCTAAGAGGCGGACTGTCGCTTATGATGTCAGGTTTTTCATTCTGGAGTCATGATATCGGAGGTTTTGAGGACACATCAACGGAAGATGTATATAAGAGATGGGTTGCTTTCGGATTGCTTTCAAGCCATTCAAGACTTCATGGAAGCTCATCGTACAGGGTTCCGTGGAACTACGGGGATGAAGCTGTTGAGACAGTCAGAACATTTTCAAAGCTTAAGAACAGACTGATGCCTTATATATACACACAGGCCTGCATTGCCCACAAGACCGGAATTCCGGTTATGAGAAGCATGGTCATGGAATTCCCCGATGACCCGGTATGCGCATATCTTGATAAGCAATATATGCTGGGAGAAAACCTCCTTGTTGCGCCGGTATTTAATGACAGGTCAGACGTTAGGGTATATCTGCCGGAAGGAAAGTGGACATATTTCTTTGAGGCCGGAGACACATGCCAAAAAGATTTAATTATTCACAAAAGTAAATGCTTCGAAGGCGGCAGATATGTCAGCTTCTACAACGTAAGCTATACCGAGATCCCGCTGTTTGTGAGAGAGAATTCCGTTATTCCTATCGGTACGACAGATGATACGCCGGAATATGATTATGCAGAAAATATCCGGCTCCACATATATCAGCCGGGTGATGACTTTTCGGGTCATTTTGAGATATATGATGAAACCGGAGAAGTTGTAAAAAGTATTGAAGTAAGAGTGTGAAGTATGATCAGCCAAGCGAATCAATGAGCGAATCAACAATATGATCCTCTGATAACTTGACCTCACATGATAACCTGATATCGGATACCGAACTTCCGATATTAATAATATATGAACCTTTAAGGGCTCTGTAGCAATGCATGTCTTCATCAAAATATGCAAATGAAGACGGTGTTACGCAGAGCCTTACTTTACGTTCTTCATTTGGCTCAAGCTTAACCTTGGTGAATTTTTTCAGTTCTGTCACAGGACGTTCAATTTCCGAACCCACCGGAGATACGAACAGCATCGCAACTTCACTTCCTGCCATGTCTCCTGTATTCTTTACAGTGAATTCCAGTTCAAACTTATCAACACCTTTAAGTCCGTCTTCATTGTCAGATGATGCGTTACCGATGTCTTTCACATCGGGTACGTTGCCGATATCTTCTACGCCTTGTGTGGTGTCGGCTTCAGTCGACATCTTAAGATCCGAATATTCGAAAGTAGTATATGACAGACCGTGTCCGAATTCGAATAACGGCTTGATCCCTCTTGTTGTAAAATGTCTGTAGCCGACGAATATTCCCTCATCATAGCTGCAATGAGGATTGCCGTCCTCATCATAAGTTCCCGGATATAGTCCGATGGAGTGTGAAGAATAATCGCCTATATCCGTACCAAATGTGGAGGGCAGTTTTCCGGATGGATTCGTGTGACCGAATATGATCTCTGCAAGTGCAAGACCTCCGGTCATTCCGTTCATGCTGCTCCAAAGTATCGCTTTGGCTCTGTCTGCAAATGATGACATATCGACAGCCGAACCTGACAGTATGTATATGACTGTGTTCGGATTGACGTCTAACAGAGCATTTATGACAACATCCTGATTGTATGGAAGCTTGTAGGACGTTCTGTCAAAACCTTCGGTATCGTAAGCTCTGTTGAGTCCGCCGACATATATGACCTCGTCGCATTCTGCGGCAAGCTTAACGGCCTCGTCAAGAAGTTCTTTTGCTTTTGGACCAAGTTTGGCCGCTCTTTGTGAAGATGAAGTACACGTAGCTTCCGAAGCAATCGCAGTTCCCGTAGTACCGGAAGTGCCTGATGTGGCCTCAATTATATCCTGTGTATCCGCATCAAGACTTGTTGCCTGCCAGTTCACTTCACCGGCCGTATACTCGGCGTTATCGACATAATAACCATCACAATAGAGAACTTCGGTATCTCCGCCGGATATCATATTGATACCGAGAAGCGGTGTGATCTCATACAGAGGTTTTATCTCGGAACTTCCGCCACCCTGAGCAATCTTTCTTGTGGCAGCATCTCCGATAACGGCAATCTTTCGCTTTGATGGAACAGGGTGGGGCACAATGTTTTCTGATGCGATGATCGAGTTGTGGGATGAATTTTTCCCTACCGTATTCAGCGGAAGCACATTGTCTTCATTTTTCAGAAGAACGATGCTCTCCCTTGCTGCCTCATGCAGAAGACTTTGATGTTGCGGACTATTATACATGCCCTGTTTTCTGCGAACCTCACCGATCTTAAGCTTATTCTGAAGCTCAAGGATCCTTCGCACGCGTTCGTTGATCAGCTCTTCGGGAACATTTCCCGCTTCAACTTCCTCCTCAAGTTTTTTAGCGAAAAAATAATCATCAAAATCATAAGTGACGCCCATTTCTACGTCTACTCCGTGAAGCGCGCAATTGGTGGTGCTGTGAACCGAACCCCAGTCGGATAATATAACTCCGTCATAATTCCATTCATCTCTCAGAATATCAACAAGGAGCATCTTATTCTCGCTTGCAAATGAACCACGTACCTTGTTATAGGCACACATAATGGTATAGGATCCGCCGAGTTTTACCGCTGCGTCGAATGCGGGAATATATATCTCATATAATGCTCTGTCGGATACATTCACATCGATGGACAGTCTCTCTTTTTCCTGATTATTAAGCGCAAAATGCTTGACGCACGCCGCAACATCCTGTTCCTGTATTCCTCTGATCTCGAAAGAAGCCATAATTCCCGTAAGATAAGGATCTTCACTCATATATTCGAAGTTACGTCCGCACAGAGGAGTTCGTTGAATATTGACTCCGGGACTTAAGATAATATCTTTTCCACGGCCTCTTGCCTCCCTGCCGAGAACAGCTCCCGCGTTGTAGGCTATATTTTTATTCCATGTGGAAGCTATTGCTGTACCGGATGGAAGCCAGGATACGTAACAGAGAGGTTCATTTGTCTTCATCCAGGCATCATCTTTGTGATCGAATCTTACGCCGCTCGTGCCGTCGGACATTACAAGCTCCGGAATATTGAGCCTGTCCACCGAACCGTTTTTGAACAGAGCCTTTGCGTGGATCATGCCGATCTTTTCATGAAGAGTCATATTTTCAATGATTGAGGGAATATCTTTGTGCATTAATTGTCTCCTTATTATGGTTTTTGAATTTTCTTTATAGTAACATAAGATCATACATATTCCAATACGGAAAAGGCAGCATCTTCCGGACAATATGGAATATTATGGAAATATCGGATTGTGTGTTGAAAAATAAAAAAAATATGTTATAATAATTATGAGATTATAAAACATATGTTGCAGAAACGGAGATGTAATTGTGGCAAATAATATTGCAGCCGCCAAAATGATGGCGTATGATGATTCGTTTTTATATAAATGCTCGTTATATGATAACCTCCCGTATGTACGTACATATGAGAGGTGTAACGAGACGACGGTATGTCTGTTCAGCGGCAATGTTATCAAGAACATGTGTTATAACATAGCAGAGCCTGTCGAGATAAGCAACCGTGATGATGAATTCCGTTATGTTCTTGAAAATATGAGGCTTGAGGCTTCCGTAGCCGTCGAATCCGATTATGAGGAATCGGAAGACCCGGACGATAATGATGAGATCGTCCAGGGGCTTATGTCCGAATATGTGGAAGAAGATGAGTGATCAGAGTATCATACTGAGACTGATCCTTTTCTTTTGAAGGTCGACACCCAGAACTTTGACTTCGACGATATCGCCGACGCTTACAACTTCAAGTGGGTGCTTGACGAACTTTTTGTCTGTGAGTTTGGATATATGGACGAGTCCGTCCTGATGAACTCCTATATCAACAAATGCTCCGAAATCGATAACGTTTCGTACAGTTCCTTTAAGTATCATTCCTTCGGTAAGATCTTTCATTTCGAGAATGTCATTTCTGAGAACAGGTTTTGGCATCTCATCTCTCGGGTCGCGTCCCGGTTTTTCAAGTTCCTTAAGAATATCCGCAAGAGTCTCTTTGCCGATTCCGAGAGCTTCGGCTGTGGCGGATCTGTCCGTTACTTTTTTTGTTATTCCCTTGATGCCGCCTGCCAGATCATTTATATCGCAACCAAGACTTTGAAGGAGTTTTTCGGCAGCGGAATAAGACTCAGGATGAACGCTTGTTGAATCAAGCGGATTCTTACCGCCCGTGATCCTTAAGAAGCCGGCGCACTGTTCATATGCTTTTGGACCGAGCTTTGCAACTTTGAGCAATTCTTTTCTGTCCGAGAATCTTCCGTTATCTTCACGATAGATAACGATATTTTTTGCAATGGTCTTTGATATTCCGGATATATATTCAAGAAGCGGAGCGGAAGCGGTATTAACATCAACGCCTACGCTGTTAACGCAATCTTCGACAACTCCTGTAAGTGCTTCGGATAATTTCTTCTGGTTCATGTCATGCTGATACTGACCTACGCCGATCGACTTCGGATCGATCTTTACAAGTTCGGCAAGAGGATCCTGAACACGCCTTGCGATCGAAGCGGAACTTCTCTGTCCAACGTCAAAATTAGGGAATTCTTCCGTTGCAAGTTTACTAGCGGAATAAACGGAGGCGCCGGCTTCATTGGTGATGATATATGACACTCCGGGGTGGTCTTTAAGAATGTCAACGACGATCTGTTCGGATTCTCTTGAAGCAGTTCCGTTACCTATTGATATAAGAGTGATGCCGAACTTTTTGATCATTGCCGACACGGTCTTTTTTGTTTCTTCGATCTTATTCTGTGGTTGAGTGGGATACACAACTGTTGTGTACAGAACTTTTCCCGTCTCATCGACAACCGCAAGTTTGCAGCCGGTACGGAATGCAGGATCCCATCCGAGTACGACCTGCCCTGCGATCGGAGGCTGCATGAGAAGCTGCTTAAGATTCTTTCCGAATACGCTTATTGCGCCGTCTTCGGCAGTCTGTGTAAGTTCATTGCGGATATCGCGTTCGATCGAAGGCGCGATAAGTCTGTCATAACTGTCTTTTATTGTCAATTTTAGTAAATTATTGGTATGTGGATTGTCCTTTGTGATAACATTTCTCTCCAGATAGGATATGATGGAATCTTCCGGAGCATCGATCTTTACCGTGAGGAATTTTTCTTTTTCGCCTCTGTTTATGGCTAGGATCTTGTAACCGTTTATCTTCGAAGCCGCCTCGTTAAAGTCATAATAATTCTCGTATACCGACTGTGCTTCGGGATCCTTTGCGGAAGATATTACCGTTCCGTGATCCATTGTGAGCTTTCTTATGACGGTTCTGTAATCCGCATTGTCCGATATGAACTCCGCAATAATATCACATGCGCCGCTAATGGCATCCTCTGTCGTAAGGACTTCTTTTTCTTCGGACAGATAGGCTTTTGCCTCTTCTTCTATCGGAGTATCCGTAAGCTGCAGCAGAATGATATTTGCCAGGCCGTCAAGACCTTTTGCTTTTGCGACAGTAGCTCTTGTCTTTTTCTTTGGTCTGTACGGTCTGTACAGGTCATCAACCGCAACCTGGGTCTTTGCTTCCATTATCTTTTGGCGAAGTTCCTCTGTAAGGAGGCCCTGTTCCTCTATTGAAGCGATAACCTGTTCTTTCTTCTCGGCAAGAGTTCTCAGATACGTCAGCCTGTCATTAAAATTTCTCAGCTGTTCGTCATTAAGCGAACCGTGCTTTTCCTTTCTGTATCTTGCAATAAAAGGAATTGTATTACCTTCGTCTATCAGTTCTATGACAGCTTCTGCCTGCCATAATTCAATCCCTAATTCTTCGCTTATGATCGATGCAATATTCATAATAATTCACGTCTCCCGTATATAATTTAGTATCTGCCACACACCCCGGGGTGTTGAACAGTTATTTTTTTCCTCTGATAGTATAAATAATCTCTCTGTCAAAGTCAATTGATATCATTAAGCAGAACATTTTTGTTTAACGGGAAATGAAACACAATTTACTGTTAAATGAAAAAGAGTTTTACTTGACATAAAATTAACATATTGCTATAGTAATGATTTAAGCGAGAAAGACAAAGGAATAATGATATAGTAGAAAAAAGAAAGGACATTATTTATGAAGAAAGAATCACACGTATTCGCATGGATTCTGCTGATGATGGTTATTACCGTGACTGCTGTTATCGGTAATGGTTCAAAAGCCGAAGCTGCCAGCACCTATTACATAAAGATCAACAAACAGCAGAATTGTGTAACTGTTTACAAGATGGGAGACAACGGAAAATACGAACCGTACAAAGCAATGGCATGCTCCGCCGGATGGGCAACCCCACTCGGACGTTTTTCGGTAAGGGATAAGATCCGTTGGCATGAGCTTGACGGTCCGGTATACGGACAGTACTGTTCACGTATTACAACACATATCCTGTTCCACTCGGTATGGTATTATGTGAACGGCAATCCTGCAACTTTATCAAATTATCAGTATAACAAGCTTGGATCCACAGCGTCACACGGATGTGTAAGGCTGTGTGTTGCCGACTCAAAATGGATATATGACAACTGCCCGATGGGTACTCCGATAGAGATATACAATTCATCCAATCCCGGACCTCTCGGTAAGCCGGAGGCGATCAAGCTTCCCGATGGAAGAGGATGGGATCCCACGGATGTGACTAATCCGAACAATCCCTATAACAAGAAAAAACCGGTGATCAAGCTCAAGAAAGGTAATCCTAAGAGAGTGGATCTGCCGTATGCATCCGAGTTCGATGTAAAAGGCGCCGTAACAGCCAAGAATACTACCGGATTCGATTGTACCGCAAAAGTAAAATATAAGATAGAATATAAGCTTAAAGGCGAACCTACATATAAGAAAGTAAAGAAGATCAATACCCGTAAAGTAGGTAATTACAAGGTTACATATTCTGTTACCGATGAGATCGGACGTAAGGCGACTCTTAAGGTTATATACAAAGTCAATACCAAGGTGAAGATGACTTCATTTACGATCAATAAGAAAGAAAAGACACTGTATCTCGGAGGAAGTGAATCGGACGCTACATTAAAGCTCAAATTAAAATCATGCAAACCGTCCAAGGCATCGATCAAGGCACTAGAATATTTCTCAGAGAACAGTAACATTGCAACTGTCGACAGCGAAGGAAAAGTTAAGGCTGTAGCTCCCGGAACCACAAGGATATGCGCTCTTGCAAAAGACGGTTCGGGGCTTAAGGAGTATTGCAACATAACGGTTAAGAAATATGCTTCATCCGTAAGTGCAACGGTTTCCAACGCAAACCTTAAGATCGGTGAGACCGTTAAGATCACAACGGCACTTGTGCCTTCCAATGCAACCGGTAATAATGTAAAATATTCATATGCTTCATCCAATGCCAATATAGCGGTTGTGGATACGAGCGGAAGGATAACGGCTGTTGCACAGGGAACGGCAGAGATAACAGTATCCGTAAAGGGGGCTGCAAAGAACAAGACACTTACATCTAAGATCACGATAAATGTTACGGAGAATGTGCTTCCTGCACCATCCGTATCACCTGTACCGACTGTAGCACCGACAGCTCCTCCGGGAGACGTATCGACATCAGCGGTTGTAATACAGTAATTGTTAATAACATGTTTTCAAACAATGTGATATGTTTGCGTGAAAAGCCTGCTCATGCGGGCGGGCAGAGATGCTCAATAATAATAAAAATTTTATGAGAAGGAGAAGAGTTATGTCTGTAGCGTATAACCACAAAGAAATTGAACAGAAATGGCGTAAAAACTGGGAGATCAATCCGGTTAATGTTGATGACGGCAAAAAGCCGAAGTACTATTGCCTTGATATGTTCCCGTATCCTTCGGGAAGCGGACTTCATGTAGGACATTGGAGAGGCTATGTAATATCTGACGTATGGAGCAGATATAAGATGCTTAACGGCTATCATCTTATTCATCCGATGGGATGGGATGCATTCGGACTTCCTGCTGAGAATTACGCTATCAAGATGGGGGTTCATCCCAAGAAATCAACAGCTGAGAACGTAAGTAATATCAAGAGACAGATAAATGAGATCTCGGCTATATACGACTGGGATATGGAAGTTAATACCACGGATCCGGAATTCTATAAATGGACACAGTGGATATTCGTTAAGATGTTCAAGGAAGGACTTGCATATGAAAAAGAGATGCCTATCAACTGGTGTCCTTCATGTAAGACCGGACTTGCAAATGAAGAAGTGGTTAACGGTTGTTGCGAGCGATGCGGTGCCGAAGTAACCAAAAAGAATCTTAAGCAGTGGATGCTTAAGATCACAAAATATGCCGACAGACTTCTCGAAGACCTTGATAAGCTTGACTGGCCGGAGAAAGTTAAGAAGATGCAGACAGACTGGATCGGAAGAAGCTACGGCGCGGAAGTTGAATTCAAAGTTGACGGCAGAGATGATGCCATAACCGTATATACAACAAGACCGGATACTTTATACGGCGCAACATTTATGGTACTTGCACCCGAGCATGAACTTGCAGCCGGACTTGCAACACCGGATAAAAAAGCAGAAGTAGATGATTATATATATAAGACTTCCATGAAGTCATCCGTTGACCGCCTTCAGGACAAGGAAAAGACAGGTGTATTCACGGGAAGTTATGCTATCAATCCTCTCAATAATGAGAAGATCCCGATCTGGCTGTCGGATTATGTACTTGCCGATTACGGTACGGGAGCGATCATGTGCGTACCTGCTCATGATGACCGAGACTTTGAATTCGCGAAGAAGTTCGATATACCGATCATTCAGGTTATCGCAAAAGACGGCGTTGAGATCGAGAACATGACCGAAGCCTACACAGAGGCAGCAGGAACAATGATCAATTCCGGTGATTGGAACGGAATGGAGTCTTCTGTTCTCAAGAAAGAAGCTCCTATGATGATAGAGAAGATGGGATGCGGACGTAAGACCGTTAACTACAAACTTCGTGACTGGGTATTCTCAAGACAGCGTTACTGGGGCGAGCCGATACCGATCGTACACTGTCCTAAGTGCGGATGCGTACCGGTACCCGAAGAGGAGCTTCCTCTTCTTCTTCCCGAGGTTGAATCTTATCAGCCTACCGGAACGGGTGAATCACCTCTTGCGGATATCGAAGAGTGGGTCAACACCACATGTCCATGCTGCGGTGCTCCGTCCAAACGTGAGACCAATACCATGCCTCAGTGGGCAGGTTCTTCATGGTATTTCTTGAGATATGTTGATAATAAAAATGACAAGGAGCTTGTATCAAAAGAGCGTGCTTCCAAATATCTTCCTGTAGATATGTATATCGGAGGAGTAGAGCATGCAGTGCTTCACCTTCTGTATTCAAGATTCTACACCAAGTTCCTATATGATATAGGAGTAGTAGATTTTGACGAGCCGTTCAAGAAGCTGTTCAATCAGGGTATGATCGGTAAGAACGGAGCCAAGATGAGCAAGTCAAAGGGCAATGTGGTATCACCTGACGAACTTGTTAACGATTACGGCTGCGATGCCCTGAGATTATACGAATTATTCGTTGGACCGCCGGAACTTGATTCCGAGTGGGATGACAGAGGTATAGACGGTGTGTACAGATTCCTTAACAGGTTCTGGAAACTTGCCATGGATAACCTTGATTCCGGCATGGAGCCTTCCGAGGAATCCGTAAGGACTAAGCATAAGCTCATCAAAGACATTACGACACGTCTTGATGCTTTCAGTCTTAATACAGTTGTCAGCGGTTTCATGGAATATAACAACAGGATGTATGATATCGCAAGAAAGCAGGGCGGTATAGACAGAGATATCATTGAGACTATGACAATACTTCTTGCACCGTTTACTCCGCATATCGCTTCTGAGATATGGGAGGTTGCAGGCCATAAGGGAAGTATATTTGATGAGACATGGCCGGAATATGACGAGAGCAAGATGAAGGAAGACAGCATCGAGATAGCTATTCAGGTTAACGGCAAGATGAGAGGAACGGTAAGCGTTCCGCGCGAAGCATCAAAAGAGGAAGTACTTGCAGCAGCCAAAGAAAAAGTCGCACACAGACTTACCGGAGATATCGTTAAAGAGATATATGTACCGGGCAAGATCGTGAATATAGTTATCAAGCAGTAAATCATTGATCGATTATCCGATATGATTTGGGTTTTATCGGTACATGCTATATGACGTACAGATCATAACGCAAAATATAACTCAATATGTAACAAAATATGTAATGCAATAAAAATTGCGGTCACGCTCTGATTTGCGTGGCCGTAATTTTTTTGTAGCATAGGAAATTGCGATGCATTTCCTATGCTACAAAAAACGCTCCGCTAAGGATGCGTACTCGCGCGCAAGGAAAATGTTGCCTGTATCTGCTGTGCTTGCATGAACACACATAATAGGGTATCATTTACAATTAGAGATAATGACAGGAGGGGTTGTATGCTTAATCATGAAGTTATAGAAGAGATGTACAGAGTCAGGAATAAATATAACAGAACTTTCAAAGCAAGCACATATATGGATGCGGCGGAAGGTTTTTGTGCAAAATATATGGACTTCTTTCAGGATATGAATGATCAGATCGAGTCTGCCGAGCTTAAGTATGAGAGAGAAAAGAACAACGGTATCGGTGTGACAGGCGGCGAACAGGAGAAGCCAGAGAAGATATCGTGGGACAAAGAGAAAGAAGAACCCGAAAAGGCGGTGCCGGCACCTGTAAAAGAAAAGATAGGTGAACTGGCCGATGAATTCGTGTACATCATGGCGGAACTTGTCAGGCATAAAGGAAAACGTGTCACTTCGGATGACGATGAGAATGTATCGTATAAGATTGATAAACCCGAAGGAAAAGATCCGTCTCCGAGAGATATGCTCGATATCAACATGTTTCTTGTAATGTTCGTATTCCCGTGCATAATTGAGACAAAGCGCAAATATTGTAAGGAGCTTGCCGAAGCGATGGTTGCCGGATGGAACGGAGCATTTCACAAGAACAAAGTCGATTATTCCGACTTCGCTACGATTAACAGCGGATTCAGACGCAAATTCTGTTACATCACGACTGCGGTGTGTGATGAGATGGGATATGACGACGATTGTGAAGAACTTATGCTGTTAAGACGTTTTAGGGATGCATATATGATGTTTATTGACGGCGGAAAAGAGATGATCGACCGGTATTATGAAGAAGCACCCGCGATAGTTGAGAGTATCAATACAAGGACGGATTCTTCCGAGATATACCGTATGTTATACCGCAGATATATCAATCCCTGCGTAAACATGATCAGGGAAGGTGAACTTGAGGAATGTCTGGAACATTATAAGAGCATGGTTTGTGAATTGGGAGCTGATATCAGATGTTAAAGATCCTTATCGTAGATGATGATGTTGAAGAAAGAGAGAGTTTTAAGGCAAAGACCGATTGGCTGTCTTACGGATGCGAAGTGATGGCTGAGCTGTCCGACGGAGAGATGGCGTATACACTTGTGTGCTCCGAACAGCCCGACATAATAATAACCGATCTTGAGATGCCTTACATGGACGGACTAACATTAAGCAGACTTATCAAAGAGGAGTATCGTGATATAGAAATCATAATGCGCACATCCTGTGAAGAATTTGCCTGCATTAAAGAAGCGGTTCATATCGGAATATCCGATTATATCCTTAAAAGTGATGAGGCCGACGTTGTTAAGGAAGCCATAGAGAAGGCTGCAGACAGGATCAATGAGAGAAGAAGTATTAAGGATGAGCTTGAAAAACATACTAAAAGTATAGAAAATGAACGCAAATGTGACAAAAACAGTCTGTTCAATGAACTTGTATGCTCGGGAAAAACTCCGGCGGAACTGATCGGACTCGCGAAAAAAAACGACATAATGCTTACAGCCATGTGCTACAGCATAATGCTAATAAATGTTGTGCCTGCCGGAACCAACAGGGAGGAATCCGAAAGCATAATGTCTGCGGTTGATTATGAACTGGATGAGATGGCTGCTTCCGGCAATGTGATATTATTCGACAGGAATGTTGACGGAAAAGCGATGATAATCAAGGCAGACAGCGAAGAAGACATGCTGGAGCGCCGTGAGACGCTGATCGAACAGATCAAGAATATCCTGTACAAATATGATTATATCAAGTTCTACGGTGGTGTCGGCACGACCGTTACAAGGCTCGGAGACATATACAGGTCTTATGAGCGGGCTTACAGGGCATACGCGCAGAGTTACATACTTAATGAGAATCTCATTATAGACAGTGATGAAATGGAGTACGGAGTGCTTGTTGCGGGAGATGATTTCAGAATAAGCGATATTGATATCAGAGGGTTTGACAGAAACAGGGTTCACAGATATCTCAGATTCGGAGATCTTGACGGCGTGTCGGATTTTATTGATCATTTTTTCAATGATTTCGGCGAAGACGCGCTTGAATCCAATACATTCCGCAGGTTCCTTATTGTTGACATCTACTTTGCGGTATGCGAATTCCTTGAGGGACTTAATTACGACAGAAGTGAGATCGAGTCTCCGGATATCACATATGAGATCCTTCAGAATAAGGAGAATTCCAAAAAATATGTCATCAATATACTGGAAAAGGCAATGTCGTTCAGAGAGAGGAGCACAAGGGGAAGATACGGCGACATAGTTGATGAAGTGATGAGATATATTGAAGACAATTATTCGGATGACAAGCTCTCGCTCAATGTTCTTGCGACGCATGTTAATTTTTCCCCGAACCACCTGAGTATGATATTCAGTCAGCAGACCGGAACACCGTTTATAAAATATCTTACCGATTACAGGATCGGCAAGGCAAAAGAGCTTTTAAGATATACAAGTAAGCGAAGCAGTGAGATAAGCAGTGAGGTAGGTTATAAAGATCCTCATTATTTTTCATATTTATTTAAGAAAACGCAGGGAATGACACCGACGCAGTACAGACAACAGGGACACGAGCAATAGAAAAACACACTTAAATCGTAAAAATATCAAACGTCATACGATTTGAATAAAAAAATCAACTTTAATTTAATTATTATTAATGGATTTATTGACAAATCGGTTATAAAATACTTCTATCAAAGATTTGGTCTTTGAAAATCTATATAATTTATTAGGAGGAAAATGATGAGAAAGAAAGTATTGGCTGTTCTTATGGCAGCAACAATGGTAGTAGGCATGACAGCATGCGGTGGCAAGAAAGACGCAGAGCCGACAGCAGCTCCTGCAGAAGAGAAGGCAGATGACGCAGCAGCAGATGACGCAGCAGCAGATGACAAGGCAGATGACGCAGCAGCAGATGATGCAGCAGCAGATGACAAGGCAGATGATGTAGCAGCAGATTCAGGTTCAGGCGAGCTTATCAAAGTTGGTATCATCAACAATGATCCTAACGAGTCTGGTTACCGTACAGCTAACGTAAACGACCTTAAGAACATGTTCACAGAAGAGAACGGATACGATGCACAGTTTGCATACAGCCTTAAGAACGACGAGCAGATCAACAGTGCTGCTAAGTTCATTCAGGATGGCGTTCAGTATCTTCTTCTTTCAGCAGCTGATACAGCTGGTTGGGATTCAACACTTAAGGATGCTCAGGACAATGGTGTTAAGGTAATTCTTTTCGACCGTACAATCGATGCTGATGAGAGTCTTTATGAGGCTTCAATCGTTTCAGATATGGCAAAAGAAGGTGAGACAGCAGTTGAGTGGTTAAAGGGACAGAATCTTGATTCTTACAATGTAATCCATATCCAGGGTGTTATGGGTTCAGCAGCTCAGCAGGGACGTTCAGGCGCTCTTACAGAAGCAGCTAAGTCTGACGGATGGAAGATCGTTGAAGAGCAGACAGCAGAGTGGAATGCAGAGAAGGCTCAGCAGATCGTTCAGACAGTTATCGACAGAGGCGATGAGTTCAATGTAATCTATGCAGAGAACGACGATATGGCTAAGGGTGCTGTAGCAGCTCTTGATAAGGCTGGTATCTCACACGGTGTTGGCAAAGACGTAATCGTTATGGGATTTGACTGCAACAAGTGGGCACTTGAAGAGCTTAAGGCTGGTAACTGGAACTATGATGGACAGTGTAATCCATTCCAGGCTTCATACATTGATGATATCATCAAGAAGCTTGAGAAGGGTGAGACTCTTTCAGAGAAGACAATCATCATGGATGAGAAGGGCTTCGATGCTACAACAATTACTGATGATGATGTTAATACATACGGAATCTAATGACAGAATTGTTTAACAGTTTTAGTTAATAGTGAATTTTTAAAGGCGTGGCGCTGTGTAAATGTTAATTCGTATACGCAAAGCCACGCTTTTTTTCTGAAAATGGTATTTAAGGAGTGAACGCACAGTGAATAAGAATTCAGTGTTGGAAATGAGAAATATTAGCAAGTCATTTCCTGGAGTACGTGCCTTGCAGAATGTTCAGTTTTCTTTGTGCGAAGGGGAAATTCATGCTCTTATGGGTGAGAATGGTGCCGGAAAGTCAACACTTATCAAGGTACTGACCGGAGTATATAGCAAAGACGAAGGTGATATTTTTATCAAAGGAATTGACAATGCTGTATCGATCCGTTCTCCACAGGATGCACAGAATTTAGGTATTAGTACAGTGTATCAGGAAATAACACTTTGCCCTAACCTTACGGTTGCAGAGAATATGTTCATCGGAAGAACGAAAGGTGCCGGGGTTAACTGGAAAAAAATGAACGACGAGGCTGACAGGATTCTTGAGAGTCTTGACATCCCCGCAAAAGCAAAGCAGCAGCTTTCAAGCTGTTCTATAGCTATTCAGCAGATGATTGCTATCGCAAGAGCTGTTGATATGCAGTGTAAGATATTGATCTTGGACGAGCCGACTTCTTCTCTTGACGAGCAGGAAGTTGAGAAGCTGTTCAAACTTATGAGAGACCTTAAGAAGAAGGGTGTTGGAATAATATTCGTAACACACTTCCTTGATCAGGTTTATGAAGTATGTGACAAGATTACCGTTCTTCGTGATGGTCAGTTTGTCGGTGAATATGAAATTAAAGACTTACCGCGTGTTCAGCTCGTATCGAAGATGCTCGGTAAGGAACTTGATGATATGTCAGACATTCGCGGGGATTATGAAGGACCGGGCGAGAATGTTGAGAAGATATTTGAGGCAACAAGCCTTCAGAGTAATGCCGGAATCAAACCGTTTGATTTCTATATCAGGAAGGGTGAGGTTAACGGATTTACAGGTCTTCTCGGTTCGGGACGAAGCGAATGCGTTCGTGCGATATTCGGTGCGGACAGAGTAATTAAAGGAACAATTAAAAAGAATGGACAGACCGTTAAGATCGGTAAGCCTATCAGAGCTATGAAGCTCGGTATCGGATATCTTCCGGAAGACCGTAAGGTTGACGGAATTATCGGCGATCTTTCGGTAAGAGAGAATATCGTGCTTGCACTTCAGGTTATGAAAGGATTCTTCAGACCTTTCTCCAAGGCGCAGGCTTACAAGTTTGCTGATGAATATATTAAGAAACTGGAGATCAAGACTGCATCGGCAGATACACCGATCAAGTCATTGTCCGGTGGTAATCAGCAGAAGGTTATTCTTGCAAGATGGCTTCTTACCAATCCTGAATATCTCATTCTTGACGAGCCTACAAGAGGTATTGACGTAGGTACCAAAATCGAGATTCAGAAGCTTGTTCTTGAACTTGCAAAGCAGGGTAAGAGTATCACGTTTATTTCGTCTGAGACAGATGAGATGCTCCGTACATGTTCAAGGCTCATCGTTATGAGAGACCGTAAGGTTGTTGGTGAGCTTAAGGGAGATCAGTTGAATCAGAATACAATTATGAGTACCATTGCCGGAGGTGATAAATAGTGTCAGGAAGTACGACAAAGAATAAAAGTTCATTTATACAGATTTTACAGAGCATGGTATCAAATCAGATATTTATCCCGATCGCGGCATTGCTTCTTTTAGCATTATTTAACCTGATTGTTGATCCGTCTTTCTATTCAATAACATTGAAAGAATCAAATGATGGTTTTTCGACTTTACAGGGAAACCTTATATCGATACTTGATTTTGGTTCTGAGCTTGCGATCCTTGCCATAGGTATGACATTTGTTACGTCTGCTTCAGGCGGACAGGACATATCTGTCGGTGCAACTATCGCTATTGCAGGTAGTGCTATCCTCAGAATATTGTGCGGAGACAATCCGAGACCTTCTGAACTTCAGGCACCTATCTTCGTTGCAGTTATCGTCGGATGTATCGTTGCAATGCTTTTCGGAGCATTTAACGGTGTGTTGGTTTCATTCTTCAACATCCAGCCGATGGTTGCGACACTTATACTGTTTACTGCCGGACGTTCGATCGCTTCATGGATCAACAACGGACAGCTTCCGGATGTAAGTTTCGAGCCTTCATTCGGATATTGGGGAACGTATATCCCGGGCGTGCCGATACCGACTCCGTTCTTCATAGCGGTGGTATGCTTCATTGTAACAGGATTGATACTTAAGTTTACTACACTTGGTCTGTATTCACAGTCGGTTGGTATTAACGAGAGTTCAGCTAAGCTTAACGGACTTAATCCGAAGATGATCAAGCTTGTAACTTTCGTAATTCTTGGTCTTTGCGTAGGTATCTGCGGATTTATCAAGGTAAGCCGTCTGTCTCAGATCAACTATTCGGTAATTGCCAAAGATATTGAAATGGACGCCATCCTTGCGGTTGCACTCGGTGGTAACGCACTTGGCGGCGGTAAGTTCAATATGACTGCTTCAATACTTGGCGCTTACGTAATCCAGTTCCTTACAACAACCTTATATAAATACGGTGTATCGGCAGATGCGCTTCCTGCATATAAGGCTGTAGTAGTTATTCTTCTTGTAGTATTCAGTGCTCCGACAGTAAGAGACGGATTATCTAATTTCTGGAAGAAGAACTTTGGTAAAAAAGCAGTAAAGGAGGTCGGTTAAATTGGCTAAAGAAGTGACTAATGCTCCTGTTGAGAAAAAGAAAAAAGTCGGTATGACCGACTCTAATCTCCTGCTTGTTATAACTGTAGGTGTATTCTTCGCAATGTACCTCGGCGCTATTGTGTTTGAAGGTGAAGGATTCCTTAAACCACAGTCATTCATGAACATGCTTAATGCAAATGCAGCGCTTATAATCACCGCATGCGGATTGAGTCTTGTTATGATCACAGGCGGAATCGATATCTCCGTCGGAGGTGTTGTTGCTCTTGTAAGTATGACATGTGCTATGTGTCTTGATGAGTGGGGAGGCAATATATTCATTTCAATCCTCATCGCACTCGGAATCGGACTTGCATTCGGTATCGTTCAGGGTCTTCTTGTTGCATATCTGGATATTCAGCCGTTCATCGTGTCGTTGGCGGGAATGTTCTTTGCAAGAGGTATGACTACGATCGTTAACACCAAGCCTTTCAACGTAGCCAACAAAGATTTTGTGGCACTTAAGGATTATCGTATATATATACCGGGACTTGGAAGCTATAACAATGCTAAGCCGCCTAAGTTCATTGAGGCGTACATATCAATAGGTGTTGTTGTTGCTATCGCTGTGGTAATACTGATGTTTGTGATTCTCAAATGGACCAGATTCGGACGTAATTTCTACGCTGTCGGTGGTAACAGACAGAGTGCGTTGATGCTCGGAATCAACGTTAAGAGAACAAGATTCTTCTCACATCTTATCTGCGGATTACTCGCAGGTATCGGTGGATATGTATACTTCCTGTATAAAGGTTCGGGATCGGCTACGAACGCAGCCGGAATGGAAATGGATGCTATCGCGGCGTCCATCATCGGTGGTACACTTCTTACCGGTGGTGTTGGTAACATTATCGGAACATTCTTTGGTGTGTTATCACTCAGTACCATTAAGGATATAGTAACATCAGCCGGACTTGATGATCCATGGTGGACAGGTATTACAACAGCCGGAATGCTCTGCCTGTTCTTGGTAATACAGAGTATCATCATGATCTACAAGAAGAAACAGGATTGATAAGACATAATAATACATAATATTTCACAGAGATGATATAGCCGCATATACATGGTTGTCGTGTATATGCGGTTTTGTTCATTTAATTGTTAGCACTCACCTCTTGACAGTGCTAACAATTGGTGTTATATTACAGCTAAAGAAGAGTAATAAGCAGAGCGATAAGCGCAGTAAGTGCAATAAGCGTAGAAAGCGTAATAAGCGCAATAAGCGCAGTAAGCGTAGAAAGCGTAATATGCGCAGTAAGCGTTATAAGCGTTACAGGCGGAAGGGAGTGATATGTATGAAGTTTGATAAGTATACGAAGAAATCAGTTGAAGCAGTCAATAATGTAGCGGAAGTGGCGGAAAGTTACGGCAATCAGGAACTTGTGCCGGCGCATCTCATGTATTCTCTTCTTACGATAGAAGACAGCCTTATAAGCAAGTTGTGCGTAAGAATGGAGATACAGCCGGAAGTGCTTACCGCGCAGATTGAAGGCATAATAAAGAGGCTGCCGAAAGTATCGGGTGCTGAGAAGTACGTTGGAAGAAATCTTAATAAGATCCTTATTGAATCAGAAGATGAAGCTAAGAGAATGGGAGACTCGTATGTATCGGTAGAGCATTTGTTCTTAAGTCTTATGAATAATGCCGATAAGGAAGTAAAAGCAGTGCTTGGCGAGTTCGGAATAACAAGAGACAGATTCCTTAAGGTGCTTGCTGACGTAAGGGGTAATCAGAGTGTTAACAGTGACAGTCCCGAGGATACATACGAAGTCCTTGAAAAGTACGGATGCGATCTTGTACAGAGGGCGAGAGAACAGAAGCTTGATCCTGTAATAGGACGTGACGATGAGATAAGGAATGTAATACGTATATTATCCCGTAAAACGAAGAATAATCCGGTGCTTATCGGAGAACCCGGAGTAGGTAAGACTGCAGCAGTAGAGGGCCTGGCATCGAGAATCGTGAAGGGTGATGTGCCGGACGGCCTGAAGGATAAGAGAATATTCGCACTCGATATGGGAGCACTCGTTGCGGGAGCCAAGTACAGGGGAGAATTCGAAGAGAGACTTAAGGCTGTGCTTGATGAGATAAGAAAGAGTGACGGCAATATCATATTATTTATCGATGAATTACATACGATAGTCGGCGCGGGTAAGACAGAAGGAGCAATGGATGCAGGCAATATGCTTAAGCCGATGCTTGCAAGAGGCGAGCTTCACTGCATCGGCGCAACGACTCTTAACGAATACAGGCTGTACATCGAGAAAGATGCGGCTCTCGAGAGACGATTCCAGCCGGTGATGGTAGATGAACCTACCGTAGAGGAAGCAATATCTATACTCAGAGGACTGAAAGAAAGATACGAGGTATTCCATGGAGTAAGAATATCCGATAATGCGCTTGTATCGGCTGCGGTGCTGTCAGACAGATATATATCAGACAGATTCCTTCCGGATAAAGCGATAGACCTTGTTGATGAAGCCTGCGCGCTTATTAAGACACAGCTTGATTCAATGCCCGAGGAACTCGAAGATCTGTCAAGAAGGATCACACAGCTTGAGATCGAAGAGACTGCGCTTAAGAATGAGACAGACAGAATGAGTGCGGAGAGGCTTGAAGTCATAACGAAAGAACTGGCAGCCTTAAGAGAAAAGTTCGGACTGCTTAAGACCGACTGGGACAATGCAAGACAGTCGATCGAGAAGAGTCATAAGATCAAGGAAGAACTTGAAGACAGCCGCAAGCAGCTTGAGATAGCAAGAAGAGAGACGGATTATGATACGGCTGCAAAGCTTCAGTACGGAGTGATACCGGCACTTGAGAAGCAGTTAAATGAAGCTGAAGGTGATAACGGGACCGGTAATTCATTTATAAGTGAATGTGTGACCGATGAGAATATTGCTGAGATAGTATCAAGATGGACGGGGATACCGGTAGCAAGACTTACCGAAGGCGAGCGTAATAAGGTGCTGCATCTTGAGGAAGAGCTTCATAAGAGAGTTATAGGACAGGACAATGCCGTGAGCCTTGTTGCGGATGCAATATTAAGATCCAAAGCCGGAGTCAAGGATCCGGGGAAACCTATCGGATCATTTCTGTTCCTCGGGCCTACGGGTGTCGGCAAGACCGAACTGTCAAAGAGCCTCGCAGAGTGCCTGTTCGATAACGAGCAGAACATGGTAAGGATAGATATGAGCGAATACATGGAGAAGCATTCCGTATCAAGACTAATCGGAGCTCCTCCGGGATATGTGGGATATGAAGAAGGCGGACAGCTTACGGAAGCGGTAAGGCGTAAGCCGTATTCCGTTGTGTTATTTGATGAAGTTGAGAAGGCGCACCCGGATGTGTTCAATGTACTGCTTCAGATACTTGATGACGGAAGGATCACGGACTCCCAGGGAAGAACAGTTGATTTTAAGAATACGATACTGATAATGACGTCCAATCTCGGTTCGGAATATCTGCTTGAAGGAATTGATGAGAACGGCGGTATCAAAGAGGAGTGCGAAGAGGCTGTAATGAATACTCTTCGTATGTCATTCAGACCGGAATTTCTTAACAGATTGGATGAGATAATAATGTTCAAGCCGCTTACAAGAGACAATATCGATCATATCATTGATCTGATAATAGCGGATATCAACAGGAGGATCGCTGATAAAGAGATAACGGTAAGCGTTGGAAATGATGCGAGGACATTCATCGTTGACGGTGCATATGATCCGGTATACGGAGCAAGACCGTTAAAGAGATATGTACAGAAGAATGTTGAGACGCTTCTTGCAAGAGAGATGATAAGCGGAAAGATCGGAGCAGGCGACAATGTCATGATATATGTTGTTAACGGAGAATTATGCTTTACAAATCACAGATAAAACTGTAGAATAGTATGGCTGAGTTTTGCACGAACCGGCATTTGCAAGGGAAGAATATATACGTGGAGATATGCTATGACTATAACGGTTGTTCTGGTTCAGATGATAAAGCTGTTCCTTATAATGTGCCTCGGAGGACTGCTCTATAAGATAAAAATAATAGATGATCATACAAGGCAGCACATAACAAAGATTGTGATACATGTTACGACTCCTGCTCTGATAGTGCACTCATTTATTCAGAATATGGGGGCGGAGGATGGAGGAATACTCGGCAATCTGTTCATTGTCAGTGCTGCCTTGTATATTCTGCTTCCGATCGCGGGACTTATGTTCATATTGTTACTTCGTGTAAAGAAAGCCGAACGCGGACTGTACATGTTCATAAGTGTATATTCCAACGTGGGATTCATGGGATTCCCTGTAGTTGAAGCATTGTACGGGCATGAAGGACTCTTCTACGCAGCGGTGTTCAACTGCGTCTTCAATATAAGCGTATATACCATAGGAGTATTCATAATCAGATACGGTAATAATGCTGACAGTGACATAAAAAAGACAAGTAATGGTTTTATTCTTGGTATGAAGAAGCTTCTTACGCCCGGTATATTATGCTGCGTGGTCGCTGTTGTAATATTCTTGTCGGGATTTGAATTGCCGGAGGTAGTCATTGAAACACTGGGGACAGTCGGAGGACTTACTTCACCGCTTGCGATGATGCTTGTCGGAGCAAGTCTTGCATCAATGAATTTTAAGGAAATGTTCGGAGATATAAGGATGTATATATATACATTTCTCAGGCAGTTTCTGCTTCCGGTTGCAGCATGGCCGCTTATCGATATGTGTATAAGCAACAAAGTACTGGCAGTTGTTACTTTACTGATGGTTGCAATGCCTGTCGGCAACATTGCGGTTCTTTTTTCGACGGAGTACAAAGCAGATGAAAAATCAGCGGCGAGAGCCGTATTTTTGACAACGATCGCGGCGCTTTTTTCAATACCGGCGGTGCTGTGGTTATGCGTCAACAGTAATTGACATGCTGATAGCGGTATGCTATAATCATAGTTGAGTTTTTTCGCGATAAAAAAACATATATTTTACGGAGGTAGATAATATGAGAAAGAATGTAGTAAAGACTCTGGTTGCAGGCTCTGCGGCTTGTCTCATGGCAGGACTTGTAATATTTTCAGGGGTAAATGATTCTGCAAAGGCAGACGGAGCAGTAATCTGCGATTATAGCTTTGATGACGGTAATCTCGGAGATTGCTATGGTAACAGCTGTACGGTAGAGATCACCGAGGGTATGAACAGTGGTGTTGACAAACCGACAGTGGATGAGTCCGGAGAACATACATACTCAACAACAGACGGTAATTGTGTAAAGGTCAGCAAGCGTACAGGATATTGGGAGACCGCTGCATTTGCTTATAAGGTTGATGCACTTGATCCTAATACCAAGTACACTATCACATATGATTTTTATCATGACAACGGATTTGCAGATAAGTACGGTACATCAAACCGTGTTATCATCACTCACGTAATGGACGGATACGGACAGATCGGTCAGCCGATGGCAGTATTCGACGGTGAGTGGGAGAGAGTATCATGGGATTTCGCTCTTAAAGATGTAATCGATACAAGCGCTAATACACCTAAGTACATCTATCTTGAGTTTGCATATCCTGAAGAGACCAATAACGATCCTAACAAGGCATATCATGACAGCAATACAGAGACATATTATATTGATAACTTCTCGATCAAAGAGTATGAAGAGCCTACACCTACTCCGATCCCTACTGCTACAGCAACACCTACAGCAGCTCCTACAGCTGTTCCTCAGGCAACAGACGCTCCTACAGTAGTAACTGTAGCTGCAACACCTACACCTTATGTTGATCTTGAGCCGGAAGGTCTTGAGAACGGTTACGAAGAGACAGTTAAGGGAATCGTATATGTTGTAACAGGCAAAGATACAGTTAAAGTTAAAGAGGCTGAAGAAGCAGCTTCCAATCTTGTTATTCCTGATACTGTAGTACTTGATGAGGAGAACACTTATAAAGTTACAGAGATCGGTGCTAAGGCATTCTCAGGAGAGAATATTAAGAAACTTACTATCGGTGCTAACGTAACCAAGATCGGTAAGCAGGCATTCTTTAAGTGTAAGTCACTTAAGAACATAACTATCAAGTCAGCTGCCATAACCAAGATCGAAGCCAAGGCATTCAAGAATACACATAAGAAGGCAGTTGTTAAGGTACCGAAGGCTAAGAAGAAGAACTACAAGAAGCTTCTTCAGAAAGCCGGACTTTCAAAGAAAGCTAAGATAAAATAACAGTAGTTGTTGAATGAATAATATAGTTACAAGTGTAGTTTATAATTATCTCAGTGGGATTAGTTCCTGCTGAGATAATGTTGTATTGTATATTAACCGCCCGCGCGGGAAGATGAGAAGTGACTTGCGCATGGGGTTGATGAGCATAAAATTATATAATCAAGAAAGGGAAACGTATATGACAAAGTACAGCAGATTCAAAAAAATCATCGCATCGGCATCAGTGGTTGCATTAAGTGTGACAATGCTTCCTGCAGATGTTAATGTTGATGCGGCAGCAAAACCCAAGCTTAACAAGAAAAGTCTCAACATGAAGGTAAAAGAAACAGCTACGCTTAAAATTACCGGTAAGAAGATCAAGAAGGTGACATGGAAGTCAAACAAGGCAAAGACTGTAGCGGTTAAGAAGAAAAAAGCTACGACTGCAGTTGTAACAGCTAAAAAGACAGGTTCGGCAGTTATTACGGCTACTGTAAAATATGCCGGCAAGAAAACAAATTTGAAATGTAAGGTAAAGGTGGATAAAATGGACGTAAATAATCCTACGGAAGTACCGGCAACAGTACAGCCTGCTACACCTACACAGGCACCTGCACAGACAGCTCCTGCAGCTAATTCGAGTACTCCGGTACCTGCTAATCCTACTGCAGAACCCACAAAGAGCGGACCGACTCCCGTTCCGGAGCTTGACATGAATAATCTTGCAGTAGCGGAATATCCTACAATATTCTCTGACGTACCTGATCCGGATATCATCAGAGTTGGCGGATATTATTACATGGTAAGTACGACTATGAACCTTATTCCGGGTGCTCCGATAATGAGATCTACAGACCTTGTTCACTGGCGTATAGTTAATTATGTACATGATGTGCTGGCTGACGATGATGCCAATAATCTTGATGACGGTAAACAGATATATGGTAACGGTTCCTGGGCTGCGGCTATAAGATACAATGAAGAGGACGGATTGTTCTACGTATGCTTCAACCAGAACGGATATGGATTCTATGTATATACAACTGATGATATAGAGCATGGAGAATTCAAGAAGCATTTTATTAAAACTAGTTTCCATGATCCGGGACTCTTATTTGATGATGGTAAACTCTATGTATTCTATGGTGGAGGACCAAATAACTGCCAGCAGATAGAGCTTGATGATGAGACAGAAGAAGTAAGAAGAGTAGGAAAAGAAAGAGCAATTATCCAGAAGGGTTCACAATGGAGCTTATGGGAAGGTTGCCATGCATACAAGATTGGTGATTATTATTATGTAATCATTATTGCTTCTCCGTCGGGTTGGTTCCGTACAGAAACATGTTACAGAACAAAAGGTCTGTTCGAAGATGACTGGGATGGTGAATGGGAAGAACAGGTAATATTCCAGGGCTCAACATATGAATACGGAACAGGTGTTGCACAGGGTGGTATCGTTGATACTATTTACGGAGATTGGTATGCGATCATGTTCCAGGATCATGATGCAATAGGACGTATTCCTTCAATACTTGCTGTTAATTGGGATTATACAGATGAAAAAGGTAATAATTATAAGGATTGGCCGATGATGGGTTACTATGATGAGGATGGTAATTTCAAATCTTGTCTGAGTACCAGTCAGAAGATTCCGGCACCTCAGAAGATCAGATTGAATAAGAGTGAAGAGGATTCATACATTGTAGGTGACGACGATTTTGATTATCCTGATTATCAGGATGGCGACAGACTCAAGCTTGTATGGCAGTGGAATCACAATCCTGATGAATATAACTGGTCAGTAACAGATAAACCGGGATTCTACAGAATAACTAATGGCAAGACATGTAACAATGTATGGTTTGCAAGAAACTCACTTACACAGAGGACAGTAGGACCTAAGTTCACATCAGAGACAGCTATAATTACAGATGGAATGGAACCCGGAGATTACGCAGGAATGGTTGCTGTAGGAAGTGCTTACGGAATGGTTGGTGTAAAGTGCGAACCAAGTGGTGAGAGATACATCTTCCAGGGAAGTGGAGCAGGCGGTGGCAAGAAAGCAACTGCTTCTGATAAGATCACAGAGAATGCAACAGCTGATCTGGTTGAATCAGGACAGAAAGTATATCTTAAGATAGAATATACATTCAATTCCGGAAGTTCAAGAGCTGATAAGGCTAACTTCTTCTACAGTCTTGATGGAGAATCATGGAATAAGATTGGTAAAGAGCTTTCAATGTCATTTGATACAGGAACAACATTCATGGGTGCAAGAACATGGCTTACCAATTATGGTACACTTCAGACCGGCGGATATGTAGACTTTGATTATTATAAGCAGAGTCAGGACTGATATGACGATGTTATGCCCGTTGGATGATGACCGGGTGTGACATGAATTATCCGGAAGAATCTCAGTTGATTTCTGAGAATGGTTTGAACATAATAAGATATCGTTAAATATTCAGCATCCCGGGATGTCTACTCATGGGATGCTGAATTTGAATTGTGACACCAACCGGGCAAGTGTGTATCGTGCCTGTACTAACACATATTTGTCCGGTGCTATACAAAAAACCTATAGTGACAATGAAACGGTGTGCTGAATAGTTATGTATGATTATAAAATTAAGTGAAGGAGAAAATTACATGAATTCGATTAAAATATGCAAAGAGGTTGGTAATAACAATCCGATCATAGCAACAAGATTCATGGCTGATCCGTATGCTATTGAGTATGAAGGAAGAGTATATGTATACGGAAGCAATGATTCTGACAGTTTCTATGTCAAAGAGGATGGACGCTATCCAAGAAATGATTACGCAAACATAAAGAGTATCAATTGCATCTCCAGTGATGATCTTGTTAACTGGACCGACCATGGTGTGATCCAGGTTGCGGCAGATAAGAGAAAGGGTGTGGAAGGAATTGCTTCATGGGCAGGCAATTCATGGGCACCTGCAGCAGCATATAAGACATTCAAAGATGAGGCAACAGGAGAAGAAAAGACCAAGTTTTTCCTTTATTTTGCTAATTCTGCCAATAGCATAGGAGTATTATCAGCAGATTCACCTGTTGGGCCTTGGAGTGATCCTATCGGAGCTCCGATGATCACAAGAGATTATCCTGGTTGTGAGGATGTAGTGTGGATGTTCGATCCGGCTGTACTTATGGACGATGATGGCAATTCATACATATATTTTGGCGGAGGAGTTCCGGAAGGTAAGCCTGAGAATCCGAAGACGATAAGGGCTGCCAAACTTGGTGCTGACATGATAAGTATTGAAGGCGATGCAGTTATGATAGATGCACCATATGCATTTGAAGACTCGGGAATCAATAAGTTCGGTGATACGTACTATTACAGCTATTGCACCAACTGGTCGGATGAAGCAGAGAAGGCTATGGGTAAAGCCCAGATCGCATACATGACAAGTAAGAACCCTCTTGGACCGTACGAGTATCAGGGCGTTATAATGCAGAATCCGGGCCAGAGCGAGAACTTCAGCAGTCGCGCTTGGGGTAATAACCATCATTGCATGCTGCAGCTTGGTGACAGTATTCTTATGTTCTATCATTCACCTCAGTATGAGATAGACATGGGATTCGAATTCGATATGGATAATGGAGGATGCGCTTACAGAACAACCTATGTCGATGTCGCAGAATTGGACGATAAAGGCGTATTAACGGTTAAAGATATGACTAAGAAGGGCACAGTAACAAAACTTAAATCTGTAGATCCGCTCAAACCGGTTCCTGCCAATTATTTTGTATGGGGTAAAGGAATTACAACCTCATTCTGTCCATGCGGCAAGACCATAATCCTCTCATATGCAGAGAATAACGCATGGTCGGCCGTAGCAGGCGTGAGCGCAATACCGGTTAATGGAAACACCGACGGCAGCGCCGTATCAGGCATCC
Source organism: Lachnospiraceae bacterium V9D3004 (assembly GCA_000621985.1). Classification (GTDB taxonomy): domain Bacteria; phylum Bacillota; class Clostridia; order Lachnospirales; family Lachnospiraceae; genus V9D3004. The sequence goes on from JHWW01000001.1 coordinate 290,899, forward strand.
ACATCAAGGCCGGCAATAACAAGAATGCTTGCAAGCTCAGATTCTATGTAAATGAGATCAAAGCCGATTCCAGGATAGCAGAGATTGCCATCCCTGTTAATGAGAAGATGACTGAGCTTGAAGCAAAGTTGATCAACAATCAGAACGATAGCGAAGATTCAGCAAATGCACTCAGCAAAATTACCGAAAGCGAATTCAACATGTTTATAGAAGCAGTTGATATTGCCGAAGGTGATTCGCTGCTTGTGAAAGAGTGGTATTTTGTGAGGTAAGAATGTAAAAATATAGGCTATACACAAACGAACCCCCGTAAGTTGCCGCTTACGGGGGTTCTTCTCTGTGTGCATAAATGAGAAAAAATATGGTCAAAAAAATAGCAGGTCCAAAATTGAACAAGCAAGAACAAACATTCGAGAGAGCGTACAATCTATTGGACAGGGGTTGTGTATAATAGTAAAAAAATGGTAGGAACAGTCGTTTTTTGGGGAGTTAACAGCAAAAAGGAGAGATTTATTACTTGAGGTGATGCATATGTCGAAGATAATATCTGAACCATTTCAATATGATGAATTCACAGAATGCCGGGAAGACACTCATAATGATGAAGAACTTGGTTTTGAGAGTGGTTGTCGTAGTTTCTGGTTTGGGGAATGTGGAAGAAAAAGATGCCCTGATCCGATTCGGATAGTGCCTGAGGGCAGTGATCATTATCTGTATATAAGCGAAGATGATCATTATCTTTTGTTTCTGGCAATATCTGCTGTGCAAGGTGAATTTTATGATATATATGAAGATTATGAATTCTCATATGAGGAATGGAATGCAATCCTTGATGAAGCGGATCATCTTATGAATTATGCTACTTTTGATGAATTGTTTGATTATCTGCTTGAGATACGGGATAACACAGAAGGAAGATGTGATCTGATACATTTTATGAATAATTGCGGTGCAAAGTTCTGGAAAGAAAAGAGTCTTCATGAAATTGAAGCAAAGGCATTAAGAGAATGGACGGTACTTGTCAGAAAAAATGGTGAGAAGATGAAAGTGATAGGGCTATAGGGTGATTTGTATGGAAAAAAACGAAAAGAAGAATTGTACAAAAGAAGATACGTCAGAACTAACGGAAAAATTTGTATATGCATTTAATACTGAGAGTTTAGACGTATTTTATTGTATTATCTCAGAAAATAATCCATCGTATAACGGTTATGATGAGCCCGGAACAGTGTATAACGATGCATTTTATTACAATATGCGTCAGTTACATCAGGAAAAAGGCGACATGGAGATAGGATATTATATACATAATGGAATTGTACGTACTAAGATCCCATATATAAAAGGATATGGTTGGTTTGATATTAGTGCTGATGAAAAAGGAAAGATGTGCCGGGTAAAATCATATCCTTTTGACAGAAAAGGAATCAATTTTGTTCAAAGTGGAGAAAAGATTGATATGAATATATTTGAAGATTTTCCTGTCATTATTTCTGTGGGAATTATTCAGAAAAATAAAAAAGAACGGTTCGCATTAAAGGCTATTTTTGATAATGGAGAAATAAAAAAATATGTCATTTCAATATCGGAAGAATTGGAAGCAGTATCTTACAGAAGACATGTGTTTTCAGATGGGATATGGAGATCGGCAGTAATAGAAAATAATCCCGAACCAACTGAATCATGGTATGATGGTTTCAAGTGGTGTAGACCGGTAGTAAGATTTAAGAATGGTTATATAATATCCGGAATGACAATTTATTATGAAGGTGAGGTGATGCCGGATGAAGACAGCATACATAATGATGGGCATTCAGGGTAGCGGAAAATCAACTTTTTGCACGCGTTTTCTGGGGAATGTAGAACGTATTAATCTTGATACTTTGCACACGCGTAACAAAGAAGCAACAATGATTGCCGAATGTCACCAAAAGGAATGTGACTATGTAGTGGACAACACCAATCCGACAAGGGCAGACAGGCAAAGATATATTCCGGCAGCAAAAGAAGCAGGATATCGGGTTGTGGGTTATTTTATGAAGTCAAGAATTAAGGAGTGTATTAAGAGAAATGAATTGCGGGAAGGAAAAGCAAGGATTCCGGCAAAAGCAATAGCAATGACATCGAATAAGTTGGAAATGCCTTCGCGTAAAGAGGGTTTTGATGAATTATATTTTGTTAGAATTGACGGAGATAATATGTTAATAAGTGATTGGAGGGACTAAGATGAATTTTGATGAACTTGATGCAAAAATGAGAGTATATGAGCAGTCCATAGATCAGGTGATATTGCCGGATATGTATATGGTTGCAAGACTTGATGGAAACAGATTTACAAGGCTTACAAAAGAAATATGTAAGTTTGAGGCACCGTTTGACATAAGATTTCGTGATATGATGGTGGAGACCGTTAAGGCGCTCATGAATTACGGCTTCCGTGTTGTATACGGTTACACGGAAAGTGATGAGATATCATTGCTCTTTCATCCGGAAGAGAATACATTTGGAAGAAAAGTGCGAAAATATAACTCAATACTTGCCGGAGTTGCGAGTGCGTCATTTTCAATGAATCTCGGTCAACAGGCAATATTCGACTGTCGCATGGTGCCACTGACGAATCTCAGAGTAGTGCAGGATTATTACAGGTGGAGACAGGAAGATGCTCACAGGAATTCATTGAATTCCCACTGCTACTGGATGCTCCGTAAGCAGGGTAAAAATGTGACAGAAGCAACTAAGATGCTTGAAGGTCAATCGGTTGCTTATAAGAATGAAATATTATTCCAAAATGGAATTAATTATGATGATCTTCCAAGCTGGCAGAAACGTGGCATAGGTGTGTATTGGGACACATTTGAAAAGAAAGGATTCAACCCTGTTACCGGCAAGGAAGAAACTGCCCTGCGGAGAATGCTTAAAGTAGATGAAGAATTGCCTTTGCGGGACGAATATTCCGAGTTTGTTGTGGAACGTTTGGAAAACAGTATGAAGGAAGGGTGAAGAGGAAGAAGACTGGAAGGATTAAACGATACGAAAATTACTAAAAAATGGTAATGAAGTACAGATTTTGGTTAAAATTCTTAACTCTATATGATATACTGTATCCTATAGGATTATTTGGCTTAACAAAGGAATAAAAATGAAAATACTCTTACAATGGGTTATGTAAGAATCTTATTGATTACAATATTCAGAAGATAGATTTGATCTAAGCTCATAGCATCGGTTCTGCTGCAATTGACAAAAAGGGCTTAGTTTTCGTTAGAGGTTTGGGATGAATCTACGTATATTTCAAGTGTGTTATTGGAAATATTATGAGTTTTGAGAAATCAGAAAAAACAAAAGGCAGGAGAATCTTGAAAAGTAATGAAGAAACTAATTTGTTAGACTTGTTCAGTGGTGCAAGAGGTTTGTCTGATTGATGTACAAAAAACAGATGAGCTTTTTGGTGGGAATTGGACAGAAGAAACTATAAAAGAATATGGGAGCATTCCTGCGAATGAACAGAAGTATTCAGGCAGAGGGAACATTCACTGTAATCAAATGGGACAGAACATACAAAAGGCTTTTTAGACGTGGGAGAAAAGCGGTAATTTTAGAGTTCACCTTGATAACATAAAACAAAGGCATCTGCCCAAAATAAGATCAGATGCCTTGTTTATAGGCTGTTTTTTTACAGCCTGCTTTGTGCGATTATCTTCCGGTATAACTTACTATTGCATCATCCATAACTCATTGGGAAAAAGAGCCATAAGTCGAAACAGCCTCGTCTATGGTCAGTTCGCCTGTTGCAAATCCGTAAACTGCCATCCTAAACTGTATAACTGCATCATCTGTGAGTCCGAATTCTTCGGGCGACAGAATCCGAGATTCAGGAACGTTTCCGAACGCAGCATACATACTGTTGACAGACAAATCTTTTGTCGGTGACATAAGGCCTTTGTTTCCTGCCATTTCGTTCAGTTCCCTCGAGGTGATCAGAAAACGCATAAATTCGTTGGCAACGTCCAGATTCGAACTCTCTTTGTTGACCGAAAACTGAAGATTAGGTATGTCAAGGAAGTACGCGCCTTCGTCTGACATGGGGACAGGTACAAAAGTATATGTAAATGGTTTTTCTGTAAAAGCTTCAGAAACGCTTTCGCGTTTCCTTGTACCGGAAACGGCATCTCCGGCACAGATCATCATAGGAATATCCCCTTCAAAGAAGCGGAGAATCACCGCATCATAGTTGTTTTCAATGGTATTGCAAGCATCGATATCCACACAGTCGTCGTTTAGGAACTGCCCCACTTTATCAAGGGTGGGTCTCATATATTCACCTGCTGAAGGATCAAGATCGTTCAGTTTCTTTACAGCTTCTGCATCACTTGCCACGGTTGAACAAAAGAGAGGATAGCTGATCATTGTGTAAAGGGATGTTTTTTCCTGAGCAGTATAGCCCATCATGGGATTTTCATAGCCTTTTTTACGAAATTTGTGGCACACGGATACTAGCTCCTCATAGGTCGAAGGAATGGTAAGACCTTCTTTTTTGAACAGATCGTCATTTACAAGCATTCCGTAGGTACTCGAGAAAACCGGAACCATAGGAAGTGAGCCATCATCTGTCTTCAGAAGAATATTGCTTCGTATACAACTTAGGTCAATACCCAATGCCGGGTCAGCAAGATTCTCAGCATGATCTATAGATTCCTTATACTGTTCGCGACCATACATCCAAGAGTTGTTGACGTAGATGTCTGGGGCATCATTTCCGTTCAGAACTGTGCCAACCATGTTATTATAGTCATCAATCTTGGTGTATACAAGTTCCACATTAGGATAATACTCGTTGAAACGATCAAATTCTGTTTCCAGTGCCTCAAAGTTATCATAACCGCCCGCAACATTGATATGACATTTACTGGAAGTATCAAGAGTCGGTCGAAAGATGTCCTCTGTCTTTGCCTCCTGCCCTACATAGCCGCATGCTGTCAGACTCTGAAGAATCATTACAGCAGCAAAAACACACATTATTCTTTTCATAAGAGCTCCTTTCCCATTTGTTTGTTTATTATTTTACTTTCTTTGAGCCTTCGGATTTCTTTGATGACAAGCTTTATATCAATAGGTTTTGCAATATGTCCGTTCATCCCCGCATCCAAGCATTCTGTGACGTTTTCAGAGAACGCGTCTGCGGTCATGGCGATGATCGGAATAGATGATGCCCATGAGTTTTCCAACTCTCGAATCGCTCTTGTTGCATCGAGTCCGTTCATTATTGGCATCTGCACGTCCATAAATACAAGATCATAACTGCCTTCCGGAGCTACGCTCAACTTGTCCACGCAAATACGCCCGTTTTCTGCACGATCGCATATGATGCCATGCATGTTAAGTATATTGGAAATAATCTCCCAGTTAATATCTATATCCTCTGCAACAAGAATGCGGATACCATTAAGATCAGAATAATCGTCTTGCGGTTCAACGGTTTTGGATTCTACACCAATAAGCTCATTTATCTTATTATAGAGGGTGGAGCGGAAGATCGGTTTGCTTACAAAACCATTTGCACCTGCATCTTTTGCCTTATCCTCTATGTCTGACCAGTCGTATGCAGAGATCAGCAATATGGGAATATCTGCGTTAACCTCCGAGCGAATCCTACGGATTGTTTCAACTCCATCCATATCCGGCATTTTCCAGTCGATGATAACTATGTTATAATCCTTTCCACTCTCATGCCTGCCGGTTATCATTTTGATCGCTTCTGCTCCGTTATGTGCCTGCTCTGCTACAGAGCCCAGAGCTTCAATCTCGTCGGATGTCGTTCGAAGCGTTATATCATCATCATCAACAATCAGAGCATCGATCTGATCAAGCCGTATTTCTTCAAGTTGTCTTTCGGCTTCAGGAATATCAAGTGCGACGGTGAAAGTAGTTCCTTTCCCTTGCTCACTTTTGCATTCTATAGTTCCGCCCATCAGATCAACCATTTTCTTAGTAATTGCAAGCCCCAAGCCGGTTCCTTGAATACTGTTGACACGGCTGTCTGTTTGACGCGAGAACGGCTGATACATCGTCTCTATGAATTCCGGACTCATTCCAATGCCTGTATCAGACACAACGTAGCTCATCTTTATGCAGCCGGGAACGGTACTTGCTTCCTCACGCATATCTACACTGACTCTTCCACCCGGTTCCGTATATTTGATGGCATTGGAGAGAATATTGATATATATCTGATTCAGGCGAAGCTGATCCGTATACAGGTATTCCTTTTCCATATGATCAACATGAAAATTGAACTCAATATTCTTTTCCTTAATCATCGGCTGCGATATATTTACAAGGTTTTCAACAGTCTCAACAATGGAGAATGTCATGGGGCTCAGTTTCAGTTTACCGCTTTCTACCTTGGAAATATCCAGAATATCATTGATCAGAGTCAGCAAATGATTGCTGGCTAGGCTGATCTTCCGAAGGCTTTCTTTAGTTGACGCCACATCCGAAAGATTTTTCTCGGCAATGGCCGTAAGACCTATGATGGCATTCATGGGGGTGCGAATATCGTGTGACATGGTGGAAAGAAAATCGGTCTTTGCCTTATTCGCTAAGTCTGCTTCCCGGGCTGCCATTTGAAGACGCTTGTTCAAATAAAGCATCTGAAACAGGTCAAGCAAGAAAAGAATCAATAAACCCACAGAGATGACTCCTACTAGAAGCCAGTTTTCTATATCGACATTGAGATCCTCCGATGGTACGAGACTCAGCAGAGTCCATCCGGCGGTAGAAGTAACAGGGGTAAAAGCAAGTATACGCTCCTGTCCGTGTGAGTCCAGCATTGAGATTGTGCCTGTCGATGATGTGATCCTGTCAAACAACTCCTTCGTTGATGAGGCATCCGTCGTATTATAAGATCTATAGAATTCAAAAAAACTGGAATTCTTAAAACTGTATCCTTTGATGATATAATCTCCGTCAGCATCAATCAGGGAATACTCGGCATTAACAAACTCTACTTGCGGAAAGACCCATTTCTGTTCAAGCTCTGAGACAGGTACTACGCGCAATAGAAGAGCCGCCACAGAAGTCTCGTTTTCAGGATCTCGAAGTGTGATTCTGTTGCAAAAAGCCAGCGATTGTTCGCCATTCATCGGATTGGTGTAAGTACGGGTGACGTTTATCGATTTCCCGATCTCATCAATCCAGCCCACATCCTCAAGAAGATCCACCCGTTCATAAGAAACTGCGTAATCATCTGATGTGCCTTGTTTCGGACGTGTAGAAAGGCCTGTGAGCGTATCGAGAAGAATTAGATGCGCCGAAGTACTTGTAAGAACATGGGATGCGCGGATATAATCCGTCGCCTCCTCTATAGTCATGTTTTTATTGTTGATATAATTCGCCCAAACATCGCAAATTCTCTGCTCACCATCAAGATAGTTTTCTGTCACATGTTCGATTGTGACCGTGATGTTTTCAAAATGTTCTATCTGTCTCTTGTAAGCAACTTTGTTTTCATATCCGGAATAGAGCGCAACGAAAATCAATATGGATGAAATAATGATCACGTTGATGAATATTATTAAGGTCTTTTTCACGCCTGGACCTCCAAAAAGCCAAATCATAGTCGTCAGAATACGATAGCTGGTATTCGAACGGCAAAAAGATTAAACGCAGCAAGAGCGCCACATAATGTAAAGGCTGGTAGTAGATGCCGTGTTTATATGATACCATAATAATCAATGCTTTACAATGTTTTTCCTATAAAATGATTCTGCTTGATTTGTCAGATATGGATATTAAGCCGATTGCAAAGAATGAGCTACATTTCAAAAAGTGGTTGTTAAACTATCCGTTCTATGCTAATGTAGATAGAGATGGGGTGAAGTTATATGCAAGACAGTAAGGGATCAATTAATGATGATGTCGGTCTTGCCTGGCAGGAAGTGAATGTGGAGCATATTGTGCAGGATCAGTGGATCGATTTCAGGAGGTCTGCGTTCAGGTTTCCGGACGGGAAGGTGTTCGAGCCATTCTATACGTACAGCCGGAGAGATTATGTTGTTATAGTGGCATCGGATACCGAAGGAAAATATCTGTGCGTACGACAGTTCAGGCAGGGGATTAAGGCGGTTACGACTGAATTTGTTGCCGGCGGGATCGAACGAAGCGACGGAAGGGAGTATGCAGCCGACAGGATGTGCTCCGAAAAAGAACAGGTAAGTGCGCCCCAAGAGGCAACGTCTGGCGAACTGGCAGCGTCAAGTGAAGCGATAACACTGAACAGTGAAGTAACATCTGAGAAAAAACCTGAATTTGCTATAGATGAGACGAAAACGTATGCGGAAGACACGCTCGCAGCCGCCAAGCGTGAGCTTCTCGAAGAGACCGGATATGAATCCGATGAATGGGAGCATCTTCTGACAGTGCCATCTAATGCGACGATAGCAGATAATTATGCGCATTTGTATGTGGCGCGTAATTGCAGACAGGTATCGGGACAATCGCTTGATGAGACCGAATATCTAAATGTGGTTAAGTATACCGAAGAAGAGCTTGAGGAGATGATATCGAACGGCAGTTTCCAACAGGTGATGCATATCACAGCATGGCTACTGTCGCACAGGAGTGCAAAGTAATGGGCGCAAGTCGCCCATTTTTTCTGCAACAATACCCAAAACGTACACAGCGTACACAATGCATTTACAAGGTGTATCTGAATATTGTACAGAATGTGCTTATATCGGTTTTGTATCAACTTTGATGTCGGCTTTGTTGTCGACATTAAAGCGTCACATTTATTGACTAACGGTATTGAAAAGTTGTATCATTATATATAATTAACATTCATTTCCGGAGAGGGGAATAGTGTGCCATGAAGATTGCCGGAAAAGACAGATGTATTAATTGCATGCAGCCTCTGAGAAGATCAGAGGCTTGTTCGTGTTGCTCATTTGACGAAAGCTCGTATGTATCTCCCTCTGCGGCTTTGAAGCCGGGAACATGTCTTGCAGAGAGATATTTTATCGGCAGAGTGCTTGGACAGGGCGGATATGGAATTACATATGTTGCATGGGACATTGTTCTTGAATTACGTGTGGCTGTCAAGGAATATTATCCGGAGAATAATGTATCGAGAGATATGTCGGACAGTATGGGGCTTACGGTTCATCCCGACAGAGATATTGACGTGTATGATAAAGGACTCAGGTCATTCCTTCGGGAAGCCAGGATAATGTCAAGATTCATCGATTTTCCGGGAATAGTAGATGTACGTGATTTTTTTAAAGAGAATAATACTGCTTATCTTGTTATGGAATATGTAAGCGGTGTCAGAATGAGCAGTTACATTGCGAAAAATGGTCCTATGCCTGCACATAGAGTCCGGACATTAATGGAGCCTATCATAAAATCTCTTGCTGGAGTTCATGAGAGCGGATATCTGCACAAAGATATCAGTGCGAATAATATCATGATGACCGGTGATGAAAAACTTGTTCTAATTGATTTTGGTGCTGCAAGAGAGATTGAGCATGATGATATGACAAGAACGATATCGGTGAAGATAGGATTTTCTCCGGAGGAACAGTACAGGAGTAAGGGAAAACTGGGACCGTGGTCGGACATATACAGCCTGTGCGCGACTATGTATTATATGATAACGGGAGAAGTTCCTGATGAAGCATTGGAACGAATACTGTCGGATGATCTGAAACCTCTTAAAGATATAATTACTGATGATTCGGAGCGATATATCGCCTTGGCGATCGACAAAGGGATGTCTGTCAAGGCAGCGGACAGATATAAGAGTATTGAAGAATTATATAAGGACATGTATCCGGATATGGAACCGCCGGATATTGTTCATTTGAAAGCTGCAGGTAATATTGATGATTATGACGACAACTGCGGGAAAGCATCAGGATCGTCAAAAAAAGCCGTGACAAAGACAACGTTCAGAAGAGAACTTGACAGGCTCGTTTCTGAAGAAAAGAGGACTCACAGAAGAAGATTGATCAGAAAGATTGCCGTGATAGTTGTTCTTGTTATAACTGCCGGTGCCCTGATAAGGAATTATATGAATTCAGATGCCGATGTGTCTGACAGAGAAGTTGCTGATGTGGAGAAGAGGACATCTGATACATTGGCATATGATGAAGAGATCGACGGAGTTATTGATGGCACGGATAAGCACGCAGATAAGTCAGAACGTAAAACATCTGATGATGACGAAACAAGATCGGATGAATCAGAAAAAACCGGTGATAATGTAAGAACGGACGATTCAGTAATAACAGGTGACGCTACAAGAACGGATGACAGTTCAGAAACTGGTGACACGGTAGGATTGGATGACGCCGTAGGATTGGATGACGCCGTAGGATTGGATGACGCCGTAGGATTGGATGATTCAGAAGAATCGGATGATATTGTACGGAATGATATAACCGGAATGGGTGATACATCAGGACAGGAAAATGATCCCGATAATACAGAGACGGATACATCCGATGATGAGATGTCGGGAACACTTGATAATGCGATAATTACCGTCCCCGATACGATCGGTAAAAAATCAAAAAAAATAAGTTCCAAACTTGAAGAATCCGGTTTTAAAGTAGTGATTAAGAAAAAATATTCGAATAAGAAAAAAGGAACAGTTATAAAACAAAATATTCCCAAAGGAACAAAAGTGGCTGAAGGAACAACTTTAAGTCTGACAGTCAGCAAAGGGATAAACTCAGATGCGTCTGATAATTCTAATGTGCCGACAGCTACACAAAGACCTGCAACAACAAACCAAACAAAAGCAACCGCGAAGCCAAAAGCAACTGCAAAACCCAAAGCAACCGCGAAGCCGAAAACAACAAAAAAATCGAAAGAAATTTTGAATGATGATTCACTGGACGGAATGTTGGATTAAAGATTTGTAACCCGGGGGAATGAACATAATATTGGGTGCAGAACATGGATGAAATGGTGGGAGAAAAAAATGATCGTAGAGAGACATACAACAGACATTGATGATATGACTTTGAATGATTCCAGGATACTCAGAGAATCATTTCACAAGCTCGACAAAGAGAATAATTTCAGCAGGTTCGATTATTATATGATCGATAAATGGAACGGAATTCCATACAAGGTGTTATATGAGGAACTTTCTCCTGCTGATATTGATAATATGCGGAGGAATTCTTACAGGAATTTCTGTAAGAAGACAAAGGGAATTGATGTTGGAAGCCAGAGAACCATTAAAAAATGGTTCGGAATAGGAGAATACGTTCCGCCCAAAAGAGATATGATATTCAAATATGCATTAAATCTCCATCTGACTGCAGGTGAGACAAGAGATTATCTTGTCAACGGTCTTATGATGCCCGAATTTCAGATCAATGATTATCACGAGATAATATATTTGTACGGTCTGTATAATGAATACGACTATAATTTTTGCAACAAAATGATACAGCTGTTTGAAGAAAATATGGGATATGACGCTACATTTACACAGGGCAGTCATACTGATGAATTATGGCGTGGATTTGAACTGAAAAAGAGTGTAAAAACGGAAGAATTCCTGGATTGGATGATGGACAATAAAAATATGTTCAAAGGCTACAGCAAAACAGTTCTGGAGTGTTTTCAGAGGATGAAAAAAGAGATCACGCAATATATAAAAAAAGACGCAAAAGAATATCTTGACGAGCTTCTTGAACAAAACGGTTATGAAAAATGGAAAGCAGAATCCGGCAACCCGGACAGCGAAAAAAATATATCTGATTATATAAGATATCTCACCAGATATTCAAACGGAAGGATCAACGAAGGTACGGTGGAGAGCATGCGTAAGGCATACAACACCGTTTACGGCAGAGACAACAATTCCGGTATCCTTCGTGAGATATATACGATATACAACAATGATGAAAAAAATGATGCATTTATGGAAAAAATATCGGGATTCAAAAAAGACGGCATATCATTTATGACCGATAAACATATGTCGCAGATCATTAATATTGCCGAACAAAAATCCGAATACATGAGAATGAAGAATATTAAGGTGCAGCTTGACAGTATGTCTGAAGATACGGATTGCCCCGAAGAGCTATACGATTATATAATATCTCGCGGGAAAAATCCAAAAGACAGAACCGTAAACGAATGCAAAAAATTAATTGCTTACTATCTGAAAAATCAGAATCAGAGGTGCAAGCTCATAGGACGCGAAGATATTCTTCCTCTCATTCATTACATCGCCCAGAAAAGATATGCAGAGATCCTCAAAGAAGAAAAAAGAGATTATGACATGAAAGAGGCCAGAAATTATTTCACGGAAATTGCCAACGCAGTAATGTTAAAGTGCGGCATGGCCCCGATATCTCCGAACTATAAAGGGGATTATCTTATGCTGTCCAGCTTTTCAAAAGAAGACATGTATTCGCTGAATGACATGATAGAGATATCGGTGCAGGTGTGAGGTATTGTAATCTGTTGTTTTTGATACCATATCATTACGTAGAGATGAAATGTAGGGATTTAAGTTCACGAGGAGGGAATGGCATGAACACAAGACACACAAGACGAATATTATCATGGATAATTATTGTTGTGTTTATTTTGGAGAATGTATTTACATATGGAAGCAGTGCGGTTAGTGCAGACGAACCGACGTCGGTTTCTAAACGTCAAACAAGATATCTTCCGCATCTGCATTTCAAGGGAGATTATACAGTATTATTTGCATCAACAGATACATATATGGCGGATGAAAGTGGCGCCGGCTCAATTGTATATAACGAAGAAGACGATATTCTCGAGGTAACTCTTGGTACGGATCAGGGAATAATATTCCCTTTAACAGAGTATGCCGATGGTAAATACGATTCAATTAAGATGACATATACCTTAGATAATGGGGATGTTGATGCTTATGTATATGGTGGGACAAATGATGTAGGCAGATCCGGTCTTGATGATCCCGATGCACATGTTGTTGAGGTTGAACAGACACAGGAATACAAAACTGTTGTATATGACAGAGACACATCTTATTCAAAGCGTGGGGATGACACGATATTCGAAGAAGGACTCGTGAAGGGATTCGAGCTATTCAACTGTTCGGAAGAATCTGATGCCGTTATTAAGATCAAACTTATAAAATTTAGGGCAATGGTACCTAATGATGTTAGGAACTCGGATTATAAGATCACTAAGATTGCAGATGGAAGGAAGATAACGATTGATGGTATAGAAGATAACGCATATGCCGGATTGAAGGAATTGCCGTTCACATCAAGAATAGTATTTCAACAAAAGTGGTATAGCCCGGGTGTTCCGTCTAATGCTGAAGCTAAGGCTAAACTTGCATGGAACAAAAATGGTATGTATTGTTTTGTAAAAGTAAAGGATGGCAATATAAGTAACAAAAATCGGTGTGAAAATGATGGGCTTAAGTTTGTCCTGGATGAAGATCATGATCTGCGTACTGAAACCGGTTATGATGAAGAAAATGATTATTATTTTTATGGATATCATTCGAATTTTGATGCATTTTATTACCAGTATATCGGCTTTAAGAATGATGAGTATGGCAAAGAAGAGGATGCAAAGACGAATGGGATCGTAACACCTTCGAAAGCTCTCAATACAGCAAAAACCGATTATGCGGGAATCAGAGCGGCTTATAAGTTCACCGAGACAGAAGGAAAAGTTGACGGATATAATATAGAGTTTTTTATACCATTTATGACTGAAAAGATTCCGGGAGATGTTATAGGTTTCGACATGATATTGGATGATTGTGCAGTTAGAGAATTCCCAGAGGGTGGCTTAGAGGCAGAGATATATTTTTTTCCTACTGAACGTCAAAAACAATATTGGTATGATCCCAGTGAGTGCGGCAGTATTATGCTCGCGGATGAAGATGAAAATGCTCCTGTAATAATGGATGAACCGACAGAAAGTCCGACGCTGGAACCTACGGCAATGCCTACTACGAAACCGACAGCAATACCTACGGCAACGCCAACAGCGGTACCAACAGCAAGTCCTACAACAAAACCTACAGCAAGTCCAACGGCGGTCCCGACAGCAAGTCTTACACCAAAACCTACAACCAAGCCGACTGCTAAACCTACAACCGTGCCTTCTGATAATTCCGAACAAGACCCGGATGATAATCTTAATCAGCCGGGTGTGCCGACGAGGGCACCTGCATCATCACATACAGAGGAAAAAGAATCCGGTGACACAGCTAATCCCGGCACACAACAGGGACAACAGACAACACCTGCAGGAGATCAGAATCTGACACCTAATGCACAGTCAGGGGATTCTTTGGGTACTGCATTATTGCCGGGTCAATCCGATGTGGTATCTCTGAACACGCATAAGACTTCTTTGGAGGACATATCAGGAAAAACCAACACCGGAAATTCGGACTCGAAGATGAATAAGTCTTCATCAAAACTTCGTAAGCCCATATTTACATTGAATAAGGGTGTCACTTCAAAAGGCAATAAATGCGTAATCATAACTCTAAGATCATATAATGGAACCAACATCGAGATATATAACTGCAAAGGCAACAAGAAAATAAAACTGAAGCTTATCAATTCTAATATTAAGAAAAATAACAAGAAATTCCGTCTCGCTTATTCAAGAAGCAACACGGTATTCAAGCTGTGTATCCGCACCTACAGAACCGCAGGTGGTAAGAAGGTACGTAGTCCGTACAGTGTGGTGAAGAAGATAAGGGTGTAGAAGAAAATTTCCCCTTGCAATTGTAATACGCATGTGCTAATATACACTCAAAGCAGATATTTCTTAATCTGCATATGGGTGTCTCTCATATGCATCTGATATTTCTATATCTCTAAAAATTTATAACTATTCGGCACTAACGTTCAATGTCGTATGATGCTGTGAACATATGATGGTGCTGAACAGATAATAATTCAATAAGGAATCTTGTCGGACGTTCAGTCAGAGTTGACGCACTTTGTATGCTTGGCAATGGCTCAAGGGCGAATATCGAAGTGCAGCGTTCAGATAACGATGATCATTTAAGAAGGATGAGATATAACTCATCATGTATCACTGCAAATGTGACAGATCCGGGAGTGAGATTCGAAAAAGTACCGGATGTAACAGTGGTATACATATCGGAATTTGACCTGTTCAGTAGTAATATGACTACATATCATGTTATAAATATTATTGCTGAAAACGGCAAGATTGTAGATAACGGGCTTCACATGATATGTGTCAATACAAGGGTTGATGACGGTTCTGAGATAGCAGAACTCATGAAATGCTTCATGCAGACAGAAGTTAATAACGAAAAGTTTAAGGTATTTACGAAAAGAATGAATTACTTAAAACACACAGAGGGAGGACGAAGATATATGTGCCGTATAATGGATGAATTGTTGGAAGAGTATGCAGAAGAACGAGAAAGTATTCTTATAGAAAATCAGATAAGACGGGCTTTGGAGAAAGGTGAAAAACCTGAAACTATAGCGTATTTCATTGATGTACCGGTTGAACGTGTTTTGGAAGTAAGAGACCGTAGTGTGTTGATGGTTTAAAAGCCGTTACTGATGAATTGAACATTTTAGTTAAAAATTAAAATGCCATAACAACTTGCTGAATGGAGTTGTTATGGTATTTTTGTGCCAATATTTGGAATTAAGTGTCCGAGTTGAAAAAAACTCGTCCTGTGGAGTGTTATAATTCGAAACGTAAGGGATCTCAATAGGAGAAATGATACATATACATTGACTTACAAGATAATACTATTTGCTATTGATAAAACCGATATCAAGTTGGAAACTAAGAAAAAGAAATAAAATTTTCTTATGGTGGAGATTCTTACAACAATAAAGGAAATAAAATGAGAGAGATTGGGAGGTATGTTTTTATGAAATGGAAAAAGAGTATTTGTGTTAGTTTGATGTTATCATTGTTATTGACAGGTGTTAATGACATTAGTATTAAGGGACAAGCAAAAGGTAAACTAAAATTGAATAAATCAAGTATAGAATTAAAAGTAAAAGAAAAAATAACACTAAAATTCAATAATAAGAAATTAAACAAAAAGGCTAAATGGAGCAGTAAAAATACAGATGTAGCAATTGTGTCTTCTAAAGGTAAAGTTACAGGAGTTGATATTGGGAAAACAATTATTTACGGAAAAATAAACGGTAAAAAATATGGGTGTAAAGTTAAGGTTAAGGGTAAATCATTAACACCGGGAACAACAGGAAAACAGCAAATTGTTTTTGATAAAACAAGTGTTGTATTAGCAGTTGGAGATAAGGAAACTATCAATATATCCATGCCATCCGGTGTCCCGGGCAAGGGAATAAAATGGAGTAGTTCTGATGATAGTATAGCATCTGTATCAAATGGTATCATCACAGCTAATAAAATCGGAAATGTTACAATATCTTGTACCTGTGGTGATACAGTAACAAATTGTATAGTTGAAGTAATAGGTGCGTATGGTTCTGTAAGTGGAAATATAACATATTTATATAATAAATATAAAGGAAATGTAGCAGATACAGGTGCTGAAGTATTTCTAATACCAAAAGATAAAAGTGCGTATACGATGGCAGACTTTCAGACTTATGCAGGGTGGCATAATATTTCAGATGTCTATAGTAAAGAATATAATATATTTAGTACAAAGGTTGATGGAACAGGTAATTATCTTTTGCAAAATATTCCGATCGGCGAATATTTTATTTATGTCATATCAGAAAGGGTAATAGATGGTATCGCCTTTAACGGTGGAGGAAATAATGTTAAAATCATTTTTTCTGGATATTTGAGTGAAACCAATGCACAATTTTTAGGGGAATACACAGGATATCATAAATATTCATATGAAACTATTGTCATAAAAAAGAATGAAACAACATCTTATAGCCATGATTTCGGTATAACATACATTTAATTCTTAAGTAAATGATAGCAAATCATAGGGCAGTTATGATTTGATCTACGATAATTGTACTATTGTTATACACAGATTTGAATTAATGGAAAAAGGTGAAAAACCCGAAACCATAGCGTATTTCATTGATGTGCCAGTTGAACGTGTTCTGGAAGTGCGGGATTGGAGTGTGTTGACGGTTTGATTGCCGTTACTGATGAATTGAACATTTTAGTAAAAAATTTAAAATGCCATAACAACTCGCTGAATGTGGAGTGTTATGGTATTTTTTTATGCCAATATTTGGAATAAAAGGCTTGGGTTGAAAAAATAATGTCCTGTGCCGTGATATAATTCGAATTGTAGGGAAAAACCATCAGAAAGGAGAAGTGATATGCAAAGAAAATATAGAACTTATTTGTTGCCACTGATAATGTTTATGTTTATTTGTTTGTCTGTATGTGTTCGTGCTGATAATGTAAAAGCAGCAGGGTTTACGGAGACTTCCGCATCAATAGATGTTTCGGAAAGCGTGACTATATATGCTGATGCTGACACATCTATAAAGCAGTGGGAAAGCTCTGATGAGTCGATAGCTGTTATTGGGTCTAATACTACAAAAAAATGTACAGTTGAGCCTCGGAAAGAAGGAACAGTTGTAATTAAAGGGACGTCTGATGACGGAAGTGTAGCATCTTTTACTCTTACGATTGCATTGAAAAAACTTGAAGTTGATAAGACGGATATCACGCTGGGAATCAAAGGAACGACTGAAGAAGCTGTAACGGTTACATATGGTGGGGAAAGAATGTACTATGGTTATTCATATGAATCGGCAGATCCGGATATTGCATATGTTGATAATTATTCTGATTATATAAGGGCAAAAGGTGTAGGTAAAACAACTGTAAAAATCACATCAAAGTATGGACAGGAATTGATGATCAATGTAACAGTACTTCCGGAATATAATTATACAACCCCGGTTCCTGCAACTATGACTCCGACTGCTCAGGTTAAGACAACTGAAGGAGCATCAACTGATACTTCGGCAGTAACTAATGAGACTGATCAGAACCAAACTGATGAATCGAAGCAATCTCCGGAGATAAAAATGATACAGATAAAGGGTAAGATAAATACTAAAAAAATTACTGGAAAATTGTCTGTAAATGATGCAACAGTGAAAATAAAGGTAGGTTCCAATAGTTATAAGACGGCAAAGGTAAAAGGCAGTAAATTCACGCTTGGTTGTGGCAAATTGACTATAGGGACAAAGATAAGGATAAAAGCTACTGCAAATGATTATAAAGCTTTTGATGGGACATACTATGTATCCAGAAGGTCGGAAATACCTAAAAATTCACCTGATTTTGTTGATATGACACATAAGAAAAAGTTAACGGCTCATGTGAATACAAGGGTGGATTATATTATAAAAAATGCCAGGGGAACAGTAAAATGGAGTTCTTCCAATCCCAAAGTAGCAACAGTAAATAAAGACGGTACGGTGAAAGGTAAAAAAATCGGAAGCACAGTACTCAAGGCTGAGGTCGGGGGAAAAACATATTCGTGTAAGCTTGTTGTTAAGGAATTAATAAAGATAACCAGAGCCCAGTCTTATATTATTAATTATTTTGCTAATTATGTAAAATCCAAATACAAATCAGCTAAACTGCTTACATCTTACGGAAAAAAATATATTAACGCTGATGGAAGAGTATGCGTGATGCTGATGGTTAATTATCGCATTGTAAATGGTTTTAGTGATGTAATTTTATGCTTTTCAAAGGATAATTTTATTAGAGATTATAAATCATATTATGATGGCAAAATTAATAATTTAAGAATCATGTACAGTCATTTGTGGGGAAAATCAGCTACACAAAATCTTCGACAGCAAATTCACTATAATGGACTTAAGTTAATGGCTCTTAGTGCAGAAGGGACTGTACTACGTGGCGGTGGAGATAAGGTTACACCGGCTCTGTACAATAAAATAACGGGCAAGTCAACATACTGTGATATTACAGTAGTTGATTAATATAGGGAAAATAAAAAAAGGGAGGATTATCATCATGAAAAGATCAAAAAAAATCATATCTGTTGCTCTCACATTCGCAATGTTCGCCGCAGCGGTTGCTAATAATACGGGGAATGTAAATGCAGCGGTAAAGATGAAGCTAAGTACAAAGAAAGTTACTGTTGATGTGGGAAAATCGAAGAAAGTTACAGTGAAAAATGCAAAAAAAGTGACTTGGAAGATCAAATCCGGAAAAGCCAATATCACATTAATTAAAAAGTCGGCTAAAGGTGCCACTGTTAATGGCAGAAATGCAGGCAGTGCCAAGATATCTGTTGTAATGAAAAATGGCAGAAAAAGTGTAAAAGGAATGATTAATGTTACCGTTAATGCGGTTGATACAACTCAGAAAAATGTTATTGAAGCACCGGCAGCAACCGTACAGTCTGCTGTGACAGTGCCGGTGGTAACAGTACAACAATCGGCTCCGGTGCCAACGTCATCAACTGAAACAACTACAGTGCCGACGATAACAAAAGAGCCGGATCCGACAGCAGCACCGACACAGGAACCAACGAAGAAGCCAACGAACAGACCGACAGCTAAGCCAACAGATAGACCTACAGAAAAACCGACGGCTAAACCAACTAATAGACCTACAGCAAAACCAACATTAGCCCCACCAAATAAGGCAACAGCAACGCCTGTTGCGGCAGATCTTTCTATATCCGTTGATGGGACAAGACTATTGAAGTGTAACAATCCTTATTATGCTACGGATGCTGTCATACCGGAAGGTGTAGAATCAATTAGTGATGAAGTGTTCTCTAATTGCAGTAAACTAAAACGAATTACAATTCCGGCCAGTGTAACAAGTATTGATGCTAATGCATTGCCTTCTAATGCAGAATTTGAATCAATTAATATTGCAAAAAACAATACAAAATACTATAGCAGGAATAATTGTATCATAATGCAGGATTCTAAGGAACTGGTTTTTGGATGTGATACATCTGTTGTTCCGGAGGGTGTTAAGGGTATTGGTACGTATGCCTTTTCCGGCAGTAAGCTTACAAGTATAGATATTCCAAATAGTGTTACTTATATTGATTCCTATGCATTTAATGGATGCAACAAACTAACAAGTGTAACACTTCCGGGCAATGTTACGACTATAGGTGATCATGCATTTGTTAATAGTGGATTAAAAAATATTACACTTCCTAATAGTATTACCGATATTGGCGATTATGCTTTTTATTTTTGTGATGAACTGACAGATATTATTATTCCCAAGAAAGTAAAGCGTATTAACGAGTCTGTATTTTATTTTTGTAAAAAACTGAAAAGTGTTACTCTATCGGATGGAATAAAAAGTATCTGTGAAGGTGCATTTAGTAATTGTTATGCCTTAACAAGTATTACTATTCCAAACAGTGTTATAGCAATAGATAATTATGCCTTTATGAGTTGTTCTTCATTATTAAGCGTTGTAATGTCAGATAATATCAGTTTAATAGGTAGATCGGTGTTTGCGTCTACAGGTGTGTGTGATCTGGTTTGGAGAGGAGTAAGCTACAAATCAGTGAATGAATTTGAGAATGCCTTGAAAGAATGTACAGATAAAGCAATATATAGATACTATAGTTCTAAATTATCATTAATCAATAAGAATTATGTTACAAGCGCAGTACTCCCTGAAGAAGCAGTTCAATTATTGGACAATACAAGTATTACAAGTATCGATACAGATCTTTTTAGTGGATGCAGCAATCTTACCAGTGTAATTATTCCGAATAGTGTTACAAGTATTAAGAAAGAAGCATTTAAAAATTGCAGCAATCTCACAAGTGTAATAATGTCGGATAATCTTTCCGAGTTCGGAAATAATGTTTTCTCCGGCTGTAATAAGCTGACAAGTATTAAGTGGAAGGGTAACGTATACAATTCTGAAAGTGAATTTAGAAGTGCATTTTCAAGCTGAATTCATGTAAATATTCTCAGATTGATAGGAGAGTGAATTGATGAAGAAATTGATCATAAAAATATCGTCAAGTATATTTCTTATCTTAATGTTTATCGGTATGAATGTATATATGTGTCCCGGTAATGTAAGTGCTGCCAGTTTTACAGAGAATTCAGCTTCAATAGATGTGTCTGAAGAAGTTACTGTCTATGCAGATGCAGATACCTCAATATCCAAGTGGGAAAGTTCTGATGAGACAGTAGCTGCTATAGGGCTTAATACCACCAAAAAGTGTACGGTCAAACCGGTTAAAGAAGGAACAGCAGTAATTATAGGAACTGCTGATGATGGCAGCGTTGCTGAATTTATGTTGACTGTTACATCAAAAGTGTTTGAAGTTGATAAAACAGATATTACGCTTGGAATAACCGGTAAAAATGAAGAAGAAATTGTCATTACATATGGCGGGAAGAAAATGTATTATGGCTACACTCTTGAATCAGATAATCCTGATATCGCATATGTAAGTAAATATTCGGATTATATACAGGCAAAAGGGGTAGGTAATACAACTGTAAAAATCACTTCAAAATACGGACAGGTTCTGACAGTAAATGTAACAGTATTGACGGAGTATAATGATCCGACCCCGATGCCGGTGACTCCGGAACCGACTACTCCGGGTCAGAATGTATCAGGCTCGTCAAGGCTTAATGCAACGACTGCCAAGCCAACTTCCGGGAGTCAGGCAAATAATGTTCAATCAACGAAGGCAACATCAACTAAGGCTCCTGTTAAAAAGAAAAAACAGAGTTCCGGTATTATTATGGCTAAGGTCAACTGTAAAGAAAATTCGAATAAAATAACCGGAAGATTATCTGTTGGAGGTACTTCTGTAAAGATCAAGGTTGGTAAGACTGCGTATAAAAAGATAACCTTAAAAGGCAGGTCATTCAAGCTGAAACTAAAAAACAGGCTTAAAAAAGGAACAAAAATAAAGCTTACAGTGACTAAGAAAAAATATAAAAAACTTATGAAAACATACACTGTAAAGGGAACGGATAAATCAAAAAAGAATCCTGTCAGTATACTAAAGAAATGCATCAATAAAAAGGGTTACACGAATAAAGAGGGAGATAAAACGATTAAAGATTCACATACTTTTGACGACGGAGAAGTTGCAGATTACGCTATTGTAAACAAAGCTTCCAGTGGAATTATCAGTTATGTATATATGGATAACAAGGACAATGATGATATCTCTGCAGTTTTTCTTGATGTATATTATCCGTCAAAAAAGGCAAAGTTAACAATTACTGTTCCAAGCATGTCATATGATGATGATTTTAATATTGATATATCTACAATCAGAAAAAAGAACAATAGCTATACATTCTATACCGGCTACAGCAGACAGGCAGAAATCATTAATAGATACAATAATTCTTCATTGAATCTGGCATGCAGATTCTGGGATGAATTGTTAAAGAATGAAACAGGATACGGTTTATATGAACTGGGATTCACAAGTTATAAATGATGATTGGAGTATTTGATTATGGATAATACATTCATGAAAAAATGCATTCGTTTATGTTCGCTTACATTGATTGTGGCTCAGGTTACTTTGCTTGATCCCGGCTTCGCATTTGCGAAGGCGGGACCAAAGCTTAACAAGACCAGGGTTACAATAAAAGTAGGTAAGACACTTAAGCTTAAGGTGACAGGAGCCGGCAAACAAAAGATAAAATGGACTTCCTCGAATAAAAAAGCAGCAACTGTTACGCAAAAAGGCATAGTTAAGGGGATAAAACCAGGCTCATCTGTGATTGAGGCCAAGACAGGAAACTTAAGATTAAGATGTAAAGTCAAGATTGTTAAGACATCAAAAAAAACTGTGTATTATTACAGAAAAAAGCTTGCTGAATACATATTTCAAAATGGTCAAAAAAACGATCTGGGAAACTATGAGATAAGTTATTTTAAACCTGATTCTGTTGACAGCAAAAGTATTTCAATATCATATGATGCTGAAAATTCAGAGTTGATATTATACTCCATGTATTATCATCGTGACGAAGATGGTGACAAATATTCAGGAAGTATGACATTGTATGTACCACTTGATAATAACGATTGTACTGCTGATTATATATTCGTGAACAACCCAGGATCTGATGAAGAATCGCATGAAAGAGCTTATGTCGGGGATATTGCTTTAAGCAAAATAAAAAAAGAAGATAATAATTTTGTATGGATAACAGAAGAAGGTTCAGATCCTCTTTCGGAAGAAGACAGTTCTCTGAGTGAACAGGCTAATCTGTATATGACAATTGCATATTTGGATTATCAATTAATACTGTTAAAAAGAGGTAACGGATGTACTGTACGGAATCTTGGGTTTGGAGAGTAGATACTAAAGAAATTAAGGGGTGATTGATTATGAAAAGTACTGAAAAAAAAGAAGAACGTTTAAAAAGAGTTGATATGCATGATTTTTTTCTTCAAAAGATTGAAGATGCAATGCAGGAAGAAAGATATATTGAAGCTTCATGGCTGATATATTCATGTTTTGAAAATAGGTATTTCAGAACAGTTGAAAAAGTAAAGAAGGAGTGCAGGTACAGCAAAGGTAGATGCAAAAAACCAAAGAATGAAATGGCTTTGGCAACCAAAGTAAGGTGTATTCAACATTTGGCGGAAGCAAATTGTGAATGTTTTAGAAAAGCTTTTGCAGATGAATTATTTAATCAGACATTAATATGGATAAAAAAACGAAACAATTTGATGCACAATCTTCTACAATTAGAGGAATATGAAGATATGTATAATCAGTTTAAGGAGAGCTCAGAGGAAGGGTTTACTCTATTACAAGAGACTTATAAATCTTGTACGGAATTCAGGAAAATATATTATTCAGATAATTATGTATTTGAATTTCCGGAAGAAGCAATGGAGAAATGCAATTGTAAGCCAAAAAAATGATTAGTCAATTTAGATGGATAAGATAATAAAATATTTGATTAAGAAAAATATAAGGAGGATGAAAAGAATGAATTTTAAAGAAGAAACTATTTTGGTGGAAAATGAATTACGTGCAATATCAGAATCATTTTATAAATCAAGCGATGAAATGATAGGAGACTTTGAACTATTTTTTGAGAAAGCTATTTCCTTTTTAAAATCCAATACGGTTATTGATGATGGAAAAATAAATTACTTTTTTGATACTCATATAAGAGGAAAAAATTTAAAAACGGCAAATTGGGGAGAGATTAAAGAGGGAATAAGGAAACTCAGAGAAAGTATTGATAAGGAGGAAACCTGATATGAAAACATCAATAACAAAAAAACTATGTATCATTCTGACACTGGCATTGATTCTCAATTGCGTTGCAGCTGCAGGCATCAATACAACAACTGCCTCAGCGGTGTATGACACTGACAGCATTCCGACTGGATATATACCTGTCAGGACAATCGAAGACCTGTATGCAATTAACAATAATCTGTCGGGGGATTATATTCTGATGAATGACATAGATCTTACCGAGGCTACGAAGAAAGGTGGGGACTATGATAGTGGGTACGGTTGGAAGCCGATTGGATACATTAATCAAACATGGAATACATTCACCGGAACTTTTACCGGCAATGGTCATAAGATTATAGGATTGAACATGTATGGTGAAAGTGGTTTAACGTATGGAGGTTTATTTGGAAAGACTTCAGGTGCTACCATTAAAAATCTTACCTTGAAAGGTGTGAGTATTAATGCAAATTGTAATTATTCTGGAGGGATAATGGGGGAAGCCGAAGCATGTAACATAAGTAATTGCAATGTGGAAGGAACTGTGATAGGCAGAAATACAGTTGGCGGAATATGTGGATTTAACAAAGGAATTCAAACAAATAAATCTGGTAATTATTTGATGGATTCTTTTACAAAAAGTTATATAAGTAGATGTTTTGTGGAAGGAACAGTGACAGGAACAGGGACGAAAGAGAGTTATGCTGGCGGAATATGTGGAAATAATCAGTACTGTTTTATTAGCAATTGTTATAATCTTGCTCAAATAAGTGGAAAAATTGCGGGTGGAATTGTTGGGTATATGGGTAACTTTCATTATACTGGCGATTCCAATGCGATTGTACATGGCACTATTAATTGTTGTTACAATATTGGTGATGTTGCTTCAGGACAACCTATAGTGAATACTTTATCTGGATCTGCTAATAATTATGGTGTTATTTGTAACAATGATTATTATATAAGTTCATGTTATAGTAGTAGTTCAACTCCTAAGTATGGCACCATGCTCACCCCTGCTCAGATGAAAATCGCCACAAGCTATACTGGCTTTGATTTTAATACTGTATGGGAAATAGACAGCAACTGTTCATATCTGTATCCACAGTTAAAGGATTGCAGGCAAATTGGTGTCCAAACGTTGGAATTCGCCCCGAAGCCAATGAAGACTGTCTATGATCAGGGAGATAAGCTTGATCTGACCGGTGGAGTGTTGCGTGTTAATTATACAGATGGTGCTATTGTGGATATAGCATTAACAGACAAAATGGTTTCAGGCTACAACATGAATAAAATAGGTCAACAGAAAGTGATTGTATCTTATGCCGGAGCACAGATTTCCTACGACATCGAAGTAAAAGAGATTCCTGTAACATCGGTTGCAATCTCCGGAGATATTACTCGCCTTAAGCTAGGTAATACATCAACCCTTACAGCAACAGTAGAACCGGCTAATGCCTCATACCCTCAGATTACATGGGCAGTTGATCCTGCATCAGTCGGTTCAGTCGATATCAAATCCCAGACCGATAACAAGAATAAATCAACAGTAACAATTCAGGGAAAACGTGCCGGAAGTGTCAAGATAACCGCAACAACAGCAAGCGGCAAAGCAGATAGTTATGATGTATTTGTATACGTACCAAGCCTGTCATTGACACTTAACCAGAAGACACTCTCACTTATCAAAGGAGATGCGGTAACAGGCAGTGCAACCCTTAAGGCGGTAATGACTCCGTCAGACAGTACTGATAAGATAACATGGACAAGTTCTGATAGAGATGTTGCCGAGGTATCAGCAGAAGGTGTTGTGACCGGAACAGGAGCAGGTAAGGCGACTATAACCGCGACATCGGAGACAGGCTACAGCGATACCTGTGAAGTAACGGTTACAAGAAGTCTTGAAGACGGTTTTGATATATACGGAGTTGTAGATAAGACCTATAGGGGAAGTGCTCTGACACAGAATATTGTAGTATCGGACGGTAATATTAATCTTACGGAGGGAACGGATTATACCGTTAGCTACAAGGATAATAACAAGCCGGGAACGGCGACTGTCACAGTGACAGGCAAAGGGAATTATTTTGGAGAGGTAAGTAAGACATATAACATAGAGGCGGTAGTGGAGAACAGTATACTGATAAAAGCCGATTCGAACACTGTCAATAAGGGCGAGACTCTTAAGTTGACTGTTGAGTTCGATGATCCGGATACTTATGACAAGTCTGTTACATGGAGCTGCACCGACGTTACGGGTAAGGCAACTGTAGATTCAGACGGTGTGGTAACGGGTGTAGAGGCAGGCAGTGTCACAATTCAGGCAGAGACTGCCAGGGGAACCAAGGATGAGTATTCGCTCTATGTAATGTCTCCATGCTCTAATATTCTGTTTAATACTAATATATTGACAGTAATGTATCATGAGTCAGGTGAGCTTACTGCAACAGTACTGCCATCAGACTGTACGGATACATGCAGGTGGAGCAGTAGTGACAGGGGAATAGCGGATATATCGGCAGAAGGGAACAAAGTTACAATTACCGGTGTTGCCCCCGGAACTGCAACTGTCTCCTATGAATCTGAAAATGGTAAGAGTGCATCCTGTACCGTAACTGTAATGAGGAACATATCCGATTATGAAGTAACAGGCTTCAAAAATGACATTAATTATGTCAAGGGAGAGATAACTACGCAGGATATCAGTCTTACTGACGGCACGGTATATTTGAACGAGAATACAGATTATAAGATTAAATATGAGAATAATGACAAGCCTGGAACGGCTAAGATGATAATAACCGGTCAGGGTTATTATAAGGGAACAATTGAGAAATCCTACAATGTTGTTAAGATTCCTGTTAAGACAGTTAATATTACAGGCTCTGTTACAGAGATAGATAAGGGACAGAGAATAAGGCTCAGGGCAAGCGTTACACCTTCGGATGCTTCCGATAAGGATATCACATGGGGAGAGAAGGAAGGAGGTACGGGAAGGGTCATCGTAGGAAAGAATGGCGACATAACAGGTTTATCAGTCGGACATGCGATTGTTACTGCTACTGCCGACGGAGTTACGGCTGAATATGAGCTTGATGTATTGTCACACTGCGAATCCCTTGAGTTTGCTTCAGACAGGATCGTTATGCTTAAGGGTGAGGAGAAATCACTGTCTGCACTGGGGCTTGTGGTCGAACCGGAAGATTGCACCGATTCTTATGAGTGGATAAGCCGTAATCCGGACATTGCAGATATAAAGGACGGCAAGATCATTGCAAAAGGAGCAGGTGAGGCAGTGATCAGGGTATCGGCTCCTAATGGAACCAGGGCGGAATGTACAGTCATATCCAGGCGGAATATATCGGAACTTACAATCGAAGGTGTACATGAGCGTGAGATATACCGCGGTACGCCTATATCACCTGAGATAGTAGTCATGGAAGGTGACAAACTTCTCAGGAAAGGAACCGATTATGAAGTAAGATATGAGAACAATAATGCTCCGGGAACTGCTTCTGTCACAGTTAACGGAAAAGGATATTATACCGGAACAAAGAAAATCAATTACGAGATATACGAGATACCTGTCACGGGTCTGTTCATAAAGGGCGACAAGACAGAGCTTGCCGTTGGTGAAGTTCTTCAGCTATCACTGGATATAGTTCCTGAGAATGCATCATATCCTAATATCAGATGGCAGATAAAGGAAGGAAAAGACAGGATAGAACTGACCTCTGAAGGAAAGGTAACAGCAAAAAAGACAGGTAATGCAATAGTAACCGCGACATCAGGTAACGGAGTATCTGCTGAATATCCTTTAACGATAGCATCACATTGTAAGACAATAACACTTAAGGAGTCATTTACAATGGAAAAGGATGAGGCATGCTCCTTCAGGGATCTGGGATATGCAATAACACCGTCAGACTGTACGGATGATATTGAATGGACAAGCAGTGACAGTTATGTGGCTGTAGTTGAAAATGGAAGGATTGTTGCACTGGAAAAAGGTGACACGGTCATAACAGCCGAAGCCTCTAACGGTAAGAAGGCAACCTGTAACTTAAAAGTAACCCGGAGTATATCAGATTGTACGATAAGCGGTATCGAAAAGTATAACTACTATACAGGAAGTCCGGTGACATTCAATATAACGGTAAAGGACAATGGAATAAAACTAAAAGAGGGAACAGACTACGATGTAACATATAAGAACAATAATGCCCCGGGTACTGCTACGTTAACTGTAACCGGAAAGGGTTACTATACCGGAACCAAAGAAGAAGTATTCGGCATTAATGCCATACCGGTTGATAAGGTGGAGATAACCGGTGTGGTAAATGAAGTAGAGAAGGGTAAGAGTATACAGTTAAGTGCCGTTGTTACACCCGATAATGCTACCAACAAGTCATTAACTTGGAAAGTTGTATCCGGTGATGACGGTGGCGAAGCGTTTGTAGATTCAGATGGGACAGTAACCGGAATAAGTACCGGAACCGTTACTGTTACTGCTACAGCAGAAGGCGGAGTCGCAGGTGAATATTTACTTCATGTAGTATCACATATCAATAAGCTTGAACTGACAATAACTGAGCTTAATCTACAGGTCGGCGGTAAAAAAGCCATAGCAGACCTTGAGCTTGTAATAAGTCCATTTGATTATACAGACACTATAGAATGGATCAGCATGAATACTAATATTGCCGAAGTGATTAACGGTGAGATTATTGCTAAGAGTGTAGGTCAGACTGAGATCAAGGTTATATCCTCAGGTGGTATTGAAGAGGTCTGCATCGTAAAGGTGACAGAACAACAGCAGAACGCGAATCCGGGTCAGGCAGGCACTTCTTCAGACAATACATCACAGGCAGGTTCACAGGGTCAGAATAACAGTTCAGGAAAGACATCGAATTCTTCAGGAAAAACAGGAAAGTCCTCAACCGGCTCAAAATCTGATAACGCATCATCAGGTAGTAAGAATAACAATAATTCCTCATCTAATGATTCTGATGATGAAGATTCGGACGATAAAACATCTGCCAGCAATACGAAAGCCGGCATAATATCTCTTACCAATAAAAAAGGGCAGAAAATTTACTGTAAAATTCAAAGCTGTTGCAGGTGCAAAGGGATACCAGATACAATACAGCAGGAATTCCAATTTCAAAAAAAGCAGCATTAAGAAAACTACTAAAACCAAGTTTACCCTTGGAAAGCTGAAAAAGAATAAGACTTATTATGTGCGTGTCCGAGCCTATAGAACCGATAAGTCCGGTAGCGTGGTATATGGTGCATGGAGTGCGGCTAAGAAGGTGAAGATTAAGAGGTAGATATATGATCGTATACTTGATGTTCTTAAACAACTATGTAATAATTGTACAGCTTAATGATATATAAATGTAACTGATCAGCACTTTAATGAGCAGGCGTGAAATGCCTGCTCATGTGGGCGGTCAGAGACGCCTCGCATCTTGTCTATCTACATGGGAAAATAATATTTTCAAAGGTGTTTGAACAGTTGCATATAGATATTTAAGAGGCTCCGAATGTCGGTTAAAATGATACGGAGCCGTTTTGATATCATTTTCCTCTTGCAATCGTATTACACATATGCTAGTATACACTCAAAGCAGATATTTCTTAATCTGCATATGGGTGTCTCTCATATGCATCTGATATTTCTATATGTCTATAATTCAATAAGGAATCCTGCTTTTATATCACATTTTATCAAAATCAATGAAGGCAGGAGGTAGTGGATGAAAAACTGGGAAAAAGAAATGGAAGAAAGAATTCGAAGATTCCGTCCGATAGACGACATATTCTTCGAAGTACTGGCAGATGACAAAGATTTTTGTGAGGAGATTCTGAGGGTGATCCTTCAGGATGACAAATTGCAGGTTATTTCTGTATATGTGCAGAAGGGTGTAAGGAATCTTGTCGGACGTTCAGTTAGAGTTGACGTACTTTGTATGCTTGGCAATGGTGCAAGGGCGAATATCGAAGTGCAGCGTGCTAATAACGATAATCATTTAAGAAGGATGAGATATAACTCATCATGTATCACGGCAAGTGTGACAGATCCGGGAGTGAGATTCGAAAAAGTACCGGATGTGACAGTCGTATACATATCGGAATTTGATCTGTTCAATAGCAATATGACTACATATCATCTAAGTACTATGATTATTGAAAATGGTGAGATAGTAGATAACGGTTTACACATGGTATGTGTCAATACAAAGGTAGATGATGGTTCCAAGATAGCAGAACTCATGAAATGTTTCATGCAGACAGAAGTAAATAATGAAAAGTTTAAGGTGTTTACGAAAAGAATGAATTACTTAAAACATACGGAAGGAGGACGAAAGTATATGTGCCAGATAATGGATGAATTGTTGGAGGAGTATGCAACAGAGATGAAGGATAATCAAATAAGACGGGCATTGGAAAAAGGCGAAAAACCTGAAACTATAGCGTATTTTATAGATGTGCCGGTTGAACGTGTTTTGGAAGTAAGAGACCGGAGTGTGTTGTTGGTTTGATTGCCGCGACACCTTCCCATTTCCATTTGCTTTTATAACGCTATTCCACTATAATGATTACAACAGCATAAATGTGGGAGTATATGTAGCATGGACAAGGACAAAGACAAGAACAAAGTAAAGAACAAAAGAGCGTTAATACATAAATATCATCTAAAAATGGGGCTTATCCTTTTAACAGTCGTGATGTTGACAGTGAATGTTGTGTTGGGACTGTTGTTGATGAGTCAGTCTCAGGAAGCTATGCAGACTCAGATCAGGGAAAGAATGTTAGACGTATCTAACAGTGCGGCTGCGTTGCTTGACGGTGATGTGCTTGAAAAGCTTACGGCAGAAGACGAAGATACAAAAGAATATCAGGATTCACTTGATGTCCTCAGGGCATTTCAGGAAAATGTTGACCTTGAGTATATATACGGCATTCGTGATATGGGAGACGGAACCTTTACATTTACAATTGATCCTGCTGAGGAGGATCCCGGCGAATTCGGCTCTCCCGTAAAATATACCGAAGCATTGTACCAGGCGAGTCAGGGAACGGCGGCCGTCGATGAGAATCCTTATGAAGATGAATGGGGACGTTTCTACAGTTCCTACAGCCCTGTACTTAACTCTCAAGGAAAGGTGGTAGGAATTGTTGCGGCTGATTTTGCTGCGGGATGGTATGATGAACAGGTCAACAGACACATGTACACTGTCATCATCTCATGCGTATTGTCGCTTGTATTCGGTGGCGTTATTGTCTTCCTGATCACCGGAAGAATGAGAAGAGGATTCGTTAAACTTAATAAAGAAATGAAGGATCTTACGGTAGATATGGCAGAACTTGCCGGAGAGCTTCGTATTGCTTCCGGTTTAAGTACAGGGCATACAGATCATGTGAATAATATACCTTCATTTGACGAGAATTCTTATTCTACCATTGGAAGTATAAGTGAACTTGTTCATGATGTCCGCAAAGAGATGCATGAATATATAGCGGAGGCACACGCACTCGCCTATACCGACGCAATGACCGGTGTTATGAACAGAACCGCGTACATCGAGAGAGTTGAACGGCTTAACGGCAGGATACATGATGGCACAGCAAGTTTTGCCATTGTAATATTCGATGTCAACGGGCTTAAGGAGGTAAATGATAAGAGAGGCCACGAATGCGGTGATATGATCATTATTGATACTGCAAGAGCGCTTCGGGAAGTGTTCCGTACAAAGAATGTATATCGCGTCGGAGGGGATGAATTCATAGCTGTGCTGGATGATGCCACGGATCTTGAAGAGACATTAGACAATCTCATGCATATGTTTGACCGTAACCTTATAAAAATGAACAGAAGAAAACAGGAAAATGATGTGAAGCTTGCTGTTTCCAAAGGAGCTGCAATATATAATAAAGATGAGGATACGGACTTTAACGTTATTTTCAGACGTGCCGATGAGGCGATGTATAAGGATAAGGCAGAATATTATAAAGTCCACGGCGACAGGCGAAAAAGATAATTGATGAATAATTGCACGTCATGTTTACATTTTCCGACACTTGTCGTATTTTTGCGTGGATTTTGTAATTATAACTTGACTATGATTTAATAATTTGTTAATATTTATGTATCTATTATTTTAAAGGAGGCGTGGGTTATTTATGGTTAAGAAATTTGTATGTTCAGTATGTGGTTACGTTCATGAGGGTCCGGAGCCGCCGGAGAAATGCCCGGTATGCGGAGTATCAAGTGACAAGTTCAATGAAGTTGGCGGAGATATGGTATGGGCATCAGAACACGTAGTAGGTGTTGCACAGGGTGTTCGTGAAGACATAATCGAAGATCTCAGATCAAATTTTAACGGAGAGTGTACAGAGGTCGGTATGTATCTTGCGATGGCCAGGGTGGCTCACAGAGAAGGCTATCCCGAGATTGGTCTTTATTGGGAAAAAGCTGCTTACGAAGAAGCAGAGCATGCTGCCAAGTTTGCTGAACTTCTCGGCGAAGTTGTTACCGATTCAACCAAGAAGAATCTTGAGATGAGAATAGAAGCAGAGAACGGCGCTACAGCCGGCAAGACTGATCTTGCAAAGCGTGCCAAGGAACTCAACCTCGATGCAATCCATGACACCGTACATGAGATGGCTCGTGATGAGGCAAGACACGGCAAGGCATTCAAGGGCCTTCTTGAGAGATATTTCGGATAAGAGGAAAACCGCATGAATTAAGGAAATATAGTGATTTTTATGGGAGAGAACGGTTACGGCTGTTCTCTCTTTTGTTGTGTGGTTTTGACGTACCGAGTGGAAATAAAGTGTCCTTTTCTCTATAACATAACAATATTTAGTTCAAAAGTGTACCTTCTGTAAGTTGTACTTTTTACAAGGGCTATTATAGCCGATAATTCGCCTATTTACAAGGGTTTAATTAACAACAACTTATATCAACTATTCTTCGTAACGCAACAAGTATTAACAATAAGGCTGCAAAAATCATCAAATAGGAGCAATTTAAAGGTATTGAAAGAAAGGGCATAATCTGATACAATGTTATCACTAATAACTATTGTAAAGTTTGTTATGCAGCAGCTGGATTTTCATGAAAACGGATTAGGATTAAAGGAAATGGTTGACTGAAAGAAAAGTTTAAAGGGGAGTAAAAGATATGCCGGAAATATCTAGATTTTACGGAATAGTAATAAAGATGTTTTTAAACCTAAAGAACATGAACCATCGCATATTCATGCCATATATGGAGAGTATATAGGCGTGTTTGATATTAATCTAAGAAAAATGACAGATGGTGACTTGCCTAAAAAAGCACAGGAGCTTGTTGAAGAATGGCTTGCATTATATTCAAGCAAATTGCAAAAAATGTGGGATACACAGATAATAGAAAAGTTGCCATAATTATAGGAGAAAAATTATGATTCCAAGAATAAAAGAGATAATACCTCGAGAAAAATACAAGTTGCAAGTATCATTTGACAGTGGAGAAACGGTTATTTATGATGTTGGCGATGACATAAGTAATTTGGCTGATTTTTCTATCTTAAAAACTGAACATGGATTATTTGAAAATTTTCAAATAGATGAAAGCAGAACTTGCATATATTGGAGCGACAGAATTGATCTTCCAAGTGATATTATATTAGAATACGGAAAGAGGATATATGGTAATTCTTCAGGGATAATTTTGTAGTGATTAGGCTTAAAGGAAATGGTTGGTTGATAAGAATATATTGTTTTAATGGAGAGAATGGCAGAGGCTGTTCTCTCTTTTGTGTTTTAATGTTATTAGTAGTTTTCGTGAAACTAATATATTATGTTAAAAATTCTATAGGTTAGGACAAGTTATTGTAGTTTGCTTACAACATTTTTCATATAACTCCGAAAGGAGTATGGAAAATGGTAACAAAAGCAACTAAAAGAAAGGTAGCAGATTTCTGGAATAATGAATGCGCCTGCTGCCGCAATAAAGATTATCTTGAATATCACCATATAATTCCAAAAGCAAAAGGCGGAACAGATGAATTTGATAACCTGATTCTATTATGCGGAGAGTGTCACGCAATCATTCATGGAAGAAGATATAACAAAGATAAACCGAATTGTAATACTTCAATATCCTATGAGGCTGCGATCCCAATACTTGAACAGTATTTTTCAAATCAGATAGGGACAAGAGAAACAAAAGAACGGCTTAGGTTGTCGCAAAAAACTCATCTGTCCGAAAGCGCTCTGGTGAAACGATACAAGAGAGAACACAATATAACTGATTTTTATAACAATGTTGACCTGTGCAACAGTAAAAGGAGAGAACAGAATGATTCAGATAATAATTGATTTGATGGAAGATAGAACAATAGAAGAAAGATTAATGCTCTTGGAATTATTATATTATGAATGCGGCAGCAGGCGCATTATTGATATAGTTAATGCTTTTTTTATTTAGTTTAAATGCGGCACTTGTTTTATTTTTTATAAAAATTTTGATATAATATATGGCGAGGACGATCTTGCGGATACGGTTAAGAACGCACTTGCGCAGATAGAAGAGAAGAAGTATGCCGCAGACCTTATAGCGAGAGGAATCCCGGAGGAGAATATACTTAAATACGGATTCGCCTTCAGGGGTAAGAAGTGTCTGATAGGGAAGTAATACCTACTGCACATTATAGTAAGCCGTTCCCTTCTTCGGTTCTTTTCCCTTTGCCTGGAACATCTCGGATATGCTGACTATCTGGAAGCCTTCCTTGATAAGTTTTGGAACGATTATTTCAACGGCAGCGGCGGTGTCCTTGTACAGATCGTGCATAAGGATAATATCGCCGTCTTTTACTTTACCGATAACTTTCTTTGATATTTTCTTCTTGTCATGTGATGCCCAATCTTCGGTATCGATATCCCATAGGATGATAGGATATTTGACGGAGTCGAGCACATGTTTTGTATGGTCGCCGTATGGTGTACGGACGAAATTTGCTTTGGTGCCGATGAGTTTTTTCAGTACGTCGTTGGTTTTTTCTATCTCTTTTTTGATATTTTTCTTCTTCATCTTAAGCAGACGGGCGTGGTTGAAAGTATGATTGCCGAGGTCACAGCCCATCTCGTATGCGCGCTTAACAACTTCTTCATTGCGGCTGATACGATTGCCTACGAGGAAAAATGTGGCGTGGCAGTTGTTTGCTTCAAGAACGTCTAAGATCCTGGATGTTGTTTCGGTATTGGGACCGTCATCGAACGTGAGCGCGACCATCGGTTTTGAAGGATCTACCGCATATGGCGCATTGGTCGGTTCGGGTGATGGGACCGGATCATTAGCAACGGGTACAGTAACCTGAATGAAAGGATCGAATATCAGATACGGAAGGATCTCTGTTGCCGGAATGGTGAAAGACAGACATCCGAATTCACCCGGTGCGATAGTGTAGGGATCGAAGTATAATGTGAGTCCCTGCATTGATAATGTAAAATATTGGAAATTGCTTGCATCTGCCGTATATCCTTTTGCATATTTATCGACGGAACCCGCTTCTGCAAATTGCGGATTGGCCTTTACATATTGTTCTGTTCTGAAAGAGAACAGCTTGAGATAATCACCGGTAAGGAGCTGGTCATACGATACCTCGACTCCGGTTGCAAGAAGGAATACATGAGTATGTATCTCTGTTACGGGGTTGGCATACTTCGGAGAGTCATACTGTATATTATATACAAATGAAGCTATTGAATCTCCGGTCAGATATGATTGATAATCTATACTCAGGTATGCACGGGTTTCGGGAGTCGGAGCGATGTAATCGGCATATTCGGTGTTGAATGTATTGATAATTGAATCTACATCATTTTTAAGGACATCATCAATAGAAGCCATTCCGATGACGGGATAGTTGACCGTACAGTAAGTGTTGGCTCCGTCTTCAGTGATGTTTTGGGGCACACCTATCTCTCTGGTTCCGGTATTGTCCTGCTGAAATGCGAAAGCATCAAGCCTTGCGGAATATGTTTCCGAAGGATGTTTGCTTGCAGATGGCGTCTCAATCGGAGGTGTCTGGTTGAGAGTCTGCATGAAATCACTGTATTTGATCTTTCTTATAATAAGGGTTGCTATTGTCAAACCCATGATGAGTAGTACAAGCTTTATTAGCAGGCTTATCAGTTTGTTCTTGTCTATCTTCATTCTAACATCTCCTTGTCCCTTATATAATAGAATACACTAACTTATGTAAAAATAAAAGATGTTATAAGCATTTTTTTCGGTTAATAATAAATATGTTGCAATTGTAAACATGATTGTGCTATAATCTAACAATGTATGATATTCTGGATTAAAAAGGAGATTGAAGTAGTTATGAAAAACATGAAGAAGGGCTTACTTCATATGGCTATTATACTGGCTGTTGTGGCATTTTTCGCAGTTACAGTATTCATTGGTCTGGGTAGGCAGCATAAGGGTAGCGCTAATAATATTCTGTTGGGACTTGACCTTGCAGGTGGTGTCAGCATCACTTATGAGACAGTTGATAGTGTCAGTGCCTCAGAGATGAGTGATACGGTGTACAAGCTCCAGAAGCGTGCTGAGAGTTACAATACCGAGTCACAGGTATATCAGGAAGGCGATAATCGTATCAACGTTGATATCCCCGGAGTTGAGGATTCGCGTGAAGCTCTCAAGAAGATGGGTTCTGCCGGAGCATTATATTTTGTATCCAATACAGTATATCAGGAAGCTTATGAGAAGTATAAGGATGATATCACGACTAATGATGCGGGACAGACTGTATTCCCTGACGGTGCTGAATTCAGTTCTGTAGTCTGCGACGGTAAGGATATCTCAACTGCCAAGGCTAACACTCAGAAGGATCAGACAACAGGCGTGACGGAGAATGTGGTTAATGTATCATTTAACGGTACGGGTGCCAATAAGTTTGCCGAAGCTTCTACATATGCGTATGAAAATGGTAACGAACCGATTCATATCATATATGATAACATAGTTATATCCTCTCCTAATGTAAGAGCAGCGATCACTAACGGCGAATGCCAGATAAGCGGTGGCTTTGAGACATATGAAGAGGCAGATGAACTTGCAACGACCATCAGAATCGGTGCTCTTCCGATCG
Organism: Lachnospiraceae bacterium V9D3004; assembly: GCA_000621985.1. Lineage (GTDB taxonomy): Bacteria > Bacillota > Clostridia > Lachnospirales > Lachnospiraceae > V9D3004. The sequence continues at coordinate 328,288 of JHWW01000001.1, forward strand.
AACTTAAGGTTCTCAGATGGAATGTGGTAGGTGCCAAGCTTGGTGCTGAAGCAATTGAGACAAGTCTTATAGCAGCACTTATCGGTTTCTGTCTGCTTGTTGTATTCATGATAGCTTATTACAGGATTCCGGGTCTTGCAGCTTCGATCGCTCTTGTATTCTATATAGGTGCGGTTATGCTTGCGATCAACGGACTTGATGTTACACTTACACTTCCGGGTATTGCCGGTGTTATCCTGTCTGTAGGTATGGCGGTTGATGCGAACGTAATCATATTCACCCGTATCAGAGAGGAACTTGCAACCGGTAAGACGATCACATCGTCAACCAAGATCGGTTTTGAGAAAGCTACATCAGCTATCGTTGACGGTAACGTTACAACACTTATTGCGGCAGCGGTTCTTTGGTTCCTTGGTTCAGGTACTGTTAAGGGATTTGCACAGACACTTGCGATCGGTATTGTTCTTTCAATGTTCACTGCATTGTTCGTAACTAAGATAGTGCTTGGCGCGTTATACAATCTTGGTGCAACCAAAGAAGGTCTGTACGGAGTTCAGAAGCCTGTCAAGGTATTTAATTTCGTTAAGAATAAGACTAAGTATTTTGCAATATCCGGTGCGATGTTCGCAATATGTATCATTGCACTTATAGTTAACTATTCAACGATCGGTTCGGTTCTTAATTACGGTCTTGACTTTGTTGGCGGTTCCGCAACACAGATCACTTTTGATGCCGGAACAACTATCGATGCTGATGTAAAGAGCGGTATTGAGAAGATATTCAAGAGTTCTACCGGAACCAATGAGTGTGAGATCAATGACGTCGAGGGCGAGAATGCAATTCTTGTTAAGACCAAGGAATTGAGCCTTGATGAAAATGATGCAGTTGTAAGCGCACTTGTTGCAAGTGATTATAAGATTGATGAAGATAATATCCAGACAGAGAATATCAGCGCTACGGTCAGCGGCGAGATGAAGAGAGATGCTATCGTATCGGTTATCATCGCTTCTATATTCATGCTTATATATATCTGGATAAGATTCAAGAACCTGTCATTCGGTGCAGCTTCGGTGCTTGCACTTATCCATGACGTTGTAGTCGTTCTTATGGTATATGCGGTATTCAGAACATGGATTTCCGTTGGTAACACATTTATCGCATGTATGCTTACGATAGTAGGTTACTCGATCAATGCGACCATCGTTGTATTCGACCGTATCCGTGAGAATGCACGTTCAAGATCCGGTATCGATAAGCTTGCAGAGGTTGTTAACCTGAGTATCAGCCAGACGATCAGCCGAAGCATTAACACATCCCTTACAACGTTCTTCATGGTATTCATGCTTGTTATACTGGGTGTTGATTCGGTAAGACAGTTTGCTATTCCTCTTATGGCCGGTATCGTTTGCGGATGTTATTCATCTATCTGCATTGCGGGAACACTGTATTATTTATTCAAGACACGCTTCGGAAAGCTTGTTAAGGATGATGCAGGTAAGATCGAGAAAGCTGAATAATATACGTTGACTCGGTAAAATGAAACAGGATATATAATGAACATTCACAGGCTTGACAGTTTGCGGACAGCAGACTGACAGGCCTGTTATCGTGTTGGTTCGGAAAATGTAAAGATTTATTCACAGCATCCCGACAGGCCACAGTCTGGCTGCTTCGCATCCCCCGCAGCTTCGCTGCTCATGGCTGTGGCTGCGGGAGCGGTTCCTGCTTCACAGGAACCTTCTGCCTAGCTCATACAATACTGCTTCTTACGTGCGAGCACGACGAATCAGTATTATATGAGCTAGTGTGCTGAGCTAGTGTGCTGTGAATAGTAACCTTGACACTTCATATTATGTAATGATATAATATATTCAACTGTTTAGTGACCTGTGAAGTTATAAGAATTTTAGTCGGGAGGCGTGCTTTTCGAACGTGATTCTTATGATTTCATGGGACAGATAAGACACGTGAATTATATTGTAATGTATCACATATGATTATCGGGAAGTTGGTTTGAATATATGGATGGGAATCTGACACAGGAAGAGCTTGATGCCCTTCTTAACGGAATGAATATTGATGGTGATGATGGCGGAGGCGGAGATGGTGCCGGTTCTGCCGGAGATGGTGCCGGTTCGAGTAATACTCTTGCACCGGATGAGATCGATGCGATAGGTGAGGTAGCTAATATCTGCTCGGGTTCTTCGGCTACCAATCTGTCGACGGTGCTGAACCAGCGTGTTAATATTACTACTCCGTACGTGTCACTTGAATCTATTGATGAACTTATCAGTACGACCAAGCAGCCTTGTGTGCTTGTGCAGATCAGTTATATAGAAGGAATATCGGGTTCCAATATTCAGATATTACAGGAAGAAGATGTTAAGGTCATTACAGACCTCATGCTCGGTGGTGATGGTTCCAATCTGGAAGCTTTGGGCAATGAATTGTCTGATCTTCATATGAGTGCACTTTGCGAAGCGATGAACCAGATGTCAGGTGCGGCAGCTACGTCGTTGTATACAATGCTTAACAGGAAAGTGGATATCAGTCCGCCGAAAGCATCACTAGTCGATCTGAGAGATGAGGCAGCCCGCAAAGAAGTATTCGGTGACGTTGACGATGGCAAATATGTTAAGGTTAGTTTCAGACTTGAGATAGGTGATCTTGTAGACAGTTCATATATGCAGATATATACACTTGATTTTGCGCGTAACCTGTATAATATGATCTCAGAGACCCAGGCAGCTGAGAATGAAGCGAAAGAGGCTAAGAATCAGAGCAGTACACCGGCTCCCGAACCTGCACCGGCAAATGAACCGGTAGCAGCAAGCCCACAGCAGCAGCCTATGAATTATAATCCTCAGCAGTATCAGCAGATGCCTATGATGGATGGCAGTCAGCAGATGATGCCGGGTGGTCAGCCAATGATGGGCGGCGGACAACCGATGATGGGTGGACCCAACATGATGGGCGGTATGGTCGGTGGCAACGGAGTTGTAGTACAATCCGCCGAATTCAATGTGTTCGATAATGCGATCAATCCGTTGGAACAGGTTGAGAACATTGGAATAATTAATGAAGTTTCTCTGGAGATAGCGGTAGAGCTTGGTAAGACGCAGAAGACCGTAAGAGAGATACTTGATTTTGAAGAAGGTACTTTAATAGAACTTAATCGTCTTGCAGGCGAGATGATGGATATACTTGTTAACGGTAAAGTACTTGCAAAAGGCGAGATAGTTGTTCTTGAAGATAAGTTTGCGGTACAGCTTAAGGAGATCAATCCATTGTAGTGACTGGGGTACAGAGACAGTTACTTATTACAAAGTAATATGAAAGAGGTGTAGCTTATGGGTAATAACATAGAGAAGAGAAGAGAGAAGAGGGTTCCGGTTTATATTGAACTTGAGTTATCATCTTTATTTAAACAGGACAATGAGAGAGTGGAGCTTGATAATGCACCTATAGAACTGACTGATATATCCAAGTCGGGAATCGGTTTTGTTACAAAGTCAAAGCTTCCTTTAGGTTACTATTTTAATGCCAAGCTTAATCTCGGAGATTCTCCTTCGGCTCTTTATTGTGTGGTTAAGATCATACGTGAACAGATAATAGATGATGTCACAACGAAGTACGGATGTGAATTCATCGGATTCCCATCCATATTGAATTACATAATTGAGGATTATCAGAAGAAAAATTTTGATGATTGATGATACTTAGTTGAATAAGTATAGTTAACCGGGATGCCTTGGCATCCCGGTTTTTATGACACTCCATGATACACCACAAATTCGGCAAGCGCCTGTCGTGCTTGCACGAACACACCTCTTATGGGGAGGGAACATGGAGCACGAAGTGCGGAATGTTCACAGATGCTAATAGTTTCACAGGTTCTGTCAGGCTCTCAGGTCAAACGCGTAACGGTTTACAGTATTGCCTGCGGCAGGGATCCGTCCGTCGGGACTGCCGCTTTGCTCGAGCAGAAGCTGCATTGGATTCTTAGAGGCGGTATTCTGTTCTTTGCTTACTCTTGCAGAGAATATATATCCGTTTGAAGCCATTGTCTCGCGAAGCATATCCATATTTTTTGCGAGCAGATCGACCGCTGACTGGTCGCTGCATGTAAATGATGAATCTATCCTTCCTTTTTCTTTCGTTATATTAATATCAAGATGTCCAAGGTGTTCCATATCAAGCCGGAGCAGGACGCTTATCTTATCGGGATGGCGTCTCAGCTCTTCTTTTTTTGTATATACATACAGGTCGCTTCGTACAGTCTGATCCTGGAATTTGATAGGAAGCTGTATAAATTGGAACATATTGTTGAGTTCGTTCATGAAGCCGAGGCTGTCGCTCATCTGAGAGGTCTGAGAAGTCAGATTCTGTGAAGCGGTTCCGGACAGATTGGCTTTGATAAGTTCCGTGGTCTTCATAAGCTGATCCGCAAGCTGTCTGTAATAATCGGTGATATTGTCAGTGCTCTTAAGCTCTCTTTCGGTGAGTGTCCATGAATCCCGGATCACTGTACGGAACAATTCCGTAAAAGGTTTGCTGGCAAATAACGATGCTGCAGCTTTTGGCGAATTGTGTATATTTTCATTGATCGCAGTGAATACTTCTTCTGCAGAGATGTTGCCTTTTACTACATCCTGAAGCAACTTGTTAGAAGGGACTAACTCCTTCAGGCTTTCGGCAAGTGATTCTCTCATTTCAGGCTCCATAAATGAAGAGAGGGAGTTATTGTTGAATTCAATATATTCTGATGAAGCAGCAACCTTTGAATATGCCGGTGGAAGCGATGGAAGACCGCTCTCGCCGGAGAGTGCACCGACCTCAGTACCGGTGACTGCTGTTACGGAAGCAGGATCCTCTGCGCCGCCTTGGGTAACGGAAGTTTCAGAGCCTTCGAGTGTCTCGCTGTTTCCTTCGGGCCTAAGCTGTTTTATCATATTGTCGAGCTGCTGCATATATTCTTTGACATCCGTTACGGAGGCTGTACCGTTTGTTATGGCAGCGGTTATTGTTGTAAGCTGCTCGGTATCGACAGCTTCGGCAGGAAGTGCGGCAGCGGCTTCATTTATATAACGAACAAGCTCATTCCTCTCGGGGGCGGATAGCATTGCAACATCGGCTGAGAGGATCGGCTTCGGGTTACTTTCTATGTGTTCCGATAATATGGACATCAATCTGCCTCCGAAAGTGGCTACAGGAGTGGCTTCCGCATTGGCTGACAGTTCTTCTAAGAGTGCGGGGAGTTCTTCACTTACAACATCAATATCCTGAAGCAGCGAACTCTCGCCGGTACTGTACATCTCGAACTGGGAAGCCATAGGCTGTGTTGTGGGGATATTGTACTTGTTCATGAGTACAACAGTCTTAACGGACACATCATCAAGAGCCGAATACTGTTTGATCATGTTCATAATAGTTTCTTTATTAATAGGCATACGGTTCTGGAGAAGTTCCTGAACTATATTCACATTACGTTCGGTAGGGGGAAGATCTGCAGCGTCGAGCGCTTTTCTTACCGCAAGGTTCTCCTGATTACTGATGTCCTGAAGAAGACTCTCAAGCGCAATGAAACGCGGAGATACCGCGGTCACACGGAATGCGGTAGTCTGACCTATATACAGGTTGCTTATGTCTTTTACCTGTGCGGTTATCGTACTCTTGTCGCTGAGGGATATGGTTACGTTCTTTCCGCGTATATCGGTTATCTCGCCTTTGAGTACCTGACCTTCTGCCAGCGAAGAGTGCATTGACATGGTACCGGATCCCACAGCTGAGCCTGTGTTTCGGCCGACATTAACGTTCCCCGGATTAGAGGGGGCGGTCGGGTTGTTTCGTATTATATTGCTTTCGATAGCCATATTGCTTCCTCCCTGCATATATAACATCTATTTAAATACAGTTTAAGAAGATACGTAAAAAAAAGCAAGTATCTTTCAAAAAAAACTATTTACCTATTGACAAATATAATAAGCAGTGCTATCTTATCTATAAACCATTAGCACTCTACCTGAATGAGTGCTAACAACAAAGGAAGTGACAGCAGTGGAACTGGATGACAGAAAACTTAAGATATTACAGGCGATCATCCGTACTTATCTTGAGACGGGAGAGCCGGTAGGATCCAGAACAATATCGAAATATACGGACTTGAATCTCAGCTCCGCTACTATCAGAAATGAGATGTCTGATCTGGAGGATATGGGTTATATAATCCAGCCGCATACATCAGCGGGCAGGATTCCTTCGGATAAGGGATACAGACTGTATGTAGATACCATGTTAGAGACCAAGGATCGTGAAGTTGAGGACATGAAGCTGATGCTTGCCACGAAGGCTGATAAGCTTGAGAACATACTTAAGCAGGTGGCCAGGCTTCTTGCCGAGAATACCAATTACACGACGATGATCTCAAAACCGCGCTATAAGCATAAGAAGATCAAGTTCATACAGCTTACGCTCGTATCGGACACACAGCTTCTTGTTGTGGTTGTTATAGACGGCAACATTGTTAAGAATAAGTTCATAAGCCTTGCTGATGTAATAGATCAGGAAACGATAACACAGCTTAACTTCCTTATGAATACATCTCTTAACGGACTTGACCTGACAGAGATCAATATGGCGATCGTTCATACAATGAAAGAACAGGCAGGCAGATATTCGGATCTTGCGGGCTCGATAATCGATTCCATTGTTGAGGCTGTGGGTGAAGAAGATGAATACGGAGTGTATACTTCAGGCGCCACCAACCTTCTTAAGTATCCCGAACTCAATGATAAGGAGAGAGCCACAAGGCTTCTTGCAACCTTGGAAGAGAAAGAGGCATTGAGCAACTGGATGAATGAGGACGAGGATACGAATACGGAGCATGGCATTCAGGTATATATCGGTGATGAATCACCGGTTGAGGCGATGAGAGACTGTTCGGTAGTAACCGCAACTTATCGTATAGAAGAAGGAGTGTATGGCAAGATTGGTATCGTAGGACCCAAGAGAATGGATTATGAGAGAGTGGTCGGTACCCTTGAGAATACAATGAAACAATTGGATGATATTTTCAAGAATAAGAATAAAGATTAGGAGGACTGGAAAGTGGCTTTAAAGGATGAATCAAAGATCGAAAGCAAAGATCAGGATCTGAATGAAGAAACTGCTGCATGTGAGCCGGAAGATACCGATAACGCCGAAGCGATCGATAACGATGATGCGGACAAGGAAGAACAGACAGAAGATGATTCGGATTCCGACGACAAAGAAGAGGATGCTTCCGGAAAAGGCAGTAAGCGAAAAAAAGACAAAAAGGATAAGAAAGACAAGAAAGAGAAAAAGGATCCCCGTGATGCCAAGATTGAAGAACTTAATGACCGTTTGCTGAGACTGATGGCTGAATATGAGAACTACAGGAAGAGAACGGACAGAGAGAAGTCATTGATGTTTGAGATGGGCGGCAAGTCGGTGATCGAGAAGATAATACCGGTTATTGATAACTTTGAGAGAGGATTTGCAACCGTAACCGATGAACAGAAGGAAGATCCTTTCGTTCAGGGAATGGATAAGGTATATAAGCAGATGACAGGTTCGCTTGAAGAAGCGGGACTTAAAGTGATAGAAGCCGAGGGACAGGAATTCGATCCGAATATACATGAAGCTGTAATGCATGTTGAGGATGATTCGGTCGGAGAGAATGTTGTTGTGGAAGTGCTTCAAAAAGGTTACATGTACAAAGATACATTGGTAAGATGCAGTATGGTAAAAGTTGCCAATTAATTAGTAAAATAATATATATTTACAATAGAAAGGAATGACGATTATGGGAAAAATAATAGGAATTGATCTCGGAACAACCAATTCATGTGTTGCAGTCATGGAAGGCGGAAAGCCTGTAGTTATTACCAATACCGAAGGTTCAAGAACAACACCTTCTGTTGTTGCATTCTCAAAGAATGGAGAAAGACTTGTAGGTGAACCTGCAAAGCGTCAGGCAGTTACCAATGCCGACAAGACAATATCTTCAATTAAGAGAAGAATGGGAACAGATTACAGAGTGGGAATTGATGACAAGAAGTATTCTCCTGAAGAGATATCTGCATTCGTGCTTCAGAAGCTTAAGGCAGATGCAGAAGCTTATCTCGGAGAGAAGGTTTCAGAGGCTGTTATAACGGTTCCTGCATATTTCAACGATTCACAGAGACAGGCTACCAAGAATGCCGGTAAGATCGCAGGTCTTGAAGTTAAGAGAATTATAAATGAGCCGACAGCTGCTGCTCTTGCATATGGTCTTGATAATGACGGCGAGCAGAAGATCATGGTATACGACCTTGGCGGTGGTACATTTGATGTGTCCGTGATCGAGATCGGTGAAGGAGTTATCGAAGTTCTTGCGACCAACGGTGATAATCATCTCGGTGGTGATGATTTTGATGACAAGATCAACAGATATCTCATAAGTGAGTTTAAGAATGCTGAAGGAATTGACTTATCTACAGATAAGATGGCTATGCAGAGACTTAAGGAAGCTGCAGAGAAGGCTAAGAAAGAGCTTTCATCGGCAACTACTACCAATATAAGTCTTCCGTTCATCACATCAACTCCGGAAGGACCGAAGCATCTTGATATAACACTTTCAAGAGCTAAGTTCGATGAGCTTACACATGACCTTGTAGAACGTACTGCAGATCCGGTACGTAAGGCGCTTGAGGATGCAGGCATTACAGCATCTGAACTTGGCAAAGTTCTTCTTGTGGGAGGTTCGACAAGAATTCCTGCAGTTCAGGAAAAGGTAAAACAGCTCACCGGACATGAGCCGAGCAAGAATCTTAATCCTGATGAGTGTGTTGCTCTCGGAGCATCGATCCAGGGTGGTAAGCTTGCGGGCGATTCGGGTGCAGGCGATATCCTTCTTCTTGATGTTACGCCGTTGTCACTTTCAATCGAGACAATGGGTGGAGTAGCAACAAGACTTATTGAAAGGAATACAACCATTCCTACCAAGCACAGCCAGGTATTCTCAACGGCAGCAGATAACCAGCCGGCAGTTGAGATCAACGTACTTCAGGGTGAGAGACAGTTCGCTAAGGATAACAAGTCTCTCGGAAGGTTCACACTTGACGGAATACCACCGGCAAGAAGAGGTGTGCCGCAGATCGAAGTTACATTTGATATAGATGCAAACGGTATCGTTAACGTATCCGCTAAGGATCTTGGAACTGGCAAGGAACAGCACATCACGATCACAGCAAGCTCCAATCTTTCCGACAGTGATATTGATAAGGCTGTCAAGGAAGCTGCTGAATATGAAGCTCAGGATAAGAAGAGAAAAGAAGGAATCGACACAAGAAATGAAGCTGATTCACTTGTATTCCAGATCGAGAAAGCACTTGAAGAAGTCGGAGACAAGATTGATTCTGCGGACAAGGAAAAAGTTCAGGCTGATCTTGCAGCTCTTAAGGAACTCCTTGAGAAGACAACCGTTGATTCAATGCTTGAGAGTGATGTTGAGGACATCAAAGCAGCCAAGGTTAAGCTTGAAGAAGATTCACAGGCTCTGTTCTCAAAAGTATATGAGCAGGCACAGGCAGCAGGAGCCAACATGGGCGGAGCAGGTCCGGATATGAACGGCGGTCCTGATATGTCCGGAAGCGGCGCAAATGATGATGTGGTTGACGGAGAATACAGAGAAGTATAGAATAGTAACTATTACAGCGCATTGAACATGTGTGATATGTAATAATTCTGATTGTTATGGGATATGGTATATTGGATTATATGTAATTCGATATATCCGTATCCCTTTTGGAGGAAAAAATGGCAGATAAGAGAGATTATTATGAGGTTCTTGGAGTTGACAGGAACGCTACCGATGCTGACATCAAGAAAGCATACAGGGCAATAGCCAAGAAGAATCATCCTGATATGAACCCGGGTGATAAAGATGCGGAGGCCAGATTCAAGGAAGCTTCTGAGGCATATGCTGTATTAAGTGATGCAGAAAAGCGCCGCAAATATGATCAGTTCGGTCATTCGGCATTTGAAGGCGGAGGTCCCGGCGGATTCTCCGGTGGATTTGATTTTAGTGATGTCGGCGATATATTCGGTGACATCTTTGGTGATTTATTCGGTGGCAGAAGCCGCAGCAGGAATGCGAATGAGCCAAGAAGGGGTCAGAATGTCCATGCATCAGTAAGAATAACATTTGAAGAGGCCTGCTTCGGAACCGAAAAGGAGCTCGATGTTACACTCAAAGACTCATGTTCCACATGTCACGGTACCGGTGCAAAACCGGGAACAACACCGGAGACGTGCAGTAAGTGCGGAGGAAAAGGTCAGGTTGTCTATACGCAGAATTCTCTCTTTGGTCAGGTACGGAATGTTCAGGCCTGTCCTGACTGCCGTGGTTCAGGTAAGATTATCAGGGAAAAATGTACTGCCTGCCGCGGAAGCGGATATGTGAGCAACAGAAAGACCATTCAGGTCACTATCCCTGCAGGAATTGATAACGGTCAGAGTATCAGAATAAGAGACAAGGGCGAACCGGGAGTTAACGGTGGAGGACGAGGAGATCTTCTCGTTGAGGTTATGGTATCAAGGCATCCGATATTCCAGCGTCAGGACAGAGATATATATTCAACTGTTCCTATTTCGTTTGCGAGGGCAGCTCTCGGCGGAGAGATGCGTATTCCGACTATAGACGGAGATGTAGCTTATGATGTCAAAGCAGGTACGCAGACCGATACCCGCGTCAGACTGAAAGGAAAAGGAGTTCCATCGCTTCGTAACAAGGATATAAGAGGAGATCATTTTGTGACGCTTGTTGTTGAAGTGCCCACCAGACTTAACAATGAACAGAAAGATCTTTTAAGGAAGTTTGATGAGTCATTGAATGGTGGAAGCTCAACCGGCGATTCAACCGAGAAGCCCGGAAAAAAGAATAAAGGAAAAGGATTGTTCAGATAATAGTATTAAGTATTCATGGAAACTATCCGATATTATTAATACCGTAGGCAAAGGATTGTGAGTAAGGAGGTAGTTGATATGGATATCAATGCAGTTGAAAGTACTTATACCCAGATTCAGGGAAGTAATTACAGCAAAGAGAAAGCCAAATCTGCTGACAGCGAAGTAAAAGAAACCGCTAAGACTTCTGAGGCAGCAGTATATGAGAAGAGTGCCGAGTCAGCCGATACCGGTAAGAGTAATGGTAAGATATACGGCAAAAGCAGCGCTGACAGATCAGCCATTGTTGAGCAGCTTAAGGCAGAACAGGCAAGAGTGCAGCAGCAGTTCGTTGATCTTGTTCATAAGATGATGAACCAGCAGGGCGGTGCATATGCCAAGGCAACAGACAATGAAGATGACATCTGGAAGTTTTTGGCAAGCGGTGAGTTTGAAGTTGATGCCGAGACCAAAGCTCAGGCACAGAAAGATATAGCTGAAGACGGTTACTGGGGAGTTAACCAGACCTCTGAGAGAATCTTTGATTTTGCAATGGCACTTGCCGGTGATGATGAGAATATGATGAAGAAGATGCAGCAGGCGTTCGAAAAGGGATTCGGAGAAGCAACCAAAGCATGGGGCAAAGATCTCCCCGATATCTCAAGCAAGACAAGAGATGCTGTCAATAAGAAGTTTGAAGAATATTTTGAATCAAAAAAAGCCGGTACTGCTGAAGAGTAGACCAAAGGATGCATAAGCGGCCTATAGCCATAAGCAGTGAAGTTTTGACATATTTGAGGCAGATTGACTATTTGTTAAACGCGTAGGCTGTGAACAAAAAATAATGATATAGATATTAAGGCTGTCGCCGGATGGATCAATTGATCATCCGTATCGACAGCCTTTGATATTTCATAACAGTTGTTGTTTATTTCAACTTATATACCGTCTCACTCGAACGTATATATATATCTTTTTGTTCCCTTACTCTGACAGTGAATTGGATATTGCCGGAGTCTGTTTTTCTTGTTGATGCCCTGTTTTTCGATAACACGAGGAAAGCAACCAATATTACGGACAATGCTGCAGAGATCAATATGACCAATATGATCAACTGAACGATATTGGAAGATTTTTTTTCGGGCTCTGTAGGTACATACGTTCCGTTATTGACCAATTCAAGTGTGTCGAATAAAGCAGTCATTGTCTGGGACGGGGCGCCGATATCTGCGGTCTGTTCGAGTTCTGCTTCTATACTGTCGCATATTTCGCGGGGAAGACGGTCTTTCGCTTCTTTGTAACCCTGAAGAGCACATTCAAGTGAATCACCGTCGGTGCCCATAAGGAACAGGACGATTCCCGGAGCGGATATGCTGTCTTTGAGTCTTCCGTATATTTTCTGCAGTTCATACTCTTTGTCTTCATACGAGGAAGAGTCGACGGTTAAGATAATATATTGGAAACCGGTCTCTTCTTTTTGGCTGTTTGCATAGTCTCGTATTGATATCTCGTCATATTCGGACAATATATCTGCTGTATCGCTTATGACAGGTTCCACATCATTTATTACTATATTATAATCTGTCTCTGCCGATGATATGGAATATACGGCAAACGAACCGATAAGTGACAATATAACGCATAACAAGGTGATCATCAAAGCTGTTTTTAATCTGCTTATCACCGGTCTGCCGTATATTGTTCCGGTCTGACCGTTCATATAAAAATTATTCGCCGAAGAAGCCTTATCGTGTGTCTTCATCCAAACAGGTACAAGGATTGGAGTTTTGCTGTTGATCGAATAACCGGTATTGATCTCTTCCGTGTAAGTAGAAGAATAACCTGTTACGGATTCTTCAAGTTCTTTTTCGGTTTCATTCAATATGAATTCAATGACATCGTCCGGTAACCGGTACGAATCACTGTCAGGAGAATTCATATCGGGCGTACCTGTCGTCATGCTATCGCACGTACGTCCGGTGCCTGAGGGATCATCTGCATCTTTCATGTCGTCGAAAGAATAATCATTTAGCATGTTCATAATATATGAACCGGGAATGTTCTCATCGGAGAACCTTACATAATTATCACACTCGATATCGATAAGTCTTCTTATCCCATAATAATCTGTTGTAATACGACGCTCTTTTGAGTTGACTGTCTCGTCTATTTTGTTGCCCGTCATTTCAATGCTTCCATGTCCTGTGAACGTATATAACATCGCAGGCACGTATTTTAGTTCGGGCCCTGTTGATTTATTTTTTTTGTAGAAATATCCCGGAGAAAACAAACCGTTTTTTGCCCATTTTTTATATGCTGAAACAGCTTCCTCTTCGCTTATGCGGGAAGGGATGATCTGAGGGATTTCACTGTGTGTTTTTTTATCGCTATGTGAACCGGATGCCGGTCTGATATCTGATGTATTAATGTTGTCCGCTGCTTTTTCCGGATAGTATACGGATTTACTTCGGCTTCCGAGTTGCGGAAGGTCAAGCTCCGTTACGGGTATCGAATGGGAACAGCTTTTGCAGACAAATGTTCCCTCAGTACTGCTTAGATTCATAGTATTGCCGCATCCCGGACAATTGATGGTCAGCATAATGCAACCTCCTGTATATCTTACTGTGAATAGTATCTATCATACAATTTTTTATGTGAAATGGCAAGCAAATTACTTGTGTTGCATATACCTGTGTGGTAGTATGGATAGAGTCTGATACATATGGACGGGGATCAAGCACGGCGCCGGCAGCTTTACCCGGTAGGCATAGGCTTATCTGATACGACACCGGCAGCTTTGACCGGTAGGCATAGGCTTACCTTGTTAGACGCCGGGAGGGAATAGACAGGACATAAGGAGCGATAATATGTGGTTATCAAAATCGTGGAAAGATTATGAGGTTATAGACGCATCCTCAGGTGAGAAGTTAGAGAGATGGGGAGATTATATATTGGTAAGACCTGATCCGCAGGTCATATGGAATACTCCTAAGAAGGAGCCCGGATGGCATAAGCCCAATGCGCATTATCACAGGAGCAGTAAGGGCGGAGGTTCATGGGAGTTCTTTGATCTGCCCGAACAGTGGAGTATTGGATATAAGAATATGACATTTCTATTAAAGCCGTTCAGTTTTAAACATACGGGGCTTTTTCCGGAGCAGGCTGTCAACTGGGACTATATGTATAAGAAGATTCATGAAGCGAATCGTCCGGTAAAGGTGCTTAACCTCTTTGCTTATACCGGTGGTGCTACAGTTGCCTGTGCAAGTGCCGGGGCATCTGTAACTCATGTGGATGCATCTAAGGGGATGGTCGGATGGGCTAAGGAGAATGCAGCGTCATCAGGACTTGCGGATGCACCGATAAGATATCTTGTGGATGACTGCGTCAAATTCGTAGAACGTGAGATAAGAAGAGGCAATCATTACGATGGAATAATAATGGATCCACCGTCATATGGCAGAGGCCCGGGCGGTCAGGTGTGGAAGATAGAAGACTGTATATATAACCTTGTGGCACTTTGCGCGAAGCTTATGTCAGATGACCCTTTATTTTTCATAATCAATTCATATACCACGGGGCTTCAGCCTGCAGTGATGGCATATCTTCTTAATATAGAAGTAACAGCAAAACTTGGCGGTAAAGTAACCGCCGATGAGATAGCGCTGCCGGTAACTTGTAACGGACTTGCGCTGCCGTGTGGGGCAACCGCAAGGTGGAGCGTGTAGAAGCACCTGATAAATGATGGGATATCAGGGTTCTTTGCCACTCTCTCGCAGGTAAACAATATTAATATATTTTTTTGGAGTAAATTGTCACAAAAAGATCGTTTGTATCGTCTATATAGTATAAGAAGTTTCCGGAAGCTCTTATAATGTAACTGTCCGAATCTCTTGTTTTGCAGATATTTCATGGATGTTAAACAATTGCGGAGCGTTACGATATAAATGATAGAAAGGTGGAATGTGGTTATGAAAAAAATCACGAAAATGTTAGTTGGAGTATTAGTGCTGTTGGGCATAGTTCTTCCTGCCGGAAGGGTTGTGCAGGCTTCAATGCCTGCTAAATTGTATTATACATTGACCGGAGTGGATGCGTATGTTGACGGTAATGATAAGAGTATCGCTTCATCCGGCCGTGATGTTCGGGCTGTAGGCGGACCGCTTGAAGGGGATGCTGTCGGAAAGAATATAACATTCAATCTGACTATATGGCAGGAGGCTCTTGCAAAAGCAGGTGAAAAAGGTATTAATTCCATAAGATATTCCTGTACAGTGTCTTTGAAGAATGATAACGGCGGATATGATCAGCTTGCAGAAGTACCGGTGACTAATGATACTACATATAAGTATGTATATAAGATTGAAAAAGCGGGTTCGTACAAGTTCTCTTTCAATGAGTATCATGATGACAGGCAGGCACTTTCTTCCATTGATATGGATATAACAGTGAAAGATGGCAGTGCCACAACTGTACCGGATACTACGACAGCTTTGTCGAATGCGCAGACTACAGCAGAGACAACGGGACAGAATGTTACACAGGATGCAGGAACGGCTGCAAAACAGTCCGATGATGAGAATGCCAATAAGAATAATGATAAGAAGGCTGTTTCGGTTAAATCGGTCAAAATAAGCAAAGGTAAGATATCCGGTAAGGTTATTTTCAAGACAGATGATACTAAGAAGACTGATGGGAATACGGTCGGAATACATAAAGAGATTAAGGCTAAGATAAAAATAGGAAGGCTAAAGTATTGTTCACTTAAGATTAAGAAAGATGGTTCGTTTAATTACAGATCAAAGCAGATTAAAAAGGGTGCTACAATAAAGATCAAGCTGATAAATGGTAAAAAAGTATGTATAAAAAAATATACGGCAGGATAATTTACTGAAATATATATTAATAAATACTTCTGCATACCGGGATTGCAAATATAAAATTTTTATAAACTTCTTGCAAGAATCCATAATATAGTGTAAAATGACATTTGCTGTGTGACATTGATAGCAATGAAGCGGAGGTTGCTGTCCGTAAAGATGCATGAATATGCAGCAAGGACAGGTTTTTCGTGGAGCGAATGTCAGGAAGTGAGCAGTGTAGCAACTGGTCCGAAGAATGGCGACAAGTCACTGTACTAATTATGGATTCTGCCTGCGAGCAGATAAACGTGTGTGTTATGACACACACGGATAAGTTGTACAGTCACCACTTGTCGTACTGAAACAAAAGTGCGAAAAGGAGGCGGCTTTTTTTATGGCAAGTCAAAAAGTAATGAGAATCACAATGAAGGCATACGATCATCAGCTTATCGATTATTCGGCAGAGAAGATCGTAGACACTGTTAAGAAGAGTGGAGCTAAGGTAAGCGGTCCGGTACCTCTTCCGACAAAGAAGGAAGTTGTTACTATATTAAGGGCTGTTCATAAGTACAAAGACTCCAGAGAACAGTTTGAGCAGAGAACTCATAAGAGACTCATTGATGTGATCAGTCCTACACAGAAGACTGTTGACGCTCTTGCAAAGCTTGAGATGCCTGCAGGCGTTAAGATCGACATCAAGATGAAAGACCCCAAAGCAGCTAAAGCTAAGAAGTAATAAGGCTGTGTGAAGTAAGATAACCGGATTTCATCATATTATCAGGTGTGTACTTATGTGAACGACAGTGTTCATGCAATATGATGGAACATGAGTTATAAAAAGTTAGTAGCGGAATTGTTAAGTCAATCTAGTATGATTGCATGCTTAGTGAATAGAATCGCATCGGCTAAGTGCTCGAATGTTCACTATGTGATCCGCTGTAGATTAATCAGGAGGTGCGAAAGCATGAAGAAAGGAATATTAGCTACGAAGATAGGCATGACGCAGATCTTCAACGAAGACGGTGTATTGATTCCTGTAACTGTACTTCAGGCAGGACCCTGTTATGTAACACAGGTTAAGACCGTTGAGAATGATGGATATGAGGCAGTTCAGGTTGGCTTCGGTACCATCAGAGAGAAGCTTGTTAACAAGCCGATCAAAGGACACCTTACAAAAGCAGGTGTTGGCAACTTAAGATTCATCAAGGAATTCAAGTTCGAGAACGCAAGTGAGTATGAGCTCGGACAGGAGATCAAGGCTGATATCTTTGAAGTTGGTGACAAGATCGATGTTACCGGCAAGTCAAAGGGTAAAGGTTTCCAGGGTGCCATCAAGAGACACGGACAGTCCAGAGGACCTATGACACATGGTTCCAAGTATCACAGACATGCAGGTTCAAACGGAGCTTGTTCGGATCCGAGTAAGGTATTCAAAGGAAAGAAGATGCCTGGACAGATGGGTGCTGTAAAAGTTACGGTTCAGAATCTTGAGATCGTAAGAATTGACGCAGAAGACAACATTATTCTTGTTAAGGGTGCCATTCCGGGACCGAAGAAAGCAACAGTAGTGTTGAAAGAATCTGTTAAGGCTGTCTAAACTTTCAGGAAGGAGGAACACACAGATGGCAAACGTATCTGTTTATAATATGGAAGGCAAAGAAGTTGAGACAATGGAACTTAACGACAACGTATTTGCCGCACCTGTTAATGAACATCTTGTTCATATGGCTGTAACATTACAGCTTGCTAATAAGCGTCAGGGAACGCAGAAGGCTAAGACCCGTTCGGAAGTACGAGGCGGTGGAAAGAAGCCATGGAGACAGAAGGGAACAGGTCATGCAAGACAGGGTTCAACAAGGTCTCCTCAGTGGACAGGTGGTGGAATGGTATTTGCACCTGTACCGAGAGATTATTCATTTAAGATGAATAAGAAAGAGAAGAAGGCAGCCATGAGATCAGTACTCAGCTCAAAGGTTGCAGAGAACAAGCTTCTGGTTGTTGATAATATCACAATGGATGAATACAAGACGAAGAAAGTGGTTGCAATGCTTGAGGCTCTTGATGCAAAGAAGGCACTTATCGTTCTTGACAATGCTGATTCAAAGGTAATTAAGTCTGCTTCCAATATCGACGGAGTTAAGGCATCATTTATAAGCGTTGATGAAGCAACTGTATCAGCAACAATAAGCGTATATGACATTCTTAAATATGATAAGGTGATTATCGCAAAGAATGCTGTTAAGAACATCGAGGAGGTGTATGCATAATGGCAGATCTTAAGTATTATGACGTTATCCTTGCTCCGATCATCACAGAGAAGTCAATGGCAGCTATGGAAGATAAGAAATATACTTTCCGTGTTCACACCGATGCTACCAAGGCTCAGATCAAGGAAGCAGTGGAAAAGATGTTCGCCGGTGCCAAGGTTTCAAAGGTGAACACAATGAATCTTGATGGCAAGAACCGCAGAAGAGGCGCGGTTGTAGGCAAGACAGCCAAGTATAAGAAGGCAATTGTCACATTGACATCAGACAGTGCAGATATAGAGATATTTGAGGGACTTTAATTCAGGAACTCATGGAAAGGAGCAATAACAATGGGAATTAAAAAGTTTAACCCATATACACCTTCTAGAAGACATATGACAGGTTCTGACTTTGAAGAGATCACAACCAATAAGCCGGAAAAATCACTTCTTATATCACTTCAGAAAAGATCCGGACGTAACAATCAGGGTAAGATAACTGTCAGACATCGTGGCGGTGGCTCAAGAAGGAAGTATAGAATAATAGATTTCAAGAGAAATAAAGACGGAATACCGGCAACGGTAAAGACAATCGAGTATGATCCGAACCGTACAGCCAACATAGCACTTATTGCTTATGCTGACGGTGAGAAAGCATATATACTTGCACCGATAGGACTTAAGGTCGGACAGCAGGTAATGAACGGTGCTGAAGCAGAGATCCGTGTAGGTAACTGCCTGCCGCTTCAGAACATACCTGTAGGTACACAGATTCACAATATCGAGATGTACCCCGGAAAAGGCGGACAGCTTGTTCGTGCAGCCGGTAACAGTGCACAGCTTATGGCTAAGGAAGGCAAATATGCAACACTCAGACTTCCTTCAGGCGAAATGAGAATGGTTCCGATCATCTGCCGTGCAACTATCGGACAGGTTGGTAACGCAGATCATGAGCTTATCAATATCGGTAAAGCAGGACGTAAACGTAACATGGGTATCCGTCCTACAGTTCGTGGTTCGGTTATGAATCCTAACGACCATCCACACGGTGGTGGTGAAGGTAAAGCCGGAATCGGACGTCCGGGTCCTGTTACCCCATGGGGCAAACCGGCACTTGGACTTAAGACAAGGAAGAAGAATAAGCAGTCTAACAAATATATCGTCAGAAGAAGAGACGGTAAAGCGTTATCTAAGTAGAAGGAGGGTACACAATGGCACGTTCATTAAAGAAGGGACCATTCGCAGACGAGCATCTGCTTAAGAAAGTAGAGGCAATGAATGCTTCAAATGATAAGCAGGTAATTAAAACATGGTCTCGTCGTTCTACAATATTTCCACAGATGGTAGGACATACAATTGCGGTTCATGACGGAAGAAAGCATGTACCTGTATATATAACTGAGGATATGGTAGGTCACAAGCTTGGTGAGTTCGTTATGACAAGAACTTACAGAGGACATGGAAAAGACGAGAAGAAGGGTAGAAAATAATCTGATATAGATTGAAAGGAGGTTACATCCATGGCAAAGGGACATAGATCTCAGATCAAGAGAGAGAGAAATGACGAAAGCAGAGACACAAGACCATCTGCAAAGCTTTCATATGCAAGAATTCCTGTAACGAAAGCCTGCTTCGTCTTGGATGCCATAAGAGGAAAGGATGTTCAGTCAGCACTTGGTATACTGACATACAGCCCGAGATATGCATCAAGGGTGATTGAGAAGCTTCTCAGGTCAGCGATCGCAAATGCTGAAAACAATAACGGAATGAATCCGGAAGACCTTTATATTGAAGAGTGTTATGCAAATAAAGGACCGACAATGAAGAGAATTAAACCAAGAGCACGAGGAACGGCTTATCGCATCGAGAAGAGAATGAGTCATATAACAATCGTGCTGAATGAAAGATAAGGAGGGCTATCATGGGACAAAAAGTTAATCCTCATGGCTTGAGAGTCGGTATCATCAAAGACTGGGATTCAAGATGGTATGCAGAAGGTGATTTCGCAGATAATCTTGTTGAGGACTATAAGATCAGAGAATTTCTGAAGAAGAAGTTGTACAATTCAGGCGTTGCCAGGATTGAGATAGAGAGATCTTCAGACCGCATTAAGATATTCATCCACACAGCTAAGCCTGGTGTTGTTATCGGTAAGGGCGGTGCAGAGATCGAGAAGCTTAAGAAGGAGATTGCCAAGCTTACAACCAGAAAAGTACTGGTTGATATCAAAGAGGTTAAGAAGCCTGATAATGATGCACAGCTTGTTGCAGAGAACATTGCACTTCAGCTTGAGAAACGTATATCTTTCAGAAGAGCTATGAAGCAGGCAATGGGCAGGGCTCTTAAGTCAGGCGCAAAGGGAATCAAGACTTCTGTATCAGGTCGTCTCGGCGGCGCAGATATGGCTCGTACAGAGACATACAGCGAAGGAACAATTCCGCTTCAGACACTTCGTGCCAATATAGACTATGGATTTGCGGAAGCAGATACTACCTACGGTAAGATTGGTGTTAAGACATGGATTTACCATGGTGAGGTCCTTCCAAGTAAAGGTGGAAGAAAAAAGGAAGGGAGCGATAAATAATGTTAATGC
The DNA here is from genome assembly GCA_000621985.1 of Lachnospiraceae bacterium V9D3004. Taxonomy (GTDB): domain Bacteria; phylum Bacillota; class Clostridia; order Lachnospirales; family Lachnospiraceae; genus V9D3004. The sequence goes on from JHWW01000001.1 coordinate 348,935, forward strand.
CTAAGAGAGTAAAACATCGTAAGCAGTTCCGTGGCAGAATGAAAGGAAAAGCAACAAGAGGTAATAAGATAGCTTATGGTGAGTATGGTATAGTTGCACTTGAGCCGGCATGGATCAAGTCAAACCAGATAGAGGCTGCCCGTGTTGCCATGACTCGTTATATCAAGCGTGGTGGTAAAGTATGGATCAAGATATTCCCTGATAAGCCGGTTACAGCTACAGCAGCTGAAACCCGAATGGGTAAAGGTAAGGGTGCTCTTGAGTATTGGGTAGCAGTAGTAAAACCCGGACGCGTAATGTTCGAGATATCAGGTGTAAGTGAAGAGATAGCCAAGGAAGCGTTAAGACTTGCTACTCATAAGCTGCCTATCAAGTGTAAGATCGTTTCTCGTGCAGACTTAGAAGGAGGTGCGGGCAGTGAAGATTAAAGAATTAATGAGTGATTTGAGATCAAAAACAGTCGATGAACTGAACGTGGATTTAGTAGCTGCTAAGAAAGAATTATTTAACTTGAGATTCCAGAACGCAACTAATCAGCTTGATAACACAAGCAGGATAAAAGAGGTAAGAAAGCAGATCGCAAGAATACAGACTGTTATTACCGAAAAAGCTGCTAACTGATTGGTGAAGAAAGGAGGAATTCTTGAAAATGGAAGAGAGAAATCTTAGAAAAGTCCGTACAGGAAAAGTTGTCAGCAACAAGATGGACAAAACAATAGTAGTTGCAGTAGTAGATAATGTAAAGCATCCTCTTTACAACAAGATCGTGAAGAGAACATATAAATTAAAGGCTCATGACGAGAACAACGAATGCAAAAAGGGAGACAGAGTCAGAGTTATGGAGACCAGACCATTATCAAAGGATAAGAGATGGAGACTGGTTGAGATTATTGAGAAGGCTAAATAATATTAGCCAATAAGATGGAGGTTATATTATGATACAGCAGGAATCAAGACTTAGAGTAGCAGATAATACTGGTGCAAAAGAACTTCTCTGTATCCGCGTATTAGGCGGCTCCACAAGGAGATATGCCCAGATAGGTGATGTGATCGTTGCTACGGTCAAAGATGCAACACCCGGTGGCGTGGTAAAAAAGGGAGACGTTGTCAAGGCAGTCGTAGTTCGTACTGTTAAAGGCACAAAGCGTCCGGACGGTTCATACATCAGATTTGATGAGAATGCTGCGGTAATTATAAAAGAAGATAAGAATCCAAGAGGAACACGTATATTCGGACCGGTAGCCAGAGAGTTGAGAGAAAAACAGTTCATGAAGATCATCTCACTTGCTCCGGAAGTATTATAGGAGGTGTACCGAGATGGCAATGAATAAGATTAAAAAGGGCGATACTGTAAAGGTAATTACCGGTAAAGATAAGGGTAAAGAAGGAAAAGTGATCGCTGTTAAGAATGGTAAGGTTATTGTTGAAGGCGTTAACACAGTAACCAAGCATACGAAGCCAAGCCAGTCCAATCCACAGGGCGGAATCGTTCATCAGGAAGCTGCAATGGACGTATCAAACGTTATGTATGTGAGCAAGGGCAAGCCAAGCCGTATAGGTTTCAAGTTCGTTGACGGCAAGAAGGTTCGTTATGCTAAAGCAACCGGTGAGGTTATTAATTAATAAGCGAGAGGAGGTACAAAAAAGTGTCACGACTTAAAGAGATATATTTGAATGAGATTGTTGATACAATGGTTAAGAAGTTCGGTTACAAGAATAAGCTTCAGGTGCCGAAATTAGATAAAATTGTAATTAACATGGGAGTTGGTGAGGCTAAGGAAAATTCCAAGATTCTTGATTCAGCAGTAAGCGATCTTGAGATAATATCCGGACAGAAGCCGGTTATAACGAAGGCTAAGAAGTCAGTTGCTAACTTCAAGTTAAGAGAGGGAATGTCAATCGGATGTAAAGTAACACTTCGTGGTGAGAAGATGTATGATTTTGCTGACAGACTTATAAATCTTGCACTTCCGCGAGTACGTGACTTCCGTGGAGTTAACCCTAATGCGTTCGATGGAAGAGGTAATTATGCACTTGGTATCAAGGAGCAGCTCATCTTCCCTGAGATCGAATATGATAAGATCGACAAAGTAAGAGGAATGGATGTAATATTTGTAACTACAGCCAACACAGACGAAGAGGCGCGTGCGCTTCTTTCTGAGTTCGGAATGCCGTTTACCAAATAGTTAGGAGGGAAATCATGGCTAAAACGTCTATGAAAATAAAGCAGCAGCGCCGTGCAAAGTTCTCTACAAGGGAATACAGCCGTTGCAGAATCTGTGGTCGTCCACATGCTTACCTTAGAAAGTACGGAATCTGCAGAATCTGTTTCCGTGAGTTGGCTTACAAGGGACAGATTCCGGGAGTTAAGAAGGCAAGCTGGTAATATTAAGTCGGAAGGAGGCAAAAAAAATGACAATGAGTGATCCTATTGCAGATATGCTTACAAGAATCCGTAATGCAAATACTGCAAAGCATGATACAGTAGATGTACCTGCTTCTAAGATGAAGATATCAATCGCAGAGATTCTTTTCAAAGAAGGGTACATTAAGAAATATGAATTGGTTGATGTAGATAAGTTCAAGACTATACACATTACTCTTAAGTACGGAGTAGACAAAAACGAAAAAGTTATCTCAGGTCTTAAGAGAATATCAAAGCCGGGTCTCAGAATATATGCAGGCAGCGATGAGCTTCCAAGTGTACTTGGAGGATTCGGAATTGCCATCATATCGACTAACAAAGGTGTAATGACTGACAAAGAGGCACGTAAAGAAAATGTTGGCGGCGAGGTACTTGCATTTGTATGGTAATCCATACATGATATATAAATAATAGAATTGGAGGTAAGGCGACATGTCACGTATCGGAAGAATGCCTATCGCGGTACCTGCAGGAGTAACTGTAGATATTGCAGAAAATAACAGTGTGACGGTTAAGGGACCTAAGGGAGAACTTAACAGAGTGCTTCCGTCAGAGATGACTATCGAGATGGAAGGCGATACAGTAGTAGTTAAGAGGCCTAATGACCTTAAGAGAATGAAATCATTACATGGTCTGACAAGAACACTTATTAACAATATGGTTATTGGTGTTACTGAAGGATATCAGAAAGTCCTTGAGATCAACGGTGTAGGTTACAGGGCTGCAAAGCAGGGCAATAAGCTCGTTCTCAACCTTGGTTACTCACATCCGGTAGAGATGATCGATCCTGAAGGACTTGAAGTAACAGTTGAAGATCAGAATAAGATAGTAGTAAAAGGTATTGATAAAGAAAAAGTTGGCCAATATGCTGCTGAGATTCGTGAGAAGAGAGCACCTGAGCCATATAAGGGCAAGGGTATTAAGTATGCTGACGAAGTGATCAGACGTAAGGTTGGTAAGACCGGTAAAAAATAATTAAAGGAGTGAATAAACGATGGTAAGTAAGAAATCAAGAGCTGAAGTACGTATCAAAAAGCATCAGAGACTTCGCAACCGTTTCGCGGGAACAGCAGACAGACCTCGTTTGGCAGTATTCAGAAGCAATAATCACATGTATGTTCAGATTATTGATGATTCAGTCGGTAACACTTTAGTTGCAGCATCTACCCTTGAGAAGGAAGTTAAGGATCAGCTTGAAAAAACCAATAATGTTGAAGCAGCAGCTAAGTTAGGTGAAGTTATTGCCAAGAAGGCTTTAGATAAAGGAATCGAAGAGGTTGTCTTTGACAGAGGCGGATATATATATCAGGGTAAGGTTCAGGCACTGGCAGAAGCTGCCAGAGAAGCCGGGCTGAAATTCTAAGCGAGGAGGAGAATTCATGAAACGTACAATAATTGATACGAAAGATATGGAATTAGAAGATCATGTTGTTGTCATCAAGCGTGTAACCAAGGTTGTTAAAGGTGGACGTAATATGAGATTCACAGCGCTTGTTGTTGTTGGTGACAAGAATGGTCATGTTGGTGCCGGACTTGGAAAAGCTACCGAAATTCCTGAAGCGATCCGCAAAGGAAAGGAAGACGCTATCAAGAAGCTTATAGAGGTGCCGATCAATGAGGACGGTAGTGTACCACATGATTATACAGGAAACTACGGAAGTGCTTCTGTTCTTATGAAGAAGTCACCGGAAGGTACTGGAATCATCGCCGGTGGTCCTGCCCGTGCCGTACTGGAGCTTGCAGGATTCAAGAATATTCGTACCAAGTCACTTGGTTCTAATAATAAGCAGAATGTTGTACTTGCTACAATTGAAGGCTTAAGCAAGTTGAGAACACCTGAAGAGGTGGCTAGACTTCGTGGAATCAGCGTTGAACAGGTAATCGGTTAATTTGGAGGTGTTATCATTGGCTGGAAAGTTAAAGATTACATTGGTGAAGTCACCAATTGGTGCTGTACCAAAGCAGAGAAAGACTGTTGAGGCTCTCGGACTTCGTAAGCTTAATAAGACTGTAGAGATGCCGGATAACGAGTCGGTTCGCGGCATGATATGGCACGTAAGACATTTAGTAAAAGTAGAAGAGATATAATATACACTATAACAGTAAGGAGGTGTAACGATGAATTTATCAGAATTAAAACCGGCTGAAGGATCAAGACATGGCGAGAGATTCAGAGTAGGTCGTGGACATGGTTCAGGTAATGGCAAGACCGCAGGTAAAGGACATAAGGGACAGAAAGCACGTTCAGGTGCAACAAGACCCGGTTTTGAAGGTGGTCAGCTTCCATTATATATGAGATTGCCTAAGAGAGGATTCAAGTGTATTAATTCAAAGACAATCATCGGAATTAATGTTGACAGACTTAACATATTCAACGATGGTGATGTTGTTACAGTTGAGACATTAATTGAATCAGGCATCGTTAAAAATCCAAGGGATGGAGTTAAGATACTTGGAAACGGAGAATTAACCAAGAAGCTTGAGGTGAAAGTTGATGCTTTCAGCGCTTCGGCAAAAGAGAAGATTGAAGCTCTTGGTGGAAAAGCAGAGGTGATCTAAAGTTGTTAGAGACAATCCGCAATGCGTTTAAGGTTAAAGATATAAGAAAACGTTTGTTATATATGTTTGTTATGCTTATCATCGTGAGAATCGGAAGTCAGCTTCCGATCCCCGGAGTAAGTAGGGATTATTTCCTTGAGTTCTTCAAGCAGCAGACAAGCGCACTTAATTTCTTTAATGCTATGACCGGTGGTTCATTTACTAAGATGTCAATATTCGCACTTAGTATCACACCATACATTACTTCATCGATCATTATGCAGCTTCTCACAATAGCTATTCCAAAGCTTGAGGAGATGCAGAAAGACGGAGAAGACGGAAGAAAGAAGATTGTTGAATTCACACGTTACCTCAACATTATTCTTTCAGTTATTGAAGGTGCCGCATTCGCGATCGGATTCGGTAACCAGGACCTTCTTCAGGAAGGAATCACTGTTAAGAGTGTTACCGTAATGGTAGTTGCAATGACAGCAGGTTCAGCTCTTCTCATGTGGTTTGGTGAGCAGATCACAGAGAAAGGAATCGGAAACGGTATATCCATAATCCTTATGTTCAATATCGTATCCGGAATGCCGGAAGACTTCGGTAACTTATATCTGACATTCGTATCAGGTGCATCAAGTACCACAAACGGACTGATCGCAGCAGTGATCATTATCGGACTGGTAGTTGCAATGGTAGCATTCATAATCGTATTACAGGATGCCATCAGAAAGATACCTGTACAGTATGCTAAGAAGCTTCAGGGACGTAAGATGGTAGGAGGACAGCAGTCATTTATTCCTCTTAAGGTTAATACTGCAGGCGTTATTCCGATCATCTTCGCAAGTTCACTTCTTTCACTGCCGGTTGTAATATCAAGCTTTGCCGGAATCCAGCCTGCATCAGGTAAGGGCGCATCTTTCTGGCAGAAAGTACTTAAGGTTTGCAGCCAGAGTAATTGGTGTAACTTCAAAGATTTCGGAGAGTTCAAGTATACACTCGGACTTGTTATATATCTGGTATTGGTAGTATTCTTTGCATATTTCTATACCAATATAACATTCAATCCTGTTGAAGTATCTGCTAACATTAAGAAGGCCGGTGGATTTATTCCGGGTATCCGTCCGGGAAAACCGACTACGGAATATCTCAACAATGTTCTTAACAACATCATCTTCATTGGTGCTGTAGGCCTTTCGATAATTGCTTTTGTTCCGATATTCTGTTCGGGTGCATTCGGTGCCAACGTAGGATTCGGAGGTACGTCACTGATAATCGTTGTCGGTGTTGTACTTGAGACGATCAAGCAGGTTGAATCGCAGATGTTAGTACGTAACTATAAGGGATTCCTTAGTGAATAAAAAAATATAATGATTGCTGTTAAGTAATCGTGATGATCGTCATAAGATGCAGTGTCATACAGGTAATACTGAATGACATTGCATACATGACAGATCATTTTTAAGGATTATTTGCGGTAATGAATATAAGTAGCGTGGCGTATTTGTACAGGCTACTTTTAGTACTTTTTACAGAAAGGGCAAAAAACTATGAAAATTATTATGCTTGGTGCACCGGGTGCAGGAAAAGGAACACAGGCTAAACTTATTGCAGAAAAGTATAACATTCCTCATATCTCAACAGGAGATATATTCAGAGCTAATATTAAGAATGGTACAGAGCTTGGAAAGAAAGCAAAGACTTATATGGACAAAGGAGAGCTGGTTCCGGACGAGCTCGTTGTTGACCTTGTTGTTGACAGAGTTGCAAAAGACGATGCAAAGAACGGATATGTACTTGACGGATTCCCGAGAACGATTCCGCAGGCTGAAGCACTTGATGCTGCACTTGCAAAGATAAATGATAAAGTAGATTATGCAATTGACGTTGATGTTCCGGATGAGAATATCATCAACAGAATGTCAGGAAGAAGAGCCTGTGTTGCATGTGGCGGTACATATCATATTGTAAATGTTCCACCGAAAAAAGAAGGAATATGTGATGCATGTGGCGGTGAGCTTATACTCAGGGATGATGATAAGCCGGAGACAGTAAAGAAACGTCTTGATGTTTATCATGAACAGACACAGCCGTTGATTGATTACTATACAGAAAAAGGCATACTTAAGACGGTTGACGGAACAGTTGACATGAATGATGTATTTGCTGCCATTGTAGGAATTCTTGGATAACAGATAATATATGTGGAAGATATGTCAGATGTGACAGATATAAGAGTAGGAGATGTAAGAGAAAGTGGCAGTAAGTATTAAATCGCAAAAAGAGATTCAGATAATGCGCGAAGCGGGTAATATTCTCGCAACGGTACATGATGAACTTGCAGATATTGTAAGACCTGGTGTGACAACCATGGAACTTAACAATTATGCCGAAAAGCGTATCAGGGAATTCGGATGTATTCCATCATTTCTTAATTACAACGGATATCCGGCTTCCTTATGTGTATCTGTAAATGACGAAGTTGTACATGGTATTCCGAATAAGAAAAGAAAGCTTCTTGAAGGCGATATCGTAAGCCTTGACTGTGGTGTTATATATAACGGTTATCAGTCTGATTCCGCAAGAACATATGCGGTTGGAGAGATTTCCGAAACGCATAGGAGATTGATTGAAGTAACCAAGCAGAGTTTCTTTGAAGGAATTAAGTTTGCAAAAGCAGGGAATCATTTATTCGATATATCATGTGCTATACAGGATTATGTTGAGAGTAACGGGTTCTCGGTGGTAAGAGATCTTGTGGGACATGGAATAGGAAAGAAAATGCATGAAGAACCACAGATACCCAACTTCAGACAGAGAGGAAGAGGAATTCGTCTTAAACCGGGAATGACACTTGCCATTGAACCGATGGTCAATGTCGGAACATATGAGGTGTGGTGGCTTGATGATGACTGGACCGTAGTGACACAGGATAACGAATATTCTGCACATTACGAGAATACGATCCTGATCACGGAAGGTGAACCGGAGATATTGTCACTCAGAACAGGCAGAACCACGGAAGATGAAATGCTTGGAAGATAGGATTACGAAATATATATAAAATATACGGAGGTATGATATGTCAAAAGCGGATGTTGTTGAGATTGCAGGAACAGTTGTTGAGAAGCTTCCCAATGCTATGTTTCAGGTTGAACTTGAGAACGGACACAGGGTTCTCGCTCATATCAGCGGAAAGTTAAGAATGAATTATATCAGGATACTGCCGGGCGATAAGGTAAAACTTGAATTATCACCTTATGACCTTACCAAAGGCAGGATAATATGGAGAGACAAGTGATTTATTAAAAAATCATAAACTTCTTGCGCGCCTTGAAAATTCGTGATAAACTAGAAAACGGACTTTTTGAAAGGAGGGTTATACTGTGAAAGTAAGAGCTTCAGTAAAACCTATTTGCGAAAAATGCAAAGTAATTAGGAGAAAGGGTAAGATCAGAATAATCTGTGAAAACCCGAGACACAAGCAGGTACAGGGATAAATGTTATTTTGTCTGTGAGACAAACGTGTTTATTCGTGCTTTTTGTGTTGCATGCATGACGTAATCTGTCATGTAAATGTGATACCGTGGGCAGCGTGATTAACTGTCTCAGCTATGCATGTCCATTTGTATGGCTGGTAATGGTGATGGCTCTCTCACATCATAGACCATTATTACGGTTTAAAGCGGCTGGGGCAATGATGTATTTGCGGCTGGACAACCGGTAGATATTAATATTAGAAGATATTGATATCGGATACATTGATTGCAGTAATCAAACATTTATTTTATTATATCGGAGGTGTAAAGCACACATGGCTCGTATCAGTGGTGTAGATTTACCAAGAGAAAAACGTGTAGAGATAGGTCTTACCTACATTTATGGAATTGGTCTTTCCAGTTCAAAGCGTATCCTCAAGGAAGCAGGTGTAGATCCTGATATCCGTTGTAAGGATCTGTCGGATGCTGACGTTGATAAGCTTCGTAAGGTCATTGATGAAACAATGATCGTTGAAGGTGATCTTCGCAGACAGATCGCACTTAATATCAAGGGATTACAGGAAATTGGATGCTACAGGGGCATTCGTCACAGAAGAGGTCTGCCTGTCCGTGGACAGAAGACTAAGACTAATGCAAGAACCCGTAAGGGTCCAAAGCGTACAGTTGCTAATAAGAAGAAATAGGAGGATATGTCATTATGGCTAAGAAAGTAACAGCAAAAAAGTCGACTAAGAAACGTGTCAAGAAAAATATTGACCGTGGACAGGCGCATATTCAGTCATCTTTTAATAATACAATTGTGACCCTGACAGATACAGAGGGTAATGCAATATCATGGGCAAGTGCCGGCGGACTTGGATTCAAGGGTTCCAGAAAATCAACTCCGTACGCAGCACAGATGGCAGCTGAGGCTGCAGCTCAGGCAGCACTCCCTCACGGACTTAAGTCAGTTGAAGTTATGGTTAAGGGTCCCGGCTCAGGACGTGAAGCAGCGATCCGTGCTCTTCAGGCATGCGGAATCGAAGTTACAAGCATCAAGGATGTAACTCCGGTACCACACAACGGATGCAGACCGCCTAAGAGAAGACGTGTATAATGAATTATTAGAAAGATGATAGGAGGATAATATAAATGGCAAGAGATATGACACCGGTTCTTAAGAGATGCAGATCATTAGGTCTCGAACCGACATTTTTAGGAATTGATAAAAAGTCCAACAGACATGCCAGAGAAGGAAGAAAGCCGAGCGAGTATTCCTTACAGCTTAAAGAGAAGCAGAAGGCTAAGTTCATATATGGTGTTCTTGAGAAGCCTTTCCGTAACTATTATGAGAAGGCACAGAAGCTTAAATATGGTACAACTGGTGAGAATCTTATGATTCTTCTTGAGCTTCGTCTTGATAATGTTATGTTCCGTCTCGGATACGGAAGAACAAGAAAGGAAGCAAGACAGATAGTTGGTCATAAGCATGTGCTTGTTAACGGAAAATGTGTTAACATTCCTTCATATCGCGTAAAAGTCGGCGATGTGATAGAGGTTAAGGAGAAGTACAAGAGTGCACAGAGATACAAGGATATCCTTGAGGTAACAGATGGAAGGATCGTTCCTGAGTGGCTTGAGGCAGATCATGAGAATCTCTCCGGAACCATTAAGGCTGTTCCGACAAGAGAGCAGATCGATGTTCCTGTAAATGAAGTGCTTATTGTCGAGTTGTATTCTAAATAATTAGATGCTCATAAAAAACCCAAAAGGAGGGTCCGAAATTGTTTGATTTTGAAAAGCCAAAGATTGAGATTGCTGAGATTTCTGAGGATAAGAAATATGGACGTTTTGTAGTAGAACCTTTGGAAAGAGGTTACGGTACAACTTTGGGTAATTCGCTGAGAAGGATTATGCTTTCATCACTGCCCGGTTCAGCTGTAAGTCAGGTGAAAGTAGACGGCGTTGTTCATGAATTCAGTTCTATTCCCGGTGTTAAGGAAGATGTTACCGAGATAATCATGAATATCAAGAATCTGGCTATAAAGAACAACAGTGATATTAATGAAGTTAAGACAGCGTATATTGAAGCGGAAGGCGAGCGTGTTGTAACTGCCGGAGATATTCAGGTTGATCAGGATATCGAGATCATTAATAAGGATCAGGTTATTGCAACATTAAACGGTGGTCAGGACTGCAGATTATATATCGAGCTTACGATCACAGGCGGAAGAGGATATGTGGGATCCGATCACAATAAGACTGAAGATATGCCGATAGACGTTATATCAATAGATTCAATATACACTCCGGTAGAACGTGTTAATCTTACGGTAGAGAATACCAGAGTAGGTCAGATAACAGATTTTGATAAGCTGACACTTGATGTATATACCAATGGAACACTTGCTCCGGATGAAGCAGTCAGTCTTGCAGCAAAAGTACTAAGTGAGCACCTGAATTCATTTATAGATCTGTCAGAGAATGCTAAGACAGTTGATATAATGGTTGATAAGGTTAATAACGAGAAGGAAAAAGTTCTTGAGATGAATATTGACGAACTTGAACTCTCCGTAAGGTCTTATAACTGCCTGAAACGTGCAGGAATCAATACTGTTGAAGAGCTTTGCAGTAAGACGCCGGAGGATATGATGAAGGTTCGTAATCTCGGCAAGAAATCACTTGACGAGGTACTCGCAAAACTTAAGGAACTTGGCTTATCACTTAACCTTGGTGATGAGAATTAGAATTATATAGGAGGTTAACATAATGGCAGGTTATAGAAAGCTTGGCAGAACATCCAGTCAGAGAAAGGCTCTGCTTCGTGGACAGGTAACGAATCTGCTCTATCATGGAAAGATCGTTACAACAGAAGCTAAAGCTAAGGAGATCCGTAAGATAGCTGAAGGCTTGATCGCAATGGCTGTTCGTGAAAAGGATAATTATGAAGAGGTAACCGTAACCGCAAAGGTTGCCAGAAAAGATAAAGACGGTAAGAGGGTAAAAGAAGTTGTAGATGGCAAGAAAGTTACCCAGTATGATGAAGTAGAGAAGACAATAAAGAAGGATATGCCTTCAAGACTTCATGCAAGAAAGCAGATGAATAAAGTTCTTTACGGAATTACAGAAGTTCCGACAGAAACTGCCGGACGTAAGAAAAACACTAAGACTATTGATGTTGCATCAAAGTTATTCGATGAGATCGCTCCTAAGTATGAGGGTCGTAACGGTGGTTATACAAGAATCGTTAAGATCGGACCGCGTAAGGGTGATGCTGCAATGCAGGTTATCATTGAGTTAGTGTAATAGTTTTAACAATATAGTATATTCCGGGGTGCCGCTAAGTAATTTGGCGGCACCCTTTTGTAGCACCAACCCGGCAAGCGTGTGTCGTCCCCTAACGAACACACATTTGCCGGGGGAGGGAACATGGAGCACGAAGTGCGGAATGTAACAGCAACTTACAATGTGTGGTGGTATAATATAATGATAAAAGCTTTGAATATTACTTTTGAATATATACGGCGGGATGAGAATGAAAATGTTATTGAGATAATCACGGCTCTTGACGGAGTTGATCTGAACGTTAAAAAAGGGCAGTTTATATCTGTTGTAGGTCATAACGGATCCGGGAAATCAACTCTTGCAAAACACATTAATGCTCTTTTGGTGCCAGGTGAAGGAACAGTCCATGTTAAAGGAATGGATACGAAAGATGAGTCCAATATATTGGACATAAGACAAAGCGTCGGTATGATATTCCAAAACCCGGATAACCAGATAGTAGCGGGTGTAGTGGAAGAGGATGTTGCTTTCGGCCCTGAAAATATGGGTGTGCCTTCAAAAGAACTGCGAAAAAGAGTAGATGAAAGCCTTAAGACAGTCGGTATGTATGAGTATAAGGACAGTTCACCCGACAGATTATCCGGTGGGCAAAAGCAGCTTGTTGCAATCGCGGGTGTACTTGCTATGAAGCCCGAATGTATTATACTGGATGAAGCGACTGCAATGCTTGATCCGGGAGGAAGAAAAGATGTTCTTGAAGCCGTAAAAAAGCTTAACAGGGAAGAGAATATCACAGTTATTCTTATAACTCACCACATGGAAGAAACAATAGATTCGGATATAATATTTGTTATGAAAAACGGCAGGATCGTTCTTAGCGGAACACCGGCCGAAGTATATAAAAAGTCTGATATTATCAGAGAATGCGGACTTGAAGTGCCGCAGGCTGTACATATAGCCGAAGGGCTTCGTAAGAGAGGATTAAGGCTTCCGGAAGACATCCTTACGATGGATGAATTGTCCGAAGCGGTGAGGACAGCTTATAACAAGCAAACATGACATATCAGTCTTGAGCTTTTGTGGGACTGAGAATAGTAATGTGTGAGAATATACCGGATAAAAATGGAAAAAACCAAGCGGGAAAGGGAGATTCATGAATGTCGATTATAGTTGACCACCTGTATTACAGATATGATGCAGGGACCGCATTTGAAAAAGAAGCACTGACAGATATCAATATGGTGATAAATGACGGAGAATTTGTCGGGATCATCGGTCATACCGGTTCTGGTAAATCAACACTTATACAACATTTGAACGGACTTCTTAAACCTGCAGCCGGAAGTATATATTATAACGGAGAAGATATTTTCGACAAAGGATATTCGTTAAAAGAATTAAGAAGAAAAGTCGGACTGGTATTTCAATATCCGGAATATCAGCTCTTTGAGTCGACGGTCATTAATGATGTTAAGTTCGGACCGTCTAACCTTGGCCTGAGTAATCTTGAAGTTGATCTTGCATCATTTGACGCCATAAAAAAAGTCGGAATACCTGATAATATGATAGATGCATCGCCATTTGAACTTTCGGGAGGCGAGAAAAGAAAAGTTGCGATCGCTGGAATCCTAGCGATGAAACCTGAAGTCATTATACTTGATGAACCGACAGCGGGACTTGATCCCAAAGGGCGTGAAGATATATTATCCATACTTAAAAGTTTGCACAGGGAAATGGGAATGACAATAATACTCGTTTCGCACAGTATGGATGAAGTTGCAGATGTGGCTGATAGACTCGTTGTAATGAATGCAGGAAAGATAGTTGCAACGGGTGCTCCTGCAGAGATATTTAAGTATTATGATGAACTTGAAAATATAGGTCTTTCAGTACCGCAGACGGTATATCTTATGAATAAACTGAAAAAGAACGGTATTGATGTGAGAAATGGAATATTCAATCCTGATGATGCGATAAGAGAGATAAGCAGGGTATTTCACATATAAATAAGCAAAGGAAGATATAATGTTAAGAGATATCACGATAGGGCGTTACTATCCGTCGGGTTCGATCATCCACAGACTTGATCCGAGAGTAAAGCTTGCCGCAGCAATAATATACATAATATCGTTATTTACATATAATACGGTGCCTGTATTTTCTTTGGCAACGGTATATCTTTTAATCGTGCTATTATTATCGCGGGTTCCCTTTTTGTATATCGTTAAAGGACTTAAACCGGTCGTATTGCTTATAATCCTTACAGGAGTGATGAATCTGTTCTTTACAGGCGGAGGCAATATCGTATTTGAGTATATGCTGTTAAAGATAACAGACGAAGGAATAGAAAAAGCGATATACATGATGTTGAGGCTTATGTATCTTATGATAGGCTCTTCGCTTCTTACGTATACAACGACACCAAATGAACTTACGGATGGCATAGAAAAGGCGCTAAGGCCCCTTAACAGAATAAAAGTACCTGTTCATGAATTTGCGCTTGTAATGTCTTTGGCGCTTCGATTTATCCCGATATTGATTGAAGAGGCGGATAAGATAATCAAGGCTCAGGCGTCAAGGGGAGGCAATATCGAAGAAGGAAGCCTTATCAGCAGAGCAAAAGCGATGGTATCGATAATGATCCCGTTGTTTATATCTGCGATCAAACGCGCGAGCGATCTGGCATATGCAATGGATGCGAGATGTTATCACGGAGGCAGCGGACGCACTAGGCTTCATCCGTTAAAGTATGGAAAGAGAGATATATTCGGTTACTTAATTATGTTGATTTATTTTGCGGCGATCATAACACTAGGGATTGTGATATAGGAGGAATTGCACTTTATGAAGAGAGTATGTCTGATAGTTGCGTATGACGGTACTAATTATCACGGCTGGCAGGCACAGTCCAATGCGATAACCATAGAGCAGATATTGAATGAAAGCCTGTCAAAGTTTCTTAATGAAGATATTGAAGTTATAGGTGCCAGCAGGACGGACGCAGGAGTGCATGCGGAAGGAAATGTGGCTGTGTTTGATACAAAGACCAATATTCCGCCTGAAAAGATCGGAATAGCAGTTAACAGGACTCTTCCTGATGATATAGTTATTCAGGAGTCATTTGAAGTGCCAAAGGATTTTCATCCGAGAAAATGTGACAGCGTTAAAACATACGAGTACAGGATACTTAACAGGCGGACAGATCTTCCCGTTAAAAGCCGCAACACATACCTTGTATATAAAAAACTTGATCCGGACAGGATGAGAGAGGCTGCTTCGTATTTTGTCGGACAGCATGATTTCAGAAACTTCTGTTCAAGTCATACCCAGGCTAAAAGTACTGTCAGGATCATATATTCTCTTGATATAGAGAAAGAAAATGATGAGATCATAATTACGGTAAGCGGAAACGGTTTCTTATACAATATGGTCAGGATGATCGCAGGAACGCTCGTTGATGTCGGATTGGGACGGATGGAGCCGGAGAAGATACCGCAGATTCTTGCCACAAGAGAAAGAGTGTTCAATGTGAATAAGGCTCCCGCAAAAGGACTTACCCTGAAAGAGATTGAGTTTGAGATATAAGGTTCCTGTGAAAAGTAACTATTATTTTAAATTTTTTGCAAAAAAAATCAATTTTTTTCAAAAAGGTGTTGACAGAGATTGATGTCTATAGTACAATACTACTTGCGTCACGGAAAGTCAGTCAAATCTGGCTCACCGAAAGTAAGGCGGGGTGTGGCTCAGTTTGGCTAGAGTGCTTGATTTGGGATCAAGAGGTCGCAGGTTCGAATCCTGTCACCCCGATTTACAAATGTGGCGGAATTGAATAAGAGTTAACCGTTATGCGGGTGTAGTTCAGTGGTAGAACACTAGCCTTCCAAGCTAGGTATGTGGGTTCGATTCCCATCACCCGCTCTCAAAAAAGAGTCCCTCAGGAAAACCTGAGGGATTCTTTTTTTCCTTACCCACTCAGGACTTTTTTCTTGTTGAAAATCTACAGATATTCGTATAGAATGATCCTTGATACGATCGTACCGTTAAAAGCAGCAATATCACTATACAAAAAGCATGGATTCGAAGAGTGTGAACATATTATAATAATTCTATGGAAAATGTGATATACATGCGAAAAGTACTATAAATGGTCATAGTCTTTGACAATACTTCGAGAGAAAATGAACTTCGAGAGAAAAACTGGGATGCTAATCTTCAGAAAATGTATGAGATCGAGAAAGGATTATTTGCCTAATGGTATCATTATTTACGGAAGATATTAACGAATATCTCAAATACGATGAGGTTATTGACTTTGATAAGCCGGAGGTTAAGGCTATCGCGGACACGCTTTTTGACGAGGTTTCTTCTGAAACGGATTTTGTCCGACATGCTTTTGAGTACGTAAGAGACACTTATCCGCATTCGGCTGACATTAATGCAGATGAGATAGCAGTCAGTGCTTCCGAGGTTCTGAAGATCGGTCATGGTATCTGTCATGCCAAGGCTCATTTGCTTGCCGCACTTCTTAGATGTAAAGGTGTTCCGGCAGGCTTATGTTATCAGAAACTCATCCTCGATGATGAGACTAATCCTGTATATATAAGTCACGGATTGATTGGCGTTTATTTGAACGAATTCAATAAGTGGATACGCCTTGATCCGAGAGGAAACCGTTCGGATGTTGATGCGCAGTTCTCAATAGATGAAGAGAAGCTTGCATTTCCGGTGCGTGTTGATAAGGGTGAGGAGGATGACCTGACTGTTTATCCCGATCCGAAAGCTTTTGTCATTAAATCGATGCGTGAGAGTAAGACTCGAACAGAACTTTGGATAAATCTCCCTGCTGTGATGTGATCGGTCTGGATATTGTAAATTCAGCTCTGGAATCAAACCGGACAAGAGCAGTCGCAGAAGGGATAAAGAATCTGTCGTTTGTAAGTTATGACGGCATTGATTTTCCTTTTGATGCGTATACCTTTGATCTGGTTGTGACAAGATATGCTTTGCATCATTTCCCGGATATAGAGCATAGTATCGGAGAGGTTTACGAGGTTTTACAGTAAAGTGATGCCACACAGGTTTGTTATGAATCAGTGGCTAAGAATGATGAAGAAATATATATGAGAAACGTATAAGGATTGATGAAGAATGGATATCAAACACTTTTATCTTGAAAAAGGAATCGGAGATGTCCTCATATTACTTCATGGGAATGGGGAGAATTGTGATTATTTTGAGCATCAGATAAAAGAATTCTCAAGGTATTATCATGTATATGCGATCGATACCAGGGGGCATGGAAAAACGCCTCGTGGCCATAAGCTTTTACAATAAGGCAGTTTGCTGATGATCTTCTGGGTTTTATGGATGAAAAGAATATAGGGAAGGCGGATATTCTGGGGTTCTCAGATGGCGGCAACATAGCGATGGTATTTGCGATCCGTTATCCTGAACGGGTTAACAGGCTGATCCTGAATGGTGCTAATCTTGATGCGAGTGGTGTTAAACGTTCTGCCCAGATTCCAATAGAGATAGGATATCGTATAGCAAAAATATTTGCCGGTAAGAGTGATACTGCTCGTTTGAATGCTGAGATGCTTGGGCTTATGGTAAATGATCCGAATGTGGATCCAAAGCATTTCCGGGATGTACGTAAGATGAGTATTGGACTAATGCCAAATCTTATAGGACTGGCAGGTTCCAAAGAAGAGATAGATAGCCTGACCAAAATATATGGCATCCTTATTATGCTGTTATTTTTTGTTTCTTTCCTTTAATTCCTGCTTTCTTAAAAACAGACCTGTAGGTTTTTAATTTGCTCTTGGGAACCTTAACCACTGCCTTCGGATGTATTCTCTTAAAAGCGTTTTTCCCGATATTTTTTTTCGTGAAATGAGTGGATCGTATTATTACAGTCTTTAGATTTTTGCAGCCGTAAAAAGCTTTTTTACCGATCTTCTTAACATTCTTTCCGATGATGATCTTCTTAAGTTCCCTGTTGTTCTTATAAGCATTTGCTTTGATAACCGTGCCGTCGGTGGTTACAGTGCCGTTATCAGATATTGTGTATGTGACAGTCGGTTCGGTTGATGACGAATCAGTACCGGTTTTTCCTGTAGAAGGTTTTGCGGTTGAAGCTTTCGACGGAGATGCAGTTGTGCCTGATTTTCCCGTTGAAGGTGTTGTTGTACCTGTTTTACCTGTAGACGGCGATTCCGTTGAAGAGCCTGCTGGAGCTGTAGTTGGGACTGCTGTTGAATATCCGTCAGGAGTCTGTGTCGGAGCATTTGTCGGAATCGCTGTCGGTGTTTCCTGTTCGTTATTATCCATCCTTGAACTTGTGGTACCGGATGTTTTCCATGCATCTGATGAGAGATCAATGTGCATTACCGGACATATTCCGCAGCCACTGGTGTTGACGGATGTACCGTAGTCATTGATCTTAAAATCATATTTCATATAAGCCGCATAATAACCGGTAAATCCCGGTGAACGTAAAAACCACGAACAGGCACCGAAGTAATCGTCACTACAGTATAATTCCTTCATAACGCAATAATCCGTCGTCGTGATATATACATTATTTTTCCAGCTCTTTTTATCGGGGCCGAAGCCGTAGGCAGTTTCACTTGCTTCCGATATGGATAACAGATATACTCTGTCCGAAGTGTTGTTTCCGCCAATATCATTTTCGGTATTATCACTGTTGATCACTTCGGTAATCTTTATTGCCGCCTGTTCATTTGCATCGAATGCTTCATTAATGAATACCGTGTTAAGCCAGGTTCTGAGCGTACAATGCTCCCAGGTGGTGATTTCAAGTTCTTCGTTATATTCCATACATTCAATTGCCTTATCGGACATTATGAAGGCATCATCACCGTTAACGGAAAGCACTTTCCACTCTATCGGCTCTACATCATATATCGCATCCTGAATATAGTTGCCGAGATATATGCAGTCCCATTTTGTTTCGCCGTCATTTACAACAGGATTATGATATCCGTCATCTGATGAAGTTACATTTCTCGATGTATCTATTTCTCCGGCATCCTTCACCACATCGGAATTAAGGTTTATGTGCATGACAGGACAAAATGCATCCAATGTAGCGACGCCTGTCCCATATAACGCACCAAAACCGTCGGCAGCGACACCGGGCAGATATGTATTATCCACGCCCGGAGTTCTGACGCACCACGTACAATTCCTGTATATACTATCATTGTAATTAATGTGCGCACCGTGAAGCCATGCATAATCAGTCGCCTTAATATATCTGGTCTTACTGGAGCGGTCAAATGCATCATCAAATCCATATGCGGGATTACACGCTTCCTCCGCCGATAGGATGTACACTCTGTCCACTGTGTTATTACCGCCATCAGTACCATAATCGGGATTGTTACCGGTAACAACTTCTGTCTGTCTTATAACAGCCTGTTCATTTTCGGTGAATGCCTCATTGATGAATTCACTGTTAAGCCAGGTACGCAAAGTACAGGTCTCCCAGGTTGTATACTCCATTACGTCATTGTAGCGTCTGCAATCAAGTGCCCTGTCCGACATAACGAATGCATCCGTTCCGTCTTCATTTACAGACAGGATCCTCCATTTGATAGGCTGTTTCTCAAGTCTCATATGCTGCTTATAATGACCGAACTGTATCTTGTCCCAGGTGACCGTTCCGTCCTCCGCTATACGGGGACTGTTCACACCGTGATCAGCCGCCACAGCCACAACTGTCGGTTCTCCGCCGTAATTCAACATTAAAATGAACAATGCAATCGATGTCAGTAAAGCAATACGTTTTCTCATTTTTATCATCATATTCATTCATACACCCCTTTTTATAAAAAGAGGGTGAGTCATACCATCACGACTCATCCTCTTTCATGGTACTTTATGTCGAAGGTAACAGTTATTTTATTAATCTATATGATACCACAATATAACTTCAATTCTCTGCTGTGTCATGGAACCATTCCAAGATATTTGCTACATTATTCTCATCACAGTTCCAGGTGGCTTTCAATAATTCTTCTGATTTTTTGAATGACTTAAATATATTAATCCATTCATCAGAAGTGCAACTGCATCCTTCAATCCGTCATAATCCATTTTGATATAATTAGCAAGAGCTTCGTAAGTTTCGGTTTTGGTCCAGTAATTCCTGATTATTCCTGTAGATACAGCTTTTATAACTGATAAAGGATTGTATATTGAATGCTGCTTCGGTTCAAGCTTACTGCCTGTTGAATTCTGTATCTCGTGATTTGGATCCGGAGGTATGATTTCGTTTGCGGAATAACCATCATCCCACTCATCTATGATTATTACAAATTGAGTATTAGTCTTTCTGTAAAACCTATCCATACTATAAAAAAGATTGGAGGGGTCATATTTTACCATTACAATTATTTACTCCAATATAACAGACTGAATGGTTGTTTTCAAGGACATTGTAAGAAATGATAAAATGCTTGTGCTTTATGGCAAATAGACCTTGTTCTACGAATTTTCCGCAAGACTATATCCCCACAAATTCTTAACCTGAGACATTATCACATCTATATCCCAGTATTTAAAACTGTTCTCATTGCTGTTGGGGTCGTTGAGGATAATTCTGTCGTCGTCGGTGACACCTGTTAACACAATGTAGTGACCTGTAGTTGTGAAATCGCCGGGAGACATGGAACAGATTATCGGAGTGCCTGACCTGAGCTCGTTTATGATATGCTCTTCATCGAATATCACTTCATGATATTCAAGACCGATAAGTTCTGCGCCTTCGCGCATGCAATCCCATGAAGTACCGTAGCCGGTTTTGTAGTAGCCATTTTCTTCGACTATGCGGGCAACTTTATAAGGATTCCATTTGCCGTCATTTCCAAGACCGCAGCGAACCATGCTGAGACATGTCGGACCGCAGCCTGATGTTGCTATACAGTCATCACCGTAGTCAAGACTTCCCCAGCGTTCGTCTGTCTGGAGGAATAAGGGGATATAATCGGCATTTTCAAGATCTTCTGACAGATCGATGTTTACTTGTGACGTTGCACTAGCTTTTGAAGAAAATGCTTTGATAAGATTTGTTTTTTGAAGAACTTTAACAGCTAAGAGTGACGTGAAAAAAGTTATGATCGCCAGGAAAAAAATGATAACGGATATTTTCCTTGAATCAGAAGAAGGTTTTACATAATTATTTGCGTATTGTGTGTTTTTCATATTGCATATCCTCTCTTTCATTTTCTTTTGAGAGAATTATACAATTGTATTTCAAATAAATCTTTCGTATTTTCTGAGGTAATTCTTACGATTTTCTTACGATTGTGAAGAAGCCGGCAAAACTATCGTGAATTTGATCAGTTCGTCATGGCTTTCGCACCATATTCTGCCGCCGTGGGCTTCAACGATCTGCTTTGTTATGGCAAGTCCGAGACCGGCTCCGCCGACGCTGCTTCCTCTGGAGCTGTCCATGCGATAGAAGCGTTCGAATATCATATCCAATTTTTCTTTTGGGATTGTTTTTCCATGATTTATTATCTCACATACGCATTCGCCCTGTTCGTTTTCGGACATCTTAATATTAATGGTAGTGTCGGGATAGCTGTAATTAACACAATTCTTAAGAAGATTATCGAACACGCGCTGCATTTTTTGCGTGTCGATATCCGAATAAACGGCTTTCTCGGATTCAAATGAGTGAGTAAGGTTCTTTTTACGAAATACGGGCATGAATTCGTATGCGATCTGCTCAACCATCATTGACAGGTTGATGTGCTCTTTGTCGGGAATGATGTTAGAGTAGCCTAACCTTGTTATATCAAAGAAATCATTTACAAGATCCTCAAGGCGGTATGCCTTCTGTAAAGATATATTGATGTAACGATTTTTGGTCTCGTCTGATATATCTTTTTCATCATTTAACAGAGTAAGATATCCGAGAATGGAAGTGAGAGGGGTCTTGAGGTCATGAGCCATGTACATTATCATGTCATTTTTCTGCTGTTGCACTTCCTCAACGCGTCTCTTATCCGCTCTTGAATTCTCAAGGATCTGATTAAGAGTCTGCTCTGCTTCCGACAGTGTCGCCGGCAATTTGATATACTCCGCCAATGAATCGTTATGAATGGTATCAACGGCTTCCGTCATCTGCTCGATCATCCTTGCAAGCTTGTGAAAATAAATCAGACATATAACGATCGCACCGACCAGTATTACAATAAGTATGGTCTCAATGATATAATAGTGGATAAAGCTGAGCAGTTCGTACCCGGGTTCGTCACCGTACCAGGTCTTCTGCCTTAATATATAATATGCTCCGTATCCCAGAATACCCATGATGAACAGGTATATGGTCAGGGTTCTCCAAAAACTCCAGAGCAGCTTCCTGTAAATACTCCGGCTTATCTTATGATCCATCCTAATCTCCTTATCGAAAAACTAATACTATACCTTTGAACCGGCCAAACTCCCTCTGCCTGCAGACGAATACGGTTACTATGAACAGGCATTAAGCAAACATTAAGTAAAACTTTCAAGTGTGGGGGTATGGTGTGGGTTTACAGGCTTTTCAACTGTTTGAGCGAAGCGAGTTTTGAAAAGCCGAAAAACTTATACCATACCCCCACACGCCAACAGTAAACTTAATGCCATTACCCAGGCTGTGAATAGTAACTCTTATGAGTCAATCTTATAGCCCACGCCCCACACGGTCTTAATGTATTCGGGTTTCCTCGCATTCTCATGCAGCTTTTCCCGAAGCCTTGCAATGTGAGCCATGACAGTATTGTTGTTGTCCAGATATTTTTCTCCCCATACATTCTCGAATAATTCTTCGGAAGAAACTACCTGGCCGATCCTTTTTGCAAGATATAATATAATTGAGAACTCTATTGGTGTCAGAATTATGTCTTCGTTATACAGAGTGCAGGTATGTTGTTTTTCATCAAGTTCAAGGCCGCGGATCATGATCCTGTCGGAAGTGTTAGAATGTTTGAGACCGTCATACTTGTTCACACGGCGAAGCTGAGCCTTGACTCTTGCCGTTACTTCAAGAGGATTGAAAGGTTTTGTCACATAATCATCTGCGCCCATTGTTATTCCCTGAATCTTGTCCGAATCGGAGTCTCTTGCCGTGAGCATTATTATCGGAAATACGTGATGCTCTCTTATCTTACGGCACATTGTGAAGCCGTCCATGTCCGGCAGCATGATATCGAGTAATGCAAGATCAATGGGATATTCTTCTATACATTCCATTGCCGGTGCCCCGGTGTAGAATTTGTGTACGGTATATCCTTCATTTGCAAGATATAATTCTAGAAGATCCGCGATCTCTGCTTCATCATCTACGAGTAAAATGTGTTCAGCCATATACATTACCTCCCCGAAATATAATATACCAAACAGCAAGTGTATTATCAAGTTTCTATTGTAACTATACTTGCATATAATCCCATTATGGAATACAATACAGCATATAAGGGGTTATGTAACAATGTTGAAATGATCAATTACAGATTAAGGGGGACTTATGCAAATGAACACACTGAAAAAGAGTGTCGCACTGATTCTTGCAGCTTCGATGACCTTAACGGGAATTGGCGCAGGAAGCACAGATGCGGCAAAAAAACCTAAGCTTAACAAGAAAAGCAAAACTATGACTGAAGGTGAGAAGTTCACGATCAGGATCCTTAACGCAGATAAGAAGGCGAAGGTTACATGGAAGACAAGTAACAAAAAGAAGGTAAAGATCGTTAAAAAAGTATCCAAAGGCGAAAAAGCCTGTGCAGAGGTAAAGGCACTTAAGAAAGGAAAAGCTGTAATAACCGCACAGTACAAAGCCGGAACTGTAAAATATAAACTTCAATGCAGGGTGATTGTTATGAAAGAAGAATCAGATAGTGATATAACAAATGCGGCTAATACACCGGGAAGCAATGATTCAAAGGCAACCGTTGACCCGAATAAAACCGTGACGCCGAATGTGACCGGAGTACCATCCGGTAACGTGACACCGAATGTGACTGATGTACCGAAAGGAACCGATGCGCCGAAAGAAACCGACAAACCTGGTGATCCCGGTAATGAGACGTCCGAAGCCACACAGACACCAAAGCCTTCAGATCCGGGCGAGGCTACGCAGGTGCCGACGCCAAGACCTACGGATGTACCGATTGCAAAACCGACGGCAACGCCAACAACAAAACCGACGGTAGCACCGACAATAAAACCTACAGCAAAACCGACGGCAACACCTACAGCTGCCGCAAAGCCGACAGATCCTGTGATAGCCAGACCGACTCCGCCGGATAATGATCCCAATGCCGTAAAATGGGTCACAACATGGGGAACAGCCGAAGAGAAGAATGATATCAATGCAGACAGAATGCCTCAACTTCCGCTTAAGAATTCAACAATAAGACAGATAATAAAAGTAACGACAGGCGGTAACTGGATCAAGTTCAGATTATCAAATCAATACGGACAGAGCGATGTTGTTGTTAATTCAATGCACATTGCAAAACAGGTTCAGGCAGACAAGTCGATCATTGATACCGATACGGATACGATCGTGACTGTAGGAGGCAGTGAGTCATTTACAATACCTAAGGGCAAGGTGATAGAAACCGACGCAACCAATTTCAGTGTTGATGCATTGGAGAATGTGGCTGTATCCATGTATTTTACAAGTGGTCCAACTTCCAATGTGACAGGACACAGGGGCGCCAGGGCAACATCATATCAGGTTGCCGGTAACAGTGTAAGCGCTAAGGAATTCACTTCCCCGAAGACTACCACAAGCTGGTTCTTCCTTGCGGATGCATCCCTTTTGTCCAAAGAGACAGGCAGGGCAGTGGTATGTTTCGGCGACTCAATAACCGACGGATACGGAACAGATGCGGGTAATCTTGGTAAGAAGCCTGACAGTTATACGAGATGGGGAGATTATTTTGCAAAGAGACTTCAGGCCAATGAATCCACAAAAGATGTGGCCGTTATAAATGAAGGAATAGGCGCCAACGGAATGCTTGGCAGTTATCCAACCGATTCCGGAAAGAACAGATTCCTAAGAGATCTTACGGAGCATGACGGAGTAGCTTACTGCATCATATTGTTCGGTGTAAATGATCTGGATAAATTACAGAACACAAGTAAATACAATCAGCTTCAGCCGGAATATGCAAAGATGGTTACCACGTGTCACAATTACGGTATCAAAGTGTATGCCGCGCCTATACTTCCTTTCGGAAAGAGCAGTTATTACAGCGAGAATTCCGAAAAAGTAAGGAATATGCTTAATGACTGGATGCGTGATACCGAAAAATCCGGTTTTGACGGAATAATAGATTTTGAGAGCGCTGTATGGGATCCGAATAACCATAAGAATATCCTTGAAGCCTACACTCACAGTGACGGACTTCACCCATATGACGGGTATGAGGCAATGGCAAATGCGATAGATCTGTCAATGTTTGAGTATGATCCTGACTGGGTACCGAACAATCCGTCATCGGGTTCGGACGATACACTCCCTGAGGATAAGCCTTATGAATTCGAGGCTGTGACAGGAGGAATTGCCCTTGATATGGCGTCATACCGTAATATGTCAGGTGGCGGCGGATATGATTCCACACGTAAAGCCGTAACCATTAATGACAAATCATCAAGTGATAACAGCCAGGGAACATGGACGCTTCCGAATACGATCCCTAATATCAATCAGGGAGATGTGGTTACTTTCAGAGTTCAGGGATATAATTACGGAACAAGCGGATTCAGATTCTGGATAGGAAGCGATGTGAGTGGATGCTCAACACCTGTGATGCTTGTGGATTCACCTGATAATAATCAGCTTATAGATAAGAGTCTGGGATATCCGTGCGAGAAGGATACAAGCGGCAATGTGCTCACGCCATCAACAAGAAATAATGTGAGCAATAAAGTCACATGCAATCAGATGGCCATAGGCGCCGACAAAGACACACATGCATTTGATGTGACGTTCTCGTTCAAGGCGGGAATAAGCCAGAATGACACTAACGGAGTGTGCTCGAATCTGACGCTTAAGTATATATTCGGAGGAAGTACTTCGGGATATATCGACGGACTTGTTATTAAGAATATATATTATATACCTAAATGATAGATCATACAGAGTTACTCTTCACAGTCCACCCACGCCTTTAACCCATAGCCCATCTGCTTCGCATATGTCGCAGCTTCGCCGCTTATGGCTATGGGGCGTGGGGGAAGTTCCTGCTTCTAAAGAACTTCCTTGGGAACAACATATTGCTTCTTATGTGCAAGCACAACGAATCAATATGACATTCCCAAGGACTGTGAAGAGTAACTTTTTTGCAAAGTATATAATACAAAATACAATATGACTTCCCAGTCATATAAGGTATTATTAGAGTTGGAGTGGTTTTATCGCGGCATAACGAAACCACCGAAAATATATTACATAATTCTATCTTAAAGGAGGAAGTAAAATGAGGTTTATGAAAAAGGGCGTAGCAGTAGCTCTTACAGCAGCAATGGTTGTTACTCTTGCTCCGGCTAACAGTAACAGTGCCGATGCAGCTAAGAAGCCGTCAATTAAAAAGCAGGTTAATGTAGCAGCAGGAAGTTCAGTTAAGATTGCAGTTAAGAATGCTACAAAGAAAGCCAAAGTAAAGTGGAGCATCAAAGGCAAGGCAGCAAAGATCAACAAGAAGAAGACAGTTACCAAAGGTAAAAAGGTAAGCGTTACCGTAGTTGGTGTCAGCAAAGGTACGGCTACCGTAACAGGTAAATATACTGCTGGTAAGTTAAAGAAGAAATTAACAGTTAAGGTAACAGTTACAGAGGCAGCAGCTGATAACAATACAACAACGACATCAGCTAATCCTTCAGCATCAAGTGGAGTACAGGCTCCAATAGCATCAGCTTCAACAGCACCGACAGGCAGCCAGGGCGGTCAGAATGCAACAACAGCACCGACAGGCAGTGATGCAACTCCGACAGCAAGCGGCAATGCGGAACCTACAGTAACCAAGACACCAAGACCGACTAAGACACCTACACCGGTTCCGACAGCAACACCTACTCCGCTTCCGTCAGACAAGCCTTTCGAATTCGATGCAGTACCGGGTGGAATTCCGATCGATGTATCAACATTCCATACAGCATCAGGTACAGGCGGATATGATGCAGAACGTAAGGCAGTTACAATTAATGACGTTCAGGCCGGTGACAACAGCCATGGTTCATGGGCTCTTCCGAATACGATTCCGAAGATCAACATGGGCGATGTTGTTACATTCAGAGTTCAGGGTTATAACTATGGAACAAGCGGATTCAGATTCTGGATCGGAACTGAAGGCAGCGGTGGATGTACACCTGTAATGCTCGTTGATGAGCCGGATGAGAACCTTCTTATCGATCCTGCACTTGGATATCCTTGTGTTAAGGATGATGATGGTAATGTAATCTCTGCAGGTACCGGTGAAGGAAATCAGGGTAAGACTACTTACAACCAGATGGCTATCAATAAGGATAAAGATACCAACGCATTTGATCTGACATTCAGCTTCAAGGCAGGTACAAGCCAGGATGATACAAACGGTAACTTCAATACATTCACACTTAAGTACATCTTCGGTGGAGATACATCAGGATACATCAATGGTCTTGTAATCAAGAACATCTACTATATCGCTGATCCGAATGCTACTCCGGCACCTACAGATGTTCCTAAGGTAGCAGACGGTTATGTAAGATGTAATACAGTTGACGAATTCGATCCTCAGTCAACAGATGGCAGTTATGTATTAACATTCAACAACATTATCCCGGGTGATGATGACAAGACACCTGCATATCATAATAAGGGCGATCTCTATGCACTTTCAGATGCCAATGATGCAGAAAGTTATGTGAAGTTCGCGAATGCCGACATACCTGCTGACAGAAGCTACATTGACATTAACAAAGAAGATACAGGTATTATATGGAATGTAGAACCCAGACCAACCTACGGTGAAGGCGGAGTAGTGACTTCTTGTAAGTATATTCTGCGTAATGAGAAGACCGGTAAGTATCTTGCAATTACTCAATCAGGTGATTCATACAGCGTAGCTTATAAAGATTCTGAAGATGACGAGTGCGAATTCGAACTGGTACAAAGAATCGGTGAAGAGATCGAATATGTATCACTTTCATCAGTGAAATACGAAAACAGATTCTTAAGAATAAGCACCAGCGGCAAGAAGTTCTCTGTAGGTACAACTTCAAAGTCTACAGACGGACGTAACGGAAGCATTCATATCTATAAGTATGAAGAGCCGGAAGTAATCGATCTTAGTGGTATCGAATTCGCCGAGAACGGTACTACCAAGGAAACTAATGATGATGGTAGTGTAACATTCACAGGCAACAATTTCTCGGGAATATTCGTTAAACTTCCGGAAGCACTTGCAGCCGGTGATCAGGTTGAAGTTACACTGGAATACGAATGTGAAGGTAGTTCAGTAGAGGCAAGAACATATCTTGTAAAAGGTGCTGCAGATGCAAGAGCTTGTGAGAATGATTCTATACTTACGGGATCAAAAGGCGCAATTTCAGGAACAATGACAGCTAATGGTGATGCTGACTACGTTATGATCAAGGCTGATAAGTATGATACTACATTTACTAAGCTTACTATCAAGAATGTTACAATGGAAGTTATTCCGAGCAAGTAATATTATCAGATTGACTTAACAGAATTATAATCAGGCCCCCCCGTATACTCTGTTGTATACGGGGGGTTTTTACGTTGCAACGAGTCCAATATTCGTCATAAAAAACCATTTACACATTTCCTCTTTTACGATATAGTATATAGGTGTGTTGATATATTAACAGGAAAGGACCTGATGCAATGTTTTATTATATCGCAGATAAATCAATTCCATTGGTGGCATTAATAGGAATATTATTCGCATTTTTTGCAACATGCTTCTTTACAGGCAAGTTCAATCAATATCTTCCGAAGGATATAGGAAGGGACTTTGCGCACGACGGTAAATTGTCGGCAGGAAAACCCAGGGGAGCCGGATTTATATTTGTATTGGTATATCTTGTAAGTGCCCTCGTATTCGGAAAGCCGGATATGGAGATCATAATATATATGATATTGTTGTTCGCCGCCATGATGACCGGATTCCTTGATGACGCATCCAAGGCACCATGGGGAGAATATAAGAAAGGTCTGCTTGACTTTTTGATAGCGATAGCTGTAGCTGTAACATTTTTAATGAACAACGAGAACACAATATATCTCGCATTGTTCGATGTGACTGTTACGATACCTGTCGTAGTGTATGGAATACTTATAGTCATTCTTGTATGGGCTTCGATAAATGTTACGAACTGTGCCGACGGTGTTGACGGACTCTCGGGCACTCTCACGATGATCACACTTATGTCCGTATATGCGCTCAATAATTTGCTCTTTACAGGGCTTGAATTTAATTATTTTATACTACTGTTCGTTGTATGCCTTCTTGGGTATCTGTGGTTTAATGCGACCCCGAGCAAACTCCTTATGGGAGATGCCGGTTCGAGAGCGATGGGATTATTCATTGCATTTGCAGTGCTTAAGATGGGAAGTCCCCTTTTGTACCTGCTTGTTGCGATAGTGATCATACTTGACGGCGGACTCGGACTTATCAAAGTGTCGTTATTAAGATTCCTCAAGATACATATACTTAAGAATACGAGAACACCGCTTCATGACCAGGTAAGGAAAGTAAACGGCTGGTCGAACACCCAGACTGTGTTCAGATTTGCGATCATCCAGATAATAATATCAATTGCGACAGTATATATGATATATGTTGTAAGAAGCTAATATATGAACAAGGAATAAGACATGACAGACAATATTATTGAACTTGTAGGAATTAAAAAATGCTTCGATGGTGAAGCAGTTGTTGAAGATTTTAATCTGACAGTAAAAAGAGGGGAATTCGTGACCCTTCTCGGTCCATCCGGATGCGGCAAGACGACTACGCTCAGAATGATAGCGGGTTTTGAATTGCCGACA
Organism: Lachnospiraceae bacterium V9D3004; assembly: GCA_000621985.1. GTDB lineage: Bacteria > Bacillota > Clostridia > Lachnospirales > Lachnospiraceae > V9D3004. The sequence goes on from JHWW01000001.1 coordinate 378,744, forward strand.
GAGGGGAAGATACTTCTTAACGGAGAAGACATAAGTGGTCTTCCACCGTATAAGAGATCTATCAATACCGTATTTCAGCGGTATGCTTTATTTCCACACCTTAATGTATATGAGAATATCGCGTTCGGCCTTAAGCTTAAGAAGCTTGAAAAGAAGGAGATAGTTGACAAGGTTGCGAAGGTTCTTGATGTTGTTGATATGGAGGGCTTCGAAAAGAGGCGTATATCAACATTGTCGGGAGGACAGCAGCAGAGGATCGCCATCGCAAGAGCTATCGTAAATGAACCTGAGATCCTTCTTCTTGACGAGCCTCTCGGAGCTCTTGATCTGAAAATGAGAAAAGAGATGCAGCTTGAACTTATGGAGATGCAGCATAATCTCGGCATAACATTTATATATGTTACCCATGATCAGGAAGAGGCGCTTACAATGTCCGACAAGATCGTTGTAATGGCAAACGGACGTATACAGCAGACGGGAACGCCGGAAAAGATATACAATGAGCCGAGCAATGCATTTGTTGCGGACTTCATAGGCGAGTCCAACATATTCAACGGTACGATGACGGGGCTTCTTAAAGTAACGTTCTGCGATGCCGAATTCGAGTGCCTTGATAATTATCCAAGGGGAACGAAGCTTGATGTAGTAGTAAGACCGGAGGATATATTCTTTAATGACCTGTCTGTGACTAAACCGTCTTCTGCAGGTCAGCTGACCGGTGAAGTGATATCGGTCGTATTCAAAGGCATACATTATGAGATAACCGTTCAGTGCGGAAAGAATGAAGTTGTAATACAACGCACCCGCTCTGCCAATGTCGGTGACACTGTTGAGATGTATATTGAGCCTGACGCAATTCACTGCATGCCTTGTGATACTCTTGTCAACAGCTTCGAGGGTGAGATCACAAAGCACAATATGGTTGAGTTCGGTGACGGTGAATACGAATGTGATGTGACAATGCTATATCCCGGTTCTCACATAGATGAGGACGGTTATGTTGTAACAGGTGATGGTGAACGCATAGATGTTAGAGGAATCAGGGTAAATGTCGAGATACCAGTTGAAGCCATATCGATGAGTGACGATCAGGAAGGAACAAGAGCCTGCGGCAATATCATCAACCTTATATATAAGGGCGACCATTACAATTATCTTATCAAGACGGATAACGGATTCGAGTATGTGCTTGATGATGAATATCTGTGGAACGAGAATGACTATGTAAGTATTATTATTCCAAAGGAAGCTATTAAGCTTACGATGAATACGGAGGGAACTGTGAATTGAGCAGAATATTTGACCGAAGTAAATTGTGCATACCATATGCTTTGTTTTTGTCACTGTTCGTGGTGGCTCCGGTTATTGTTATACTCTATTATGCTTTCACCAATGGCAAAGGTGAGATATCATTTAATAATCTTATAGATTTTTTTACGTCGGGCAATACGATAGGAACGCTTATATACAGTATAGCCCTGGCAGCGGTGGTGACTGTTGTATGCCTGCTCATTGCATATCCCACTGCGTATATTCTTGCAAATATGAAGCACGGCAGGCAGGGGCTTCTCATCATTTTTCTAATTCCAATGTGGATCAATTTTACATTAAGGATAACAGCGCTTAAGGAAGTATTAAGTTACATTGAGGGGAATCTTGCATATTATCCGTTCCTTAATACTGTCATCGGGCAGACTTATGACTTCTTACCTTTCATGATACTTCCGTTATATACGACTCTTATCAAACTTGATAAGAATCTGATAGAGGCTTCGCACGATCTTGGGGCGGGCAATGCCGTGACATTCGTGAGGGTCATACTTCCATTGTCTCTTCCGGGGATAATGAGCGGAATAACAATGGTATTCCTCCCGGCAATGACTAATTATGTGATTCTTGACATGCTGTATAACAGCACTTACATTATGGGAAGCCTTATAGGCAGTTATTTCAGCGCATATAACTGGCATAAGGGTTCAATGATATCGATAGTTATGCTCGTGCTTGTGTTCATCGCGACGCTGTATACGGACAGGTTCTCGGATAAGGAAGGTACTATCCACAGTCCTTCGAGTGCTAAAGGGTGATGCCCCATGCCCATAAGCAGCGAAGCTGCGGCTGATGAGAAGCAGGTGGAATATGGGTTAAGAGCGTGGGAGATTGTGAATAGTAACAAGTAACAGGTGCAAAAAAATATTAAAAATAGGGGACAGACTATGAAAAATGTAAGCCGGGCAACATGGATAATTCTTGTCCTGTTGTTCATATATCTGCCGATCATGCTGCTTGCGGTGTACAGCTTTACAACATCGCCTCAGCTTGGAACGATAAGGGAATTCTCATTGAAGAATTATGTGACTTTGTTCGAAACGGCGGAACTTAAGGATATGATCATCGGAACATTTACACTGGCAGTGGGTTCGGCGATGATAGCAACACTTTTTGGCACTACAGGTGCCATCGGAGCATTTTATTCAAAGAAGCTTCCGAAACTCGCTATCAACAGTATGAATCAGGTGCCGGTAGTCAATGCCGATGTTGTAACGGGATTTTCCATATGTATATTTCTTATAGTAGTACTCAATATGAATAAAGACTCATACATTCCTCTTGTTATCGGGCATGTGCTGCTGTCTTCTCCGTTTGTATATCTGTCGGTTATACCGAAGCTTAAGCAGATGGATGAGAGTACTTATGAGGCGGCGCTTGATATGGGAGCAACCCCTTTTAAAGCACTTGTTAAGATAGTGATACCACAGATAGTTCCCGGAATTCTGTCGGGATTTGTTATGGCTGTAACGCTGTCGCTTGATGATTATTTCATAGCGACATATACGAAGCCTGCAGCTTTCGACACCATCAGCACTTATGTGGTCAATGCCACAAGAGGCGCAAGGACGGATATCAAGACGGCGTTGTGGGGCTTGTCAACGGTTATATTCGTATTCGTTGTGATACTTGTTGTCGCCATGAATGTGCCCGGGGGCAAGAAGGACAGAGAGGGTGACCGGTAGATGATGATAAATAATTCACGTATAAAATACAAAACATTTAATAAATTCAGAAAAGCAATCTTTTTCTGCTTCATCCCTATCCTGGCTGCCTGCCTTCTCACATCCTGCGGGTCGGAAATGGGAGATGACACTCTTACCCTTCGCATCTGCAACTGGGAGGAATACATCGATGAGGGCGACTGGGACGAGGATGAGCTTATCGAGCTTGATAACGGCAGTGAGATAATAGGTGAGAATTCGGTTATAGAAGACTTCGAGGACTGGTATTATGACAAATACGGTGTAGAAGTCAATGTTGAGTATTCCTGCTTCGGAACCAATGAGGAATTGTATAATCAGCTCACGATCGGTGACAGGTTCGACCTTGTGTGTCCGTCGGATTATATGATAATGAAGCTCATGTCAGAGGATAAGCTTGTGCCGTATTCGGAACAATTCTTTGATGCCGAAAATGAGGATAATCATTATGTGAGGGGCGTATCACCGTATATTAAGAAGGTATTTGATGAGAATGAGATAGGCGGTGAACCATGGAGCAAATATTCGGCAGGTTACATGTGGGGAACAACGGGAATCGTATATAATCCCGAAGAGATAACAAGCGAACAGGCTTCGGACTGGTCGATATTTGCCGACCCCGAATACAGCAGAAGGATCACGATCAAGGATAATGTGAGGGATTCTTACTTTGCGGCGCTTGCAATATATAAGCGAGAGAAGCTTCTTAGTGAAGAGTTCCGTAACCGTGAGGATTATACGAAGGCACTGGCGATTGAGATGAATGACACTTCTGATGAGACTATAAGTGCGGTAGAGGATATATTGCGTGAGATCAAGGGAAATGTGTACTCATTTGAATCTGACAGCGGTAAGGCCGACATGGTAAGCGGTAAGGTGCTTGCAAACTATCAGTGGTCGGGTGACGGAGTGTATACGATAGAACAGGCAGCAGAAGACGGTGTGGAGTTGTGCTATGATGTCGGCGAACAGTGCAGTAACCTATGGTTTGACGGATGGGTTATGCTGAAAGACGGAATCAGTGAAGATGCGAGAAAGCAGCAGGTTGCGGAAGCATTTGTCAACTTCATGTCCGAGTCCCGGAATGTTGTGAGAAACATGTATTACATCGGATATACGTCTGTTATTGCCGGTGAAGAGGGCGACAGCACCGTATATGATTATATCAGGTACAATTATGAGGCTGAGGAAGAAGATGATCGGGAAGCTTACGACATCTCCTACTTCTTCCAGGGTGAAGCTGCCGCCGACGGCAGCTTCGTTATCGAAGCCGAAGAAGGTTCCGAACACGGGGCGCTTGGAGCCCAGTATCCGACTCTTGATACTATAAGAAAATGTGCCGTAATGAACTACTTTGATGACGAGACCAACGAGAAGATCAACCAGATGTGGATCAATATCAGGTGCTTTAAGGCATTCTGAGATGCAAAAACGGCATATTATCGACCTGCTCATTTTTACGAAGAGCAGGTCGTTTTTTATAATATAATCTAAAAATATTACACACAATATTAACAAACTATAAACTGCTATTAATTTTGAAAAAAATATGGTATAATAAATTATGTATATCTTGTTGGAAAATATGGAAATTACTGTAAGATATATTGATGTTTAAAACTGTTATTTAATGAACGATAGTAAAAACGTAATCATATGCAAGGGAGGTATTTGATGTGAAAAAACAGACGCTTAAACTCAAGAAAATTCTCGCTGTCCTCTTATCGGCGGCGATGATCTTCACGATGGTGCCGCAGGCTTCGGCCACCGTATCGGCTAATGGTGGAGAAGGAGAACAAGGAGAAGGACAGGGAGAACCACAGGGCGCAGAAGATGATGGTTCTACTTATACGGATCTCGTGTTAGACGAGAATAAAGCAGTGCGTCTTGAAGGAGAGACAGTGAGCAAGTGGTTTAAGTTCACTCCGGAGACTTCGGGATGGTATGTGCTTACGTCCGAAGGTGATTATGACACCATAGCAAGGATCTATGAGAATCCGGACGGTGATGCGCTTGATGAAGCTGACGATTCTGCCGATGACGGATCCAACTTTGCACTTGGTCATGCCCTTAAGGCAGGTAAGACATATTATTACGAGACAGCAATGTTCTATGAGGATATACATGGAACTTTCAATGTCAAGCTTACTTTTGATTCAGGTCGCAAGGTTGCCGAGTCCGCCGAGATCAAGTTGTTGCCGAGAACAGTATTCTACAACGACATTGACAGTTCTTTATCATTTTCGGGTCTTACGCTTGACATGACATGGTTTGACGGTACTACCGAGACAATTAATTACGGTTACGGTAACGGCAGCAAACTGACGGTTAAAGCCAATATAAAGAAGTCGAACAATAAGTATGTCAAGGGAACATATCATGCTGACATATATTATAACGGTCAGAAGATCACAGAAGGTTATGATATTGAGATCAAAGACAGTTCTGACATAGAAGAGTGGGACGGTTCCGTTAAGGAAGGTGTATTCAGTTCCGGAGATTATTACATATATACTCCGAAAACCACCGGTTATTATATGGTGGAGACAATTACTGACAGTACCAGTTCCAATCCGTCATTTGATATGAGGACACTAGATGATGATACAGATGTATACTCAGCATATAATAATAATGCATATATCGGTGATAAGAAGAATATTCATACCGTGTATTATCTCGAGGCAGATACCGAATATTTGTTAAATGTATCCTACAACAGTTATTACAGCGGATCTGGTACGTCTTACAGTATATCTATTGCAGATATTAAGTCGAACACCTTGGAGAATGTTAAAGGAGGATATAACTTCATAACCTATACTCCTTCAAAGAGCGGTTTATATAATTTTAAGGTTAAAGGGTTAGTAGAGAACGGATCATCTTTTTCCTATTCAGTGATCTCATCAAGGATCGCTTCGATGAACTCCATATATGCTGTCGATACTCTTGACAGAGTTGTTACACCGATAGACGGCACGGATAACAACATGGTTGAATATGGCAATTCATATAATCTTGAAGCAGGTAAGGCTTATATGTTCGGAGCTTATGTGTCTGATTCGGATATCACATATTCGATGTCAGTCAGTCAGGATGCCGGTGCAGAGCTTGCGTTGGATGAACCGGTAACCGCCACATGTACGGGAAAAGAATCGTTCACGTTCGAGGCTCCCGAAGAAGGTTATTACAGAATGACTCTTAAGAGCAGTTCGGAATATGCGAGATTTAATCTGACATATTCGGGAAGTACAAGTAATCTAAAGACGGGCAATAGTGAGGTCGGAACTTCATATTGTTATGATAGTTTATTCCGGGCAGATAAAGGCGCTTCTGTTGTCGTAAAATTATCCGGTGTGAGTACCGGTAGTGAATATACGTTGTCGGTAAAGAAGGTTCCAAGGTGTTCTGCGATCGATATCAAGACGCCGCCTACCAAGACTGTGTATAAGAATACTGATTCAGGTTTTGATTATTCGGGACTTGTACTTTCATTCAGTTATGAAGACGGAACAAGTGAGGACGTTGCTTACAATGAGAATATCGAAACTTATGGTGTTAAGTATGGAGTTGACGATATATATACCGATGGTAACGGTCTTTTGAACCTGGGAGAGAATCAGGTATATGTAAGAGCGATATTTACAGCTGCTCCTTTGAAGCTTATGGTCGAGGAAGATTCTGTTGAGGGACTTGATACCATAAGTCTTAATGATACCGTAAATATATCCGGTGGCAGCACAAGGCATATGTATGTATTCACACCGTCTGTGTCGGGTGTCTATAACGTGAACTCGTCTTACACCGGTGTGGTTGATGAACATTGGAGAGGACTGACAAGGATAAACGGTTATTACGGTTCAAAGAAAGCATATTATATGAAAGCCGGAAACCGGTATGTACTTATAGCAAAAGGAACATATAGTGATACCTTGTCGGTAACAAAGGAAAATGTTACGGCGCTTGCCTCGGGAAGCAGTTATCAGGTGACGGTTGAAGGAGAAGATGATTACAGATACTTTAGCTTCACACCGTCGGAGGATGGGGAATATACGATCAATTCCGAAGGAGGCTGCAATACGTATGTAGAAGCTTATTGTAACGGTATATCTGCAGGTGAAGACGGATACGGCGGAGTGGCCGGTAACTTTAAGATGACTTTGCTTATGCATAAGGGGCAGACATACATATTCTCTGTATGTATTATAGACGAACCTGAAGATGAGAATATGAGCTTTTCGGTTCATTTTAATAAGAAATCTGTCAGCAATGTTACTGCCATGGAGGCGGGTAATAGCTATTCGTTCACCATGTCGGCTGATGGAGGTAATGATTACAGGTGGTTTACATATAAGCCTACGGAATCCGGATTGTACAGCTTCAGATACGCTTCCGAGAATATTGATGATCTGAATGTGACATTGTATGATGAAGAAGGGAATTATGTTGAGGCTGTCTCGGCCAGAGGAAATTACGTATACACCCGGCTGTCTGCCGGAGAGACATATTATTATTATGTAACTGCCGGTTTGAGTGATGGAGATACCGGTAACGGCGTTGTTGCTTTCAAGAAAGTTGATATCCAGGCTATGACACCGGGAACATTATATGATGTAACGGTTCCGGACAAAGGTTCGGTAGAATGGTTTTCATATACTCCGTCTGAGAATGGATATTACAAGCTCTATTCAACCGGAGATCAGGATACGTATGGAACATTATATAAGGACGACTTCAATGATGATAATGAGATACAAGGTAAAGATGGCGGCGGATCTGATGGAAATTACGGCTTTTTCCGTTATCTTGAGAAGGACGTTACATATTATCTTGAATCAAGATTGTATTATAACACTGATGTCGGAGATTATAAGGTGACATTATCGGCTGTTAATACTACGCCGGTTACTCTCGGCAACAAGAAAGAGATCACATCTGATGATGATTATGAGGGATATTTCACATTCACTCCTTCTGCGACAGATTATTACTTGTTATCTACCACAAAAGCTCCTAATGAATCTACAATGTATATATATGTGTATGACAAGGATAATCTGGGGAACTCTATAGCCTCAGGCAACTATGATTCAACCGGTTACAAGCTGAATGTCATGCTTGAAGCAGGAAAAGAATATCTGCTTAAGCTGACCAGATATGATGGCGGAAGCTCTACATTCGAGATAAAAAAGGCTGCGGCAGTTACAGACTTTGACGTTGTGGGAAGCAATAAGAATGATTATTATGAAGGACTCTCTAAATTTAATTATAACGGAATTGTTATTAATGTTGAATATGATGACGGAACTACTGAGGAATTGTATTATGGTGTGAACAGTTCCAAGACAGGAGCAAGCTTCAAGATAGCTCCGGTTAATACGACAGAGTCAATGTATAATAAGCTTAAGGTGGGATCACATGATTATAAGATAACTTACATGGGTGTGACTAAGAATTATCATATAGACGTTAAGAGCATCTCGTATGTCCCTGCGCTTCAGAATGAAGTTAAGAAACCGGGATACGCAGGATATTATGAATATGTATTCTATTCGTATACACCGGAAGAAGACGGAGATTATGTATTCCACACCATATGCAACAGTAACGTATATGTTTCCAGTAACATTTACGATGACAAGAATAATTCAGTCGACTGGAGCAGTGGCACCGGTGTTATATATAATGTCGTTCATCTGAAGGCCGGCAGTAAGTATTATTATTGCTTATATAATTCCGACGAAGATATCCGGCAATCGGATAATCAGGCGATCGAAACTTATGTACGTCCGCTTGGCAGTCTCGGTATCTCGGAAGAGAACAAGACAGTGCTTGCTAAAGGAGAATATGTAAGGGCATATAATTATAAAGTTACGGAAGATGGATTCTATGAATTCCATACGGCTACCGATCGCGGAGGCGATCCCTGTAATGAGGTGAAATTCCAATTATATAACGGTGATTCGATATATTACACGATAGCAGATTTTTCATATACCAGAAGTGATGAGGATGAATATTACGCATGTGCAGATCGTATATACTATCTGCAAAAGGGAGTATACAGTATAGTAACTTCACTTTCGGATCCCGAAGCAAAATCAACACTGTCCTGCAAGAAGGTTGGAACATATGCTGACAATGAGGGTACTACCGATAAGCTTTATCATGCATATGTATTCACTCCTTCGGTTGACGGTTCGTATACGTTCAAGACAGACGTTACATCTTCGCAGGCATCTAGATACAATTATGTATATATATATAATACTAACAATTCGATCGGTTCAAGCACTTCGGATTATAAAAAAGATGATAATAATGTATATCACAATTATTATAATGCGGGGGCAACTCTTGAGAAGGGAAAACCATATCTTATTACCACAAAATGCAGTTATGATGGCTTACAATACTCAATTAAAGCCGAGAAGGTCTCCAATGATATGGAGATAGAGCTTGTTAAGAAGCCTAGGCAGATATATTACAGTAAGCTTGATAAGACTAATCTGGATCCGGATGATGAGCTCGGCAGTGGCTCTAAGATCCATATCACATATTCTGACGGAGAAGAAGAGGATCTCAGTTACGGTTATAGTAGTACGACCGGACAGCAATATACTGTAAGATTCCCTGAAGATGTTCCGCTTGATGAGAATGGCAAGGTAAGAGCGGGTGAATATGATGCAGTATTGTCATATGCTGATCAGACGATCAAAGTTCCGATAAGTGTCAAGGGATTAGGCAAGATGCCAAAAGTCTCTCTTAACGAGAATGGAGTGGGAACATATACCGGTACTGTAGAGAATGAAAACGGTTACGGTTATGTGCGATTAATCGCTCCGGTATCAGGTTTCTATAACATTAATCTGTCTGTAGACAGAAGCCAATATTATGATTATATATATTATGGTAATATATATAATTCTGCATACAATTCTGTTACTCATAATAACAGCTACGAAACGAAAGATAACAGATACAATGCTAAGACCACGGTATATGTAAAAGCAGGACAGGCACTGTATATCGAGTATCATAAGGATAAAGCCAGCGCTTCTGATGATGATCAGTTCCGTATTGATGTGGAACTGGATCCCAGTCAGGTTGTTAAGGAACTGACATGTGATAAGATTGAGACGGTGACTAAGTTAGGTGACTCTAATTACAGATGGTATGCATTTACTCCGGAAACCGGTGGTGTATATATATTCAATACCGAGAATTGCACATATACAGGCAGTATAATGCTGTATGATTCACCGGATGCTTCAAGTTATATTACTTTTAACGGTAGTTATTACAACGGTAATGACTACAAGTTGTCATATGAATTGAAAGCAGGAAAGACGTATTATTATAAGGTCTTTATAGGTTCATTGGCGGATTATCAGGTAGTAATAGTAAAACAACAGAGTTCTGCAAGTAAACTTGAGCTTCTTACAGAGGGAGACATATATGCCACAAACTCTAAAGGCAGGCTTGAAAACAGCTTCTCGAACATTAAGTTCAGGGCTACTTATGCAGACGGTTCAACGGAAGATATAACCTATGGATATAACGGAACCTCAGAAAAGTATTATTCAAGACAGAATAAGACTATGTCATATTCTGCAGAATTCAATTACGATAATGAGGGAATAACTGTGCAGGATGGTGTATATGATGTAAAATTCAAATACATGAATGCGGAATGTACAGTCAGTGTCCATATACAGAATATTGAATCTATTGCAAGCACCAACGGAAGTTTCACGGTTGACGTTGCAGGTGCCAGGGCTGCATTCTATAAACTTACGCCGGATAAGAACGGATACTACAGCATCAAGGCTTCGTCATCCTACACTCCGGGAGTATATCTGTATAATGACGTTATGGTAAGTATAGACAGCGAGTTGAGTGACAGTTATTCCGAAGATAATACATATACCAATGTCAGGGTATATAAGCTTGAAAAAGATAAGACTTATTATCTGAGGCTTGCCAATCCTACATCTTCGGAGATGGAGATCACGTGTGACATCAGGCCGCTTTCGATGCCGACGGGAATAGAAGTGATGCATGATTCCGAATATTCTTATCCGCAGAGAGAATATTATCGTGGAATCGATTCGACTCTTGATATTGAAGGACTGACTGTCAAAGCCATATACGAGAATGGCACAAGTGAAGTCTTTGACGCCGGCAAAGGAAGTACTGCTACGGGAATCAAGCCTGTTATAAGTATCGGTTCGGCCGAACCGGGATTTCTGAAGTTATCCGGTACAGGAGAAAAGACTGTCAAGATCAGCTACATGGGTAAGGATACTTCCTATACTATTAATATAAAAGATGTTAGCGAAATACCTGCTATAGATGCAGGTTCAAACCAAAAAACTCAGCATTATGAGAAGATATACAGGAAGTTTACTGCTCCCGAAACCGGATTCTACATTCTTGCTATGACAACAAAAGACTCGCTTGCAAAAACTTATATAGATACGATAGTTGACGGGAGATCAGGAAAAGTAAACACATATTCAAAGTCCACGGATGATGAGAAGATATTATATCTTACAAAGGATGAAACCTGTTATATCCGCTCTAATATCAGAGATCTGAATGAAAAGGATTGTCTTGGTTCATTTGCTTATGCTCTGACTGAGATTGATGAACTGAAGGATGATGTTATTCAGGGTGATATAACAGATGCAGGTGACTTCAATCTGTATCAGCTTACGGTACCTGAGACCGGATATTATCAGATCAACATGGCGGCTGATAATACGGCAACAGCATTGCTTTCGTTATACAACACATCATTTAACCCGGTTGCAATGAATAAGAATCCGGGTCTTAAGAAGAACGCGTATATCGTTAAGCTTATGGAAGATACCGCATATATGCTTGCTGCAGACAGTTCGACAGATGAGAATAATTATGCTTTAAGCATTATAGGTAAGCCTGAGATAGAGGGCATAAGTATAGTTGTAGAACCGGATAAGTCAGTATATTACTCGCAGTTTGAGACAACCGTGAACCTAGAGGGACTGGTATACGAGATCGAATATTCAGATGGAACCAAAGAGAGAGTTAATTACAGTGACAAGAGTTCATGGGGACTTAATGCTTCAATTGACACATCACTTATCGGAAAGGATGATTCAGGTCATTTTCTTGCAGGAGAACAGACTGTAGGAATTACATATCAGGGTAAGAATGCGCAGTTTAAAATCAATGTAAAGGACTTCTCTGTTGATGATGCGAAGACTATAACCGCTGAGACATTCACTGATGTAACTCTTAAGGCAGGAGAATCCGAATTCTTCAGATTCACGGCAGCAGGAAGTGTTCCTTATACATTCTATTCCAAGGGTGAGTCGGGAACTGCAGGATATATATACGGTTCGGATCTGGATCTTGTTGATTACAATATAGGATCAGGTAACAATAACTTCAGAATCAACAAGGTACTTGAAGCAGGTAAGACTTATATCCTTCGTGTAAGAGGTTCTTCATCGAAGGAGAATATAACAACTAAGGTAAAATTACATGATACGACCGCATCGACTGAAGTAACGGGTGTTAAGGTATCACCTGAGACAGTATATCTGAGATCCGGTGAGACTGCTTCATTATCTGCACTTATATCTCCGGAAGATGCTACCAATAAGAAAGTAAGCTACATTTCCGATAATGAGAAGGTTGCAACTGTCAATGCTTCCGGTATTGTATCTCCGGTAGCTGATGGAAAGACATTTGTAACGGTAACGACTCTGGATGGAAGTTATACGGATAGAGCTGATGTAATTGTAGATAATACCATACCGGTTCTTAAGGATATGTATCCTGAGGATAATGATATACTCGGACCGGCGATAAATGAGATCAGATTCTTATCAACAGACAATATCGGTGTTGATCACGTTGAGGTCCAGTACCAAAAGAGTGGTAATGGTACATGGACTACGGTATCATCTGATGTGAACAAAGAACTGCTTACAAGCGCGGTCAATACAGTGGTTCTTCCTGTAGATAAGACTCATTTCACACATAATGATGCTATAGTGGTTAAGGCTGCGGCGGTTGATAAGACAGGTAATAAGAGCTCAGAGGTAACACTTAATTACACTATCGATCTTGAAGCACCGACAGTAAGCGGTGTGACTGCATCACTTAAGACACTTGATGCATCAGATCCCGATAAGGCAAGACCTGCTGTGGAGATTAAGTGGACCGGCGGCAAAGAAGATGATATTGCATATTATTCCGTATATCGTAAGGTATCCGGCAAATCAGACGATACGTATGAATTCGTTGACAATGTCAAAGGATATTCCGATACGGCTGATTACACCTATACGGATACTTCTGTAGAGAATAAGAATGTAACGTATGTATATAAGGTAACTGCAACAGATATCCGCGGTAACGTATCTGAGGGAACAGTTATGAACGGAGGATCCTCAGGTATAGTGGTAACAAGAGTTAACAATGCACCGGTTATCGTACTTGACTGTGCGTCGACTATGGTATCCGGCAGAGAATATGAGTTCGATCTGTCAGGATCATATGATGATGACGGTATAAGCTCATGGACTATCGATTATGGTGACGGAACGACTCCTGTATTACAGAATTCTGACGTAAGGCTGTATAAGCATACATATACACTTCCTGACGGTAAGGAATCGGATGTGTATACTGTCACTGTAACGGCAACAGACACTGACTCGGCAATAAGTACCGTCACGAAGCAGATCAGGGTAATAGACGGCAACGCCATAGGTCATCTTACTGTCAAGGTTGTTGATGAAGACGGCATGCCTCTTGCAAATGCACCGGTATACTTCAATATGGGTACGGATGATCAGGAGATTGAGAAGACCGATAAGAAGGGTGTAACGGAATTCGATGCAGCAGAGGGCATGTATGATGTAGGTACGTACGTTGAAGGATATCTTCCGGTACGTAAGAGTGTTCAGATGGAGAATGGCACTACGAAGTCATTGACCCTGATGCTTGAAGAAAAGCCGCTTGTTGAGGCGCAGTTCGAATCTCACAGGATGACTCTGGCAGAGATTGAGGAAGCGGGATTAAGCCTTAGCGATCCTGCCAATTATCATGCGGTGGAATATCTGGTAACACTTAAGTATGTAAAGATCAATATTATAAGTACAGATGCCGGAATAGCAGGTTTCTCTTACGGAGGCGGCTCAGAAGGTATTGAAGGTGACTTCATCTATGTTCCGGAGAAGGTTGCAGATGATATATTTGTAATACTTGAGATTCCGGTTAAGACCTCATTCCTTAAGGAATTCTATGATATTAAGATGTATGTTATAAATAACGCAGATGAGGAATTCAGCCTTGTTGATAATAATATCAAGCTTAATCTGCCTGACGGACTTACACTTATGAATGCGACGGGAACCAATGGGATCAATACTCATATAGATAAGATCGCAGGTAAGTCTACCAAGACTCTTGAATGGGTAGTTCGCGGTGACAAGTCGGGAACCTACTATGTTACTGCCGATTACAGCGGTATATTGTCAGGCTTCAATAAGCCTGTTAAGGCAACCTTCAAGCATGATACTCCGATCAAGGTATACGGAGTTGATAACCTCAAGATAACAATGGAGATTCCTGAGACATTCACTGACGGTAAGTTCTATTACAACCTTATCATGGAGAATACCGGAACAGGTGAAGATGCAGACATGTATCTGCCGAATCTTGAAGGAGAAGGAAAGCTTATTCAGACTGCATATTATAAACAGGGTGGATCGGTTGAATGTATAACCGACATGCCGGAGGTTCTTAAGGCAGGTGAGAAGATCAAGAAGAATTATCTGATAACAGATCAGATAAGAAGACAGCTCTATCCGAAGTATCCGGATTATAAGGACTTTGTATTCGCATTCAAGGAGATGTGGATCAAGGAGATATCAAACTACGGCGTTCCTCTCAATGTTGTTGTCGGTAGTGCTGCGGACATGGAAACTGAATATGAAAGTTATGATGCCAAGGCTCCTGATGTTAATGTTACAGCCACTAATGCGGAATACGGATACGAAGAAGGAGACGCTTATATAGAAGCGACAGCCAAGGTTCTTAAAGGCGGTACCGAGGATACCAATTACAGATACTCTTACGAGTGGTATGAACCGGATGCTACGGTTGAATCCGGAGCAAAGAAAGTGGGAACAGGAGCGAAGTATGTTCTTCCTGAAGGAAAGACACCGGCTGAATATCCGTATTACTGCGTTGTGACCGCAACAAGAAAGGATAACGGCAATAAGAAGACCGTTACAACGGATACTAAGATTATTAAAGTTCTTCCAAGAACTATCACCGTAAGCTGGAGCGGAACCGCTGACAGAGTATACGATGGTAATGCATCGAACGTAACTGCATCGGTAACTAACCTTGTAAATGAAGAGGACGTATGTAACGTAACCGTATCAGGCGGCAGGGAGAAGGATGCCAAGGTGCATACTGCAAAAGTTACTGCAGTAGATAATGAATACTACAGACTGCCTCTTGACGATCTTACCGATACATATAAGATCCTTCCTAAGGAAGCAGGGCTTACCTGGAGCGGTTATGAGACACGTACTTATGACGGTAAGGCATCGAAGGTTATTGCAGAAGCAACAGACCTTGTTCCGGGTGATACTTGTGAAGTAGTTGTTGCTGATGGTGATAAGGTTCATGTAGGAAAATATACTGCAATTGCAACAGCACTAACCAATGCTAATTATACTCTTCCTGATGATGAAGCAGCTGTTAAGAAACAATATGAGATCGCGAGGGCAGTGCTTACCGCAACCTATGCCGGAGATGAGATATATTATGGAATGACCCCGGAACTCAATGTTGATGTGACAGGCTTCGTCGGTAAAGATACTGAAGATACGGCAGTTGGATATGTGGCACCTGTGATCAAAGGTAAGATACCTGTAAAAAAAGGAACACATACTTTGACACCATCTGACGGAGTGGCAGACGACTATTCATTTGAATATAAGTCAGGCAATCTTGTGATAAGCAGAAGAAGTGCTGCGTCAGGTCTGCAAGGACATTACAGAATTAATGGAACCGTTGGAAATAACGGATGGTATACGGGCACGATAACGATCGTTCCTAATGACGGATATGTACTCTATGAAGATGAGGAAACCAAGATAGACGACGGTAAGATAGAGCTCGATGAGAATACCGGAGATGGCAGCGAGGAATTCTACATACATGATGAGAAGACAGGAGAGATATACGAGCAGACTATCTTCGAATATAAGAAGGATGATGATAAGCCTGTAATCTCTGATATTAACGGAGTAGCTGACGGTTATGGACATATATCCGTATCATTTACTGTGGAAGACGAGACGAGCGGAATCGCAGGAGATGGCGTAACGGTTGTTATGGGCGATAGTGCGATCGCTGCAATGGAATGTGAAGACGAAGATACATATTTATTCGATACTGCAGGAGCGGGCGAGTACACGATCAAGGCGGTTGATGAGGCAGGTAATGAGACATCGACCACACTTACCATATATGAACTTAAGTTCGACACCGACGGCGGAGAAAAGATTGACTCATACGATATTATGGAAGGTGTTGCATATGGAGACCTTCCTACACCGGAGAAGTCAGGATACAACCTGTCAGAGTGGGTGGATTCCGATGAGAACACGGTAACTGATGCAACTGTGGCATCGGCAGCTGATACTACCATAACTGCCAAGTGGAATATGATTCCTGCTACGGCACCGGTGATCGAAAGTATCGAGGTATCTGACAGTGAAGCAGAATACGGATATGAGAAGGATTCGGTTTATCTGACTGTCAGTGCCGTAGCGGCAGAAGACGGAAAATATACATTCTCATATGCATGGTACCGGAAAGGAAAGGATGATGATATTCTTCTTACCACGACGGATGAACCTGAGTGTGCTGTACCGGCAGGCATGCATAAGGGAACATACACTTATTACTGTGTAGTTAAAGCAACAAGAGATGATAACGGATTGTATGAGTCGACGACATCGGAAGCTGTAGAATTCAAAGTATTGCCGAAGGAAGTGGGAATTATCCTTAACAATACCGAAGGACTTGTATATACAGGTAAGGTTGACAATGTTACCGCATCAGCCGACGGGGTTGCTGAGGGTGATACAGTCACATTTGAAGTAACAGGTACAGGCAATATCAAAGCAGGTGAATATACGGTTACCGTTACAGGTATGACTGCAAGTGATGATTATGTACTTCCTGAAGACGGTCTTACTGCAGATTATGAGATCGGTAAGGCAGAGCTTAAGGCTGAATACGCAGGCGAGAGCATATATTACGGAACCAAACCTGAACTTAAGATAACCGTAACAGGATTCGTTAATGATGAAAATGAAGAAACTGCGGAAGGTTACACCGCACCTTCTATATCAGGAACTGTTCCGACTGCAGTGGGAAGCCATGAACTTACACCGACCGGAACCGATGCCAAAAATTACACTTTCAAATCGGTTAAGGGAAAACTTGTCATAACAAGAAGGGATGCCGCAGAAGGCGAAAACGGTCAGTTTACGGTAACAGGTAATAAGAATGTGACAGGACTGTATTCCGGTGACATAACAGTTAAGGCTAATCAGGGATATGTATTAAGTACATCAGAAGCTGCTGACAGCAATACTGTAAGTGAGATTGAGATCAAGAGCGAATCGTCAATGCCTGATATCTATGTAATTAATGAGGAGACAGGCGAGATCTACAATAAGATCGGTACGATCAAACGTGTAGAGGATCTTCCGCCGGAGCCTACAAAGACACCGGAGCCTACAAAGACACCGGAGCCTACGAAGACGCCGGAGCCTACGAAGACTCCTGAACCGACAGGTACACCGGATGTTAATCCAACACAGAATCCGACAGGTGAACCTACTAATAATCCGTCAGAGCCGACAGGAGCGCCTTCCGAGCCTACACAGGTACCGTCACAGCCGACTAAGGAGCCGGTTGCCACACCTACACAGGTGCCGGTAGTAACTCCTACAACAGCTCCGACAGTAACGCTTGCAGATCAGACGATAACAACTGCTTCCGAATCCTATAAGAAGGCAACAGGCAAGTATGCCGATATCGGAGCAGTGTCATCGGCAGCAGGAGCAGTATTCACCTATACATCAGGTAATGAGAAGGTTGCAACGGTGAGTGCTGAAGGAAAGATCAATTTCAAGAATCCGGGCAAGACTGTTATTACGATAACTGCGACGGCAGCAGGCTATAAGCAGGCAACTGCAAGTGTAACGGTAATAACGATACCGAAGAAAGCAGCATTTGCTACCAAGGGCAACAAGAGGAAAGACACTAAGATCACCGTTAAATGGAAGAAGATAACGAAGGTTACGGGATATGAGATAGCCTATGCAAGCAACAGCAATTTCACAAAGGCAAAGACAGTAAGAGTTAATTCTTCTACCAAGGTGACAACGACGATAACTAAGAATATCAAGTCGGGAACCAAGTATTATCTTAAGATCCGTGCTTATGTAACGATAGACGGCAAGAAGTACTACGGTGCTTACAGCAAGGTGAAGAAGATGTAAGTAATAACAGCAGGGAGGTAGTAGTGTGAAAAACGGAATATTTGATTCATTCAGTCCACTCAAAATAAAAAAGCTTCTTGCGGTCGTGCTTACGGCAGCAATGGTATTCTCCATGATCCCGCAGAATACGGCAATGGCCGGAAGTGAGGACGTACAGGGAGGACACAAAAGAGGTGGTTCATATACGGAGCTTTGCCCGGGTGAGGAATACGAAGTGAATATTGACGGGGAAAATGCGTCCCGATGGTTCACATACACTCCCGAGACTACCGGATGGTATACATTGTCTTCGACAGGTGATCATGATACGGTTGCAAGACTGTATGAGGATCCCAAGGGTAGTGTCATAGAAGAAGACGACGATGCAGGAGAAAATAACACAAACTTTAATCTGGATTATATTCTTGAGGCAGGAAAGACATATTACTATGAAGTGGCAATGTATGTAAATGATACAGAAGGTTCCTTTAAAGTTAAATTTACACTTAATTCTGACCGCAAAGTCATTTCATCAGCGAAGATCTCTATTATGCCGAGAACGGTATTCTACAATGATATTGATAAAGAAATTGACTACTCGGGTCTTGCCGTTGACATCACTTTGCTTGACGGAACAACAGAGACAGCGGTATACGGTGATGATAATGTAGAGGTAAAGAGCAATGTCAAGAAGTCAAAAGGAAAGCTTAATACCGGTACGTGGCATGCGGACATATATTATAACAGCCAGAAGATAACTGAAGGTTATGACTTTGCGGTAAAGGAATTCGCCGAGGAAGAGTTATGGGACGGTACAATTAAGAAAGATTCCGTTAATTATGGGAATTTCTACAAATACAGACCTTCGGAAAGCGGTTATTATTTGTTGAAGGTCACTTCCGAGAGTGATGTTAAAGGACAATTTAATATTGATGCACAAGAGACCGGTGCGGGAATATTCATTAACTGGTCAGACACAGTGCGTCTTGAAGGTAATGTGGATAGTTATTGTGCCGCATTTCTTGAGGCAGATACAGACTACCGTATAAAGTATCATTCCAAAGAGCGTGAAAGTCAGGGTAAGCCTTACAGTATCGTGATCAATAAATGTAACAAAGATAAGCTCACAAATGTTAAAGGAGCATTTAACTACATCGTATATACGCCCGAGAAGACCGGAGTATATGATTTTGAGATAAAAGGTGTTACAGAAAAAGAAGAAGGATTCGCTGACAAAGAAAGTATCAATGCATATAATCTGAATCAGCGTGAAGCGATCACTGAATGTGCGATAGCGGATGAAGTTATATCACCTGCAGAAGGAGATGCCGGATATAACGCCCGGTATTGCGAATCCTACGTTCTCGAAAAAGGCAAGGATTATATGTTCTGTGTATATTCGTATGATCAAGGTGCAACGTATTCTCTCGGAATACAAAAGAGTGATGATATCGAAGTAACCGAGAACGCGCCGGTAACCGCTACGTTTTCCGATAATGAGACGATATCATTTGAAGCACAGGGATCGTGCTATTACAGAATGACATTAAAGAGCGATTCCGAGAATGGTGCCATCGGATTACCGGCAAATACTCCGATAACTGATTTTAAGTCCAATACCCGAAAAGAGGGTAATGCATACTGTTATGAGTTGCTTTTCTATTGTAAAGGTGACAGCTCGCTGATCGTAAAACCTTTAGGTTTAACTGTTGGAGACGAGTTCACTTTGTCTGTAAAGCAGGTTCCAAAGGTAGTCGGTGCTGTTGTAAAGACACTTCCTGTTAAGACGATATATGATAATACCGCTACTTCATTTGATTATTCAGGTATGGTAGTCACCCTTACATATGCTGATGAAAGCACAGAAGATGTAGCTTACGGTGATACGATCCCGACACTTGGAATAAAGTTTAAAGATCTTCCGTTATCATACGGAACAAACGGGCTTCTTGTCACAGGCGATAATGAAGTCGGTGTACGTATAGATGTTATGAATGTTAATGCGTATTTTAAAGTCACGGTAGTAGAGACTGACGTTGATGATTATGATACGTTAAGCATTGACAGGACATATACGGTTCCGGGAGACGGTCAGAATCATTTCTATGTATTTGCACCGGATGCGACAGGTGTATATAACATAAGTTCTTCACATGCGGATATAGCAGATGTACACTGGGATCCGGTAAGCTGTGTTAACGGTACTGCAGGAAAGGTAAGAGCATATTTTCTTCAGGCCGGAGCAAAGTATGTGTTGTTTGAAAACGGCAAATACGAAGACAATGTGCTCATAACAAAGGGCAATATGACAGTGATAGATGAAGGAAGCGAACAGAATGTATCCGTACGAAGCAGAAATGATTATGTATACTTCGGTTTCACTCCCGATAAAACCGCAGAATACACGATAGAATCTATCGGAAGGCTTGATACTTATCTTGCTGTATACAGTGATGATATGGAGATAGACAACGATGATAACGGCGGCGTTAATGAAAACTTTAAAAAGACTATACTGCTTGTTGCAAAAAAGACATATCTGATATCTGTAAAATTAACTAAAGAGCCTTTCAGCGGCACCTTGGATTTTTCATTCAGTGTCGGCGAAGCCAATGATGAAAAGGTAATGCCTGTAATATTGGATGATAACGGTTCGTATACCGATTCATTTTCTTTACAGGGTAACGAGAGTAACAATGGTAATGATCACAGGTGGTATACGTACAGTGTAAAGGAATCGGGACTCTACAGTTTAAAGTATTCTCTTAAAGATGATTATATAGAGACAGACTATATTGACATATACGATGATAAAAGCAATCTGATATATCATAATGAGAGATATAAAAGCAGTGATGAATTTAATTCCGGTCCGTACAAATATTTTGATATGACAGCAGGAGATAAGTATTATATCAAGGTTGGAGCAGAAGTTGACCGGGATAAGACCGTAGATGCCGAAGTGATACTAAAGAAAGTCTCTGTAACTAAGCTTACTCCGGGAACCGAATATTCTGCTTCGATCAAGTATGGCGGAATGTGTAACTGGTTTTCGTACACACCAAAAGAAAGCGGTTATTATACATTTGCTTCACTGGGTGACTATGATACGAAGTGTATCATGTATGGAGGCGGAATAAGATATGAGGATTCTCTGGCCTATCAGGATAGCGGCGGTACAGATGATAATTATGAGATATTCGGTTATCTTAAGGCAAATGTAACGTATTACTTCAGATCCGGCATGTATTTTGAGGTGTATACCGGCGATTATAAGGCAGTATTGTCAGAGGTTACGGGTACTGTCATGAAAGACGGTGATACAAAGGATATCAGCAGCGATGACACTTTCAAGGGTTATTACTCCTTCACACCCGAAAAGAGTATTAATTACAGCCTGTCTGCGCCGGGGCTTTGGATAGTTATATATGAAGACGGTGAGAAAATAATTACGGATAACGATTATATTAATTACCATCTTAAAGCAGGAAAGACTTATATGATACTGCTTTCTTCTTACGATGCCATGGAATCCGAATTCTCGATAAAGGGAATACCTGCTGTAAAAGACATAAGTGTATCGGGAAACAATAAAAATGATCTGTATGCAGGATTGTCGATGCTTAATACTAACGGAATGTCAATAGAAGTCGAATACGATAACGGCGAAAAAGAGACGCTGTATTATGGTGATACCAGTAATAAGACAGGAGACGGCTTTAAGGTTAAACCGGTATCTTCAACTGACAGACTGCAATCCGTGCTTACCGAAGGCAGACATGAATATGTTATTACTTATATGGATAAGACTGCGAATTATCAAGTTGACGTTAAAGCGTTGTCAGAAGTTCCCGTTGTAGAAAAAGATGTTAAAAAACCTTGTGATGCAGGATATTTTGAACGTGTATTTAATTCATTTTCACCGGATGAAGACGGTGATTATATGTTTGCCGCAAGAATAGGCACCGGCAAGAATATTAATATTGCCGTATATGATGAGGAAGGTAATGTTGTAACCGAAGGCGGCAGTAAATCTGGTCAGGACGGCGCGTATGATATAGTTTCCCTGAAAGCTGACAGCACATATTATTACTGCCTGTACAGCGATGACATATCCATGAAGGAAGATGGGGACCATGGAATTGAAACATATGTCATTAAGGCAGACAATATGGATATTGAAGGTGAGGATCTCACACTTTCATCTTCGTCGGACAATACTAAGGCATATATATTCACCGTAAAAGAAAGCGGATATTATGAATTCCATCTTACAAAAGAGTACACAGAGGGATCCGTATGTACGGCAGACTTAGATATATATGGAAACGGTCTGACCGGGATTGTTCGTGAAGAGGGTACCGCCTCTAATGCGGGAGTAACTTATTCATGTGATGACCGTGTATATTACATGGAAAAAGGAACATATGCGGTCATTGCGGATATTGATGTTGATGATGAATCAGCAGAAGTTCCCGCGGATAAAGTGACATTGTCATACGGAAAAGTAAGCGCATTTGCTAAAGAAGGCTATGAAGGAATTACCGATAACCGGATACATTTTTATGCATGTAAAGCGAATTACAATGGCTGGTTTAAATTCATTACCGATGTTACCTGCAAGGATTCGGGTGAATCATATTATTACGATCATGTTGTATATGATAACGAAGGTAAAAAAACAGGTTACAGCGTACTCAGTGACAGTTATGATGAAGATAAATCAGAGTATCACTATGTAAACACTGTTACGGGTGCATTTAAAGACGGGGCGAAGTATCTTATCGTGGCGAGAGCCGGAACGGAAGGACTGGCTTATAAATTTACGCATGAGAAAGAACACAATATTGATGAGGATATAAAAGTAAAAAATATTGAGCTACTCGCAAACCCAAATATTATATACTACAGTAAACTTGATGATTTCCAGCTTGAACCTGAATACAATATGAATTACGGTTCACAGATTCGTGTTACTTATGATGACGGTTCCACGGAGGATCTGGATTATTACAGCACAAGCGAAAAGACAGGAAGGAATTATTCTATCTATCTGCCTGATGATGTGCCGCGTAATAAGAACGGTTCCGTTAAGACTGGTGATTATAAGGCGATATTAACATATTGCGACAAACAGATAGAAGTCCCGATAAGCGTAAAGCCTATAAAGGATATGACATCATTTGATCTTGATGACAAGGGTAACGGAAACTATACCGGAACGATAGAAAATATACATGCATATTATGGCGGCGGCTATATAAGATTCACTACACCGAGAGACGGTTTCTATAAGATAAGCCTGTCGTCTGACATGTCACAGTATGCAGAAGATTATATATTGTTTTCCGATATATACAATTCAAAATATAAAAGCATCTATGATTACAGTAACATGGGAAATAGTGATGCAAGTGTATATTCAAGAGCCGGACAGTCAATATTTGTGGAATATTATAAGAATTTCACGGTAAATTCTGATAATATGAATTACACGATCAATGTTGAATATGAAGAGAATAATAATGTCACAGAGCTGACTGAGGGTAAGACGGAGACCGTGAAAAAGACGGAAGACCGTAAATACAGCTGGTATTCATTTACACCAAAAACAAGCGGAACATATATATTCAGTACGGAAAACTGCCCGTATTCATATGCGTTATACCTGTTTGATTCACCGACAGATATAAAATCGATCAGTTACTCTTATAATTTCTGTAACGGTGATGATAATATGCTATCATATAATATGGAGGCAGGTAAGACATATTATTACAGAGTATATTCACAGTCAAGGGATTACCGGGTAGTTATTGTTAAGAAAACGGAAGCTGAGAGCTTGCAGCTTCTTACGGAAGGTAAGATATATATCAACGGTGATAACATTAATCAAAGCATATCAAATCTCAGATTCAGAGTTGGTTATTCAGACGGCACTACCGAAGATATCACTTACGGATATAACGGAACTGACAGAAGGTACTTCAGCAGGCAGTACGAGTGTATGTCATATACGGATAATTTTGCCTACTCAAGTGGAGGAACGGTAAAAGACGGTGAATACGACATCCCATTCAATTACATGGGTATCAAATGTACGGTAAAATTATATGTTGACAGTATAAAAGGGACTATCAATATTGATCAGGGCTTAGATGATACGATTGAAAGTGAAAATGCCGTAAGCTATAATTTTAAACCGGCGGAAACCGGTTATTACCGTTTCAGTGTATCAAGTGCTTCGGGTATGCCGGATATGTGTATGTATAATGATAATATGAATGTAATGCCAAGTGAGGTCTTAAAAGAATACGAGAATGACGGTATATATTACAATACCGGGACATATAAGTTTGAAGAAGACGCTGCTTATGTAGTCAGGATCATTAATCCTGAGGCATCCGATATGCAGATAAACTGTTACATGGAAAAACTTGAACAACCTGCGGGAATTAAGATAAAGACCAATCCGCAGAAGATATATTATCTGGGCATTGATACGGAAGCCGATCCTGAAGGGTATACCGCTGAGGCAAAATATGACGACGGTACTGTCGAGACGGTTGATGCTCTTAAAGGAGGAGAACTGACGGGGATCAAGCCGGTACTTACAGCAGGTTTAAACAGCGATGGAGGTCTTTCACTGTCTGAAACCGGTGACTACCAGTATTTCATCATGGTTTATATGGATACATGGCTTACAGCATACATAGATGTATATGATCCCGAAACGCTTCCTGCAGTAACAGGCAGTACAACTGGAGGAATAGCAAACAGCCGGGAGAAGGCTTATGCAAAACTCGTTCCTTCCGTAAGCGGATTCTATAAGATCACTATGACTCCTTCAAACGAATCGGCAACAGGTGTTATAGAAACCGTGGTAGATTCCGATTACAACCCTGTCGTAATACACAATTCAGAGCGGACAGGAAGTAAGACGGTATATATGTCAAAAGGCAGGAATTATTACATTCGCGGAAGTATAAGAAATGCGGATGGTGAGAAGATCGCAGGTAACTATGAGCTTTGTTTTGAACAGGTACCGGGAATAACATTTACCACTGCTGATGCGGTGTACGGATACGAAGAAGGAGAGGCTTATGTAAAAGCCGAGGCAGAGATCAAAAAAGGAGATCAATCCGATACGGATTATACGTATACTTACGAGTGGTATGAAGCTGATTCAGACAATGCAGGTGAAGATGATGGGAACGGACCTCACAGTGATCCTGTAGCGATAGGAACGGGTGATACGTATACTCTTCCTGCAGGTAAGGCTGCGGGTACCTATGATTATTACTGCGTAGTTACCGCTTCCAACAAGAATAATAGTAACAGTATCGTTATAGATTCCGAGAAGGTTACAGTAAGGATCACTCCTAAGAAGGTAAGACTTACATGGAACGGATACGAGACAAGAAAATATGACGGAACCGCTTCGGATGTTACCGCTTCAGTCAATGCAGAGGATATCATAGAAGGTGATGTATGTAATGCGGTAGTTAATAACGGCAACAAAGTACACGCGGGAATGTACACGGCAACCGTATCATTATCAAACGGTAATTATGCGCTTCCCGAAGCTGAAAGTGATATTAAGAAGCAGTATACCATTGAAAAGGAATCGCTTACCGCAACCTATGCCGGTGAAACGATATATTACGGAACGACACCGGCTCTTAAGGTGGAAGTAACGGGATTCGCAGGTAATGAGACTGCAGATACCGCATCAGGCTATACTGCTCCTAAGATAGAAGGCAGTGTGCCGACATTGACGGGAACACATACGCTTACTCCGACAGTTAAGGACTCCGATGATTATAAGATGACTGCGGTAAGCGGCAAGCTTGTAATATCAAGAAGGAAAGCAACCGAAGGAGAAGAAGGACAATTCACCATAACAGGTACAAAGAATAATGATGGTGCTTATATCGGTGATATAACCGTAAAGGCAAATGACGGATATCAGTTAAGCACGAAAGAAGCCAAGAACAGCTTTACCGATACGGAGATAGTTGTAAAGAGCGATGCGACTCTGCCGAATATTTTCGTAAGGGATGTTAACACAGGTGAGATATTCTATAAGATAGACACTATAAAAAGGGCAGATGATGTTACACCGACGGCGACACCGACAGCTGCGCCGACAGCGACAGCAACGGCGGCACCTACGGCAACAGCAACAGCAGCGCCGACGGCGACATCCGCAGCGAATCCGACAGCGACAGCAACGGCAGCACCGACGGCGACATCCGCGGTGAATCCTACAGCAACGGCAACAGCGGCACCTACGGCAACAACTGCAGTGAATCCGACAGCAACAGCAACGGCGGCACCAACTGCAGCGAATCCTACAGCAACGCCTGCAATACAGCCGACTACCCATCCGGCTGATCCAACAGGTGCTCCGGGAACACAGCCGACACCGGCACCGTCTCAGATTACACAGCCGACAGAAACCAAGCCTTCAGGTGAAGGTACTACAGAGCAGACTATAACAACGTCCTCTGAATTATTCAAAGGTAAGAAGGGTAAGACCGTTGATATAGGAGCGGCATCGTCTGCAGCTGGTGTGACATTCACATATTCATCTGCTGACAAGCAGGTTGCGACTGTAAGTAATACCGGTAAGATCAAGTTTATTAATGTAGGAAAGACTACAGTAACGATAACTGCAGAGGCAGCAGGCTTCAAACAGGTGGTTAAGACTGTAACGGTAATTACAATCCCCGGAAAAGTATCATTGGATACCAAGAGGACAAAAAAGAACAAAGACAGACTTATCGTAAGGTGGAAGAAGATGTCATCCGTAAGCGGATATCAGGTGGCTTATTCTACCAACAGTAAGTTCAAAGGTGTTGTATATGCTTCGGTCAATTCACCATCCAAGGCATCAAAGATAATAACGAAGAAGATCAATAAAAAGAATAGTTATTATGTAAAAGTCCGTGCATATGTGAAAGTTGACGGTGTGAAGTACTACGGGGCTTTCAGTAAAGCGAAGAAGATTTAACATAACTGTTTGGCACCCCAAGGTTCCTTGGCGCATAGCGACAAGGAACTGGGGTGCTGAAATGTCACCAAATATAAGAAAAAAGGAAGATCGTCTCATGAATGCAAATGTATTTTTTGACACGTGTAAAAATATGGTCATTGTTAAAAATGAAATAAGGACTCCCGAGATCACTTATTATCATCATAACAAAAAAAAGAATAAAGTAGAGATCAGATACAGGACCGAAAAGATATATGAGTACAGCAGCAATACCGTTGAATTATTGAAAAAACCGAGAATATTAAACGGAGAACTGTACCGCATATGCGCTGCGGGGCAGATGTTATTTAACGTTGAGGCAATATACATATTCAAGGGTAAAAGTGATTATTATCTTCATATCTGCTTTATGGATGATACTTCCGTGGATTACAAGAGAAGTGATGTGACTATTGAAAGGTCACTCGCAACATTTGACCGTTATATCAAGGTTTTCGATTACATGAAGGATATTGCGGGACTGATAGATATCGGTGATGATGACTATGAAGGGGCAGATATCTTTCAGGCATCCGGTGAGATCATGGAAGGAGCAGCAGGTGAAAACGGTGAAGGATCATCCGCGTCCGTGTACGCCGGTGATGCTCTTAACGATGAAGAATCCGGTCAGGACTCTGAGACCAAAGACTCTGCTACAGAGGTCACAGATGCAAATGACTTAGGTAACTCTGAAAAGAAAGAGAAAGATTTCTTTGACGACCTAATGTCGGAACACGACGGAGCATCTGACATATTCGGTGCATATAACAGTGAGAATGATATTCTTCTTGAGAATAATCTGATCGACAATGCACAGAATATGGCCAGAAAAAAAGAATGGAAGCTTCTTAATAATTTTGCGAAGATAAACAGTATATGTGACGGAGGAGTCTTGACAAAATACCTCGATCCGTCTTCGGATACAGCAGAAAAATTAGTTGATGATAATATATTGATATTCCCGTTCGCATTTAACAAAAGCCAATATGAAGCAGTGAAGAATGCAATGGAGAACCGGATAAGCATTATTGATGGACTTCCCGGAACCGGAAAGACGAGTACGATATTGAATATCATTGCCAATATATTGCTAAGAGGCAAGACCGTTCAGGTGGTATCAGGCAATGCTGCGTCAGCAAAGAGAATATATGATATATTATGTGACGGCAGATATAACCTCGAATTCGCTGTAAGAATGGCAGATGAGATGGATGCGGAATCTTATATCGAATCAGGCAGGAAAAAGCCCGATATGTCATCCCTCGGATTGTCGGAGGATGCCTCTAAGATAAGAGAGGACATAGTCAAATTGACCGAACAGGTCAATGACGCTTTCGAAAAGAAGGTAAGGCTTGCCGGTCTTATGCAGGAGCTCTCCCGTATAGATACCGAGATGAAGCATTTTATGATCCATGCTGAAAAGACCGGGCTTGACATGAAGAATATTAAAGGAAAAAAGAATATCTCATCGGATAAATGGATGGAATTATGGCATGAATGTGATGAAATGTTTGTAAAAAAGAATAAGCTGGACTTCAAATTCAAGAATAAGCTTATGCTGAAATTCGGGTTAAAAAGCGGTGGTTCCGACAATAAGGACATGATAAAGCTTATAACTTCTATCCAATACATGTATTACAACGAAAAGAAGGCCGAGATAACGTCAGAGATAGGGAATATAAAGAAAACCTCCGATGATTCCGCTGAACAGATGATGTCAGATCTTAAAAAGAGATCACTGGCTGTTCTGTGGGATGCGATATCGGAGAAGAATTCGGTCGTAATAAGCGATGCATATTCAAAATCTGCTCACCTTAAGAACAAAGCTTTTGATTATGTTATAATCGACGATGCTTCACAGGTTGACGTTGCGGCGGGAACACTTGCATTGTCTCCTGCAAGGAATACCGTTATAGTCGGTGATTCGAGACAACGTCCTTATATAATCAACGGAATTGATAAAGAAAAAGCAGAAGCCGTGTATAAAAAATATAATGTTGGTAAAGGATATTATTATACAAAGACGATATTGCAGTCAATAAAGGAGCTCATTCCCGATGTGACCGTAACAATGCTAAAAGAGCATTACAGATGTGATCCGCAGGTGATCAACTTCTGTAACAGTAAGTTCTACAGGGGAGAGCTTATCGTAATGACCGAAGGTTCCGGTGATAAGGATGCCATGTCGATAGTCGGTACGATCCCTAAGATAAGCCGTCCGAGATTCACCGCGATCGTTGCAGCCGGCAAAGAAAAAGCGGAGGAACTCGCTAAGCAGTATACCGATGTCGATGTCTTAACACCTCTTGAGATTCAGAGCAGGGAAAAAGATGTGATAATACTGGCGGCAGAAGATGACGAAGAGGCATCACAGTTTAAAGATGATCCTTATCTTCTGAGCTCCGTTATATCAAGAGCAAGAAGAAAGCTGGTTGTAGTCGTGAAGGAGGAAGAGCCTGAAGATGATTACGATTATGATTATGCAGTCGAGGAAGAAGTAGTAAAAAAAGGTAATATTACAGATCTTGTAAATTATATCAATTATCAGAATATTGAGATCGGAACGAGCAGGGCATATTACGTGTTTGATTATCTGTACAGGCGGTATCTTGGAGAGAAAGCAGACATGCGGGCAGACGGAATGCAGGATAATGCTTCAGAAAGCGATATCAGTTCCGTGATCTATGATATACTGGCTGATGATAAGTATTCGATGGTTGACTGCATCAGAGATTATCCTCTTCATGAGCTCATCGGAAAATGGGATATCCTTACCGAAAGGGAATATCAGTATGCTGTCAATCCTGAGATCACAATAGATTTCCTTTTGTTCAACAGGATTAGCAAGAAGCCGGTGCTGGCTGTTGAGGACGCCGGTTATGAATATAATAAGAACGGCACGGTGGAATATTCCCGTGATCTTATGAAGGATAATCTTCTTGGAAGGTGTGCGATACCGCTTGTCACGTATGATCCTCAGGGCGACGATGACAGAAAGAAGATAATAAGTGAACTGGACGGAGTGCTGTTCTGAATTAAAAATATTTATTTATGGGGAGGCATGAAAAAAATGAAACGTTCACGCAAATGTATCGCATTGGCGGTTGCGGCAGCAATGGTAATACCGGGTGTTGCGCCGGGAACCGACGCTAATGCAAAGGCAAAAAAACCGAAGCTTTCAAAAAACAGCGTCAAGGTTGAAGAAGGCGCTAAGAAGAAGGTAACGGTTAAGAATGCCAAGGGGTTTAAACTCACGGTAAAATCCAAGAAAAAAAGTGTTGCAACGGCAACAAAAAAAGGCAACAGCGCATTTGTTGTAACAGGTGTAAAAAAAGGAAAGACCAAGGTAATATGTACAGTGCAGAAAGGGAAGAAAAAGTATTCACTGAACTGTAAAGTAACTGTAAAGGAAAAGAAGAACAACACTGCTATTCCGGTGACAACACAGGGTACAAATCCGACACAGGCAGCAACACAGATTCCTGCCGGCCCACAGGGTACTTCGGCGGTAACACCGACAACTGCGCCTACTCCGGAACCTACGATCGGACCGTTCCCTAAGACCGATAATAATACTATCGTGCCTTACGGATATGCCGATACAAAAACATTCGTTTCTATGGGAGCGGTTGAAGAGATAACTTATAAGTCATCCACAACCGGTACAGACCGAAAGGTGACAGTACAGCTTCCTGCTGATTATTCAACAGAGAAAAAATATCCTGTATTGTATCTTCTTCACGGCGGAACGGATACACAGGATGCATGGAAGAATATGTCATCCGAGAATATCATTGCGAATCTGATCGCATTCAAGCAGGCCAACGATATGATCGTTGTAATGCCGAATGTACGTGTGGCAGCTGATGACGGGGCAGTATCGGACGGAATGACTCAGGATAATATCGCAGCATTTGAAAAGTTCATCGATGACTTTAAGAATGATCTGAAGCCGGCGATCGAAGCAAAATATTCCGTAGCAAAAGGACGCTGCAATACAGCTGTTTGTGGTTATGACCTGGGTGGTCGCATTGCGCTTTGCATCGGTGCGTCAATGGCTGATGATGTTGCCTACACAGGTGCGATCGCACCGACTTACGGTGTTATCCCGAATGATATCGGAGGCAGTTATTTCGGAGATGCCGAATTTGCGCTTCCCAAAAAGTACAGTGATCAGTCATTCCTTATGATCCTTAAGGGAACCGGTGATGATGTAGTGGGCAATGTTCCTGATACGTATAAGAAGACACTCACAGACAACAAAACCGACTGTCTGTTCCTTGAAATCGAAGGAAAACATGACGAGGATCTGTTCAAGGCAGGCTTGTATAATTTCGCAAGAAGAGTATTCAAGCGCGGTACGGATAATGAAGGAATCACAAGAGATAATGTTCTTAAAGTGCCGACAGAGCATGAACCGCAGTTTGCGCCTGCACATCAGGGAAGGATCGAGACTATCGAATATGACACATTTACATACGATGAAGGCAATTCTGTGCCGATGAAGAAGAAGGCCAATGTATTCCTGCCATATGATTATGATCCCGACAAGAAATATAACGTATTCTATCTGATGCATGGCGGCGGAGAGAATATGGATACATGGATCAAGGGCGACAAGGAATCCAATCCTAACGGATACGGAGATTATACACATAATCAGAACATGATCAATTACATGTTCCAGGAAGGACTCTGTGAGCCGTGTATAATTGTCAATCCGACATTCTATCGTCCGGATGATGCACCTCAGCCGGCTAATGCAGTTGATCTTACTGTAATATTCCAGTATGAGCTTCGTAATGACCTTATTCCCGCTGTTGAGAGCAGATATTCAACATATGCCAACGGCGATACTTCCATAGAGAGTCTGAAGGCAAGCCGTATGCATCGTGGATTTGCCGGATTGTCAATGGGTTCGGCAACGACATACGAATCCGCATTCTATGGTAATTATGATCTCTTCGCATGGTTTGCTCCTTATTCGGGAATGTTCACGGGAGAAGACCAGTACGATGAAGAGGTTGAGAGATTCAATAAGGTGATCTCGGACGGCGAAAAGAACGGAATGCCGCTCGGATATTTCTATTGCGGTAACGGAACAGATGATATGGCAATGCCGGCACAGTACGCTTGTATGGAAAGAGCACTGGTTCGTTCCGATATCCTTAAGCCCGGACGCAATTTTGACTTCATAATGATCCCGGGCGGAGAGCACAATATGTGGTCATGGCATATACATCTCTATAACACATTGAGGATATTCTTCACGAAAGAATAATATATACAGGAGGTAATGATAATATGAAGAACGCAAAGAAATGTATCGCGCTTGTTGCAGCAGCAGCGCTGGCGCTGCCTATGGCTGTCCCTGGAGCAGGGGTACAGGCAAAGGTAAAGAAACCGAAACTTTCAGCAAAATCAGTGACTGTTGAGGAAGGCGCAACTAAGAAAGTAACGGTGAAGAATGCAAAAGGATTCAAACTTAAGGTAAAGTCAAAGAAGAAAAGCGTAGCTACAGCTACCAAAAAGGGTAATGCCGCATTTATCGTAAAAGGTGTAAAAAAGGGAAATACCAAGGTGGTATGTACATTGCAGAAAAAGAAGAAAAAATATACTTTGAATTGTAAAGTAAAGGTAAGCGAAGCAAAAAAACAGACAACCGACACACCTGCTACGACACAGGGTACCACCCCGACACAGGGACCGGCAGCTACACAGGGAACCAATCCTACAGCCGCACCTGCATCACCGACACCCGAACCGACTGCAGAGCCTACGATAGGACCGTTCCCGAAGACGGACAAATATTCAGAAGTTCCTTATGCATATGCTGATGACAAAGAGAATGTACCGAAGGGTAAGTCAGAAGAGATAACTTATAAGTCGGCAGCTACAGGTACGGACCGTAAGGCGATCGTACACCTTCCGGCAGGCTATTCTCAGGATAAGAGATATCCTGTATTATATCTGCTTCATGGAGGAACTGACACAGAGTCAGTATGGAAAGATATGTCAGCTGATAGTATAATTGACAATCTGACTGCATTTAAGCAGGCCAATGAGATGATAGTGGTTATGCCTAATGTACGTGTTGCTGCAAATGACGGAGCAGTATCTGACGGAACGGCACAGGAGAATGTTGCGGCATTCGAGAAGTTCATTGATGAATTCAAGAATGACCTTAAGCCGGCTGTTGAAGGTAAATATTCCGTAGCAAAGGGTCGTTGCAATACAGCTGTTGCAGGATACGATCTTGGCGGACGTATCGCACTCTGCATAGGTGTGGCGCTTGCTGATGATGTGGCTTACACTGGAGCATTTGCACCTACGATCGGGGTTATTCCGAATGATCAGGGCGGCAGTTACTTCGGAGACGAAGAATTCAAGCTTCCCGAAAAATACAGCGATCAGTCCTTCCTTATGATACTTAAAGGAACGCAAGATACCGTAGTAAATGATGTTCCTTCAAATTATAACAAGATCCTTACCGGTAACGGAACAGAATGTCTGTATCTTGAGATGGAAGGCGGACATGATGCAGATCTGTTCAAAGCGGGACTTTACAACTTTGAAAGAAGAATATTCAAGCGCGGAACGGATACCGAAGGTATTGTGATCGGTAACGTTACAAGAGTTCCTACCGAAGTTGACAATACCAATGCAAAAGAAAAAGGAACTCTTGAGATATTGGAATATGATACGGAAACTTATGATCCGACAGGTTCTGTTCCTATGCACAAGAAGGCCAATATCTTCCTTCCGTACGGATATGATGAGACCAAAAAATACAACGTTCTGTATCTGATGCATGGTGGCGGAGAGAATGCAGATACATGGATCAGGGGAGATCAGGATTCCAATCCGAGCGGATACGGCGATTACACTCATAACCAGAATATGATCAATCTTATGTTCGAGCAGGGAATATGTGAGCCGTGTATTATCGTTAATCCGACATTCTATCGTCCTGACGATGCACCGGAGCCGGCAAGTGCCATGGATCTTACGATCCTGTTCCAGTATGAGCTTCGTAACGATCTGATCCCGGCAGTAGAAGGTAAATATTCAACATATGCTAACGGCGATACATCTATAGAGAGTCTTAAGGCAAGCCGTATGCATCGTGGATTCGCAGGTCTTTCAATGGGATCCAACACAACATACCAGTCGGCATTCTACGGCAATTATGACCTCTTTGCATGGTTTGCTCCTTATTCGGGATATTTTGATACCGAAGGCGGCAATGATGCACAGGCAGATAAATTCAACAAAGTGATTGAAGAAGGCGAAGCTAACGGATTACCGCTCGGATATTTCTATTGCGGTAACGGTGAGGATGACTTTGCGCTTGCCGGTCAGTATGACATCATGGAGAAGGCACTTATCAAGTCCAAGAACCTGGTTCCTGGACGCAATTATGACTTCGTAATGATCCCCGGCGGTACCGTACCGGGCGGAAGTGGCAAATACGGTGAGCACAGCATGTGGTCATGGCACATTCATCTGTACAACACACTGAGGATCTTCTTCACGAAAGAGTAATAACATAACTTTTCAGTGTCTCGGACATCACAATGGTCACTAATACACTTTGACAGTGAATCGCGGGGCGAATGTTACGTAACAGTAATAAT
Source organism: Lachnospiraceae bacterium V9D3004 (assembly GCA_000621985.1). GTDB lineage: Bacteria > Bacillota > Clostridia > Lachnospirales > Lachnospiraceae > V9D3004. Next base: position 414,022 of record JHWW01000001.1, read on the forward strand.
TGACATAAAAACGGGCAGGGTCATATTGATCACATTAATATGGCTCCGCCCGTTTTGTAACATCAACCTGACAAGATTAGATATTTGCCGGAGAAGGGAATACTCCATGTTTTTTTCGGGGTGGAGCTTTATGGGTTGGAAGATGTCGGTATCGGTGCTATAATATAATTTGACTTGATACATTATTTGACTTAAAAGGCACTTTCGCCGGGAGGAAGAATAGATATGATTAAGAGATTTTTAAGTGCGATATTATTATCTGTTATGGCTTTGTCACTTACGGCCTGCAGCGGATTGGGGGAAAAGGCCGGCACGGGAACCGGTGATGATCCCGCCATAGAGAGCAGTACGGATAATGAATCAAAAGATGATCCCGCAGATGCGGACAAGGCATCGGATAATGATACCGGTAAGAATTCAGACGAAGCAGAAGGTGATGATTTTCATATCGGAATAGTTACGGGATCATATTCGCAGTCTGAAGATGACAGACGCGGAGCCGAGGCATTCCAGAAAAAATACGGAGAGGATAAAGTAACTCTTGCTATATATCCTGATAATTTCAATGAGGAGCTTGAAGTAACTGTCCAGACTATTGTTAATCTTGCGGATGATCCCAAGATGAAAGCGATCATTGTTAACCAGGCGGTTGACGGAACGACCGAAGCATTCCGTCAGATCAAAGAAAAGAGACCTGACATACTCTGTATAGCGGGAGAGGCATATGAGGATTTTTCCGATATAGAGCCTGTTGCGGATCTTGTGGTAAGCAATGATTTTGTCGGAAGAGGATATCTTATAATCCGTACGGCACATGAGCTTGGATGTGATACATTTGTACATATATCATTTCCGAGACATCTGTCTTATGAGACGGTATCGAGAGAAGTTGCCATCATGAAAGCAGCATGCAAGGAGTTCGGCATGAAGTTCAAGATGGAGACGGCGCCGGATCCGACAACTGATGTGGGAGTTCCGGAGGCGCAGGCATTTATTCTTGAAAATGTTCCAAAGTGGGTGAAAAAATACGGTCAGAAGTCGGCGTATTTTTGTACCAATGATGCACATACGGAGCCCCTTATCAAGAAACTTTTGGAGTGCGGCGGATACTTTATCGAAGCGGATCTTCCTTCTCCGCTGTTAGGTTACCCCGGAGCATTGGACATCGACCTTACAAGAGAAGCCGGTGACTTTGAAAAGATACTTGCAAAAGTTGAGAAAGCGGTTGTTGAAAAAGGCGGAGCCGGAAGATTCGGTACATGGGCATATTCGTACGGATATACAGTGTCAGCCGGGCTTGCCGAGCACACAAGGAACGTTATTCTCGGTGAGAGCATTCTTACGGATATCAACGATCTCTCAAAAGCATACGGTGTATTTTCTCCTAAAGCGGAATGGAACGGCTCTTATTATACGGATACCGAGACCGGCAACAGATCAGGTAATGTGATACTTATCTATCAGGATACATATATAATGGGTGATCCGGGCCACTATATGGATACGCCTAAAGTATCGATTCCATCAAAATATTTTACGATAAAATAAGGGGTTAAGTTAATTTTTTAATTACGGGGGGAGTGTGTGAATGTCTGATCAGAATAAAAAAACCACGATCAAAAAATCAAAAGAATTCGGGCGAAAAAAAAGCGGAATGGTCATTTCGATCGTACTTGTTTTTACATTCATGGTAGTGATGATAGTCTACACTTCAAAGTTAGCATACAATGTTGCCGTACTTAATTCCAATGCTGCTATCGAAGACAGGATGAAGAATACTTCTTCTCTGATCGAGAATCACCTTAATACTGCAGAAAATGTACTGCAGATAACTTCAGATTCCGTGCACCATATGCTGATAAGCGGCAGTACCCCTGCAAGAATACATGAATTTCTCGTGGAAGAGACCAATAATGTTTCGGAGCAGTTCGGAGAGAATTATCACGGTTTCTACGGATACATAATGAGCAAGTACATGGATGGTCTTAACTGGGAACCGCCTTCGGATTACGATCCCAAAAGCCGCGACTGGTACATGATCGCGCAGGAAAATGAAGGGGAGGTTGCTATTGTACCGCCCTATGTTGACGCACAGACAGGCGATACGATCATTTCGGTGTGCAGAATGCTTCCCGACAGACAGAATATCATATCGCTTGACGTCAGACTTAACGGCATACAGTCAATGATGGGTGAACTTACGACAGGCGGTAAGGGAATGGGATTTGTCGTTGATGAAACGGGACTTATAATCGCCCATTCCGATGAAGAAAAAAAGGGTACCCGTATTGATGATACAGAGGAAGGCGCTAATCTTTTAAATGCTATAATGAATTCCGATACAGGAAGTATATCTCTTACATATGAAGGAAAAAACAGTACCGTATTTGTTAATAATATAATGAATAACTGGCGTGTTGTAATGCTGGTTAGTAATAACGAACTCTATAAAGATGAAACAAAACAGCTTATAATCAACATATCCATATGTTCACTTATTTTGATCATAATCATAATATTCTATTTTATTGGCCACAAAAATGAGAAAAAGTATACGAAGCTTATGGAAGAGATGAAGCTTGATGAGCAGAAGGCGATATATGAGAGAAAGGTATTGGAGCTTGAGAAGGATGCTGCCGATGCTTCCAACAGAGCCAAGAGTGATTTTCTTGCCAATATGTCTCATGAGATAAGAACTCCGATGAATGCGATCATAGGAATGGACGAGATGATATTAAGGAGTTCACCCGGAGATCCCATCAGAAAATACGCGCTTAATATCAAAAGCGCAGGTAATACCCTGTTATCAATAATCAACGGTATACTTGATCTGTCCAAGGTGGAATCGGGGAAAATGGATCTTATCCCTGTTGATTACAGCTTCTCATCTGTCATGAATGATATTGTTAACATGACAGCAAAAAAAGCCGGAGAAAAAGGTCTTGAATATATTCTTGATGTATCGGAAGATGTTCCCTCAATACTTCACGGAGATGAGATCAGGGTTCGTCAGGTCATGCTCAACCTTATCAATAATGCAATAAAATATACTCATGAGGGAAGTGTAACGATAAGTGTATCTTATGACAGAAATGAGAGCATGCTTGGCATCGCTGTCAAGGATACCGGGATCGGGATCAGGGATGAGGATATACATAAGCTGTTCGGATCTTTTCAGAGACTTGAGGAAGATAAGAACAGGAATATCGAGGGTACCGGACTTGGACTTAACATTTCAATGCGTCTTGTGAAAATGATGGACGGAACCATTGACGTTGACAGTACATACGGTGAGGGTACCACATTTACCGCAAAGATGAAGCAGGATGTTGTCGATGGTACGCCTGTAGGTGACTTTGCGCAGAATATATTAAGGATACAGGAACGTACAGATGAATATAAACCTTCAATTATCGCGCCTTCGGCAAGAATTCTTATTGTCGATGATAATGAGATGAATCTTGAAGTTATCGTGGCGCTTCTTGAGGGTACGAGGATCAAAGTTACTACAGCGGAATCAGGACAGGAATGTCTTGATATATTAAGAGACAGATCATTTGACATGATCCTTCTTGATCAGATGATGCCGGGTATGTCCGGAAGCCAGACTCTTGAGGAGATCAACAGTAAAAAACTTGCGGAAGGTACTCCGATAATTGCTCTTACTGCGGATGCGATCGTCGGTGCAAGGGATAATTATATCAAGGAAGGCTTCTTTGACTATTTAAGTAAGCCGGTAATGTACGATGCTCTCGAAGCGGTTCTGATAAAATATCTTAAACCCGAACTTATACAGGATAACAATGAAGAAGCGACCACAGAGGAGGAGGGGGAAGTACCTCTTGTGATCGCTGTAAGTGAGTCTTCCGAAAAGCTTCGTAAGATCAAAACAAGACTCGGTGATGATTGTAAGGGCGTATTTGTTAAGGATTTAACAAGCGCTGCAAAGTATATCGAAAAGAAACTATAACAGTTTTTCTCCTTTAAGTTCTTCCTTGTCGGAATGTGTATTTATAAGGAAGAATATATCATTTATACGGAGACCTCTGATCCCTTCATAGATGTGTTCTTCTTTGAATACATGCTTATATATTCTCTTGAAGTTTCCGTTTTCGTAACGATACAATACATATGAATGTCTTATACCGGTAAGAGATTTACTGTCATTTACAATTTCATACAGGCTGTAACCGATAATACTGTTGGCTTCGTCTATGAATACTTCATGTCTGTCATAATACTGGCAGTATGTTTCTTTGGCTTCCCAATGTTTCTTTGTCTCTGTGACCGAGCCGTCCTTTGCTACGGTGAATAATGATATCTTGACACGATCCTCGTTAACAGTATCATCGGCATTCTGAAGTGTAACTTCCTTATTGCCTTTGCCAAGTCCGATAAGGAGGGTATTGCCGTCTTCATCGGTTCCGAAAGAGTGCAGGTATTCGGAGAAGCCGGGAATCTTGAGTTCGGATTTCAGAACCGGATCTGAAGGGTCTGATATGTCAACTGCGAATACCGGGTCTGTATTACGATAAGTTACAAAATAAGCCATGTTATCGATATAATATGATGACTTGATCTCTTCATCTATGCCGAGGTTATCGATCGAGCCTTTCTTTTTCAGATTCTCATCCAATACCGCGATACCGTTATATATGGAATAATTGCCGTGTTTGTAGTTTTCTGCGGTGTATACATATACAAAATGATCCTTGTATTCATGCATGCAATATGAGTTGTTGATATATCCGTTTACTATCGCATGTGCCTTGTAGGAGAGTTTTCCCTTATCATAATGATATTTGTCAATGGTTGTGGATATTCCGTCAGATGTACTGCCATAATCGACTCTTGTTATATATATATTGCTGCTACTGACATAATATATGAAGCTCCAGCCAAGAGAAGCGGCTTTATCTTCAATTTTATCGGGAGCATCAATATTAAGGGAAGTCATTACGAGATAGCTCTCAGGGTCTTTTGTGTCATCCGGAAGATACATCCTGTCTTCAGGGATCACTTTGCCGTCGATAAGAGGAATGTAAGCTTCTGTGTCTTCTTCATCATAGGGAAGTCCCGGTTCTTCTTTTTTCTTCTTATCTTTTTGTCCTTTTTTGATTATCTTATCGATTTTTTCTTCATCACTGTCATTGATGGAACCATCTGCAGTTGCGGTTTCGGTATCTGTCTCGTCAACGAGTGCGCCCTCATATATCATGTTATAGTTCATTACATTGTAATTTGAAAATGTATACAGATATCCATCGCTTACACGGGTATCGGCAAGTTGACCGCTCTGGGTATGCGTAGTAAGAAGAGAAGGGTTAGACGGATCCGATACATCGTATACATATATTTTTGTAAGGGTATTGTTGTTATATTGCCTGCTTTTTTTATCATCAGTTTCGGTACCGATAAGAATAAGCTTTCCGCCGGACAGATACATATTCGATGAAGATACATTGTAATCATTTGTCCGGTTCAGCTTGATGGTAGATATTTTTTCTGCTTTTTCTCCGTTAAGCTTATATATGATTATCCTGTAATCCATGTCGTTATCAATGCCTGTATCCGTTCCGTTATCATAAGTATATCCGTAATCATAAGTATAATAAGGATTCGGGTTCTTAAGGACATATATATAATTTCCGTCAGTCTTTACGATGTCGCTCTCCATAACGCCCTCTACCTGTATGTCGGTATCGGTATAATCCGCAGAACCGGTGGATGCGGAGTCTGAAGCAGCTTCTGAAGCGGAGTCTGCTTTGGCAGTTGCCGAATCAGAGCCGGAATATTCTCGGCCATCGGAATCAGCTTCGTTCATCGCACCGTCGGCTACTGCACCGTCGGCTGCCACGCTTTCGTTTTGAACATCCGATATTGCGAAGTCTTTTTCAATATCGGTGGTTCTGTTAGCGTAGCGTTCAATATAGTGAGTGTTAAGAGTATCATATATGTCGGAATAGGTTGTATGATTGCTGCCAGTGATCGTTGAGCTGTCAATAACGGTTGAAGAGTCAGAGCCTGTCTGTGATTCTGTATTATCTGTGTCGTGACCGTCATTTGACGCTTTACCTGATGCGTCAGTGTTTTCGAAATTTGATGGATTCCCTGAATTATCACTGTCTGCAATCATTGCTGATTCATCGTTATTTTTCTGTGGGGATAATATGCCGGAACCGATCACAGCGGCTGATATAATGGCAACTATAAAGCATGCTGCAACAGCAGTGATGATCCTTGCTTTGCTAACAATATTATGAGCAGGTTTTTCCTGTTTTACCGACGATAATTTTTTACTGATCTCTTCAGGAGACAGAGAGTTTGGAACGTCATATTTTTCAATCTCTGTGCGGATGTAATTCTCATTTTTATTATTCTGATCCATACTGATTCTTCCTTTCATTTATATCAGTTGGCAAAACTGCCACGTAATTGTTCGAGTGCACGACTCTTACATGAGCGTACGGTGCCTTCACGCATGTCAAGGATTGAAGCTATCTCACGGCTGTTATAGCCGGAGAATATTGACATGGTAAGTATCAGGCGTTCGCGTTCCGGGAGGAGCCCGAGCAGATTGATCACTTCGCTGTCCGAATACCCGTTATCGGATGCAGAGGGTTCGGAATGCTCGTTATCTTCAAGATATATACTTCTTTTCCTTAGTTGTTCGGTACATTCATTTGATGTAATACGAAACAGCCAGCTCTTAAATGACTCGTTCTTCTTAAGGGAAGGAAGCTTCTCATAAGCTTTCATGACGGCTGTACCAACTGCGTCTTCAGCCTCGACTTCCCGCAGCAGGAAACTGAGTGCGAAGTGGTACAGATCACGATAATAACGGCTGTACAGCTTGGCAAATGAACCCGCATCGCCATTTTTTGCTGCCTTGACCAGCGCTTTGTCAGAATCTGACATTTTTAATTCCTCCTCCCGGGGTATATATTTCTTCATTGTGCGGGAACTGTTATAAGATCCTTACACTTTGAACCGCCTTTCATATACAAGACGGATACAGTATGGAAAGTGTTGCAATATTAAGATATATTTTTTTGATCTGTATGTCAAATGTGATAATTCCGGCAGATACGTTGTGATGTCAGATTGTAATGCAAATAAGTGCATAAACGCCATGTAAAATATGTGTAAAATATCCGTAAAAATCAACTATTTCCCTTTTCATAATTATAATAATCCTGTATAATAACTGATGCATGTATTCATTTTTCTAAAAAAATATCGAGGAGGATTATTAAAATGAAAAAAAGAAGCTTTATTTTATCAGTAATTATGACAATGGTAATGTTCTGCCTTGTTGCATGCGGTGGCGGAAAGGACTTTGCCGGAACTTATGCTCTTGAAAGCATGAAATCAGGTGATCAGACAATCACTATCGGTCAGTATGCCGAGATGATGGGTGTCAGCGAAGATGAAGCGAAGAACAGTATGAAACTTGAGTTAAAGAGTGACGGTACCTGCGTGATAAACATTTTCGGTGAGGACAACGGTTCGAACACAGGATCATGGAAAGCAGACGGCAATAAGATTACAATTACAGGCAAGAATGCCGATGGATCCGAGGATTCTGCAGAGGCTACTATTGACGGAGATACCCTTACACTGAAGATGGGTGATGAAGAAATGGTAATGAAGAAGCAGTAATATTCATCAATTTATTTAGTGATCAGTTATATGGCTGTCGGATATGTAATTTGTTTTAAAACATATACATATTTGACAGCCGTTTTACAAATGGTCAGACAATGAAAAAGATACCGAATAGAATATTTTGACAGTAAGGAGGAGCGCACATGAGAGAGATCACACTTGGTAAAACAGGAATCACAACCCCGCAGAATGCATTCGGAGCTTTGCCGATACAGCGCGTTGACAAGGATACGGCAGTGATTATCCTTCGTAAGGCGTATGATGGAGGCATGACTTATTTTGATACGGCAAGAGCATACACTGACAGCGAGGAGAAGCTTGGACTTGCATTCGAAGGAATGAGAGAGAAGATATATATCGCTTCCAAGACAATGGCTGACACACCGGAAAAATTACGTGAAGACCTTGATACGAGCCTCAGACTTCTTAAAACCGATCATATTGATGTATATCAGCTTCACTGTGTTCCTCAGTGTTATCGACCTGATGACGGAACAGGGATGTACGAAGCCATGCTTGAGGCAAAGAAACAGGGTAAGATACTTCACATCGGAATAACCGCTCATAAGATAGGTGTTGCGGAAGATATTGTTGCCAGCGGACTGTACGAGACGCTTCAGTTCCCGTTCTCATATCTTGCTTCTGACAGGGATATCGCACTTGTTAAGGCATGTGAAGATGCCGGTATGGGATTCGTTGCGATGAAAGGATTATCAGGCGGTCTTCTTACGAATTCGGAGGCCTGTATGGCTTATATGAGTGAATATCCGGTACTTCCTATCTGGGGGATCCAGAGAGAGTGTGAACTTGATGAATGGCTGTCATTTTTTGAGAGAGATATCGTTATGACAGATGAGCTCAGATCATTTATAGAAAATGACAGAAAAGAACTTCTTGGTGAATTCTGTCGTGGTTGCGGATATTGTATGCCATGCAGTGTGAATATTGTTATAAACCAGTGTGCGCGAATGTCTCAGATGATACGACGTGCTCCGTCAAAAGCATGGTTATCGGATTATTGGAAGAAAGAGATGCTTCGAATAGACGAGTGTATAGATTGCGGGTTATGTAAGACCAGATGTCCATATGAACTTGATATTCCGAATCTGCTCCGTAAAAATGCAGCTGATTATAAGGATATACTTGCGGGAAGAGTAATCCCGTGATAAACGGTGATTCCCCTGCACTTTTAATTCCTGCGGTTCTTACCGGTTTCCATGTAATATTTTGATTTGTCCAGGTACATATCCTGTTCGGCCTGATGGATCAGCTCCAACGCTTTCATATTGAGACCGTGCGCTTTGCCCATAGCTGCCATACGGTTGTTGTTATTGATCTCATCTGCAAGAGAAGCTGAGATCTCGTTGAATTCATCAGGCTCGATATCATATATGATAGTAACGAATTCGTCTCCGCTGATCCTGCATATCTCGCCGGTATTCCTGATCACATTGCGTAAAATGTCGGCAAAACGTTTGATATAATTATCGCCCGCTTCGTGGCCAAAGTGATCGTTGGTGTATTTTAATTCATTCAAGTCGCAGAATATCACACCCAACATCGAATGATCCTTTGAACGCACAATAGCATCTTCAAAAGTTCTGCGGTTACCGAGTCCTGTAAGGGTATCTGTATATGAATATTTGTTCAGAACTTTTTCATGCATACGATATTCTGCGATAATATCATTCTGAATAAATATAAATATGATCTCACAGGAAATGGCTGATGCCACAAAGGAAAAATCCACATTTGGATATAAGATGGCCAATACAACCGTTAAAAGAGGAGATACCATAAACGAAGTAAGCGTAACCGTGTATCTTTTTCCGAGATCTTTGCTGTTTTTGAAGAGAACGTATAGCAGAAATACCAGCCCAAGCGATGGTAGAACACCTGTATAAGAACTCCATGGTCCGTAGACACATACATTGTTTTCAATAGTAAAGAGATTGCCCGTGATCGTACCTGTTAATATTATTAGAATATCGATCAGTGATACAGCCATAATGATCCAGGTGTGCCGAAATGAATTCTGACGTTTTTCCCGTATAATACTGATCAGGTATAATGAGAAGAAAACTATACACAGGTTGCTCAATATGTAGGCAAGAGCGGTAACAATTGTAAGAAGTATATCATTTACTGTTTTTCCTTCAAGCAGATAGCTTAAGGCATCAATGATCAACCCCAAAGCATTTGATAACACGCAGTAATAGAAATATCTGGTTCCGGCATTGCTTTTAATAGCTGTGGACTGGAGTGCGACCAGTATCACAGCCATGAAAATACTGCATAATATCTCGCAAGCAATTAAAATATCATTCATCAGTAATCTTTTTCTCCCGGAATATTTGAATAGATAATATAAGTAACTATTACATAATTTTCATTTTTGTACAAAATATTTAGTTAATTATATCATATTATAGGTATGCTGTCGACTTGTAAAATGTACCTTTTTGGCTATTAAAGTATGATTAAAACCATGATCAAAAGATCCAGTATCAAAAGAACCGAATAATACAGATAAGGAAGGGATAACCTGCCCGAAGGATTATCGGTTTTGGAACCGAATATCGCATCAGGTAACTGATCGCCACGTATTTTTGCGACGTCTTTTTCTTTTTCCAATGTTTCGACCTGCAATTCGTATAATTCATATTCCAGATTTTTAACCATTTTGATATAGTAAGAATCAAACAGGAACAGTATAACGATCGAGATCATTGAAGCGATCCACATCATAGTCAGCATATCATCATTGGTGAAGCTTAAGAGAAAAAACATAAATAATATTGCTGCTGCAATGATTTTGATCTTTGTACGTAAACTATTATATTCATCCATTTTGCTTTGAATGACCGATATCTGAAAAACGTATGCCTTCATAACTCATCAACCTTTGTTAACATCTGTTGTTAATTGGATTCATTATATCATATCATCTGAACTTCATCAAATCGGGAAATCATAATGGGACATTGTATTCATGTATTGAAAATGATATAATGACCATATCTGTACTTTTGGTGTTTGAACAGACAAAAATATATAAAAAGTGAGGAGTATTTGCCATGAAAAAATTATCATCAGTGTTATTAGCTTTAACAGTATTGCTTACTGCATGTCAGACAGGAGGAGATGGCTGGAGAACCGCATATAAAGACGTTGTGGATCAGTGGAATGCCAATCACGCATCAGATTCGATATACGGATACAGATTATTTTATCTGGATGAAGATGATATCCCTGAACTCGTTCTTGCAGGAGCGGATGACTGGGGTAAATGTGAATTGTATACTTATCGTAACGATAAAGCTGAACGTTTTATGAGCGTTGATAATCTCGGAGTTGACGGTAAGGGAATATATTGCTTTGAAAAGAGCGGAATTATCGCAGAGAGCAGTTTTATGTCCGGTAATGGCGGATATACCATGAAACGCCCTTTGAGCGACACACCGGATGAGGTTGTATGCGATTATCAGTTGAAAGCCGATATGAATGATCCCAATAACGCCGATACTTATATTAAGTATGAAAAGTCTGAAGGAGAGTATTACGAAAAGACATATGAAGGTACGGAATATGTTCTTGAAGATCTTCCCGAGAAAGCAGATATGGAATCCGCTCTTGGGATTAAGAGCATGTCGGATATATTGAATGTATCTGATGAAAATAGTCTGTTAAGCTATGAAGAAGTATTGAAGGAGTTTAATAAGTAGTACGATAATGCTCATTGAAGAATTGATTAAACATTAAATAAGCTCCCTGCCCGGTAAACAGGTTTTTGAATATTTGCCTGTCTTCCCGGAAGGGAGCTTATTAATATGTTACATCATATAGATTTATTATGATTTATTTTACGGTATAAGTTTTCTTAAGTGACTTGAAGTCTTTCTTTGTAACAGTGATAACTACCTTTGTTTTCTTTGCAAGCTTGTATGAAAGCTTAAGAGTGAATTTCTTGCCCTTAACGGTTGCTTTCTTAGCAGCTTTTTTTCCAACCTTGATCTTAACTGTGACGCCGCTCTCTGACACCTTACCGGTGATCTTCTTGGTATTCTTTTTGCATTTTACCGAAGATAAGCTAAGTGTCTTTTCTTCTGCATTCTGGGTGGCATCAGCAACCGGAGTGGTCGTTGTTGTTCCCGGATTAGCGGTCTGTGCCTGAGGATTGGTGGTTGGCTGAGTCTGAGTCGGTGTAGTGGAAGCAACCTGCTTGATCTCTGCTGTCTTTGTCTGCTTTTCGAAAGCAGGATTCTTGAAATCAGCTGTATACTTTGCACTTCCCGGAGCTGTAGCGGTAGCTTCTTTGATAACTTCTTTTGTTGTGTTTACGGTTTCTTCTTCAACATAAGATGGAAGCTCGTTACAATGACGTGATGCTTTTACCGTTGAGTTATCTGCTGACCATTCATATACAGGATCGCTGTATGTTGTCTGCGGCTCATGTTCGAGCATGATATCTGCATATCTTGGACCATATTCTCTGTAAGATTCCGGTGAAAAATGTAATCCATCACCCTTATCTACGAGACCTTCCGAAGAAGCAACATAGAAATTATCTCCCATGTCTGCAAGCTTTCTGATATTGGCATTCTGTGAGCTCATCTTAGGAACACATTCGCCTGCTATGAATGGGATATTGCTGTTCTCAAGTCCGAGATCTGTTACCATATCTTCATAGATCTTCTTCATTCTTGAAGCCCAGCCTTCATTTCCGTCTGTCTCACCCTGATGATAGATGATTCCTTTGATGATACCCTGTTCCTGTGCTTTTTTAGCTAATTCGATGATTCTTCCGTATGGGTTTCCGCCATACTGTTTAGCGACGTTTATCAACCAGTCAGCCGTATCGTCCGCATCAAGGAATTCCTGGTATTTATCTTTATCAAACATACTTGTCGGACATCCCGGAACTGCCACGCAGATAACACCGATCTTAATGTCCGGGTTGGTTTCCTGTTTAACTTCAAGCAATCTTCTTCCAAAATAATCGGTAATTCCAAGTCCGAGATCCTGCTGACGTGAAAGAGGCGGTACTGCAGGATACCACTCACCTACGGTCTGATCTTTATGACCATCGTCGGAACACATATTAAGGAATCCGTCAGGCACATCTTTGTCCTGATCTTCCGGTACGGCATTTCCGTCCATATTACTCTGTCCGAAAGCAATATAGATGTGGAAGTTCGGATCCGGTCCTTCGAGTTCTTCAGCTTTTACATTTGTCGACACTGACGGAGCAAATACAACCGTCATAGCCAAACATAACGTAAGCAGTGTTGCAATTGCCAGTTTACATTTACTTCTGATTTTCATATTCAGTTCCCTCCATATACTTTTTTTGTTTAGTATAACAAACCACTATATTATATCATTATTGGTGTGATTAATCAATTGCTTTTGCCTTAAATATCATTCTTTCCAGGGCTTCTTTCCGTCAAGCCAGCCGTTTTGCTTCCAGTATTCTACTTCGACAGGTGAAGAACTCCACCCTTTTTTCTGCATCATACCCATAAGCATGAACATGAATCTGGTCTTGATCCCGACGGAGGGTTTCTTTGAAGTGCTGAGCTTTCCGGCAATGGCGATTGTTTTTTTATCGATCTTGGCCTTCTTTTTTTCGGATACTCCTTCCCAGTTCATGGCATGAACCGCAGTTCCGAACCGGTAGATTTTTGGAACTCCCATATTGAATAATGAATCTTTTACGTCTCTTATGGCGTGCTTTGTAGATGAACCGGCTGAGGTAGATACGATTACAGCTCTTTTTGAGAACATTGATCTCATCGGCCTGTGTGGCATCCAAAGATCAAAAGTAAGGTCGAAGAAAGCCTTAAGGGGAGCCGACATATGCATGCAGTATGTCGGTGTGGTAACGATAAGAATATCAGCAGCATCTATAGCATCTATAATCGTTTTCTTTTCAGCATAATGTGGGCAGGCCGCCATATCCTCTATGCATTTATAACAGCCCGCACAGAAATGATTCAGATCTCTCGGAAAATAGAATTCGGTAATCTCATTTTCGCCGACAATTTTATCGGCTATGGAACGACCGATATGGTAAGTACTTCCTTTATGGTTTTGTCCGTTAAGAATAACTGTCTTCATTGAAACTTCACTCCTGTTCGTAATGAGTAACCAAAAAAAATGTCAAAGGGCAGAGTGCTCAATGATATGAGCTCGCTGCCCCTGTTAAATATTTTATCAAGCAGGCTTTGTCAAGCAATCTTCCTACTGATATATTGCTTCAAGCCAGGACATATACAGGCTCGGAGCATGTGCCTGAGCAATCTTTAAGTATTCCGGAGTATTGCTTATTCCGGCGAAATACGTCACTATATCTGTCGGGCTCTTTATCGATGCATTGATAACATCTACTACGTCTTTTGTATAATTTCCTACAAACGGCATTCCTGTCTTAGCCATATATATCTGACTCATTTCAGCATATTTATCGGTAAATGCATAATCTTTGCCGAATCTCTTGTATTGGAGAACGGCCGGCGGCAGTGCTGCAACGACATCACCCGGATTGACATAATTAATTATGTTCTCGAATCCCTCACTTACCGCCACTCTTGATACATATGGGGAAGCGAATGTATCTGCATATACTTTTTCTTTTCCATAAGCCTGTGTCATTCTTGCACCGAACAGATTGGCGATAGCACCACCTCTGCTGTGACCTGTTATCCAGAACTTAATATTATCTTTTGCGAGCTTACCATTCTTAAGTTCAGTGATATAGGCTGTTACTTCATTACTCAGTTCCTCCTCTGCCTTTGAAAAGCCCGCATGAACTGCGCCTTCACCTATATTGAAGTTACTTGTCCAGTCCGGAGAGATCGGGTTCATTCCACCTACTGAGCCTCTTACCCATACGGATACCAGAGTGTAATCATCAATATTCTTATATCCTATCATATAATTTGAATGATCAGGATCTGCTGCAGATGCTTCATGAGTCACATATTTTACATTGCTGAATTTTAATTCTTTTTCCATAAATGCTGTTGCGAACTCCTGATTATACATAGTCGCTGAAGCTACTATTGAAAGTTTTGCAATATTGCCCTGAATATCATCGCTTAATGCGCTTGCATTTCCGGAAAAATAATCATCTGAATATTTCAATTCACAGTTTATTGCATTTGCGACTGTAGCATCGCTAAATGATGCTTTTACGGTACCGTTAAGCTTCTGTACCTTTTCTTCTACCAATGTGATTTTTTTAACTTTACTGAGAGTAATATTTTTTTTCTTTGCAACCAGTGTAGCATTGATCTTTACTTTTTTGTTGTTGAATTTTTTAAGACTTTTTAATTTTGCCTTAGTTGCGTTGATCTTGAATTTCTTGCATTTGTATTTCTTGCCGGATACCTTTACGCTAACATTTTCAGTCATCTTAAGGTAATAACCTTTTGAGACATTTCCCGTAATGGTTCCCTCAAGTGTAACCTTAACACTGCCTTTTTTTACAGTAATTGTCTTAGCGTAAGAGTCTGCAGGCATCATACATGTGGCATATACAAGACACATTAATGTCAATACCACTGCCATAAATAATCTTGAATGTTCTTTTTGTTTTTTCATTGTTTTTAATCTCCTTTTTTATATTTATTTGTAACTGTTCCTCACACTTAAGTTCATCGTCGAGTTGCGCCAATAAACATTGGGGTGCGGAACACTTACATTAGTTCATGGAATTATAATAATCTTGAAGCACATAAAACGACGGTTTCCTGTAACTTTTGTCAGCTGATAAGAGGCCTTTGCGGTTGTAATACTTCTGAATGGAACTTGTCCTTCTGGGGCATCTGAAGTCATACAGGATCCATGGTGTCATACCCTTGATATATTCTATATCTTTAAGAACCGATACCTGTTTTTTATAGACATACTCCTGACACTCTTCGCATCCTTTATCGTTAATAGTGCCGTGATAACCCTGCATTGCGTCTGCACCGAATTCGGTTATTATGACCGGTTTATCCGGGTCACTGTTCTCCATAAGGGCAGGCAGTGAGTTAAAATCCGGAGCATACCAGCCACAGTACTCATTTACCCCTATAATGTCAAGGTATGCTTCAAGTCTGTCGGCGATCATATTTCGTTCGCCGTCTACAAGACAGGCAGCCGATACCATTCTCGTCTTATCCATGTTATGGGCACATTCTGCAAGTTTGCTCATGAACGCCAGCCTCTCATCGGAATCGGCATTCTCATTGCCGACAGACCATATTATGACACTGGCACGGTTGTAGTCCCTGATGATCAATTCACGAAGTTGATTCTCGGCGTCATTATATGTCTTACTACTGGAGAATCTTATAGCCCAGTATACCGGAATCTCCTCCCACAAAAGAATACCTTCCTCGTCCGCAAGCTTCGCCATATTTTCATGATGTGGATAATGTGCAACACGCATGAAATTGCATCCGAGCTCCTTTGCGAGCCTGATATTCTGAAGGCGTTCTTCGTCGGTTAATGCCTTGCCGTTTATCACACTGTCTTCATGACAGCTTATTCCTCTTAGAAATATCGGACTGCCGTTAAGCATAATATCCCTGCCGCTTACCCTGATCTCGCGAAAGCCTACACGATCTGATACTTCATCACCCATACATGATAATTTTACATCGTAGAGCATGGGATTATCCGGACTCCAAAGCTTGGGACAGGCTTCAATGATCATTACGGCACTACCGTTAACAACCGGTATTTTCTTTTTAATATTCAGTTCTGCAATCTCAAGAACAGCAGCAGAGTTAACTTCTTCAGACATCCGTAATTCCGCTCTTATATGTTTGAATTCTCCGTCCGGTTCCAATGCAATCCTGAATTGCTTAATATGAACTTTGGGTACCATTATCAGTTCAATATCCCGATAGATCCCACCATAATTAAACCAGTCCGTATTCTCCGTGGGAACCTGTCCGGGATCCCTTGTATTGTCTGCAACGATCATTATCCGGTTATGTTCCTTCAGCTCTTTTGTAACATTGAAAAAAGCCGGCGTGGAACCTCCTCTGTGCATACCTATATATTCACCGTTCAGAAATACCCGGCATATATAGTTGACGGCACCGAGTCGCAGAAAGATATCATTTTTGTGATCATTAGTACTGTCCGATGAACAGCAGGCGCTTATCTGATCTGATTCAAATGTTCTCGTGAATACCATGCTTCCCTCATATAACATATACTCAGGCATCGTACTGTTAAAGCAGCAAGGAAGCTCCATGACATCCCACTCATCAAATGAATAGTCAACCGGGAGCGTAAAGCCGTTATCATCCACGTATTTTTCCAGAAACCACTTCTGACGGAGACAAGTGTCATATTGGTCTACGGCATAATTCCATTCTCCGTTTAAGGAGATGATCTTTCTTCCTCCACAGAATAATGCATCATCTGCAAGTGATTGTTTTCCCTCATACTGCTCGGTATAATTATCAAGATGAATATCTGACAGATATTTTTTTGTTTCCATATATTGAACCTCATTTCCGGATGTAACAACATCATTATATCATGTATATTGTGTAAATAACAGTATTTTTATGGCGGAAGATGGGGCGCACGAGGTCCGTGTGTCCAAAGTGATGATGTGGAAATGATTCGGGGAAAGCTCCTTGCGTCGGATATGGTTGTCTTTGCCACTCCGCTTTACTACTATGGAATGACCGCACAGCTTAAAGCAGTTGTTGACCGCTTTTGTGCATATAACAGCAGCTTAAACAGCAGACACTTAAAATCAGCTTTGCTGACGGTGGCATGGAATGCGGATGACTGGACATTTGAGGCTCTTACGGCGCATTACAAAACCCTCGTCCGGTATATCAATTTTGAGGATCAGGGTATGGTTCTTGGGTACGGCTGTGGGACACCGGCTATGACAAAAAGAAGCCGATATCCCGATCAGGCATATAAATTGGGAAAGAGTTTGAAATAAGCGCGACACTGTAGTATTCAAGTGCTGTTGATTTTATGTAGTTCGTTTAGAAATGCAAGAGAAGTCTTTGAAAGTATCTGATATTTTTTCCATACAATACTCATGCCAATCGTTCTGTTCGGGGACAGGGGACGGAATACAAGTCTGCTGTCTCCTCTTGTATTGATGATTCCATCAAGACCGATGGCGATTCCCAAACCATCCTTTACCATGATGGAAGCATTATAAAGCAGACTGTAAGTGGCGGAAATATGCAGGTGTTCATGTGGTCTGCCGGTGATTTCCGTCAAAATGTCAGAGTGGAGAAGTTCATTGCTGATGATCAGGGGTTCTGGTATCAGATCATCTGCCGTGATGGTTTTCTTTTCTGCAAGCGGGTGTTTTTCGGGGAGCAGGACACCCCACATTTCTTCTTTAGGAAGGTGGATATAATTGTATTTTTTATCCCCGGTATCGGGCAGGGAGACAATGAGAGCAAAATCAATCAATCCTTTGTCCAACCGGTCCAGTACATCTTCCGTATTTCCGCTTGAGATGTGAAAACAGATATCCGGACAGGTGGTCTTCAGCCTGTAAGCTGCCTCTGTGAGGTAGTGGACGCTCTCTGCTTCACCGGCACCGATATAAATATCGCCTGCCAATGTTTCATCAGAATTTTTTAATTCTTTTTTTGTTTTTTCCATAAGGGCTACCATTTCCTCGGCTCGTTTCTTTAGCAACAGACCATCCTCTGTGAGCGAGATGCCACGACTTTCCCTGACGAATAGTTTCTTTTCCAGCTCTTTTTCCAGTTCCTTCAACTGTCTTGAAAGTGCAGGCTGTGAAACATGCAGTATGTCTGCCGCTGCTGTGATGCTTTCTTCCCTTGCTATAACGAGGAAATATTCCAATGTCCGTATGTCCATGTATGCCTCCTGAAAACTAACGATATGCAGAAATTGAATATCATGATATAACATATAAGTATTTTTTAATTGAGAGTATAGCTGATATAATATGAATTGTAAAGAGATTTTAACTCAGTCGGAGAAATCCCCCACCTCTAAGCTTAGGTGTAGGTGGGGGTTATGTCAAACTATACTAAGTCGGGGTACAAGCTCCGACTGAGTTAAAACGCTCCGCGGGATGCGCACGGATTCGAATAGGAAGTGAGTCTGCTAAAGCAGACCCGAATCCGGCGCGCAAGACTCGCGAGCGAGTCTTGACATGTATTTAGGAAAAGGAGGCAGGTTATGAGGAAAATAAGAATTTGTTTCTGCATGCTTCTAACATTGATAATGGGACTTGAAGGGATAGGATTTCCATACATATCCGTGGAGGCAGCAGCAACAACCGTAGTACAGATAAAAATTGGGGATACAAATTTTCAGGCGTCTTTCGAGGATAATAAAACAACAAAGGCACTTTTTAAAAAATTTCCGGTCACTTATACGATGTCTGAATTGAATGGCAATGAAAAGTATAAGTATTTAAGTTATGAATTGCCTAAAAATGCGAAACAGGTAAAAACGATACACGCAGGAGATATCATGCTGTACGGAACGGATTGTATTGTGCTCTTTTATAAGGATTTTAAGACTTCCTACTCTTATACCCGTTTGGGAAGGATCACAGATCCGTCAGGACTTGAAAAAGCAGTTACAAAAGGGAAAATCAAAGTACAGTTTTCTATTCCGAAGAAAAAGATCAGATTGAACAACAAAATAATAACACTGACAAAAGGTAGTTCCTTTCAACTGAAACTGATTGGTGGAAAAGCAAAAAAAGTGAAATGGAGCGTTCATAACAAAAAGATTGCCACGGTAAAGAATGGCAGGATAAAGGCAAAAAAGAAGGGAAAAACGAGAATTGTAGCAACATATAGAAAGAAGAAATATGTCTGCAAATTGACGGTAACAGAAAAGAGTGCTGCGACGGAGGAACCGAAAGAAACAGCGGATGCAACAAAAGAACCGGTGCAGACGGAGGAACCAAAGGAAACAGCGGATGCAACAAAAGAACCGGTGCAGACGGAGGAACCGAAGGAAACACCGGATGCAACAAAAGAACCGGTGCAGACGGAGGAACCAAAGGAAACAGCAGATGCAACAAAAGAACCGGTGCAGACGGAGGAACCGAAGGAAACACCGGGGATAACAGAAGAACCTGTGCAGACAGAAGAGCCGCAGGAAGAAGGTGAGTACATGATGAAAATGAAGATTGATGATGTTGAGGTTTCAGTAGCATGGGAAGATAATGAATCAGTAAGAGAACTGAAAAAAATAGCAGGAAATGGTGAGATCAAAATATCCATGTCTATGTATGGCGGTTTTGAACAGGTGGGATCGCTTGGAACGAACATCAGCAGACAGGATGTGCAGATGCGGACGGAACCCGGTGATATTGTACTTTATTCAGGAAATCAGATGGTAGTATTTTATGGATCGAATACATGGGCATATACAAGACTTGGAAAGATTCAGGGCTTGACAAGCGAAGAACTTAAAAATCTGCTTGGAACCGGAAATGTAACGATAACGATATTTGCACATTCTTAAAGGGGGATAGATGCATGTTAAAAAAGATTCTTTCATTCTTTACAATTACTATCTTGTGTTTCGGTATGGCAGGGTGTGGCTCAGAGGGAAATACTTCAAAAGAAAACAATACCGGCACATCTTCAAAACAAAGCAGGAGAGCAGCCCGGAGGAAATAAGATGTTAGATAAGAGCGGCCATTTTGTTTATTTTCCGGGACCGGAATGTGACCCGATGGATCAGGCATATGCATGTCTATATCTTGCATCCAAAATGGGAGTACATGTCAAAGGGCAGGTGCTGCAGGTTTGTAATGGAGCATTTCTATAATTGTAGTCATTCACGGCAAATCAGAACTGTTCATTGATAAGACCGGAGGAGGGGAAAACATCATGAAAAGAGCAATTTTTATTTGTATAATCAGTATATTTATGGTCGTCATATCTTCATGTGGTAAAGAAAATGCAGTAATAGAGAACGGTGTAACAGACAGTGTTCAGAATGAGAGTGAAAAGAAAAGTTCTGTCCAGGAGAAAGCGGGAAAGGTACTTGTTGCGTATTTTACCAGAAACGGTAATACGGATAATGGATTTCCGGAGGGTGTGGATGCTGTAGCCAGTGCAAGCATTCAGACGGATGGCGGAAAAATGGCTGGAAATGCGGAACGCATAGCAGGATGGATCGCAGAGAAGACAGGTGGAACAATCCATGCTATAACAACAGAAGAAAAATATCCGTCTGATTATGATAAAATGGTGGAACAGGCAAAGGAAGAACAAAGTAAGGGGACACATCCTGACTTAGTATCTGAAGTAGAAGATTTTGATTCCTTTCAAACATTGGTTTTGGTGTTCCCCAATTGGTGGGCAGATTTACCAATGCCGGTTTATAGCTTTTTTGAGGAATATGATTTTGCAGGGAAAAATATTGTGGTATTTTGTACACATGGCGGCAGTGGGTTTTCGGACACGATAAGAACCATACAGGAGTTAGAACCTGATGCAGCCGTTACAGAGGGGCTTGCAATATATCATAATGATGTCGCAGAAGCGGAGGATGAGGTAGTGGAAAAACTCGGAGAATTAGGTATTGGAAAATAGAAGGCTTTGTTTTGAAAAGAATATTAGGGAAGTGTCGGGATGAAGCAGAAGGAAACAGAAATAATACAAAATTTGAGGGATGCAGATTGGGAGGTAATATGGAGTATAGGATTAACAAAAATAATGGTGATAAGATCAGTCTGATCGGAATGGGCTCCGGTGCTGTCTGTATGCACGGAAAAACAGAAGGAGCAGAACTTCTCCGGACAGCCTACGAGAACGGGATAAACTATTTTGACATGGCAACAAGTGTGGCAGAAGTTTTTGAAGTGTTTGGCGAGGCATTGTCAGATGTTCGAAAGCAGAAAAAATAATGGATACGGTTCCTATAAGCATGCTTATGTTCAGCATCAATCCGGCATATGATTATCATAAGGGTTCTTTTGCAAATGGCAGTGTAGATGAAAGGAATCGTCTGTACAAGCGATGCGAAAAAGAAAAAATCGGCATTTCTGTGATGAAACCGTATGCCGGAGGTCAGCTTTTAGATGAAAGACAGAGTGTTTTTCGGATGGCTCTGACACCGATACAATGTCTGCAGTATGCGTTAGATAAGCCGGGAGTGATTACTGTCCTGCCGGGAGCCGGGAGTACAGAGGAGCTTAAAGATGTATTAGGACTATTATCTGCGACAAAGCAGGAGAAAGACTATTCTTCCATATCTGCTGTTACACCGGAGGATGCAATGGGAAATTATCTACGATTGTCCCTATATACGACAATTCCTATTGACATACTAGTTAAAAGGATGGTAATATATCTCTAACTTTGCCAATAAATACAGAATCTACGAGGTGGCTGTAATGAATATTACTCAGATAAAATATGTGCTTGAAGCTGCCAGGGCATCATCAATGCGGGAAGCATCAACAAGATTATATGTTTCACAGCCGGCACTGTCCTCAAGTATAAGAGACTTGGAAAATGAACTAGGTATATTGATATTTGAAAGAACCAACAAAGGAATCCTGCTTACGGAAGAAGGCAGGGAATTCATTATGTATGCCAAAAAAGTTGTCGGACAATATGAGATTCTTGAGGACAGATATATGTCTGTAGACAGCGATAAGGAGAGGTTTGCTGTATCTACACAACATTATAATTTTTCAATTCATGCGTTCGCTGAAACGGTCAGAAAAGCTTCCGCTGATAAATATGTATTTTCAATATATGAGACTAAGACAAAGATAGTACTTGAAGACGTAAAATCTCTTAAGAGTGAGGTTGGAATCGTATCATTTTCTAATTCCAATGAGGCTGTGATCAAAAAACTCATTAGAGAATATCAGCTTACTTTTGTTCCATTAATGACGCGTGAGGCGTATATATATGTATGGAAAGAGCATGAGCTGGCTGACAGAAGTGAAGTTTCCATGGAAGATCTGAAGGAATATCCATGTATAACATTTGACCAAAGCGATGACAGCAATGTATATCTGACTGAGGAGGCAATGGCTGATCACACATTTGATAAGATGATCAAATCAGATGACCGTGCTTCTTCTATCGAATTAATAGCTACACTTGGAGGTTATTCAATTGGTTCCGGAATGTTGTCGGAAGAAAATGCGCTGCTTCAGGGACTTGTATCTATTAAGCTGAAGGAAAAAGATACTATTGTTATCGGATATGTGGTAAGAGATGAAAGCAACTTATCGGTATATGGCAGGTTATATATTGAGGAACTGCTAAAGTACCGGGAAATTATGTAAGATAATATTTGAATGATAGAGCTAGTACGCATCCTTAGCGGAGCGTTTTTATTACATAGGAGATGCATAGCAAATTCCTGCGTAAAAAAAGTCATGATACCTGACAATAATACGGGTATTGTGACTTTTTTTATTTCATATGATCGATTGTCATCATATATTTTTCTCTTATCATACAGAAGAAGAAAATAAAGACAGTTATGTTGTCAAGAACTTCAATCTGAAAGTAAAAAAAGTCTTGAGAATCGCCATGTATGGTTCTTGCGATAAATAAAAGTTATCACTAATGATAAAAAGGATATAATTTACATATGAAGCTCTAATCATTAGAATTTTCTTTGATATCAAATCCGTTAATGATATCATACACGAAGAATACACCGGTGTTAGCGGAGTGAAGATCAGAGAGAACTTTGAGGTGTTGTGCAGGTCATATCCAGATAAGAAGATAGTTGTAAGAACTCCGGTCATACCGGGATTCAATGATTCGGAAGAAGAACTTGATGCAATTGAGAGATTTATCCTGCAATTTGCTAATGTAAGATGGAAGAAGCTTCCTTATCACAGATTTGGAGTCGGAAAATATGAGATGCTGGGAAGAACCTATATGTATCACGAAGAATGACATATTGATATGAACAGGAAAGAAAGAGGTATTATTATGGCAACGGATTACGCTACATTAAAAAAAGGCGGTTTCATGCGACAGAAACAGAAAGATCATTTCTCTCTTCGTATTGCAAGTGTGGGCGGACAGATTAATGCTGAACAGCTTGAAGCTATAACCAAAGTGGCAAGAGAGTATGGCCATGGCTATATACATCTTACATCAAGACAGGGAATAGAGATTCCGTTCATTAAGCTTGAGGATATTGATGAAGTAAAAGCAGCGCTTGCAGAAGGCGGAGCTGTTCCGGGTGTATGTGGTCCACGTGTAAGAACCATTACAGCTTGTCAGGGTTCTGAAGTCTGCCCGAACGGATGTATAGAGACAGAGAACCTTGCAAAAGAATTAAGTGAACGGTATTTTGGAAAAGAGCTTCCTCATAAATTCAAGCTCGGCGTTACAGGTTGTCACAATAACTGTCTGAAAGCAGAGGAGAATGATATCGGAATCAAGGGTGCTGTTAAGGTTAGTTGGAAACAGGATGCCTGTATAGACTGTGGAATATGTAAGAAAGTATGTAAACCGGGTGCGATCAAAATCGAAGACGGCAAGATTACAGTGGATCAGGAAAAATGTGATTACTGTGGTAAGTGTGCGTTTAGTTGTCCGACTGATGCATATGATACCAGGCCTGGGTATGAGATAAGTTTTGGAGGGCTGTTCGGTAACAATATCAATAAAGGTGAAAGCATTGTGCCTTTTGTTGAAGATAAAGAAACTTTGTTTCGCATATGTGACGCGGCTATCGAATTCTTCAGCGAACATGCAAAACCGGGCGAAAGATTTAAATTTACAATAGACAGAATTGGAAAGGATAAACTGGATGAAAAAATCTGGAAAGCATATAACAATGAAGAATAAAAGCATTAAAAGATTATTATTTGGAGTGGTTATGTCTGCATTGCTTCTTTCGGCATGCAGTAAATCGGATAAAGCGACTGATGATACCCAAAACGTCGCAGCGAATAAAGTGACAGAAGAAGATTCAAAGGAAGCAGAAGGTAAAAGTGACGGAAAGATTGAAAAAGTAGTTGCGATCTCAAAATCAAATGCAGAGTTGTGGCTTCTTGCAGGTGGAGAACTTGTGGCTACAACAGATGATGCGATGGAACTTGAAGGTTTATCGTCTGATACCCAGTCACTTGGTGATATGACAAAGGTAAGTCTTGAGGCTGTAGTCGCATTGGAGCCGGATCTTATAATATGCTTCTCGACAGAACCGTCACAGAAAGCGTTGGGTGAGGCTGCAGAGGAAGCCGGTATTAAGGTTTTCTACACCGATATAGACGATTTTGCGGACTATGACAAAGCATTGAAGGAACTGACAGAACTGACGGGACGCGAGGATTTGTACAATAAAAATTCAGGAGATGTTAAGAAAGATATAGACGATATAATTGCAAAAGTGCCTGAAAAGAATACAGGAAAGAAATATCTTCTTCTTCATGTATCTGCAACAAAGAGCAAGGTTGAGAAAAATGATTATTTTGCAAGTGAGATATTAAATAATCTGGGACTTGAGAATGCAGCCGGAGATGACAGTGCATTTAACGAATTATCTCTTGAAGCGGTTGTTGCCGAAGATCCGGATTACATATTTGTCGTGGTTCGCGGTGATGAAGACAAGGCTTTAAGCAGTTTTGATGAACTATTCACCGGAAAAGCGGCATGGGAATCATTGTCAGCTGTTAAAAACGGCAATTATTATATTTTGGATAAGGATCTTTTCGGACTGAAGCCGAATGCTCGCTGGGCAGAAAGCTATAAGCAGGCATACGATCTTTTATACGGTAAATGATGAAAAAAATAATGACAAACAGTAAAACATTTGGAATAATATTTCTTCTTCTCGTAGTGATATTCGCACTGTTGGCAGGCAACGGTGCGATATCTACTGCAAAAATATTTGAGGTGTTGTCCGGAGGCGGAACAGAAAGCGAAAGAATCATTATATATCAGGTGCGTATACCGAGGATAATTGCTGCAACGGCAGCAGGAGCAGCGCTTTCTGTATCAGGTTATCTGTTGCAGGGAGCATTGGATAACAGAATTGCTTCTCCGGGAATACTTGGAATCAACAACGGTGCAGGTTTATTTGTATTATTAGCGGCACTGTTTTTTCCATATCAGTCGGCAATAAAATGTCTGTTTGCATTTATGGGGGCGATTCTTGTAACCGCACTTGTAAGTCTTCTGTCGGTTCGAACCGGCATGTCAAAGACATCTGTAATATTATCAGGAGTTGCGGTATCCGCAGCGTGTGTATCGGTTATTGATATGATAATATCGGTCAAGCCGGAATCTGTTGCCGATAAGGTGGCATTCCAGCTGGGAGGGTTTGCGACGGTTCAGACTTCGGTAGTAATGTATTCGGTTCCAATGATAATGACCGGACTGATTATTGCTGTTGCTGTTGCACCGGGAATGGATATACTTGCACTTGGAGATGAGACGGCTCACGGACTGGGACTTAACGTGAAAAGATACAGATGGATATATGTATTATGCTCTGCTTTTCTTGCAGGTGCGTCAATAAGCATGTGTGGACTTATCGGTTTTGTAGGCCTGATAGTCCCTAACTGTATACGAATGATTCATTCAGGTAAAAGCAGGGAAAGTCTGGTATTGTGTGCGATATACGGTGCGGCATTTCTGCTGGTGTGTGATACGATAGCAAGACTTTTGTTCTATCCTTATGAAATGCCCTGCGGACTTATATTAAGCCTTATAGGGGCGCCATTTTTAATACATATTCTTGTTAAGAAGAGAAAGAGGCTTGGAGTGGAATGATAGAGATTATTGACATGAAAACAGCATATTCATACGGTGAAGAATTCTGCATACCAAAGCTTACATTCGCAAAAGGTGAGATAACATCGATCATCGGTAAGAACGGAAGCGGTAAGACTACACTTCTAAGAACTGTTGCCGGTTTTCTTCCGTATGAGGGAATTATCAGAATCAAAGGAAAAGAATGCAGGGAACTCGGAGCCAGGGAAAGAGCTCTTATGATAGCATATCTGCCACAGATGGTCAAGCCTGTCAATCTGTCTGTCGAGATGCTTGTGTGTCATGGCAGATATCCTTATCTTGGCAATTACAGAAGAATGTCGGAGCATGATAAAGAAATTGTAAGATATGCTCTCGACATTACCTGCATGACATCTTTCAGGAAAAGATTACTAAATGAGATATCGGGAGGAGAACTCAAACGTGCCTATCTAGCGATGGTCATAGCACAGAATACCGACATGATCCTTCTTGATGAACCTGCGGCGTACATGGATGTTGAAAATCGGAATTTGTATTACAGTATCATAAAGCAGCTTACATTGGATGGCAGGGGTATAATACAGAACTGCCATGACATTGAACAGGGTTTCTCATACAGCGACAGAATTGTGTTAATGTCAGAAAGAACTATTGCTGCATCGGGCACGACTGAAGAGCTGGCTGCAAAAGAAAAAATGTTAAGGGATACTATAGGAGTGTATATTAAGAAAACTGCAGATATGGAACTTTTATATCCGTATGTGCTGGTTAAGTGAGGTGTAATGTTATATGTCATATTTTCCAATGATGGTGGATCTGGAAGGCAGGGATGTACTAGTGATTGGTGGTGGTGATGAAGGAGAGAAGAAAGTAGATATCCTTCATCAGTTCGGAGCTATTATTACACTTGTTGCCCCCAAAGTTACTGAGAAGGCCGAGTTGTTAGCTTTTGATTATCACAAAAGAGAATTTAAAGATTCTGATATTCTTAATGGAGAATATACAGTTGTTGTAGCAGCAACAAATGACAGAAATCTGAATAAGAGAATAAGCAGACTTGCATATGAAAAAAAGATTCCTGTTAATATTGTTGATGATGCCGATTTGTGCAGTTTTATATTTCCGGCGATTGTTAAGGAGAGGGACGTCGTATGTGCTGTATCAAGCGGTGGAAAGAGTCCGTACATAACACAACATATCAAGAAAATAATAAAGAATAATCTTCCTGAAAAAATCGGAATCATAAATGATATTATGGGAGAATACAGAATAAAAGCAAAAAGAGAGATTGCCGATGTGAACGAGCGACGGATATTTTTGAAGAAGAAGCTAAAAGAAATGTTGCGATAGAATTTTGTTATCACCCACTATAAATTTATAGTAATTTACATGATAGAAGTCCAATGATACCATGCATATAACTTCCAAAAAGTATACTTACGAAGGTCAAAAACAATAAAAAGGGAGGAATATGACATGGGAAAATTATTTACATCAGAATCAGTAACGGAAGGACATCCTGATAAGATCGCAGACCAGATATCGGATGCGATTCTGGATGAACTTATCAGACAGGATCCTTATTCAAGGGTCGCTGCAGAGACAACGGTTGCAACAGGAATTGCACTTGTTGTTGGAGAGATAACAACCAATGCATATGCTGATATTGCTCAGATAGCAAGGGATACCATCAGGGAGATAGGATATGAGAATAACGTTGATGGTTATAATGCCAATTCGATTGCAGTACTCACATCTATAGATGAGCAGTCGGCGGATATTGCACTTGGCGTTGACAAAGCCTATGAATCAAAACAGGAGGGCGCTAACGAAGATTATGGAACAGGAGCAGGTGATCAGGGAATCATATTCGGATATGCAACCAATGAGACACCTGAATATCTTCCGCCGGCAATAACATATGCTCACAGAATCACAAGGCAACTTGCAAAAGTCAGAAAAGAAGGAACTCTGGATTATCTTAGACCGGACGGTAAAGCGCAGGTAACTGTGGAATTCGCCGAAGATGGTCAGTCTGTAAAAAGAATTCATACAATAGTTGTTTCAACACAACACAGAGAAGACATCACACTTGAGCAGATCAGGGATGACATAATAAAATACGTGATCAAACCGGTTATACCTGAAGAATTGATTGATGATGATACGATATATTTTATTAATCCTACAGGCAGGTTCGTGATCGGAGGGCCTCAGGGAGATGCAGGACTTACCGGCAGAAAAATAATCGTAGATACATATGGAGGAACAGGTCGTCACGGCGGTGGTGCATTCTCAGGAAAAGATCCGACAAAAGTTGACAGATCGGCCGCATACGCGGCAAGATGGGTTGCCAAGAATCTTGTTGCTGCCGGGGTTGCGGACAGAATAGAGATTGAACTTGCATATGCAATCGGTGTTGCAAAACCAGTATCAATATCTGTTGAAACATTTGGAACAGGAAAATATTCCGATGAAAAAATCGTAGACATCATTGAAAAAATATTCGATCTCAGACCGGTTGCAATCATAGAGAATCTTGACCTCAGGAGGCCTATATATAAAAAGACTGCAGCATACGGTCATTTTGGAAGGACAGACATTGATCTTCCGTGGGAACATCTTGACAAGGTTGATGAGATTAAGAAACTTATATAAAGGATGCAAAGGAGAACAAAAGCAATGAAAAAGAATGACAGATCTGATATATATGCGGTTGTTGATAAAATACTTCTGATCGGTGTTCCGGTTCTCCTGGTGATTCTGTGGGAAGTGCTGAGCGTTGCGGGTGTTCTTTCGGATTCTACAATGCCTGCACCGTCAGTGATATTTGAAAGCATAATAAAAAAAATACAGGATGGTTCTTTGCAGATTGATATTGCCGTCAGTATGAAGAGAGTATTTGAAGGATTCATTATCGGAACAGTCCTTGCGATTATTATTGGCATCTTGATCAGTCTGGTGCGTCTTTTTGACAGGGCAACCGCAGTTCTCGTGGCAGTTTTAAGACCTATTCCAATCATTGCTTTACTTCCTTTATTCATTCTCTGGTTTGGAATAGATGAGGAATCCAAGATCGCGGTTATAGCACTCGGTTCTTTCTGGCCGGTACTTGTCAATACGATTCAGGGAATAAGACAGGTTGACAAGAAACTGATTGAAGTCGCTCAGGTACTCAAATATTCGAGAGTGCAGATAATCTTAAAGATAATTATACCGTATGCATTCTCATATATATTCACCGGAATCAGACTTGGAATAGGAACATCGCTTGCATGCGTAGTTACAGCCGAGATGGTTGCCGCATCGGAAGGCCTAGGTTACATGATAATGTATGCCCGTATGATGTCTCATCCTGATATTGTATTTGCCGGAATATTCATACTCGGAATAATAGGATTGATCATAGAACTGGGTATGTTAAAACTACAGGAGAATCTGTTCAGGTACTAGAAGGAGGAATTCATGTGTTGAAACTTAATCACATAAAAAAAGATTACATTATAGACAAAGAGACGGTTCATATTCTTGAAGACGTTAATCTTAATATAAATGAAGGTGAATTCGTCAGTATACTCGGAACCAGCGGTTGCGGAAAGAGTACTCTTCTTAAAATTATAATAGGACTTGAACGGGCTACAGACGGATATATCTCTTTTGAAAACAATGATAACAACAGGATCGGAATGATATTTCAGGAGGCGAGACTGATTCCGTGGAAAAACGTTGAGGAGAATATTGAATTCGGTGTGGATACCGGTATTGATAAAAAAAGAAAGAAGGCTATAGTCAGAGAACAGCTTAATATTGTCGGACTTGCTGATTATGCCAGAGCAAAGCCATCACAATTATCGGGAGGTATGCAGCAAAGGGTAAGTATAGCCCGTGCGCTGGCCGGAGAACCTAAGGTATTGCTGCTTGATGAACCATTTGGTGCTCTTGATGCATTCACAAGAATCAGTATGCAAAAAGAAGTTTTGAGATTATGGGAGACACAGAAGAAGACAATGATTCTTGTTACGCATGATATCGACGAGGCAATATTCTTAAGTGATAGAATAATAATTTTGTCGGACCATCCCGGAGTTATCAAGAGAGAGATAAAAGTTGATCTGTCAAGACCCAGAGACCGGAGCAGTTACGATTTTACAGTGATCAGAAAAGAGATATACAGAGAATTTTTTGAAGAATCCGATATTAATATCGAGTATTACATATAATGAAGGAGGATTGAATATGTCTAATATTATTAGCGAAAATATCAAAAAAATATTTAATGATAAGAATACAAAAAAAGCATTGGCAACTGTTGATAAAAATGGTGAGGTTCATGTTGTATTTAAAGGTTCTCCGGTTATAAATGATGACGGGAATATTGAACTGTTGGAACTTATTGAAACATCGGCAACCAATCGTAATCTGACTAATGCAATATGGTTTCACAAGAAAGTTGCATTCAATATTCTAAATGAGGAAGGTAAAAGCTTTGAGATCAAGGGATACCCGTACAGATATATTATCGAAGGAGAATATTTTGAACAGAAATATAGAGAAGTAAGAGCGCGTAACGAAAAAGCAGATCTCGCGGGAGTATGGATAATTGAACCTGTTGCGGTAAAAGAAGAGACATATAGTGAGAGATTAAAAGAGGACGCTGAAAAATATCCTACGGTAGGACATTTGGATAGAGATATCCTGAAATAAAAAATGAATGAAAGAGAGGTAGATAATTATGAAAAAGAACGTATTGAAGAAAATGGTAGCAATATTGGTAATGGGACTTGGTGTGGTATCAATGACAGCCTGTGGTGGTGCAAGTAAAGCCCAGACAGATAA
This sequence comes from Lachnospiraceae bacterium V9D3004, assembly GCA_000621985.1. Taxonomy (GTDB): domain Bacteria; phylum Bacillota; class Clostridia; order Lachnospirales; family Lachnospiraceae; genus V9D3004. The sequence continues at coordinate 445,260 of JHWW01000001.1, forward strand.
GGAAGAAGGCAGTAGTGAAAGTGTAAAAACTGAAGAAAAAACAACTGTTAAGATAGCTGATTTTAAGATATATCCAGCATCATGCCAGATCATTATTGCTGATAAAAAAGGGTTCTTTAAGCAGGAATTTGATAAAGTCGGTGCAGATTACAGCATAACAAAATTCCTTAACGGACCGGCTATTAATGAGGCATTCGCATCAAAGGATGTTGATTTTTCCGCAATCGGTGCACTTCCGGGATATACCGGTATCAACAATACGAAGAATCAGATATTTATAGGTAATGATCTTACCAATTTTGGAGAAGCTGTTATTACCTATGATGGAAGTGGAATAGAATCTGTCGGTGACTTGAAAGGTAAAAAGGTAGGATTTGCAGTCGGAACTGCAGATCAGACAATTTTAGAAGAGATTCTGTTGGATTACAGTCTGTCGATAAATGATATAACTCCGGTCAATGTTGCTGAAGAGGCAAAAAGGGAGAATTCTATAATATCTAAAAATGTAGATGCAATTCTTATATATGAACCTTATCTTACAAGTATTCTGAGCACCGAAAGTGATCTTAAGGTAATAGAGACTAATGAAAAACATGGTTCAGTTGTTCCTCTGGTCGCCAGAGCTGATTTCGTCGAAGAACATCCGGATATTGCGGAAGCATTTGTAAGGGCAATTCAGGATGCCAATGATTGGCTTCTTGCTAATAAGGATGAGACAATTAAGATTGTATCCGAAGAGACAGGCGTTGATGAGACTAGTATCAAAGCCACTATTGAGAAGAATAAATATGCAACAGCATTTACTGATGAGGATATAACTGAGCTTCATTCTGTTGTTGACTATCTTAAGAAAGAAGGCAATATAGACAACGATTTTGATGCCGACAAGTATATTAATAAAACTTTTTATGAAAAAATAAATTCTAAATAAATCGAGGAGCGTGAATATAATGGCAACTAAAATTGATAACTGGAGAAAAAAAGAGCTTAGTCTGGAAGAAGTAACAGCAAAATATTCAGACGTATCACCTTTCGTTATACTAAAAAGTGATGTTCAAAGAAGAGGATATCTTCTGACAGATGCTGCCAGAGCTTTGCTGGATCCGAAAAAGCATCAGGTAAAAGCGCGCAATATATTCCTCAACAGAGATGAAGTGAATCCGGTAGGACTTATGTTAAGAGACGGAACTTCAATCGTCGGTAGTTACGCTGAGGAAACCAATTACGGAATAAGAGATCCGTATTTAATTGATGTGATAGACGGAAAACTCCGTATCACTGATGAAGGAAGAGTATATGAAGAAGTCACATACTGGGCTAAGCCGGATTTTTATGACAAGAAGACAAGTAAGGGAACCGATATGTGGCAGGTACTTGGTGTCCGTCCCCAGAGACTGGATCTTAATCTTAATCATCACTGCCATTTTTGGGATGAACCCGGAGGGGGGTGCAAATATTGCATAATCGGATCTTTGTCTGCAGAAGAGAGAAAGAATCATATATCACATCTTCTTGATATCGACGACGTGAAGGAATCACTTGAAGAGGCACTAAAACAGGAAGGAAGATATACAAGTATATGCGCAACATCCGGCTCGATCATCACCGGCGATGAGCCTTTTGATGATGAGATAGATCTATATGTTAATGCATTATCAAAGCTTCGCCCGTTATTTAAGGACGGATTGATCAAGCTTCAGCTGGTTGCAACTGCTTATTCAAAAAAACAGTTGCAGAGATTATATGATGAAGCAGGTATCAGAACATATACAAGTGATCTTGAAGTGCTTGACAAGAATCTCTTTGAATGGATATGCCCCGGTAAAACCAAGTATGTAGGTTATGAGAAATGGAAGAACAGCTTATACGATGCCGTCGAAGTGTTCGGTAAAGGAAATGTCAACAGCGGTATTGTAGGTGGCGTCGAACTTGCAACACCTAACGGATTCAAGACAGAAGCGGAAGCACTCAGTGCAACGCTTAAAGAAGCTGAAGAGCTTGCAAAGCACGGTGTCAGTGTTGTTAACTGCATATGGAATGTTGGTGAAAAAACAATGTTTAACGGACAGGTGCCTGCTTCGTTGGAATATTACATCGCCCTTGCAAAAGGACTTAATGATATTAGAGAAGCACATGGGATAGATGTATATTTTGACGACTACAGAAGGTGTGGCAACCATCCGGGATCTGATCTTGCAAGAATCTGACGATAAAGAAGAATAATATACGGAGATGCAGTCAACATGAAAAAATATAACAGAATCGGTTTAGTCAGTGCGATGGAACAGGAACTGGAATATCTTGATGAATATCTGACATCCAAACCAGAATGGAGAAAATATGACGACAATGAGTATTATAACAACAGTTCGGATATTCATCTGTATTCACAGGTAATAGGTGCCGGAAAGGTTAATGCGGCATATCAGTCTGCGTTGCATATAGAACGCAAAGGTCTGGATCTTTTGATCAATGTCGGATTTGCCGGAGGAATAGGAGATAATCTTGAATACGGTGATATAATCATCGGAACGGAATATGATCAGGTGGATTTTATCCCGTTAAATGATACTGGTCAATTAGGGAATCTTGTTACACCGTCTGAACTGTCGTACAGATTAAAGTCACTTGCAGATTTGCTTGGATTCAGAAATGAACGTGGAAGAATCGTTACCGGAGATTTCTTTCTTCATGACTCTGAGACCAGATGTAGTATAAAAGACAGATATGCTCCGCTTGCATTCGACATGGAATCTGCCGCCATATCACAGGTGGCAGCGGGAATGAATGTTGATTTTGAGTCAGTCAGAGTACTGTCTGATCTCGCTGATGAGAGTGCACAAAATGCATTTAAGGATGGCAGAAGCGTATCCCGGGGAGAGGCTGTTCCTATTGAACACAGACCGATAATACTCGTTGAAGAATTCTTAAGAAAAATATAATTAAAATCACTAAAAGCCATGATACCTGGCAGTAATCCGGGTATTGTGGCTTTTTTTCATAGCCCCTCCCGGGCTGTAAAAGTGCACTTTTCTTGTAAATATGTATATGGAGTGTTATCATTTAAGTGCAGTCGATAAACTCACCAAATTATGCTACTATTATGTAGCGGTGATTGTTTTGATATATACAGACGCTGAACTAAAAGAAAAAATCTATGAGATGCTAAAGGACTTTGAAACAGAGGTCGTTGAGTTTAAGGAAGCGAACAGCAGTTATTCGTTCAAGGATATTGGTAAATACTTCTCTGCGCTTGGTAATGAAGCCAATATCAGAGGAAAGAATGAAGCTTGGTTGATTTTTGGAATTACCAATCAGGGCGAGTTTAAGGGATCTGATTATCGAAAAAGTGGTAATCTACAGTCATTGAAGAAAGAAATTGCCAATAATACAAATGAACGGTTGACATTCCTTGATATTTACGAACTGTCGCTGGAGAAATGCAGGATCGTTGCGTTTCAGATTCCACCGGCTATACCGGGGATTCCAACAACATGGAATGGAGCTGCATGGGCGAGAGAAAATGAATCTTTGGCACCACTCCCTATGAATAAGGTGGACCTGATACGTAGTCAGGTCGGGCTGGATTGGTCAAAGGAAATTGTGAAGGAAGCAACGATAGATGATTTGGATTCTGAAGCTGTCGCTTATGCAAGGAAGATGTTCTCTCAAAAGCAGGAGGACAGGAAACTTGCAAAAGATATTCTTTCAGGTTTATCTGATATAGATGTACTGAATAAGGCTGGAATCTGTTTCAAGGGCATGATTACCAGGACGGCTCTTCTGCTTTTGGGGAAGAAGGAATCTGCATTTTATTTTGATGGATTTACACCGCGAATAACCTGGACACTTTATAATGCTGATAAGACCGTCAAGGCATATGAGCATTTTGATATGCCGTTCCTTCTTGCTGTAGACAAGGTTTATGCAAAGATCAGAAACGAGAAGTACAGGTATATTGCTGAACAGCAGACACTATTTCCAGAAGAAGTACAGCAATATGACGCTGATCTTGTCAAAGAAATTGTCAACAACTGCATTGCTCATTCGGATTACAGACGGCATGGGAAGATTAATGTCGAGGAATTTGAAGATCATCTTGTTTTCATAAATGAGGGAGCATTCATTCCAGAGACCATAGAGAAGGCGCTGGAGCCGGGCTATAAACCACCATATTATCGAAATGCTTTCCTTTGCAATGCTATGGTAAACATGTATATGATTGATACGAATTCAATGGGGATTCCGATGATCTACAATATTCAGAAGGCAAGATGTTTCCCGCTTCCTTCATATGATCTGAATGTAGTGAACAGAGTGAGTGTTACGGTTTATGGAAAGGTTCTTGATAAGAATTATACAAGATTGCTTCACTCCAACGTAGACTTGGATTTGAAGACAGTATTTTTGCTTGATCAGGTTCAGAAGAGGAATACTATTTCAAAGGATGATTATAAGCTGCTTAGAAAAAGCGGACTGGTTGAGGGAAGGTATCCGGCATTATATGTCTCAGATAAGATAGCAGAAGCTGTTGGAGATAAGGCTGGTTATGTTAGAAACAAGGGGTTGGATGAGAAAATAGTGAAAGAGCTTATTATTTCTGCATTGAAAAATGGACCTTTAAAGAAGGCTGATATTTATGAAGCGGTAAAATATGCGTTTCCTGATGCTTTAACTGAAGAGAAACAGTATAAGAAACTTTCCAATCTCCTTCAAAAGATGAAAAAAGAAGGAATGGTCGTTGTACGCGGTAGTGCAGTCCACGCGGAATGGTTTCTTGCGGAGTACGTTTAGTCAAGAAAGTCGGTTTTTAGTCAAGGAAATAGTCAAAGAAAATGCTTATATAGTCAAGGAGGATCCCGGAAAGCTTGTATTTCAGGAATCTTTCTTGACTAAATCCAAATTATGAATCTTGACTTTAGTCGAAAGAAGATAGATATTATGCAGAGAGAAAAGGTTGGCAAGATATGTCCATAGTGGAAATAATGGTTACTTCAGAGAATCTGTCAACAATTGTTGTTTTTTTTTGAATAATGATGGTCGGGAATAACAAAATACAAAAATAATCTGAAAGAAACTGTTGGGTGATTGTGTTTCGTACCTGATTCGTATTCAGTAAAGATGTAAAGGTGTCGCACGCGATAAGAATGCGTGTAGGGACAACGCGCGCGAAATGAACCCGTGGGTTTGGGGCTTCCACAGGAAGCCAAAAAAATTGATGTTCCGCGGAAGATGGGGTGAGGCGGAACCAGAAAAAGGTCCGGTGGACCTTTTTCCCGCCGAACCGACCGAGCCGGCTCGCGTATGCGAGACCGGCGAGACCTTGAACCCGTGGATTTGGGGCTTCCGCAGGAAGCCAAAAAACAGAAACGTGCTGCGAAAACAGCGGAAGATGGGGCGCACGAGGTCCGGGGGACCTCGGTTTTGCGCCGACCGGAGCGAAGCGGAGACCTTGAACCCGTGGGTTTGGGGCTTCCGCAGGAAGCCAAAAAGAGCCGAATGGCTTATGCCATTCGACTCTTTTTTTCTCCCTGCGGAAGATGGGACTTGAACCAATTTCCGCCCCAATAAAATACTGATAAAAAGGAGGTTTGCAGTACCAGCTATCTGTGGGTAAACCAGTGGGTAAACCATTCGGTCGAATTGATAGGTTATGCGAACTTCCTTTTTATTAATTATTCAAGTAATATTTTATTCGCCTGTACCACAGTTGAATCAAATAAATCATCAAGGCTTTCTATACACTGTAACAATAATTCGGTATTAAAGTCTGTATCTAACATAACATCTTTCGGAAAATAATCTATCATTGTCTGCATAACACGTTGGCTTATTAGTTGCAGCATTTTATTCCATGGTGCCAGCAATTCTAACTCATCATCTGATATATTGAAAAGTTCTTTAATAACAAGGGCTCCCATACAGATGTTTACCGGTGTATTGGGTCTTGAGGCTTTATCGCTGTAAAGACATGCAAATTTATTTTCATCAATACGTGGGAAGATATTCTCAGCAAAATATATTGCCCAAGATTTATCAAACATACGTTTTTCCTTAGCAGTCAAGTTCCACATTGGATCATCCAATTTAAGCTGTTGATAATCATTGACTTTAAAAGACATAGACATGTTCCTTTCTCAATAAACTATCTACATTATAACATGTTTGCCTTCTATAGTCTCTGAAAATATGAAATTATCAATGTACAAGTGTATATATATTGTCAAAGGGTAAGATACCTTTTGACGCTCATATCGTTATATAGGATTATAATATTATATGTTGACGGCAAAAAGTTAGATTATTATAATCAATCAGTGAAGTGCAGAGCACAAAATAATAGAGAGAAGGTTTGATATGGCAAATAGCAAGTCAAAAGAAAAGAGGAAATTTAAAAACGGTACATCGTTCATACGGGAGTATAAATGGTGGTTTATTATCTCTGCTGTTATTCTCGTCGTGGCATATGTTCTAATCTATGTATGTTTCCTCGGAAGTGGTGTTTTCCCAGTTGGAGAAGAATTGGAAAAGAAAGATTGGTTGGCATTTCTTAGCGCATATCTTAGTTTTGCGGGTACGTCAATTATCAGCTTAATCGCAATTCTTCAGAGTAAATATTATAGTAAGATGGAAAAAGAGCGTATTGATGATGAGCGCAGGAGAGCCGTACAACCTATCCTATCAATAAGTATTATGGGGAACAGTTCACAAATAACTGGAGTAGTGGATGTGGTTAGCACAGGAAGGTCAGATACTCTTCCACAATATAGTAATGCCACAATAGAAATCGAGAATGTTGGACAATATCCTATTTGCAATGTGTTTGTGTTTGATATATACCTATGGCAGACGCTAAAGCCAAACGAAAAAAAGCAAATACAAGTTGCATATCCAGATTCGCCAAGCATTGAGTGTGGTAAAAAGAACATAATAGAAATATTTGAAAGCGAGTTTGGACGAACAGAAACAAGTATACCGGAATGGTTCAATGTCAACTATGATGATGCAGATGGGAATGCAATGTTTCAAACATTCGAACTGATTAAATCCGAAGGAACAATGTATTATTCTCTTGAAGGAACTCACAATAGTTAAGTATAAACAGTCGTCATTTTCTAATAAAATTAGAAAATGGGCATATTTCATTAGAAAGCATACTCTGTGATAACAGTTCCGAATTAGAAAAAAGAGCATTTCACATCAAAATCATACGCCTAATCCACCATCATAATAAGTAAAAAAATATAAGCCATTTCCAACAACAAAATGCTTGAAAATGGCTTGTTTTCAGCGTTCCCTGCGAGAATCGAACTCACAACTAGCGCTTAGGAGGCGTCTGTTGCATTTTTTACCTATTGTTGTATAACGTCATAAAGTGCCGTAGAATACCGTAGAATATTGCATTGGCAGTTGTTTTGAGTGTTATTTGCTGTTATGTGATAACTGGTAATATTGTGTAGATTTGCGGAGTGTTATTAGCAGAATATTAGCAGAATGACATATTTTTACAGTGAAGTTGAAGAGATATAAAATAGGACTTACCAATGTGGCAGGTCCTATTTTGAGCTAATTATTTTGTTTCGTTCTTACGGATGTAATGTGTTAATGTCATACTGGTTGAAGATTAGCAAGCTTCTCTATCTCGCTAACTGGAAGTTTTGTACATCTGGCAATATCTTCGTATGACATTGTACCGAGTTCTAACATGTTCTTTGCAATATCTTCAGATTTTTTCTTTTCAGCATTACGCTGAATCTCTAAATGATACCTTCTGGCAATCTCCTCTTCATCAAATAATGCGGTCATAATATCCATAACTTCCACCTTCCTTTCGTTTAGATACTCTGTTAATACATCTTTATCAAGGCTTATACGAATCGTTTCCTCTACTGCCTTCTTGGTTCTGCCGTACTTCTTCATCTGCTCATTGACTATTCTTGTAAATGTTACGTACTGGTTGATTATATCACCAGGCTGTCCGTCATATATGATCTTGACTTTGGCATCTACTGAAATGTCCTGACCATCAAAGAATTCATCACGTAAAGTAATATATTCAGGATGTTCCTTTCTGTCTCCGGTGAATATTACATAGAGTTCAGGACGGGGCAGTTCAACCTTAGTGCTGCTGTATAAGTTCAGCCCTTTTGAAGTACAGTAATCATTGTAAGTCTGCATCAGATATATCAGAATTCTTATAATAATATTTGGCGACCATGTTGATTGTGCCTCCATCAGTAAAAGGACTGTGTTACCAATTCTGAAACCCAGATCATTATATTCTGAATCAGTAAGTACGTTATTAAGTGTGACATCCGATATATCTTCCTCAGTTGTGGTTTCGTCTTCCGGGTGGATTGCCTTATATAACTTCATAAGGTATTTCGGCATACCAAATAAGTCTGTAAAGACACTATCTTTGATTGTACGTTTCATTGTTGGTTCTTTAGTTGTGATCTGTGTGTTGTTATCTTCCAATAGAATCACCTCGATTCGCTGTTATAGCGTTAGCTATAAGATGCTCTGCTATTATCTATACTATACAAGATAGGTTATTTTTTTTCAATAATTAATTCATGAGAAGAACCGAACTCGTAACGTGCCGTTAGGAGGGGCTAAGGACTTTTTTTACCTATTACGGTATAACACCACCAAGTACCATAGCATGCCGTAGAATACTGGACTTAAACATAATATGAGTGTTATCTCATGTTATGTGATACCGGGTAATTAAGGGTAAGTTTACGGAGTCTTATTAGCAGAATATTAGCAGATTAATATTATTTTACATAGTTAATGTGTATCACGAATTATTATAAGCTACAGTATTTTTTCAAAACCTCTGTTCGGATTGACATAATTTTTATTATATTTTATAATTGTTTTATAATTCTTAACTGAAAGGGGCTTGACAGCCATGCGGAATAGAACTACGCTCCTTAGAGCAGAGCAGAGCAGAGCAGAGCAGAGCAGAGCAGAGCAGAGCAGAGCAGAGCAGAGCAGAGCAGAGCACAGGCTAACTGCGCCCTTTTTGCGTCTTGCAAGACGCATGGAACTGAATACCGCATTCGTGATGGATAACCGTCGGATTTTGACGGGGTAAGTATACCCTTTGTCAAGTTCGGCGGTTTTTTGCGTTGTACAACATGGTAATGCGGCGGCCATAACAGCTGCGAATAAAGCATAAAGGAGAAACAGCTTATGAGAATGAAGATGAAAAGATTTTTAGGCATCCTGCTCAGCCTGACGCTGATGCTGGGGCTGATGCCGGGGATGAGCCTGACGGCGTATGCGAAAACCTATGATTCGCTGACTGTCGGAATGGTACTTCATCTGGGCGATACCATCAATACGAGTACCGATTATAAGCTTAGCACGGGTATAGGTAACTGGCTCACTGCAAATACATGGACATTGGTAAGAGGAAATATCACTAGTGAGCCTCCTTTTGGTAATGAATCAGATTCTGGTGCTTACTACTTATTAAAGAATAGCGATGGTTCTGTCTATGTTGATTTTAAAATGGGTCAAGGGGGTTTCGAAGGCTGTTGGCCAGTAAGTGACACTTCCAACGGCATCTATGTGGCATCACTCAACGGTGACAGCGTAACATTTGCTGTGCATGAAGCATCGGCCAAACAGACACAGATAATCACCGCGTCTGACGTGACCGCGACCTACGGCGACACAGGCAAGAAAATCGAGGCCAGCACCACTGGCGACGGCGGGCTTAGCTACGCGGTCAAGAGCGGCGATGCCGTGACTGTGGATGCCTCCGGCAACCTCACCATCGTAAAGGCAGGTAGCGCGGTCATCACTGTCACCGCAGCGGAGACCGATACTTACGCACAGGCGATTAAAGACGTGAATGTGACCGTCAACACCAAGGCCATGACCGTCAGCGCGGCGGACGTCACGGCAACCGTTGACGGACAGTCCCACGGCGTCACCGTGAACGTGACTGACCCGGCGACAGGCTATACCGTGAAGTATGGCACGGAGGCGGGCAGCTATACCCTTGACGCCAGCCCGACGCAGACCGAAGCGGGTACGAAGACCGTCTACTATCAGGTGACGGCGGACAACTACACTACATACACCGGCAGTGCGAAAGTGACGGTTAGCGCCAAGCAGGCACAGACGATCACCGCTGAAAACGTAACCGCGAACTACGGCGATACGGACAAGAAAGTAACTGCCACAACTGACGGCAACGGCGAGATCAGCTATGCGGTCAAGAGCGGCGATGCCGTGACTGTGGATGCCTCCGGCAACCTCACCATCGTAAAGGCAGGTAGCGCGGTCATCACTGTCACCGCAGCGGAGACCGATACTTACGCACAGGCCACCAAGGATGTGAACGTGACGGTGAACACCAAGGCCATGACCGTCAGCGCAGAGGACGTCAATGTGACTGTTGACGGACAGGCTCACGGCATCACAGTGACCGTCACCGACCCCGCATCCGGTGCAACCGTGAAGTACGGCACAGAGGCAGGCAGCTACACCCTCGATGCCAGCCCGACCCAGACCGAAGTTGGAGAAAAGACCGTCTATTACCAGGTGACGGCAGACAACTATACCACATACACTGGCAGCGCGAAAGTGACGGTCAGCGCCAAGCAGACACAGACGATTACTGCTGAAAACGTGACCGCCGCCTACGGTGACACTGGCAAGAACATCGAGGCCAGCACCTCAGGCGATGGAACACTGAGCTACGCGGTCAAGAGCGGCGACGCTGTGACCGTGAATGAAACCACAGGCGCACTGACCATCGTCAAAGCAGGCAGTGCGGTCATCACCGTAACCGCCTCCGAGACTGCAACCTACGCGCAGGCGACCAAAGACGTGACCGTAACCATCAACAAGGCAAACGCAGTAGCGGCAATCGTCACCGCAAACAACAGCACCTATGACGGGACGGAGAAACCGCTTGTGACCGTGACCGGCACACCGACCGGCGGCACGATGCAGTACGCTCTCGGCACCGCAACCGAAGCAACACAACCTTATACCACATCCATCCCGTCAAAAACCGATGCGGGAACTTATTATGTATGGTACAAGGTTATAGGTGATGGTAATCATAACAATACAGACCCAGTATGTGTCACTGTTACCGTTAATCCAAAGGAACTTACAGTAACAGCAGAAGCAAAAGAAAAGACCGAAGGCGAATCAGATCCGGTGCTTACATACACCGTAACCGGATTAGCCTTAAATGATAAGAAAGAAGATGTAATATCCGGCAAGCTTACAAGAAAGACAGGCGAGACAGCCGGAACATACGCTATAGAGCAGGGAACCCTTGCAGTATCAGAGGCATACGCAAAACTCTACACGATTAAATATACCGGTGCGGACTTCAAAATTAAAGCTAAACCTGCTACACCGATACCAACGGCAGAACCGACACAGAAACCGACAGAAGCACCTACAACAGCACCGACACAAAAACCGACAGAAGTGCCTACAACAGCACCGACACAAAAACCGACAGAAGTGCCTACAACAGCACCGACAACAACTCCGACAGTAACTCCAACAGTCGAAGAACAGCAGAAAGCTGATACGCTTGCACTCAATGCCGGTTTCAAGGTAAGCCAGACCGGGTCCAAGATTAAGATAAAATGGAGCAAAATTGATTCGGCTGTCAAATATGATGTATATGTTGCATACTGTGGTAATAAGTTCAGCAAAAAACCAGTTAAGAGCACTACCGGCAACGTAGTAACAATAACCAAACTTAACGGCAAAAAGATAAATCTTAAGAAGAACTTCAAGGTATATGTTGTCGCAAGAGGCGAGGAAGACGATCTTGCCAAGACTATTGTAGGACATATAGTTGGAAGAAAGAACAGGTCATACACTAATGCAAAATCAATTACGCTTACTACCGAGACTATAAGTGTAGGTGTTGGAAAGACGGGAACGATAAAAGCAAAGACCGTCCTTGTAAGCAGCAAAAAGAAACAGCTCGGCGATGCTCATGCAACGGAATTCCGTTATGCAAGCTCCGATGAAAGCATTGCAAAAGTTAATTCGCAGGGTGTAGTAACCGGTGTTGGTACAGGAACCGATAATACTGCTACATGCTATGTGTATGTATATGCAAGGAACGGCTATGCAAAGAAAGTCAAGGTAACTGTCAAGAAATAAAAATATCCGGTGAATAAACATTCGCTGGTACAGTAAAAAGAAATACGGTAAAGGGTTAGATAGAACCAAAAAAATCTCTCCCCTTTTGAAATTCGGCATCAGTCAATGCAGACTGATGCCGGATTTGTGATTACAACCATTTTTTGAGAAGTTTCTTAAGGAGTTCCTTGGCGCAGTAGGGACACATTAGAAAGTCGGTTTTTCCGGTTACAGAAGAGCCTGCCTTTGCTCCAAGCGACGTGATTTTTTCATTAATTCCGTTTCTTGTATAGTTCATGAACTTACCGGTTGCTACAATCGTCTTTCCTGTAAATATATTTTCCTGAATAATATTTGTCATCATTACATTGTCCTCCATAATAATTTGATCTTCTACTCCAAAAAGCAGAAATCTTTCCTATCAAGATATACGGTATCTCCATCATCTGGTATAAAAGGCTTGTCACATATTATCGTTCCGAAGAAATTAACCAGAATGCCCGGTCGCATTCTGCAGGGGATTCCATCACTATCGCCATCTGCCAGTTCATAAATATATTTGCCCTTTGGAATAGTTGCTCTGTCAATCCTCATATCATTAAACAAACAATTAGTATCTTTGACTAATACCCTTTGCCAGTGTTCATCATTGTAATTAAGCCTGCGCATATGAACCTCCTCAAAGTGCAAAATATTAAACAGAATATTTTATATCTCCATTCCGCACAGAACAATAAAATGGCGGAGATAGAAACTTAGTCTATCTCCGCTATCTTGATATACTTATAGATAGAAGTCCTTGAACGTAAGCACTCTTTTTTGCTGCATATCTTTTTTTGTACATGTACATTCCCTTTGGAGCCAGCAATGCCAACTCAACGTGGGATGTTCTATGTGTTAAATTAGCTGACTTATCTTTGATTATTGACAGTGTTGTCTGTCCTTATATATCGCCTGTATCATATATGTGAATCCAATCATCTACTCACCCCAGTAGTCAATAGATTCCTGCGTTCTACCGGAAACACCAAATATCTGTAGCATAAAATCCTCGCGCTCATGGAACATCTGAACTACAATAATGCTATCAGAAGTGATTCTGTAGATAAGATACTGATGGTTGGTGAACAGATACCAGTATTCGGTATCTATGTCATACATATCTGCAATATTAACACCTGTACTATCAAATTGGGCTAATCTATCGGCATCATCTGTTATATTTTTAATTATTCTATGGGCATGTTCTTTACCATAGTTATCTGTTAGCAAGCTTTTCAAATTCTTGAGCTTTCTGATGACCAAAGGTGAATATTCAAGTTTTTTCATTAGATTAATCCAAGCTCCTTTTTAGCATCTTCTGATGATACGGTTCCCTCTTCGATTATCGATCTTTCGCCTTTTTCCATTTCAAGTTTGAAGCGATACAGGGCAAGCTCTTTCTCCATATCATCAAGCTCTTGCATGTTGATCAATGCGATATGACCATGCCCATTCTTGGTAAGATATACACGATTGCCGTATCTTACTTCATTTATTACTTTGGTATAGTTTCTTAATTCTGATATAGGTTTTATATTTGGCATATTACCATCTCCCGAAATGAATACGTATTTATTCCCTTGCATAATATGATAGTATATTTTGGTTACTTTTGCAACAATATTTACATGCAAATTATACAGCATAAGTCGTTTCACGCATACACACTATTCTTAATGTAATCACACAAGGCTTCCCTCGTCACCCTGTAATTTCCTCCGATTGTGAATGATTCAATCTCTCTATCCCTAAGCATTTTCAAGGCTGTGGGCTTCGATATTCTTAAGATCTCACACATCTCTTTTCTTGTCATTATACATGGTATTTCATTATAATTCATATTTTTCATAACACTGGCTCCTTTCTTATTATGTCGTAATTATCGTAAAAGAACGGACAACTACGCATAATATCGTTTAATTAAATCATTGTTCTGCTTTATCTGATCATGTAACTGAATTATTAACCAGTCTTTATCTTCTGAACTTCCTTCTGACTGCAGTACTGCAGTACTCATAGAAACAAACGTAAAACTGATAATGATATTTATACAACATCTATATGTAACACTATATTTCTTATGGAAGGAGGACATGCCTATGGCGAAGATCAAGGAAAAATTATCCGCAGTATTGGATGCAGTTGTTGTTGCAGTAGAGATATTTATCGTATTCAGAAAGAAAGGAAAGTGAGGAGATCGTTATGAAAGTATTACCAAAAATGTTATTGAAAGCAGCTAAGACGGTGGCTGAAGTAGTAGTATCAGGTATTGTTGGAATAGGACTGTTAGTTGAAGCAACGAAGAAAAAATGCAATGAATAGGAGGAAATAAGTATGGCAGCAAATGTTGAATCAATGTTTTTTGTAGGAAGAGAGAGACCATGGCATGGACTTGGTACGCAGGTGGATGAAGCACCGGACTCAAGGGAAGCTCTTATACTTGCTGGCTTGGATTGGGATGTTACACAGAGACCTATCTATACGCAAGATGGTGTGATGATCAATGGTTATAAGGCTAATGTGAGACTTCAGGATCATTCTGTTCTTGGGGTTGTAACTGACCGATATAAGGTAGTTCAGAATAGGGATGCGTTTGAATTCACCGATGAACTGCTTGGCAAAGGAGTAAGATATGAGACAGCAGGAAGTCTGATGGGTGGACGTAAAGTATGGCTCCTTGCGAAATTACCAACACGATATATCATTCAGGGCGAAGATATTATACCTTATCTTGTGTTCTCAAATACACATGATGGCTCTGGTGCTATTAAGATAGCAATGACCCCTATCAGGGTTGTATGTAACAACACACTGAACCTTGCCCTTGATAGTGCCAAGAGGATATGGTCATTTAATCACGTGGGCAATATTGAGAACAAGCTCTACGAAGCCAAAGAGACTCTGTTCATGGCTGAGAATTACATGAGTGAGCTTGGCAGGGCATTTGAAAAGCTTAATAGAATCAGGGTGTCAGATGCTGCGGCAGATGAATATATCAAGGTGGTTCTTCCCATTGACGATGACGCTTCATCCATTACAGAGAAAAATATCATGAAGCAGCGTGAGGATCTGAAAAGGCGATATATGTATGCTCCTGACCTGAAGACTGTTGGTAAGAATGGCTACAGATTCATCAATGCTGTATCGGACTTCGCAACACATGCAAGACCTATACGTGAGACCAAGAAATATAAGGAAACGCTGTTCAACAAGACGATGGAAGGCAATCCATTAACTGATAAGGCTTACAGGCTTCTTATGACGGCATAGAATTATGAAAGGAGAACAGAAACTATGGATAAAGAATCATTTTGCAATGCTATTATGGATCAGCTTAATTCACATTATCGTAATTCAGGAAAATTCAAAATACAGGTTACATCTAAGAATAATGGAGTCTCCCGTATCGGCATAACCATTGAAGAACGTAACAACTGTAATCCTATAGTCTATGTTGATACCTTGTATGATGACTATGAGAAAGGAAGGGATATTGAATCTATTGTGAAGATGGTTGCTGATACCTTTAAGAATATAAAGATTAATAAACTTGGATATAAGCCTGAGGTAATAGAGAATTGGGAAGCAGCCAGACAAATGCTTGATCTGAGGATAATATCCATAGCCAAGAACGAGAGGCTTCTTGAAAATATCATCTGGATTGAACATCTTGATCTTGCAGTATATCCGATAATCAAGATTGATAATTCCAATGGTTACGAAAGCAGCTTGAAGTTACCTAAACAATTCACCGAACTCTGGGGAGTGTCGGAGGAAGAAATAATAAAGAATGCCCTGTATAATTTACGTAGCAAAAACCAGTATATCATCAGGGATCTGTTCGATATGCTCAGGAAACATTATAGCCTTGATCAAATTGAAGCATTTGAGCAAATGCAGGAAGAAATTCCTACGCAATATGTATTAAGTAATACTGAATATTTTTATGGCTCTGCCGCCATTCTTGATGATTTCTTTATGAAGGATGTATATGAAAGAATTGGCAGTCCGTTCTATATTCTGCCTTCTTCAATACATGAGTGCATTGCCGTTGAAGTTAAAGAAAGAAAGCTGGATGACCTTGCTTATATGGTTAATCTGGTTAAGGAAATCAACAATAACTATCTGGATAAAGAAGAAATCTTATCTTACAGCGTTTACTTGTATGATGGTAACGAATTATCTATAGCAAAGAAGGGGGAGTGGTCCTGATGGCAGCTTATAACATACTTGCTCACACCAGGGATATGACAAGGGATGATTGGCTTAAGTTAAGAACACAGGGTATCGGAGGCTCTGATGTCAGCATCATTGCCGGCATCAACAAATACAGATCAGCTTACCAGCTCTGGTTAGAAAAAACCGGGCAGATCGAACCAGAAGAAGTTGATAATGACTATGTTCACTTTGGGACAATACTTGAGCCGATAGTTCGTAAGGAATTCATGGAGCGTACAGGCATCAAGGTTCGGCAAAAGCACATGATCTTACAGTCTGTTGAATATCCCTTCATGACAGCTAACCTTGATGGAGTAATTAATGAGAATGGCGATACTGCCATATTCGAAGCAAAGACTGCATCTGCATTCAAGGAAGACGTATGGACTGAAGAAGTACCTGCAGAATACATGTTGCAGATTCAACATTACATGTTCGTGACAGGTGCAAAGAGGGCTTATATAGCAGCCCTTGTCGGTGGCAATCACTTCTACTACCACAAAGTCGAGCGTGATGATGACATGATAGCCAAGATTGTAACGATGGAGAAATGCTTCTGGGAACAGAATGTTATTGCTGGGGTTGAACCAACACCCGACGGCTCAGAGGCAACAACCAATTACCTCAACGAGAGGTTCGGGGCATCTAATGGTGAGACAATTGTACTGCCTGATGACGCACAGTATATATGTAGCGAATATGAGGAAGTATCACGTCAGATCAAGGAGCTTGAAAAGAAGAAATCTGAAGCTGCCAACAAGTTAAAGTTCTATCTTAAAGAAGCTGAAACAGGCACAGTGGGCAATTGGGAAGTCAGTTGGAAGACCATCCTGAAGTCTTCGTTTGATAGTACAAGGCTTAAGATGGAACAGCCTGAGTTATACAACAGTTATATGAAAGATTCTAGTTACAGAAGGCTGTCGGTTGCTTAAGGGGGGTATTCAGATGAACAAGATAATACTTATGGGAAGGCTCACCAAAGATCCTGAAGTAAGATACTCGCAGTCCGCCAATCCAATATCAATAGCAAGGTTCTCAATAGCTGTTGACAAGAGAAAAGCAAGGACAGATGGTACTACTGCCGACTTCTTTAGTATCGTTGCATTTGGCAGGCTCAGTGAATTTGCTGAGAAGTATCTCCGCAGGGGAACCAAGATACTGCTTACTGGTTCTGTTAATATAGGTCATTACGATAAGAACGGTATTTCAATGCCGTTCTTTGAAGTGAACGCTGAAGATATTGAGTTTGCCGAGAGTAAAAAGGCATCCGAAGCATATAATACAGGTGTTGCTGCAGGTTCAGCAGTTCCTGTTACAGAGGCAGCTGCAGTTAAGAATTATGCTGTCACTCAGGCAGATGATGGATTTATAAATGTGTCTGACGAAATAATCGAGGATCTGCCATTCAATTAATCATATGCAAAAAGGAGTGTGGAGATAAATGAGTAAAAAAGATGAACCTATAAGACTTCTAAATCCCGAAGAGATTGAGTGCCGTATTGGAACCATATCGGAAAAAGGGTTATCCCTATTGCTTTACAAAGATGCAAGAGCAGACATGAAGATACTCGATGAGCATTTCGGACCGATGGACTGGCAGAGGAAACATGAACTTATCGGTGGCAATCTGTACTGCACTGTCAGCGTGTGGGACGATGAAAAGAATCAGTGGATAAGTAAATCAGACGTTGGAACAGAAAGCAACACAGAGAAAGAGAAAGGTCAGGCTTCTGACAGTTTCAAAAGAGCGTGTGTATCTCTTGGAATAGGACGTGAACTGTATACAGCCCCATTCATCTGGATTCCAGCAGCTAAAGTCAAGTTGGAACAACGCAATGGCAAGCTTACAACATATGATAAGTTCAAGGTAACTCATATCGCTTATAATGATAACCGCGAAATATGCGAACTTACGATACTTAATCAAAACAATGTATGTGTGTACTCTCTCATTGCAAGGCAGATGGATACTGCTGGTCTGAATAGCAGGAAGTCAGGTGGCAACCATGTCAATAACAATTCTGATGATAATAGTGTTGCCAATAATATCAATACCAGCAGTCCTGACGCAAAGAACACCAATGATGCGGATATTACGGCACGTAAGGAGGCTGTAAACCGTGAACTTAAGCGTACAGGTGTTGCTCTTGATACAGTCCTTAAGCGATATGGTGTTAATAGCCTTGAAGAAATGTCAGACGTGACTTATCAGAAAGCAATGATCAGCTTGAAGAAAACTGAAAGCAGGGTTGCATAAGGTTCTGATATTGAGATATGCTCAATTGTCTCATATATAATCATGCCGACTATCGTATTGCGGGCTGATATTCATAATTATAAGTGTCCACAAAAACATCTGCTTTCGTGGACACTTATTTTGCAGTCAATATTACAGGGAAAAGTGATGAATTCTGTTAAAGAAATTCAGCACACCCTTTCTTTGACAGGAGGCTTGTCATATGACATATGGATATGCACGATGTTCAACCAATGAAGATCGTCAGGACATTAATAGACAAAAGAGGGAATTACATGCTCTCGGTGTAAAAGAGGACAGCCATATATACTGGGAATATGAATCAGGAACAAAAGATGATCGTGCAGAACTAACGAAACTGTTTAATACAGCCGCAAGTGGGGATACAATTGTGACTACTGAAGTATCTCGTCTGACAAGATCAACAAGACATCTGTGCGAGATACTTCAGACAGTCAAAGACAAAAAGCTTATCCTTGATATTGGGGGATCGTTTCGTGTGGATTGTTCTGGTGGCGAGATGGATCCAATGACTGAGGGCATGGTCAAGATGTGGGGAGTATTTGCCGAGATGGAACGTAACATCATATCGCAGCGTGTAAAATCCGGGATGAGAAACGCTGCAGCCAAAGGAAGGCAGATAGGAAGACCTGAGACCACAAAAGATAGCATGCCAGATAAATTCTGGAAATACTATAAGATGTACTGTGACGATCAGCTTAATGTATCTGAGTTTGCACGAATAATGAACTGTTCGAGAACCTCGATATATAAGTACATCAATATTGCAGAGAATGAATGAGTTGTTCTGGTCTTAAACGTTCTATTACAAAATATTATAAAGGCAGGTGAAATCGACAATGACGAATATACGATCGACAATATTTGAAGGAAAGACAATTGTTGCTACAGGTAAGTTCTCGCATCGAACAAGAACCGATTTTAATAATCTGATAAGATCGCTTGGAGCCCGGGCTGGAACTTCTGTTACACGCAATACAGATTATCTCGTTGTAGGGGATAAGCCTGGAAATAAACTTGCTAAGGCAAGAGAATGTGGAGTAACTATTCTTTCAGAATCAGAGTTTGAATCTCTGATCGCATAATAATAAGCAAATAATCCTGTTAAGGGACAGACCGGTAATTTAGGTCTGTCCCTCCCTATTTTTTTATCTTATCAGCCGTTATAATTCCTGGAAATTATACAAATAAATGTTTGGTCGTATTGCAACATATTGGTATGAGTAGTAATATTACATAATATCCAAAGCAATTTGTTTTACATTGTTAAGAAATATATCTCTCTCTTTTTTACTTGCATGGTATTGCTTGCCTGTAAAGAAGTTTCTGGCATTGTATATAAAGTGAATATGACAATATTCAGTATCTTCATGGACAGCATATATATTCTGATGCCCCATTTCAAATATATATTCAGATATTTTGTCGCCAGCAATCTGTGCCAGATTAGGATCAAACTCCTTATCATTAAACCTTAGGAAGAAATGGTATATTTTACGCGTTGCTCCGTTGTTCTTTGAGGACATCTTGGATACTGTTTTGAATTGAAGAACAGCATTATCAATATCGGTGAAGTCGACACCATGTCCGCCTCTGTAACGTACTCGTTTGTTTTCATCGGAGAATCCCAAAACGTATTTCAGTACCTTGCGATAACAGTTCTTGTCTTTGTAGCTCTTCTCTTTTTTAGTGCGTTTGTCGAAAGCAAATGCACAGAATAATGACTTCTCTTTATTTACAATTTTTGACACTTTTGCCATAATTTCTGAACCTCCAATCTGATCCTGTTTGATTCCCAGTCATGATACTTGACATTAATGAATGTGGTAACATTCTGAAGTTGAACCATGCGTTCTGTTGGCAGTTTGTTATCAGTGTATCTAGTATCTAAGTACTCAACAATGAAAGATATTACATCACCTGGAGTTCTCATACCAAGTGTCTCCTGAAGTTTTATAATGCTATTAATAGTACGCTTAGTAAATCTGAACGCACGCTTCTTTTTTTCAGAATGAAGAAAATCAGAGTTAATAATATACCTGTTCTCAATATAACAAGGAACATCACTGGCAAGTTCGATCACGTCTTCGTTATCATAATATTTTTCAGTTATCTCATCTAATAGTAAGTCAATAGACATATTTATCTCATTTATCTTTTTCATTTTGTTGCTATACCTATTGGCCTGTTTTATCTGATCGGTCACATACTCTGTGAAGGTAGTATCATTATTTCTAGTATAACGCTTAATGAGCTTTATACTAGAAGAAGTTAATCTATATGTGACATGATACTTCTTAATACGAGATTCTTTTATATAAGGCATAGTCTTAAGGTGTCTCTTCATAGTTTATCACTCCTCTCATAAGTATCTCAATAATATAAATGTGTAAAGAATAAATAACATATTATACATAGTATACCGCGTCGCATAATTAGGTGATTCTTATAATATTTCAATATCGCTAGAAGTGTACCTAGCGTCAAATGATATAACACCAGATTTTTTTGGAACACATATTTTTTATAATATTGTTGGTGTGAAATAGAAAATAATAACACACTAAGGTAAGTAATGGATGATAATGTCGCTATATAATTCATTATGGTTTTGTTAACATATACATAAAATATTAAAAGGGAGCGTGAATATCATGACAGAATTAATGTGCTTCAACGACTATATTAAATATCTACATATTGGTAAGAGCAAAGGATATATGTTGCTTAAGGAGGGGGAGATCAGGGGGATAAAGATTGGAAAAAAATGGGTGATACCCACAAGGAGTATTGCAGAATACTTAGAAAAAAATACACGAATATTATAAAGATAAGATTATTAAAAGATTTGTGAAGTAAAACGTGATACGTTGGTAGAACATACTCTCCAGAGTTCTGAACAGATCGAAGAGCTCAAAGCGAAATGCAAGATGTGATCAATTACTACCCATATTTAACACATGGGAACATGGGAAAAAGGTTGATTCCCATGTACCCATGTATAATATATGGGTAAAATGTTAAAATTCAAATAGATGCTTTAAACCATATCTCATAAGCTCACCTGGAGAGACCTGGTCGAATATATATTTGTCAGAATTGAAAAGAATTTCATTTTCGTATAATTTTTCAAAGATATATATGTTTGCTTCAGAAAATCCTGTGATCGTGTTCGAGAAGTCACTTGGATGGTAATCATTTTTAATAGAAGCGATTTTAGTTAAAATATATTTACTGTTGATGATTTCGTCTTCTACTATACTTGATATATCTTCAGGATTCTTGTGTATTTTTGTTAGTATGGTGTAAAATAATGATGATATCAATATACCATTATAGGTGCAAGCTTTTACGAACTCATCTTTAGATTTATCGATTGAATCATCTAAGGACATATTTGAGGGAGAAAAGACATCACTAACTAATTGTAATGTACTTTCGTTGGCAAAAAGATTTTTGCTAAAGACAAAATCGTAGCTTGCAAATTGTGATAATACTTCAAGCATTTTTTTATACGTATCTACGCATGAATCAAATGATGACATCAACGGTGATATTATAGTGTTGTGATCGCATTTGTTCTCGCATGCTGTACTTAATGGATCTACAAAAGATGACAGTATATCATAGGTCTTTACAAGATTTTTGTTGGCGGCAATTCTCATATTATAACTGAGCGAAAACATTCTTTCTGATAAGTAAATCAGGGTGATATAATCAATGTTAAGCTGAGGTTTCTCAGTGTTAAATTGGTTAGTGTAATTATTGAGATTTTTGCAGTAGGATGATAATCTATCGCTAATCTCTTTAAAATTATGGTTCTCATAATATAATTGGTCAAATATCACTGAGCCTATGTTTGATTCATCAACAACATGATAGTTAAATCTGGGTCGTTCCTTGTTATCTGGCAGAGCACTTGAAAAAACAATGGGTTCCATTATGTGATCTCCATTGTGATTATTAGCGTCTTCTGACCATTCGTAGTCATAGTCATCGTAATCAAGACGGATCAATGCATCTTTTCTTGTATCTATCAATGCATGTTGGAATTCCTGGAAACAAGGTTTGAACATCTTAAGTTTTTTATTTTCATTATGTTGATTCACTCCTAATATATATGCGTACGGATGTTTTTCGTAGAACGACTCTTTTGTAAGAATTGTACTAAAATGTTTCGGATTACTTATTTTTTTACCTGACTTCACGAACTCCTTGATCGTACAAGGGGGAGTTGTTGTCCATTTGTGATGTATATACATATTAAGAAGTACGTCTGAATAATACGCTTCTAGTCGTTCTATGTCATCTTGATCGTCGTCCTGATCGCCATTTTGATTATCGTTCTGCTCGTCGTCCTGATCGCCATCTTGATTATCGTTCTGATCATCGTCCTGATTTAAATCTTTATTGTCGTTCTGATCGCCTTCTTGATTGTCATCCTGATCGTTGTCTTGATTGTCGAGCTGATTATTAGAAATATAATTGGGGTGACTTGCTTCATATACATACTTACAGCATTCTTCGAATAATTCTCTCAGGGTCATGTCAGACAAAGAATTAGAATTATGCTCCTGCATAAAAGCAGAATAGATATATTCTGACAAATCGCTATTCAGTAGCTTGGTACATGGGAAATAGTTCATATTATGCCTCCTAAACATTAAATTTTTCTAAAAATATTGTCTTACAATAATTGCGATAGCACTATGTATTGCATATATTCTGAATGATAGAATATTGTCTAAAATATAAGTTAGCACAAAACTCGCTATATGTCAATAATGAAAAGGAATAACAAACCAAAATATAACACTAATAGAAATTTTAACTTTATAAGGAGTTTATATGGTATATCGTAGCGTGTTTCGAGCACCATTGCAACTAACCAAAATCCGTGCTATTATGTTTGCGAAAGGAGTTGATGAATTATGATTTTTAGATATGAAAAACCGAAGTTGGAACGACGAGACCTCAGTTATCTCTTCAGGAGTTCGGATTTCTACGGTTCATGGACATTAATAAGGAAGGAGAAAAAATATGAAAATATTAAGAAAAGAAAAAAATCAAGAAAACTGGAAGAGAATTAAAGAAGATGCAATGAGAGGACTGTTGGAGTCAGAAAACGCTAATAATGAGGCCATAGCTTTTAGTGATTCTGGCATTCTGTTCGAAGGGAAAAAAATCTGTAATTTTTTGGTGAATTGTTCGCGCGTAATACATGTAACGGACATCTATAGTGATGTAAAGCATTATTTAGTTGAACTAGAAATATTGCTATGCGATGAAACAGAAGTCATTGTATGCGAGATTGGCTACGATGAGCTAGCAACTATTGACTATCAGGGAGATATAGATTACCACCTTTGTATTGATTATTCGCTGAAATCTCGTGACAGCAGAAGCAAGATTGCAAAACATATTAAGAGAATGATGCCTCGGCTTGAAACTAGTTATCGTGTTGTGGTGAGCAAGTTAGGGTGGTTTACGTATAAAGGGAAACATATGTATGCTGCTGGGAACCGCATAATAGGTCAATGTGATGAAGTGGAGGTTACGACATCGGATGAGCTCCAATCGTTTGTACTAGAATATCCTGATTGTGCGCCAAATGATGTAAATCGTGTTATTTCCGAGCTTCTTAAACAGTACATAGAACTATATCCTGGCAAGAGTGTAATACTACTATTGAATTTGATTGTTGGGATTTTTCGTACGTTATATTTGGAGGCTGGTGTTCCTATAAGGTTTTGTCTCTTCATCGTTGGCGAGAATCAGACTTACAAGACAACTATTGCTAGTTATGGGAGTTCGATTTACAATCGCTTATCTGATGTCGAGGCACACCTACATAACTTTACCAGTACATCAGTGAGATTGCTGAATGAATTGGATATTGAGAAAGACATGGTCAGTATCGTTGACGACCTCAACAAATCGGATTCAGCAGTCACTGAGCGTAAACAGACTGAAATTATTAGCATGCTGATCCGCGTAGGGGCGAATAATGTATCAAGGAAAACGATGGCTGGATGCAGTGAAGTAAAGGGTCAGACATTATTCTGTGGTGAATATAATCTTAAGAATGCGTCTACAAATAATAGACTTATTTTGTTAAATTTTTTAAAGAAGGATATAGATAAAACTAAACTTACCAATTTTGAGAAACAGTCGGACTATTTGGGACTGTTTGTTGAGCGACTAATCATCTGGGCATCCGAAAATTATAACAAAATAATAGCTCGTTTACAATACGAACATGAGCTTTATGATAGAGAGCGTGGAAAGACTGAAACATATCAGGAGCGTATGAATTACAATTTCTTTGTCTTAGGTACAGCGTATGATATTCTACGAATGTTTTTAACGGATCAGGGTTTCTCGTTGGATTTTTTGTGTTCTGAATCTGACGTTGAGGCATGGCTAGGGAATGTCTTTGAGACACAGGTTCGATTGTTGGAATTAGATGGACGAAAAGAGATCGATTATGTGGCTGATACATACGAAATGTTAGAATATTTTTATGAGGACGCTGTGACACATAAAAAACCTAAAGATGTATGGAAAAAGAAAGTGTATCATGACGAAGATGCGGGTTTGATCTATATTCTAGGGGATTTCTTGGTGGAACTTGTTGAAAGAAAACGCGGAAAGGTTGTTTCTGTTTATCAGATTGCAAATCAGTTTGATGCATTGGGGTTGCTTGTAAAACACAAAGACAAAAATGGCAGCAGGACCATAGCAATCGCTAAAAAGCGAGCTTATTGCATTAAGTATGGCGCTTGGGCAGATTATGTGCGTGAGAACTATGCTTCTGATTCTTACGATTAATAAAGTATATTTAAATGATTTGATGTAATGCATTAAGAGGGGAGGTGATTTCGTGGCAGTTCCATTGCTCAAACAAATATCTATAACAGACATACAGGAGCAGATTCTGGAGCTGTCACGTCAGATCTCCTCCTTGGAAAAACAGACGGTTAATGGTACAATATCATCAGCTGGTACTGCATATTATGAAGTTATGCAAAAGGAGCGATTCAAATTAATAGAAGAACTTGTGCTGTCCGTACATACTAATGCTATTCAGAATGGCACAATAACCAAGAATGGTAAGGAAAAAGTATACTATCAAACCAGGGTCAGGGGATTAAAAACTCCGCCAAGATGCTATTCTTATGAGAAATTGATCATTAAGCTGTATGAGCACTACTTCGATAATGCCGCTTTAACAGATTATTCTTTTAAGGCAGTATTTGAGACTGCGCTTAATGAGAAGATCAGGACAGAAGCACCTAAAGAGAAGACCATCAGGGATTACAATAGCTCATACAAGGCATTTATAGAGCCTTCATTTGGTGAACGTGACATTAGATTCATAACAGCATCTGAACTAAAGGAATATATCCAGATCACCACGAGAGTACATAATCTTACAAAAAAACGCTTCTATAAGTTCAAAGGAGTGCTTAACCTTGTATTCAACTATGCGACAAATCCTGAACACATGATTATTTCACATAATATTATGCCTGTTGATAATGCGATTTTCAGGAAGAATATCCATGCATCTGTATATAAACCTGAAGATAAGGCATTCACTAATGAAGACATTAAGTGTATTCGAGAGTATCTATGGGAGCGTGTATCGAAGCTCAGGTATGATGTGAATGGATATGCTATCCTTTTCTCATCTCATACTGGAGTCAGGCAGGGAGAGATCCCTTCCCTAAAATGGTCGGATGTGGACTTGGATGATGGACTGATTCACATTCATTCGCAGCAGAATGACGAGATACGTAATGGTGAGAAATATTATTACTATAATCCGACTACCAAGAACGAGAAGGGTGAAGGCAAGGATGGTCGTTATATCCCACTAACCAATGAAGTCAGGCATATCTTAAATGAACTGAAATCGAAGCAGGAGTTGTTAGGCATTGACTCTGAATGGGTGTTCGCAAAGGAGGACGGGGATTGGATCACAACGGTTGGTTATTATGAGAGCTTATACAGACTATGTACAGAAAAGCTTCACCTGAACCTCAGCAATAACCATGCTTTTAGGATTGCGCTTAATTCTTACGTTCTTATACCGATGGGTCTTGAAGCCCCTGAAAGAGCACGTATACTCGGTCACTCCGTAGAGACTAATCTGAAGTACTACACATTCTCCCGAGAGAAGGAATACCTTCACGAGATTGGCAGTATGTGGGACAGATTTAACGATGATAATAACAGTCTTGCAGGGGTAAACCGGGGTCAACCACTTGCAATACAAAAAACAAACCCCTGAGAACCGCTAATTCTCAAGGGTTTAAGCATTTTTCTATCAATGCGGAAGATGGGACTTGAACCCACACGAGCTAACCGCCCACAAGATCCTTAGTCTTGCTCGTCTACCAGTTCCGACACTTCCGCGAACCGCGTCAAAATCTCAACGCAAGTGATATTATAGCAAAGCATTTCATGCTTGTCAACATAAAATTTGTTTATTTTCTCTTAATATAGTTAAGATAAAATTTAGGTTTGGAAACTGTGAAAATTCTGTGAATTGCTGTATAATAAAACAGTATACACCCTTTAGAAATAATGGAAGTACGGAGATAATATGAACAGATTAAAACCCGGAAAAAGGAATATTGCAATATATGTTTCGGTGGTAACAGTGATTCTTATATTACTGATCGCCAACTTCTATGCAATGTACAGCAATACATGGAAGAATCTCGTCGATACAAGACAGACTCTTGTATCGAAAGAAGCGGAAGAAGTTAATAATCTGCTTACCGAGAGCTTTGATTCCGTGCGCATTGCCGCTTACGAGATCGGAATTATGCAGGAAGAAGGACAGAGTAATGACGAGATACTTAAGTATCTGGAACGTCATACGGAAGTATACGAGAAGGCTGTAGACCACTCGTACGAGGGATTGTATGGGGTATTTGACGGGGAATATCTTGATGGTATCGGATGGGAACCGGAGCCGGGATATGTACCCGAGAACAGACCCTGGTATACTACCGCACTCAAAGCTGACGGCAAGGTGGTCATGGTAAGGCCTTATGTGGACTCGATGACCAACACGATAAGAATGTCCATAAGTGCGCTTTTGGCAGATAAAAAGAGCGTTGTTGCTCTTGATGTCACGATGGATGCGATCCAGAGTCTGGTTGAAGATAATACTGTAAAGAACGGATGGAGATACATGATGATACTCGATGACGAGGGTAATGTTGTAGCTCACTCCGATGAAGAAGAGATCGGCAAAGCCTACAGTGATGATAATAATAAATTAGGTAATGAGATATTCAGTAAGATGAAGAGTGATGATGTATTTGAAGTAAAGTATGATCGTCAGACATTCATAGCATTTGCCGGTAATATTGAAAATGATATGCATATCGTATCGCTGATCGAAAAGGGAGAGATGAGGCTTCTCCTTAACAGGATAGTGATATTGTTTGTATTAACATTGCTGCTTGTATTCGGTATCATATTTGTATTATTCAGGATACTGAAGAAAGGAAAAGTGGAGACGGTCAATCTTGAACATCAGATCAATGCCATATCCCAGATATACGTTTCAATGTATATATTTAATATAAAAAATGATACATTCAGGGTAATATCGAATTCGATTGACGGTTATAAACAGGCTTTTGAGATCAACGCTGAGAATGCGAATGCACAGTATCTGTTAAGAAAAGTAATGGATAATATTACTAATGATAGATTTAAAAGAAGTATGTATGAATTTATCGAATTATCGACACTTGAAGAGAGAATCAAAGAAAAGAAACTTTTGACCAAAGAATTCATGAATTACAAGAATGTCAAGTGTCTTGCACGTTTTGTCCCGGTTGAGTGGGATGAGAACGGCGATCTGGAATCCGTAATGTGGATGGTAGAGATAACCGATGAAAGGAATGACGGAGCAAAATGAAGCATAAGAGAATGATAATGGTTCTTGTAATGCTGGTGTTGCTGTATGGAATATCGACGGTAGTGCATTATATTATCACAGAAAAAAACGGTTCTGCCGAAGAGGCATTCAATATTATGCTTACCGATAGGATACATGATGCAATAGAAGCAAAACTTGAGGGCCCTGTGATGGTTGCAAAGGAGATGTCCGGCAATGTATTTGTACGTGAACTGATCGATAAAGAGAGCACCATGAGCCAAGAAGAGATGACAAGGAGCATGAGATCATATCTTGCAGGCGTTAAAGGGGATACAGGCTGCGACACTGCGTATTTTATATCTGATAAGACAAAGAAGTATTACACTAATAAGGGGCTTAATAAAGTGATCAATACCGAGAAAGATCCTCATGACATATGGTACCGCATATTCGTTGGTAACGGACTTCAATACGGACTGGATGTTGATATTGACGAAGACGGGAATGATGAATGGACTGTATTTGTTAATGTCAGAATGGAAGATGAACATGACAGGTTTCTTGGTGTGTGCGGCGTGGGAATCAGAATATCAGAGATCCAGAACCTGCTCAGAAAATATGAAAATGATTATGGCATCAGAATAAAACTTGTCAATCCGGACGGACTTGTACAGGTTGATACCAACACTACCAATATTGAGACAACATATTATGCCAATATCACAATGTCCGATACTGAAGATTACGTATATTTCGGATATTCTGAAGGCGGATTCGAGATCACAAAATACGTAAAAGAACTTGACTGGTTTCTTGTAGTGCAGAGCGAACAGGAGTTAAACGGTACCGGTGGTTTTGATCCTGCATTTCTGGTTGTGGGATTAATACTCTTTGTTATCGCTTCGGTATTTGTTGTGATAATACTCAGAAAAGTTGACCGCTATGCAGGTTATGATTACGCTGATGATACGCAGACAGACGAAGTGACCGGACTTCATAACAGGAATTATTATAAAGCCGTTTACGGAGAACAGAAGTATTTTAATACTACCAGATACAAGTCTGTTGCGATAATAGATATAGACAGTTTCAGTAATGCCAGAAAGAAGATGGATGGAGATGTGATACTTCAGTCTGTAACTGAATGCGCAAAACGTGTCTTGGGAGAGGATTGCGAGATATTCAGATGGCGTGAAGATGAGTTTACGGTCTTTATGGACTGGTCAATAGAATTTGCCTATAACATATGCAACGAATTCTGCAGGGAAGTTGAGAATGACGGCTATGTTACGGTATCTGTCGGAGTAACGGAAGTTGTTCTTTCGGATGCGATAATGAAGAATTATTATCGTGCCGCACAGGGATGCTTTCTTGTAAAAGAAATGGGAGGAAACGGCGTTAAACGTAAATAGGGGGGACATTATTATGCATTCGATCAGAACTATACTAATAATGTTAATATGTTTTTTAGTCATCGGAATGTACGTTGTTCTGACCGGCAACAGCATGTATTATCTTGATGATATAATTGAGATTAATTCCAGGGAGACGATGGATTCACTTGCAAAAGAGAAAGCAATGGAGCTTAATACCCATTTTGAGGGTGTTGAGCGTGCTGTCGGAGTGCTTGGCAACTATATAAAAGATACTGTTGATAAAGAAAAGGACAGTCATGAAAAGCTTAAGATAGACAGAGCATATTCAGACAGTTTTTTGAAGGATATAAGGACAAGACTTGAAGAATCTTCCAAGGTTTTGGGTAATGTGGC
Source organism: Lachnospiraceae bacterium V9D3004 (assembly GCA_000621985.1). GTDB lineage: Bacteria > Bacillota > Clostridia > Lachnospirales > Lachnospiraceae > V9D3004. The sequence continues at coordinate 475,615 of JHWW01000001.1, forward strand.
AACAGTATACTTCAGAATGAATCCGAATGAGTACAGCAGTACTTCGGGATTGTTTTTGACAGAGGACGGATACGGGGATTATATCAGTACGGTTCCGACTGACATTCTGAAATATGATGAGAATGACAGGGAACATGTCGGCTGGTATTACGAGCCTGTTGAGAGCGGCCATGCCTTGTGGATGTCGCCGTATGTCAACAGGAATATAAATGTTTACATGATATCATATGTGGCACCGATCTATGTTGAAGGCAGATTATTCGGTGTCATCGGAATGGACATTAAGATGTCGGGGATACATAACGTTGTCGATTCGGTTGATTTTAACGGCGGAACGGGATTTCTTGCCGACGATAGGGGTAATCTTGTGTATCACAAAGATTTTCCGAACGGACTTAAGGCTGTTAAGTTCAATGATGAACTTCGTGAAGTCGGTAAGTATCTGACTAATGAACAGGCTGAGTCCGGCGATATAATCAAGATCAAATGGAACGGGGTAAGGCATAGGATGGCGCTTGCCAATCTCTCCAACGGAATGATACTCGCAATATCAGTTCCGTATTCGGAATTGATCCGTCCAATTGAAGGAATGCGTAAGAATCTTATAGCAATATCGATAATAGTTGCGCTTATGCTGATCATAATAATATGGAGAATACAGGTCAGAATAGTCAATCCTATCAGGGGGCTTACAATAGCTTCTTCTAGAATTGCGAAAGGCGAGATGAATGTCCCGATCGAGTATTATTCAAAGGATGAGATCGGAATACTTGCCGGCAGTATCAGGTCAATGCGTAAGGAGCTTCAACAATATTTTTCTTATATTCATAAGCAGGCATATATGGATGTCATGACAGGTGTTGGTAACAAGACGGCATATTTTGAACTGATCCATCTGATGGACAGGAAGATAAATGAAGGAATGGCCGACTTTGCGATTGCTATCTTCGATATAAACGGACTCAAAAATATTAACGATAATTTTGGACACGAAACAGGTGATCTCTTTATTACGGATGCAGCAGATGCATTGAAGAGAGTGTTCGGAGCCGAACATATATACCGTATAGGCGGTGATGAATTCATTATCGTTCTTGAACACATCAATAAAGAAGTAATAGCCGAATATTTTATATGGTATGAAGCAGCTCTTGCCGAGATCAACAGTGAGGAAAGACCTTATAAGACAACTCTGTCAGTCTCCAAGGGCTATGCGTTCTATGATCCCGAACAGGATAAAGAATATAAACAGGTATTCAAACGTGCGGATGCAAGCATGTATAAGGATAAAGAAGCATATTACAAAGGTCGTAATGACAGGAGAAAAAGATAATGACATCAGATAGCCGGGATAATATTCCTTTTGAAGAAGTATATGAGCAGTATTATGACAGGTTGTTCAATATGATCTATATGAAGTTGATGCACAGAGAAGACACCGAGGATGTGGTGGAAGACACTTTTATTAAAGCGATGAAAGCCTATTCGGGTTATGACAGCAGCAAGGCTTCGGTCGGAACATGGCTTTATCGTATTGCAAATAACTGTATGCTCGACCATATACGAAAGGAAAAAAGAAGGGTTACCGAGCCGCTTGAAGTTATCGGGGAATTTGGACTTACGGATCCCGAACTTGATGCGCTTACAGAAGGGTATAATATCACAACTATCAGAATATTGAGTAAACTAAAGGACAGCGACAAAGAGATGCTCATGCAGCGATACGGAATGGGACTCGACAATTCCGAGATCGCAGATATTCTCGGTATCAGCTCCAAGACGGTCAGTAAGAGGTTTGAGAGACTTCTTGATAAATGCCGCAAGATAGCGGACGGGTTGTAAATGATCGTGATCATGCGGTTTTGTATTAGGCACTATTTAGTATGAAATAATTGTCGATAATCGGAGATATGAAACGTATATAATAATAGGGAATTGGTAACAGGGGAAGTTGACTGACTTGACAGGATCGATTGTATAAAGGGAGGAATCTGGTATATGCCGGATGTAGAAAAAATTTTGAACCGCGCTGATTTTACAGCCGGAAGTGATCATAAGAACAGACTTCGAAAGAAGTTATTTCATAATGATAATAATGATACCGTATCGGAAATGCCTCTTTCGGTTTCCGGTGGCGGTTCTGATAAAGTTGCCGGAAAAAACAGAATATCGATAGATGATCTGGATATGGTTGCGGGAGGAATCAGCGATCATACCAATAACAAAAAAAATATCGATATAGAATAAATGACGGTAAATTGATCGGATGTGTAAAGCGGTATGAAAAGAAATAATGTGAGACGGACAGCATTGATCATGACCTTAATTATTTTAACTGTATATATGCTGTTTTCGAATATATATTGCAGAAATGATATAGTTACACAAAGTGAAACGCTTCATTATGATGAAGTCGCATCGCTGCAGAGTGAATCGGAAGACGATGACAGTTTGACGATCTCAAAAGATCAGACTGATGGCGATCAGTCGGGAAATGCCGGTTCATGGGCATGGCATAACGACGGGACATTCTGTTATGAGGATAATGCGGGATCGGCTTTTGGCGATCCGGAGACAGTATGCGCCGTTGAAGGAACAGATATCAATGTAGAGGGACTTAAGAACCGAAATCTTGGTATATCAAAAGATATAATTGTTGCGGTGATCGATACGGGAATAGATATCGATCATGAAGACTTAAAGGACATGTTGTGGAAGAATACCGGTGAGATACCGGGCGACGGAATTGATAATGACGACAATGGTTTTGTTGATGATGTAAACGGCTGGAATTTTTACGGTAATAATTCAAAGATGTATAACACCGGGAATTATTCCGAAGATGCCCACGGAACCCATATCGCGGGTATAATTAACAGAACGGTAAAAGAAGTGTTCGATATGCCGGCATCGGGACCGAAGATAAGTATCATGCCGGTCAAATCAGTGGGAGGACCGGATAACACTGGGACAGTATCTTCGATAATCAAAGGAATACAATATGCAAAAGCCAATGGAGCTGATATATGCAACATAAGTCTTTCATTTAAAAAATGGAATGATAATCTGTACAATACTATCAAGGATTCGGGCATGTTATTCGTTGTTGCAGCGGGAAACGGTGAAAGTGATACAGTCGGTACGGGATTTGAACTATATGATACAAAAAGATATCCGGCCTGCTACGGTCTTGATAATGTTATAGTTGCAGCCAACATGCGCTGCGACGGAAAGCTTCATTACAGTTCCAATTACAGTAAAAAATTCGTAGATATCGCAGCACCGGGAACGAAGATATGGAGTACCAGTACTGTAAGAGCCGGTTATGAATACATGACGGGAACATCAATGGCAGCGCCGTTTATAGCGGGGGCAGTAGCATGCGTAAGCGCTGTTCATGGTGATTGGGATATATATGATATAAAAGACAGCATATGTAATACGGCACGAAAACTTCCTGATCTTGAGGATTACATAAGAACAGGCGGAATGCTTGATCTGACAGCGGCTGTTGATTATGATCCGACAGTTACACAGGCACCGACTTCGACACCGGCAGAAACCACATCACCCGCACCGACGACAGGCGTGACACCAACTGAAGTGCCGCAGACAACCACATCCCCGGACGATCCGGAAACAGCAACTAAAGAGCCGGAGATTACCGTGACACCGACAGCAGGCGTGACACCAACTGAAGTGCCGCAGACAACCACATCCCCGGACGATCCGGAAACAGCAACTAAAGAACCGGTGATTACCGTGACACCGACAGTGACAGCGACACCGGAGAACACATTGACAACAATGACAACCGCACAGCCGGACGGCTCCGGATCGACTACGAAAGAGTCTTCAACCTCATCACCTTCAAAGGCTGTCAAGGTTGAAAAAGGAGCAATATACACCGCCGGTAAAGGACAGACCAAAGCAAGATATCTTGTTAAAAATGTTAAGAAAAGGCGGGTATATTATTACAGATGTCTTGTCGGTAAGAAGGTTAAAACCGCAATTGTCCCGAAGAAGATCCGTCTTAGGGATGGAAAGTTTTATAAGATCACCGGGATTGACAAGAAAGCATTCAAGGGTTTGAAGATTAAGCGAAAAATAAAAGCAAAGATATGACCGACCTTGGGAAACAGAATATTACTGCATTACGAAAAATATAAACGTAATACAGTTTTATTATAAAAAATCTAAAAGGAGGAAGTAGAAAGAATGCGTAAATTTAAACAAAATGCAAAGAGAATTTTGTCTGTAGCGCTTTCCGCAGCATTGATTGTTGAGATGGGCGGATATGCACCGCAGACGCAAGCAGCCGCAGAGAGTGGATATCAATATCTTGAAGCTGCTACGATGCCGGAAGAGATTCAGAATGCAGATAGTTTTTACGTAGGAACTACATCCGCAGATCTTAAGGAAGATGCCGCAGGACCATATCTGTTAAAGATCGGTCGTGGCGGAAGCGCGACAGAGCCTGCAAGTGTTACAGTTAAGATCGCAGATGCAACTGCAAGTTACGGTAAAGACTACAATGTCTATGAATTTGTTTCAGGGGAAGAAGGAAAAGAGGCTTATTCACCTGAGGATAACAGATCATTACTTGATATTATAGAGGATAATGATGTTATCGAAGAAGAGCTGACAGGCACTGATGATGCCGATTCTGCAAAAGAAGCAGAAGAAAAAAGCGCGGTGGATTATTATGAAAAGGTAATGGATGATAAGGAAAAAAATGAAGCCGATAATAATCCTTTGGAAAAAGCCGTTGCAAAAGAAGAACCGGGTGATTATGCAACCAATCCGCTTGCACAGGCAAAAGAGAAGATGACAGGCGACAAGTCAGACCGTGAAGTAATGACAAGTGCAAAGCAGGATATGGTGGATTACCTCTCTGATGTGGGTAATTATATAACAGAGATGGTTCCGGGTGCTGCACTCAAGCTTGATTTTGCAAAAGGCGAGACCGAGAAATATGTTGCAATAGCTCCAGTTGACAATGATGAGAAAGATGGAAAGAGAACGTTCTATATGGTATTATCCGATCCTTCTGAAGGAATGACCAATAGTACAGTATCCGAATCAATCTTTACAATTGTTGATGATGAGCCTTCGGAGAATGCTTCCATATCATTCTCTGCTGCATCATACACGGCTAAAGACGGTCAGGTAGAGATAAAGCTTTTAAGAACAGGCAATATGTCAGAGACTGTTCAGGTAAAGATGGAATCATCTGCGGGAACGGCTGTATCCGGAAGAGATTTCTCTCCTGTTAATGCAGAAGTAACATTCCCGTTTGGAATTAAGGAACGTACACTTAAGATCGGTATAGATAACCAGTATCTGTACAAAGACGCTGATTTTACACTCAAATTAAAGAAGAGTGCAGGCGCAGCACCGGGAGAAACTGCTAAAGCAGTTGTAACAATTCCTGCGCCTAAGAAGAACACGGAAGAGTCTTTGGATGACGAAGATGAGTGCACTGTTGTATCAACATCAAGTTTGTACGATGATTATGTTCGTGCGGGCGATATCATGAATGACAGTTCTCACGTTAAGGTGCGTGGTGACGGAAGTTCATGGATGGCAGGCGGTAATCTTCATCAGAAAGTTGATGATACATGGGTTGATGACAAATTCTATCTTTCAGGAACCAACCGCAATGAGCGTATGTGGATATATGACGGCTTCAGATTAAGCTGGACCAAGAGTTCCGGAAAATCAAGCTGGAGTAGTTCCAACATATCTTATTATTGTACCTCTGGTGATTATGACAGAAAGATATTCATTGATACAGGCGACGAACCTCGTTTCAACTGGCGTGAAACTTCGGATTACTTCTTCGGAGATACAGACGCTGCCGCAGTTAAGATATATTCCAAAAACTGGGGAGGAAAGCAGAATGAAACGGAAGTTGACTGGATAACCCCTATTAAGAGAGTATTCCTTGTAACCCAGAAAGCTCCGGACACACTGTCATTCTTTAACGGAACTTCAACCAAACAGGCTGACGGCAATGCTGCAAAAGCATCACTTGTCAATCAGGTAAGCGGACAAGACTATGCTATCAAGCACAGTGATGAGAAGATTGTTCTCCAGTCTAATGTCTGCAATGGTAAAGGAAGACTTACAGGTGCGAAGATCTGGGATTCTTCAAAGAAGAATTCAAGAGATATTGATACCAGATTCCTTAACGGTTTCAAAGCCGGTGACCAGGCTATACAGATAACTCTCAACAATGATTTCTGTAACACATACAGAGATTATATTAAGTATGACGAGTATTCAAGCAATAGAGGAACAAGAATTAAAGGTAATATCATTGTTCAGCCGGTGTTCGGTTATAACGATGCTACGGTACGCTTTGAAGAAAGAAGTGCAGACTTTACAGGTGGTGTTAAAGTTAATGCAACCGTAAAGATTAACGGAAGCAATATTAATTATGCGAAGAATTATACATATCATAAGGGTGATGTTCTTACCATGAGCGCAACTTCATCCAATAATCAGTATGAATGTCTTGGTATGGAATATTACTATTATGATGAAAATCTTCGCAGAGATATGCATGATAAGAGATATTTTGATAAGGGACAGCTTGTGTTCACAATAGATACGTCTAAGAACTACAAGTTTGTACCTATCATAGTGAAGAAAGAGAATAAGATCACAGTACGTGTGCCTGCTGCCGATAAGAACAAATTCATGGCAGAGGGTATGTTCGATCCTACATTCTTTAATTCACACAGCACATTGTCAGTCGATAAAAATTATTATGATATCACAGTGGCTGATGATAATATGACGGTTCAGGGACAGACATATACACTTGCGGCAGAGACTTCAAGTTCGTCATATGTTCCTGTATGGCTTGACAGTAATTCATCAAAATATTTCGTGGGAAGTTCACATCAGTTCAAAGCTCAGGATGTAAAAGAGAATAATATTATCCGTCTTTATGCCGGAACTGCAAGTTCCAATTATGTGGCATTTAAAGGAAAATTATATTATCAGAACTTCTCGATATTGTCCAAGGTAAAGAATAATGGCGTTGGAGATCCTATTCTTCCTGCAGAGGGTGGATTTGTAAGTGTTGGAGGACAGCTTAGTATCGCAGAAGGTGACGGTGGTTTCCAGACCAATGCATTCCGTTATGTGAGATCCATCACCAATGAGGCGAAAAAAACTGTTACATTTGAACCTAACAGTGGTAGCGGTCAGCCGTTATATTTCCAGGCACAGTTGGGAGCTTCGGGTGCTTCTGAAGTAAAAGAGATAGCTTATACGCCGAAGACAGGATCGAAAGCAACAGTATCCGACGGAACGAATAATGTATCAAGTTACATATGCGACATGAGTAATGTGACTATCCGTACCAATGATGCGAGTCAGGGTTCACCGGTATTCACCAATATATATACTTCTACAAAGAACACTTCAGCGACTGAAGGCGTATATATGAGTGGTGAGATGACAACCATCACTGTTACCGTACCGGATACAAGCACAGAACATGTTAAGTCAGTTAAATTCTATATATATGACAGCAAAACAAATGAGATCAAGTGTACTATGCCGGCATCAAAAGTTGCCGGGCAGACGGGTAACTGGTCGGCATCAAAGATATTTGAAGCTGCCGGTTCGGATGAATATGCGGAATCTGACAGGATATATGTTCAGATGATAACCGACAAGGCGCCTGAGTTAATAGAGACTGTCGATACCAAGAACATGTCGCAGTCAGCTAAGGATGCAATAAAGCAGACTATATATGCTCCTGTTAATACAGGATATACTCTTATCCGTGCATTTGAGTATGCAGATCCTACAACTCAGAAGGTTAATATCGGTACTATGGAAGGTATGGGAGGACTTCCGCTTCTCAATAACTTCAACGGTAATATGAATCTTGGTCCTGTACAGCTTGGAATCGAGAATCTGTATGATGACAAGGGCAATGTGGTAGGAACAAGGATCAAAGTAGGTGCCGCACTCGATTTTGAGAAGACCAGCTTTGCAAGATCTGATGGATATGAAACAGCAGATGATGGTGTTGACTACGGTTCAAAGATTCATATACTGGATAATCTCAAGTCCAGTTACAAAACAGCTTTTAAGAACGCTTTGAAGGGAGACAAATCAAGAAATATGTCTTCATTTGGAGGCAGTAATTGGGGCGTTTATCCGATAATCGGATTCTACATGGATTTTGCTATCAAGACGAAAACAAACGGTGCAGGCGAAGTGCTTGATCAGCATCTTGAAGTACAGGGTGGCGGAATCTACGTTGGTGCAGCTGCAAATTACAGTATTGCGTGGTATGCATTGATACCAGTTGTATTCATTCCATGTTACTTCGGTGTATCGGGAAGCCTTAAGATAACTCTTCAGGCGGGAGCAACGACCAATGTAAAAGAAGAGACAAAAGAAGAGCAGATGGATGAATTCATCGGAGTTTCACATAACCTGACAGAGGAACTTAATTTCGACTTCCAGCTCAGTGTTATGGCAACCATTCAGGTATACTGTGGTGTAGGTGTATGCGGAACACTCGGAGTGAGAGGCGGTATGCAGGTAGATGCTAATTTCCTGTGGTATCCGACACTTGCAGCTCATAATTCATACTTTGATCCGGTTGGACTTACAATAGGAGTATCTTTCAAATTATGGGTTGACCTGTTGTTATTCACAATTCCTATCCCTGTATATACACTTAAAGATTTTAACTGGGGTCTGAATGAGCAGTATGAGGAATTGAAGGATAAGAACAAGGACGACCTTAAGGAATTACTCGAGAAGTACGAGAAGAAGGATAATAAACCTAAGAATGCAGCGGATACTCCTGATAATAAGGACGAAGGAGAAAACGAGATCAAATATGAGGTTAAGCCTATGAATCATAAACCTTCCGAATGGGCAGGTAATGTAGGCTATACTTCTCCGGATGAAGTTAAGACCATGGCAACCTACAAAGAGAAGAATAACAAAGTTATTCAGGCTGACGGTTATGATGATCCGGCTGCAAAGCTTATGGATATGGGCGAATACGGAACACTTCTTGTATTCCTCCAGAAAGATTATTCAAGAACAGCCGAGGAACAGACAGCCATAAGCTACAGTGTATATAAGAATGGTATGTACAGCGATCCTGTCATTATCCAGACAGATGGCACTGCCGACTTCCAGCCTAATATATGCGAAGCAGGAAATGACATGATAATCACATGGATATCCAGTGATCCGGATATTGATAAGGGGGATCCTTCCAATGATGATTATCAGAAAAAATATGTCACATTACAGGAAGTATATTCGGTAAAAGTACCTAAAGCAGACCTTGCAGAAGGAAAGCATATAGAGCAGGATTCTATCAGTAAGCTGACTAATGACAGATGGTATGATTCTTATCCGTTTGCGATATACGATAATGTCACCGGCGATTATAACGTATACTATGTTGCTTCAGCAGAAGCTACCGAAGGTGGGGCCGAGGCAGTTGATTTTGCCAATCCGATGAGTACATCGAAAAAGACTTATTCTGCTATCTGCTACAGAGTATATAACAATGCGTTAAGCGATTGGGATGTAACATCATTTGCCAAAGATGAGAAGCCGTCTAAAACTACGGATGAAGAATATATGGAGCAGCTTGAAGAATATGGCGGACAGAGATTCTTATCCTCACCGATTAAAGATGAAGATGTGGATATGGAAGATCCGCTTATTGCCGATCTGACCGGAATCGCTTATAACGGAACGGGAATATACGCATACACAATTGATAAGGATAACAGTGCAGATACCGATGAAGACAGAGATCTCTTCGTGCAGTTCTACAGATTCGGTTCCAGAAAGACTTATGTTCCCGTAAGGATCACAGATGATGATGTGGCTGACAGTATGCCGCAGATCATCCGAAAAGGCGGCGAGACAGGCGGAACAACTTATCTGTTCTGGAAGAGCGGAGATACACTGAAGTATATTGATCTTACGAGACTAGTAAAATATGGTATTGATAATAACGGTAAGATAAAAGCGTCAGCATTGGCTGAAGGTTCAACGGAAGCTGTACAGCAGGGAGAGCATGATGAATTTGACAGTTCTTTAACCGAAACACAGCAGGAGGCTCAGGACTACAAGTTCACTATTGAACAGGTTGAACCATATGGCGCTGAGGATAATCAGTATGCATCTTTCAGCCAGTATCAGGTAGCAGTTGATAAGAAGGATAACTTGTATGTAGTATATGTTGATAACGGAAGCGATGTTGAAAAGGGAGAGAGTGCTACTCAGGATATCTTTGCAACGGCATTGATCGATACAGAGGTTGCGAATTCGGCAATAGATAACAGTGAGGATACTGAGATTATTAATGATGATCCTTCATTTGATATCCCTGAAACAAGAGAAGACAGAGTCAAGAAATGGTCAATGTCCAATCAGCTCACTGACAGTGGAGAGTATTGTGACCATCCTGCAGTTGCCATAAGTTCTGACGGCAATATGATAATGGTATATAACTCATATGACCTGATCACTGAGAAGACCGGTAAGATCGACGGAGAGGGAAATGAAGAACAGAAAGTAGAACTCACAGATCTTAAGTTCATGGCAGGTACATTGGAGCCATACGGTGCAGTGGAAGCTACAGAGATCGAGCTTTCGGACAAGACGCCTGTTGACGAAGAAGAAGTTACTGCCAAAGTAACATTCAAGAATACCGGACTTACTGCAGCAACTGATGGATTTACTGCAAAAGTAGTTCTAAAAGATGCTAAAGGCGGTACCAAAGATATTGATACATATACGTATGAAGGAAGCCTTGTACCGGCAGATTACGTGAATGTAGAATTCTCATTCGTTGCAGATGAGAATATGACAGGCAGCTGTATCGAGGTTAAGACAACCGAAACCAACCTTCAGGGAACATGTATCAATGAAAGCGAATCATTTGTTAAGAAAGCAGAATATGAAGTTGTAAGCAATAACAGTTATCAGGGTGCCGATTCTAAGTTCTATTCGGAAGTAGAAGTAAAGAATGTCGGTAACGATTCCACGGCAGAAGGCGATAAGATTCGTATTGATTTTGCAGGACCGTATGCTGAAGCTTCGGCATTCGGAATTGAGGAATCCGTGCTTGCTTCCGATGACATCTCGCTTGAACCGGGAGAGACCAAATCATATACATTCGAACTAAATGTTCCGGCAAGCGCATTCAATTACTATGGAAGAATCCGTACCAAAGCAGTTGCTGTTGATAAGGACGGCAAGGAGTATGACGATGTGTCCGAGGATGATCTGTATATGTATCTTCCTGCTGAGCTTTCACTGAATGGCGGCAATACTATAAACATGAAGCAGGATGAGACAAAAGAGCTTAAGGCGCTTGAGTTCGTATATACAACAATTGATAATCTCAGTGAGATCACTCCGAAATACATGTCAGATGATACATCTGTAGTAATGATCGATGACGGAAAGCTTATTGCAGTCGGAGAAGGTACAGCTAATGTAACAGCATATGCTTATCCTTATGATTCATCGGCAACAATAAGTGTTGTTGTTGAAGGCAAGGAGATTGAATTCGATCCGGATCCGACAAATGTTCCGACACCGCAACCTACAGAAGTACCGAAACCGACCGCAGATCTTTCGGGAACCAAAGTATTATATGGTGAAGGAACCGTGTATTATGATGAGATCACGGGAACGGTAACGGGTACGAATGTTAAGGGACTTCTTATTCCTCTTGGAGTTACAGTACCGAGAGGAGCACCTGTAGACATAACCGTATCGGGAAGTGCATCGACAAGTATGAGAGGCTGGTTGTCGGATGGCGCCGAACAGAGAATGTCGGAAATTACCGATTCGTTCAAATTCAATCAGAAGTACACTCTCGTAGCAGAACCTTTTGAGAGCGGTGATACAGCCGATCATCTTCAGATCAAAGGACCGTCATATGATTCTACATTCAGCAGTATAACTATCTCTAAGGTAGTGGTAGAATATGATCCGTCCAAAGCTCCGACACCTTCACCGGAACCTACTGCAAAACCGAGTAAGCCACCGACTGCAACACCGAAGGTAACGGATGCACCGACTGCAACACCGAATGTGACAGATACACCGGTTGTTACGGCAGATCCGAATGCAAACTTATCTCCGGGAACTAGTACAACTGCAACGACATCTGCTGCTACGGCTACAGCAGCTCCGGGAACGGTGACGCCTACTGATTCGGGTACTCCTGTAGGTACAGGCACAGCCAAGAAAACAACCAAGAAGGGAAAAGATAAGATTAACGGTAAGAATAAGGTTAAGGTAGGTAAGTTCATTAAGCTGACAGCCAAGTTTGTCACCGCAAAAGGAATAGTTAAATGGAAAGTTAATAAAAGTAAACTTGCCTATTATGTGCGTACCAAGAAGAGTGCAGTCATCAAGCTCTATGGTAAGAAAGCCGGTAAGGTGACTGTTACGGCTTCGATCGGAAAGACCAAGATCAAGCGTAAGATTACTGTAATAAAGTAAAATAAATGTAACTTTTATAGATAAAAAAGGAGGGTTTATCATGGCAGAGGAAAAAGAAAAAGTTGAAGAAAAGAAACGTGAAATGCTTGATCTCGACGATATGGATAGTGTAGCAGGCGGAGCTAATCCATTTGCCGCATTAAAGAGAGTAGAGAACCATCTTATCGATGATGAACTGAAAAAGAATATTTAAGATCACGCCGGTTGCTATTCACAGGCATCCACGCCGGCTGGCCGGGCTGCAGTTTTTGCAGCCCGGTTTTTCTTTTAAAATCCTCATTATGTGGTATTATTAAAGTGATGGTAGCTGTTCGACCGGTTACATATGATAAAAAATCAAAAAAGGGGTGAAGACCGGTGGTGAACGAACAATATGGAAAACAGGTAATTGAGACACTTGCACAGATATATTCGCAGTTGTTCATAAAACCCGGACCTGACAGTGAAGAAGTATACAGGGATGTAGTCGGTAATGGAAAGATAGTTGAAGACGGAGATCTGTCTCATTTTACATGCAGTGAGAATGACAGTCTTTCATACGTAGAAACTCCTGCAGGAGATGTATGCGTGATCACGCTTAATGAAAGAGAAGACTTCGAGACATTTATAAGGATCATGGCAAAAAAATGCAGGATGGATGATATACCCGCAAACCAGGGAGCTTACATACTTGACGGCGTTATTAATTGGAGGAAGATATACGCACATCAAGCGGAATTCCTTGCCCAATCGTACAAAGAAGGAACTACAGAACCCGACTGGGATGCTGAATTCGAACGATTCACATCAGACAGGAATAATTATAAGGATGTTCTCATAGTATTGTCCGCGGGACCGTACAGCAATATCCCTGCTTCAAAGTTAGGCTTTGAGGAAGAGGCATGGTTGGATCATTCGTATATCATCAGAAAATATCATGAATGTACTCATTTTATATGCAGAAAAAAGTACCCCGATAAGATAGATGCAATATGGGACGAGCTCGTTGCGGACGCTGTAGGAATATATGCGGCATTCGGAGAATATGACGCAGATATGGAGAAGGTATTCCTGGGAATCGGTGATGACGGATATATCGGCGGAAGACTTGAGAATTACGTAAACGATAATTCAGTAGTTGTCCGTGCGGCAGGGCTTTTGCCGGAGAGTGAATTGGTGGGAGAAGCAGAGAAAAAAGAACGCCTTGATAAACTTTCATACAAGATAAATGACATGCTGGAAGAAATTACCAATATTGCCCGTGATAATACCGGAATCCCACCTTTTGAATTCGCCCTGTTATTGGAAGAACAATATGATAGATTAACATGAATCAATTGTTAAACAACTCTTAAGCACCCCAATGTTCATTGATGCGATACGCAGATGAATATTGGGGTATTGTTATAGTTACATATTACTAAATTATGCCATATATGGGAAAAATGCATTAAATAAAAATAACCACAATAAAGAGAATGTAAAAAAACTATATAAAATCAGTATTGTGTCGATTTTTTGTAAATATTAACGTATAATGTTATAAAAGATTCGTTACTATACACAGGCTGTGTATAGTAAACACATCCTATGATGATTTTGAAGGGGTAATAAAAGCTATATTGACATTCATATAATATAAATAACAAACCAAAAAGGAGGAATGAATGAAATGCGAAACATGAAAAAGTACACCAAGAAGATCATGGCCGTAGCATTGGCAGCTGCAATGGTAATCCAGCAGGGCGCCTATGCCGCACCGCAGACAAGCGCTGCTTCGAAGAAGACAGGCTATACTTATCTTCAGGCTGCAACAATGCCAAAAGAGATCATGGCAGCAGACAGTTTCTATGTTGGAACAACATCTGCAGATCTTGATGAGGCATCTGATGATCATTATCTTCTTAAGATCGGACGTGGAGGAAAAGCAGAGGACGCAGCAAGCGTTACGTTGAAGCTATCCGATGCAACATCTAACTATGGTAAAGATTACCAGGTATTTGTTCATGACAAAGGGCCGTTCGGAGGAGAAGCGATTTCACCTGACGATAATAGATCATTACTTGATATTATCAAGGATAATGACGTTATTGATGAAGAATTGACAGGTCCTACCGATGCTGATTCATCAAAGAAGGCAGCAGAGGCTCAGGCAGAAGATTATTACAAGAATGCCGAGGCACAGGCAGAGGATAATGATGACAGTGCTGATGCAAATAAGGAAGAAGGAGATTACGGAACCAATCCTTTGGCACAAGCCAAAGAGAACCTGACAGGCGTAAAGTCAGACCGTGAAGTTATGACAAGTTCAAAACAGAGCATGGTTGATTATATGTCGGATGTCAGCAATTACATAACCGAGATGGTTCCGGGAGCTTCTTTAAAAGTTGATTTTGCTAAGGGCGAGACAGAAAAATATGTCGAGATCGTACCTATCGACAATGATGAGAAAGACGGCAATCGTGTATTCTATCTGACATTATCGGATCCTTCGGAAGGATATACAAACAGTTCCGTATCAGAGTCAATGTTCACGATCGTTGATGATGAGCCGGAAGAAGCTGCTGAGGTTTCATTCTCATCCGCAACCTATAATGCAAGTTCCAACCTTGTTAAGGTTAAGCTTTTAAGAACCGGTAATCTGGCTGAGACAGTTCAGGTAGACATGGTATCAGTTGCGGGAAGTGCGGTATCAGGTAAGGATTTCTCACCGGTTAACGCATCTGTAGTATTTCCGTTTGGCGTGACAGAGCGTACTCTTGAGATCGCTGTTGATAATAAGGATCTTAAGAAGGAAGCTGATTTTACACTGAAGCTTAAGAAAGGATCGGGTGCTGTTCCCGGCAAGACCGGATCTGCGACCGTAACCATCCCTGCTTTTGATAAGTCTAAAGAAGAGGCAGAGATGAAAGAAGTTGCCGAAGGTAAGGGTGACGATCCCGAAGATGAGATCGCATCATTGCAGGCAGCAAGCCTGAGTGATGTCGTATGGGGTCCGGATCTTGTATATCCGCAGTATCAGGAATCCTGTGGCGGTGGCGGATCAAGAGAATGGTCTGGCGGACATTTAAAGCAGACAGTAGATGACAGTTCCGCTTGGGATCGCTTCTATATGTCACAGTCAAAGAGTAACATTGATATGTACATCTATGACGGATTCAAGGTTAAATGGAGCAAGGATTCGAAGATATCCAGCTGGTCAAAAACTGAGATCGAATGGCGTGACAGATCAGGAAACGGTAAGATAGTATGTGAAACAGGCGATAAGCCTCGTTTTGATACGGAAACACGAGGAACCTACTGGTTTACACAGAGGAATGCTTCGGAAGTAAGAGTATGGGTTAACAACTGGAAAGGTAAGAAGAATGTTCTTGAGACACACAGAATAGATCTTTCCAAGAGACCGTTCAAGGTTTCGCTTCAGAAAGCAGATACTTTGTCTTATGTTCTTGAAAACGGTCAGAAAGCCGAGAATAAGAATGCTACAGGCGCTGAACTGTACGATGTGGCTTCAGGCAAGGATTATGCCATAAAATATGCGGGCGATTATATGGTTATAAGACCTACAAACACTACCGGAATAAGCAGACTTGTCGGTGCCGTTGTATATAATCCAAAGAATAAGAAGCAGAGTAATCTTATAAGCAGCAAATATATCGGCAACTATGCTAATAACAGCAATGCTTTGCAGATCGCACTCAATAACGATTTCTGCAGGGATTATAATGACTATATTAACTACGAAGCTAACGGCGATGGTGGAAGACTTTGCGGTAGTATCGTTATCAAACCGGTATTCGATTATATCAATTCAGAGATCACCGTTAACAGAAACGAAGAGATAATGGCAAACGGCCAGTTGCTCAATGCTTCGATCCAGATCAACGGTCAGAATGTTAATTACGGACAGACTTATACATATCATTTTGGAGATTCTCTTGTATTCACTTCCAAGGTAGATGGAAATGAATATACAGCTGCGGGATTCCGTGTAAGATCAAGGGTTCCAAAAGTTGATCAGGAATATTCGGATATATGGTTTTATGAGAATAATAAGAGAAAAGTAGTGGTTGACAGATCAAAATATACGATCGTACCTTACTTTACTGAGAATAATAACAGAATAGTAGTCCGTGTAAATGAAAGTGACTTATCCAAATTCAAGAAGACGGGTATGTTCGATAACAGTTACTTTAATAAGAATTCGGAAAAAGGTAACGGATATTATGATGTTATAGTAGTAGCTTCCGGAGTATATTCCGGACAGCAGATAACACTTGCCGCAGAGACGAATGACGAATATATGCCTATATGGAAGGAAGTCAATAATTCCAAGTATTACATGGGCAATTCATTCGAATATAAGGCAAAAGACAGAAGAACAGCCAATATCGTATATCTCTACGCAGGCAGCTCGGGAGGTAACCATACATTCATAAAGGGAAGAATGTTCTTTGAGAATAATTCCATTAAGGACAGAATGAATGGTATAGATGCTGCGGGAACCCCGGTTGTACCGGCACCGGGCGGATATATCGGAGCAGGCGAAGTGTCTGCTGTAGCTGATGAGAACGGTAATTTTGCTACTGACGGATTCGTTATTCCAAAGTCAATTGTTGTCGGAGGAAGTACAGTAACATTTGATGACAACAGCAGACCTTTATATATACGCGCAACATTGGGTGCTGCAGGAGCTACCGAGACAAAGGATATTAAGCTTAAGACCCAGGGTAAAAAGGTTGTAAAGAAGATCTGTGGTTTCAATTTTACGAGTTATGAAGCCGACAGTTTTACAACAGATCTTGGTAATGTGACTATAAGAACCAATAATTCAGACGCAGATAATCCGGTGTTTGAACAGATATACGTAACTAACAAGGGTCAGACGACCGAAACCGTATATATGAACGGTGAATCGACTGATATTACGGTTGTTGCTCCGGATAAGACCAGTGAGAAAGTTAAGAAAGTATCATTCCTTATATATGATAAGGATACCAATGCGGTAAAGAAGGAACTGAAGGCAAGACAGATGGGCTCAAACTGGACTGCTACTTATTCATTTGAAGGAGCAGGCAGTGATGAATATGCCCAGAATGATAAGATCTTCGTACAGATGACTACCGATAAGGCAGCCAAGTTAAAGGATGATCCGAGTACCAAGAATATGTCACAGGATGCAAAGAATCAATTGAATCAGACGATATATGCTCCTGTATTCACCGGACTTACGCTTGTTCGTACCAAGGAATATGACGAGCCTACAGTACAGAAGGCTGACATGGGTACGTTGCAGGGTATGGACGGACTTCCGTTAGTTAACAACTTCAACGGTAACATGAATCTTGGACCGGTTCAGCTTGGAATTGAGAATCTCTACGATGATCAGCAGAACATATGCGGTACAAGAATTAAAGTCGGTATGGGACTTGATTTTGATAAAACAAGTCTTAAGAGTGATGGAAGTAATCTTGATGATGCCGGCAATGATTACGGCGGATTCCTTAAGAAGGTCGGTGATCTTAAGGGTTCATTCTCCAAAGCATTAGACAGTGTCAAGGGAGATAAGACAAGGAATGTATCTTCTCTCGGCGGTAAAAACTGGGGAATCTATCCGATCATAGGATTCTACATGGACTTTGCACTTAAGACAACATATGACGCAGCAGGACAGGCTATAGGAACCAAGCTTGAAGTACAGGGCGGCGGTATATACTTCGGAGGTACCGGTAAGTTCAGCGTTGCATGGTATGCATTGATCCCGGTTGTATTCATTCCGTGTTATTTCGGTATATCCGGTGAACTTACAATTCTCCTTCAGGCAGGAGGAACCACTAAGGTAACCAATACGGAAGAAGAGGTTCAGGTTGAAGACTTCACGGAAACATCGCATAACATATCGGAAGAACTTGTATTCGACTTCCAGTTGAGCGCAGCAGCTACCGTTCAGGTATACTGTGGTGTCGGAATATGCGGAACGCTCGGCGTAAGAGGTGGTTTGGAACTCAACGCTAACTTCATATGGTATCCGACACTTGCCGCACACAATACATATTTCAATCCTGTAGGCGCAACTCTTACCGTAGGCTTCAAGATGTGGGTTGACTTACTGCTGTTCACGATCCCGATCCCTGTATATACACTCGCAGACTATGATTGGGGACTTAATAAGCAGTATAAGGAACTTAAGGATAAGAACGCAGACGACCTGAAGAAATTACTTGAGAAGACCGAGGTTAAGAATAATAATAACAATAATGCGGATAATTCTGCAGAAGATGCATTCGGAGCCTCAGAAGCCGAGCTTATAGTAAAAGACAAAGGTCATAAGCCGTCAGAGTGGGCAGGGGATGTAGGTTATACATCACCGGATGAAGTTAAGACAATGGCAACATTTAAGGAGAAGAATAATATTCCGCTCCTTTCGGACGGATATGACAACCCTGATGCAAAACTGCTTGATATGGGCGATAATGGAACTCTTCTTGTATTCCTTAGTAAGGATATGAGCAGACAAGCTACAGAGATCACTTCACTAACCTACAGTGTATATAAGGATGGTGTATACAGTGAGCCCGTAGCGATCCAGAAGGATTCAACTGCAGACTTCCAGCCTAATGTATGTGAGGCAGGAGATGATGTGATCATTACATGGATATCAAGCGATCCTAATAAAAATATAGGTGAGCCGGAAGATGGTAATTATCAGAAGAATTATCTGAAGGCCCAGGAAGTATATTCCGTAAAAGTATCAAAGCAGGATCTCGCAGATCATAAGGTTATTGATCAGACAAAGATCGCACGGTTAACTGATGATGATTGGTATAATTCCAATCCGTTCGCAATATATAATAGCGGCAATGGCGATTATAATGTATATTATGTGGCCACTGCTGAAGATACTGCAGGAAGTGCAAGTGCAGTTGATCTTGCTAATCCGATGAACACAGACGGAAAAGCATATTCGGTTATTGGTTACAGAGTATACAGTGAATTCGGTGGAAGATGGGAAGTAGAGCATTTTCTCGATGCTGAAAAGCCGGCAGGCATGGACGATACAGATTATGAAAACCAACTTAAAGCTTATAACGGACAGAGATTCTTAAGTTCACCGATCAAGGATCAGGATGTTGATATGGAGGATCCGCTTATAGCTGATCTTACCGGAATCTCTTATAACGGAATCGGCGTTTACGCATTTACCGTTGATAAGGATAACAGCGCAGATACAGTTGATGACAGGGATCTGTTCGTACAGTTCTATAATTTCAATGACAGAAAGACATATGTTCCCGTAAGGATAACCAATGACAACCTGTCAGATACCAATCCGCAGATTGTTCGTAAGGGCGGTTCTGCAGACGGAACAACATATCTGTTCTGGAAGAGTGATAATACGCTTTCATATATCGATCTGTCAAGCCTGGTAAAATATGGAATAGATGAAAACGGAAAGATCAAAGACAGTGCACTTCATGAAACATTTGATGATCCGGAAGACTTCGGATACGGGGATCATGATCCTAATCAGACTCTTACCGAAGAAGAGCTGGCAGCCGCTAATTACAAGTTCGAGATATTCGAAGTTGATCCGTATTATGAAGATGATAATCAGTTCTCGTCATTCAGCCAGTATAAGGTAGCTGTAGACAAGAAGGATAATCTGTATGTTATCTATGTTGATAACGGCAGTGATGTAAAGAACGGTGAAGAGGCAACTCAGGACATCTTCGCGACGGCAATGATCGACTCAAAGGTTAAACCGTCAAGAAAAGAGATTGATGCTGATACGGAAGTATATAATGAAGACCCCGGTTTTGTGACTGATGACAATGACGATAATGTTAAGAAGTGGTCACAGGCCAACAGACTGACAGATAACGGACAGTACAGTGACGGCCCGGCATTTGTGGTTAATTCAGACGGTAATATGGTATTGATCTACAATACATATGATCTTGATACTGTTGATACCGGTAAGGAAAATGAAGACGGTACTAAGGAACAGAGCGTAGAAGTAAGGAATATCAAGTTTATGTCCAGTATACTTGAACCTTACGGTTCCATAGAAGCCGAGAAGATCGAATTGTCCGATACAACTCCTGTTGAGGGAGAAGATGTAAGAGTTGATGTTACATTCAAGAATACAGGTCTTACCGCAACAGAAAAAGGATTTGACGCAAAGGTATATCTTGAGTATAAGGACGGCACGAAGAAGGATATTGATACATTCTCTTATGAAGGCAGTCTTGCACCTGTTTCAATCGCAGCCAAAGACTTCACATTCACAGCTGATGATAAGATTGAAGGAGCTAAGGTAGTAGTTGAAACAACAGAAAAAGACCTGAACGGAACCAACATTAATAAGAGTAATGCATTCGAGAAGAAGGCAGAATATACTATAGTATCCAATAACAGTTATCAGGGTGCTGATTCTAAGTTCTACACAGAAGTAGAAGTAACAAATACCGGTAATGTTCCGGGAACCGAAGGGGATGTACTCAAAGTGTTGTTCGACGGACCATATGCCGATGCTTCTTCATTCGGACTTGATAATGATCTTCTTGCATCGGAAGGCATCGCACTTGAACCGGGCGAGAGCAAGAGCTTAAGCTTCACACTTGATGTTCCTGCAAGTGCATTCAACTTCTATGGAAAGATCCGTACGAAGGCTCAGGTATTTGATAAGGATGGCAAGGAATACAAAGATTTCCTCTGCGATGATCTGTTCATGTACCAGCCTGCAGAGCTTTCACTGAATCAGGGCAAAGAACTCAAGATGAATGAGGAAGATACCAAGAATCTCAGTGATCTCGGATTCAAGTATTCGACAATCGATACATTAACAAAGATCGAGCCGATGTATGTAGTTGACGATCAGTCGGTAGTTACCGTTGAAGATGATAAGCTTGTTGCGGTAGGCGCAGGTACGACAACAGTAACGGCATATGCATCTCCGTACGGAACATCTGCAACAATGACTGTAACGGTTGAAGGTAAGTATTCAAATGATGACGATGTGGTTAATCCGACAAAGGCTCCTTCGGGAATAGACCTTTCAGGAACCAAGGTATTGTATGAAGAAGGAACCGTAGCATACGACGAAGCTACAGGAGCGGTAACAGGTACGAATGTTAAGGGACTTCTTATTCCTCTCGGAGTTACAGTTCCTCGTGGAGCGCCTGTAGACATTACCGTGTCAGGTACTGCATCAACAGGTATGAGAAGCTGGTTGTCGGATGGCAATGAACAGAGAATGTCAGATATCATGGATCCGGTCAACTTCGATAAGAAATATACACTCATAGCTGAACCTTATGAGAGCGGAGATACAGCAGATCATTTTCAGCTCAAAGGACCGTCATATGATTCTACATTCAGTAAGATAACTATCACTAAGGTAGTTGTAGATTATGATCCGTCCAAAGCACCGACTCCTTCACCGGAACCGACGGCAAGACCGACTAAGGCACCTACAGCTGAACCTAAGGTAACGGATGCTCCTGTGGTAACAGATGCACCTAAGACAACAGATGCTCCGAATCCAACAGCATCACCGGCTGCAACAACAGTACCGGCAGGTATAACTGCAAGTGCTGCACCGGGTGCAACAACAGCTCCAACCGATACAACTGCAACAGTCGATAAGGCTAAGATCAAGATCAAAGGTAAGAAGACTGTTAAGGTTGGAAAGACAATTAAGCTTACAGCTAAGCTTACAAATGTCAAAGGAAAAGTTAAATGGAGTATTAACAAAAAGAAACTTGCAACTATCAAGAAGACCAAGAAGAATACGGTTATTAAACTGCAGGCCAAGAAAACAGGTACAGTAACGGTAGTTGCAACGATCAAGAAAGTTAAAGGCAAAATTAAGATTAAGATCAAGAAGTAAAATATTAAGATTGGAGGAATATAAACAATGGCAGAGAACAATAAAGATAAAGTTGAAGAGAAAAATAAGGGCGCAAAGCTTGATCTTGACGATATGGATCAGGTAGCAGGCGGAGCCAATCCATTTGCTTCTATCAAGAGAGTTGAGAATCACCAGATCGATGATGAACTTAAAAAGAACATTTAATGAACACACTGTAACAATAAGGAAGGGCCGGGCTGCATTATATGCAGCTTGGCTTTTTCTGCTTATTTTTATGTTAATTCCGTTAATAAAGACTGAATATTATGACACGGAGAGCAAGGATTACCCGAGAGCCTGTAATTTGGCAGACGTTAACTCAGGATATAATTACACAGATGAGCTTTCGCAAATTGATGAAAAGTGCTATACGATCGATTCTGAAAGCATATTGTACGCTGTGAAAGATAATTCGGATGAAGGCACATCATGGGCCTGGTATAATGACGGAACATATTGGTATTACGATAACGAATCATCCAATATCGATCTCAACGAAACGGTATATGCCACAGAAGGCATTGATATCAACATAAGAGATCTGAAGAATATTACTCCGGATGAGGACGGTGCGGTAACTGTAGCCGTCGTTGATACGGGGATTGACATTGATCATGAAGAACTGAAAGATATGCTCTGGAAGAATGAGCTTGAGATACCGGATGACGGAATAGATAATGATGGGAACGGATATACGGATGATGTATACGGATGGAACTTTTACGATGATAATTCCGAGATATATAATTCGGGCAATTATACGGAAGATGCCCATGGAACCCATATTGCGGGGATAATCCACAGGACCGTGAAGGAAGTATATGCCGGCGTACCTAATGTTAAGATCATGTCTGTCAAGTCAATGGGGGGAATTAACGGAACCGGAAAGGTATCGGACATAATCAAAGGAATACAATATGCCGAGGCTAACGGAGCCGATATATGTAATCTGAGTCTTGGATTCAGGAATTGGAATGAAAATCTCTATAATACAATTAAAGATTCGAATATGCTGTTCGTCATCGCAGCCGGAAACGGTGAAAGCGATACAAACGGGACGGGATTTGATCTTGGACATAAAAAAAGATATCCTGCCTGTTACGAACTTGATAATATAATCGTAGTAGCTAATATGCGTTGTGACGGAAAGCTTCACTATTCATCAAACTACAGTGATGAGTATGTTGATATTGCTGCACCGGGAACAAAGATACTAAGTACGAGCACAGCGAAGTCGGGCTATGAGGTAATGACAGGAACATCCATGTCGGCTCCTTTTGTGGCTGCGGAGGCAGCATGTATCAGTCTGTTTGATCCGGATATGAGTGTGGAAGATATAAAGTCATGCATACTTGATACGAAAAGAAGCATTCCTGAACTCGAAGGAAAGGTAAGAACAGGCGGAATGATAGACATCGGAAGGGCGATGAAGCTTCTCATGGGAGTAGAAGATACGCCCACCCCGACCGCTGAAGCCTCGGTAAGCCCGTCTTCAGCTCCTTCACCGACCCCGGATACAACGAGCGATCCGAATGCCACAAGCACCCCTAAAGCCACTAACACCCCGGGCGCAACGTCGTCCCCGACATCGGAGCCTTCGACAAATCCCACCGCAGAACCTACCGGGACTCCGGATACAACGAGCGATCCGAATGCCACAGGCACACCGAATGCCACTAACACACCGGGCGCAACGTCGGCCCCGACCTTGGAACCTTCGTCAGAACCGTCTTTGGCTCCTTCACCGACACCGGAGACCACGAGCGATCCGAACACCACGAATACTCCGAACACCACGAACCCGCCGGCCGCAACGTCAGCCCCTACATCAGCACCTTCATCAAACCCGACACAGAAAAAAACAATAATCAAACAGGGAAAAATATATGTGGCAGGCAAAGGGAAAACAAAAGCAAAATACCTGGTAAAAAATGCAAAAAAAAGATTCGTGACATATTACAGATGTCTTGTTCCCCAAAAATATCACGTTGCAAAAATACCCGGAAAAATACGTCTTGGCGACGGGAAAATATATAAAGTTTCAGGGGTAGCAAAAAAAGCGTTTAAAAAAGCAAAAAATATACGAAAGATAAAAAAATATAGTGCATTATTATAACTGTTGTGATATTATATATTATGTCAATGTAATACCATGGTGAGAGTGCCGAAAGATAGCTGTTTGCGGTGCTTTCACTGTTATGCTGTAATAAAATAATCAATAACAGTTCAGTGACGTGATTAATTGTTGCTTTGTGTCACTTTACAGTAAAAAAAAAACGGAGGATGGTAAAATGACTATTGACAAAAAAGTAAACGGAACGGAATTAACTATCGTACTTAAAGGAAGACTTGATACGATGACGGCACCTCAGCTCGAGGGTGAACTTAAGCAGAGTGTATCGGGAATTGAGAGTCTTATATTTGATATAGCCGAGCTTGAATACATATCATCTGCAGGACTTCGTGTGCTTCTTTCGGCACAGAAAGTAATGAATAAGCAGGGAGAAATGACAATAAGGAATGCTAATCCGGAAGTAATGGAGATATTTGAAGTAACGGGATTTATCGATATTCTTAATATTGAGGAGTAAGCATGGATAATTTTATCGCTGATTTTTACAGAATATTTGTTGATAATATTGTATGCATGATTAAGGGGGATTATGAACAGGGCAGAGTTGATCTTAACGATCTCGGTAACCTGGCGCTTTTAAGTATTGACAGAAGGAGTATCACGCCTTCTTTGAAGAATACGATGAAGCTCACAATGGCCGAGAAGAGGTGTATCAGAAGATTTTACAAGCCCTATGTAAGATACATAACAACGAGATATCACAGGTATTATACCTCAAGGAACGGTCATTTTTCGCCTTATTATATACCTGAAGATTTGTATCTTATGTGGATCGACAGATATTTTTGCGGTCGTACCGAAGCCAAATATCTTGATAACAAATGTTATTATTACAGATTGCTTTCCAATATTAAGCTTCCCGAAGCGGTGGTAATGAGGATCGGCGATAGTTTTTTGGACGGAAACCTTAGACCCGTTACAGAGTTAGAAGCGGCAGAACTTGTCGGAGCGGAAGATGAAGTGGTTGTTAAGAGAGCTGTTAATTCAGAAGGCGGATACGGGGTAGAATTCATGGCCGGTTCGAAACTTGAGGCCCGGTTTAGTGACATTATGGGTAATATTCCGTGCGATGTTGTTATACAAAAGCCTATCAGACAGCACAAAGATCTGGCGGCGTTGCATCCGGAATCCGTCAACACAATGAGAATAGTGTCGCTTAAGACAGGTGATAAGGTAAAAGTATATAAAGTATGTCTTAAGATAGGAGTAGGTAAGGAACGTATTGATAACGGCTGTCACGGAGGAATCTACTGCGGTGTAAGGAGTGACGGAACTTTGAGGGATTATGGTGTTCTTGATAACGGAAAAGTCCTTCACAGACATCCGGATCTCGGATATGCATTCGGTGACAAGAAAGTTCCGCATCTTGGCAGAGCGGTTAAACTGGTTAAGGAAGCCCACTCCTTTATGGGACATTTCAGGTTGGTAGCATGGGATGTTTCAATAGATGAACACGGAGAAGCTGTGCTCGTGGAAGCAAATCTTACTCTCGGGGGGATCAATGATGTGCAGCTTTGCAGCGGACCGTTGTTCGGAAAGGATACTAAGAAGATCCTTGATGAAGTATTTAAAGATAACAGAAAGGCAATAACGTTGTTATGAAACGTGATGATCAATTCCTTAGAAAAGAATATATGAAGAACCTGTATCCGATCATGTTTTCTGTTCTTGGGGGAACTATCAATGCTCTTATTGACAGTGCATTTGTGTCACAGAGGCTTGGGAGTGAAGGACTTGCGTCCATCAATATGAGTCTTCCCGTCTACCTTGCGATATGTACGATAGGTTCTCTTATAGCCGGAGGCGCGTCGGTTCTTTCTGCGCAGGCTGCCGGCAAAGAGAGGATGGATGAATCGGAGAAGTATTACAGGAATTCAATATGGATATTAGTGATCCTGGGATTATTGTTCACAACGGTGGGAATGCTTTTATGCAGGCCTCTTGCATCGTTCCTTGCACACGACGGAACTATTACCGGATATGTTTACTCATACTGCCTGATCATGTTGAGTGGAACACTTCCCACAATATTATTATACATTCCTTTGTATTATCTACAGATAGAAGGCAAGACAAAGCAGATATCGGTAATGATGACGCTTATAATAGTTATTGATGTATTGCTGGATTATTTTTTGATGTTCGTTTTAAATATGGAGATCGAGGGTGCAGCAGTAGCAAGCGTTGTTTCCATCCTTATAGCCTGTATATACGGATTTGTCATGTTGTCCACAGGTTATTCTAATTATCATTTTGACATCAGGTCATTCAGTATGGCGGGAATCGGAAAAATGATAGTGCTTGGAAGTCCTGTGGCCCTTGGTAATTTTGTGGATGCGATTAAGCTTTTTGTCCTGAATTACCTGATACTTATCGGAGGAGGAACAACGGCGGTTGCGATATGGGCGGTTATTAATTCTTTATCGGAATTTGCAATGTCAATAATATCAGGTGTACCGCAGGCGGCAGCTCCGATGGCAGGAACTTATTATTCGGGAAGAGAAAACAGCGGACTGAGAATACTTGTCAGACTTCAGTTGTCTACGGGAATACTTCTTACAGGTACATATGCTGCCCTGATCGTGCTGTTTCACGGAATTATTGAGAATATATTCGTACTTGGTACGGACATATCGGTCCAGCTCGTATGTCTTGGAGCGTATTGTGTTTTTGATATACTCAGCAGTATTTGGATCACTTTCTTCCAGTCGACAGCAAGGATACAAGAATCCAATACGATAATCATGTTCAGAAAATTGTTGTTCCCGATAGGATTTGCGATCTTACTTATAACAGTGAACGGTTACATATGGCTTTTCCTCCCGGCAGGGGCATTATGTACAGTGTTTGCGGGACTGATCCTGACATGGATCAAATCATTGAGAACAAGGAAGAGCAAACACCATCTGTCGCCAATACTTCTGCTTGATGATTACCTTGAGAGAGAGAACAAAGTGATAGACTTTTCCATAGTTCCCACAACAGAGAATATATGTGATGCAAGTGAGCAGATTAAGGAATTCTGTGAAAGAAATAATATGAGTACCAAGCAGACAATGAAGCTCGGACTTGCCATAGAGGAGCTCATGAGTGTGATAGCCAAGAAAAATCAGAATCTTGACAGTGTGGATCTAAGGGCATTTGCATGGGAAGAGAATACCGGGATCAGAATACGTTGCGCGGGAATACAGTATAATCCGTTTGATGATGAAGAAGATGATGATGACTTCCTGATGGGAGTCTCGATGATTAAGAAGATGTCGGAGGTAGTATATTATACTTACTCTCTCGGAATGAACACGATCAACATATTATTTGAAACAGAAAAGAACACCTGATGTTGGGAAAACATGGAGATTGCAATATGACGAAGGATATGCATAAGCATGTTACGATTGATGACAGGCTGAGAAACTCGTGTAAGGACGCAACACATATTAATACCGCAAACTGCCTGAAGATAGTCGAAGATAACCGGAATACGGTATTCGGATCTGAACATGATTTTGAGAATATTCATGATGTTGACGAGTACCGCAAAAAAGTTCCGCTGGCTGATTATGAGGATCACAGGCCGTACATGGAAAAAATGATGGAAGGTGACATGAATCAGCTTCTCGTCTATGATGTCGTCGGTTTTTGTCATACATCAGGCACTCTCGGTGTTCAGAAACATATACCAATGACCGACATTGAACTGGAAAGATTTTCCAATTACTACGAGATATATCAGGATAAAGTTATAAGCGAATGCGGAGGAAAGAGACTTCACCTCAGCACATTCAGAATACTTCCGGGTGAGAAGATAACCACCTCTTTATTATTTACAGAGATATATTATAAGAATCTGTTTGAAAAAGGATATCTCGACATGGACGAGTATGTCGGAGGAGAAACGCTTTTATTTGAAAAGGAGCCCGGAGAGATAATATTTGCAAAAGCCTGGGCTGCGTTATCAGAGAAGAATATTACATTGATCGAATCAATTTTCCTATATGATCAGCTTCACTTCTTTGGATATATGGAAGAGAACTGGAAAGAAGTGACAGATGCGATGAAGACGGGAGTTATTCCCGAAAGACTCGGGTTGTCGGACAGAGTTAAGGATTATCTGTTGTCGCTTCCGAAAGACATGGAGAGAATAGAGGAAGTATGCAGATTATTTGAAGAAGGTTTTGAGAATATTGTAGGAAGACTATGGCCGAACATAAGAATGTTGAGCGGAATAAGCAACAAAGCATTTGTGTTCGAGGATACGGCGCTTGCCAGATACGCACCGGATATTTCCAAGTATTATCTGTGTTACTGTGCATCTGAATGTTACATGGGGCATCCGATGAACGAAGGCGATTTCAGATATGTTATGATGCCGGATAATGCATTTTTTGAGTTCCTGCCTTATAAAGAGCAGGATGAATACAGGGAAGATGAGTCATTTGCAGACACATGTCTTCCGAATGAAGTTGAGATTGGAAAACAATATGAGATAATATATACCACTTTTTCGGGGCTGTACAGATACAGAATGGGCGATATTGTAAGAATTGTAGGATTCTACTATGAGAGCCCGATAATGGAGTTCGTGTTCAGAAAGAACCAGTTTCTTAATATAGCAGGAGAAAAGATGGGTGTCAGGCAGATAGAAGAGGCAGTTAATTCGCTGAAAGATGAAGGTATAATTGTTGAACAATACTGCTTTGGAGCATCAGTGGAAAGGTATCCCGGAAAATATCTTGCCGGAATGGTAATTGATGAGAATTGTAACGTATCCGACCCCGATCTTATTGCGGGAAGATTGGATGAAATATTGTGTGGCAACAATTCGGATTATAAGGATCTGAGAGAATTGCAGCTTCTTGATCGTCTTGATGTCGCGGTATTTGACAGGGATACGTATAAGGAATTCCTCCGTGATAACGGACTTGGCGGAGGACATAATAAACCTAAACACGTTGCATCGGTTAGTTTCAGGGAAAGGAGCTTTGAAAAATGGAAAAGAATGCGGGACAGAAAAACAGAAGAAAAGACTTCCATATGGGATTGAGATTCAAATTTGCAATGGTTTTTGCCATACTGGGTATATGTATCGCGGTAGCGATCGTACTTGTCGGAGTAAGGATATACAGAAACTCCATCAAACAGAGATATACCGATATGGCTTATCACGTTGCGGAGACGGCTTCGGGATTCTTCAACGATGAAGAAGTTGAGATGTATGCCGATTCTCTTGCAAGATATTATAAAGGAGAGTTGACGGCTGAAGACATTACCGAACTAATGAATACTCCAAGGTATATGCAGCTTAAGAATACTATCAGAAATCTTCGTAAAGGCATGGGCGCAAATGACGTGTTTGTCGGCACTCTGGATATAGATCAGTTAAAGCATTACGATCCTGTTGCCGACGAGAACGGTGAATGGACTCCCATATGTTATATTACAGATTGTTACCATGATTCCGATCAGGATTTTAATTTTGGTGACAGAAGCCCTGCGGTTATCGAATATATAGACGATCTTATCGAGGCATACGAGACAGGTGAACGTCCTGATAAGTTCATCGTATCGGATGGTCAGTTCGGATATAATACAACGGCTGTATATCCGATAGTAAAAAAAGAAAAAGTTGTGGCATTTTGTTTTGTAGAGATTCCCATGTCAACACTTGAATCCGATACAAGTGAATTCATAACTCATATCGTTATAGTAGCAAGTCTTGTAACAATAGGGTTCCTGATAGTTGGTATATTATTCCTTGTATACAGGATGATCCGTCCTATTGTTCGTGTGTCAAATGAAGCGGCAAGATTCA
Source organism: Lachnospiraceae bacterium V9D3004 (assembly GCA_000621985.1). Lineage (GTDB taxonomy): Bacteria > Bacillota > Clostridia > Lachnospirales > Lachnospiraceae > V9D3004. Next base: position 505,981 of record JHWW01000001.1, read on the forward strand.
CTTCGGATGATGAGAGGCGCATATCGTACACGCTCAACAAGATCAAGACTCATGACGAGATCCAGACACTCAGCCGTAATCTTCTCAAACTGGAGATCGGTATCAACGAGTACATTAATAACCTTACAAAAGTTACTGCCGAGAAAGAAAGGATCGGCGCAGAGCTTAATGTAGCGACGCAGATCCAGGCCGATATGCTTCCGAGCATATTCCCGGCATTCCCCGAACGTAAAGAATTCAATATATATGCAACAATGACGCCGGCAAAAGAGGTCGGAGGAGATTTCTATGACTTCTTCCTTGTGGATGATGATCATATCGCAATGGTTATGGCTGATGTGTCCGGTAAGGGAGTTCCAGCGGCATTGTTCATGGTGATCGCGAAGACTCTTATTAAGAACAGAACCCAGATGGGAGGTTCTCCTGCAGAGATACTTAGCTTTGTTAATGAGCAGCTGTGCGAAGGAAATGAAGCAGAATTATTCGTTACGGTATGGCTTGCCGTTCTTGATCTGACAACAGGTAGAGGAATGGCTGCCAACGCAGGACATGAGCATCCGGCCATAAGAAGGGCAGACGGTTCATTTGAACTTGTTGTATACCGTCACTCACCTGCGGTCGCAACTGTGGAAGGCGTAAGATTCCGTGAGCATGAATTCGAACTTCATCCCGGAGACAGATTGTATGTATATACAGACGGTGTTCCCGAAGCGACTAACAGCGAAGATGAACTGTATGGAACGGACAGGATGATAGAAGCGCTTAATAAGTATGACAATGAAGGCGTGGAAAAGGTTCTTCACGGTGTGAAGGAAAGCATAGATGAATTTGTCGGGGATGCTCCGCAGTTTGATGATATTACAATGCTTGGATTCGATTATTTTGGAAGAGAATGACTTGAGGCTTTTGAAAGGAGGCACAACATATGGGCGAACTGATAATAGATGCGACAACGGATAACCTTAACGAAGTGCTTGAGTTTGTTGAGAAAGAGATGGAGGTCATTAACGCATCACCCAAGATCCATACTCAGATCAATATAGCTGTTGAAGAAATATTCGTAAACATTGCTCATTATGCATATAATCCCGTGATAGGAAGGGCAACTGTGGATGTTCAGATAGTTGAGGAGCCGCCTTCGGTAACCATTACATTTATTGATGACGGAGTTCCCTACGATCCGCTTGCAAAAGAGGATCCGGATGTTACGCTGTCTGCTGAGGAAAGACAGATAGGCGGTCTTGGTATATATATGGTGAAGAAGAGCATGGATGAAGTAAAATATGAATACAAAGACGGTCATAATATTCTAACTATAAAAAGAAATCTTTAGGAAGGAGTTTAGTCATGGCTGAAGGGTTGTTCAGAAAAAAAAGTCTTGACAAAGTGACTTCACCGGAACAGCTTAACGATTATGTCAAGGTTGCCGGCGTAAGTGTATGGCTTATTGTGATAAGTATTATCCTGTTACTGGCAGGTGTTGTAATATGGGGAGTATTCGGCAGCCTCGTATCAAGATTTAATGTTGGAGCGGATTGTAAGGATGGCATGATCACCTGTTATATATCCGAAGATGATATATCTGAAGTAACTGAGGGAATGAATATCAGAATCGACGGAAAAGAATTCGAGATATCAGAGATATCCGACAGACCTTCACTTGCATCCGAAGTGACGAATGCTTATGTGATGCATATAGCAGGCCTAGAAGAAGAAGATTGGGTGTATACCGCAAAAGTAGATGCAGCTAACCTTCCGGATGGGGCATATCTTGCTTCTGTTACTACAGAAGAGATGTCACCGATATCTTTTATAATTAACTGACGAGAGGCTTATGTATATGAAAGCAGATGTTCGTAAGATGCCGTTGAAGAGCGGTGTTGCAAAAGTTCCGGTTGTCATGCAGATGGAAGCACTTGAATGTGGCGCGGCATCTCTGACTATGATATTGGCATATTATGGAAAATGGCTTCCCCTTGAGCAGGTTCGCTCTGACTGCGGTGTTTCAAGGGACGGTTCGAGTGCCAAGAATATCATTCTTGCTGCCAGATCTTACGGGATGGAAGCTGGAGGCTACAAATATGAACCGGAAGATCTTAAGGAAGAAGGAACATTTCCCTGCATAATTCACTGGAATTTCAACCATTTTATTGTATTAAAAGGATTCAAAGGCAATTACGCCTATATAAACGATCCCGCGCAGGGAGATAAAAAAATAACTATGGAGGAATTCGATGATGCTTTCACGGGTATTTGTCTTGAATTCAAACCGAAGGAAGAGTTTGAGGCATCCGGTAAACCAAAGAGCATGTTTGCTTACGCCGGGAAACGTCTGAAAGGTGCCGGCACAGCCGCTTTATTCGTGCTTTTGACCACCATCGTAACGTCATTGATCGGAGTAGTTCATCCGGCATTTGCAAGGATATTCCTTGACAGACTTTTGTCGGGAAGTGATCCTGACTGGTTCGTACCTTTCATTCTTGCATTGGCCGGAATATCTGCAATACAGATCATTGCAGCATGGATTCAGGCAATATACTCACTGAGGATCAACGGTAAGTTGGCTGTTGTGGGAAGCTCAACATTCATGTGGCATGTTCTTCGCATGCCTATGGAATTCTTCTCACAGAGAATGGCCGGAGATATACAGCAGAGACAGCAGTCAAACGGTAATATAGCAGAGACTATCGTAAAAGTATTCGCCCCCCTTCTTATGAAGGCGGCAATGATGGTATTTTATCTTGTGGTAATGCTTCGTTACAGTATCACTCTTACTCTTGTGGGAGTTCTTTCGATCGTGATAAATATGTTCCTCGGTTCACTTATAGCGAAAAAAAGAGTTAATATAACCAGAGTGCAGATGCGTGATGAAGGCAAGCTCATCGGACAGACCGTTAACGGCATTGAGATGATAGAGACGATTAAGTCGAGCGGTGCCGAGAATGGTTTCTTTGAAAAATGGTCCGGTTATCAGGCCAGTGTTAATACCCAGAACGTTCATTACGCCAAAGTAAGCCAGTTTTTAGGTGCAATTCCTTTGCTTGTAACCGCCATTACCGATGCGATAATTCTTATACTTGGAGTAAGATTTGCCATGACAGGTAATTTTACGATAGGTATGGTTATGGCGTTCCAGGGATTCCTACAGGCGTTCATGGAGCCTGCCGGAGAGATAATCGAGGCAGGTAAGACGATTCAGGAGCTTCGTACCGAGATGGAACGTGTAGAGGATGTCATGGGATATCCTACGGACATTAAAGAAGACATGACGAAAGAAGAAGAGGAATATGACAAATTATCCGGCAATCTTGAGATGAAAAACGTGACGTTCGGTTATTCAAAACTTAAGGAACCGCTTATCAAAGATTTCAATCTTTCGCTCAAGCAGGGAAGCCGTGTGGCTTTTGTCGGTGCATCCGGATGTGGAAAGTCCACATTGTCAAAGCTGATATCAGGATTATATAAGCCGTGGAGCGGCGAGATACTTTTTGATGGAAAAACAATAGATGAGATTGACAGAAGCGTATTTACGGGTTCGCTTGCCGTAGTTGATCAGGACATCATTTTATTCGAAGATACGATCGCCAACAATATAAAAATGTGGGACAGTTCCATAGAGGACTTCGAGATGATAATGGCGGCCAGAGACGCTAAGCTTCATGAAGATATCATGCAGCGTGAAGGCGGATATAATTATAGGATCAGAGAGGGCGGCAAGGACTTCTCCGGAGGTCAGTGTCAGCGAATGGAGATCGCAAGAGTGCTTGCAGCCGACCCTACGATCATAATAATGGACGAAGCGACCTCGGCGCTTGATGCCAGGACAGAATATGAAGTTGTCAAGTCAATAAAAGACAGAGGAATCACATGCATCGTAGTTGCTCACAGACTGTCGACCATAAGGGATTGTGACGAGATCATTGTAATGAACCGCGGCGAAGTGGTTGAACGCGGTACACACGAAGAGTTATATGCAAAAGGCGGTTATTATACACAGCTTGTTACGAATGAGTGAGATGGGAAAGGTAATAAGACATGGGATGGTTTGATGAACAGATTAGACAGAGAAAGCAGATAGATAACGATGTGTTCGAAGATTCATTTGTACACATTGCCGGTGCCGTTATGGGTAAAAAACTGTCATCTGCCATGAAAAATGACAGACAGATGACGTTGGATGCTTTCGGTGATATTCTGAAATATTATCATCTGAAAGTAAGGGAAGTGCCGGACGGGATCAAAGAAAATGAAGAACAGCTTGAATATCTGCTTCGTCCTCACGGAATAATGAGACGAAAAGTCAAGCTGGCGGACGGATGGTACAAAGACGCAATGGGAGCGATGCTTGCCATCAAAAAATCCGACGGCGGGATTGTTGCGATAACTCCGTCGGGAATATCGGGATATCAGTACATAGACAGAAAAACCGGACAGAATGTACATATCAACAAACATAATCAGTTTGATTTTGAAGACGAAGCTATAGCATTTTACAAGCCCTTTCCATTAAGAGAAATGAAGATAAGAGATCTTGTCGGATTCATGTTCCATACATTATCTTATCTTGATATTTTCCTTGTTGTGGTAGCAATAATTGCGGTTACGCTGCTCGGTATGTGCACTCCGTACATCAATCAGGTACTTGTATCGGATGTTTTGCCTTCAGGCAGTATGATGTATCTGGCTTCGGCCGCAACATTTCTCATATGTATTGTAGTAACCGTGCAGGTAGTTACTTCGATAAAAGAACTGCTGTTATCCAGGATACACACTAAACTGGGACTCACTGTACAGTCAGCTGCGATGATGAGAATACTATCACTTCCGCCTGACTTTTTTCAGGAATACAGTGCCGGTGAATTGTCGTCCCGTGTGCAGCAGATAGATATATTATGTATACTTGTTGCGAATATATTCCTTCAGACAGGACTTACGGCATTATTCTCACTTGTGTACATCACACAGATATTTGCATATGCTCCGGTACTTGTAGTTCCTGCAGTAGTAGTTATATTGACAACTACGATATTCTCAATAATATCTGCCACAATGCAGATGAATATCAGCCGTAAGCAGCTTAATATAGCAGCCAAAGAAAGTGGTATGGGATTTGCGCTTATATCGGGAATACAGAAGATCCGTCTGTCGGGTTCCGAGAAGAGAGCATTCGCAAGATGGGGAAGATTGTACGCCCAATATGCGGAATTAACCTACAATCCTCCTAATTTTATTAAGATCAACAGTGTTATCACAACCGCGATTACTCTTGTCGGAACAATAGTTATCTATAATTCGGCAATGATAAATAATGTATCGGTGGCCGACTACTACGCATTTAACACCGCCTATGGAATGATATCGGGTGCATTTGTGAGTCTGTCGGGAGTGGCTCTTACATTCGCTAAGATAAGACCGCTTCTTGAGCTACTTGAACCAATACTCAAGGCCTGCCCGGAAGTATCGGAAGGAAAACAGGTCATTGAGAGATTATCGGGCGGTATCGAACTTAATAACGTATCATTCCGATACAGTGAGGATATGCCGTTGGTAGTTGACAATATGTCACTTAAGATCCGTTCGGGTCAGTATGTCGCCATCGTAGGCAAGACAGGCTGCGGCAAGTCCACACTCATGAGACTTCTGCTCGGCTTCGAGACTCCTCAGAAGGGTGCAGTATACTATGATGGAAAAGATCTGAGCAAGATCGACCTCAGATCATTAAGGCGCAAGATCGGTGTTGTTATGCAGAATGGAAAACTTTTCCAGGGCGACATATTCTCCAATATAACGATATCAGCTCCCCAACTGACAATGGATGATGCATGGAAAGCTGCCGAGATGGCCGGAATGGCTGAAGATATAAGGAATATGCCTATGGGCATGAATACGATCATATCCGAAGGTAACGGAGGAATATCCGGTGGACAACGTCAGAGGATAATGATCGCAAGAGCTATAGCACCAAAGCCGAGAATACTTATGTTTGATGAGGCGACCAGCGCTCTTGACAATATGACGCAGAAGACCGTATCGGAAGCACTTGACGGTCTGAAGTGTACAAGGATCGTAATCGCCCACAGATTATCAACGATACGCCAATGCGACAGGATCATCGTTCTTGATAAAGGTAAGATAATAGAAGATGGAAAGTACGAAGAGCTTATCGCAAAGAAAGGATTCTTCGCAGACCTCGTATCAAGACAGCAGATAGATAAGGCATCAGATTGATAACACAGTCAGAACTTGTAGGTTGTCACTTTGTCCGGAAGCGATCTTGCGACGGCGGAACATACATAGCCGTCTTTGAGATCATACATTCTGACAACAAAGTCCCGCCCTGATAAGTCCGATGAATGCTCACATGATACAGTCATTGAATCAAGATCAACAGCGAAGTTTTTTAACTCGCCGGCAAGACCGATCCCGAGATATTTCAGATAGCTTTCTTTAACGCACCACAGTTTATAGAATTCTGTGGTGCGTTTTATATCATCTGTTATTGAATTAAGGAAATTCACCTCATTTTGATGGAAGAATCTGGAAGCAATTTTATCATTGTCCTTATCTGTAACTATCTTCTGGATATCACATCCATTTTCAGAGTCGCCTATAATACACATAACACGATCGCCGGAATGTGACATATTAAAATATATACCTTCATCTTTCGGAAGGTAAGGCTTTTTATGCGGACCGTATATGAATTCAGGAAAAGAAGCACAGTCGGCAAGGCATACAGACAATCCGTGCATAAGCAACACAAAGACACCGGCAGCCGCCGCCCTGTCATTAGCATTCTTATATCGTGCCACCCTGTCAGCACGCCACGCCGGAAGCCTGTCAAAAACCCTATTATATACGTTTTCATTCAAAAGCGGAGTTGTATCCGCAACAAATACTCTTGTATTCATGGAAATTCCTCTTATTATCATTCACAGTCTCCCACACCCCATAGCCCTTAAAAACATTATAAAAGTCCTGTAGATATTTGACAAGTATATGTAGGTGTAAGTATAATTACATGTAGGGATGCTTATATACAGGCATAGCATTTTGTTAAGTATCTTATCGTATGGAATAATGCGTATGGACAGCTGAATCAGACCGGAATAAAACCACACGACAGGGCATGCTGCATGAAGCGGGACCTTTTGCATGCGTCGGTACTTAACGAATACGAGCCGAAGGTGAAGTATGAGTTTAGTACCGTTACGCTGCAAACGAGCGAGAGCGATCCCGCGCATGCAGAGATGTCCTGTCGTGTGGTTCATTATACTCGGATTTGCTGTGGCTTATGATGCCTGTGAATAAATAAAACTAATAACGAGGACACAAACATGATCTTTATTACAGTATGCATAATATTGCTTGCAATTGCAGGCTACGGAGGATATAACGTAAAACACCGTGTGAGGGACTTTTCGAGAGTTGCTTTCGACACGGATGATATTGTGGAAGGATTGAAAAAGACTAATGTGGAAAATGCTACGATGCCGAAGTCGGTAGCTGCAATGACGAGCCTCTTGCTTCCACAGATACTTAAGGACTTTCCGGAATTTGATTATGATGAGTGGAAAGTCAAATCCCAGAATGTATTAAGAGCGTATATACAGGCGATCGAAACAGGGAATGATTCCGTGATGAACGAATCGACACTTAATGTCAATTCGGATCTTAAGCAACTGGTTAAACAAAAGATCAATTCGCTTAAGATAGATAACAGAAAAGAATCATTTACGGATTTCAGAATACACAGAACGGAGATATCGGCGTATCACAAAAGGGATGGGCGATGCGTTATATCATTTCAGTCGTCCGTGCAGTCATTCCATTGTGTGACCGATGCAGTCACCGGTGAGATGATCTCGGGAACAAAAGAGATTCCTTATCAGACGAGATATGAGATCGATCTTGTATACATACAGGATCGCAGCAAAGTAGAAAATAATGATGACAAAGCCATGGGACTGACCTGTCCGAACTGTGGAGCAGCAATAACGAATCTTGGTCAGAAGTATTGCGAATACTGCGGAACAGGAATAGTTGAATTCAATATCCAGGCATGGTATTTCGGAGATATACGCGAAAAGAGATAAACATCTGTATCTTATGGGGAGGGGCTATAGATGGGAAAAAGTAACAAGCACAAAGAAGTATTTTATACATCGCATGTAATATTATTGGTAAGTTATACTATACTGTCCGCAATATTGATGGTTGAGACTCTGATCATGTCTTGGGAGACATGGGTGATCCCCATGATACTGACATCACTGATTGCCTGCTGGTATCTGCACATAACACAAAAAATCCCCAGCGAATATCGTATGTGGTTGTATGTTATTGTGATGATGGCAGCATTTTTTTTCTATGGGATCCATGAGGCGAGCACCTTTGATATGGCTCCTGTTATGATGATGGCAATTGCACTGTTATGCCTTACGGGAAAAATAAAAGTAATAATCATTAGTCAGATAGTCTATTACACGATAATGGCATACAATCTTACCAAAATGGTAAGAGGCGGTTATGAATTCACTACGCTTGTTACAACACGTATAATACTACATTTGACGCTGATATTCATTATAGGATGGATAGCAAGGAACATAATAAAAAAATGGGTCAAAATACTCCATATGTCTGATGATGACATTAACAGGATGACTGATGCAACCGCAAGAATGGATGATTTTCTTACGAATGCATCACATGAAATGAGAACTCCGGTCAATGCCGTTATCGGACTTACCACTATGATGTTGAAAAAAGAGATGTCGCCTGAATTCCGAAAAGACCTTAATTCCGTACAGGAAGCGGGTTACAGGGTGTCTAATCAGATAAGCGATATTCTTGATTATACAGAGATTGATATGGATAAGCTTGCAGTTAATAATGAAACATATATGATATCATCTCTGATAAATGATCTTATGTATTCCATTAACGTTGTAAAGCCTCCGGAACTCGAATTGGTAGTGGACGTTGATGCAAGTGTGCCGAGCGCATTGTCAGGAGACAGTGTCAAGATAAAAAAGATATTATGGCACATAATAATCAACGGATTAAAATATACAAAAGAGGGCGGAGTATATGTTCGCATAGGTTCCATTGAGCATACATACGGGATTAATCTTGTTATTGAGATCAGTGATACGGGAATCGGAATGACTGAAAGTGAGATTGATAAAATCGCTGACAGATTTTACCAATCAAATCCGGGAAGAACAAGAAATTCCGGAGGTCTTGGAATAGGAATGTCCATAGTACAGGGATTTGTTAAAGCAATGGGCGGTTTTATGACTATAACCAGTGAACCGGACAAGGGTACTACAGTTACACTAAGTCTTCCACAGATCGTAGTTGATCATACAGGCTGTATGTCTATAGAGAACAGCAGACAGTTATGTGTAGCCGGATTCTTTCATTTTGACAAATTCGATAATCCTCAGGTCAGGGAATATTATAATAAAATGATCAGCGATCTTGCGAAAGGTCTTAATGTTCCTTTTTTTAAAGCTGATGATGTAAATTCGCTGAAAAAGATCGGAAGGAATTACAGACTCACGCATATTTTTGTGGGTGAGGAAGAATATACATCGGCAAGAGATTATATGGAATCGCTTGCTTCGCAGGTAATCGTTGCCGTAATAGCTGATGATAATTTTGTACCTTCAGCCGGATCAGGCGTAAAGATAATCAAAAAACCTTTCTATTGTTTCCCTGTTGTAGCAATACTTAATATGGACATAAACAAAGCAAATGAGATAAATGTTAACGAACAGATGTATTGTCCGGATTTGAAAGCACTTGTTGTTGATGATGAACCGATGAATCTGTTAGTAGCTGAGGGAATATTCTCGAATTACGGAATGATCGTAACTACTGCTAACTCCGGAAGAGAAGCTATAAAATTATGCCAGGCAAATCATTATGATGTGATATTCATGGATCATATGATGCCTGAAATGGATGGAATTGAAGCAATGAAGAGAATAAAATCGGTGATCAAACGAAAGGAAGATTCCGGTAACTGCGCTATCATCGCACTTACTGCCAATGCTGTCAGCAGTGCCAAAGAGATGTTTCTTGCGGAAGGATTCGACGGATTTGTTCCAATACCTATAGAATTATCAGAACTTGAGAGAGTTCTTAAAAATGTGCTTCCAAAGTCGGCTATAGTATACAGGGAAGCAGGTCAGCCTGACAGAATGTTACAAGGTAAAGAAAAAGACGATAATGAAACGAAAAAAACCGGAAAGAAAAAAACCGGAAAAAAAGCGACGCAAAATAACAAGACTGATAATATAATATCTGACAAAGAAAACAAAATGGATTATACGGAAGAAGATGGCTATGCTTCGATCGATGCTGAACTTGAAGCCCTTGAAAAAAGCGGAATCAATACAACAAACGGTTTGAAATATTGTCAGAATGACAGAGAATTCTATAAGGTAATCCTTTTTGAATACGGTCAGGATTCAGAGAATAAACTGGAGAATATGAAGCATTTATATGAGAATAAAGAATGGGAAGATTATGCAATAAAAGTACATGCGATAAAGAGTACTTCTAAGATGATAGGAGCCGACAAATTATCGGATATCGCAAAGTTACTTGAAGATGCGTCAAAAGAAAAAAATGAAGCAGATATAGAAAAATACCATGACGATATGATGAGTCGCTATTCAGTGATCCTCGATGTGATATGCGATACTTATGATCTGAAAAATAAACCGGAAGAAGGATCGGGCAACAGTTTATTTGATTCTTTTCTGGCCGGTGAATATGATGACTGATGATTTATAAAGCCGGGGGGGGTGAGTGATATGAGTCCGAAAAAAATAAAAGAATTCTTATTCGATGAATCTGCGGATATACAGAAACGATTGTTTGTTCTCGTATCGGTTATATCATTGGGAGCATTATGTATGGCATTCGTTGAGAGTATACTGATAGGTGAAGATTTTATAGATCTGATGGTGATCGCGCTTGCATTTTTTGTGTGCGTTTCCATCGTATCCGCAGCAATAAAATATGATAAACTGATTCCCGCTGCTTATTCGATCGCAGTCGTTCTGATATTCATATTGCTCCCGGGTTCATTTTTCTCGGGCGGCGGAATACACGGCGGTACGCCTTTGTGGTGTGTATTCTGCGCACTGTACCTCAGTATGGTGTTAAAAGGAAGAGCAAGGAATATACTGCTTACATGCGAGGCGGTCGTTGTAATGGTATGTTATTACATAGGCTACAATTATCCGGAGCTGGTGGCGAAACACACGATATTCATGGCATATCTTGATTCATTTGTATCACTTGTCCTTGTAAGTTTCATGACGACCGTGCTTGTCGGATTCGAAGTAAGTGTATACAGAAAGAAAAATAAACGTTCAGAGGAACAAAGAGAAGAGATCGATGCTCTTGTTCAGGCTCAGAACAGATTCTTTTCAAGTATGAGCCATGAGATAAGAACTCCGATCAATACAATAATAGGACTTAACGAAATGATCCTCAGGGAAGATATATCGGACGAGGTTGCCGAAGATGCAAATAATATTCAGGCTGCAAGCAAGATGCTTCTTCAGCTCATCAATGATATTCTTGACAAGTCAAAGCTTGAATCCGGTAAGATGGTAATAACTCCGGTCAAATACAATATTGGCGACATGCTGTCGGATATTGTCGGCATGATGTGGATAAGAGCAAAGGAAAAAGGACTTGATTTTCATGTTGAGGTGGATCCCTCAGTTCCTGCCGAGTTAGTTGGTGACGAAGTCAGAATCAAACAGATGGTCATTAATCTGCTTACCAATGCGATCAAATATACAAAAGAAGGTTCGGTAACACTCTCGATACAGGCTGAACCTATTAATGAGCTGGAAGCTCTCATATCATTTTCGGTAATGGATACGGGAATGGGAATCAAGAAAGAGAATATACCTCATCTGTTCTCAGCATTCAGAAGAGTTGATGAATCGAAGAACCGTTATATTGAAGGTACGGGACTTGGACTCTCCATTGTAAAGCAGTTCGCCGACCTTATGGACGGTCAGATAACGGTCAACAGTGTGTATACACAAGGGTCCACATTTGTACTTAAGATACCGCAGGAGATAACGGTATGGAGAAAAGTCGGGGAACTTAACATAGAGAGAACTCATGCGATGAACAGAAAATCCACATATTACAGAAGCTTCGAAGCGCCCGATGCAAGAGTTCTTGTTGTTGATGATACCAATGCCAATCTTCTCGTTGTGACCAAGCTTCTTCGTGATACCAAGGTTCAAATCGATACTGCGGACAGCGGCGAGAAGGCACTTAAGATGACTCTGGAGAAAAAATATCATGTAATACTCATGGATCATCTCATGCCTGAAATGGATGGAATAGAGTGTATGCATCGCGTGAGAGATCAGATAGGCGGACGCAGTAAGGAAGCGAAGATTACAGCCCTTACCGCCAATGCGGGTTCAGACGTAAGGGAGTTGTATATAAAAGAAGGTTTTGACGGATATATTACAAAACCCGTAAGCGGAGAAGTACTTGAGGCAGAGCTTATTCGCCTTCTTCCCGACAGTCTTATTCATCAGGCGGAAAATGTATCGGAAGCAGTCGATGAAAGTCTTACATATACAAATGATCAGAGAATACGAATTCCTTTGCTTATAACAACAGAGAGTGTATGCGATATTCCGAAGAGCATGCTGAAATCCCGCAATATACCTGTTATTCCTTACAGTATACATACGGATGAAGGATGCTTTAAAGATGGAGTGGAGATAGACTCAAGAGGGTTCATAAGATATACAAGAACAGGTAACGGTTCACTTCGCTCCGAACCGCCTTCGGTGGAAGAATATGAGGCATTCTTTGCCAAGCAACTGATCCGTGCCAATAATATCATTCATATAAGTTTGGCAAAAAATGTAAACGAGGCTTATAACATTGCGACAGAAGGCGCAAAAGCATTCGGAAATGTGACAGTATATGATAGCAGACATCTTTCAAGCGGTATGGGACTGGCGGTTCTTGCAGCCAGTGATATGGCAGGAAAGGGAATGACACCGGATAAGATCGTATCGGAACTGAATGATATATGTAATCATATCAATACAAGTTTTATAGTTGAGGATCTGGATTATCTTGTCAAGGCAGGTCGTGTCAAAGAGGGGCTTGCAAGGATTGCCGGTGCATTTATGGTTCATCCTGTTCTTGCCCTTAAGAAAAGCAAGATGGGAGTCGACAGAACTTATTTTGGCTCAAGAGAGAGATGCTGGCGCAAATACATTGAAAATACACTTAATACCCGTAATGAGATTGACCGTTCATTATTATTTGTCACGTATGTCGGACTTGATAAAAATGAACTGGAGCTCATAGAGAGGGAGATAAAAAAACACGTTGAATTCGAAAAGATCATCTTCCAGAAAGCATCGCCGTCCATATCTTCCAATTGCGGAATAGGTACGTATGGACTGCTGTTCAGGACATTTGCCCTGCCATTGCATTAATATAATAAAAACATATTCCAGGAGGAGAATAGAGATGAAAAAAACAGTAAAAGTAACAGCGGCTGTGCTTGCGGTCGCACTTGGTATCGCGCTTATTCCGGCAGGAAATGCCGATGCCGCAAAAGTAAATGTAAAGAAGGTTGCAGTAACAAACACTCTTACGGGAAGCAGTAAGATTGTAACGGTCGCTAAAGGAAAAAAGGTTAAGCTAGAAACTACCGTAACCGTAAAACCCGACAAGGCGGCAAATAAGGAGGTCACCTATTCAAGTAAGAATACAGGTATCGCAACGGTAACAAAAAAAGGTGTTGTAAAGGGGATCAAGGCCGGTAAGACAAAGATAGTTGTTACATCAAAGATAAATGTCAAAAAAACCGCTTCGATCAATGTGAAGGTTGTTGAAGGAGCTGTTACAAAGGTAACACTTGATAAGACGAGCGGATCACTTAATACAGGTGAAACATTAGCGCTTAAAGCAACTGTAAAGGCAGGTAAGAAAGCTGATAAGACAATTGCATGGTCATCATCAAAAGAATCCGTTGCAACTGTAGACGACAAGGGTGTTGTAACCGCAGTGGCAGCAGGAAGCACTGTTATAACGGCACTCGCAGCAGACGGTTCCGGTAAGAAAGCAATATGTAAGATTACGGTTAATGATCCTGTCAATATTTCTGATCTTAAAGTGCTTAATGCGCAGTCCGTAACATTTTCACTTAACAGGGCATATGCCCTTACACCGGACGCCGTATCGGTAATGAAGAAGATCAATACGGACGGAGAATACAGAAATAAGCTTGTGATCGAGAGCATGTCAACAACCGATAGTATTAATTATACGATAGTTCTTGATGCTAACAGTCTTGTATATGAGGGTAACTATGTTCAGGTATCGATCCCCACTCTTCCGGGTACCGTTAAGACTAAGGAATTATTGTACAGAGAGCCTGTATGCAAGTACACTTCCGAGGTATGTGCAACATGGACGGTTAATGAGTATGATAGTAAGAAATTCACAGATGAATGGGGTAAAGGTTATTCAACAATAAGCATATCAGGCCTTCCCGCAGGTCTCGTATCTGAATCAAATAACGGAGAACTTACCGTAAAAGGAGTGCCCACTACGGCAGGCGTAACGGATGCAACGATAACGGCTGTTGATGAGCTTGGCAATACAGAGACTACTCTGGTTCATTTTGTGATCGGTTCGGATACTGTTATCGCAGGAGCAACGACAACTATATATGATGTTAATGCAGGTACTGCAGAGTCCTATTGGAAGAAAGTAACGGTTACAGGCGGAAGCGGCAATTATAAATATTCCGTAGCACCTAACGGTGATCCTTTCGGACTTATCAGTAATAAGGATGCAAACGGTGTGATCGAAAATGTAGACAGTACGGGAATTCCGATCATCGTAAAATTACCGGGTAATTATTCGGTTACAATTCAGGTAAGTGATGTTAAGGATCCTTCGAGAACATGCAATATCGTTATCCCTCTTAATATAGTACAGGGCATATCGGTAGGCGGAAGTGTTGTTGATGCCGCAGGTAATAAGATATCCGGTGCAAGTATAAGATTTGTTAATAAAGATAAGGACAACAAATATACATCATATATTGATGCTACTTCTAATTTGGACGGTGTATACAGCGCAACCCTGGTCGCCGGTAATTATGATATTAAAGTATCCAGAGGAGTCGGTTACGCAACGTGTGCGGCCGCGACCAAATATCTCTACAATCAGTCGCTGTCGGTATCCGGAACAGGTTACGATCTTAAACTTCCTTTGTATAAGGTTATTATAGGTGAGGCAAAGGATGCCACAACAGGAGAGGTGATTGACGGGAAGAACCTTTCATGGAAGGCTAATTACGAATATGTAGGTGAAGGCGAAGTACTGTATCTTAAGCCGGGAACATATTCACTTGAATCGATTAAAAAAGTGGCGGCAACCAATATTAACGGTGAACATGTGGTCCGCACTTATAAATATACCGCAACCGCCACGGTAGTCAATGCTGCGGTGATCCTTCCGGTCACAAGGACGCTTGTGAGTGAAGTAAAAGACAATAATTATCATGATTATGATGATTAAGTGTGTCAGGTACAAGTATATATAATATAAACAAAAAGTATATTGTGAAAAAAATCAAATTACAGAACCCGATGGTCCTATTAAAACAGTTAACGAATAGACATATAAAATGTAATTTTTGTCCTTGACTTTAGGACAAATGATGGCTACAATGCAAGTGTCAGATTGCGTATTTACAGCAAAAACAATACGATTTTTGATTGTTAACACAGTTAGTATTGATCAATCATACGAAAGGGGCAAAAATGATGAGAAGGTCTTTCAAAAAAATTATGGCAACAGGTATGGCACTCGCTGTTGCAGTTACTTCAGGTTACATTGTACCGAAGAGTGCACAGGCTGAGAATCCGATCATTCAGACGGCATACACTGCGGATCCGGCACCGCTTGTTGAAGGAGATACACTGTATCTAATCACTACAAGGGACGAACTGAAGGAAACAGCTTACGATGACTGGAGTTACATGAATGAATGGCGCTGCTATTCGACAAAAGATATGGTTAATTTCACGGATCTTGGCCAGATAGCTCACGCGCAGACATTTGACAAAGTTGACCGTAACAGTGAAAACTATCGAGCATGGGCAATGCAGGTTGTTAAGATGCCTATCCAGAACGGCGGATTATGGGAAGACAAATACTTCCTGTTCGCACCTTTTTCCGGAACCAAGATCGATGTTGCGGTTGCGGATAATCCATGGGGACCGTATGAAGATGCTACTCCGGGCAAATTCCTGATCGACGGCGGTTGGGGAGGCGGTAATATTGACCCGACCGTATATATTGATGATCATGGTCATCCTGAGAATAAAACAGACTATGATGTATATATGTATTGGGGCAATCCTTATTTCCGTTATTGCAAATTAACCAATGATATGACGGATGTCGATCCGGATACAGACGGAGACGGAGTATTATCCGATGAAGAGAGTCAGATAGATCCTAGATTCTCAAGGGACGATAACAAGATCCTTGGAGAAGTAAGACCGGGACTTCACAGCTTCAATACACTTGGAGATGAAGGTTATGAATCATTTGGCATACCAACAGTAGGTAAGGATAATATTGATAATGACAAGAACAAATATCCTGCGGAACCTGCAAGTGCCATTCAGAGCAAGCGTTCGGCATTCGAAGAGGGACCATGGGTATACTGTCATGATGACGGCAAAGAAGGAACAGACGATTATTTCCTCGTATTCGTTGGAGGAAGAACTCCGGGAGAGACCATTGAATATTCGACTGCTCCGACACCACTCGGACCATGGACATACAGAGGACTTATTATGGAAAGAGAGCATGGTTTATCATGTCTCCATCCGGGAGTTGCCGAGTTCAAGGGACACAATTATCTGTTCTATCTGAATCACGTTCTTGTAGGAGGCGACGGTTCGAACCGTTCGGTATGCGTGACCGATTTTGAATATGATGAAGACAATCTTATTGTTAAGAAGACAGATGATGACGTAAGAGCATTAATGCAATGGGGAGATTATGTTCCTGCAGGAAAGAGTCCGACAAAGGGAGAATCTTTCTTCAGTGTCGAACCGGTAGATGTTCTTAATCCTTATGAGTACAACCAGGCTGAGACGATATGTTGGGAATCCAATCTTGGCGGAGCTGAAGGTGGATTCAACGGAACGGGAAGAGGCGTTAAGACCAAAGCAAAATATCAGTATACGGAAGAAGATCCCGTAACAGGTAAGGAAGCGTTCTGGCAGTCGGCAGCAAGGTACGGTGTTGTTGTATGCGATATAGATAATGAAGATTATATCAAGGTTCGCGAAGTTGATTTCGGAGATGGAGGACCTATAGGATTCACGGCAAGTCTTGCCTGCGGACAGGGCACACCGCTTGAACTTCCCGTACTTGATGATAAGGGAAGAGAGATGATGGCTGTAGACAGTAAAGGTGTTGAACGTTTCAATCCCGAAGCTGATACTGTCGGCGGAACATTGGAGATATGGGTTGATTACGAAGATGACAGTAACAAACAGAAGCTTGGAGAGATTGAAGTATCCGATACAGGCGGAACCAATGAATATAAGGATTTCAAGATTGATATTACAGAGAAGGTAACCGGTGTACATGATCTGTATTTCATATTCAGAGGCGATGATTCGCTTAATACCAAGCTTTTCAACTTTGATACATGGCAGTTTGAGGGTAAGCCGGTTCCTACTTCGGTACCGACAACAAAGCCTGTTGCAACCTCTGTACCTGCTGCAACTAACGCACCGGTGGCATCTGTGACACAGGCACCTCAGGCAACCGATGGTACAGGCAATATTCCTAAGACACAGGCAAAGATCACTCTCGCAGCTCCTAAGATCAAGAAGCTTACAGCAAAGAGTAAGAAGTTTGACATCACATTATCCAAGGTTAAGAATGCTGCCGGATATCAGGTATGTCTTTCAACAAAGAAGAACGGCAAATATAAGGTGGTACTCAAGCTTAAGGCTTCAAAGCCTGCCGGAACCGTTAAAGGACTTAAGAAAAAATCGGTATATTTTGTTAAGGCAAGAGCGTTCGCTAATACGGATTCAGGCAAGGTATACAGTAAGTATTCGAAAATCAAGAAAGTAAAAGTGAAATGATTGATTTTTTATAATTGATTTCGTCGATATTCAGACGGAGTAACGTGCATGATCTTACGGAAGGTGCGGTTGTAATAACTTATGTTATTATATCCGCACCTTATTGCTATATCCGAGATGCCGAGATCTGTGTCGGTTAACAGTCTGCAGCTGGCAAGTACTCTTGTTCTGTTAATGTAAGTAAATGGTGTAAAACCCGAGAATTCCCTGAATAATCTGCAAAAATATCCTTCGCTCATTTTGCACGATTCAGCCAGTTCTTCAAGCGATATATCATTTGAATAATTTTCATTGATATAGTCTATACATTTGCTGAATTTTGAATACATATGGTCATATAATTTATTTGACTGAATCTCCGAAAAATGATTATTGTACATTTGCTGCCATATCATCATAAGTCTGCCACGTAATTCCAGTTCGTAAGATGAGATATCCTTGTCTGAACCGATATGAAACAGAGGAACAAGATTGTCTATGATATCTTTTCCCCAATCGGTATCGGAAGATATATGAAGTGCGCAATTGATCCCATTATATACAACAGGGTTGATATATCTGCTGTAATATGATGACAGTGTATCCAAGATCATGGACTTGTCGAATACAAGCGCATAAAATGAACATGGACTGTCAGTCGGACTTGTTTGTTCGGCATAATGCATAAGACTTTGCGGAATGAACATTGCATCGCCGGTTTTCAGATCATACGGAGTACCTTCAATGAACAGGCGTAATTCACCGGTTTCAAGATAGAACAGTTCAAGCTCTGTATGGTAGTGAAGGTACAGAGCCGGTGTGAGACCGGGAGTTACAATTGTGTGATGTATTGAAAACGGACGGGATGCCGTCTGATGTGAGACCTGTTCTGCAAGTTCGTGTTTTGCATTATGTGTTAAATGTATGCTCAAGTGACTACTCCTTTTTCAATAATAGTTTCAGAGACGCTTCGCGTCTTGTCCGCCCCATGAAATTATGAGAATTCTATCTGAAAAGCAAGCTTTCTGACAATAATTCTCATAATTTCATGGGGTGCCAAACAGTTACATTTTACAATATTTTTAACTGAAAAATCAATGCTCGTTAAAAACTTGACATACATGTTACATTTGAGTAGACTTGATATGTCAAATGATCATGACATGTCAAACAGTCATGAGAAGTTATTTTATCAAATTAAGAAGGTTATTTTATATATGAATAGTAATAAACAGGATGATCAGGATAAAACAATCAATAAAAAAACCAACAAAAAAATCAACAAGACAGTCAGGGGAAATGTACCGGTTAACATACTGGTGGCAATTATTTATATTGTTTCCCTTTTCTTTTTTGTTGTCTGCTACTGGTCAAAAAAAGCTTTTAATGTACAGTTCAATGACATAGTCATTACGCTCACATCACCGATCGAAGGAGCCGGAGATGCTGTATTTGCAAAGGCTTTCAGTTATTGTCTGCCAAGAATATTTCTGGGACTTGCCGTTCCTGCAGTGATACAGGTTGCATTCGTATTGATAAAAAAGAAGTTTGGCACCGGACATGATGACAATATATCTGAAAACAGTGCAATGAAAAGGCTTAAGATCACAAGAAGGATTCTGTGGTCTTTAAGCCCGATTCTGCTTGCACTTACGGTGTTGTACATTAATAAATGCTACAGAATTACGGACTATATCATAGCCCGAAACAGTGACTCTTCGCTATATGAACAGAATTATGTTAATCCTCATTCTGTGAGTATATCTCCCGAAGGTGCCACGAAAAATCTTATATATATATACCTTGAGAGTATGGAGAATACATATGCTTCCGTGGAAGACGGTGGCAGCCATGATGTGAATTATATTCCTAATCTTACAAGGCTTGCGAACGAAAATGTGTCATTTTCACAGAAGGACAAGCTTGGCGGATTCTATGCAAATTACGGGGCGACATGGACTCTCGGTGCAATGTATACCACAATGTCCGGAGTACCTTACAATCTGCCGCTTGAAGGCAATACTCCGCCGGATAACGGTGAATTCGCATCCGGTCTTATAACTATAGGGCAGGTTCTGAAAGAAAAAGGATATCATAATGAATTCCTGTGCGGTTCGGATGCGAAATTTGCAGGCAGAAAATTATTTTTGAATAAACATGGAAAATATGAGATATATGATTATTATAAAGCCATTAAAAACGGTGTGATCGATAAGGGTTACAAACATTGGTGGGGATTTGAGGATTTTATTCTGTACCGGATCGCAAAGGATGAGCTTACAAGACTGTATGAGGAAGGCGAACCTTTCAATCTGACAATGCTGACTGTTGATACTCATTATCCCGACGGATACGTTTGCGAATTGTGCGAAGATATATATCCCAATATGACCGGTAATGTGGTATTATGCGCAGACAAACAGATAAATGAATTCATAGAATGGTGTAAAGAACAGCCATTTTATAAAGACACGGTTATCGTTATCACAGGCGATCATCCGAGGATGGATACTCAACTAGTGGATGGTATCGACCCTGTGAACAGAACAGTGTATAACTGTATAATCAACGGAATAGATGTTGATCATGACATTACAAGAAACAGATTGTTTGAGTCATATGATATATTCCCCACGACTCTTGCCGCAATGGGATATACCATAGAGGGCAACAGACTGGGGATTGGGACGAATATGTACTCGGGCAATAAGACACTTCTGGAACAGTACGGTGATATTATGTATCTTGAAGGCGAGCTTGCCAAAGGTTCTGATTATTATGTCAATGAATTTGCTCCGGAGCTAAAGTCGAACTAAAGATTACTATTCAAAAAAACAGTTGACATCTTCAAAACAGGGTGATACTATAAGAGCATATCAACTGTACTAGCCGCAATAGTACAGTTAGAATGAATAGTACAGGAGGCGATCTCATGTTTAATATTGACACAATGTCGAGAACTCCGGTATATGAGCAGATAATTGAACAACTGCAGAATTTTGTGCTTAAAGGAATAATGAATCCGGGAGACAGAATGCCTTCGGTGAGAAGTCTGTCGGTAAGTCTTGGGATCAATCCTAATACGATCCAGAAAGCTTACACAGAACTTGACAGAAGGGGACTTACTTATTCGGTGCCCGGAAAAGGAGTGTTCATATCGGGAGATGCGGTAGGAATTCTGAAGGAAGGTGGAAGAATGAAATTGGAAGAATTGACTGAACTTATCGGTGAGCTTGTGCTTGCGGGGGTAAGCAGGGAAGATATAATTGCGTGCGTGGATGAGGTTTTTAAAGGGGGAAAGGATATATGATAACCATAGAGAATCTTACAAAATCATTCGATGATATCAAAGCGGTATCAGATGTCAGCTGTAATATACCCGATGGCTGCATATATGGAATGGTAGGTTCCAACGGCGCCGGCAAATCAACATTTTTGAGATTGCTTACGGGAGTATATAAACAGGATTCCGGTGATATAAAAATTGATGGCAAGCCTGTGTATGAGAATCCGGAGACGAAGAACATGATCACTTATGTACCTGACGAAGTGTTTTTTTTGTCAGGATCCGATATGAAGAGAATGGCAGAATTTTATTCAAGTGTATATGAATCATTTGATATGGACAGATTCAATATGCTTACGGAAGCATTCAATCTTGATCCGAAGAGGAAGATTACAGGTTTTTCTAAAGGCATGAAGAGGCAGGTTGCTGTTATTATGGCGCTTTCTTCAAGACCGAAATATATGTTTTTTGATGAAACATTCGACGGCCTTGATCCGGTTATGAGAAATCTTGTTAAAGGACTTATATGTCAGGATGTTCTTGACAACAAGGCGACGGCGATAATCACTTCCCATTCTCTTCGTGAGCTTGAAGATCTGTGTGATCAGCTCTCGCTGTTACACGAAGGCGGGCTGATACTTGAGAGTGATATTGACAGGCTTAAGACAACGCATTTTAAAGTACAGATCGCATTCAATGAAGAATATACAGTTGGAAAATTTAAAGAGATACCGTATCTGTACATAAAAAAACAGGGTAGTGTCACGAATATGATAGTAACCGGTAATTCCGAGGAGGATGTAGTGGAAAAACTTCGTATGATGAGGCCGGTTCTTATGGATATCCTGCCGCTTTCACTTGAAGAAGTTTTCACTTATGAGATGCAGCGCATAGGATATAATTTTGACATGGTCCTTGACAGGGAGGTTAGTGAATATGAATAAGAAATCATATGGCATTTTCAATTCGGGAATATATTTTGACTCGCTGAAAAGATTATGTGTTCCGGGCTTTATATTTTTGGGTATTATGATGTTTTGTTCAATAGTTATTCCTGTTGAACGTTATATTGAGATCGTTAACAGTGATCAGGCAATTGACACGGTCAGGGTGATAACCAGGATATTGAAGATATTTATGTATACGGCACTTATATATGTTGTTGTGGCTCCGGTGCTAACGTTGGATGCATTTTCTTTTCTTACTTCAAGAAATGCAAGTGACTGCTTTCATGCATTTCCTCAAAAAAGAATATGTTTGTTTATTTCAATATACGCATCCGTTATATCATGGATCGTGGCAATCCTTGGAGCCTGTTATATTACTACGATCATAATGTATACGGCATTCGGTAGTTATATTTCACTTGATCTTGGTGCATATACAATGTTCATGATATGCATGTTTGCGGCATCGCTTCTTGTAAGCAGCGCATGTGCTCTTGCATGTTCCGCTACAGGTACATTGTTCACCAATGTTGTGGTTACCGGACTTATATTGTTCGTTCCGAGATTTCTTACGTCAATGCTTGAACTGATCTTTACATCTTCAAGCGTCATATTATCCAATGAGAGTCTGATCTTTGGAGATAACAGCTATAATCTGGTTTTTACCAGTGTTCAGGGATTGTTTGATTCGAGTAAATACAGTGACTTTATAAATGTTCCGAATGCGCTGTATACTATCATTATCGGGATAATATATTCGGTTATTGCCGCTTATATGTTCATTAACAGAAAGAGTGAAGCGGCCGGTACCGCATCGGTTGGAAGAAAGCTTCAGGCGGTCGTAAGAACAGTGCTGGCGCTTCCGGTATGTCTGATCCCGGTAAGCTGCATATTCGGTATTGCGATAGGAGATATTGAAGAGGAATATCTGGCAGGCAAAGTATTTACAGCAATAATATCATATATTATCGCCATTGCTGTTATGATCATATATGAACTTATATCTACCAGAAAACTCGCGAATATCAGGAGGGTGATTCCTTCGGTAATAATTCTTTTTTCAATAAATGTTGTGACAATAGCAGGTCTTACGATAGCCTATAATATTGAGCTTGATTATACACCTGATGATTCGGAAGTGGAATATGTCATTACTGATGCACTGTGTCCCGATGTCGGAGGTTATGATGATGATTATTTTACGAAAAAATTAAAGGAATTACAGATCACCGACAGGGAAGCAATAAAGCTGATCACCGATTCCCTTAAAGAGACCGTTGAAAAAGAGAAAAATGATGAGAATATATATGAAAATGACGATGTTATTGACGTGAAAATAAAATCCGGTCTTTTTATCAAATCACGAAGTATCTGTATTCCATTAGAAAAATTAAGAAAAATAATGGATGGTGACGAGAGTATTAAAAATATCTATCTGGATCTTCCCGAATTTGATCCTTCTAAAATGGCTGTAAGATCTTACAACACTTTTGAAGGAGATCTGAATGAAGAAAAAATCGGAGAGATATATACTTCACTTGTAAAAGAAGCAAAGACAATAAAGTACGAAGACTGGTACGATGCAATGCATGGCGAAAAAAGCGAGTTCATGACTATAAGTATCGATATGAGTGACGATACAACCATGACATTACCGGTTACCTATGTTACACCCGCGACTCTTAAGCTTGCCATGTCATACAGTAATGAAAATGTTGAAAAGGATTCACTGTATGAAATTAAGAAAATATTGACGAGATACAATAATGACAGTACTTTCGATCCGGAGGAAGAAGAGGGTCTGAAATGCAGCATTTCCATATCGGGTTATACTTACTCCAAAGATAAGAATGAGTACGGATATCCTGATGAAGAGGGATTTGAGCAGAATGAAGGAATATTGATGTACGATAATTTCGGTGAGGATTATATATATATGAATGGGTACGAAGAAGCAATGGAGGTGCTTGATGCCGCCATAGAGAATTACGGTCAGGATGTTGAGCTTCCAAAAGAGGGAGAGAGACCGCTATATATTATCGAGTTTCAGTTTGCGTACCGGAAGGAGTTCGTGACAGGGGCATACTATCTAACGTTACAACCAAGGTAAGTTTATATGACTATAGTTAAGTTGGACGTGCGAGGCCAAGGTATATGTTTTCGGCTTTTCAAAACTCGCTTCGCTCAGACAGTTGAAAAGCCTGCAAACACATACCACAGAGCCTCGCACTTGCAAGATTAACTATATGACATTAACTTACTTGGTTTACACTTATCGGAAAAACAACCGTGGGAAGCAGCGAAGCTGCGACATATGCGAAGCAGATGGGCTGCGGACATCAAAATTGTGTTATTTTCTGTTAAGATTATTATAGATTTTAGTTGCTCAGAGCAATATAATCATATTAATCTTAATGGGAGATGGCACTTTTTTGTTTTTAT
Source organism: Lachnospiraceae bacterium V9D3004 (assembly GCA_000621985.1). Lineage (GTDB taxonomy): Bacteria > Bacillota > Clostridia > Lachnospirales > Lachnospiraceae > V9D3004. Next base: position 530,847 of record JHWW01000001.1, read on the forward strand.
GCTGTTCTTATATACAGGGAATCCGCAGGTCGGTTCTGACTACAGTTCAAAAAGTGCCTGTCGAAAAATATACGATTTGGAGGTTAACACATGGGTAGGATAACCATATGCGAAGACAAACTTATCTTTGAACGAAGGGATGAGCTTACGGTGATCGAACCGTACGGTCCCGACTGTCTCAGATGTCGTTCCACAAGGAACAGCAGAATATCTGACGAGGCATGGACTCTGTTGCCTCCTGTGGATGGAGCGGAGTGTGTAATTGAAGGTGACGAGAAGATCGCTACCATTAAGAACGGTATGATGTCTGCGAAGATCGAGAGTGGGGCGCCATGGTATGGTGGAATCATAACGTATTACAGGAATAACAAGATGATCCTTCATACGAAGTTTGAGGGAGATTATACCGGAAGAAATGTTCATACTGAAGGTGATCATTATCAGATAAAAGTAATATTTGATTCTAATAAAGGTGAGCATATATATGGTCTTGGACAGGAACAGGAGGATCAGTTCGACAGGAAAGGAAGCACGGTTAATCTGCAGCATTACAATACGAAGTCGGCTGTGCCCGTTGTTTATTCTTCTCTTGGTTACGGATTCATGTGGAATAATCCGGCGCCGGGAAGATGTGAGACTACCAATAATCATACCATGTGGGTTGCCGACAGTGCATATCAGGCTGACTATCTGGTGTATGCAGGCAATACTCCGGCTGATGTAATGAAGATATATTGTGATCTTACAGGCTACGCACCGAAGTTTCCGGAGTGGGCGGCAGGTTTCTGGCAGAGCAAGCTTCGTTATGAGAGTCAGGACGATCTGCTTGAAGTTGCAAGGGAATATAAGAAGAGAGGGATTCCTCTTGCTGCAATCGTAATAGATTATTTTCACTGGACGGAACAGGGCGAGTGGAAGTTCGATCCCAAGTACTGGGCGGAGCCTGAGAAGATGTGTGAGGAATTAAAAGAGATGGGAATAGAGCCGGTCGTATCAATCTGGCCGACCATCAATCCGGCAAGTGAGAATTACGCATATATGAATGATGCCAACATGCTTATCAGATCTGAGAACGGTCAGTTCGGACTGTTTGATTTCTATGGTCAGCAGACATTTATCGATGTGACCAATCCGAACACGAGGAAGCATGTCTGGAATATTGTTAAAGAGAATTATTACAAAAAGGGAATTAAGACTTTTTGGCTTGATGAAGCAGAGCCGGAGGTACATCCGCAACAGTATTCGAATCTTAAGCTGTATGCGGGAAACGGTGCACAGAGTGCAATGCTCTATCCCTACAGCTATTCTCAGATGTTTTATGAAGGACTCAAAGAAGAGGGAGAAGAGGAAAATATACTGCTTACCCGTGCGGCATATCCGGGAATCCAGAAGTTCGGAGCACTTGTATGGAACGGGGATATAATGTCTACATTTGATGCGTTGAGAATGAGCGTTAAAACCGGACTTTCAATGGCAATGTGCGGAATACCGTGGTGGAACAGTGATATAGGAGGATTCTTTAACGGTAATATCGAGTCGGATTATTTTAAGGAACTTATAGTAAGATGGATGCAGTTCGGTGTGTTCAGCCCTGTCATGCGTCTTCATGGTGTCAGGGTAAGAATGACGGGACAGGTGGACCGTCACCCGGAAGTCAAGGAAAAGAGCGGTGGCGATAATGAGATATGGAGTTTCGGTGAGCGTAATTATGAGATCATTAAGAATCTTGTTGAACTCAGAGAGAGACTAAAACCATACATCTGTCGTAATATGGATATAACATCAAAGACCGGCGCTCCGATAATGAGACCTATGTTCTGGGATTATTATGAGGATGAGAACTGTTACACACTCGAGGATCAGTATATGTTCGGAGAAGACATATTATTTGCTCCGATCGTGGATGAGGGTTGCACAGACAGAAGCGTATATCTTCCTGCGGGCAGGTGGATAGATGTGAATACGAAGGAAGTACTTAACGGCGGTTGTAAGATAGAGTATCATGCAGAGATTGATAAGTTTATTGCATTCGTAAAGGAAGGCAGTGAGGTTATAGAAGCTTTTTAAAGTGACTGCTATGACCTATCGCATAGCCAAGACTGTAGCAGGTTATACATAAGCTTAGTACAGCTATGAAAATATAATAGCATAAATAATCAAAAATCTGGAGGAGCGATTACTATGAAATGTAAAAAGGGTTTGATCAGTATCTTGTTGACAGCATCATTGACTCTTGGCTTGTTTGCAGGCATAAGCGTTAATGAAAAATATGCAGACGCGGAAGTTGTTGAAGGAAGCACTGCGACCATAACGGCAGACTGCAGTGACGTTGAGCGTGAAGTAATGCCGGGAACTTTCGGTTACATTCTTACACCGAATTATGATGTTCCGGACAGCAGGATCAGTCTTCTCGGAAAAGTTCTCAACCGTGAATCTCTTCCGGTGCAGAACTTTCAGGCATGCGGTGACCTTGACGGCAATACATTCAAATACGAGTCGAGTGTGAAGGAGAGACATCTTGAGGCATTCAGACGCGGTAAAGAATGTAATGTTGACTGGTATATGCTCATGGGGATGAACCCTTCATGGGCAACGGCAAGCGGCGGCCCGAGAGATACAGATCAGAATACTCCGCTCAAGACTCCCAAGCAGATCGCTGATTTCAAGCAGTATCTGAAAGATATGTTTCAGTATCTGAGGGATAACGGAGCAATTCCGGATTATGCCGACCTTACCAATGAGTACTGGACCGGTACGGAAGAGATATTCAAGGTTGTATGGGAAGCACTCAGGGAAGTATATCCGGAGTATATACCGGTTGTGGGACCGGGAGGAGTAGGTTATGACGGAATACCGGATTTTTATATCCCGTTCTGTGATGAGAATGACATAACGGTTGAAGGTCCTTCCTGGCATGCTTTCTGGACAGGCGACAGATATGCATCATTTGATCGGCTTAAAAAATGGGTTGAAGGTGTTGCGGTGTATCAGAAGCAACATCCTAAGGCTAACGGCAAATGGATAATCTGGGAAGAGAATAATGCCGGAAGTACCGATGCAACAGACTGGACAAGAAGTCTGTCCAATATAATAAGAACAGGTGTATATTGCAATATCAAAGGTTGTCTTGAGTCGAATAACTGGAATGGAATGAGCGATCTTCTTACAACAAAAGAGAAAGCAGCAAATTCCGCAGTAAGACGTGATATGTGGTGGGTATATTATCTGTTCGGACAGCTTACGGGTAATTATGTTCATGTTGACACGATCGCTGACAGTAAGGCTGCTGACGATGCATTTACCGGAGTTGTGGCTGTAGATGATAAGGAAAAATGTATCAAGGTCGCAGTTGCCAGTCCCGAAGAGGACGGCGAGATCAAAGTTAAGCTTAACAATATTCCGTTTGAGATGACAGGTGTTGAGATCAATCTGTATAAGGTAGTTGACAGTGAAAATGACGGACTTGCATGGCAGAGATCGATCACACCCGACAGCTATACGAACGGTAATATGGAATTTACAATTGAATCGGGCTCGGATGAAACATGGTATGCTATAGTCGAGAATTCGAATTATAAGCCGGAGTTTTTCGCTCAGAAAGCACCGGATGATGGCAATGTTGTTACTTCCAGACCGGAATTTTCATGGTCGGAATCAACAGGTGCGTCGTCATATAATCTTACGGTATCGAAGAATAAGGATCTGTCCGATCCTGTGATCAATAAGACAGGAATTACGGGAACATCATATACAAGTGAGGTCGATCTTCAGGTTGGAAGTACATATTACTGGGGACTTACCGCTGTAAATGCAAACGGTTCCACCCCTAACAGCCACAATGTTGTATATAAGTTCCTTGTAGGCGATAATGCTGATGTCCCGGGACAGTTCGGACCATATCTTCCGTCAGTCGGAGCTAAGAATGAGCCGCTTGATACCGAGCTTACATGGTCAACCGCATACAATGCCAATTCTTATCATGTGATCGTATCGGAGAAAGAGGATATGTCAGATCCCGTTATTGATGAGGATGGAATAAAGACAGTAAGAGGAACAGGACAGTTCGGCAGCAATTCGCAGGGATATTATAAGATCAAAGCGGGTACGCTTGATTATGAAAAGAAATATTACTGGAAAGTATATGCAGCCAACACGGCAGGTGAGCGTCCCATGAACGGAGTCGCACATTATTTCACAACCTGCGGATCGGGAACGGCGCCTCATGACTTTGGACTTGTATCTCCTGCAAATGATGCGAAAGATGTAAAAGGACATGCTGTACTTGAGTGGAAGGAATCGGTCAACGCATTCTTCTATCAGCTTATAGTATCAGAGCATGAAGATCTTGCAGATCCTGTTATACAGAGAGATTATATGATATACAACAGGTATACATTGGAACAGAATGCTCTTGAACCCGGCAGAAAATATTACTGGACAGTAAAGGCATATACGAAAGATCGAAAAGAAGTGACAGATGCATCTAACGGAATATGGTCATTTACAATGGCTGATGTTCCAAGCGCTCCGCTTCTGTATGCCGAGCAGCCCGATGAAGATGAGGCAGGAGCTGTTACGGTATGGTATCATAAGAGCAATAATGCCGATTCGTATAACATATATTACGGAAAAGAACCCGGTGTATACACAAGAAAGATATCGGGAGTTACTTATGATGGATATTCAATATCGGGACTTAAGGGCGGACAGCCGTATTATATTGCAATGACGGCAGTCAATTCGGCCGGAGAAAGTGATATATGGAATGAGAGAATGGTTGTTCCGGGCGGTTTGACACCGAATTGGACCGAGATGGGAGAAGAAGGAGAATACATAGCACCTCCTAAGAAAGATGATACCCAAAATGCGGGTAACAATTCAGGCAATCCAGGCAATACGGTCAATCAGACAGGTAATCCTGTAAATGTGCAGACAACTGCCACAACGGGAACTACGCCGGATGCTGTTTCGTCGGCTACTGTCACAAAGCCTGCAAAGCCGGTAATAAAATCCGTAAAGAGTCCTAAGAAAAAGACAGTCAAAGTATCATGGAAAAAGGTTAAGGGCGCTGACGGCTACCGTGTTATGGTCGCTACGGACAAGAAGTTTGGAAAGGGTAAGAAAACAAAGATAATTGCCAAAGGAAAGACAGTAACGACAACCATAAAGGGCCTTAAGTCAAAGAAAACATATTATGTTAAAGTATGTGCATTCAAAAAATCCGGAAGCAATAAAATATTCGGAAAATACAGCAAGGTTAAAACCGTAAAAATCAAGTAATAATATATAATGGGTTGCAGTGTGGAAAGAACTGCCTGTCTTTACCGGGACAGGCAGTTTTTTCTTATTGGAACAGTTGCCTTACAGCCTGTATCGTGGTACAATTAATCCGTCACTATTTGGTATGCGGTACACATGAATATTCATACGAATATATGGCGTGAATGTGTACTGTTTAGCAGACTATATAAGATGAAAAGGAGAAGGAAACGTGGAAAAACTATTTGGACTCAAAAAAAATGGTACCACAGTGCGTACCGAGATCATTGCGGGGCTTACAACATTCATGACAATGGCGTATATCATTGCGCTTAACCCGAACATTCTTACGAACTTTCACAGTTCGGGAACACCGGAGTTGTGGAATGGTATATTCCTTGCAACCTGTATTGCATCGGCAATAGGAATGTTTGTTATGGCATTTTTTGCCAACAAACCGTTTGCACTTGCTCCCGGAATGGGACTTAATTCATTCTTTGCAGTTGTAGTTGGCAATATTGCAGCAATAACATGTGTAGACTATGACAATGCATTTCAGGCAGCACTATGTATCATCCTGATAGAAGGTGTAATCTTCTTTATATTATCGGTGCTTAATGTTCGTGAGAAGATCGTTGAATCGATTCCTCTCGGAGTTCGCCTCGGAATATCACCGGCTATCGGACTTATGCTCCTTAATATCGGTTTTGGTTCAAATGCGCAGGTATTCGGTGGTGAAGAAGGTACACCGTTTACCGTAATGGCAAATTTCTTCGGAGCTCTTACTCCGAGCCAGCTTAAAGATCAGATGGGTGAAAGCTATGAAACCATGGTACTTACCGTAGTAACGATGTTTATCGGTCTTTTTGTGATAATAATCCTTGCACATAAAGGTATTAAAGCATCCGTACTTTTGGGAATGCTTGCCGCAAGCGTTGTATACTGGGCAGGAGAGGCAATCTTCTTTGGCAATAATCCTTTTGCTTCTCTTGAAGATGCATCATTTGTACCGGCATTCGGCGACATGGCAGACACTACTTTATTCAAGTTTGATTTCAGTACATTTTTTGATATAGGAATATTCACGGCTGTAACACTAATAATCACATTCTGCATCATCGATATGTTCGATACGATAGGAACACTTGTCGGAACTGCATCACGTGCGGGAATGATCGATGACAAGGGTAATATGCCTAATATGAAAGAAGCTCTTATATCCGACTCGGTTGCTACGATCGCAGGTTCTGTTTCCGGTACTTCAACAGTAACAACATTCGTTGAGTCGGCATCGGGAGTTGCAGCGGGCGGACGTACGGGACTTACCGCACTTACAACAGGTGTTCTGTTCTTAGCATGTACATTTATCGCGCCTGTCGCTGCGATCATTCCTTCGGCAGCTACATCATCAGCACTTATATATGTCGGAATCCTTATGATGAGCGGACTTAAGAAGATTGATTTTGACGATATATCACAGCTTGTGCCTGTAGTTCTTATGCTCATTTCAATGCCGATATCAAGCTCCATCGGACACGGTATCGGACTTGGACTTATATCATATACGATCATCAAGTTATTCACAGGCAAAGCAAAGGAAGTATCAATACTTACGTATGCTATTTCACTGTTGTTCCTTGTGAAGTTCTTCCTGATCGTATAAAGATTATTACCAGACATATGTGATACGGAGGATTCATAAGATGAGAAAGATCAATACAATTAAGAAATGTCTTGCGGCAGCGCTTGTACTCACTATGACATTATCGCCTGTAAGCGGCGTGACGGTATACGGTGCTGACGGAACGCTTTCTGACAAAGAGGCAGCTAAGGAAGCAGCTGAGAATGCATCATTTCCTCATATGGATGACATAAGGGGCAACATCACGTTCCCTCAGGATGTGACAGTCAGGGGAAATGACAAGAATATAATGCTTATATGGAAATCGGCTGATACATCGATAATATCCGATACCGATGATGGTGATAAGGCAGCCGGAATTGTTAACAGACCGGAGCATAATACGATAGTTCCGCTGACTGTTACGGCAATATGCGGCAATGAAACAGCGACTGCCGTACATAATGTTATTGTAAAGGCTGCACCGAAAAATGAAGAGAAGACATCATATATCTTCGCTCATTTCACCGGAACGGAAGGATATAAGGAGGCTGAGCAGATATATTTTGCAACTAGCCAGGACGGAAGTAAATGGAAGGATATGACTGCAGACAAGAATCCTGTACTTACTTCGGATGTGGGCGAAAAAGGTGTCAGGGATCCGTATCTGATCCGTTCGCCCGAAGGCGACAGATTCTTCCTTATCGCAACCGATCTCAGTATATTTTACAGAGGAGGATGGTTCAGGACAAATGAACAGAGAGAGGGCAGCACGAACCTGGTAGTATGGGAATCGTACGACCTTGTTAACTGGACCGAACCACGTCTTATCAATGTCGCAGGAAAGATTGAAGATGCTGGATGCGCATGGGCGCCGGAGGCTATCTATGATGCCGATACGGGTAATTACGTTATATACTGGTCAACCAATTCAAGTGATAATGAACTTGATAACCCCATGAATCTTTTCTATACGACAACAAGAGATTTCTATACATTTACAGATCCTGTCAGATGGATCGACAGAGCTCATGAAGTTATCGATACAACAATGATCTACGATGAGACTTCAGGTTATTACTATCGTGCTTCAAAAGATGAACAGATAACCATAGACCGTTGCAAGTCCATCTACGGAGAATGGGAGACCATAGGAACGTTATCGGGAATATTCGGTAATAATAATTACAGCAGTACATTCCTTGAGGGTCCGGAATTCTTCGAATACTGCGAAGATGATTGGATCAAAGATTCGTCAGGCAAATATGTAAAGACATGGGGACTTATGTGCGATCAGTATCAGCAGGGAAGAGGATATCTGCCATTCCGTACAACCAATCTCGGTGAAATGAGTACGGATTGCTGGTCACCTGCAAGTGATGTCAATTTCGGTGCTCTTAAGAAGCGTCATGGAACAATACTTCCGATAACCGACAGAGAATATAACCGCGTAATGAAGCAGTTCGGTTATGAGTATTCGGGAGAATATGAGCTTATTGAAAATAATGAGCCTGCTGTTACACTTGCACCGACAGCCACACCTGTACCTTCCGGACAGGAAAACGGCCAGATTCAGCCTACACCTGTAGTACAACCTTCAGCATCGCCTGCTCCACAGGTTTCGCAGGTTCCTTCCGGTACATCTGCCGGTACGACGGATTCCGGTAATGCCAAGGCAGATGATAAAGCCACAGTAAAGTCTGTAACTAAGGGAAAGATTATATACTCGATACTTAATAAGAACAAGAAGACAGCATTAGTGTCGGGTGTGTCTTCAAAGAATATCAAGTCAGCCGTTATTCTTGACAAAGTAACTATAGACGGTGTTAAGTACAAAGTTACCGCAGTTAAGAAGAATGCATTTAAGAACTGTAAGAAGCTTGCTAAAGTTACGGTAAAAGCAAAAGGAATAACTTCTGTCGGCAAGAATGCTTTCAAGGGAACGGCTAAGAAGCTTGCATTTAGTTTCCCTGCTTCCTGTAAGAACAGGTATAAGAAGATATTCAAGAAATAGATAGCTGTTATTTAAGAGTCCCGCATTTTCATATGCCGGATATATACAGACAGTCATTAACTGCCCCATGGTCAGAATCCGCAGGAAGGTTTTGATAATGGGGCAGTAATTGAAAGAACAATATGAAAATCTGAGAGAGGATTGACCATGCAATATACAATGAATGAACTGATATACAATGCAAAAGCTCCGGCAGAAAGCAGTGTGACCGTGGATCTGAAGGCGGAATTTATTGCTCCTTCCGGTAAGATGATTACCGTAAAGGGCTTTTATTGCGGGAATGATACATATAAGATAAGATTCTATCCGATTGAACCGGGAACATATAAGTACTCGGTATCAGGTATAATAACTGATAGTGGTGAGATTGAATGTGTGTCTAATGACAGCGTATCAAAGGAGGGTTCATACAAGTCACACGGTATGGTCCGCCCCGCCGGTAACCATTTCCGTTACGATGACGGTACATGGTTCTATCCTTTCGGAACGACCGTTTATGCGCTCATACACCAGGAAAAGAAGCTTATCGAACAGACACTTGCAACACTTAAAGGAGCACCGTTCAATAAGGTGAGAATGTGTGTATTCCCCAAGGACTACGATTATAATAAAAATGAACCGGAATTATATGCATATGAGAAGGATGATAACGGTAAGTGGGATTATAACAGGCCGTGTTATGAATTTTATGAGCATCTAGAAAGCGTGATCACGGAGCTTAATTCTTATGGAATACAATGTGATCTCATATTGTTCCATCCGTATGACAGATGGGGCTTTTCAAAGATGAACATGGAAGAAGCAGACCTTTACATAGATTATATAACGAGAAGATTGTCCGCATATCCCAATGTATGGTGGAGCCTTGCAAATGAATTCGATATATTGGATTACAGTAGGTGCGAATGGGAACATATTGCGGCTAAGGTACATGAGTGTGATCCGTTCGGACATCTGTTAAGTAATCATAATTGTATAGAATTCTGGGATTTTGATAATAAGGATACAACCCATATATGTCTCCAGATAAAGAGCGTTGACGATATTAATCATATGATCGACAGATATAACAAGCCTCTTATGGTCGACGAGTGTTGTTATGAGGGAACGATAATGTTAGAGTGGGGCAATATATCAGGATTTGAGATGGTGAATAAGTTTTGGAAATGCATCACTCAGGGCGGATATTGCACTCACGGAGAGACTTATCTTTGCGATGACGATATCCTATGGTGGTCCAAAGGAGGAATTCTTAAGGGAGAGAGCCCTGCAAGAATTGAATTCCTAAAGAATATCGTTGAAGAACTTCCCGGACCGCTAACATACTGCGGTGATGAATTCACCAGAGAAAAATATGAAGCTCTTAAGGAAGATCCCGAAAAATGCGATAACGAATTCTGGCGGGCTGTGATAAAAGCGGATTGGGAGCGTGCAAGAGAAGCACTTACCAATGGCAAGGAATTCATGGGCTGTTATGAAGATCTTGCGTATCTCAGGTATTATGAGAGAAAATGCCCCGGTAAAGGTATATTTGATCTGCCGGAAGATAAGAAATATATTATCGAAGTGATTGATGTATGGAATATGACAAGACAGATAGCAGAAAACGGCGCAAGCGGCCATGTTGAAGTCGTTCTTCCGGGTAAGGAGGGCATCGCGCTTCTTGCCCGGAAGATATAAGGAATGATTATTAAGTAAGCGTTGATAATATTTTCAATCCGTGTTATCCTAGATTTAATCATATTCTTGGGGGTGTAGCTGATGAAGAGAAGCAGAAGCATGGCATTGATCACAAGAGGTGATAAGATACTTGTTGTAAAACATCAGTTTCCTGACAGAAGCTTCTATATTCTTCCGGGAGGTGGAGTTGAACCGGGAGAAGATCCTGAAGTGACAGTGATCAGGGAACTTAAGGAAGAGTGCGGGCTTGAAGGTACAATAATACGACCGCTTAATGTGACATTTAAGGATAACGGTCGTAAGGAATATGTATACGAGGTCAGCATTCCGGATGATGCCGAACCCGTAATGGGAATGGATCCGGAGATTCCGGCAGATAAGCAGGTCCTCGTTGAAGTGGCATGGAAGAGACTTGAAGAATTAAATGAACACGACAGGGCTTTTCTCTGGTCATACGGACTGATCAGAATACCGCAATTCAGACAGACGGTTTTGTCATGGCCTGACGTGATCAGTTATCCGGGAATGTAGATATTTCAGTACAAATTAAGCCCCGCAATGGATTTGCGGGGCTGAACAGTTGTTAAGAGCGTACAATAACAGAGTGCCGGTTAATGGAGATAAAAATGGACGAATATACTGCATTTGCATATATATATGATGAATTCATGGACAACATTCCTTACGAGGAATGCAGTGTCTATCTGAAAGCGTTGCTCAAAGAGTATGGAATAACGGAAGGAACCGTTGCGGAGCTTGGCTGCGGAACAGGGACCATAACAAGAGTGCTGGCACGCGCAGGATATGATGTTGTCGGTATAGATCTGTCAGAGGACATGCTTACAAGGGCTCAAAGCTACGAATATGAAACTGATGAAGGCGGGGATGATGATGCGAGAGAACATGAGCAGGGCGTTATCATATATTCGCATCAGGATATGAGGGAGTTTACGATTCCTTATAAGGTTAATGCCGTTGTCAGTATAAGTGACAGCATGAATTATGTAAGAAACAGGGAAGATCTTTTGAAGGTTTTCCACAGGGTATATGAATGCCTTGAAGATGGCGGCATACTGATATTTGATCTTAAGACGGATCATTTCTTCAAGAAGGTGCTTGGCAATAAGACCATAACCGATATCAGGGATGAAGCCGTGCTCATATGGGAGAATGAATATGATGAGAATAAGAGAGACAATACATATTACCTCACGATGTTCATAGAAGATGATGAAAATGAGGAACTGTATAACAGATATGAAGAGATACACGTTCAGCATGCATTTACCAAAGACGAAGTGGAAAACACTTTGAGAGCTGCGGGACTCGAACCGTTATATGCCTATGAGGCATTTGGAAGGATAATTGCAAATCAGACAAGCGAGAGGATATATTATATAGCGCGAAAGAAAAGGTGATCCTTCCTACATAACATAAGTGAGTTGGGGTGCCAAACAACCACGATTAAATCATGATATAATAAAATTGCACAGGGGAAAACATATGGAAGATTACATTATCAGGGCAACGGCTGCTGACAATCAGATCAGGGCATTTGCCGCATACACGAAGAATATGGTAGAAACAGCCAGAGGGATACACAATACAAGTCCTGTTGCCACGGCTGCACTGGGAAGACTTCTCACAGCAGGAAGCATGATGGGAATCATGATGAAAGGGGATAATGATATCCTTACTCTTCAGATACGGGGACAGGGTGCTTTAGGCGGCATAGTGGTAACAGCCGATTCAAAGGGCAATGTCAAAGGGTATGTGAATGAACCTATGGTGATACTTCCCGCCAACGATCGAGGAAAGCTTGATGTAAGCGGAGCTATCGGACCCGGAACACTTACCGTGATCATGGATATCGGGTTGAAAGAGCCTTATCAGGGGCAGGTTGAGCTTGTATCCGGAGAAATTGCAGAAGACATTACATATTATTATGCCGTATCGGAGCAGACGCCTTCTTCGGTGGCGTTAGGAGTGCTTATGAATGGAAATGATACGGGTGAACTCGTTAATACCGTAAGACAGGCCGGAGGATTCATAATCCAGCTTATGCCTGATACCGATGAAAGTGTTATAAGTGCGGTAGAGAACAAACTCTCGGGTATCAGTTCCGTTACGACATTACTTGACAGAGGAATGACTCCCGAAGATATACTTAACGAAGTGCTCGGAGATCTCGGAGTCTGCATTACCGACAGATATGATACGAGGTTTAAGTGCAACTGTTCAAGGGAACGTGTTGAAAAAGCACTTATAAGCCTTGGCAGAAAGGAACTTAAGGATATTATAAATGATGGTGAGGATGTGACACTCAACTGCCATTTTTGCAACACAGATTATACTTACAGTATATCAGAGATCAAAGAACTGCTTGGGGAATTATAAGAACAGGTGGGGTAATATGAACGAAAGAACAATTAAGAGTACAAAAGTATTAAGGATCGCATTTATGACCGGCGTCATTATAACAGTTTTAATGACTTTATATTTTGTGGGCATTCAGTCAAAAGCTGCCGCAAAGACCGGTACCGTCAACACTGACGGGCTTAATGTCCGAACGGGAGCGGGAACGAATTTCGACATACTGAAGGTGAATGATGAGTATGTAAGATTGTCAAAGAATACAAAGGTGGATATTAAGGAAGAATTAACCGGCGGCTGGTACAGGGTGACGTTCACATTTGACGGAAAGTCATATGAAGGTTATGTTGCTTCAGCATATGTTAATACCGGGTCCGGAAAAAACGCAGACAGTACGGCGGATAAGAACATGCTTGCCGGTAACCTGAACATTGCCGCAACGATGATCACAAAGCAGAAAGTATATAATAAGGCATCAAAGAAGGGTGGTTATCTCCAATATAACGGAAAACAGATATATGTGAAAAAGGGTGCAAACCTTAAGATAACCGGTGTTTACAAAGTGTCAAAGAAACGCTGGTACAGGATTACATTTACATACAAAAAGAATAAAATGACTGGCTTTATCAATTATGGAAATGTAAAACTGACTGCCGGCAGCAAAGTTAAATCATACATTAACAACAAGACCTTCGTATACTCCAAAACATCAAAGTATGCTTATGTTAAAGTAAAAAAGAAGAAAGTTAAGCTTAAATATAATAAAAAAATCAACGTGACTGCTGAAAAGACCTCATCGGGAATTAAGTGGTTTAAGATAAGATATGTGTATGGTAACAAGACAAGGACCGGATGGGTTCCCGCACAGAACGTAATGTTCATATCAGGTAAAGATACAGGCACTGAAGAATCGGCCAAAGCAACGGATTCCCCGAAAGCAACGGCAAAGCCTACACCAAGACCCGTAGCAGCATTGTCCGATGCTGAATTTGAGGCGTCCATGACAGCAGAAGGGTTCCCCGAAAGCTATAAGAATGATCTTAGATTGCTTCATCAGAAATACCCTTACTGGCAGTTTAGCAGTATTAAGACGGGAATAGACTGGAATACCGCAGTTGATAAAGAATCAGTACCGGGTAAGAGTCTTGTTCCGAATACGAGAACCACCGGCTGGAAGTCAACAGATCCGGCAGCATATAACTGGACTACCGATTCTTACAAAGTGTTTGACGGACTTCAATGGGTGGCTGCTTCGAGAGAAGGCGTGGCATATTATATGGATCCGCGTAATTTCCTGGAAGAGAAATATATATTCATGTTCGAAGCGCTTGCATACGAAGAGAATTATCAGAACGTTGACGGGGTTGCAACAATACTTAATAACACCCTGTTTTCCGGTAACAGCTTTGTATATACGAATGAAACGGGAACACAGATTGAGAAATCATATCAGGATGCGATAATGGAAGCCGGAGTTATCAACGGAGTAAGCCCTTATCATCTCGCAAGCAGGATAAGACAGGAAGTTGTAACCGGAACAAATACTGTCAGCAATTCCGTAACGGGAACAGTATCCGGATATGAGGGAATATATAATTTTTACAATATAGGAGCTTCCGACAGTGCCGGAGGCGGAGCAGTGCAGAACGGATTAAAATTTGCATCTTCGGGATCGTCATATCTGAGACCGTGGAACAATCCTTACAAGGCTATTGTCGGCGGAGCGCAGTACATCGCCAACAATTATATATCAAGAGGGCAGAATACGTTATATCTTGAAAGATTCAACGTTACTGCGAAGAATACATATGATCATCAATATATGACCAATGTGGCGGCAGCATATTCGGAAGCATCCAAAGTATATACCGCATACAAGGATTGGATGGCGAACGTTCCTATTCTGTTCTATATTCCCGTATACGAGAATATGCCCGAACAGGCATGTCAGGCGCCTACAGGCAACCTGAATCCGAATAATTATCTCAGGAATCTGACGGTAACGGGAGCATCAGGGACAGCGTATGCATTTACACCGGCATTTGATGCATCTAACGGCGGGACCGTGACTTATACGGTAAATGTACCGCTTGCCGAAGGAGCGGTAACTATAGCAGCGGAGACGGTTAATAAGAATGCAACTGTAGCCGGAGCAGGCACTGTTACGTTGCAGGCGACACCAGTTACGGTTCCCATACAGGTTACCGCACAGGATGGCAATGTAAGAAATTATACGCTTATACTTAATTGTTACTAACTGTATTGTTAATATATATATGACAACGTTGAAACATATTATGCTAAGATATACATCACCGGAATAAGGAGGATTTGTATGAATAAGGTAGTAAGGGGGACACTGTTAATATTGGCATTTTGCGCTTTTATGGCATTTGGGTTTGGAGCCGACAAGGTATCCGCATCAAGCGCCATGATAGAATTCACATCAAGTGATTCCTCGGTTGATAAGGGCAATTCATTTACGGTGCTAATGACAGTTAACGGTTCTGACGGTATCAAATCAGTGGATGCTTACGTTTCATATGATTCAACCAAGATGGATTTTGCCGGAGGCGGTAAGTACGTATCGGGAAGTAACGGTCTTCTTCATGTTGCTGCAGATGATCTCGACGGCAGTAAGACCAGTGTGAAATTCTCGCTTCAGTTTGAGGCAGTCGGTGAGGGTAATGTCCAGATAGGAATATCGGACACCGCTAACGTTTACGATAATACGGGAACTCAGATGTCTACATCAAGCAACAGAGTGTCCGTGACTCTTAAGGGAAACGGAGAATCAACTGAGCAGACACAGACAGAGAGTCAGTTACCGGATATAACATCGACCGCCAGTTCCGATAATAAGTTAAAAGAACTGTTGGTCAGTGATGGAAAGCTTAAGCCGGCATTTTCTCCGGACGTTTCCAAATATTCACTTACTGTTGATAACAAGACCGAAAACCTTTATTTTTCATTCAAAGCATCCGATTCACAGGCTGTTGTCACTTTGACGGGCAACAAGGGGTTGAAAGAAGGAAAGAATAAAGTTAAGATCCTTGTTGCCGCACCTAACAGGGACATAAGAACATATACGATCAAAGTTAAGAGAGAGACCGCCGAAGAATCAAGACAGAGAGCCATGTCTGAAGGCGGAGTGTCAGGCAATATCGGTTTTGATGTTATGGAAGAAAACGGTGAAGTATATATAAGAAACAGTTATGAATTCAAGATCGTTGATGTGGAAAACAGCGAGCTTATACCTTCCGGATATGTTAAAACATCGGTAAGATTATATGGCGTAAACGTTACTGCATACACAATGGCGAATGATCTTGAGAATGATTTCCTGCTCATGTATTGCATGAACAGTAACGGAGATAAGGAATTCTACCAATATGACAGGCAGGAGAAGAGTCTTCAGAGATATACCGGTAATCTTATCGACAGGGTTAATTCCAGCAATCTTCCGGAATCGGCTGAGGATATGACCGCAAAAGAATACGAAGACAATCTGAACCAGCTTGCGATCATAATAGCGGTTCTGGCAGCAGTAGGAGTACTGCTGGTATTATGTATTATCAGTATGACAATAAAGAATATCAAGTCTAAGTCGGGTAAAGACGAAGACGAACTTGATTTTTAGTTAACAGGAGGAAAATATGACACCAAGTTATACAGACAGTGCAAGACAGGCCTTGAGAATTGCTTCTGATGTGGCTTATGAGCTTGCAGACGGTAATATTGGCACCGAGCATATCCTTATCGGTCTTGCAGGCTGTGACGGAGCGGCTGCGGGGATCCTTGAGAAGAACAAGGTAGATAAGGACAAGCTTATCGAGATAGCCCAGACACTTATTGCTCCGACAACGGAAGTTCTCGTTCAGGGAAATGATGAATACACGCCCAAGGCGACGGCTCTTATCGAGTCATCAGCCAAGGAGGCAGCAAGGCTTGGTTCGAAAGTAGTGGGAACTGAGCATATTCTTATAGCAATGCTCAGGGAGAGTGACTGTATTGCTGTAAGGCTTCTTAATACACTTGGGATAAATGTACAGAAATTATATGTTGACTGCATGCGTGCCCTCGGATTTGATACTGCTCAGGCAAAGAACGATTATATGTCGGTAAGAGGCAGAAATTCCGGGAAGAGTAAGTCTGCTACGCCTGTTCTTGACCAGTACAGCAGGGATCTTACTGCTTATGCAGCATCAGGCAAACTGGATCCTGTCATCGGACGTGAGAAAGAACTGCAGTCGCTGATTCAGATACTCAGCAGAAGGACCAAGAATAATCCATGTCTTATAGGAGAGCCCGGAGTAGGTAAGACCGCGATCGCGGAAGCGCTTGCTGCAAGAATAGTCAGAGGTGAAGTGCCCGAGACGGTAAAAGATAAGAGACTTTTGACACTGGATCTGTCCGGCATGGTTGCAGGTTCCAAGTACAGAGGCGAATTCGAAGAGAGGATCAAGCGTGCGATAAAAGAAGTTACAACAAGCGGAAACATTCTGTTATTTATCGATGAGCTTCATACGATCATTGGCGCAGGCGGAGCCGAAGGGGCAATAGACGCTTCCAACATATTGAAGCCGTCTCTTGCAAGAGGAGAGGTTCAGCTTATCGGAGCCACTACTATTACCGAATACAGAAAATATATTGAGAAAGACGCCGCTCTTGAGCGAAGGTTCCAGCCGGTCATGGTAGAAGAACCCACCGAAGCGGAGTCGATTCAGATACTCCTTGGATTGCGGAGCAGATATGAAGAACATCATCATGTAACGATAACCGATAAGGCTATCGATGCCGCCGTAAAACTGACCAAAAGATACGTAAATGACAGATATCTTCCGGATAAAGCCATAGATGTAATGGATGAAGCGGCATCAAAAGTAAGGATAGGACTCCTTAATACCAATCCGGAGATCAAGGAGCTTGAAGAAAAGAACAGCAAACTTGAACTTGATAAGGAAGAGGCCCTGAAGGAAGAAAAGTATGACAGGGCATCCGCGATAAAGAAGGAACAGGACGAGAACCGTAAGCAGATCATGCACCTTCGAAGGGAGATGCGTATAAACAACGATTCTAACGGTGATGCAACTGTTGACGAAGAAGAAATATCGGCAATAATATCGGCATGGACCAAGATACCGGTACAGAGACTCAGAGAGACTGAGACGGAAAAGCTTCGTAATCTGGAAGAGCAGCTCCATAAGAGAGTAGTCGGACAGGATGAAGCGGTAACAAGCGTATCGAAAGCTGTAAGAAGGGGAAGAGTCGGGCTTCAGAACCCGAACAGACCTATCGGTTCATTTTTATTCCTCGGACCTACAGGTGTCGGTAAGACCGAATTATCAAAGGCACTTGCGGAAGCCGTATTCGGCAGGGAGAGCGCCATGATACGTGTTGACATGTCTGAGTACATGGAAAAGCACAGCGTATCCAAGATGATAGGTTCACCTCCGGGTTATGTGGGTTATGAGGAAGGCGGACAGCTAAGTGAACGTGTAAGGCGCAACCCATATTCGGTTCTGTTGTTTGATGAAGTTGAGAAAGCACATCCGGACGTATTCAATATACTCCTCCAGGTGCTCGAAGACGGTCATATTACCGATTCCCAGGGCCGTAAAGTAAGTTTCAGGGATACGATAATAATCATGACATCGAATGCCGGTGCGCAGAGAATAATGTCTCCGAAGCTTCTTGGTTTCTCTTCTGCACAGACGGAAGGTGAGGATTATAAGAAGATGAAAGCGGGTGTTATGGAAGAGATCAAGAAGCTCTTCAAGCCTGAATTCCTTAACAGAATTGATGAGATACTTGTATTCCATTCGCTTACCAAAGATGACATAAAAGGCATAGTCAAGATCATGTTCGGCACCCTTGCCGATCGTGCAAAGGAACAGATGGATATTACCCTTTCGCCTACGGAAGCGTTATATGATCACATTGCTGAAAACGGCTTTGACAAGGATTACGGAGCAAGGCCGATAAGGCGTGCGATCCAGACTGAAGTGGAAGACAGACTGGCTGATGAGATACTGGCAGGCAATGTTAAGAGACATTGGGCCGTGACCATTGACTGGGATGGAGAGAAGATTATAATATCGTAAAAATTCAGTAGCATTTTTCTGTCTGATGTATTATACTGAAGTTGTTAGTAATCGACTATATATATATCTTTAATAAGGAGGATTTTTGGGATGCCGGTAGTAGAGGAACTGATTCGTAAGGAGGCTGACGGAACACTGAGTTTTGGCAATTATATGCTGGATGAGAAGACTAAACTCTCAGATTTTGAGTATGAGGGAGATCTCTATAAGGTTAAGACTTTCAAGGAGATCACAAAGCTGGAGAAGAACGGTATGTTTGTATATGAGTCTGTTGAAGGCACTTCTGTTACGGGATTTAGAGTTACGGAAGATTCGGTTACAATGACGGTTGAAGGTGCGGAAGATGCACAGATAACACTTGAGCTTGCACCTGATACGGAATACAAAGTTACAATTGATGATCAGGAAGTCGGAATTATTAAAACCAAATTTAACGGCAAATTAATCCTTAGCGTTGAACTTGATAAGGGACAGCCAAGGAATATCAAGGCGGTTAAAGCCTGATTTAATTATTGGAGAATGAGTTATACGGACTGTTTCGGTACATGGCGGTAAGCCTGCACAGGGACAGTCCTTGATCATATATAGGGGTATATTAGTGTATGTTTACACATTCACATATATGATGCAAATATGAAACAGATATTATATATAAAATGAATGTGTCGGCGCACCAGGCACGAAAGGAGTACTATGGCAAAAGACAGAGAGGTATTTTTTTGTAAGGAATGCGGTCATGAATCCGCCAAATGGATGGGACAGTGTCCGGCTTGTGGTGAGTGGAATACATTTTCAGAAGCACCGAAGGTGATAAAGGGAGGGAAACATTCTTCCCGGGGAGGTGTCGGACCAAAGACACCGGTCGGTGTGAGTAAAAAACCGTCAAAGATAACAGAGATATCCATCGACAGTGAAGACAGATATATCACAGGAATCGGAGAACTTGACAGAGTGCTTGGAGGCGGCCTTGTAAAAGGATCGCTCACTCTTGTCGGTGGTGATCCGGGAATCGGTAAATCAACACTGCTTCTTCAGATGTGCAGAGAGCTTGCGGAATCGAAGGTTAAGGTGCTGTATGTCTCAGGCGAGGAATCACTTAAGCAGATAAAGATGCGTGCCGACAGGATAGGAGAATTCAACAGTAATGTGCTTCTTTTGTGTGAAACATGTCTTGACAGCGTTGAAGAGATAATTGATATACCCGCAACTTCACCGGATGTGCTTGTCATAGATTCGATACAGACGATATACAAAGAAGATATCGATGCCGCACCCGGCAGTGTAAGCCAGGTAAGAGAATGTACGGCATCAGTCCTTCGTATTGCAAAGCAGCTTGGAATATCGGTATTCATTATCGGACATGTTACAAAAGAAGGTGTTGTTGCAGGACCGAGAATGCTCGAGCACATGGTAGATACGGTACTCTATTTTGAGGGAGACAGCACATCTGCCTACAGAATGCTCAGGGCAGTCAAGAACAGGTTTGGTTCAACCAATGAGATCGGAGTATTCGAGATGAAAGGGGACGGACTGAAAGAAGTGCTCAACCCGTCGGAATACATGCTGCAGGGAAGACCTGAGAATGAAGCAGGCTCCATCGTTGCTTGCACAATGGAAGGAACCAGACCGATCATGATAGAAGTTCAGGCACTTGTGTCTCAGACTAATTTCAATTATCCGAGACGTACTTCCGTTGGCGTTGACTACAACAGAATAACTCTTCTAATGGCCGTTATCGAAAAAAGGATGGGAATCCATCTCTCCGACTACGACGCTTATGTCAATGTGGCCGGTGGAATGAAGATCAACGAGCCTTCTCTTGACCTTGCGATCATAGCCGCCATATTATCCAGTTACAGGAACCGTGCCGTCGATCCTCACATGCTGATATTCGGGGAAGTAGGACTGGTCGGTGAGGTGCGTGGCGTAGGCATGGCTGCAAAGCGTGTTGCGGAAGCGGAGAAGATGGGTTACACATCGTGTATAATACCTAAAGCAAACCTCACTCAATTGGAAAATATTTCCATAAAGTGTATTGGAATACAGAATATCAGGGAGCTTGGGGAATATATCTGAACCGGTAAAAATCTCTAATTCAGCATGATTCATATTATTAACCTTCATGAATATATTGTAATGGATATCCAAAAAGGTTCAATATTGTTGAACTAATATTTTGGATATGGTATATTTTATGTAACCGTCCGGCACCACATATAAGCATAAGGAATTCATATGGAAAGCCCACTTTCCGTTTGGAATAGTTATGCTCATACAAGTGCCTAACAGACAATATGAAATGGAGAATATCATGGGAAAGAATATCAGTATATTTTTAAATAAAACCGACGAAATTATCACAAACCGCATAAGGCTTATTCTGGGATTTGCTTTTTTGGTGATCGCGGGCGCAGTTGATGCCCTGAACGGGTTTTCCGACAGTTCTAACAGTATAGTACTGTTGATACTTACCGCATCATTTATAAGCTTTGTAAATGTAATATTCGTGAAGGCATTTCATATAAGATTGAATTATATTCTGTATATGATCGGCAATTATGCCGGAATACTTGCATTTCTGTATGTTATATCCAGATATAACATATTAAGTATTACATATACGGCACTTTTTTGTGCTCTCGTATTCATTGCGATGTGGATCATTGAGATGTGTTTATTTGACTGCGATTCCGTTAAGAAGAGATTATTCGGCAGCCTGCTTGTTAATGTTGTTACCGTACTTTCAATGGGAATTGCGGCTGTTCTTGTGGTGACGATATCGTTCATCCTAAAGCACTGACTGCCTTTTACAGACAGTGGGATGAATAATATGATGGCAACTTGAGGGTATTTGACTGACAGAAAGGAATAGGTGATCACATGGGAAGGATCAGATGGGGAGTACTTGGAACGGCAAACATAGCAAGGAATTGTACCATTCCGGGAATGAAACTTGCCGGTAACTGTGAATTATACGCGATCGCAGGCAGAAGTCTTGAGAAAGCGGAAGATTTTAAATCACAGTCCTTACATGCAGAGCCTTAAAAATGATGTGAAGTCAGGGATCATCGGTGACATAGATTATATTGATACTGCATTTGTTACGCAGGGATATAAGGATGACATCCGAATACGTAAGGAAACGGGAGGCGGCGCAATGTATGACCTCGGATGTTATTGTACCACCATGATACTGTCATTAGCTGATTCCGAACCTGAATTCGTAAAAGTCGATGCCGAATTCTCGGATGAGGGCGTTGATATAATGACAAGCGGAATGATCAGATTTAAGAATGGTGTCAGGGCAGCGTTCAATGTGGGAATGATACTTGGAAAGGATACCAATGACCGGTTCGACAGGTTGTATATCCACGGATCGGGAGGACATATCATATCGGAAGTGGAATACAATCAGGACGGAGAGATCTGCTACAGGATATTTTCTTCTGGGAAAATGACAGAGAGGATCGTCAATGCTCCGCAGAATTATTCACTTGAGGTCGAGCAGCTCGGAAGATGTATCCTTGAAAATGAAGAACCGCATGTTACAAAAGAATTTTCACTTAAGAATGCACGACTTATTGATGACATTCTTAAGATGATCGGTTATTGAATAATATATTTTGTAAATAAAACTATCTGTGAGATAATCTTTTTGGGATTTTGTCTAAAAAAATGCTAAAAACAATACCATTGTATGAAAATGTCTTAAAAGACCTTAAAATCATTGCCCTATTACTCTATATTATATATAATTGTATATACCAAATGGGTGATATTTTTACTCGAAAATATATAATGCAGAAAGGGGATTTTTATGAGTAAAAAACATTTATTCAGGAAAGGATTGTCCATAGTTCTTTCAGCGGCAATGTTATTCACAAGTCTGCCGGCTGACAGAGCATGGGCGAAGGAACCGGAAGGAGAAGAAGATGAGGTTTCAGAACCTGACGAACTGTGTAGTCTTTCTTTTGACGATGACGACGCAGAGACGGGTGAGATTGATGCCGGTGATGCCAAAGCGGCGGCACCTGCCGGATTCAGTCTTGTTAAAAAAACCGAAGGGGATGCAGCTGATGAAGATGATCTTGCACTGGAGCTTAACGGTACGAGTCAGTATATTAAGCTTACAGATGCTTACGGAGACAGTCTGCTCGCGGGTAAGGATGAATTCGTGATATCCATGGATTACAATAATCTGGATGCAGCCGGTGCACATTGGGCTTTCTATGCTGCGCCTTATGAGGGAAAACAGGAATATCCAAAAGAGAATTATCTGGGAATGCATCTTAACGGAGCCAACATTAATATTGAACGATATTATAAAGGTCGTAATTCGGCCACATCGAGTACATTCAGCTGTACGGCTCCTAGTAACAATGAGTGGCATCATTATGACCTGGTTGTCCGTGAGAAGACTACTATTCTTTTGAAGGACGGAGCGATCGTTGGTATGAAAGACAGCCTTTCCACAATAACGGATATGCTTGGTGAAGAAGGTATCTTCCAGATCGGTAAGGCTAATTGGGGCAATGGCGAGTTCTGTAAGGCTCAGATCGATAATTTCGTAATATATGACGGAATACCTTCCGACATATCGGAAACAGTGATAGCTTCTGCAAAAGAGAAGCTTGCGATCGCAGGCGCTGATGCCGTAAAGGATAATATCGAACTGCCGGCTTACGCTAACGGTGCAGATATCACATGGGCTTCGGGCAATTCTGAAGTAATAGATGATAATGGCATAATTGCGGAACTTGAAGAGGATACTGATACAACGCTTACAGCTACATTGTCCTGCGGTAACTTTGGTAAGAAGGCAACTAAGGATATACCTGTCAAGGTACTGAGATATGCACCGGTAAGTGAATCATTATTAGCTCAGTATGATTTTGAAAATAGTTTGAAGAATGCTACCGGAGGCGAAACTGACATTGCAATTCCGCATAAGAAGCAATATGAGAGTTACGACGGATATGTGTCATTTGAAGATGGATTCTCAGGCAATGCAGTAAAGACCGGGGAATATGGTCTGAGAACAGGTAAGAAGAATCTTGGTGATGAATTCACAGTATCACTCTGGGCCAAGTCTGATGGAACACTATATACGAATGAAGTGCTTCTGATGCTTGGAAGAGGAACCAAGGACGATGAGAACTGGATCGCCATATCCGGAGATGATACAGCCGGTTACCTGAAGGTATGGGGAAATGGCGGACAACTGGGTCATACAAATCTTTTTAGGGAGAAACTGACTTCAAATGTCTGGCATAATTATGTCCTTGTCGGTACAACGGGTAAGATCACATTCTATTATGATGGCGTTAAGATAGGAGAAGATACGAGAAGCAATAATCCTCTTAACGGTGAGATTCAGGAGATATCTCTTGGTGTTAACCCATGGGGCGATCAGTGCTTCAGAGGTTTGATAGATGAAGTTAAGATATATGATGCGGCTGCAAGAAGTAAAGAGATCATAAGTGCATATAATGAGGCAATTGTTAAGAATATCGCTGATTCATATGAGCTTGATGCTTCAGCTGAACTGCATGATGACATCGTACTTCCGGATAAGGCAGATAACGATGTTAATATTACATGGAAATCATCAGACATGAATGTTATCACGGATACAGGAAGAATAACTGCTCTTTCATATGACAGGGAAACAACTCTTACAGCTACATTCACTAAGGGTGAAGCAGAAGCTGTAAAGACATTTGATGTGACCGTTAAAGGTAATGATTCCGTATTATGTGAGATGACATTTGACGGGGAAGATCCGCTTGGCAACAATTCGACAGTAGGAGGCAATAAGATATCCAAAGCCACTTATTACAAAGGCGGCGAGGAAGCTGAGATCGACACTGTTGTAAGAGATGGTTACGGTAAGGCACTGAGCCTTGACGGAGTGGCTGCTAATGCAAAATATATCTCGGTGACCGGTGCAGACGGTAAGAGCCTTCTCAGCGGAAAAGATAGTTTCACAATATCATTTGATTATAATAACCACAGAGATGGTACAAACTGGCCGTTCTATGTGGCACCGAATGCAA
Source organism: Lachnospiraceae bacterium V9D3004 (assembly GCA_000621985.1). GTDB lineage: Bacteria > Bacillota > Clostridia > Lachnospirales > Lachnospiraceae > V9D3004. The sequence goes on from JHWW01000001.1 coordinate 555,954, forward strand.
ACTTTCAGGAATATCCGAAAGAGTATTATATAGGCGCTTGTGTCAGTGGAGGCAAATTCGGCATAGAGCGTTATTGTAACGGCAGGAATTCATCGGGATCAAGTACTTTGAATACTGCATTTAACAATAATGAATGGCATCATTATGACATTGTTGTTAGAGATAAAGGAACATACATATTCTTTGACGGCAAGCTTGCTGCTTCAAGGGACAGTTCTACGAGTATAGCTGATATCCTCGGTGAGAACAGCATATTCCAGCTAGGTAAGGCTAACTGGAGCCCCGGAGAATATACTCAGGCTGATATTGATAATTTTGTTATCTATGACGGTGTCAAGAATTCAGCAGCAATTCAATTCATTCAGAATGCTAAGGAAGAGATTACAATATCCAATCCCGAAATGATCGATGATGATATTATTCTTCCTACATACATCAATGGTGCGGATATTTCATGGGAATCGAGTAATGAAGCAATTGAAGTTGTAGAGGCTGAAGGAAAAGGAAAGGTTACAAGAGGTTCGGAGAATGTGGAGATGACGCTCACGGCTACTATCTCATGTGGTGATTTCTACGCTCCGGAACAAAAGAGCTTTGATGTAACTGTTATAAAAGAAGGCGGAACAAGTATAGAAGATTATCTTGTCGGTGAATATAAGTTTGAAGATAATCTTGATAATGAAGTGGCTGCAGGCGATGCTGCACAGCCGAAGCAGAAGTTCGCTAACAATACTTATCCGGATTATACCGGAACAGTAAAATATGAAGACGGATTATCAGGTAAGGCGGTACGCGTCGGTGATTACGGATTAAAGCTTAATAAGAATAACATCGGTAAGAACTTTACGGTATCAATGTGGGTTAAGCCTGACGGTACGTATGCCCAGAATCAGGTAATGCTGTATATCGGACATCACTCTCCTCAGAAGTGGGTCGCTGCTTCAGGCTCTCAGTCAGGTACCAATAAGATTAAGATCTGGGCAAATGGCGGTGTATTCGGTGATAATGGCCATACAACGCTTTATTCACCAACGATAAACTCCGGTGCATGGCATAATATTGTTCTTGTCGGAACAGACGGATATGTTGATGCGTATTATGACGGTGTTAAGCTTAGCGGTAACAACAGATCCAATAATCCTCTGGACGGTGTGAATCAGGATATATACATCGCTAATAATGCATGGGATGCTCTGTACAGCGGTCTCGTGGATGAAGTAAAGGTCTACAGAAAGAATTTGAACGAGCAGGATATATTGGATGCATATAACGGATATGTTGCAATACTGAATCAGAATATTGTCGATGAGACAGCAGAAGGTTATGTGCTTGATGTTCCTGAAGTTTTACTTTCGGACATAACACTTCCTTCAAAGGTTAACGGTGTTGATGTGACATGGAAATCGGATACCCCCGGTGCCATTACTGACGCAGGTGTTATCACAAGAACAGATGCAAGACAGGAAGCAACTCTTACAGCAACATTCAAGAAGGGTGAAGCTACTAAGGATAAGAGCTTCAATGTAGTGATCGCTGCATCCGGTAAGGTCGAGGAAGTTAAAGCGGCAAAGAATGCCATTCGTATAAGCACATACATTTATAAGGATATCGTACTTCCTTCCAAGGGTGAGTATGATACCGATATTACATGGCAGTCGTCAAATACCAATATACTTGGAAACGACGGTAAGATCGGTGCTGCAAGACCGAACACCGGAGAAGATAATGCAGAGGTAACTCTTACAGCTACCGTTAAATCAGGTGAGGTGAGCGAGACGAGAGAATTCGATGTAAGGGTAATGCCGAAAGCGTATGGATATATTCTCGGATATATCAGAGGTAATAATGACCGTACGGGAAGTCTTCATCTTGCTTACAGTAAGGATGGAGAAGAATATACCGCGCTTAACGGCAATGCAGGTGTATTATTTGCACAGATCAATACAAATGACGGTAATAAGACATTATCAACGGGAATAAGGTTCGGTGGAATCGGACTGTTCAGAAATGATGACGGATTATTCGGTGTTGTAGCTCCTCAGGGTGCTGATTCATCATCGTATTACGTATATAAATCTGAAGATCTTCTTTCATTCGGCCCGGGAAAATTACTTAAGAGCGGAGATCAGGATTATGACTACTATAAGAATCAGTATACATCATCTGCACTTGATGCTTCGGGAATCAAGCTGCCGGAAGGTGCGACGGGAACATCAAGCGTAATGCCTGTTAGCAAGGCTGAATATGAAGCTATCATCAAGAGATTCGATGTAGTTAAGAATACCGGAATTGCTACAGATACTCTTACCAATGTTACAGCTAAGACCGAAGAGGATCTTCCGGATGTGCTTCCGAAGACTGTTAAGGCAACATACAGTGATGGCAGCGAGGCAGCTCTTAATATCAAATGGGACACTGATTCTATGGATATGAGCAAAGTAGGAACATATACTCTTACGGGTTCGGTTGTTCCTTATGACAATCCGCTTATTGAACAGCGTGCCGATCCGCATATCAAGTATGATCCGGACGAAGAAGTATATTATTTCACGGCATCATATCCTGCATATAACAATGCCAATAACGGGTATGACAGGATCATCTTAAGAAAGGCGGATTCAATTCAGGAACTTGGAGATGCCGCAGGCGGAAAAGAGAAGGAGATCACTATATGGAAAGCTCCTTCATCAGGTAAGATGGCTAAACACGTATGGGCACCGGAGATCCATAAGATCAAAGGAAAATGGTACGTATTCTTTGCAGCAGGTAATTCAGATAATATATGGGCAATAAGACCATATGTGCTCGTATGCCAGAATAACGATGATCCTTATGATCCGGACAGTTGGAAGAATTCTTCCGGAGAGTATGAGATTCATGCGGCAACAAGCAAGAATAACAAATATTTCAATAACATGTCACTTGATATGACATATTTTGAACATAATGGCAAGCATTATGTAATATGGGCTGATATTATAGGACAGTCTGCATTATATATGCAGGAGATCGATCCCAAGAAACCGTGGGAAGGAATCAGTGATAAGGTAATATGCCTTACTACTCCTGAGTTCGGATGGGAGAGAGATTCCGAACGAGTTAACGAGGGACCGACCATACTTAAGCATGATGGCAAGATATTCTGTGCATTCTCGGCATCGGGAACAGGACCGGAATATTGTATAGGTATGTTGTATGCTGATGAAGATTCGGATCTTATGGATGCATCATCATGGACCAAGCTTGGATATCCGCTCCTTACTTCTTCGGATGTGCCGGGAGAATACGGACCGGGACATAACAGCTTTACTGTTGACGCGGATGGCAACCCTGTATTCGTATATCATGCACGTTCGGAAGAATGTTATAAAAATGAGTGTGACTGGGCTTCATCGGATCCTCTGTATGATCCGTGCAGACATGCAAGAGTTAAGAACGTACACTGGACTGAAGACGGACTTCCGATACTTAAGATGAGCGCTGATGAAGAGATACCGGAAGACAAGAGAAAAGTGTCCATCGAAGTAACTATACAGAAAGATTCGGCAAAGGATATCGAAATTGCCGAGATAACAGGTTATGAATCAAGTTATGTGGCTGACGGTAATAAGATCTGTCCTGAGATCAAGGTTACATATAAGGGTACAGAACTTACAAAGGGTACAGATTATGATGTGACTTATGGTGCCAATACAGAAGTAGGAACCAAAGGAAGCATAACCGTTAAAGCTGCAAGTGATTCAGGATTTAAGGGTTCAAAGACAGTATACTTTGACATCGTTGATGCTCCTATCCTTAAAGTAAGATATGACATGAAGTATTCTGACGGTAAAGTTAAGAATATGGCAGGAAACAGTGCATATGATGCTACTGTTAACGGACTTACGGAGGCTGATTTCACAACTGTAGGTAATACCGGAATCATGAAGCTTAATAATAACGGTTACCTGTCAATTCCTAAGGGAGTTATCGATGACAATACTTTCACCGTAAGTATAGTTTGTGAGACTACCAAGGCAAATGATCAGTGGCTGTGGACATTCGGTAGAAACAGTTGGGCATACGCGTTCTTTACTCCGACCAACAGAGATTCAAAGACCAAGTTCACTGTTGCCGAGCATGATGTTGAGTCAGGAAAGACCGGAGCATACAGTCATGAGCAGACCATACAGGCTGCTTCGACTGCAAAGAACGGAAGCTATCATATCTATACGGTAGTAGTCAATAATAATGTGACAGCGTTGTATGTAGACGGAAAGAAGATAGGAACCGGAGAAAAGACATACGATATTACGTCGCTTATAAGCGGACTTGATGTAATAGGATATATAGGTAAGTCTTTATATGCTGCAGATCCGATGTATGTCGGTTCCGTAGGTGAATTCAAGGTATATGACAATGCTCTTTCCGATGCACAGGTAGCTGAAGAGTCGAAGTCATTTGATATGGATGAACTTATCAAGGCAGATATTACCGCAACAGTTCTTAACGGTAATAAGGACTTTAATAATATCAAGACTAATCTGTCATTCCCATCGAAGGTTGGTGGTAAGGATATTACATGGACCATACCTGAGGATCAGACAGCTATCGATAAGAAGGGTAATGTAGTACGTCCTGTAGACGGATCTGACAAGACAGTTCAGATCACGGCTTCATGGGATGACGGAGAAGTAAACAGAACATTTACATTCATAGTTAAGGCAATAACCATTGATTCTATTCTTGAAGAAGTTGAACTTCCGTATTCAACAGAAGAAGGAAAAGAGATATACGGTAATATCACACTTCCTACAGAGACAAACAATGGTATTAAGATCACATGGAAATCAGACAGCAATATCATAGATGTTGCAAGTCATGAGAATGAAGATTATGATGACACACCTGCAGGAACGGTTACACGTCCGCAGACAGATACGGTTGTTAAACTTACTGCAGAGATCACTGTTAACGGCAGTAAGGGTACAAGAGATTACAATGTTAAGGTTAAGGCAGCTCCTAAGAAGCTTAATGATGAAGATTTCACAGACTACTTCTTCACATACTTCACGGGAGAAGGCAAGTCCAACGGTGAGCAGATATACTTTGCATCCAGTGAGGACGGACTTAACTGGACAGATCTTAACAACGGACAGCCGTCACTTACATCGACACTTGGTGAAAAGGGCGTAAGAGATCCATTTATCATTCGTTCTTATGAAGGCGATAAGTTCTACATTATCGCTACGGACCTTAAGATCAACGGTGGTAACGGATGGGCGGCAGCACAGTCATCAGGAAGCCAGTCGCTCATGGTATGGGAGTCAACAGACCTCGTTAACTGGAGCAACCAGAGAATGGTGGAAGTATCTGCGGTTATCGATGCAGGCTGTACATGGGCTCCTGAAGCAACATATGATCCTAAGACCGGAGAATATATAGTATATTGGGCTTCCAAGGTGGATGATGACGGATACACCAAGCAGAGATTGTATTACTCTAAGACAAGAGACTTCTATTCATTTACCGATCCGGAGATATACATTGAGAATGACCAGTCGAGCATTGATACGACAATGATCGAGCATAACGGAACATATTACAGATATACCAAGAATGAGGGTGATATTCCGAACGAGTTTGGTGTTAATAACAAGACCGTCTTCATAGAAAAGAGCGATGGAGTGCTTGGCAAATTCACCCATATACCGTCTGACAGTCTCAATAAAGAGAATCGCGGTGTTGAAGGACCGGCAATTTTCAAGCTTAATAAGGATGACGCAGAAGTTGATACCTGGTGTCTGCTTGTAGACAATTATGGTGCAGGCGGTTATTATCCGCTTCTTACGACCGATCTTGACAGTGGTGTGTTCACAAGACCGGCTGCAGGAACTTACAAGATGCCTACAGGCGCAAGACACGGTACTCCGATAAGGATAACCAGAGAAGAGTATTGCAGAATAATGGGAATTGAATATGATCCTAATGCAACAACGGCACCTGCCGCTACTAATACACCGGCTCCGACTACAGCACCGGCATCCGGAGTGGACCTTTCGGGAACCAAGGTATTATATGAAGAAGGAACCGTGACTTATAACGAAGCTACAGGATCGGTAACAGGTACGAATGTTAAGGGACTTCTTATTCCTCTGGGAATTACAATTCCTCGTGGAGCACCTGTAGACATCACCGTATCCGGAACTGCATCAACAGGTATGAGAGGCTGGTTATCAGACGGTGCGGAACAGAGAATGTCGGATATCGCAAGTCCGATCAACTTCGATGAGAAGTTCACTCTCGTAGCCGAACCTTATGAGAACGGAGATACTGCAGACCATCTGCAGATCAAGGGACCGTCATATGATTCATCATTCAGCAGCATTACAATCACCAAGGTTGTTGTAGAATATGATCCGGCCAAAGCTCCGACAGCTTCGCCTGAACCTACTGCAAAACCGACCAAGGCACCGACGGCAGAACCAAGTAATACAACTGCTCCTCAGACAACTGAAGTGCCGACTGCAACGGCAGCACCGGGAACGGTTACACCGGGATCTGTAACTCCGGGATCAGTGACACCGGGATCGGTAACACCGGGAACAACCAATCCGGGAACAGTTACCCCGACAGGACAGAATGCTTCCGATTCGGGTAATAAGGCGAATACTGCCAATACACCTAAGATCAAGCTTAGTTGCAAGACCAAGAAGATTAAGGTTGGTGACAAGCTCAGGATCACCGCTAAGCTTATCAATGTCAAAGGTAAAGTAAAATGGAGCGTTAATAAGAAGAAGATCGCATCCATCAGTAAAAAAGGAACGCTCAGAGGAAAGAAAAAAGGAAAAGTTAAGGTTACTGCCAAGGTTAAGAAAGTAAAAGCAAGCATCACGATCAGGATTATGAAAAAGTAAATTAAATCGTGGTACACTAATAAGCAGGGAGGGGGAAAGTGTCACATCTGCTGACACTTTCTCTTTCCATATTGTGGAAGTATCAGTGGAAAGCTTGCTTATCGGATGGGATAATTATGGTTTTTGCGGCCGTAATATATGTTCATTTGTTAGGATGGAGGAATAGAATGATTAAAAAATCTTTAAAAAGATATCTCGCCTGTATATTAAGTATAGCATTGTTTGTTACAGGCATAAGCGGATTACATATATCATACGGAAAGGCGGCAGGCGATATGGGGGGATATCTGTGGGCGTTCTTTGAAGCAGACGGAGGATATGAGAAGATGTTCTTCGGATACAGTAAAGACGGACTTACATGGTATAAGCTCAATAAAAATGATGAAGGAACAGCTATGCCGTTACTTGTAAATGATGCCCCGGGAAGTGATAAGGGCGTCAGGGATCCTCATATCATAAGAGCTCATGACGGATCAAAATACTGGATCCTCGGTACTGATCTGCACGCTGAAGGCGGTGGATCAGGCGGAAGCGGCTGGAATCAGGTTAGCGCAAGCCAGAATATTGTTGTATGGGAATCGGAAGATCTTATCAATTGGAGCGAACCGAAGCTTGTACATTGCGGCTTCAATAATGCAGGTTGCGTATGGGCGCCGGAAGCAATATATGACGAGGAAAATGAAGATTATGTTGTATACTGGTCGGCAAGAGACAAGTCACTTGTCAATACAGAAAAGGATGCGCTTCGTGTATATGTAAGCAGAACTACGGATTTTAACACATTTACAACTCCCAAAGTATGGCTTTCAGAGGATGAGAACAGCGGTGATGAGGTTAATATCATTGATACCACGATAGTAAAAGACGGTGAATATTACTACAGATTCTCAACCTCCGACTGGAATACGGTAATAGACAGAAGCAAGACTCTTGATACGGATGATGTGTTCGATGTTACTGTAGACAGAACAGGTAGTAAACCGAACAATTCCTGGGAGAGGATAGTGACAAGAAGCGGAAGCGGTAATGCCGGATTTGACAGCAGGGAAGGCTTTACCGTATATCAGCTGCCTGACGGAAAATGGTGCGCGATGGGCGATCATAGCGGCTATTCCGCATTTGTGACTGATGACCTTTCATCGGCAAGGTTCACTAATAAGTCAGCATTGTTCATTGACGGAAGATTCCGTCACGGCACTGTAATGAGGCTTACCGCCGAAGAAGATAAGGTTGTTATGGAAAAATATGGCAAAGACATAACCGATATAGATGAAGAACTGGATGAAGAAGAATCCGGGCTTCCGGTACTTGAATATAATTTTGAAGACAAATCCCAGTCAGGTGTTATAAAGGATGTGTCTGCTGTCAATAATACGAGCTATAACGGAACACTGTCAGGCAACGCAAGGTTATCATATGACAATGAAAGGGACAGCAATGTTCTCGTGCTTGACGGCTCGAGTGATACATATGCATCATTTCCAAAAGGTTTCTTCGACCTTAGAAATACAATGACGATATGCATGGATGTAAAGTCCAATATGGACAGTGGTAATTTCTTTACATTTGCATTCGGAAAGAACAATTCGATATATGACTTCTTAAGAATAAGAGGAAGTGAAGTGCGCAATGCCATAACAGTCGGAAGTTATCAGAATGAAAAAGAAGTAAAAGGTACCGGTTCGGGAACCGGAGAGTGGCAGAATGTTGTTATAGTTATTGACAGAAACACCATGAAGTTGTACATAAACGGAAAGAAGGTTTCTGAGAATCAGGACACGGGAATGCTCGTATCGATGTTAGGTAAAGGTAATTACGGATATCTCGGTAAGTCATTCTATTCCGGTGACGAATATTTTGACGGAAGCTTTGATAACATTAAGGTGTATAACAGAGTTCTTTCTGATAATGAAGTGATTGAAGAAGCAGGAGACTACGCTATGCTTGTATCAGGAGTAATGGTGGGAACCGCGCCTACAAGGGATAAAGCTCTTGAATACAGAGGAACTGATGTGCATTCGAGTGTATTTACAAAGATAGATTACAACAAGAATTCTGTTTCTTCTTATGTAAGGCAGGGAACGGATATTAAGAATATTCCTGTTACTTTTGATGTGTTATCAAGTGAAGTGGTAATAAAACGTAACGGAGAGGTATTTGTAAACGGCTCCAATGTTGATCTCAGTAAGAGTGTGAAGTTCACATTTGAATTCAAGGACAGAACAGAAGAATATACTGTTAAACATCCTATGACGGCACGTAACAGTGTTCTTCCGGGACAATATGCAGATCCTGATATTGACTACTTTGATGGTAAGTTCTGGATATTCCCTACAACTGACGGATATCCGGGATGGAGCGGTACGCTGTTTCATGCGTGGTCTTCAAAAGACCTGGTAAGCTGGGAAGACGAAGGCGTTATTATGAAGCTTGCGGATGATAATCCGGGAGTCAACGAAAAGGGCGTACAGATCGCAAGATCGCCATGGGCTGTCAAAGGAAGCGCATGGGCACCGACCATTGAGAAGAAGAACGGTAAGTATTATTTCTATTATTGCGGTAAGGATTCTAACGGAACTTCGCAGATAGGCGTTGCAAGCGCCGATAAGCCTGCAGGTCCTTATACGGATCTTGGAAGACCGCTTATAACAGTTGCAAAATGTAAAGAATTAAAAGTAGATATGGGGCAGGCTATCGACCCGTCCGTATTCACCGATGATGACGGTTCGTCATATATAACATTCGGTAACGGCAAGGCAGCTATCGTAAAGCTTGGATCTGACATGATGAGTATTGATGAATCAAGCATGCGCCAAATAACCGGACTTACTGATTTCAGGGAATCCGTGGTTGTTATAAAGAGGAACGGCAGATATCACTGGACATGGACATGTGATGATGCGAACAGTCCGAACTATCATGTCAATTACGGAGTGTCGGATACTCTTAACGGCGAGATCAAAGTTGTACACACACCTCTTCTTAAGAAGAAAGAGAGTATGGGAATACTGGGAACAGGTCACCAGTCACTTATACATGTAAAAGATATATATGATTATGACCGTTATTTTATCGCTTATCACAGATTCTATTCGCCTCTTAATATATTCACTTCAGGAGACGGACTCGGAGTTCACAGAGAGACCTGTATCGATGAAGTGACATTTAACGATGATGGTTACATGAATGTTGTGACTCCGTCACATGAAGGTGTATCTGTCATTATGAAAGAATATGATCCTAATGAAACGGAAACGCCGCAGCCGACTAACACACCGCAGCCGACTGACATTCCGAAGGCAACAGATACTCCTAAACCGTCGGATATACCACAGGCAACCGATGATCCTAATGCACCGAAGGCTACAGATACACCTGCAAGCCCGATTGCAACCGTTGACCCGGGCACGGTTAATAATTCGACGACGAATGCGCCCGGTACAGTTACTCCGTTACCAAACGGTTCTTCACAGCAAGGTAGTCAGACAGGGGTTCCGGTGGCATCGCAGTCTCCTGCAGATACTTCAAAGACGGTTGCTGCTCCGAAAGTGAAGTTATCTGCAGTAAGCTCTGTAAAGAAAGGCAAGAAGGTCACTATCAAGGTTAAGATAAAGAATGCCGACGGCAGCAAGAGCTCCTGGAGTCTTGATAAGAAAGCCAAAAAGATATTCAGGATCAAGAACAAGAAAAAGTTAAGTCTAATCTTAATCGCGAAGAAAAAAGGAAAAGGAACGGTTATATTTAGATATGGCAAAATAAAGGTGTTCAAAACCATAAAAGTTAAATGAAGATTAAATTACTGATACAATCAGGAGTTCCATAATGATAGTATAATTATACCACGCACAGGATGTATATAGGTCCGCACGGGCAATTTCCATATTGTGTAATTTGATAAAATATGTTATTCTAGTATATATGTGAATTCATGTGGGGAAAAACTATAATGGGAGATGGTGTTTATGAGAAGATTAACAAAGATCGTTGCTACGATCGCGGCAGCAGTTACTATTGGATCAGTTACGCTTATGGGTTTACCGGTGCTCGGATTGGATGGTGCCGGGAGTGTTGTTAAGGCTGAAGATAAGTACCTGAAATACTCTGAAGCCGATAAGCTTGAAGACGGCGGACAGTACATAATGCTGTTTAATACGACAGTAGGTACTGAGAGCGACGTCACAAAATTCTATACCAATAACGGCGAACTTGCCGCATTACAGGCTGATTCATCGGGTGTCAAGGTGTATAAAGTGCCTGATAATGCTTATGAAGGTGACAGGAAAGCCGTATTATTATCAGAAGATCTGAAAGATTCTATTGTATGGAAATGTGAAGTGTCAGGTGGTAATTATCTGTTATCCAACAATGGAAAATATATTCAGGACAACGGAAGCAAGATAGTATTAAGCGATGATAAGACTGCTTCGGGTTGTACATGGACATATACAAAAGCTACCGGTGAGGAAAAGTATGATTATACACCGTTAAAATCCGTATCGGGAAGCAATGTTATAAGATACAGCGCAAGCGCTTCGGCATTTGCACTCGGTAATCCTGCATCGAAGGATACAGATTCAAGAAACAGTAATATATATCTGTATAAGGTTACCAATGAGTCGGTATCGGAAGAGAATCTTCCTACTCCTACACCGCTTCCGAGGAAACCGGCCGATCCAAGAACCAAAAAGGTACAGATCCTTGCATGTTCCGATTATCAGAGATATGTCGGAGCTTACAGCGATGGCGAAAAACAATACGGCAAGGATGACGTGGAAGTATTGTACGATCAGGTTGTTGAACTGACCGATGTAGCATATTTCTCTGGCTTGGATTCACCTGATTACCTGCTGTTCGGCGGTGATACTACCTGTGTTAAGGACAGTGTCGAAGATGCCGATGCGGGTCAGGACAAGTTCATGGATATCATTACCAACTGCTGGCCTAATCTGAATTATGACAATTCATTTTTACTTCAGGGAAACCATGACCCCGAAGGAACGAAGAATCTTCGCCCGTCAGGTGAGTATGAATTCGATGATTTCATCATATATCTGTTAAATGAAGATGATTTCCCGACTGAACAGGAGAAGGGAGAGACATATGATCACGTATTTGAATCAGCCATAAAGCTGGATGATTATCTTGACGAATGTAAAGAAAGAAAAGAGACAAGACCGATATTTATAGCTTCTCATACAGGTCTTCATTATGATATAGACCGTACCGACGGAAATAATCAGTTTGCATGGCAGATGTTTGATGTTATCAATGAAAAAGCTGAAGATCTTGATATAGTATTCCTGTTCGGACATAATCATACCAATGGTGATGAGCAGGTAGGAGGTTCACTTACATTTTTTGAAAAAGGCGATGAGCTTGCTGTATGTCATGAGGATAGTATAGCTAATAAGAGCGGAGTTAAAACACCTCTTAATTTTACATATATGAATTACGGTTATATCGGCAATGTCGGTGATGTGACAAACAATGAGTCCGAGGTAGAGGTAACTGATATACTTACCGTAACCGGTATCACAATATATGATGATACGATCGAAGTATCCAGATACAGTAAGAACGGCTGGGAATCCAAATATGACAGAACGATCGTAAGGGATCATGCTCCGGAACCGACCCAAGCTCCGACAGCTGAACCTACCAAAGTTCCTGATAACAAACCGGCTGACCAGGTGGGAACACCGAATGCCGGTGCCACACCGTCACAGCCTCCGGTACAGCAGACCGCACCGACAGGAACGATCGGCGCAGGTACGTCTGACGGTTCGAATGCAGCGGCTGCAGACAAGGCCGTTACCGCTAAAGAAAAGATTAAGCTCAGTTCTGTAAAAGTTAAGTATGATAAGGCGAAAAAACGCCTTAACATAAAGGGTAAGGTATCAATAAAGGGTGCAACTGTTAAGATCAAAGTTGGTTCTTCGAAGTATAAGAAGGCAAAAGTCAAGGGGAAGACATTTACCTTCGCTGTGGCTCTTAAGAATGCAAAGAACGTTAAGGCCACTATAAAGGCTACGAAGAAGGGGTGCAAAGCATATTCACATTCATATCCGGTAAAATAAAATAACTATAATTAGGAGATGAAAAGAAAATGAGAAGGTTTACAAAAGTAATTGTTACTGTGTTTGCGGTTGCATCGCTTGCTGTGGGTTCTTTTGCCGTGCCATGTCTTAACAACAGTCCGGACAATGTGGTAAAAGCTGAGGAAAAGATGCTCAGGTATGCAAAAGCTGATAAGCTTGAAGCAGGCGGAGAGTATGTAATGTTATTCAATACGGCTCCGGGTTCGGAAAGTGACACGTCGAAGTTTTATTCCAATACGGGAGATCTTGCTGCGATGCAGCTCGATTCTTCGGGAATCAAATTATATAACGTTAAGGAAGCTTCATATGAGAATAACAGAAAATCAGTACTTTTTTCTGAATCACTGAAGTCCTCTCTGGTATGGAAATGTGAAGCAGCTGACGGCGGTTACCTTATATCCTGTGGTGGAAAGTACATACAGGATGGCGGAAGCGGAAAGGTTACACTTAGCACCGATAAAACCGCTGCCGGATGTGTATGGACATACAAGGCAGGAAAAGGTGAAGATACACATGATTACACACCGTTAAGATCCGTATCGGGAAGTAATGTAATAAGAATAAGTGCCAGCGCAGCGGCATTCGTGCTTGCGAATCCTGATTCCAAGGCTACCGATTCAAGAAACAGTAATGTATATCTCTACAAAGTAACGGGTGAATCTGTTGAATCATCAGCAACGCCTACTCCGGAACCAAAGAACGTAAAGCCTGTTGATGAGCGTAAGAAACTCGCACAGATTCTCACATGTTCCGATTATCAGAAATGGTATCCGAACGGAAAGTATGATACGGATGACTGGGATGCGCTTCAACCGCAGCTTACGGAGATAGTCAATGCAGCATATAATTCGGGATTTACATCTCCTGATTATTTCCTTTTCGGTGGAGATACATCATGTCTTAACAGTGCAAAATCATCTAATGAAGGACAGAGACAGGTAATGGAGATAGTGGGTGATGTGTGGCCGGAGATAACAGTGGAGAATACACTGATGCTCCAGGGTAACCATGATCCTGCAGATACTGACAATATCCCCGAGACCGGAGCTTATGAATATGATAATTTCATCGTATATATGATAAATGAAGACGATTATCCGACCAAACAGGGTGAAGAGTCTATACACGATGATATAATCGCCACAGCTGATAAAGTCGGAGATTATCTTGATACATGTATTGACAGAAAAGAGACCAGACCGATCATCATCGCATCACACGGCGGTCTTCACTATGATATAGACAGAACTGACGGTAACAATCAGTTCGCTTATGAATTGTTCGATGTAATAAATGAGAAGGCATTAAGTCTTGATATAATATTTATGTTCGGACATAATCATACCAACGGTGATGAGCTTGTGGGCGGATCCATCACATTTATTGAAAAAGGTGATGAACTCGGTGTATGTCATGAAGACAGTATCGCAAATAAGAGCGGAACCAAGACAAAGCTCAACTTCACCTATATGAATTACGGTTATATCGGATATGTTGGTGACATTCACAACAATGCGTCAGAGCTTGATGTGACTGATATACTTACGGTAAGCAGCATTACGATATATGATGACACGATCGAGATATCAAGATACAGTAAGAACGGCTGGGAGTCAAAGTATGACGGAGTGATAACGAGAGAACATGCACCGGAACCGACAGCTGCTCCGACTGAGGCACCGACTACCGCGCCTTCAGATAACACTTCTGTTAATCCGTCACCTACACCGGCTTCTTCAAACGGACAGAATCCCGGTAATGTGAGCAACAATCCTTTAGCAGGAGCTACACCTGCACCGGTTACAGGCTCTTTAACAGACCCGGTGACGACAACAGTCGATAAGTCAAAAGAGGACGTGCTGTCAATTTCTTCTGTATCATGCAAGAAGAATGCTAAGCAGATCAAAGGTAAGATATCCGTTAAGAAAGCTACTGTTAAGATCAAAGTCGGCAAAAAGGCATATAAGAAAGCAACCGTAAAAGGAAAGCAGTTTACATTCAAAGTGCCAGGTAAGCTTAAGAAGAATACGGTAGTTATCATAAAAGTATCCAAAAAAGGATATGCTACATTAACTAAGAAGATCAAAGTAAAATAAGTTGTAACTGTTTGGCACCCGCATGAGGTCGCATCCTGCGATCTCGTGGGTGCTTTTTATAGCATAGGAAATTGCGATGCATTTCCTATGCTATAAAAAACGCTCCGCTAAGGATGCGTACTCGCGCGCAAGGAAAATGTGTTGAATTATCTAATTTCGTTTCAGGGGGGTATTATATGGATAAGTCAGGTTATGCTCTTAAAGGTATAATTTTACGAAGGATAGCTGTTATGCTTGTGTTAGCACTTTTGGTTACATATATGCCCGAAAGAATGTTATGTGTGGCGGCAGAGTCCAAAACATATTCCGACAGCTATGGTACATGGACCTATGAAGTAATGAGTGACGGTACGGCAAACCTGAAGAGATTCGAGATCAGCACAGGAGTCAAAAAGGTAATAATCCCCTCAGAAGTTGATGGGATTACGACAACAAAGCTTGGAGGAACGTTGTTTAACAATAATACACAGGTTGAATCTGTTGTAATGCCTGATACTATATCCAAGGCCGAATACGAAGTATTTTATGGATGCGTCAATATTACGAGTATCACTCTGTCAAAAAAACTCGAAAGAATACCGAACTATATGTTCCAAAATCAGTTGTTTCGATCGATGATGATGCACTTTTAGTGAAAAACAGCAATTCAGGGGCGGTAAAGACATATGTCTCTACAATATATGGTCATAAAGGTTCGGCTGCACAGACTTACGCGACAAAGCATGGGATAACATTTGTTGATGTCGACAGTAAGCTTGCCGGCGTGAAGTATTCCGGTTACGTAGCAGATGCCACAGTAGATGGTTCTTCAACGTATTCAGGGAAAACGGTTCCTTATACGCTTGATCTGATAAATGATGAGAGTAAGGTGCCAGAAGGAAAGGGTATCGCATATTGGGATGTAGAATACAAATATTCATGGCAGGATGGTGCAAAGACGCTGACATGGAAATATAATACAACTTCTGAAAGTAATACGATCACTATAAGTACTCCTGAAACAGCAGGAAAGAATCTGCTCGATCAGATCTTAACTGACAAGACCATATCATGCCGCGTTGGAATAAATCCGGTATATGATTATGCCTACAATATCACGGTGATCAACGGAACGGCATCGAAATATACCGCTATTGCCGGACAGAAGGTAAGAATAATCGCGAGGGACAAAGAGGAAGGTGACGACAACACTTCATTTGCTAAATGGAGATCGGAAGATGTGACTTTCGCCAACGAACTGTCGAATAATACAACATTTATCATGCCGGGGAAGGATGTTACCGTGAAGGCCGGCTACAGACACAGAATATACGTTACTAACGGTTATTCTGAAACGATATCTGCCAAAGCAGGTGATAAAGTCAATATAACTGCTGCGGCTCCGGACGAATATTCAACATTTACAGAATGGACATCGGATGATGTTACATTTGATTCTGAACTTTCGGATAAGACATATTTTATTATGCCCGATAAAGCGGTGAATGTTACGGCGCATTTTAAATCGCCTTATGATTTCATACTTGTAGATGAAGATTGTAACATAAGCTTTCAAAATGCCGATAAGACCTGTTATCTGTCAAATTACGATCAATACTACAGTTTTCTTGGACTTATCGAATATCTGAAGGAACGAAACAAAGCAGATTATACTGTATCGGGAACTGACATGTCAGTTGACGTGGATAAAAACGGTACTGATGATATTAAGATAGATACAAAGAACAAACTTATTATTTATCTGAATTCATGCTCCCTAAAAGGTGACGCAGAACATAATATGTGGAGTTATACGGCAGATGATGCTGAACTTGCCTGGATAGAGAAGACAATGAAGAATATGAAGAAATACACATTCTACAGAACTCACTGTCTGTATATGCCATATGCATTGACGGACAAGGGGAGGTTAACATGCGATCTGACGGCAGGAGGTTATAAGATAGAAAAACCGGTTGATAATACGCTCATCTATGAATTGGATTACTGCTATATATGCAAAGTATCGGAGGATGAGAAGACAATATATTACGATATTAACTGTGACGAGGTTGCAGATCTTTGCTATTTTGTTGACAAAAAAATATTATCTATATCAGAGAATTCAAGCGTCGAAGGTGTATGTCAGTTATCTGTAGCAACCGGTAATCGTATATATATACTTGATAACTGTGAAAAAAACAAGATAACCGAATATTACAGTGCATTTGACATAAAATTCCCTTCAAAGATTCATGAACATGTGGCGAGAGAGGCAATCCGTGAAAATGTAAAGGAAGCAACGTGTATAGGGGAAGGAAGCTATGATGAAGTAATAAGATGTTCGGTATGCGGTGAGATCATCAGCAATGTGCATAAGACGTTACCGGCGGCTCCGGATGCACATGACTGGGGAGATGCAAGAATCTTAAGACTGTTGTGATCAAGACGAAAAAGCTTAAGAAGAAGTCGATTGGTAAGAATGCATTTAAGGGAATTCATCCGAAAGCAAAGGTAAAAGTACCGAAAAAGAAGATAAAGGATTATAAGTAGTATCTTAAGAAAGCGGGACTTAACGGGAAAAAGCAGAAAGTAAAAGCATGACGTTTCAGCCTTTATTATCCGAAGAACTGTGAATAGTAACCGCAAGGGCTGACTCACGCTTGACACGCCATGCCGCCGTGGTATACAATTAGTCGGATAGTATTATTATCTTAACATGCTGTCACGAAAGGAAGGTTCTATATGAAGATCACATTAAAAGACGGCTCCTTTAAGGAGTACGAGAGTGCAATGTCCGTATACGATATTGCGAAAGACATTAGTGAAGGCCTTGCAAGAAATGCATGTGCCGGAGAGCTTAATGGAGAGGTCGTAGACTTACGAACTATTGTTGATGAAGATTCATCATTAAATATATTGACATTTAATGACGATGCCGGTAAGTCTGCGTATCGTCACACCACATCACATGTATTGGCGGAAGCAGTTAAGAGACTGTATCCGGAGGCAAAGCTCGCTATCGGTCCTTCGATCGATACAGGCTTCTATTATGACTTCGATATTCCGCCGCTTGACAGAGAAGCTCTTGACAAGATCGAGGCTGAGATGAAGAAGATCATCAAGGAAGGAGCAAAGTTAGAGAAGTTCACGCTCCCAAGAGATGAAGCCATCGAGTTCATGAAGAAGAGAGAAGAGCCTTATAAGGTAGAGCTTATCGAAGATCTGCCTGAAGATGCAGTTATCTCTTTCTACAGTCAGGGTGATGGTTTCACAGATCTTTGCGCCGGACCGCATCTTATGAGTACCAAGAATATCAAGGCATTTAAGCTGATATCATCATCAGGTGCATACTGGAGAGGTTCGGAGAAGAACAAGATGCTTACAAGAGTATACGGAACAGCATTTGACAAGAAAGCAGATCTTGAAGAATATCTTCAGTATCTTGAAGATATCAAGAAGAGAGATCATAACAGACTTGGTCGTGAGATGGAATTATTCACTACTGTAGACGTTATCGGACAGGGTCTTCCGCTTCTTATGCCTAACGGAGTTACAATAATCAAAGAGCTTCAGAGATGGATAGAAGATCTGGAAGATGAAGAATGGGGATACACAAGAACCAAGACCCCGCTCATGGCAAAGAGCGATCTGTATAAGATATCGGGACACTGGGATCATTACAAGGATGGAATGTTCGTTCTCGGTGATGAAGATAAGGACAAGGAAGTATATGCTCTTCGCCCTATGACATGTCCGTTCCAGTACTATGTATATAAGAATAGTCAGAAGTCATACCGCGATCTTCCATGCCGTTACAGTGAGACATCAACGCTGTTCCGTAATGAGGACTCGGGAGAGATGCACGGACTTACCCGTGTAAGACAGTTTACTATATCAGAGGGTCATCTTGTAGTAAGACCGGATCAGATGGTTGAGGAGTTCAAGGGATGTCTTGCACTTGCAAAGCATGTTCTTGAAACACTCGGTATTGAAGAGGATGTAACATATCATTTGTCAAAATGGGATCCGGATAACAGAGAAAAATATATCGGTGAACCTGAAGTGTGGGAAGAGACTGAAGGACATATCCGTAATATTCTTACAGAGCTTAACATTCCTTTTGTTGAGGATGTCGGTGAAGCTGCTTTCTATGGACCGAAAGTTGATATCAATGCAAAGAATGTGTATGGCAAAGAAGATACAATGATAACGATACAGTGGGATGCTCTGATCGCAGAACAATTCGATATGTATTACGTAGATCAGAACGGTGATAAGGTAAGACCTTATATCATACACAGAACAAGTCTCGGATGCTATGAGAGAACACTTGCATGGCTTATTGAGAAGTATTCCGGCAAATTCCCGACATGGCTCTGTCCTGAGCAGGTTCGTGTACTTCCGATCTCTGAGAAGTTTCACGATTACGCCGAGAAGATCAATGCTGAACTTCGTAAGAATAAGGTAAGAAGCAGTGTCGATGACAGAAGCGAGAAGATCGGATACAAGATCCGTGATGCAAGGCTTCACAGAGTTCCTTATATGCTCGTTGTAGGACAGAAGGAAGAAGAAGATCAGACGATCTCCGTAAGAAGCCGTTATCTCGGAGACGAAGGAAGCAAGAAGCTTGATGAATTCATTGATGACATTACGAAAGAGATCCGTACCAAGGAGATTCGTAAGGTTGAGGTGGATGAAGAAGGTAAGAAGAATTAAATGCGTTTTGCACCTTGCACAATGAACCGGGGTGCCAAACAGTTACAAAAAAAATTATCACAGAAAGGGGTTTTAATCATGGACAATAACAACTATGATGAAGGCACGAATACATACGGTGCCGGAGGACAGGGAGCGCCTCAGGGCGGCAGTGATCCAAACGCAAACTATCAGAATAACGGATATCAGAGTAACGGGTATCAGAATGACGGAACATACCAGAACAACGGAACGTATCAAAACAACGGATATCAGGATGGCGGATATCAGAACAATAATAACTACCAGCCTAACAACTATAACGGAACTTATCAGAATAACGGACCTTATCAGAATAACGGACCTTATCAGAATGCATATTATGCACAGAATAATCAGTCCGGCGAGAAGTACACATTAGGTCTTATATCAATGATACTTGGTATTCTGGCCATAGTTATGGCATGTTGCTGTTATTTCCTCGCGCCGGTTCTTGGTGCTGCTGCGATCGTACTTGGCGTATTGTCAAAGAGAAAGGGAGAATCAAAATCAGGTTTTGCTCTCGCAGGAATCATAACAGGTGGTGTAGGTTTTGTTATAGGAATAGGTCTCATCATAGCTTATGTTGTTTACCTTGGAAAAATGGATTCCAACGACTGGGAAAAGATTCTTAACGAACTTAAAAAAGAGATGGATGTATTCTATCTCAAATAATTGAATAATCCCATATCAGTTTAACCAGATTCTTTATTAGGCACTGGGCCAATACGAGATAGGCTGCAATATAAAGGAACATCGGTCTTGCAGACAAAGGTCGTACCAGCGGGAAACGGGGGCTGTAGCTTTCCGGATCACCGCCGGTACGGCTTATTATTTTGGTTTTCTTTTTGTAACTATGGATCTGACATCTGAATATTGATTGGGTGATCAGTAACCATATTCCGGGGACAGCAGCATATAATACAAAAGGATTGTATATAAAACTATTAATTATATCTCCCTTTAACAAACTCTGGACTGCTCTTGTTCCCCCGCAGCCCGGGCAGTAATATCCTGTTAATTCATGCAGGAAACATCCGGGAGGCTGTATTGATATATTGTCTTTTATGAACAGGTAAATGATCGCTGATATAAATGAGATTATCGTAAAAATATAGATCCCCGTATCGAGACTGTACGAAAAAGGTTTGTAAGGTTTTTCATTAGTGATGAAGAAAAGATCGTACAGCCGTGAAGATATCTTTTTTGTATCTTTTTGTTCATTCATTAAATATGCGCTCCCAATCAGTTGTTATAATCTGTCTCTCCCGTTTCTTAAACAGTTATCATTCTAATATATAATAATGATCGTTGCAAGCAATACCGGATAAAGCAAAAACATTCAGACAAAAAATTCTTAATTTGATCACAATTATATGATAATATATGTTATACTACATTCAGACTATCAAAATAATATGGAGGAATATCATTAATGAGCGAAGTTGAAAAGAATGAATTAGATGTAAATGAACAAGTCGAAACGTCGGATGCGATGGAAACAGAATTCGAAAAAACCGACATCCCTGAGGAAGATATTCAGGAGACTTATGACATTGAACCGGAAGTTACCGTGACTGATAACAACGGTGGAACACCGGGTCAGGGTAATAAGACGACCGCAATAATCGTTGCTCTGTCTCTTGCCATTTTAGTCGGAATAGTTGTTTTAAT
Organism: Lachnospiraceae bacterium V9D3004; assembly: GCA_000621985.1. Classification (GTDB taxonomy): domain Bacteria; phylum Bacillota; class Clostridia; order Lachnospirales; family Lachnospiraceae; genus V9D3004. The sequence goes on from JHWW01000001.1 coordinate 577,434, forward strand.
ATGTTTTGCAATGGGTGGAAAGAGCAGTGTTAACAGCGAAGCCGGTGCTGCTTATGATTTTGAAGAAGCCGGTTACGTTACACTCGGTGAATATAAGAATATCACAGTATCCGTTGAGGTAACCGATGCTGATGTGAAGGAAGAGAAGGATTATATCCTTGATGAAGACGTATACCAGAAGCTTGACGGAACCGCAAAGGCGAATGATATGGTCTGCATTAATTACAAGGGAACATGTGATGGCAATCCCATAGAAGATGAGAGTGCTGAAGATGTTGAGATACAGCTTGGTGATGAAGAGATATTTGCCGAATTCGATCAGGGCATAGTCGGTATGAATACAGGTGACACCAAGACTATTGATGTTGTTCTTCCCACAGATTCCGGATACGGAGAACTTGAAGGTAAGACAGCACAGTATGAAGTAACGCTTAATTATATCTGCGGTGAGCTTGTGAAACCGGAACTTAACGATGAATTCGTAACAAGCTATACTGACGGTGAGTGTACTTCACTGGCTGATTTTGATGATTATTTAAGAAATGAATTATATGAAAGCAACGTAAGCTCAATTGCCGATGATGTCTGGGAACAGGTTGTTAACAATGCGACAGTGGAGAAATATCCGGATGATGTGCTTGATAAGGCGATCGAAGAGACTAAGAAGAATTATGAGAATTTCTCGGAGATGTCGGGTTATGAGAGTACAAGCGATTTTCTTGATGAATTCGGAATGACCGAAGATGATATTGAAGATGTTGCAAAAGATACCGCGGCAGAGAAGATGATCGCAAAGACGATAGCTGCCAAAGACGGTCTTACAATGAATGATGATGTGTACAGAAATCTCCTTGTCGATTATATGGAATATGAGAATGGACAGGCTGATAACATGAGCCTTGAGGATATCGAGACGGAATACAGGGAATCTTACGGCGAAGAACCGAGAGACGGAATGTTACTTGAATATATCAAGACATATGTGGCGGATAATGCAAAGGTTGAGGGACTTAAGTAGTAGCGTAGAAAGGAAGTGTCCGGTCGGGAATGGAAGAATACAAGGTTGACGGATATCAGTTTGACAATAAAGCTGAATACGAACAGGCGCTTAGAGAGCAGAATACTATTAATAATATCAGGGAGAAAATGAACCTGAATGATGCAAAGATCGCTTTGTCGTTGTACAACCAGGCGGTTGCCAAACGTACATTTAAGACGGCGGTAGGGTATTCATTTCTCAAAAAACTGCGTGATACCATCATATCAAGCGGTCTAGTTGATGATTCGTCCTTAAACAGTGTTCCTGTTGTATCGGAAGAGACTCCTTCAAAATCTTCAAAAAGCAAGCCTTCCCCAAAAGCGGGAGGGCAGACCGGGGCTCCGAAGAGATCTTCGGTTCCCGAAAGCAGATTACAGACCATGTATGAGAATGAAAAGAAGAGAAGAATATTATTATCATTTGTGGTAGCGGGACTCATAGCAGCAATCGTTGGCATGTTTGTCCTTACGTTCAGATCCAAATATTCATATATAACGTATTTTACTGATTATGAAGAAAATATTCGCAATGATATAATTGACGAGTACGAAGAGTGGCGAGAGCAGCTTGAGGAAAAGGAAAAGTCACTTAATGAGAGAGAAGAGGCGTTAGGTATCGAAGACAGACAGGGGGAATGATCATGGATAAGCTTAAGATTCTCGTTGTAGATGATGAACAGAGGATGAGGAAGCTGGTGAAGGATTTTCTTGTCAGGGAAGATTATGAAGTCCTTGAAGCTGAAAACGGCGAGCAGGCCGTTGATATATTCTTCTCTGATAAAAATATTGCGCTTATTTTGCTTGATGTCATGATGCCCAAACTTGACGGTTGGGAAGTGTGCAAGGAGATCAGACAATATTCGGAAGTTCCCATAATCATGCTCACAGCCAAGTCTGCGGAAAGAGATGAACTGCTGGGATTCAAGCTTGGTGTAGATGAATATATCTCCAAGCCTTTCAGCCCGAAAGTGCTTGTTGCAAGAGTTCAGGCAATACTCAGAAGAAGTAATGCCGGTGATTCGGAAACAATTGATATCGGAGGCATTGTTCTTGATAAATCAGCTCATGAAGTTACGATCGACGGTAAAAGGATTGAGCTGAGCTTTAAGGAATTTGAGCTGCTTGCATATTTTATCGATAACAGAGGGATTGCCCTTTCAAGGGAGAAGATACTTAACAATGTCTGGAATTACGATTACTACGGTGATGCAAGAACGATAGATACACATGTTAAAAAGTTGAGAAGCAAGATGGAGAATAAGGGCAATTATATTAAGACTATATGGGGAATGGGATATAAGTTTGAGGTGGACTAAGTGAAGAATTCTATCCGTACCAGATTAATATTGATATTAGTGGCATTTATTATGGCATTTGTATTGATAAATATCACTATGAATATTACATTTCTCGAGAGATATTACACTCATGAGAAGATAAATGACCTTATTAACATTTACGGTGAAGTGAATAATATGTGTAACAGCGATGTGAGCGACGAAAAGCTTCATTCCGATGAAATGTATTATTCATTCAATACCATTGCCGCAAATAACGGCGTGACTCTGTATGTATTTTCAATGAAAAATGATGGATTTTGGGATTTTTATGATTTCTCATATCCTTCCGTAGACAGTAAAAGTACTGCGTTCTCAATGATCAAACCACAATTGGATAATTATGTCAGCGCTGATATGGGTTTCGGAAAGATCCCGGGCAATTATCAGTTGCTTGAAGGTGCGGACAATTACAATCTGTATAAGATATTCGATGACCGTATCGGTTCCAATTATCTTGAGTTATTTGGAAAATTAGAGAATTCCAATTATGTATATCTAAGGGTCAACTACCAGAACATGAAGGAAAGTGTGACCATATCCAACAAGTTCATAGGTTATATCGGAATAATCGTACTGCTTATCGGGGCTGTATGTATGTTTTTTGTGGGCAGACAGTTTACCAAACCTATACTCGATCTTGCGGATATAGCCGATAAGATGGCAAAGCTTGATTTTGATGCCAAGTATGAAGTTAAGAGAGAAGACGAGATAGGAAGGCTTGGTGACAGCATGAACACGCTGTCTGAAAAACTCGAACAGACTATCTCGGAATTGAAGAGCGCCAATAATGAACTGCAATATGATATCGAGAAAAAAGTAAAACTTGATGAGATGAGGCAGGAATTTTTGTCGAATGTGTCACACGAACTTAAGACTCCCATCGCACTGATACAGGGATATGCGGAAGGACTTGCGGACGATGTCATAGATAATGTGGAAGACAGAAAGTTCTATTGTGACGTTATTATGGATGAAGCGAAGAAAATGAACCGCATGGTAAAGAGACTTTTAGATCTTAATCAACTGGAATTCGGTACCGAGACTCCTAATATGGAAAGATTTGACGTTGTGGAGATCATTAAGTCGGTAGTTGCATCATCCGATATTTTGTTCAGGCAGAAAAATGTGGAACTGAATATGTACGAACCTTATCCGGTATATGTATGGGCTGAAGAATATCTTGTGGAAGAAGTGTTGACCAATTATGTCAGCAATGCCCTTAATCATCTTAAGGAACCCAACAGAATTCAGATATATACGAAGAATCTCGGTGATGTGGTGAGGATCGGTGTTCGTAATACCGGAGATAAGATTCCTGAGGATGAACTCGATAAAATATGGGAAAAATTCTATAAAGTTGACAAGGCGAGGACCAGAGAATACGGCGGAAACGGTATCGGTCTTTCCATAGTAAAAGCAATAATGCGCTCATTTAACAGGGAGTGCGGTGTGAAGAATTGTGATGACGGAGTGGAATTCTGGTTTGAACTTGATTCTGCTAATAAAATAATTTGATTAATTTTAAAATATGTGTTAAAATGTCATAAAGATGTTATATATCGGAGGGAATAAAGTGTATAACAGAAATAACAAAACCCCTTTCGTTCGATTGAAAACTTTGGTTTTATGCGTGGTTATGGTTGTTTCGATGTCATTAGCCGGGTGTACGGGAGTAACTGAGTTGACCGATGACGAAAGTTACGAGATCGCCAGGTATATGGCCGACAAGTTGCTTCGGTATGACAAGTCATTCGGCGTTGACGAACTTGTATATATCGATCCGACATTACCTACCAAAGAACCTGAAGCTACAGAAGCACCTTCAGTATCACCGGGACCGGAAGCAAGCGCTGTCGCAAGTGAACAGCCGGGCACGGATGTTCCGCTTGATGAGAACGGTACGGATGAGAAGAATACGACGGACTGGTCGGAATTCTTTACAACCGACGAATGGGAGATAACATATTCTTCATATGATACATGTCAGAATTATCCGAAGGATTCTGATACGTATACGGTTGAGGCGGCAAGAGGCAAGAAGCTTGTTGTCATATCATTTAATGTTGTTAATAAGACCGATCACAAGATAAAGATAGATCTGACGGATGCCGGTTTGAATTATCTGTTAACCGTCGGGGAGAATGAATATAAACCTCTTGTGACGATTCTTGATAATGGCGGTTTGATGTTCCTTAATATCAAGCTCAAAGCACATGGAAAAGATAATGCTGTTCTGATATTCGAAGTTCCCGAAGGGGCGGATCTGTCGGGAATGCGACTGGATGTCAGTAAATAGATTATAATTGGCAACTTATAAGAAAGGTGGAGGATGAATTATGGATACTAATATTTTATTGGAAAGCGGAACTAATGAGTTGGAATTGTTGGAATTCACTGTATGTGGGAACCATTATGGTATTAATGTAGCTAAGATCAGTGAATTGATTCCTTATAAGAAACCCACAGTAGTTCCCAATAGTCATCCTTGTATTGAAGGTATATTCATGCCGAGAGATTTTATTATAAGTGTGGTTAATCTTCCAAAATGTCTGGGTTATAGTGATCCTGTGGATACATCTGGGGACATGTATATAGTTACCAATTTTAACCAGCTTCATACGGCATTTCATGTTGAGCGTGTTTTGGGAATTCACAGAGTATTCTGGTCGGATATAACAAAACCGGACAGTACGATCAATTCCGAGAGCAATGCTACGGCAACGGGAATTGTAAGATTACATGATGATCTTATTATAATCCTTGATTTTGAGAGGATCGTATCTGAGATCAATCCTGAGACAGGTATCAAGAGTTCCGATATTGATAAACTTGGTCAGAGAGACAGAAGAGAGAAGCCTATTCTTATTGCAGAGGATTCACCTATGCTTAGTAAGATGATCTGCAACTGTCTTATCAAGGCAGGTTATACAACGGTTATTCCTACGGATAACGGACTTGAGGCATGGGAACTTCTCAGGAAGTTTGATGAAGAAGGTGTTCTTGATTCTAAGGTTTCATGCGTTATCACGGATATTGAGATGCCTCAGATGGATGGTCACAGACTTACAAAACTGATTAAGAATGACAGTAAATTCAGTCATATACCGGTTGTAATATTCTCATCACTTGTAAATGATGAGATGAGACGTAAGGGTGAATCTATCGGTGCGGATGCACAGTTATCCAAACCAGAGATAGGACAATTGGTAGAACAGATTGATTTATTGGTTGGTTGATGTTATTATATATAAAGTGAAAAGACTGTCGACAATATGTGGTATAATGCAGTCGATGGTCTTTTTATGTTAAAATATGCATGATGGAGGTTGGGCAATGGGTTATTGCTCAGTATGTGGAAAAACAATTGAACAGACAACAGGAATGTGCGAGGAGTGCAGAAGTAAAAGCTATCAGAAAGAGGGCTATATGGATGCACTTCTTCAAAGCATGGGTTCGGTTGAAGATGATTCCCTTCGTGCATTTAAGGAAAAGATAGCTAAGAAATCAGCATTCAGAAAAGATAAAGAGGAAGAAAAAGAAGTCGAAACCGAAGTGACTGCAGAGGCTGAAGGGGAAACTGCACAGGCAGAAACCGATTTACAGTCAGAGGCCGATGCACAGGCGGAAGCTGATACACAGGTTGAGACGGTTGCTGATGATGTGATTGATACAGAAGCAGCATCTGAAGATAATGCCACGATGTCTGAACAGGATACAGAAGGTGAGATCCCTACAGAACAGGACGAATATCATATTGAGGGGCTTAATCCCGGCATTGAATATAATGAAGTGGCAATAGAGGATCTGCCGGAGATTAATATTGATGATATACCGGATATCGATATGGAGGATCTGTCGGATATAGGATTTGAAGAGTTGACAGACCTTGCGGATGATATTCCGGAGCTTGATATTGGTGGAAGTATTGAAGAAGAGACACCGGCTGAGATGACGGACATACCTGAGATGACAGATATGCCGGAGATGGCAGATATGTCTGAGTTGACAGACATACCTGAGATGTCAGATATGCTTGAATTGTCGGATATGCCTGATATGACAGATATGCCGGAGATGGCAGATATGTCTGAGATGGCAGATATGCCTGAGATGGCAGACATGCCTGAGATGTCAGATATAGCTGAGAATACAGATATGCCCGAAACTGATACAGATACATTGTCAGATGCGGAATTATTTGATATGCTTGATATGATTGACAGTATGCCGGATGCAGATGCAGAATCGTTACCGGATATTGAGATACCGGATATGTCGGAGATGACAGATCCCAATGCGGAATTATTGCCGGATATCGAGATACCGGTCATGGAAGATGCTGCAGATATGCCGGAAGCTGATGCCGGTATTAACGAAGAATTAATACCCGATGAAGTACAGGAAACGGTTGACCCGGATATTGATGTACAGTCTGAGGATTTGCCGGATAATAATATGGAGGATAGTTTTGATATGGGTACTGAAAATGATATGAATAATGAACCGATATCAGAGCCGGATATTCAGCCGGGGGAAGAGACTGTGGATGATGTACTTGATGAAATGATGAACATGGATACAAGCGGCGACGACGCATTGGAGGCATTATTCGAGAATAACAATAATATGGGTAATGATAACGGTGAACTTGATGACGTTAATATGGACGAATTCGATCTGGACAGTCTGTTAGAGGCAACAGATAATGTTGAGGCGCCTTCAATGGAAGATATGATGAATGCGGCCGGACAGGATGAGATTGATGCGTTGCTTGCCGGAGACAATGATTCTTCGGGTTCTGATGCGACAGACAGTTCTTTAGATGAGATAGATCTTGAGAATATCGATCTTAATGATCTTCTTATGGGAGATGATGATCTTGAACTTGTGGAAGATGATATGACCGAGACAGATTCGGGTGAGGCGGATGGTACTTCACAGGCCTCAGCAAGTTCGGGTGAGAACGTTCTTATAGATAATGATCTTTTGTCGATAGAAGGAGACAGTCAGAATGTCGGTGATGTTTTGTCGGATGCATTATCCGTATTGTCACCGGATAGTGATGATGGCGGTTCCGGTGCTGCCGGATCCGGTGCTGTTGATGAACTTCTCGATAATGAAAAAGGAAAGAAGAAGAAAAAGAAGAAAGACAAACCGGGATTATTCAGTAAGCTCTTTGGCAATGTTGTAGATGAAAAAGAGATACAAAAAGTAAAAGACGAGAAAGCGGCTGAAGAAGCTGCTAAGAAACAGAAAGAAGAAGACGAAGAAAAGAAGAAAGAACAGGCTGAACTGGATAAGCAGGCCAAGCAGGCTGCAAAAGAAGCTAAAGCCAAGGAAAAAGAAGAAAAGAAGGCTATTAAGGCTGCGGAAAAACAGGCCAAGAAAGAGGAGAAAGCCCTTAAAGCTCTTGAAGAAGAACAGGAGATTGAAGGAAGGATCAATAAGGCCGGTGCAGCTATAGTATTCTTTGTTCTCGGAGTCATGGCGGTATTTATCTTCTTTGGAACAAAGATGTTCTCTTACAGTAACAGTATCAAGAATGCACAGACATATTTTGACAACGGAAAATATGCAGAATCATATAAGGAACTGCTTGGTGTTGATATTAAAGAATCTGATGAGATATTATATCAGAAAGTAATTACCGTAATGTATGTATACAAGCAGCTTGAAGCGTATGATGTATATTACAAAGAATCAAAATATCCCGAAGCGCTTGATTCACTGCTTAAGGGTATGAGGGAATATCAGAAGTATATGCCCGACGCTGTAGAACTTGACATTACTGCCGATCTCGAGACCGTTAAGAGCCAGATCGTTAATGAGATGGTTACGGAATTCGGTATTACCGAGGATATGGCAAAGGATATTAACGGTATAACCGACAGCACGGAGTACAGCAGAAGAGTATATGAACTTGCTCAGCATCTTGCGGCTGTAGGACTTTAATATTGTAAATATGATCAATGATGACCATCTGCTTCGTATGCGTATTAAGGAATTCTGATTAGGCGTATTACGTGGCAGGTGGTTTACGATTATTATATCAGATACTATAATCTTACTTACTTTAAGGAGTTAATATGATAGCGATAATAGATTATGATGCGGGTAATCTAAGAAGTGTTGAGAAAGCACTGGAGTACATCGGAGAGAATCCGGTTATAACAAGAGATAAGAATGAGATCATGAAAGCGGACAGGGTAATATTGCCGGGTGTAGGAGCTTTCGGAGACGCACTTGGAAAACTACGTCAATATGATCTTGAATCTGTGATCCACAATGTTGCGCAAAGCGGGACTCCGCTTCTTGGAATATGTATGGGATTGCAGGCATTGTTTGATTCAAGTGATGAGACAAAAGGAGTAAAAGGATTATCAGTTCTGTCAGGTGATATTCTTGCCATTCCTGATGATGGTGAACATAAGATACCGCACATGGGATGGAATTCACTTAATTTTCCGAAAAAATCCAGATTGTTTGAAGGAATCCCCGAGGGATCATATGTTTATTTCGTGCATTCATATTATCTTAAAGCAGCGGATGAGGGGATTGTGGCTGCAACTACCGAATATGTTTCGCACATACATGCTGCAGTTGAGAAAGATAATGTGTTTGCCTGCCAGTTCCATCCCGAGAAGAGCGGGGATATAGGACTGGAGATACTTAAGAATTTTGCGAGGATCTGATTATGCATACTAAAAGAGTTATTCCCTGTCTTGATGTAAATAACGGCAGGGTCGTTAAAGGAGTTAATTTTGTTAATCTGAGAGATGCCGGAGATCCGGTAAGTGTTGGAGCGGCATATGGCGAAGCCGGAGCGGATGAACTTGTATTTCTTGATATTACCGCATCATCGGACGCAAGGGATATCAAACTGGATATGGTAAGGAAGGTTGCTGAGACGGTGTTTATCCCATTTACCGTTGGCGGAGGAATAAGGACAGTTGATGATTTCAGACAGATTCTCAGAGAGGGAGCAGATAAGATCGCGGTCAACACCGCTGCGATAATGAACCCGACGCTGATTTCGGAAGCTGCTGACAAGTTCGGCAGTCAGTGCGTTGTAGTTGCCATTGATGCAAAGAGAAGGGCCGACGGCAGTGGCTGGAACATATACAAAAACGGTGGACGTGTTGATATGGGAATTGATGCTGTCGAATGGGCGATCAAAGCATGTGAACTTGGTGCAGGAGAGATACTGCTCACAAGTATGGATTGTGACGGAACAAAGGACGGTTACGACAATAAGCTGACGAGAGAAGTATCAGATAATGTGTCGGTTCCTGTAATTGCTTCAGGTGGTGCAGGTAAGCTGGAGCATTTCTATGATGCGATTGAAGAAGGAAAGGCTGACGCAGTGCTTGCGGCATCGCTGTTTCACTACAAGGAGCTCGAGATAAGAGAAGTCAAAGAATATCTTAGAGGTCGTGGCATAAGTGTAAGGTTATAAGTGTCAGGTCATGGCCGGTCTGCCGGAGGTGCATATGTGAAGGCAATGTCAAAGAATGAAGCAGTGCATAGATGAGCGAAACGTCAGAGAATGATTATGGGAGAATGATCATGGGAGCGATCGATAATGACTGGCTTCCGGCACTTAAGCCGGAATTCGGCAAGAAGTATTATGCTGAATTATATACATTTATTAAAAATGAATATAGTAAAGAAGTGATATATCCGCCGTCAGATGATGTATTCAATGCGTTCCATTACACACCGTTATCCAAAGTAAAAGTGGTGATTCTGGGACAGGATCCTTATCATGAATACGGACAGGCTCACGGATTGTGTTTTTCGGTAAAGAAAGATATCAAGATACCCCGTTCACTTGTGAATATTTATAAAGAACTTCACGATGAACTCGGATGTTATATCCCTAATAACGGATATCTCGAAAAATGGGCAAGGCAGGGCGTTCTTATGCTCAATGCAGTGCTTACGGTTCGTGACGGACAGGCCAACTCACATAAGAACAAGGGCTGGGAACAGTTCACGGATGCAGCGATAAGAGCGGTTAATGAGCTTGACAGACCTGTTGTTTACATGCTGTGGGGAAGGTCTGCAAGGGATAAGAGCATAATGTTAAATAACCCGAAACAGCTTGTGCTTGAATCGGCACATCCAAGTCCGTTTTCGGCCGACAAAGGATTCTTCGGCAACGGACATTTTAAGAAAGCCAATGAATTTCTTGAAAAAAACGGGTTGGAGCCTATAGACTGGCAGATTGAAAATGTATGATATCTGTTCAGCGTCTCTGACGTTTCAATGTTACTTTGCGCGAAGCGACAAGGACCCGGGGAGCTGAACATTTAGAATAGTTATGAATATTTCAGAAATTTAAGGAGGATCTTTGATCATGTATGAAAAAGAGATAGCAGCAGCTAAAGAAAAATTCGGAGAGCTTATGCTCAGACAGCTTAAGCGTGTTGAGGAAATGAAGAGCCAGGGCGATTTTAAGGATTATAAATCACTTGATAAGATCGTTATAGGTGTATGCGGCGGAGACGGCATCGGTCCGGCGATCACTGCACAGGCACAGAGAGTGCTTGAATATCTTCTTGCAGAAGATGTTAAGAAGGGCAGGATCGAGTTCAAGGTTATTGACGGACTTACTATCGAAAGGCGTGCGGCCGAGATGGCAGCAATACCTGAGGATGTGCTTTTAGAGCTCAAAGCCTGTGATGTTATACTTAAAGGACCTACAACTACACCGAGAAAAGGCGATGAGTGGCCGAATGTTGAGTCTGCCAATGTTGCAATGAGAAAGGCACTTGATCTTTTTGCAAATGTAAGGCCTGTAAGAATTCCGGAACTTGGAATAGACTGGACATTCTATCGTGAGAACACTGAAGGCGGATATGCGGCAGGAAAAGAAGGCGTAAATGTAACGGAGGATCTTGGAATTGATTTTACGATCGCTACTTCACAGGGTTGTGACAGAATAATCCGTGCAGCATTCGAATTCGCAAAGGCTAACGGCAAGACAAGAGTTACCGCAGTAACAAAGGCAAATATCATCAAGACTACGGACGGTAAGTTCCTTGATACATTCTATGAGATATCAAAAGAATATCCGGACATCCAGGCAGATGACTGGTATATTGATATAATGACAGCAAAATTGCTTGATGAAATGAGACGTAAGGACTTCCAGGTGGTAGTTCTGCCTAACCTGTATGGTGACATTATTACCGATGAGGCAGCAGAGATCCAAGGTGGCGTCGGAACTGCGGGAAGTGCAAACATCGGTAAGAAGTATGCGATGTTTGAGGCGATTCACGGTTCTGCTCCGCGTATGGTTAAGGAAGGAAGAGCACAGTATGCAGATCCATGCAGTGTGATAAGAGCAGGAGCAATGCTTCTTAATCATATCGGTTATATTGAGGAATCAGACAAGTTATACAAAGCACTTGATATCTGTACTATCACAGAGAAGAAACTTACCATGACCGGACGTGATACCGGAGCAACAGGTGAACAGTTTGCCGATTATATCATGGAGACTATAGAAAACCTGTAAATAAATGCAAAAATATTACATGATAAAGGGAAAATAATATGCAAAAGAGTACAGACAAAAATGAAAGAATCATCATAAATTTATATCGTTCATCAATGAAGGCGCCTTTTATAGCAGTAACTATAATCGGAATATTGGAAATGATAATGATTTTGGTTTCTTATTGTTATCCGGATGCTTTCGGGATATACCTGAACAGTTACCGCATGATGTATTTTTCACTTTTGTTTCTTTCTGTAATATTTGTATTGCTAAACAGGTACGTCAACGAAGATTTAGAAAACAGATACAGAAAGTTGAATATACTTAATCCGGTTTATTCGGTATTCTTCTTTGCATGGGCTTTGGGTGTTACATACGTTGATGCTCTTTCTACAGGTGTGGTGGATCCGATACTGTTTATGACGTTTACGCTTACGGTACCGCTCAGTTCATATTTTAAGCCTGTAGTATATGCTGTGATAGTCACGGCAGCAGATATTGTTATGATTATTATGCTGATCAGTTTCAACGGATTGGGTGGATCACTCATAAATGTATTGGTATTCTTTATATTTCAGTTTTTCCACAGTATCACTTTCTTCCGCATCAGGATAAAACTTGCCGGAAGAATTATTGAAGAACAGTATAATGCCCGGATAGATGTTATGACCGGATGCAGAAACAGAAGGGTGTATTCGGATGAATTGAAAAGGTTGTCAGATGAATCCGTACCGAAAGATCTTGTATATATTGCCGTAGATATCAATGGTCTGAAGAGAGTAAATGATGAATATGGCCATGACAGCGGTGACAGGCTGATCATTGGCGCGGCTGAATGTATGGAAAGATGTTTTGCGGACAAAGGAAGTATATACAGGATCGGAGGAGATGAATTCGTAGTTATGATCCGCACTTTGAAAAATGAGATCAACAATCTTTTTTCAAAGTATGAATCATTAATGAAGAGTTGGTCTGAAGAAAATAAATTGGAGTTGTGTGCTTCCTACGGGTATATTATATGTGAAGATCATCCTGACAGGAATATTATTGAAATTGCAAAAATGGCTGATACTAAGATGTATGAGGCCAAAGAGAAGTACTATCAGACAAAAAAACAGATATATAATTGTTAGCAGAAGGTGCTGATCATATTTTGAGAAATGGAAATCAGTGCCGAAAGAAACAAAAGATGTGAAAGGGAAAATATGGAAGAAAATATAACATATGAGCAGTCGGGACTTGATGGACGTATCCTCAGGGCGGTGGCAGAACTTGGATTTGAGAGCATGACACCGATACAGGAACAGGCTATACCTGTATTTCTTGAGGGAAAGGATCTGATAGGTCAGGCTCAGACAGGAACAGGTAAGACAGCGGCATTCGGAATTCCTATACTTCAGATGGTTGAACCTGAGGAGAAGTCTCTTCAGGCTCTTATTCTGTGCCCTACAAGGGAATTGGCTATTCAGGCGGCTGATGAGATAAGAAAATTCGGAAAATATATGGAAGGCGTTAAAGTACTTCCGATCTATGGCGGTCAGGATATTAACAAACAGATAAGATCGCTCAAAGGAAATGTACAGATAGTTGTCGGAACGCCGGGAAGAGTAATGGATCATATGAGAAGACATACACTTAAACTCGGTAATCTTAAGATGATCGTACTTGATGAAGCCGATGAGATGTTAAATATGGGATTCAGGGAAGATATAGAGACAATTCTTAAGGATATTCCCGGAGATCATCAGACCGGTTTATTTTCAGCAACAATGCCGAAGCCGATTCTTGACATAACGAAAACTTACCAGAAACCTGACGCTGTTATGGTAAAGATCGCGGCGAAGGAGCTCACAATTCCTCTTGTCCGTCAGTATTACTATGAAGTGAGACTCAAGAACAAGGAGGAAGTGACGGCAAGAATACTTGACTATTACAATCCCAAAAGGACACTGATTTTCTGTAATACCAAGCGCAAGGTTGATGAGCTTGCCGAAGTACTTAAAGGAAGAGGATATTTTGCGGAAGGATTCCATGGAGATATGACTCAGGCTCAGCGTGATAAGATCATGAACGGATTCAGAAAAGGATATGTTGATATTCTTATAGCAACAGACGTTGCTGCCAGAGGCATTGATGTTGATGACGTGGAGGCTGTATTCAACTATGATATTCCGCAGGATATCGAATACTACGTGCATAGAATAGGAAGAACAGGCAGAGCCGGAAAGACCGGAAGGGCATTTACGCTTGTGGTCGGAAGGGATATATATAAGATACGTGATATAGAACGCGTATGCAGAACAAAGATCAAACCGCGTACAGTGCCGTTAGCAGCTGATATTAATAATGCAAGAGCGGATAAGATCATCAGGGAAGCGGTCGAATATATAAAAGATGAAAAAATATATAAGATGCTCAAGATAGTAGAGTCAAGGCTTGATGATGAGGATTTCACGGCAATTGAACTTGCGGCAGCTCTTTTAAAGATGCATATGGGCAAGGAAGTTGAAGACATGAAGCTTGACTACAGCTGGTTTGACAGTGATGAGTATAAGGAGCGTAAGAGGCGTAAAAAAGAGTCCGAAAGAAGAGACGACAAGAGCAGTCGAAAGCGTGATAACAAAAAACAAAAGCCATGGAAACGTGACGAAAAATCTAAGGACTACAGCGGTAGAGAAGATAAAAAGAAAGACAGAAGATCAGACGACAGGAAGGATATTAGGAAAGAAAAGAAGTCTGATGACAGGAAGGACAATAAGAAAGACAAAAAGACAATAAAGAATGTTGGAAAGTCTGATGACAGAAAAGAGTATAAGAAGGACAGAAAGTCTGATGGCAACAGATCCGAATCCGATAAAAACGATTTCAGGAAGAAAAAAGGAAAAAGGGAATCCGGCAAATCCGTAAAAAGAGATGCATACGGAAACAGGATACCCATATGGGAACAGGAAAAGTCCGATCAGTAGTATCAGCGAAAAAAACAGTCGGCCGCAGGGAGGGGCAAATGAGTAAAGAAGCCTATGTAAGAAAAAAAAGCAGAATATCTGTTATAACACTCATAGCATATATGATCATCTTTGCGATGTTCGCTTTCGGAGCCGGACAGGCCGAGACAGCGGAGGCGGTTGTTGGAACTGAGCAGAATGAGGCAGTAGAGCAGCCCACGGAAGGGAAGCAGACAGCAGCAAGTCAGAGCGCGACAACAGAACAGCCTGCGGCAGCAAAGCAGGATACTTCTCAGGACGGTAACAAGGAAGAGGGACAAGCGGAAAGCTCAGGGACCGTCGGGTCACAAGAGGCAAATACAGAAGATACGAAAGATACAGGCAAGAAAGATTCAAAAAAGAAGGTAAAGACTAAAAAGAAGGACAAGACCAAAAAGAAAGACAAGACTAAAAAGAAAGGCAAGACTAAAAAGAAAGACAAGACCAAGAAGAAAGATAAGACAAAAAAAGATAAGAAGCTCCTTCGTACCAAAAAGCAGGCTTTAAAGTGGGTTAAGAAGCAAAAAGGCAAGCTGATCGATTATGATCATCATTCCGGTTATCAGTGTGTAGACTTGATCAAGGCGTATTATAATTACCTGGGGGTTATACCAATAAGCGGAGATGCCTGTGAATATACAAAAAACAAACTTCCCAAAAATTGGGAAAGAATAAAATGTACAAAGAAATTTGTTCCAAAGCCCGGTGATATAGCCGTGTGGGGAAGAGGAAGGGGTCTTCGTTACGGGCACGTTGCAATAGTGGTTTCGGCAGATGACAAAGACATGAGATGCATGAATCAGCATTGCGATGTAGTTCGTTGCAGAATAAAGACACATTCCGGTTATAAGAAGAAAAAAACATATTATGGCGTAATACGTCCGGTGTTCAAAGAGACCGTAGTTGATTCGGATAAAGAAGAGGAAGACGAGGAAGAGTAATTTGGTTGGAGATCTGATAGTAAAGTATGTGGTAAATAATTATATATTGATCGTTACCCTGACAGGATTATGGCTTTCTTCTTATATGAATATCAATCTGTCAAAATATACTATCAAGCTTGTCAGGCAGTGCATAATCATTATATTTACTCTGTCAGTCATTGAATACATTGATCAGGTGCTTGCAACACTTGAAACACTGAACAGATGGAGGCTTCTTGTTGCTGCGCTGGCATATACGATCAATCCTTTAATGATAATCCAGGCTATCAGGATAATATGCGGAATACGCAAGTATGTTTTACTGCTGATACCGGCTTTCGTTAATGTGATAGTAAGTTTTTCCGTGTTTTTTACTGACATTGCCTATTATTATACCGAAGATAATCAGTTTCACAGAGGTCCTATCGGAATAGTGCCCTATATAGTTTCGCTATTTTATATCCTTTTATTCCTTGTATTGGTAATGAGACATTTTAAAAGGAATACCATTCAGGAAAATATCGTTATCATCTTTATGGCAGTGAACGGTTTTTGTGCTATTATCTTACATTTCCTGTTTAACATACAGCCGATATTCAAATTACTGTTTACAGTAGATATTGTATTCTATTTTCTGTTCCTGCATATACAATATGCGAAGCTCGATAACCTGACCGGTCTTCTTAACAGACAGGCATTCTTCAGTGATCTTGGTAAATACAGGGATTTTATCACGGGAATCATCACTATAGATATGAACGAACTGAAATGGATCAACGATAAGAAGGGGCATCTTGCAGGTGATGAGGCGTTAAAGGCAGTGAGCAAATGCTTCCTTGACAGTGTATCGTCAGGTAACAGAGTATATCGTGTGGGAGGCGATGAATTCCAGATATTATGTTTAAGACAGGAAGAACAGGGAATTGAGGGTGATGTGAAAAAGATACGTGAAGCTCTTAAACAGACCGAATACAGCTGTGCCATAGGAATGGCATGCGTGTCGACGCTTCCTGAGATTAATACGCAGGAAGGACACGGTGATTCGGAAGGAAGAAAAATGAGATCGCGTATTACAGACAGACTTCTTGTTCATGCAGATGAACAAATGTACGAGGATAAGCGTCTTATTAAGCAGGAGATACTGAAAAACGGGGGTGTTCTCCATTCGCGCAAGGAAGACAGAATTAGTGGTTGACACCGCCACGTAAAGCGAAGTATACTTTTATAGACTAAAAAACAGAAGGAGAATAAGAATATGGGTGGTTTTTTTGGAGTAGCATCCAGAGAAAGCTGTGTATTTGACCTGTTCTTTGGCATTGACTATCATTCACATCTCGGCACCAGACGCGGAGGAATGGTTGTATATGACAAGGTAAAAGGATTTGACAGAGCTATTCACAACATTGAGAACTCGCCGTTTCGAACAAAATTCGAGAGTGATGTTAACAGTATGGAAGGCAACATTGGTATTGGATGTATATCAGACTATGAACCACAACCATTACTTATAAGATCACATCTGGGCAATTATGCCATTACTACTGTTGGAAAGATTAACAATTCTTCGGAACTGATAAGGGAAGTATTTGATAACGGACATACTCATTTTATGGAAATGAGTGGAGGAGAGATCAACCAGACCGAGCTCACGGCAGCGCTTATAAACCAGCGGGATTCCATCGCCGAAGGTCTTAAGTATGTTTGTGAGAAGGTAGACGGCTCCATGTCCGTTCTTCTTATGACCGGGGAAGGAATATATGCGATGAGGGACAGGTACGGAAGAACGCCTGTGATAATCGGAGAAAAGGAAGGCGCAACATGTGCTGCTTTTGAAGATTTTTCATTCATGCATCTTGGTTATTCTACCAAAAAGGAGCTTGGTCCCGGAGAAGTGGTATTCTTTACTCCCGATGAATTCACTACACTCGTAGAACCGGGAAATGAGATGAGTATCTGTACCTTTTTGTGGGTATATTACGGATATCCGACCGCTACCTACGAAGGTGTCAATGTGGAAGAGATGAGATACAGATGCGGTCAGTACATGGCTAAGCGTGACAGCGTTAAGCCTGATTTTGTTGCGGGTGTGCCCGATTCCGGAACGGCACATGCAATAGGATATTCCAACACGGCGCATATACCGTTTTCGAGACCGTTTATAAAATATACACCTACATGGCCAAGATCTTTCATGCCTCAGAATCAGCAGAAGAGAGATCTTATCGCAAAGATGAAACTGATACCTGTAGAGCCTCTTATTAAAGATAAGAGTCTTCTGCTTATAGATGATTCAATAGTCAGGGGAACGCAGCTTCGTGAGACGACTGAGTTCCTGTTTGAGAGCGGTGCAAAAGAAGTTCACATAAGACCTGCCTGTCCGCCGCTCATTTACGGCTGCAAATATCTCAATTTCTCAAGATCAAGGTCAGACATGGATCTTATCACAAGGCGCGTGATCGAGGAGCGAGAAGGAGAGAATGTATCCGAAGAGGTATTACAGGATTATGCGGATACCGAGAGTACCAATTATTCAGAGATGGTGGACTCGATATGCAAGAAGATGAAATTCACATCCCTGTCGTTCAACCGCCTGGACGATATGATTAAGGCTGTGGGAATAGAGCCGTGCAAATTATGTACATACTGTTGGAATGGAAAGGATGGTAATTGCTGCAATGGGAAAAAGAAATGATATTCATAAGGTGTTAATAATCGGATCGGGTCCGATAATCATCGGACAGGCCTGTGAGTTTGACTATTCGGGAACTCAGGCCTGCAAGGCTTTAAGGAGTCTTGGTTATGAGATCGTGCTGGTTAATTCGAATCCGGCAACGATCATGACAGACCCGGGTACCGCTGATGTTACATATATTGAACCGCTTAATGTGGAAAGACTCGAGCAGATCATCGAAAAAGAACGTCCCGATGCGCTTCTTCCGAATCTCGGAGGGCAGTCAGGACTTAATCTGTGTTCGGAACTTGCATCAAAAGGCATACTTGATAAATATGGCGTAAAGGTTATAGGTGTTCAGGTTGATGCCATTGAAAGAGGCGAGGACAGAATAGAATTCAAGAATACAATGAACAGCCTTGGTATCGAGATGGCAAGGAGTGAAGTTGCCTATACTGTTGAAGAGGCACTTGCCATAGCCGATAAGCTTGGTTATCCGGTTGTAATACGTCCGGCATATACGATGGGCGGTGCCGGCGGCGGACTTGTATATAATGTGGAAGAACTCAAGACTGTAGTTGCAAGAGGTCTTCAGGCAAGTCTTGTGGGACAGGTTCTTGTTGAAGAGTCGGTTCTCGGATGGGAAGAGCTCGAACTCGAAGTAGTAAGAGATTCCAAGAATAATATGATCACTGTATGTTTCATCGAGAATATCGATCCGATGGGCGTACATACCGGAGATTCATTCTGCTCGGCTCCGATGCTTACGATATCTGAGGATGTCCAGAAGAGACTTCAGGAGCAGGCATATAAGATAGTGGAAGCAATTCAGGTTATCGGAGGAACCAATGTACAGTTCGCACATGATCCCGTATCGGACAGAATTGTTGTAATTGAGATCAATCCGAGAACTTCAAGATCTTCAGCTCTTGCAAGTAAGGCAACAGGATTCCCGATTGCACTTGTATCGGCTATGCTTGCGAGCGGACTTAATCTTGACGAGATACCTTGCGGAAAGCATGGAACACTTGATAAATATGTTCCGGGCGGAGATTATATCGTTATCAAATATGCAAGATGGGCATTTGAGAAGTTCAAAGGCAGTGAAGATAAACTCGGTACCCAGATGAAGGCCGTAGGCGAAGTAATGAGTATCGGTAAGACCTATAAGGAAGCGTTCCAGAAGGCTATACGTTCACTTGAAACGGGACGTTACGGACTCGGATTTGCCAAAAATTACCATGAATTAAGCCTTGATAAGCTCATTTCCATGTTAAGGACTCCTTCGAGTGAACGCCAGTTCATAATGTATGAGGCACTCAGAAAAGGAGCTACCGTTGATCAGTTATATGATCTTACGAAGATCAAGAAGTATTTCATAGAGCAGATGAAAGAGCTCGTTGAAGAAGAAGAGGAGCTTCTTAAGAACAAGGGAAGCGTACCTTCCGATGAAGCTCTCACCAAAGCTAAGAAAGACGGATTCTCAGATAAATATCTTGCCAAGATCCTTGATGTTGAGGAATCAGCTGTAAGGGATGCAAGAACTAAGATAGGTGTTGTTGAAGGATGGGAAGGCGTTCATGTATCGGGAACCGAAAACAGCGCTTACTATTATTCAACCTACAATGCACCGGATGCATCCGAAGCTTCGGATAACAAGAAGAAGATACTTATACTCGGCGGTGGCCCGAACCGTATCGGACAGGGTATTGAGTTCGATTATTGCTGTGTTCATGCGGCACTTGCCCTTAAGGATCTCGGATTTGAGACTATTATCATCAATTGTAATCCCGAGACTGTATCAACGGATTATGATACATCCGACAAATTATACTTTGAGCCTCTTACACTTGAAGATGTGTTAAGTATATATCACAAAGAGAAGCCGGTAGGTGTTATTGCTCAGTTTGGTGGTCAGACACCGCTCAATCTCGCAGCAGAACTGGAAAAATATGGTGTTAAGGTTCTCGGAACCGCACCGTCTGTTATAGATATGGCAGAAGACAGAGATCTGTTCCGTGCAATGATGAACAAGCTTGAGATTCCTATGCCGGAAGCAGGAATGGCGGTTGATACCGAAGAAGCACTTCAGATAGCAGAAAAGATAGGATATCCTGTTATGGTTCGTCCTTCTTACGTTCTCGGCGGTCGAGGAATGGAAGTCGTAACGGATCCCGATATGCTTCGTGACTATATGGCGGCAGCAGTTGGAGTAACACCGGACAGACCTATACTTATAGACAGATTTTTAAAGAATGCTCTTGAATGTGAGGCTGACGCGATAAGCGACGGCACGCATGCATTTGTTCCGGCAGTTATGGAACATATCGAGCTTGCGGGAATACATTCGGGTGACTCGGCATGTATTCTTCCGTCAATGCACATATCCGACAAGCATCTTGAGACAATAAAAGAATACACAAGAAAGATCGCTGTTGAGATGAACGTATGCGGTCTCATGAATATGCAGTATGCAATAGAAAATGATGTGGTATATGTTCTCGAAGCCAATCCGAGGGCATCACGTACAGTGCCGCTTGTATCAAAAGTGTGCGGCATCCAGATGGTAAGACTCGCAACGCAGATAATCGTATCAGATATAACGGGAGAAGAATCACCGGTTCCGTCACTCAAAGAGAAGAAATATGCTCATTACGGTGTAAAGGAAGCCGTGTTCCCGTTCAATATGTTCCCGGAGGTAGATCCTCTTCTCGGACCGGAGATGCGTTCAACCGGAGAAGTTCTCGGACTTGCAAGCGGATTCGGTGAGGCATTCTACAAGGCTCAGGAAGCTACACAGACAAGACTTCCGCTTGAAGGAACGGTATTATTCTCTGTAAATGCGGCATCCAAGGCTGAACTTCCGGAGATCGCAAAGATGTTTGCTGACTGCGGATTTGATATCGTGGCAACCGGAAGAACATATGATGTGATATGTGAAGCAGGTATTCCTGCAAAGAAGATCAATAAGATGCAGGAAGGCAGACCGAATATCGTTGATGCCATAACAAACGGTGAGATACAGATGGTAGTTAATACACCGGCCGGCAAGGATAAGGTATTCGATGACAGTTATATCAGAAAGACAGCGATCAAGAAGAAGATTCCTTATATGACGACCATGGCAGCAGCAAAGGCAACCGCAGCCGGAATCAAGGCTGTTAAGGAAGACGGTAAGCTTCCGGTACAGTCATTACAGGAGCTTCATGCACTCATAACCGATAAATGATAATTGCGATATAGAACCGGGGTGCTGAACATTTAAAAAAAATATAATTAATATGGATATATGATCCGAAGTGGGGAGGTATGGATATGATCACCATTTACAAATCATCGATAAATGGTCAGATGGATATTGAAAAAGATATTACGGACGGATGCTGGATATCACTTATCAATCCTACCCCTGAAGAACTTACGAGAGTCGCTGAAGAATGCAAGGTTGATATTGATGACCTGAAGGCTCCTCTTGATGAAGAAGAGCGTTCACGTCTCATGCTTGAAGACGGTTATACACTAATACTTGTTGACATACCTACACTTGAGAAGAAGAATGACAAGAACAGATATGTGACGATCCCTCTTGGTATAATTCTTACGGAACGCGAGATAATTACCGTATGTCTGGAGGAGAATGCTGTCATCAGTTATTTTACCAGAGGCAATATACGTACATTTTACACGTTCAAAAAAACAAGAGTGATACTTCAGATATTGTACAGAAATGCAACCCTGTACCTTCAGTATCTTCGTAATATAGACAGAAAGAGTGAAGAGATAGAGGAAAAACTCCATATTTCACAGAAGAATCAGGAGCTCATTGAACTTCTTGAACTGGAAAAAAGCCTTGTGTACTTCACGACATCGCTTCGTTCCAATGAAGTTGTGCTTGAGAAGATGCTTCGTACCGAACGCATCAAAAAATATCCCGAAGATGCCGATCTGCTCGAAGATGTCATCATCGAGAACAAGCAGGCTATCGAGATGGCTAATATCTACAGCGGAATCCTAAGCGGAATGATGGACGCTTTTGCATCGGTCATCTCCAACAATCTTAATATAGTAATGAAGCTGCTCGCAACGATCACCATCGTTCTCTCAATCCCGACGATGATAGCGAGTTTCTTCGGAATGAATTTTGTTAATATACCATTCGGAGAGAATCCTAACGGATTCCTGATCATAACGCTCGCAACACTGGCTGTTACGGGCATTGTGGCATTGATCTGCGCCAAAAAAAAGATGTTCTGACAGAGTTACTATTCACAGCATTTCGTAGACATATACTGATTCGTCATGCTTGCATGTAAGAAGCAGTGTATGTCTGCGAAATTGGTTCCTGTGAAGCAGAAACCGCCCCTACAGCCACAGGCATGAGCAGCGAAGCTGCGGGGGATGCGAAGCAGCCCGCCTGTGGCGTGTAGGGGGCTGTGAATATGTAGTAAGAAGAAGGAGTAATTGAATGAAACAAAGTTGGCTTGACAGGCTGGAGCGTAAGATTGGCCGGCTTGCAATACCCGGACTTATCAAATATATAATCATATTACAGGCTGTGGGGATCATACTATGTTACACCAACCCCATTCTGTATTCTTATCTGATACTTGATTACGCTAATATATTGAAAGGCGAGATCTGGAGATTATTTACTTTTATTCTTGTTCCGGCTCCGGAAGATCTGTCTTTTAACGTAATGAGTATTTTATTTCTTGCCATTAAGTTTTATCTGTACTATATGATAGGTAATTCTCTTGAGAACATATGGGGGTCATTCAAATTTACGATGTATTATCTGTCAGGATATGTGCTTACGATAATTGCCGGACTTATAGTATATATCGGGACGGGATTCCCATGGTGGCCCGTTGGGCTTGAATATATCAATCAGTCGCTTTTTTTGGCATTTGCGGTAATATTTCCGAACATGGAATTTTTGTTTTATTTCATTATACCGATCAAGGCAAAGTGGTTTGCGCTTTTATATGCCGGAATGATGATATTCGAGATCTATTCATATATCGGACAGGGAAACTTTATATTTGCGGTTGCAATAATTATATCCTTACTTAACTTTTTGATATTCTTCTTAAGTACGCGTAATCTCGCAAGATATTCGCCGAAGCAGGTGAAGAGAAGAAAACAGTTTAAGAGGGATACGGGACCGAAAGTTGTTCCTATATACAGACACAGATGCGCTATCTGCGGACGTACTGAAAAGGATAACGAGAATCTGGAATTCAGATTCTGTTCGAAGTGCGACGGCAATTACGAATATTGCGCTGACCATATATATACACATGAGCATGTGAGAAAATAAAAAGAAGCCTGAGAGGAGTTAACTTAAAAATGAGTAATAATGTGAAATTTGCCGGAACGAACGATAATGCTAAACAGATGCAGGAAAAAACACTTCTTCTGTTTCTGCTTATGGCTGCAGCATTTATTGTTCATATCGTATGTGCGATAGCATATCCCGGATATGAAGTTGATATGAACTGCTTTTCCGCGTGGTCATATGACGTATTTGAACACGGCATATCGGAATTCTACAAACAGCCCGGCTTTACGGATTATCCGCCGGGATATATGTATATACTGTGGGTAGTCGGAGGTATCAGAAAATTATTCGGTCTTAACGGAATGGAGACAGGGTCTGTAATACTTCTCAAGCTTCCTGCAATACTTTGCGATCTTGGAATCGGATATGTGATATACAAAGTTTCGTTAAAGTATACAAAACCGGGAACAGCCACTTTGATATCGGCAGCATTTTTATTCAACCCTGCTGTTATCATTAATTCATCCACGTGGGGTCAGGTTGATTCCGTATTCACGCTCTGTGTATTGTTAATGTGTTATTTTGTTACGGAAAAGAAGCTTCCGTATGCTTACTTTATATTTGCGATAGGTATTCTTATCAAGCCTCAGGCGCTTATATTTACACCTGTGCTCATTTTTGGAATCATTGAGCAGGTATTCCTTAACGATTTTGATGTCAAGAGAATGCTTAAGGAACTCGGCTTAGGTCTGCTTGCGATACTGTGTCTGTTCTTACTTGCGGTTCCTTTCGGACTTTCAGAGGTTCTCAAACAGTATGTCGAGACACTCGGTTCCTATGAGTATGCTTCTGTAAATGCATACAATTTCTGGGCAGCGCTCGGATATAACTGGACCGGTCAGGACGATACGTTCATATTCATGTCATTTAAAAACTGGGGAACCCTTTTTATAGTGCTTACCGTGGCTGTAGCTGCATGGCTTTGGTATCGTTGCAAGGAAGCCGAGAGCAAATATTATTTTGTCGGAGCTTTCATTGTTGCTTCGGTATTCACGTTATCTGTACGTATGCATGAGAGATATATGTATCCTGCACTTGCGCTTCTTCTTGTGGGTGCGGCTGTTAAGAGACAATACAGATATTTTGTGGCGTTCGGTATGCTTTCGCTTACGCTGTTTATGAACGAATACCATGTATTGTTCCATTACGATCCATCAAATTATGATTTCGGCAATCCTTTCATAAGGTTTGTGGGATGGCTCACAGTGTTGGTTTTCGCATATATGGTAGCTGTCTTTGTAAAATATATGAAGACACCGAGAGCTTCTACATATGAGGAACAGATAGAGATAGCCAACAGGGAAAGAGAGCAGAGGAGAAAGAGTAACGCTAAGAAGAACAGCAGATCTTCAGGTAATAAGAACAGAGTTCAGGATTCAAGAGACAGAAATAACAGGAATCAGAATAATTCTACAGGCGTAGAAAAACCTCGTTTTTGGAGTATAAAACCTTCGGATGTCATGCCTAAATGGACAAAATGGGATTCGATCATCGTTGCGGGTATCACTGTAATATATGCATGTATAGCATTTTATAATCTCGGTGATATGGAAGCTCCCCAGACTTACTGGAAGGGAGATCATGTCGATCAGGAGATAGTACTTGACTTCGGAAAGACAGTTGATTTTGAAAATTTCTACAGTTTCCTCGGATATCATGAGAACCGTAAATTCGAAGTCAGCATATCGGATGACGGAGAAAACTGGAGTATCCTTAATATGGGCGGAAGTTCGGATGAAGAAGGTGTTGATCCGAACTGGATGAATATATGCAGCGTATTCTGCTGGAATAAGCAGGACTTTGCGTATTCAACAAGATATCTTAAGTTTGTACAGAAAAAAGATAATGATGCAGCCATCATGGAGATGATGTTCTATGACAGGAACAAAAATGTTGTGACGCCTGTCAATACTTCCGATTATCCTGAATTATTCGATGAGCAGGATATATTTGAAGGACAGATGTTATTTAATAACAGTACTTATTTTGATGAGATATATCATGCGCGTACCGCTTATGAGATGGTTCACGGCATGTACAATTATGAATGGACACATCCGCCTTTTGGCAAGCTTTTGATATCGATCGGTATAAGCATATTCGGAATGTGCCCGTTTGGATGGAGATTCATGGGAACATTTGTAGGTGTGCTCATGATACCTGTGATCTATCTGTTAGGCAGGAGACTTACAAAGAAGACATGGCTTGCAACTGTTACGACTTTGCTTCTGACATTTGATTTCATGCATTTTGCACAGACGAGAATATCGACGATCGACGTATATGTAACGTTCTTTATAATGCTGATGTACTACTTCATGCTGAAGTATTATAAGATGAGTTTTTACGATACTCCTCTTAAGAAGACATTTATTCCGTTAGGATTGTCCGGTATATGCATGGGACTTGCATGCGCCAGCAAATGGACAGGTATATACGGCGGTATGGGACTTGCCGTTATATTTGCCATAGTCATGATAAGAAGATATATGGAATACCGTGTTGCAAAACGGGATCCTGCCGGAGAGACCGAAGGCATCAGCCACAAATATGTTATAGATAATTACAGTCTCCATACGATGAAAACACTTGTTTTCTGTATAGGACTGTTCGTAATAGTACCGCTTCTTATCTATGCGGCTTCATACGTGCGTTTTGACGATGGCTCCGACAGAGGATATGTGGAACAGATCATTGAGAACCAGAAAGCAATGTATGGTTATCATGCAAACCTTGAGGCAAGTCATCCGTACGAATCGGCATGGTATCAGTGGCCTTTGATGGAAAGACCGATACTTTACTATGTTGAAACACTGGATGGAGATCTCAAGTCAGGTATAAGCTCATTCGGTAATCCACTTGTGTGGTGGATCGGAATCCTGGCGTTTATATACATGATATATCTTGTATACAAGAATAAAGACAGGATAGCCATATTCCTTATAGTGGGATATCTGGCCGAATACCTGCCGTGGATGCTTGTAAAAAGATGTACATTTATTTACCATTATTTCCCAAGCGTTCCGTTCCTTGTAATGATGATAGGTTATGGAATATACAGGATACTTAAAAATAATAAGCCAAGGATATATGAACCTGTTAAGAATAAGATAGCCGTATATGTTGTGACGGCGGCAAGAGTTGCCGTAAGTATCGGCGTATTTTTTGCGGGCTTTGTGATCAAGAAAGGTATAGACGCTGATTATCAGGAGGTTGAGATGATAAGCGTTCGCACGACGATCGCGTGTCTGGTGATCTTCATAGCTGTTTATATTATACTTAAAGCGGTTGCAAACAGTGTTCTTGCGCGAATGAAGTTCATTGCGATCGCCGGTGCAGGAGAAAACGGCAGCACGGAAGTTTTGACCGCAAAAGGGATTATTGGAACAACAAGAGATACCATAAGGATAGATAAGGTTGATGTATGTGTATATGCAGGCCTTGCCGTGCTGTTATTCGGCGTATTCTATCCGGTACTGTCAGGATATCCTGCTACGGTTGATTACGGACAGTTCCTGAAATGGATCGGTTCGTGGGCGTTACTCTTCTAAGATAAAAGGAATTATAATATGTCATATATTAATGAGATCAGAAAATTAAGAAGCAGTAAATTATCGGATGACAAGATCCGTAAAGTAATGGATGTGATGTCAGGCAGTTACAGAATGTCTTCGCTGCTTGAGATCATTATGGAATATTATACCTTGTGTGAAATGATCACAGAGAGTCTTAATCCGGAACTTGAAGATGCAAAAGAAGAGCTTGCGGTGATCAATGAGGTCACAGGGCTCCTTGCTGAAGGAAAAAGCATTGCCGAACATGCGGACCGCCTTGCCGATACGAGACGTATCATTACACGTAAAATGGATTGCGTGACTGCATATGTTGACTGCTTTTTAATATATGAATATGTGCTTGAAAGACTTGCTCCTTTATATATAATGAGTGAAAATGAGCTGAAGGACACTGTAAACAGATTCGATAAGAATGAATACACAGGCGAATTGTTAAAATACATATTCAGTACCAATGATAACACGGAGATCACCGAGAGACTTTGCGAAGTGCTTGAATGTCTTCCGGTAAGGATGTCAAGAAAGAAATATTATTCAATGTTAGAAAAAGGGCTTGAACTTTACGAAGACTCCGACAAAGCGTCTTTTGATGAATATATATATATGATCCGGATGTCGGCCATGTTATTCGAATATGACGATCCCGAAGGGTTGTTTGAGGATTACAGGTTATTCGCGGAAGAGTTGAAAGAAGCTCCGTATGCCACGCTGACGGAGGACCATTTTAGGATATTGACAGACAAGCTCTCTAATGTTACTGTTAATCTTGGTAACGTGTCAGATGTATATATGTGTCTTCAGAAGATAGTCAATATGCTGTATGTATATGCGGTCAATGAAGACGCCGAAGCTCCGGAGGGTTATGGTGAATTTGCCGATACGGGTCTTGTTATCGTAAAGAAACTCCATGATGTGATTATGGATGACAGTCTCAGTAATGATATGCCCGAAAGTGAACTTACAGGGCTTGAAGGTTTCATGGAGGAACTCCTTGATATAAGAAATGCGTTAAGACCGGCTCTTGAAGAATTTGAATTCGAATGTATGAACAGGATAGAAGAACTGGGATTGTCTGATATGTATAAGAAGCTTGAGGCGTCGGACAGACTGTTCAGAGGGTTATTTGCCGAACTGCAGGCTGCAGATACCGAGATGGTTACTGATGAATATTGGCAGGAAAGATCTAAGGCTCTTATGTCGGATATGGAAGATCTGATCAAAAACAGCAGCAGATATGTAACAAGAGCGATAATAAACAATACATTCTGCAAGCTGCCGCTTCCGTTCAGAACATCTGATGACATAAGAGATTATATATTGAATGCATTTGAACATTGCGGAGATAATGCGGAACTTTGTGCCTGTATGCAAAGCATGGATAGTTTGATTATGATGTAATAATGGAGCGTGTGGAATGTGTTAGAATGGTACCGGGATATGTATATGGACAATATCGTGACGCAGAATCCTGAGAAGTATAAGATGCTTGTGTCTGACAACAGACCGTGTATTCCGGCTGTTTATTGTATCATAACCGCGTTCAATGAAGGCGATCAGTTAGAGATAATGTCCTGTAATGAACTCCTTTTCAGGCATTGCAGACGAAAAGACATGTTTGTGGTTGGCCTTGCCGCTTCATACAGGAATGCGATCGACCTTGTTCAGAAGATTATTATGGATGTATACGGATCCGCCGGAGATTTTGATATCAAAGCTTACATCAGCGCCCGGAAATGAAACGTATATATGTATTTACATATCCGGCGACTGCTTTTACGGTACACATGTATAAATAACAGGATGTGATTAAAAGTTGCAGATATTTTTGAATATTTTGTTATATATTGGATTATTTATACTGTGCCTGATAGGTTTAATCCTGATTTTACTTTTATTGATCCTATATGCTCCCATCAGATATAAAGTAACCGGAGTATTCACTTCTAAGGAAGAAGGAGCAGCAGGGGAAGATACAGAAGATAACACAGAAGAAGCCGGAGAGGCCGGGGAAGCAGGCATAGGTTATGATGTGCTTATTAAGTGCAGATGGCTTCTGTTTGTTGCGGTATATACAGTTAAGATATCCGATACAGAGGGGAGTTCGTCTTCGTTCAGGATACTTGGAATACCTGTTGATGCGGTTGGAATTCTGAAAAGCAGATTTATGGGCGGAGAAGCCGAAGCAGAAAGTGAAGCTGTCGTAAGAACGCTTGCTTCAGAGGATAATGAAGCAACAGGGGAACCGGCGGCTGCCGACCAAAATTCAGACGACGACCAAGAGCCGGCCACAGACAAAAAGTCAGATGAAGATAAAAAGCCAGCTACTGACAAAAAGTCAGCCGGCAAGAGATCTTCAAAAAAGAAGAGATCAAAAGAAAAAACCGATTCGGAGAGTATCACCGATAAAATTAAATTAGTATTTAATAAAATCAAAACTCTCTATACCACGATAAAAAAGGTTAGAAACGACCCGGCGTATCCTGACGGAGTTGCAAAACTGAAAGCTGTAACGATCAAGACACTAAAACATATCAAGCCGAAGAAGATCCTTGCGGATATGGTCATAGGTACCGGTGATCCGTGTAATACCGGATATCTGTTCGGTGGAATAAGCGTTGTTATGGCAATGTGGCCGGGCGATTACAGACTTGTTCCTGATTTTTACGATAAGAGAATAGAAGGAAAAGCATACGCAAAAGGACGTATACGGGTCGGTATACTGTTATATTATCTGGTTGAATTGCTTGCAGATAAAAATATCAAAAGGTTACTGAGGATAATTAAATATTATAATCGCAGTTAATGCGGGAATGGAGGAATATAATGGAAGATAAGAAAGAATTAAAAGAAAATCAGTTTTCGGATACTGTGGAATCGT
Organism: Lachnospiraceae bacterium V9D3004; assembly: GCA_000621985.1. Classification (GTDB taxonomy): domain Bacteria; phylum Bacillota; class Clostridia; order Lachnospirales; family Lachnospiraceae; genus V9D3004. The sequence goes on from JHWW01000001.1 coordinate 607,689, forward strand.
TATTTAAAGGAATGGATACATTTATTACTTCCAAAACGATCGTTGGTGACGCAATAGAAGTGAGTGACGGTACAACAATACTTCCTCTTGTCGAAGTGTCTTTCGGTGTTGCTGCCGGAGCATTTGTCAATCCTAATGAAAAGAAGAATAACGGAGGCGGCGGTATGGGCGGCAAGATCCAGCCAAGTGCCGTGATCGTTGTAAAAGACGGAAATCCGAGTCTTGTGAATCTTAAGAATACAGACAGCGTTTCGAAGATCATAGATATGGTACCGGGAATATTGGACAGATTCAAGCCGAAGGATCAGGATAAGAAGAAAAAGAAAGACAATGATGAAACGGCTGAAAATCGTTCTGCTTATGAAGATGAATAATAAATTTTGATAAATTGTAAAAAAATACTTGCAAATAACAATTGTCTTTGTTAAAATAGTTGTGTTTGTGGCATAAGAGATATGTCAGATAGAGATTTAAGGAGGTGCGAATAATGGCAAAATGTGCAATCTGCGATAAGGGTGCCCACTTCGGAATCAAAGTGAGCCATTCTCATAGAAGAAGTAATCGTATGTGGAAATCGAATATCAAATCAGTTAGAGTTAAAGTTAATGGTGCAACTAAAAGGATGAACGTATGTACTGCATGTCTTCGTTCAGGTAAAGTAGAGAGAGCATAGTATGTTTAAAGGATCGTGCTACTCCTTTGGTATGATCCGGTGTTGTTGATATTGTTGTTATTGAAAATGTCCGTCATTACATTATTGGTAATGGCGGACTTTTAATTGCTTTTTGCAGGTGCATGAGTTATACTAAAAGAGAATATATATAGATCAAGAGGGGGGAACCATATATGAAGGGCAGGATGAATACCGAAATGGGAAAAATTGTGATTGATACGGACGTGATCGCTAAGTATGCCGGAACGGCAGCAATTGAATGCTTTGGTGTTGTCGGAATGGCTACGGTAAATGTGCGCGACGGGTTTGCCAAGCTTCTTGGAAGAGGCAATCTTAAAAGAGGCGTGGAAGTTACTATTGAAGGTAATATGCTTGACATAGAACTTCATATTATTGTTGCCTATGGTGTGAGCATATCAGCTGTTGCAAGGAATCTTATCGATACGGTAAAGTATAAGATAGAGCATTTTACCGGTATGAAAGTGGCTGATATAATCGTGAGTGTTGAAGGTGTCAAAGTAATCGAGGATTGAATTGTTGTTATTGGAGGAATTATTTCATGAATACTATAGATGCAGTATTATTTCGGGATCTGTTCATTGCCGGTGTTAAGGCTCTCGAAGCGAAGAAGGAATATGTAAATGAACTGAATGTATTCCCTGTACCTGACGGAGATACCGGTACCAATATGACTATGACGGTCAAGTCGGCAGAGAAGGAAGTGCTCGCACTTACAGATGTAACGATGGAGAATGTGTGTAAGGCTATCTCATCCGGTTCGCTAAGAGGAGCCAGAGGTAATTCCGGAGTTATACTGTCGCAGCTTCTGAGAGGATTTACAAGAAGTATCAGAGATAATGAGCATATCGAAATTAATGATATTGCGGACGGTTTTGTGAAAGCAGTGGAAACCGCTTACAAAGCAGTTATGAAACCTAAAGAGGGCACGATTCTTACGGTTGCCAAGGCAGGAGCGTATATAGCATCATATCTTGCTGATTTTGATCTGGATCCCGTTACATATACGGAAACAATCATATCATATATGAGGGAGATCCTTGATAAGACTCCGGAGATGCTTCCGGTGTTAAAAGAAGCAGGCGTTGTTGATTCTGGCGGAGAAGGTCTCTTGATCGTTCTTGAAGGAGTCAGAGATGAACTTAAGAGCAAACTGCCGGTTGCTTCAGGTGTTAAGGTTGATCTATCGGGATTTGACAAGGAAGGTTATTCGGATATGCTTCAAGGCAAGGACAAACAATCAAAGAGCTCTGATAAGAAGAACCAGGAAAAGAAGAATCAGGACAAGCGATCGGAAGATAAAAAGCATTCTGAGAAGATATTGGGTAATATCAGCAAAATAGCCAAAAAAGTTAAGGGCGGTGATATAAGTACTGCTGATATCAGATTCAGATATTGTACCGAATTCATAATATTGACTGAGATTGAATTTGACAGGAGCAAAGAAAAGGAATTAAAGATCTTTTTGGAAGCGATAGGAGATTCGATAGTTGTTGTTGCGGATGATGATATTGTAAAAGTCCATGTTCATACGAATATGCCCGGTATCGCTATCCAGAAAGCGCTTACATACGGTCAGCTTACCAGCATGAAGATCGATAATATGCAGGAAGAGCATAATGAACGTCTTAAGCTTGATGAAGAAAAGGCAGAGCCGTCAGAGCCGGAGAAGACACCCGAAGTAGGCAGAGCCGATTCTTCGGATGATGCAGAGGATGAACAGACAGTTGGAGATGATAAAAATGCCGGCGAAGATAATAAAGACAATTATGAGAATTATGGCAAAGATATTGAAGGTGACTATACAGGATCGAATGAAGATAGTGAAACTTTTGCATCCGTCGAAGAAGACGAAGGATTCGATCAGTATGACAGCGACAACCTGAAACTGCCCCGCAAACCGGTAGGATTCATTACTGTATCGGCCGGCGACGGACTCAGTGATATATTTGCCGGTCTTGGCGCAGATCTCGTTATCGAGGGCGGACAGACAATGAATCCGAGTACGGAAGATATACTTAATGCCATCGAGAATATTAACGCTGACACGATATTTATACTGCCAAACAATTCCAATATCATCCTTGCTTCACAACAGGCGGCAAGTCTGGTAGAGGATAAAGAAGTTATCGTGATCCCGTCAAAGACTATACCACAGGGTATCATGGCATTGATCAATTATATGGCAAACCGCTCGGTAGAAGATAATGAGAAGATCATGACTGAAGAGATGAAGCGTGTGAAGTCAGGTGCGGTTACATATTCCATAAGAGATACGGTCATTCAGGGAATAGATATCAGACAGGGTGATATCATGGGAATAGGCGAATCCAAGATCGTAAATGTCGGAGCGCAGGTTGTGGCAACGACTGTTGAACTTATCGAGAGTCTTATAGATGAAGGATCTGAACTTGTTTCCATCTATTACGGTTCGGGAACGACCGAGGATGAAGCGAATCTGATCGCGGATAACGTAAGCAGAAAATATCCGGATATAGATGTTGAAGTTCATTACGGCGGTCAGCCGGTATATTATTACTATCTGTCGGTAGAATAGCATGGAGGATGCAATGCATTGGGATGATAGTGTTAAGGTTGTTAAGGGTATAGGTGACAAGACAGCGGGATTGCTAGATAAGCTTGGGATATATACCGTAGGCGATCTTGTACAGTATTATCCAAGGGATTATGACAGATATAAGGATATCGTCCCGATATCGACCATAAGCCCCGGGCAGGATGTTGTAATTGAAGGAACTCTTGCAGCAAGACCTTCATCGACTAAGTTAAGGAATCTTACCATTGTGAATGCACGTTTAAAGGATTCTACCGGAAGTATAAAGGTTACATGGTTTAATATGCCGTTCCTTGCAAGAACTCTTAAGATGGGCACATATTATATAATGAGGGGCAAAGTATCTTATAAAAATGATTCATTTGTTATCGAACAGCCCCGGATGTATTCAAAACAGGAGTATTATTCGGGAAGAAACAAACTTCTTCCCATATACAGACTTACTAAAGGAATAAGTAATAATAATATCAGTAAATATATACAGACAGCAGTTAATACGGTAGATTTTGAGAATGATTATCTCCCGGCAAAGTATTGTCGGGAGAATTCGCTTTATTCGAGGACCAAAGCCATCAGATCCATCCATTATCCCGCAGACAGGGATGATGTCATAAAAGCAAGGAAAAGACTTGCATTTGATGAATTCTTCTTGTTTCTTATATCATTACGCCGGCTAAAAGGATTAAATACCAACAGAATAACCACGGATGCATACCGTGATTCCGGAGTATGCGAAAGATTTATAGAGAATCTTCCCTATAAGTTGACCAAAGCGCAGTTAAGAGTCTGGAATGAGTTAAAAACCGATATGATGTCCGGCTGTGTGATGTCAAGGCTGATACAGGGTGATGTAGGCTCGGGAAAGACGATACTTGCGGCGGTTGCTTTATTATTTAATTATGATAACGGTTACCAGGGCGTTATCATGGCGCCGACCGAGGTGCTTGCAAAACAGCATTATGAATCATTTGACAGGTTGTATAAGGATACAGGTATACGTACGGGACTCCTTACGGGCAGTATGACTGTCTCAGCCAAAAGGAAGATGTATGAGGAGATAGCGTGCGGCAATATTGATGTTATTGTCGGCACACACGCGGTTATACAGGAAAAGGTGATATATAACAGGCTCGGACTTGTAATAACCGACGAACAGCACAGATTCGGCGTCAGACAGCGCGTTGATCTGGCCGAAAAAGGTGATTCGCCACATACGATAGTGATGAGTGCGACGCCAATCCCAAGGACACTGGCGATGATAATATACGGTGATATGGATATATCCGTTGTAGACGAGCTTCCTGCGGGAAGGATTCCGATCAAGAACTGTGTTGTGGGAACAAACTACAGGAATGCCGCATATAAGCTTATGGTAAATGAAGTAAGAGCCGGTAATCAGGTCTATATAATATGTCCTATGATAGAAGACAGTGAGGACAGTGATCTTGAGAGTGTCGAAGGATATGAGAAGAAGCTTTTTAGCGTGATGCCCGAAGACATAAGAATATCTATCCTTCACGGGAAAATGTCAGCGTCCGAAAAGAATCGCATAATGGAAGAATATGTTGCAGGGAATATTGATATACTTATCTCAACAACTGTAATAGAAGTCGGTATAAATGTTCCGTCGGCAACCGTTATGATGATAGAGAATTCCGAAAGATTCGGACTTGCCGCACTTCATCAGCTCAGAGGAAGGATCGGAAGGGGTAACAGACAGAGTTATTGTGTGTTCATGCACGGAGATACGGGCGAGGAGAATATAAAAAGACTTGAAGTGCTGAATCATTCCAATGACGGATTTCATATTGCTTCCGAAGATCTTAAGCTTCGCGGTCCCGGTGATCTGTTCGGAATAATGCAAAGCGGAGAACTGGTATTCAGATACGCAGACATATACAGCGACTCCGATGTGCTGATGCTTGCCAATGATATGGTAAAGAGCATGGATATGGATAAAGTGAATGAACTTATGGAAACGTACTCCTATCTGAACAGATACCGTATCGGCGATGAAAATGTGGGACTTTAGAATGTTTAAAGGGTAAAAAATAAGATGCCGGTGGCCGGACTCGAACCGGCACGAATCGCTTCGCATGATTTTGAGTCATGTGCGTCTACCAATTCCGCCACACCGGCATGCAACATTAGGATTATAGCATAATAATCTGAAATATGCAATAAGAAGATAGAAAGAGAAGGGTGATCATGAAGAAGATATTATTGATGGACGGACACAGTATTCTTAACAGGGCATTTTACGGGGTGCCGGAGCTTACCAACAGTAAGGGATTGCACACTAATGCGGTATACGGGTTTCTTAACATATTGTTTAAGGAGATGGATGAGGAGAAGCCTGATATTATCACGGTGGCTTTTGATGTTAAGGCACCAACTTTCAGACATGAGAGATATAAGGAATATAAGGGGACGAGAAAGCCCATGCCGGCAGAGCTTCATGAGCAGGTGCCTGTTATTAAAGAAGTGCTTAAGAGCATGAATATAAATGTTATTGAGAGACCGGGATATGAGGCCGACGATATACTCGGAACGATAGCCGGGATGGCCGAGAGAGCAGGTTTTGAAGTTGTTATAGTATCCGGTGACAGGGATCTTCTTCAGCTTGTGACGGATAAGGTGACATTAAGGATACCAAAGACGAAAGGCGGAAGAACTGTAGTTGAGGATTATACACCTGACAAGGTAAAGGAGGTATACAGTCTTACGCCTGCACAGATTATAGATCTTAAGGGACTCATGGGTGATTCTTCCGATAATATACCGGGACTTCCCGGTGTTGGTGAGAAGACGGCCACCAAACTATTGCTTCAATACGGAACAGTCGAGGAAGTTCTTGCCCATGCAGAGGAGATTACGCCAAATAAGGCAAGGAATGCTGTTATGGAGCATGGAGAACTTGCCACATTAAGTAAGGAACTGGCAACGATCAAGACGGATTGTGAGCTTGATTACAGTCTTGATGAATGCGATATAAATGACATGTTCAATGAGAATGCATACATTTTGTTAAAGGATCTTGAATTCAAGAGTCTGCTTGAAAGATTCAGGGAAGGAAGCAAAACTTCGACAGATATTCAGACAGGATATGATATTATATCGGATATTAACAAGATAAGAGAGCGTCTTGATGCCATGATCGAAGACTGCAGCAGAGAGTCAGATCCGGTCATATCGTTCAGAATGTTGAATAATCATGCTGTAGTATGGACATGGAACAAAGACAAAGATGCGTTGGTCACGGTTGCGGGAATTGATAATCCGTTCGCTGATAATCCCTTTGTTTCCGATGTTTGTGGGGAGAGTCCGTTTGATTGTGATGATGAAAATGATGATTCCGATAAAATAACTACAGCAGTAGAATCACTTGGGGCCGCCCATGATGAGAGGCTGAATAATGGCCTGAACAGGTACATGAATACGATCAGATCATATCTGAATAAGATAAATGAGAATTATATTTCTCTTGTAATGCATAATGTAAAACAAAACCTTTATTTAATAAATTTTGATGGTTTAGGTGCTGATAATAGCATATTTAATCATGATTATACAGAAAATGATGATATGAGATGCGATAATGCTTTGGATCGTACGGATAATCTCCATGATATAGGCATTATGGCATACCTTCTTAATCCTCTTAAGGATTCTTATGATGCGGATGATATAGCGAGAGATTATCTGGGAATTCAGATACAATCTTATTCGGAACGTTTCGGTAAGAAAAAGCCGGAACAGGTGATAGAGGAAAACCCTGAAGATATGTATGAATTCGCAGTTACGCAGAACAGAGTCGTATGGGAGGCATTTCCCGCAGTTTGTGAAGAGATAAAAAAGGCAGGAATGGAGGATCTGTATCGTAACATAGAGATGCCTCTTATATTTACACTGTATAATATGGAAAATACAGGCATAAAAGCCAACAAGACTGCTCTTAAAGAATACGGTGACAGTCTTGTGAGCAGGATAAGCGAGCTGGAAGAACTGATATACGGATATGCGGGTGAGAGCTTCAATATTAATTCGCCAAAGCAGCTGGGTGTCATATTATTTGAAAAGATGAAGCTTCCATATGGAAAGAAGACCAAGACAGGATATTCGACTTCGGCAGATGTACTTGACAAGTTGAGGTTTGAAGACCCGATCGTTCCGGCAGTGCTTGAATACAGACAGCTTACCAAGCTTAAATCAACATATGCGGACGGACTTGCCGGATATATTGCGGAAGACGGAAGGATACACGGTCATTTTAACCAGACTATAACGGCAACGGGAAGAATAAGCAGTACGGAGCCTAATCTTCAGAACATTCCGATAAGAATTGAGCTTGGCAGGCAGATAAGGAAAGTATTCGTACCGAGAGAAGGATGTATATTCCTTGATGCGGATTATTCACAGATAGAGCTGAGAGTTCTTGCTCATATGTCCGGTGATGAGAGCTTGATAGAAGCATATAATGAAGGAAAAGACATTCACACAATAACTGCAGCCAAGGTATTTCATGTGGAACCGGGAGAAGTAACTCCGGATCTTAGGCGTAAGGCAAAGGCTGTCAACTTTGGGATTGTATATGGGATCAGTTCCTTCGGACTCGGACAGGACCTTGGGATCGGAAGGAAAGAGGCGGAAGAATATATTAAGAGATATTTTGAGACATATCCGGGGATCAAGCAGTTCCTTGATGATCTTGTAAAGGATGCCAAAGAAACCGGTTACAGCTATACCATGTTCGGAAGAAGGAGACCGGTTCCTGAGCTTAAGTCAGGTAATTTCATGCAGCGCTCATTCGGTGAGAGAGTTGCGATGAACGCACCTATTCAGGGAACGGCCGCCGACATTATCAAGATTGCCATGATAAATGTAGAGAAAAAGCTTAAAGAGGAAGGACTAAGCACAAAAATGATCCTTCAGGTGCATGATGAACTGCTTCTTGAAGTTCCTCTTGAAGAAGAAGAGAAGGCTGCAAGGATCCTTCGTGACGAGATGATGAATGCCGCCGATATGAAGGTGAAGCTTCTTGCAGAGGTGGCCAGAGGAAATGACTGGTATGAGGCCAAGTGAGTACGCAGGCAAGTACGCATGCAGATATGAATCACTTAGGAAGATGCAGATCCGGTGAAAGAACGGAGCGGGCAAGTATGCATGCGGATATGAATATGATAAGACACGGAAGGTTGTGAAGTTATGATAGTTATCGGTCTGACCGGTGGTATAGGAAGCGGTAAGAGTACTGTCCTTCAGATTATGAGGGAAGATTATTCGGTTCATACACTTCTTGCTGATGATATAGGAAAGAAGGCATTTGAAGTTGGGACGGATACATATAATATGATGGTAAGATCTTTCGGCGAAGATATTCTAACCGGAGAGAAGACCATAGATAAGTCGAAACTCGCTTCCATCATTCTGAATGATGATAAGAAGCTTAAGATACAGAACGAAATAGTGCATCCTTACGTTACAAAAGAAATTAAATCAGAATTAAACAAATTAAGAGGCTTTGAAATTGTGGCTGAAAATCATGATTTTGCGAGTGATAATTCTGTAGATGGGGGACATCATGAAGCATCTGCAACAGACATGGGAGGTCATTTGCAGGATGCCGACACACAACGTGCCGAATACCGCCGTGCCGAATGCTGCCATGACGCATATCGGGATTGTCAGGCATTCACCCCGACACATCTTCCGGTTATCGTTGCAGTTGAATCTGCCATCCTGTATGAAGCGGGCTGTGATTCACTGTGTGATGAGGTATGGGTTGTTACAGCCACGGATGAGACCAGAATCAGCAGACTCGCTGATAATCGCGGATATTCAAAAGAACTCAGTCAGTCATTTATGTCAAGACAGATGAGCGAAGAGGAATATATAAAAAAAGCTGACAAAGTAATATATAACAACGGTTCTGTGGAATCTCTTCGGAAGCAGCTTGCGATTCTTATGGCGAAGATCACTCTTAAGTAGGTACACATTCTCTGTCAAAAAAATGCTAGTACATCGTAAATAAATCATCTGACACATTCACTTGCCTGATTGTACATATGTTGCTTCACCCTCATTCGGCAATGTTCACGGTTCATTACCGGTAGGCCCTGAGAGCACGTTCATAGAAAATCTTCATGGAATTGCGCAATTCCTCCGGCTCGAGAACTACAGCATCTTTCCCGAACCTTTTGAAATATTCCTCGAGCTGTCTTAGCGGCCAGTTGAAATAGTAGATATCACCATCTGTTTTTTCAACATCCGGTCTGTTCTTTGTGACCATAACGAATTTGTGTTTGCCGCGTTCGGTCAGACGAATTGCGGCTTTTTCTCTTAGAGAGGCAGATTGCGGGTTTTTGATGGCGGCTTCCTGTAATTCCCGTAAGATCGCTCTGTCAGGTTCAAAATGATCAAAAGTAACGAATACATTTTTAATTCTGGATATTCTGAAAGATCTTGGTCGGTTTGCTTTCGTGTCATAACATAGGAGATAATTGCATTGTTCTTCTTTTGAAGCGGCTGTCATATAAGGGTCAGCATTAAAGATCGTTCCTTCAGGAGATGAAGAGGAGGAGAAAGTGATCTTTCTGTTCTCATCAATCGCTTTGGACAGATCGTCAAATATCTCTTTGAAAATAATCTTTTCACGGTCATTTCTTGATATGGAAAGATATGACAGGAACATATCCTTAAGATATTGGGAAAGGGATATATCAGTCAGCAGATTATTTTCTATGGTCTGTATGATATCGTACGATCGCCTGCTTACCGTTAATGTCACTACAGCATTGCTTTTTGATCCTGTTGTGTCTTTTTTCATATATGTATTCATGATCTTATCGGTGATATAATCTGCATCTTCGTTAGATAAAGATGTTATATTTGCAAGATCTGCAAGAATTGCAGCCTGTAGTCCGGCATTTTGTTCACGGTACATATCAAAGTAACTTATAATAAGTTCCTTTAGAAATGCATTCAGATTCACGGAACCGTCGCTTTTGTAGAATTCAAACAGTTCCGCATCATTTATCAATCGTAACTTTACATCCTCGGGTATGTATATCTTATATTTCTCTGTCATGTTGTTACCTCGCTGATTTATTAGTAATTATGTTGTAATTCATTGTCTTCTTACAGCACATTTCGACACATTGCAGCACCATAATGGGGTAGTAGAATATAGTTGATTATACATAATATATGTAAATAATGCAATAATTAGGGGTTGTGTTCTTAAAAAAATATTAGTTCTTTAAATATCCATTATCATGTAGTATGATCAAATCATCAAAAGTGCATACAGCAAAAAAACAAGAGGTCTTGAAAACCTTATTGGGCTGCACTTTGAAAATGCGGAAAGACACGAACAGCAAACCATTATTTGCAGATCGCTAAACTGGCTTAGCACCGGACATATAACTCCGGCAATTGCAGGTTCGAATCCTGTTCTGAAAAAATGTGTCTTGTGCATTTAAAATGTATCTTGTCGGCCCGGGGAAGCCACAACCCCCGGGTCATTTACTCTTACGAGTATATAAATTTAATGTAACACATCCTCGGACGGCGAAGGATGGGTGAACCGTATTGCCCCGGCAGACGAAGGATGGATGTGAAGTAGAATTCCGGATATGTAATAGAATTATGATATGGGAGGAAATTAAAAATGTTGGATTATTTAAAAGAAGAAACAAATAAAACATACACCGAAAACGGTGCGGTTACATTTGCTACAACAATGTCCGATTGTCTTGATCTGTTTGCGACGATCGGTGCTGTGAGAAATGCTTCTGAAGAGGATATTATTACCGGATTCACCAGAGCGTACGCCGAGGATCCGGTCATAGCCACAAAGATCCTCTTCTACGCAAGGGATATCAGGGGCGGACTTGGTGAAAGACGGGTATTTAAGACAATACTCAGATATCTTGCCGAACATGAACCGGACACTGTAATAAGGAATATTGTCAACGTTGCGGAATATGGCAGATATGATGATCTGCTTGTACTTATCGGAACGCCATGTGAAAAGTATCTTATAGCGTATTATAAGGAAACTTTGGAAAAGGATCTGGATGCGCTCGATAATAAAGGGGAAGTGTCTCTTCTTGCAAAGTGGCTTCCTTCGGTGAATGCAAGTAACTCTGAGACCGTAAAATGCGCTAAAAAGCTGGCAAGAAAGATGGGATATACTGATGCTTCCTACAGAAAGATCCTTTCGAGACTTCGTTCGTATATTAAAATAATAGAAAATAACTTAAGAACGAGAGATTATTCATTTGAGTATGAAAAGCAGACATCCAAATCTTTGTTAAAATACAGACAGGCATTTATAAAAAATGACAACGAAAGATATGAAGCATTTCTTGAGAAGGCCGTATCAGACCCGTCTGTATATAATACGGGAACACTGACGCCATATGATATAGTTGCGCCTGTTGTGGATCGTTATGAGAGGAAAAAAGCCTTTACCAAAGAAGAGAGAAGAAGCCTTGACGTTACATGGAATGCTCTTGAAAATTATGTCGGATGTGAGAATGCTCTTGCTGTAGTTGACGGTTCGGGTTCCATGTATTGTTATGGCAATCCTCTACCGGCTGCGGTTGCAGAGTCGCTCGGCATATATTTTGCCGAAAGAAATACCGGAGCGTTCAAAGGACATTTCATAACATTTTCACACAAGCCGAAACTCGTTAAGATCAAAGGAAGAGATATCGTTGAGAAGATGAATTACTGCATGGGTTATAATGAGTGCAGTAACACGAATATTGCAGCAGTATTCAATCTTATATTATCTACTGCTGTGAAAAATAATATGACACAGAATGATATTCCGGATAGTCTGTACATTATATCGGATATGGAATTTGACTGGTGCGCAGAGGATGCATCGGTTACGAACTTTGAAAATGCTAAGAAGTCTTTTGAAAAACACGGATACAAACTTCCCCGCCTCGTGTTCTGGAATGTATGCAGCCGCAACAGACAGCAGCCGGTCACAATGAATGATGAAGGAGTGATACTTGTGTCAGGCTGTACACCGCAGATATTCTCAATGATAACAAATGATCGGATTGATCCGTATCAATTCATGATGAGTGTCATAACCTCCAAAAGATATGAAAGGATTGCGTGAGCCGACATAAGAAAACAGATCCGCGAGGGCGGAGTCTCACGCGAACTACGTCCGGATTGCGACCGTGGCTGCGCCGCTTAGTGCCACCTGCTAACGCATAACTCGCTACGCTCGAACATGCTCTCGCAGGTGGCGCTATGCTCGCCCCAGTCTGCAATCCTGCCTAATATTCGCTGTGAGCCTCCGCCCTCGCGGACCTGAATCACGTTATGTCGCCACATGGTGAGATGTCTAGCGTCATAGGCGAGCTCCCACCTGCCCAGACCGAACCAGCCACATGGTGAGATGCCTAGCGTCATAGGCGAGCTCCCACCTGCCCAGACCGAACCAGCCACATGGTGAGATGTCTAACGTATAAGGTGAACTACTACCGGATCAAGCCTGAATCAGCCACACAGTGAGGTGTCCGGCGTATGCAGGGCGTATGACGACGTCGGTGCTTAATTCATACAAGTCGAAGACGAAGTATGAATTTTAGCACCGTTACGTCGGAAACCGAGCGAGAGCGTCCCTGCATACGCTGAGACACCTCACCGTGTGGCGTCTTTGGCTTCCATCCGTTGAGAGCGTCCCTGCATACGCTGAGACACCTCACCATGTGGCGACAAATTTAAAATCTACCCTTGAATTTTCCTTTGAATACATATATACTAGTAGGAAAATATTAAAACAGGAGGGTAAGCGTATGGATGAATTAGACTGGATGAAAGCGCCGGATTATCGCAATCTTAAGTTCAGGGACGTTGAACTTTCAGACCACATACCGGAAAGCTTTGAAGAGCCGGACAAATTATTTGACATATTGATAAAAGAATTAAAAACGTATCACCCTTCTGATGATCTTGAAGTAATCAATAAGGCGTACAAGATCGCATATGAGGCACATAAGGACCAGAAGAGAAAGTCCGGTGAGCCGTATATCATACATCCGATATGTGTTGCAATAATACTTGCACAGCTTGAGATGGATAAAGAGACCATAATCGGAGGTATTCTTCATGATGTGGTTGAGGATACCGATTATACACTGGATGATATATCCGATATGTTCGGTGATGAAGTGGCACTTCTGGTAGATGGAGTTACCAAGCTGACACAGATCAATTATAATGCCGACAAAGTTGAGATGCAGGCTGAGAATCTGCGTAAGATGTTTCTTGCCATGGCAAAGGACATCAGGGTGATCATGATCAAGCTTGCCGACAGACTGCATAATATGCGTACTCTGCAGTTCATGAAGCCTGAGAAGCAGATAGAGAAAGCAAGGGAGACAATGGATATATATTCTCCTATTGCAGACCGTCTCGGTATATCCAAAGTAAAGGTCGAACTTGATGACCTTTCCATGAAATACCTGGAGCCGGATATATATAACGATCTTACAGAGAAGCTTAATTCGTTGCGTGTTGAGAAAGAAACATTCATCAGCCAGATCGTCCGTGATGTCAGTAGACATATTAAAGAAGCCGGAATCGAAGCTGAGATTGACGGAAGGGTTAAGCATCTCTTTTCTATATTTAAGAAAATGAGGAATCAGAATAAGAATCTTGACCAGATATATGATCTGTTTGCGGTCAGGATAATCGTTGAGGACGACCACAGCTGTTATGCGGCACTCGGTGTAATACACGAGATGTATAAACCTATACCGGGAAGGTTCAAGGATTATATCGCCATGCCCAAGCCGAACAGATATCAGTCACTTCATACGACACTTATCGGTCCTTTCGGACTTCCTTTTGAGATTCAGATAAGAACATATGAGATGCACAGGGTTGCCGAATACGGTATCGCAGCTCATTGGAAATATAAAGAAGGTAAAAACGGAGAGCATTCGGTTGACAGTGAAGAGGCTAAGATCACATGGCTCAGACAGATTCTTGAATGGCAGCATGAAATGTCGGACAACAAGGAATTCATGAGCCTGTTAAAGAGCGATCTTGATCTCTTTTCGGACAGCGTATATTGCTTTACACCTAACGGAGATGTCAAGAATCTTCCGGCCGGCTCCAATCCTATTGACTTTGCATACAGCATTCACAGCGCGGTCGGTAATAAGATGGTTGGTGTCCGTGTAAACGGTAATATTGAGAATTTTGATTATGAGATCCAGAACGGTGACCGTATTGAGATCATAACTTCACAGAATTCCAGAGGACCGAGTCGTGACTGGCTCAGTATGGTTAAGAGTACCCAGGCAAAGAATAAGATCAACCAGTGGTTCCGTGCGGAATTCAAGGAAGAGAATATTGCAAGGGGAAGAGAACTCATAATGGAATACTGCAAGACCAGAGGTATTCCGCTTAACGATTTCCTGAAGAAGGAATATATGGATGTTTGCGTCCGCAAATACGGATTCAGAAACTGGGATTCACTTCTTGCTTCTGTCGGACACGGCGGCATGAAGGAGAGCCAGATAGTAACCAGACTTCAGGAAGAATATAATAGAAAGAACAAAAAAGAATTCGGTTCGAAATTACTCGAGGATCTGGAAAAGAATGGAAAATACGTTCCTTCCAGAGCCGGTGGAAACGAACATGGCAAAAAGAGCGGTATCATTGTTGAAGGAATGGATGATCTTGCAGTCAGATTTTCAAAGTGCTGCAGTCCGGTTCCGGGTGATGAGATCGTCGGATTTGTTACAAGAGGCCGTGGAGTATCGATACATAGGACTGATTGCGTCAATATAATGAACATGCCGGAAGATGACAGGAGAAGGCTTATTGAAGCCGAATGGCGTGTGTCCGAGAATCCTCAGGAAAAAGAAACATATGCAACAGAGATTATTGTATATACAGTAAACAGAAGCGGTTTGCTTCTTGAACTTACCAAGATATTCACTGAGAGAGGAATAGGTGTCGATTCGATGAATGTCCGTACATCCAAGAATGACCGGGCAACCATCAACATCGGTTTTAAGGTTGAGAGCAAAGATTTCCTCCGTTCTCTTGTAGAAAAGATAAGAAGTATAGAAGGCGTGCTTGATATAGAGAGAACATCAAGCTGACGCTTAACATAGTTACCTGGAGGTTTATTGATGTATAACAGATATATTGTTGTTGGAATGGTTCAGACCAATTGTTATGTTGTGGCAGCAGATGATTCGGACACCTGTGTTGTTATCGATCCGGGAGATGATGCCGGAAGGATAGAGGAACTTGTGAAAGAGTCGGGTAAGAAGCTTGCCGCAATTTTACTTACACACGGACATTTTGATCATATATATGCCGTTTGCGAACTTAAGAATATGTATGGTGGAGATGTTCGCATATATGCTTCTGAAAAGGAAAAAGAACTACTTAACACCCCAAGGCTTAATTGTTCGGCGATGGTGGGCGATCCTGCAAAGGTTGTTGCGGACGTTTATGTAAATGACGGTGATGAGATACATGAAGCCGGTCTTACATTTAAAGTACTGGAAACCCCCGGACATACGGCCGGAAGCGTATGTTTTTATGTTGAAGACGAGAATGTATTGTATTCGGGAGATACGTTGTTTGAGATGTCGGTTGGAAGGACCGATCTTCCGACGGGAAGTACCGGTGTCCTTCAAAGGTCGCTTCGTGATGTGGTATTCAAATTGCCTGATGAAGTGGTCGTATATCCCGGACATGGTGCACAGACAGACATAGCATTTGAAAAGCGCAATAATCCCTGGAGTTGATCATGGTCTATATATACTGTAATACCGTTAATTATGAGTATGATATAAGAGCTCTTGTTATGGGTTTCTTTCCCGGAGAAGAGCTCTGTTATAATGTTAAAGATACTTTGGAATCGACTGAACCGATAGTATGTGAATCGGAAAAAAGTCATACACAGGTTTCGATACATATCATTCAGGAAGACCGTAAGATCACCGTAAGTTCTGATAATCGCGGGGAGATTACCACTATGACCGATGATGTGGAGGAACACGCTTCTTCGGGAATATACAGGGATATCCTCAAACGATTGTTATATCGTGCTTTAACAAAAAACCTTAACAAAACTCTTCCATGGGGAACCCTAACCGGTGTCCGTCCGGCAAAACTCCCGATAAAACAGCTGATGAAGGGAAATGATATACCAGGTACGATAGAACACATGCAGAAAGAATACTACTGTTCACCCGGTAAGGCGGAACTTTGTACACAGATTGCCGATACCGAATTAAGAATTTTGCGTGACATTGGCTATGAAATGGGGTACAGTATATATATCGGAATTCCATTTTGCCCGACGGTGTGTACTTATTGTTCATTTTCATCCACGGCAGTGGATGGCGTGCCGGGTTCGGATACATTAATGGAAGATTATATCACCGCCCTTGAAAAGGAATGCAGGGCGGTTAGCGGTATGTGCAGTGATAAGCGGTTAACAAGCATATACATAGGCGGAGGAACGCCAACGGCTCTTGCTCCTTCAGAACTTAAGAGACTTATGGATATAGTAAAGGAGTGCTTCCCGGTCTCGTCGGTATATGAATATACGGTTGAAGCCGGCAGACCCGACAGCATCACTGAGGAGAAGCTTGCAATACTTAAGGCGGGAAATGTTACGCGAATATCCGTTAATCCTCAGACGATGAAGCAGGAAACGCTTAAGTTTATCGGAAGAAAGCATACTGCAGAACAGACTGTTGAAGCCTATGAACTTGCTAGGAAGCTTGGGTTTGATAATATCAATATGGATCTTATTGCAGGACTTCAGGGAGAGAGTGCAGAAGATTTTGGAAGGACGCTTGAATATATAGACAGACTAGCTCCCGACAGTTTTACAGTGCATTCGCTTGTTGTCAAGCGCGCGTCAAAATACAGGCAGCAAAAGGAACTGGAGAAAGCAAGTAATCCAAAGGACAGAGCAGATATGACCGAAGCGGCACCTACATCCGTAATAACGGACTTTACCGAACAGGTGTCCGCAACCGGAACAACAGGTCTTTCCAAAGAGCCGTCCGCAACCGGAATGACCGGCCTGCCGGAGAAAAATGTCACCGAAGCCATGCTTGATATGGCTGCTGATTATGCTGCTAAGGCAGGATACAGGCCGTATTACATGTACAGACAGAAGAACAAAGCAGGGCTTGGAGATAATCCGGTGCTTGAAAATGTCGGATATGCAAAGCCCGGAAAAGAAGGAATATACAATATTCTTATAATGGAAGAGAGACAGACGATAATTGCCATCGGTGCAGGTGCTTCAAGTAAACTTGTATACAATAATTCTCTTGATAACAATATTGATCAGGTCGTGAAAAGGATCGCCAATGTTAAGAATGTAAGGGAATATATAAGTCGCATAGATGAGATGATAGATCGTAAAAAGAGGTGGATATATGCCTGATAATAACCGGAATAACGATATATCTGCTATAATGGACTTGATGGTTACGGATTTTGCCGAAGCTGTCGGTCACGGTATGGTCGTAAGTACTCTTGCGGTGCATACTGCCAGGGAACTTGGATATGACGAAGTATTCTGCAATGATATAGCTATGGCGGGAATGCTTCATGATATAGGAAAACTAAGGCTCGGTGAAGTGCTTCACAAAAAACGTTCGGAGGCAATGGTAGTCGAAAAGATGAAATATGTAAGACTTCACTCGGAATACAGCCGTTCCATATTGAAAGAACTGGGATTTAGTGAGATAATACAGAAGATGGTATATCATCATCATGAGAATTATGACGGAAGCGGTTATCCCGGCAACCTTTCAGGCGAAGATATTCCGGCAGGGTCAAGAATATTAAGGGTATGTGATGTATATGCAGCCCTTATATCCGACAGATCCTACAGAAAAGCATTTGCGGAAGATGTTGCGGTGGAGCTTATGATAGAAGAAGCGAGACATTTTGACATGAAAGTATTTCTTGCATTTCTTAATGTTATCCACTCGGAAGATTACGAGCAGATAAGAAAGCTCACAGGAAACAGGGTTGATGCGGCTTCCGAACAATATATGAGAGAAAACTGCATAATAGAATACAATGTATAATCATAATTTAACATATGAAAGGGAGAGAATAGTTATGGCAGAATCAATGAAAGGAATGCATAGGACACACAGATGTGCTGAACTTTCTGAAAAGAATGTGGGCGAGACAGTCACAGTCATGGGCTGGGTTGCCAAGAACAGAAATAAGGGAGGTATAATATTCGTTGACCTCCGTGACAGGAGCGGAATACTCCAGATCATATTCGAAGGAAAGGATATTGATGCGGAAGGTTTTGCAAAAGCAGAGAAATTAAGAAGTGAGTTCGTAATTGCCGTTACCGGCGTTGTTACGCTTCGTGAAGGTGCGATCAATGAGAAGCTTGCCACCGGTAAGATCGAGATCAGAGCCAATGATATAAGGATATTGTCCGAATCGGAGACTCCTCCGTTCCCGATCGAAGCCGACAGTAAGACAAAAGAGGAGCTTCGTCTCAAATACAGATATCTTGACCTTAGAAGACCTGATATACAGAGCAACCTTATTATGAGAAGCAAGGTTGCCACACTTACAAGACAGTTTCTTGCCGATGAGGGCTTTCTTGAGATAGAGACACCGATACTTAATAAGAGTACTCCGGAAGGCGCAAGAGATTATCTTGTTCCAAGCCGCGTGCATCCGGGAACATTTTATGCGTTGCCGCAGTCTCCGCAGTTGTTCAAGCAGCTTCTTATGGTATCGGGATATGACAGATACTTCCAGATCGCAAAGTGTTTCAGGGATGAGGATCTTCGTGCAGACAGACAGCCGGAATTCACACAGATAGATATGGAGCTTTCATTTGTGGATGTTGATGATGTGATCGAGGTAAATGAGAGACTTCTTCAGAAGATGTTCAAGGAGACTATCGGTGTAGAAGTTTCACTTCCGATTCCAAGAATGACATATGCCGAGGCAATGGAACGATTTGGATCGGACAAACCTGATACCCGTTTTGGCATGGAATTATGCAATGTTACAGATGTAGTAAGAGATTGTGGATTCGGTGTATTCACATCCGCGATCGAAAATGGTGGAAGCGTCAGAGGTATCAATGCCAAAGGTCAGGGCGGCATGCCGCGTAAGAAGATCGATGCGCTTACTTCATTTGCAAAGGACTTTGGAGCAAAGGGTCTTGCTTATATTCAGATGCAGGAAGACGGTAATGTTAAATCATCATTTAGCAAATTCCTGACAGAAGAAAAGTTAAATGAACTTATAAAGGCAATGGACGGCGAGAACGGAGATCTCCTGCTGTTTGCAGCTGACAGGGATAAGGTAGTTTTCGATGTGCTCGGAAACTTAAGACTTGAACTTGCAAGACAGCTTGATCTTCTTGATAAGGATACATACAATTTCTTGTGGGTGACAGAATTCCCGCTCTTTGAGTGGTCCGAAGAGCAGAACAGATATGTGGCAATGCATCATCCGTTCACAATGCCTATGGATGAAGACCTTGATATGCTTGATACCGAACCAGGCAAAGTTCGTGCAAAAGCTTATGATATCATACTTAACGGAAATGAGATCGGCGGCGGTTCGGTCAGAATACATCAGGACGACATACAGGAGAAGATGTTTGAGAAGCTTGGTTTCACAAAGGAACAGGCATATGACAGATTCGGCTTCTTACTTAACGCATTCAAGTACGGAGTACCGCCACATGCAGGACTTGCATACGGCTTTGACAGACTTATCATGCTTATGGCCAAGGAAGACAGCATCAGGGAAGTAATTGCATTTCCGAAGGTTAAGGATGCTTCCTGTCTCATGTGCGAGTGCCCGAATACTGTCGACGCCGAACAGCTTGATGAGCTTAAGATCGCTGTTACGGCCGAAGCAGATGATGATGATGAAGAGACCGAATAAGGTATACACTGGGTTTAGAAAAAGTGACTTTGTTGTGCATCCCGGTTCATAGTTGCGTAGCGTAGGTGAACAAGGGGAGCCAAACAGATAAAAAAGAGGAGGGTATATGTTATGGGAATACAAAAACGATCATTTGGGAAAACAAAAGCCGGAGAAGAGGTAACTCTTACCACACTTGAGAACAGCAAAGGAATGAAGGTTTCATGTATTGATTACGGTGCTATCATAGTCAATATCATGGTTCCGGATAAGGACGGCAATATGGCTGATGTTGTTCTCGGATTTGACGATGTGGCTGAATATGAGAAGAATGCACCGTTTTTCGGAGCATTTATCGGAAGACATGCCAACAGGATCGGTGGTGCATCATTTACACTTAACGGAACAACTTATGAACTCGAGAAAAATGACGGAGCCAATAATCTTCATGGCGGAACACCGGGATATCATAAGGTGATCTATAAGACGGAAACCGATGAAGGTGCCGGATATACGGCAGTATCATACAGCAGGGTAAGCGAGGATATGGAACAGGGATATCCGGGTAAACTTGAACTTAAAGTTACATATAAACTCACCGATGAAAACGAACTGTTCATGATATATAACGCAGAATCGGACAAAGACACGATCGTTAATCTTACCAATCATTCGTATTTCAATCTTGACGGTGAAGGAAGCGGCAGCATAACCGATCATACGGTATATATTGATGCGGACAGATTTACACCTACTTCGAGTGATCTGATCCCGACAGGAGAACTTCTTCCCGTGAAGGGTACACCGCTTGATTTTACTTCACCAAAGCGGGTTGGTGATGAGATAGATGCTGATTATGAACCTTTGAAATTCGGACAGGGTTACGATCACAACTATGTTCTTAATAAACCGGTTGGGGAATACGGACTTGCCGGAAGGATCTCAGGTAAGAGCGGAAGAACGATGGAGATATATACGGATCTTCCGGGAATGCAGTTTTATTCGGGTAACTGTATAAGCAATGCAGAGAACGGAAAGAACGGACATTCATATACCGTACGTGACGGAATGTGTTTTGAGACACAGTATTTCCCGAATTCATGTAATATCGATTCTTTCCCGTCATGTGTTCTGAAAGCGGGAGATAAGTTTATCTCTAAGACAATGTATAAGTTTTTGGCTGAATAATGATTGCAGATATGAGTGCAATATAAAACAGAAGAATTTACACAATAGAAGGAATGCCGCAGGAATATGTGGTATTCCTTTTTTCGATCAGACATAATAACTTTTGGGTTGAAACAATATGAATGATATTATATAATAATGGTATATATTGGTACGGAGGTTGCTATGAGAGATTATATTATCACAACATCATCTACTGCGGATCTTCCGGTGGAAATAAGGGAAAAGTTTAATATTGAACTTAATTATCTTACATTTACCATTGATGGTGTAGATTACAAAGAAGAAGATATGCCGTATAAGGAATTCTACAACGGAATGCGGAACAAAGGTAGTCTTCCGAAGACCAGCGCATGTAATGTGATGGATACGGTTGTTTTGTTCGAAAAACACGTCAAAGAAGGTAAGGATATACTTCACATAAGTTTTTCATCCGGACTGAGCAGTACTTATGATAATGAATGTATTGCCGCAAAGGAAGTAATGGAGAGTAATCCCGATTCCAATATTATTGTGATCGATTCACTGTGTGCCAGTCTTGGACAGGGTCTGCTTGTATATTATGCAGCAAGAATGAAGGAAAAGGGCTGTTCAATGAAAGAAGTTGCCGAATGGGTCGAGAACAATAAGCTTCATATCTGCCATCAGTTTACGGTTGACGATCTCCATCATCTGCATCGAGGAGGACGTGTATCTAAGACAGTAGCGGTAATAGGAACTATCGTAAGCGTTAAACCTGTATTACATGTGGATAATGAAGGACACCTGATCCCGTTAAAGAATGTTCGGGGAAGAAGGAAGTCGCTCGAGACTCTTGTTGATAATATGCTTGAACAGATCGAAGGTTATGATAATGAGGCAATATTCATAGGACACGGAGACTGTATTGAAGATGCTGAATATG
Source organism: Lachnospiraceae bacterium V9D3004 (assembly GCA_000621985.1). Lineage (GTDB taxonomy): Bacteria > Bacillota > Clostridia > Lachnospirales > Lachnospiraceae > V9D3004. The sequence goes on from JHWW01000001.1 coordinate 629,988, forward strand.
TAGCGAATCTTGTAACCGAGACAACAGGTATAAAGAATATTGTAATTGGATATGTTGGAACGGTCATTGCTTCTCATTCCGGCCCGGGAACCCTGGCATTGTTCTTTATGGGTAAGGAGAGATAACCTGCCATGATTTGCTCTTCATCATGTGATGTCCGCAAGCCGTTTTTGGCTCATGCGGTATGCGTACAAATACAAATCATTCTTGAATGAGAGGAGATATAATGTATGTCAGATAAGATTATTCTCATAGACAGGAAGTATGGAAGCGGTGGAAGAGAAGTGGGAAAGAAGCTTGCGGAGAAAAGGAATATCCCCTTTTATGACGGACAGATGCTTCTCATTGCAGCCGAAAAGTATGGAATAAGTCATAACGTTCTTGAAGAATTTGATGAAAAAAATATCAAGAGTATGATATATATGATCGCAATGAATGCCGAATATAACCATAATAACAGCACGGGAGTGCTTCCCCAGCAGATATATCATGCAATGTCGGAGACAATATTAAGACTTGCAGATGAGGGACCATGTGTTATAATAGGAAGGTGTGCAGATTATATATTGAAAGGGAAGAAAGATTATATTAATATTTTCATATATGCATCTGATATGCAACAGAGGATAGAGAGGGCAGTTACGGTCGATCATGTGAAACCCAAGGATGCACCTTCATACATAAAGAAGAGAGATAAGCAGAGACGTGAATATTATAACTTCTATGCAGACGGAAGGTGGGGTGAACCCGATAATTATGACATGTGCCTCAATACATCCACACTGGGTTATGATATGTGTGTGAGTATTATTGAGAGTATGATATAATATAACTGCCAAGCAGTTACGGATTAATGAAAGAAAAGGGGAGTATATATGTTTCGTATTAAGAAGATGACAAAGATGATCGCATGTGCAGCAGCAGCCTGCATGTTGTCGTTTGCTTTTCAGGGAATTGATGTTTCGGCAGAACAGGGAGCAACCATAATTATTAACGGAACCGAAAATGCGGAAGCAGGCACGGATGGTACCGACGGAGTTGCATCAAGTGAGGATACGCCTACTTTGGGAAATAAAGTAATAATCATCGGACCTACAGCTGAACCGGCACCTACGGTCGCACCGTCAGCAGTTGCAGGTACGGATGACAGTCAGTCGGCATCAATTAATATTGATGAAGTATATGTTGATTCTGAGAATACGGATGAAGATTATTATATCGATGACTCCGGTTCTTCATCTGTCAAAGTTGATGACTCTTCTTCATCATCATCGTCAGGAAAGACAAAAAAGAAGACTTCGGCAAAGAAGAGTACAAAATACAGTGAATCCGTTCCTAAGACCGGTGTTGTAAGATGGGAATTCCTGTTTGCGGGAATCGGAGTTATTCTTCTTGCGGCAGGTACATTATTATCAGTAAGGTATATAAGGTATAACAGGAATCAGGCTGGATGATAATATGCAGGAATACTATGATGTTCTACAGGAATCCGATATAAAAGACGTCAGGGCTGATATGCAGCTTTTACTTAATATATGCGCTCATAATGAGATGAATACCGAAGAAGAGACTAAGAAGATATATTCTGTTCTTAACGGAAGCAGGAATGTGTTCAGGACCGGAATCGGAAGATTATTCTTAAAAGAGCTGCATGACAGGATACTTGACTACAGATATATAGATAATATTAAGAAGAATAATGACCTTAATGACGTGACTGTTGTAAGAAGCCTGATTGAGAGCATTGAAAAGGAAGATGCCCTCAAAAGCCGGATCGGCAAAAGCTTCCTGCAACAGTTGATTAGTCTTCGGCGGGAACTTGATATTATATACATCATCCGGACCAATTTTGATCTTGAGGATGATTCGGTTGTGGAGAATATTCTTCTTGTGGTTACCGAACCGGGAAAGAATGTATTTGTGACCGATACGGGAAAACAGTTTGTTGAATATCTTGAAAGTAAGACAGGCAAAGTATTTTCACAGGAAAGTGATAAGAGTATAAGGATCATTCCTGTAATTGCAGCCTTGTTTCTGATAGCGGGGATCAGCTTTGGCATTGCCGCAAAATATATAATGGATGACATTCACAGTGATAATATCGCATCCGAATTGTCCGAATATTCCGAATGGCATCGTTCCGAACAAAGAGAAAAACCGGCGAATGATATATATCAGGGACAGAATATGCCGGCAGGATTGGAATCATCGGTAAGGGCATCGCTGATACTCGGAGGAGAGGCGGGAATTCTTGAAGAATATGAGGAGCTTGCAGCCGAGAATCCCGACATGGCCGGCTGGCTTACGGTTGAAGGAACCGATATAGATTATCCTGTACTTCACAGGAGTGATAACAGCTTTTATCTCGAACATAATTTTTACGGTGATTATGACAGGAACGGTTCTTTGTTCATAGACAGATACTGTTCGATATTTCCACAGAGTGAGAATATAATCATATACGGACATAATGTTGAGAACGCGCCGTCTTTCGGACAACTTAAGATATTTAAGGATAAGCCGTTCTGGAATTATCATCCTTATGTATATTTTAATACATTATATGAAAAGGGAAAATATCAGATAGTTTCGGTATTTACTACATCGGTAGAAAAAGAGCAGTACAAGTTTTACCTGTTCTATGGTTATGATAATGAGGAACAGTTCAACGAATTTGCGACTTATATTAAGGCTAATGCCATGTATGATACCGGGGTCAGCGTCAGTTACGGTGATAAGTTCCTGACATTGTCTACATGCGATAATTCGGTATCGGACGGACGGTTCGTTCTGGTTGCAAAGAAAGTTGAGTGATCGATGTTATTACCGGAGCGTTATCACATGCATGGCGAGTTCGTCCTTGTGGTAAATAATGGTTGAGTGATGAGAATATACAAGAAATCAGAGGTTGTTATATGTTAGTCAGAGGAATAAAAGATGGAATACCTATAGGATTGGGATACTTTTCGGTATCCTTTTCGTTTGGCATCCTGGCTGTTGCCGAAGGCCTGACATGGTGGGAAGCGGTGCTTATATCCATGACGAATCTGACCTCGGCAGGTCAGTTTGCGGGAGTGACCGTCATGGCAGCGGCAGGTTCGCTTGCAGAGCTTGCTGTAACCCAGTTTGTTATTAATCTCAGATATGCCCTTATGTCTATATCATTATCCCAGAAAGTAAGTGACAGATTCAGGGGAGTGTCAAGAGCGATACTCGGATTCGGTATAACCGATGAGATATATGCTGTGGCAATGGGGCATGACGGGCCTGTTACAAGAAGTTATTTTACGGGACTGTGTATTATTCCTTATATAGGATGGGCACTTGGAACGCTTGGAGGAGCAGTGTGCGGTAATATCCTGCCGGAGATAATATGCGACGCTCTTGGAATTGCATTATATGGAATGTTTATTGCGATAGTCATACCACCGATGAAACATGATCGTAAAGTAGTCATAGTGGTTCTTATGGCCATTGCGGTAAGCCTTGTATTTAACTATGTGCCTGTGATCAACCATATATCCGCAGGTTTTGCGATCATAATATCATCAATAATCGCAGCAGCGGTAGGGGCACTGTTATTCCCAAAAGATACTGTGGATGAAACTGATTAATTAAAAGGAGATTTAACATATGGAGATCAGTACTTTTTTCGTGTATTTGCTTGTTATGGCGGCTGTGACATATGCAGTCAGGGCAGTGCCGTTTATTATGATCAAAGATAAAATTAACAATCCTTATCTGAGTGCATTTTTTGAATATATCCCATATGCAGTATTGACTGCAATGACGATCCCGGCCATATTTTCTTCTACAAACGAAACGATCACAGGAGCAGCCGGATTCGTTGTCGCTGTGATCGTTGCATTCTTTGAAAGAAGTCTTATTACCGTTGCCTTAAGTGCAAGCGGTGCGGTACTTTTGACCAGATTCATTCTTATGCTGTTATGTTGATCGTCTGTCCGGTTCCTGACGCTCCTGAGAGATTACCGAACAGAAGATTGAAATTCGAACTCATAATATCGCCGTAATCTGCTCCCTTCGCAAACAGGGCGCCTATATCCGATACCGAAGCATTGTCAAATTCATCTCCGGATATCGTAAGAGTTCCATCTTCTTCGACATTTATTCCTATACCGGATAACTGTGCGGAATATTCGGAATTGGTATCTTTTATATTATCCATAAGTTCTTTGCGTTTTTTGTTGATATCTTTGGTTTTTTCATCATCACCTTCATCATATATGTTCGAATTGACCAGCTCGTTATATTTTTCGGTGAATGAAACGAGAAGGGTCTGAATCGATTTGAGGTTGCTATCGGTATAATCCATGCCAAAAAGAGCAGTGAAATTACTGAACAGAGCCCCTGCCGCAAGGGCATTGTTTCTTGAATTGTCCGAAAGATCGATCTTTTCGTAGACCGGAACTTCTTCGCTTCTTACTTCATTCTTAAGAAGATTGAATGCCTTTTCTGCATATTTTTGCATCTTGCTTGAAAATGACACGTTGCTTCCGAACAAACCTTCGTATACTTTGCCGGTTTTGATCTTCTCGATCTTTTCGGCATTCAGGCTGAGTGAATTCTTTTTATCATCATAAGTAATGCCTGCCTTGTTAAGTGCGGCTTTGTTATCTTCGATAAGATTTTTCATATTTTTGACCAGTTTATTAAGGTCTTTGTCATCACTCTTTTTTGCAGCTTCGGCCAGTTTGTTGTACGAATCGGCGAACTTCTCAAGCTTTAATGTGATATTGGTCGTTGCTCCGTAAGTAAAATCAGATTTGTTCAAGGCTCTGCACGCATCTCTCAGCTTCTTTGCAAGTTTGCTGTTAGACTGGGCTGTTTCGTCCTCGAACTGCTTTGTCTGTTTTTTTGTAATGGAATAGCTGTTGCCGTTTACAAGGCTTCCATATATATGGTTAAAAGATATGTTCATAACATTTCCTCCGTTTCATGATTGTTGGTACTACACAGATTCCTATTACTGTTATCGGCATAAACCATGCCGGAATTAACCACTGACAATTTTATATTTTTTTCCACTAAAAGGGAATTATATGGTATAATCAAAATAGTAGTTCAGCACCTAATGGGGCTGAACAAACAATTATAACCTTATGGGAGGTAGTAATAATGAGTGATAACATTTATACTAATAAAGACATGTTGACATGGCTGGGGTTTTTCTCAGACAAAATGGATGTAAGTCCCGAGAAGATCAAAATGCTTAATGTGTGTGCAAAAAAGAAGAATGTGCTTCCTACGATCGAGACACATAAGAGAGTAATGATATTCGCGAATGAGACTACTCCGGATCTTTTGTTCCAGTTTTGGGAAGCAGGATTCGGTGAGTACGATATATGGCTCGGAGACGGGGTGGAAGCCGGTGCCAGTGTGACTCATACAAGAGTTAAGGATGTTCTTAACAAGAAGATCAAAGGCATGACGGTAATATTCATCGTAAATGAGAATACGAGAGAGTCTTACAGAGTGGGTATTAAAAATGAATTCTTCAGTGCGGGTACCGTAAGATATGTAGGACATGAGATCCGTGCCGTGATCATGAGTATGCTTGCAATAGATGTGCAGGATGTTATCTGTATTGTAAGCGGTGAAAGTATCGTGGTTGAGGCTGCGATCGTGGCAAGCGAAGGAACGATCATAGCGGTTGAAAAAGATAAAGGGTCAATGCGTGCCATGCGCGACAACGTTGAGCAGTTTGGTGTGCATAATGTTGAGATCGTATCCGGAGTTGATGAAGAGCAGCTTGCCGATAAGCCGGTTCCGAGGCTCGCATTCATTGTTGCAAGCGATACGCTTGAGGATGATATCACACAGCTTCTTAAGAAGAATCCCAAGATGCAGTTTATAGTATATACGCTTGAACTTGATATGCTTTGCAACATTAAGCATATATTTGAAAAGCATGGCATTAAGAATACGGAGACAGTTCAGATATCAATATCAAAGACTGACAGTAACAGTGTATTCGTAGCTCAGCCGTCACCATGGCTTGTGTCGGGAGCTGTTGAGTGATCCCGTTACGAAAATGAACAGGGAAGCCGGACGGTTACAATGTAGGGGCCGCGGGCATCAGATATTTACGAGGAAATAAGTATATGAAAAAGCAGTTTATAATAGGGATGGTATTCATGACATTACTGGCGGTGGCGTATTTTAATGCGTCACCGGCTTGTATATCTGCGGCAACTTCCCGTTTTGGGGGAAGTGCGTCTGAATATTTTAATAACACAGTTTACGGTGGAGCCGGTGATGCAGCTTTGACTCTTATGGGTTATTGCGGTGAGAAAACAAAAGAAAATCCGGACGGAACAAACGCTGTGTATAAAGAGATCGATGAGAACAAAGACGGCATCTATGATACATTGAGAATATCGGGTTCCGGAAGAATGGGAGAATTTCAAAAAGAGCTTAACGACCCTACGGAACAGGATAAGGATTTTTTCGATGATCATCCAAAGGATATAGAAACCGTATACATTGAAGGAGTCACGAATGTTGCCGGTATGACAGACTGGCCCGCCACCCGATATGTGCTCGGTGACAGTGTGAAGGACATTGACAGGCATGCTTTCTACGCATGTGACGTTGAAGAGATCACTTCATCGGGGCTTGAAACTATCGGGGAAGAAGCATTTGCTCTGTCGCATCTTAAGGAATATAATGTGCCGGATTCGGTAACTTCGATCGGATCGGGAGCTTTTTTTTCATGTGCTTATCTTAAAAGCGTCACTATCGGTAAAGGTGTGACCGAAATAGAGACCAATTGTTTCAGTAATTGCAAACTTTTAGAGAATATTGTAATTCCCGGTAATGTAAAAATAATAGACAATTATACGTTCAGTCAATGCCCTAAGCTGAAAAGCGTTACATTAATGCCCGGAGTTGAGACCGTTAAGAATAACGCTTTCAGTTATTGTGAGGTGTTGGAAAAAGTGGAATTACCCGACACTGTAACAGATATTGGAGTGATCCTTGATCATATTGATTCCATAAAAGAGATTAAAATTCCCGGCAGTGTAAAAAGTATCGGTACTTATGTTGCCGATTCATGCAATTTGTTATCGAAGATAACAATCGGTGAAGGACTTGAGGAGATCTCGTGTCTTGCAAAAGACTGTCCTGCACTTAAGGAGATCGATCTGCCGGCTTCTTTGAATACATTTCCTGCTTCATCAATACTTGATAATTGTCCCAATGTTAAAACAGCCGGACCTGTAAAGGGGTATAACATAAACTACGGATGGACGGATATTATCCCTGAAAATGCTTTTTATTCCATGAAAGATCTCGAGTCGGTAAGCATTGCTTCAACGATCACTTCTATAGGAAAGAATGCATTTTATAAATGCGGAAATCTTAATGAACTTGCTTTGTCGGATTCTGTTGAGACGATCGGTGACAGTGCTTTTATGGAATGTACCGGTCTCACAGGACTTGATATAGGCGCTTCAAGCAGGTTGGTTTCAATCGGTAATTCTTCATTTTACAATTGCATTTCGCTGACAAAGCTTCATCTTCAGGAGGGATTTTTACATATCGGTGATAATGCCTTCTACGGATGTGGAGGTATCATCGATGTATATATACCATCCACTTTGAAGGAGATTGGAAACGGTGTATTCAAAAAATGTCAGAATATAAAGACGGCAGGACCGGCGGGAGACGGTAATTCATACAGCGTGAAACTTGGAGTTACAGATACGATACCGCCATGCCTGTTTCAGGATAACGAATATCTCGTAAGCGTTGTGATACCTTCGGGCGTGACACAGATCGGTGCGTCGGCATTTAACGGATGCAAATCGCTCAGTAATGTTACAATGCCGGATTCGGTTCAAAGGATCGATACTTATGCATTTGCTTCCTGCAGTTCGCTTAACAGTATTCATATACCTGCAGAGCTAAGATATCTCGGTACGTATGGATTTTCGGGATGTACGGGAATAACAGAGATGAGATTCCCCATATCGGTGTCCGAACTTTATAAGAATGCTGTGCCGGCAAATGATGGAATAACGGTTTACGGATATGACAATTCACCAAGTGATTTCAGGAATAACAAGAAATACAAATACGTGTCTCTTGGAAAAGCATGTGCAGTATTATTCTATGATCCCAAGACGGAGAAATATATTGAAAAACGTTATGTGGAAGTCAATTCCGAAATCGGAACCGTGCCGGACAGGAAGTCTACCAGACCGGAATGGGTGTTCCAGTGTTGGGTTGACGGCAATAATGTAGTATGTACTTCGGATTATAATGTAGGAAATAATACGTCGGTAACATTTTATGCAAAGTATTACGTAAACGGTGTGCCCGAGTATATTCCCGCCAATAAAAACAGCAGCACTTCCTCTGATAAGAATGCATCCGGTGGCAGTAACAAAGGAAAGCTTCGCGCAGGGAATGTGTTCACTGTTGGTAAACTTACATATAAGATAATAAATAAAGAAAAGAACGGAAGATACAATGTTGCCTGTGTGGGATGCAAACATTCTGCAAAAAAAGCAGTGATCGGAAACACCGTAAAGATCAAAGGCGTTATCTGTAATGTTACTTCAATTGCATCGGGTGCGTTCATATATTGTAACAAACTTAAAAATGTTACGATCGGGAAGTCGGTTAAAAAGATCGGCAGCAAGGCCTTTTATAAATGTGAAAAGTTATCCCGTATCACGATCAAATCCACATATCTTTCCAAAAATTCAGTGGGTAAGAATGCATTTTACCGAACAAAAGGTAATGGAACCGTATCTGTTCCCGGCAAAAAGTTGTCTGCTTACAAGAAGCTGCTTAAAGAGCGGGGATATTCCGGTAACGTGAGAAAGATATAAGCACAGTGCCTTGCCATGCGGCTTAAAACGCCATGTGGCAAGGCATTTTTCGCAATGCGAAACTCTATGTTCCATTTAAATAAAAAAAAATAAAAACTTACAAAACCTATTGACATGGTAGGTAAAAGATGATAGAATGCATTTAAATCAAAAAGAAAAGAGGTGCTTTAAATGAAAAATACAACAGGTTATTTCAAAAACAATTATATGTGTTGTTGTCGAATGTGTAGAAACCGGGCATTAAGTATGGCTGGGGCATTCGAATGTTTGAAGCTGCCTTGTTAAGTTGGAATTACAGATCAACAAAATGTAAGCCATATGTCCGGGATATATTAAATGTCTTGGGCTTTATTTATGCAATAATTAACTGTTCAGCACCCCAATGTTCCTTGGCGCAAAGCGACAAGGAACTGGGGCGCTGAACAGACAAAAATAAAAAAAAGAAAGAAGGAAAAAATTATGTCAAACATTTATAAGGGAACATTAGGTCTTGTAGGAAACACACCGTTGGTAGAGGTAGTAAATATTGAGAAAGAGCTTGGACTTGAGGCAACAGTACTTGTTAAGCTTGAGTATTTCAATCCGGCAGGAAGCGTAAAAGACAGAATCGCAAAGGCAATGATCGAAGATGCTGAAGAAAAGGGATTATTAAAAGAAGGTTCTGTTATTATCGAGCCGACATCAGGTAACACGGGAATCGGACTTGCTTCAATAGCTGCATCAAAAGGATACAGGATCATACTTACCATGCCTGAGACCATGAGCGTTGAGAGAAGAAGTATTCTTAAGGCTTACGGCGCAGAGATAGTTCTTACCGAAGGACCGAAGGGAATGAAGGGTGCTATCGCAAAGGCAGAAGAACTTGCAAAGGAGATCCCTGATTCATTCATTCCGGGACAGTTCATTAATCCGGCCAATCCGGCAATTCATAAAGCAACAACAGGTCCGGAGATCTGGAAAGACACAGACGGAAAAGTAGATATATTCATCGCCGGCGTCGGAACAGGCGGAACAGTAACGGGAACAGGCGAATATCTGAAAGAGCAGAATGCTAATGTTAAGGTTGTTGCTCTTGAGCCTGCAGATTCACCGGTACTTTCCGAAGGTAAGGCCGGCGCTCATAAGATTCAGGGTATCGGCGCAGGATTCGTTCCGGATGTACTTAATACAAAGGTGTACGATGAGGTATTCAAGGCAGAGAATGCAGACGCATTTGACGCTGCCAAACTTCTCGCAAGAAAAGAAGGTATATCGGTAGGTATCTCATCAGGTGCTGCACTTCATGCTGCTATCGAATATGCTAAGAAGCCTGAAAATAAAGGAAAAGTTATAGTAGCACTTCTTCCGGACAGTGGAGACAGATATTATTCAACAGCATTATTCAAGGAATGATCGGATGAAGTTATATGAAAAAGAGACCGCAGTTCTCATTAAGAACAGGGCGTATCAGATAATGACTGAGCATGCCAAGGGAACGTTCCCGTTCGAGAGCTGCGGCATTCTTACAGGCAATAAACAGAGTAAAACCATAAACTCTATCAGAATGATAAGAAATGACCTGATGATCATTGATTCTTCAGATCATTTCAGGATGGATCCGCTTGAATTATTCAAGGTTGAAAGGATCTGTGAAAATGAAGGACATGATATCCTTGGTTTTTATCATTCGCATCCCTGCGCACAGGCAGTACCGTCAGACGAAGACATTGAATATATGCTTCCGGGAATGATATACGTTATTCTGTCGGTTACGGCAAACGGCTGTGTGGATGTCAGGGGATATATTAAAGAACAGGTTGATGATACAGTCTGTGAGATTAGTTTAGCGAGGGAGGTGGCTGTATATTGAAAGTATATATATCAGCGACACTTCGAGGTTTTTTTGGAAGAAATGAAACATTTGACATAGATGCCGGCACAATAAGAGAAGTTGTTGCCTGGCTGACCGATGAATATCCGGATTCAAAGAAGGTCCTCTTTGATGAAAATGATAAGGTAAGAGGCTTCATACGGATATATGTGGGAGATGAGAATAAGACCACAAGAAGCAGATGGGATGAGAAGATCCCTGCAGATAAGACAGTACTGTTCCTTCCCGCAATTGCGGGCGGAGCGCCTAACAAGAGTATCATATCGGATGACAGAAGAAAAGAAGTGTCATTTAACGATAAAGAGATAGAGCGCTTCGGTAAGCATCTGCTGTTAAGAGAGATTGGTGTAAAAGGGCAGAAGAGGATTAAAGCGGCAAGAGTGGTTGTTATTGGTGCGGGCGCACTTGGATCACCGGTAATACAATATCTTGCGGCAGCAGGTGTGGGAACGATCAAGGTCGTGGATTTTGATGAAGTATCACTTGAGAATCTTCAAAGTCAGGTCATACACAGCACAAGAGATGTTAACAGACCGAAGACCGCATCCGCGAGGGACACTGTAAGAAACATTAACAGGGATATCATTTTCGAACCCGAGAATGTTAAGCTTGAAGCGGATAATATAGTATCTGTGATAGACGGATATGATCTTGTAATAGATTGTACCGACAATTACAAAGCAAGATATCTGATAAATGATGCCTGTGTATTTTGCGGAATACCTCTTATATTCGGTGCGATATATCAATATGAAGGACAGGTAGGTGTGTTCAATCTGAAGGGAGGCCCATGTTTCAGATGCCAGTTCCCCGAACCGCCGGAACCGGGACTTGTACCGACTTGTGCAGAAGGCGGAGCGATAAGTCCGCTTCCGGGAATAATAGGAAGTATTCAGGCAAATGAGGCATTGAAGCTTATCATCGGCATCGGAGAGTCTCTTGACGGAAGATTGCTTACGATCGACAGCTTATATCTGCATTCGACGATACTTAAAGTAGAAAAGAATTGTGACTGCCCGTTATGCGGCAATAATCCGGTGATCACCGGCGTGGAGGATTTTGATTACGAGGAATTCTGCGGATTACGTGAATCAGAAGACGAAGTTCCGATAGAAGGATTTACACCGGATGAACTTGCGAAGAGAATTGAAAATGGCGATGATATCACGATCGTGGATGTTCGCGAACCTCACGAGAGAGCGATACTGAGATTCCCCAATGCGATTGTTATACCTATAGGGCAACTGGCCAGAAGGCAGAATGAACTTGATCCTGAAAAAGATACGATATTCGTATGTAAGGAAGGAAAGAGAAGCATACTTGCTATCAACACTCTCAGAGAAGCCGGTTACAAAGGACCGCTCTATAATCTGAAGGGCGGAATAGATGCAATGAAGGATATCATATTCTCACATGAGGGCGCATAGCTGTAGGCTGTAGAGGTAACAACTGTTCAGCACGATGAAATTACTATATATTCATCCGGAAAGCATGCTTTCCATTTGAAATATAGATGATTTCGTGGGGTGCGGAACAGTTATATTATAATTTAATTTTTTTAATACTTAAATGGAGGACCCAAAAATGGCAAAAGAAGCAGAAAACAAAACAGAAGGAATTAACGCATTGGCAGCACGTGAGGCCTATAATCTGGCCAACGTCACCAAGACGAAACCGCAGTTTGGAGCACTTACACCAAAGTGGCTCACCAAGTTCCTTGAATTCAAAGGACTTGAAACAGGTATATTCAGAGTAAACAAGGTTGTTGAAGGAGAGACTCCGCTTGATGTATTGTGCAGCGCCACCAAGAAGTCTGATATCATTCCTCAGGGATATGTTGAGTATGAGAGTGAGCCGAGAGAGTATGTACTTAATTCCATTTCAACAATAATCAATGTAAATACAGCGATCGAGGACGTATACAGCGTACCTTACGATCAGGTTCGGGAGCAGCTCGGTCTTGCTATCGAGTCACTCAGAGAGAGACAGGAGAGTCAGCTCATCAATAATGATGATTACGGTCTTTTGAAGAACATTGTTGATTCACAGAGAATACAGACTAGAAATGGCGCACCTACACCTGATGATCTTGATGAACTTATTACAAAAGTATGGAAAGAGCCTTCATTCTTCCTTGCTCATCCGAGAGCAATAGCAGCATTTGAGAGAGAATGTACCAAGAGAGGCGTTCCGCCTGTAACAGTTAATATCGCAGGAGGAGTATTCCTTACATGGCGTGGAATACCTATTGTTCCTACAGACAAACTCTTAGTTGACGGTCTTAAGAATCCTAAGTCACAGAGCGGTAAGACCAATATTCTTCTTGTTCGTACCGGCGAAGCAAAGAGAGGTGTAATCGGATTATTCCAGGCAGGACTTAAGAATGAGCATTCCAGAGGATTATCGGTTCGCTTCAGAGGAATTGATGATAAGGGAGTAGCCTCATATCTTTTATCTCTGTATTGCTCAGCTGCAATTCTTGCTGATGATGCAATAGCAGTATTGGAAGATGTAGAGGTGGGTGAATACTATGACTACGATTGAGAATCTGGCAGGAGTTCCGGACGCGGCCGAGATGAGTCTGCTTGCAAATGAACTCTTCCCTGATCTTACGGAAGGAGTGTACGGCATACCGTCGGACGCACAGGCAGTGAGCGTGCCTGAAAGCGCTACGCCGCAGGCTACAGCGCCGGGTTCTGCAGTTCCTGTGGCTGATGTGCCGGGAAACTCCGGCGAGCCGTTCGACTGGGAGCATCCGTTTGCTTACGGCGGGACAACAACCGATTCATGGCTTGGCACTGTAGAAGAGCCTTCGGCACCGGAATCACAACTTGTTCCGGGAGAGAGTACACCTGCACTTACATACGGAGCAGGCGATATACCGGCGCTTCCGGAGACTAAGAGCACAAGTTACTCACCGGCTGTTATGTCGCAGAGTCAGGCGGCAGCCAATGACAGGACGATCGATGCTCCGACATCACTTGGCGGCGACTCGGTTCAAGCCGGTAAAAAAGAAGATGTTAATATTACATCAAGAGACGAATCCATCCGGATCGGAAGTAAGACACTTGCTCAGATAAGACGTGATTTTCCGATCCTTTCAGAGAGGATAAACGGCAATCCGCTTGTGTGGCTTGACAACGGAGCAACAACACAGAGACCGCAGGCGGTAATTGACAGATTATCATATTACTATGAACATGAGAATTCCAATGTTCACCGCGGAGCGCATACACTTGCGGCAAGATCTACGGATGCATATGAGAATGCAAGAGATATCGTAAGAGACTTTATCGGTGCACCGTCATCTGAAGAGATAGTATTTGTGAGAGGTACGACCGAAGCCATCAATCTTGTGGCTAATGCTTACGTTAAACCGCAGCTTCAGCCGGGAGATGAGATCATTGTATCGATACTTGAGCATCATGCGAATATTGTTCCGTGGCAGCTTGTATGCGAAGAGACCGGAGCAGTACTCAAAGTGATTCCATGTGATGAATCCGGTCAGCTCTTACTTCATGAATATGAGAAGTTATTTACACCGAGAACAAAATTCGTGTCGGTTACTCATGTATCAAATGTACTCGGTACCGTGACACCGGTTGAAGAGCTTATAGCGATAGCACACAGACACGGCGTGCGCATACTCATTGACGGCGCGCAGTCGGTTGCACACATACCTGTAAATGTATCAGCGCTTGATGCGGATTTCTTCGTATTTTCAGGCCATAAGATATTCGCACCGACGGGAATCGGTGTTGTATACGGCAAGAAAGAACTGCTTGAGGCAGCAAGACCGTATCATGGCGGCGGTAATATGATAGCCGATGTTACATTTGAGAGAACAATATATAATCCTGCTCCGAACAAATTCGAAGCGGGAACCGGAAGTATTGCGGATGCTGTGGGACTCGGTGCCGCACTCACATATCTGAGTGAGATAGGAATGCCGTGTGTATACAGATGGGAACATGAGCTTCTGCAGTACGCAACAAAAGAGATGTCAAGAGTAAAAGGACTTCACTTTATCGGAACGGCACTTAACAAAGCTTCCGTATTGTCATTCAAGCTTGACGGTTATTCGGACGAAGAAGTCGGCAAGAGACTTGACAGCTACGGCATAGCAGTACGTACAGGACATCACTGTGCACAGCCGGTACTCAGACATTTTGGATATGAAGGTTCGGTGAGACCGACTTTAGCATTGTATAATTCACCGGATGATATTGATGTGTTAGTAAAAGTATTAAAAACATTCGCCTGATATACAGGCTGAAAGGAGACTAAGGTGAGCGAGATTATCAGGGAAGAAGAGATTGACGGGATAGTTAAGGAGATATTCGCTGATTTTGAAGGTGAGAAGAATATCGACGCAATCAATATATTTGATAAACCCGACAAAGCTGAAGTGCATGAGCTTGTACATAATCTGTTCAGGATAATATATCCGGGTTATTTCAGGGATAAGTCGTATAAGATATATAATCCGAAGAACAGCTTTGCGGTGATCATTGAAGATATATTCTATCATTTGAACAAACAGATTATTCTGGCACTTGACTTCTGTACAAAAAGAGGTACTCTTACATATGAGGACAGAGTGGAAGAAAGTTACAGAATATGTAAGGCATTCTTCGGAAAGATACCGAAGATCCGTGAATATATCGAGACCGACCTTCTGGCGGCTTATGACGGAGACCCGGCAGCATGCTGTTTTGAAGAGATAATTCTCGCTTACCCCGGTCTTATGGCTATAACGGTCTACAGGATAGCACATGAACTGTACCTTGAACGGGTACCCGTGCTTCCGAGACTTATGACTGAATATGCACATTCGCAGACGGGAATAGATATTCATCCCGGTGCTTCAATTGATAAATATTTCTTTATCGATCACGGTACCGGCATCGTAATAGGTGAAACATCGGTCATTGGAAAGAGAGTCAAGATATATCAGGGTGTTACGATCGGCGCACTGTCAACAAGAGGCGGACAGAAGCTTTCGGGCAAGAAGAGACATCCGACGATATGCGACAATGTAACTATCTATGCCGGAGCCTCCATACTCGGAGGAGAGACGGTCATAGGTGAGAATGCAGTGATCGGCGGCAACACATTCATTACATGTTCCATAGAACCGGACACAGTGGTCACAATGAAGAATCTTGAGATGGAATACCGGACATCGGGCAAGGAGAGAAAAAGTGAGGAGATAAAGCAGCCTGACGAGTGGTATTATATGATATAGGTGATACAGCTTACCAAAGTCAATGAATTTTGTGCTTGCAAAAAAATCATTGACCTTGGTGAGCAAGCAGATATGAGCCGAAGCCTTTTGAGAAGCAAACGAGCGGAGCAATCCGTGTATCACCGTAAAATTCGGAGGTAGAATATGAAAATAACAGTTGCAGGAGAAAAAAAGGACGTAAAAGACGGGCTCACCGTAGCCGAGCTTATTGTTCAGGAGGAAGTTGAGACTCCTGAGTATGTGACAGTATCGATCAATGAGGAATTCATTAAAAATGATACATTCGACACCTATGTATTACAGGATGGTGACGATGTTGAATTCCTTTATTTTATGGGAGGTGGAAGATAGTGGCATTCACAAATGAACAGTTGGAGCGCTATTCCAGACATATCATATTAAAAGAGGTCGGTGTGAAAGGTCAGAAGAAGCTCCTTAACGCAAAAGTACTTATCATAGGAGCGGGAGGTCTCGGTTCGCCGGCAGCATTGTATCTTGCGGCAGCAGGTGTCGGAACCATCGGTATCGCTGATGCGGATGCAGTTGATCTTTCCAATCTTCAGAGACAGGTCATACATACGACTAATGACGTGGGAAGGAAGAAGGTTGATTCCGCAGCTGAGACGATGCGTGCGATCAATCCCGATGTTACAGTCAATACATATCATGAATATGTGACAAGTGCGAATATACTTGATCTTATTAAGGATTATGATTTTGTTATAGACGGCACTGATAATTTCCCAGCCAAGTTTTTGATCAATGATGCATGTGTGATGGCGAAGAAACCGCTGTCTCACGCAGGTATTATCAGGTTCAAAGGTCAGCTTACGACAATTGTTCCGGGAGAGGGACCATGCTACAGATGTATATTCGAGACACCGCCGCCAAAGGATGCGGTTCCTACATGTAAGGAAGCAGGCGTTATCGGCGCAATGGGCGGTGTGATCGGATCTCTTCAGGCAATGGAAGCGATAAAATATATTACCGGAGCCGGTGATCTCCTTGTGGGATATCTTCTTACATATGATGCTCTTAAGATGGAATTCAGGAAGATCAAGCTTCCGCCGCGCGGAAAAGGATGTGCGGTATGTTCCGATGAACCCACAATAACCGAGCTTATAGATTATGAGCTTCCGGCATGCGAATTAAAGCAGGGAAATGAGGAATGATATTATGAAGATCATCTTGAGACGTGAAGATTATAACAGGATGTATGAACATGCAAAAGCAAATGTTCCCGAAGAGGCTTGCGGACTGATCGCAGGAAAAGAACTTGAAGATGGCACGCGCAAGATCACAAAAGTGTATCTGCTCGAGAATATCGATCATTCAAATGAGCATTTTTCCATAGATCCGAAGGAACATCTTGCTGCGATCAAGAACATGCGTGCAAACGGGCTTTTGCCTTTTGGTAACTGGCACTCTCATCCGGAGACGCCTTCACGTCCGTCCGAGGAAGATAAGCGTCTTGCCAATGACAGCAGGGCAACTTATATGATATTTTCACTTGAGCATGAAGATGAGCCGGTGCTTAATGCATTTCATATTGAAGGCAACGACGGCGAGAGGACAGTAAGAAAAGAGGAGCTTGAGATCATATAGAGAAGAGGGAGGATATATAATATGGCTGATATAGATTTTAACGTAGACGATACGGTGGATATAACCGATGTGGTCTGCCCGGTGACTTTCGTTAAGACGAAGGTGGCTCTTGAAGAGCTTGATGACGGACAGATACTTCAGGTTCACATCAATGACGGTGAGCCGATCAAAAATGTTCCGAGAAGTGTTAAGGAAGAAGGACACGAAGTATTAAAGATCGTGGACAATGAAGACGGAACATTTGAGTTGTATATTAAGAAGGTCGGAGACTGACCGTAATAGCTAAAAATGTGTGTAACTGCCTGGTGAGCAGTTCTTGTTGATTTTTTGATAGAACAGGTCTGTATTCTGTGTTATTCCGCTGTGGCGGAAACGGAGTACAGGCCTTTTTTGCCTGAGGAAAGTACGCAGGTGTTACCAGACACTGTTATTGCTCATGAAGGTCATAAATGGGGAGCATGGAAGGTTGTCAAGGAGCCTACCGTGGATGAAGAAGGCGCCGATATTTTTATGTTGACATTTGAAGATTAAGTGATATACTATTCCTTATAAGAATACAAAACCTATATTAATACTAGGCAATGGAAAGGCGGATAGTGTTATGGAAAATATAGTATATCTGGATAATGCAGCCACAACTCCTGTGAACAAAGAGGTGTTTGAGGCGATGAAACCGTATTTTTCTGAGATCTACGGCAATGCTTCCAGTATATATAAATTTGCGGGGAAGGCTACGAATGCAGTCGATGAAGCCAGAAGGAAGGTGGCGGATTTTCTTGGAGCGGAACCTGCGGAAGTTTATTTTACCGGCGGAGGAAGCGAATCGGATAACTGGGCACTGAAGGGTACCGCATATGCCCTTAAGGATAAAGGAAAGCATATTATAACAAGTAAGATAGAGCATCATGCGATACTTCATACATGTGAATTCCTCGAAAAGCAGGGATTCGAAGTGACATATGCGGACGTTGACGAGAACGGCGTGGTTAAGCTTGATGAGCTTGAGAAAGCAATAAGGGATGATACGATACTTATATCTGTCATGTATGCGAATAATGAGATCGGAACTATACAGCCGGTAAAGGAGATCGGAGAGATCGCCCACAGGCACGGAGTATTATTCCATACGGATGCGGTTCAGGCATATGGTCATCTCCCCATTAATGTAAATGAACAGAATATTGATATGTTGAGTGCCAGCGGTCACAAGTTTGGCGGCCCGAAAGGGATAGGAATATTATATGTCCGCAAAGGGATCAATATCACTCCGCTCATACACGGTGGCGCACAGGAGAGAAATAAACGTGCAGGCACCCATAATACTCCGGGAATTGTAGGATTTGCGGCGGCAACCACGATCGCGGACAATGAGATGGAATACAGGATAGAATATGAGACCGGACTTAGAGATTATCTGATCGACAGAGTGCTTGAAGAGATACCTTATACAAGACTTAACGGTCACAGAACGGACAGATTGGCCAATAATGTCAATTTCAGCTTCAGGTTTATAGAAGGCGAGTCACTTCTTATAATGTTAGATCGGAGCGGAATATGCGGTTCAAGCGGTTCGGCATGTACATCCGGTTCTCTCGATCCGTCACATGTGCTTCTTGCAATAGGACTTCCGCATGAGATCGCACATGGTTCCTTAAGACTGACGCTGTCTCATGAGAATACAAAGGATGAGATAGATTATACGATAGAAGAGATCAAAAAAACAGTTGAGAGACTACGCAGTATGTCACCGTTATATGAGGATTTCTTGAAGAACCGGTAGTAGGACTCCGGAATTGTGACTCCGGGATGTCGAACAGTTACATGAAGTTAATTAATTATCGAAGATCAGTAAGGAGAATGAATATGAGTCAGGTATTGGAATACAGTGAAAAAGTAATGGATCATTTTGCAAATCCGAGAAATGTCGGAGAGATCGAGGATGCAGCAGGAGTGGGAACGGTAGGAAACGCCAAATGCGGCGATATAATGAGAATATATCTTGATATCAAAGATAATGTTGTACAGGACGCCAAGTTCAAGACTTTCGGCTGCGGCGCTGCGGTTGCAACAAGCAGCATGGCAACAGAACTTATCAAAGGAAAGACGGTTGAAGAGGCGCTTGGAATAACTAATAAGGCTGTTATGGAAGCGCTTGACGGACTTCCGCCCGTCAAGGTACACTGTTCGCTTCTTGCCGAAGAAGCAATTCATGCCGCTTTATGGGATTATTCCCAGAAGAACGGCATCACTATCGAAGGACTTAAGCCTCCGGTAGCGGATATAAGCGAAGAGTAGAAAAAAATGTGACACGAGGTAGCGTACATGGTTGAGAAGAATACTGATTTTGACAAGGCTGTTGACAGATACAATACGGATTGCCTGAAGTTTGATTTTGCGAAGAAGCGCGGGAAGCCGGAGGACGTCCTTTCATATTGGGTGGCGGACATGGATTTTCAGACGTCGAGTATCGTGCTTGATAAGATGACTGAAAGGATCAGTCACGGAATATTCGGATATACCGAGACAGGTGAGAGATATTTTAATGCAGTGGCCGGCTGGCTTAAGAAGCATCACGATCTCGACGTAAAAGAAGAGTGGCTTGTCAAGACACCGGGCGTAATGTTTGCGCTTGCTATGGTCATCAAGGCTCTTACCGAACCGGGTGACAGAATATTGATCCAGGAGCCGTTATATTATCCGTTCAAGCAGGTCGTTGAGGATAACGGAAGAGTTGTTGTAAGCAGTGATCTGTATCTTAAGAATGGAAGATATTATATCGATTATGAAGATTTTGAGAAAAAAGTGGTCAATAATCATATAAGAATGTTTCTTTTATGCAATCCGCATAATCCGGTGGGAAGAGTGTGGAGCAGAGAGGAACTTGAAAGGCTTGGAGACATATGCCTTGCAAATGATGTTATAGTCGTAAGCGATGAGATACATTCAGACCTCATAGTAGGCGACGTAAAGCATACGCCATTTTTATCGATAAAGAAAGAATATGAAGATATATCGATAACCTGCACTTCGCCGGCTAAGACATTCAATCTTGCGGGACTTCAGATATCGAATATATTCATCCCCAACAGAACGATAAGACACGGATTCGAGAGGCAGAGGGACGCAGCCGGTTACAGTCAGCTTAATACGATGGGAATCGTTGCATGCGAAGCCGCATATCTGTACGGTGAAGAGTGGTATGAAGCTGTAATGACATATATTAAATCTAACCTTAACTTCCTGAGAGACTATCTTAAGGAGAATATATCTTCGGTAAGACTTATAGAACCGGAGGGAACCTATCTGGTATGGCTCGACATGAGAGAACTTAATCTGAATGAAGACGAATTGGAGGATCTTATCGTTAACAAAGCCGGTCTGTGGCTTGACAGGGGAGCAATATTCGGCCGTGCCGGGGAAGGTTTTGAGAGGATCAATATCGCAACAAGCAGAGAATACCTGAAGCAGGGGCTTGACAGCTTAAAAGAAGCGATAGAGAATTATACGGGAATATGCAACTACGTTATATAGCGTTCATGGGGGGCCAAACAGTAATTATTTGCATATTTTTTTTTAGTATGCTACAATCTTCTATACTTGCAGGACTTTACAATACAGATTTGGTGAGGTGTATTAACCGGTGAAACAAAAGAAGATCGCACTTATCAATGATATCACAGGATTCGGAAGATGTTCCGTTGCCGTCATGGCTCCGATCATTTCGGCCATGAAGATACAGGCAGTTGCCGTTCCGACTGCGATATTATCGACGCATACACAATTCCCGGAATATTATTTTGATGATTATACCGATAGAATGAGGGATTATATTCAGACATACAAAGATCTCAATATGGAATTCGATGCGATCGCAACGGGATTCCTTGGATCGGAAGAACAGGTGGATATAGTTATCGACTTTATTGATACTTTCCGGACGGAAAACTCGCTTGTTATAGTCGACCCCGTAATGGGAGATTACGGAAAGCTGTATAAGACTTATACGCCTCAGATGTGTAAGAAGATGGAAGAACTTGTTCATCATGCTCATATTCTTACACCTAATCTTACAGAAGTGTGCACATTGCTTGGCATAGACTTCGGCGACGGCAAGTTCAGCACCGATGAACTTGAAAAGATGTGCGGCGAGCTTGCAAAGCGCGGTCCGGAACATATTGTGATAACGGGTATACCTTTTAACAGGCATCAGATAATGAATTATATATACAGTGTCGATGAGTCTCCGAGAATAGTCATGGTTGACAGAATAGGAGTTGACAGAAGCGGTACGGGTGATGTTATAAGTGCCGTGATATCCGGCATGTATCTTAACGGACACAGCTTTTATGATTCGGTTAAGAAAGCAGCGGGCTTTGTATCAAAATGCATCAAGTATTGTGAAGATAACGATGTCCCTTCACATTGGGGACTTTGTTTTGAGATGTTCATGAAAGAACTGATGGAGGATTAATTATAATGATATTATATACTGTAACCGGTAAGGCCGGAAATGAAGGGTTTCTTGACATTGCAAAGAGCGGGGATATTACCGGTAAGAACATATACGTTAATATGACGAACAGATGTCCCTGTAATTGCGTGTTCTGTTTAAGACATACAAAAGAACTGCTCGAAGGAAGTGATCTCTGGTTAAAGGATGGAGAACCGGACGTTTCGACAGTTCTTGATTTATTTTCAAAATATGATCTTGAAGTGATAAATGAACTCGTATTCTGTGGTTACGGAGAGCCGTTTGAGCGTCTGTATGATATATGTAAGATCGTGGACGAACTTAAGAAGCAGTATCCTGCTCTTAAAGTCAGGGTTAATACGGCAGGGCTTGCCAATCTTATATATGAGAAAGACATAACGCCGGAATTAGAGGGAAGGATCGATACCGTGTCTATATCTCTCAATGCACCGGATGAAAAGGAGTATCTGGAACTGACCCGTTCAAAATTCGGTATCAAGTCATATGAGTCAATGAAAGAATTTGCAGTACTTGCAAAGAATTATGTGCCTAACGTGGTTATGACGGTTGTAGACCATGTGATGTCCGAAGAAAAGATAGCAATCTGCAGAAAGATATGCGATCAGTTAGGCGTGGAATTAAGAGTAAGACCATTCGAAGAATGATAATTGTTCCTGTCAGGGAAGGAGACTTAAGATGTCTGATAGCGGGCGTAAGATAAAAGCATTACTGATATGTATAGGCAGTCTGGCAGCACTTATAATGCTTCAGATATGCCTTCTTTATGTATATTCGATGTTATGGGCTGTATTCGGTGTGGATTTCAGGAAAAATGCCGATCTTGTTGCCGTATATTACATGATATATTCAGTGTGCGGTATAATAATATTCGTATTAATATACAGAAGGATTGATAAACAGGAGATCGTTTACAGACCTGATTATTTCTTATACAAAGTGAAACCGTTACCTGACCTTTTTTTTGCGGGAGTTGCCTTACAGGCTTTGGCTTACGGGGTCGTTAACCTTATGTATGTATTAATTCCCCCCAATCCTGTGTTCGATTCATATAAGGAAACTATCAGCAATCTTAACGGAAGTACAACGGCGCTGATATATTTTTATACCCTGCTTCTTGCACCGATACTTGAAGAATACGTATTCAGGGGACTGATACTTGAGACCGCAAAGAGTGCATTTTCACCTTTAGCTGCGAACATGATACAGGCATTATTGTTCGGCCTGTTCCATGGAAATATAATTCAGGGAATATATGCTTTCATAATAGGTATTGTTATCGGTTTTATCAAGAATAAGACCGGCAGAATGATATATGTGATATTCCTTCATATCGCGATCAATCTTTCGGGAGTAGTCATGCTTCCGGTGATCGCTTATCTGCTCAGTGGGGTTTTCAGCCTTCCTGCGATATATCTTATCATAACGCTTGGAGGTGCTATGTTGCTTGTTGTATTCTTGAAAAGGATATGTTATGATATAACTATTCAGCATCACGGATAACCCAATTTTCCTTGGCGCGAAGCGACAAGGAACCGGGGTGCTGAACAGAAAGCGGTGCTGAACAGTCAAATAAGAAGCGTAGCGTAGTAACACAGGAGTGTGAGGATAGTTATGAGGATCAGTCTTGATTCGGGCAATGCATCGGTACTTGAAGGAAGTACCCGTGAAGTTCAGATTCATAAAAAAGATGCGAGCAAGCATATAGGTAAGAGTACCGCCGGCGTAATAGACGATTACGACGGTGATAAGACTACCATCACATCATTTGATGATATGCTTAATCAGGCTTCGGAGAAGATCATGGCAGGTTCCGACAGTGATAAGATTACGCAAGCGAGTGAATTGTCGGTTAAGAAGCTTGTCAAATTATATAAGAAACTGGGTATTAAGACTGCATCGGGCGATGATATGAAGTCGTATGATTTTGTTGCGAAAAAAGCAAACGGTGTCAAAACCGATGATACAACAGCAGCGAATGCTGTAAAGGCACAGACAAGCACGGAAACATCTGAAGTAAATGCGGCGCAGTCCACATCATCCGACAATGTTGATTATTCTTCCTACTCTACGGAAACATCATACAAAGTACCCGAGAACGAACAGTCAATATTCAAAGCGGCATCCGACAAATACGGTATTCCTTATGAACTTCTTACTTCGGTTGCATGCGCGGAGTCTGATTTTAATCCTAAGTGTACTTCAAAAAGCGGTGCAATGGGAATCATGCAGCTTATGCCTGAGACCGCGAAGTATCTTGGAGTCAAAGATGCATATGATCCGGAACAGAATATCATGGGTGGTGCAAGGTATCTGTCCGAGAAGCTTAAGCAGCATGGAAGTGTGAAACTTGCACTCGCAGCTTATAACGCAGGAAGCAATGCAGTTGAAAAATATAACGGTGTTCCACCGTATACCGAGACTCAGAATTATGTTAAGAGGATTCTCGGATATCTAGGAACGGACGGGAGCGAATCCGGTTTTACCAATGTATACGCAAACAGCGCGGCAGCACATTATAAGGGAGAGGATTTTCAATATGTGGCAGCTCCCGATGACGTGCCGGATTCAACAGTAATACAGATAGGTGAGAATAATGCAATGAATTATTCTTCGTATCTGAAATATGTGGATCTGATTGGATAGAATATTTTATCACAACTTAAGAAGGAGAGATATATATGAAGATGATTTCACTTGAAAATGAACTTAAAGAGAATGCTTATCCGGGAAGAGGAATCGTTATAGGAATGACTCCTGACGGAAAGAACGCTGTAACGGCATATTTTATTATGGGTCGCAGCGAGAACAGTCGTAACAGAATATTTGTTGAGGAAGGCGAGGGAATACGCACGGAAGCTTTTGATCCATCTAAGCTTGTAGACCCTAGCCTTATTATATATGCACCGGTAAGAGTGCTTGGTGACAAGACGATCGTAACAAACGGTGACCAGACTGATACCATATATGATCTTATGGGAGAAGGAAAGACATTCGAAGAATCTCTCCGTACACGTGAATTCGAGCCGGATGCGCCCAATTACACTCCGAGGATATCGGGAATAATGAGAGTATCGGATGGAACATACAGTTATGCCATGTCTATCCTTAAGAGTAACAACGGCAATGGCGATGCCTGCAACAGATTCACATTTGCATATAAGAATCCGGTTGCCGGAGAAGGACATTTCATACATACTTATATGTGTGACGGCAATCCGCTGCCCAGCTTTGAAGGCGAGCCGAAGCTTGTCGGAATAGAAGACGATATGGATGCATTCGCAGACATGGTATGGAACAGTCTTAATGAGGATAATAAGGTTTCACTGTTCGTAAGATATATAAGTATTGCAGACGGAACTTATAAGACGAAGATAATTAATAAAAACGTATGATTCCTTGGTGCATAGCGACAAGGAACTAAGGGTGTATAATATCATAATAATATACAATATATACAGGAGGAAAGATCACATGAAAGAATTGGAATTAAAATACGGCTGCAATCCTAACCAGAAGCCGTCAAAGATATACATGAACGAGGGAGAGCTTCCCATAGAAGTACTTAACGGCAAGCCGGGATATATCAATTTTCTTGACGCATTCAACGGCTGGCAGCTTGTTAAGGAACTTAAGGCGGCAACAGGGCTTCCGGCAGCAACTTCATTCAAACACGTATCACCCGCAGGGGCAGCGGTAGGACAGCCTTTGTCGGATGTTGAGGCGAAGATATACTGGGTTGATGATCTTGGAGAGCTTACACCGCTCGCAGCTGCTTATGCAAGAGCAAGAGGTGCCGACAGAATGTCATCTTACGGTGATTTCATTGCTCTGTCAGACGTATGCGACGTATGCACTGCCAATGTGATCAAGAGAGAATTCTCTGACGGTATCATTGCACCGGGCTATGAGCCTGAGGCACTTGAGATACTTAAGGGTAAGAAGAAGGGCGCTTATGCGATAATTCAGATAGATCCAGAATATGTTCCCGCTGAGATCGAGCGTAAGGAAGTATTCGGTATAACATTCGAACAGGGAAGAAATGAACTTGTTATAGATGACGAATTCTTCAGTAATGTAGTAACCGAGAATAAAGATATACCTGAGCAGGCAAAGATCGATATGGCAATCGCAATGATAACATTAAAATATACACAGTCCAATTCGGTATGTTACGTAAAAGGCGGACAGGCGATCGGAATCGGTGCCGGACAGCAGTCAAGAATACATTGCACAAGACTTGCCGGAAGCAAAGCTGATAACTGGCTTCTTCGCCAGTCGCCACAGGTGCTTAACCTTCCGTTTAAAGATACAATGAAACGTGCCGAGAGAGACAATGCGATTGATCTTTATATCGGTGAGGATTACATGGATGTACTTGCCGATGGCGAATGGGAGAAGGTATTTACCAAGAAGCCGCCTGTATTCACGATGGAAGAAAAGAAGGCTTGGCTTGCCAAAGCTACCGATGTTACACTCGGTTCGGATGCATTCTTCCCATTCAGTGATAACGTTGAACGCGCATTCAGAAGCGGCGTAAGATATATAGCACAGCCCGGCGGTTCTATCCGTGATCAGGATGTTATAGATGCATGTAACAAGCATGGGATCGCAATGTGCTTTACGGGACTTCGACTGTTCCATCACTAAGACCGATCCGGCAGAATATTCGTTACACACGGGTAAGCATACTTAGCGGAATGTTTACATCAGCTGCGAACACAAAGAGAAGATCGAATAGAAAAAGGATCTTACGATCAATCGTAAGATCCTTTGTTGTTACAACCACTACTCATACACTCAAAACATTTATAACTTTTATTGCTAGTTGTGCATCTATTAATAAAAATTAAAATGACTCATGCGAGGGATTATAACTTAACTACGTTTGCTGCCTGAGGTCCTTTTTCTCCGTTGATAACTTCAAAAGATACCTTGTCACCTTCGTCTAATACTTTGAAGCCATCCATCTGCAATGCTGAGAAATGAACGAATACATCGTTACCCTCTTCATCTGAGATGAAACCGAAGCCCTTTTTCGCATTAAACCATTTTACAGTTCCTTCCATGTTAAATTGCCTCCTAAAAGAATAAATATTAAAAACATGTTTAGCGTAACACATTTATCATAAAAAGTCAAATATAAATTGACACTTTAATGCAAAAAGTATACTATGAATAATAACGCATTGAATAAAATATCGGTAAGACCGAATGCGTAACAGATATGTGTAAAAAACAGGAAAGGCAGGACATTTTAGATGGGAGAACTGACAATGTCAGGAAAATGCAAAGAAGTATATGAATTAATAAAGGAAGAAGAGCTTACAGACATTAAGAGCAGAGGATATCTGCTTAGACATATAAAAAGCGGAGCGAGGATTGCCGTTATCGGAAATGATGACAATAATAAAGTATTTTCGGTTGGATTCCGTACACCGCCGAAGGATTCAACGGGAGTTGCACATATTACCGAACACTCGGTGTTATGCGGATCGAAGAAGTATCCTCTTAAGGATCCTTTTGTTGAACTTGTTAAGGGATCGCTCAATACATTTTTAAATGCGATGACATATTCGGATAAGACCGTATATCCGGTTGCAAGCTGTAATGACAAGGATTTTGCCAATCTTATGAATGTTTATATGGATGCGGTATTCTATCCGAATTCAGATACCGTCAAAGAGATATTCATGCAGGAAGGCTGGCATTATGAGATGGAGGATATGGATTCTCCGCTCACGATTAACGGCGTTGTATATAATGAGATGCGAGGAGTATTTTCTTCGCCTGAGCAGATACTTGCGAGGATGATACAGAGTTCATTATTTGATGATAATACGTATGCTTTTGAGTCCGGAGGGGATCCTGACAATATCCCGGATCTGACATACGAAGATTTTGTTGCTTTTCATAAGAGATATTATCATCCTTCCAACAGTTACATATATCTGTACGGTGATATGGATATTGAAGAGAGATTAATGTGGATGGACAGATATTATCTGAGATTCTTTGATAAGATCGAAGTTGATTCCGAGATCCCCATTCAGAAACCGTTTGATGAGACAAGATATATTGACGCAGAATATTCCGCACAGAAAGATGATGATAAAGCATATTATGGTTATAACTTTGTTGTGGGAACGTCTCTTGATGTTGAGCTTATGCTTGCTATGGATATTCTTACCGCGGCACTTGTTAATACACAGGGATCACCTATAGAGAAAGCAATTAAAGAAGCGGGAATTGCCGAAGATGTAAGTGCATCGCTTGATGTTGATCTTATGCAGCCGGTGCTCAGTATATCCGTAAGACAGGCCGATGCGAAGAAACGTGATGAATTCGTTAAAGTGATAAGAGAGACATTGGAGCAGGTATGCAGGGAAGGCGTTGATAAGAAGACACTTAAGGCAGCTATCACAAGAAGTGAATTCCATTACAGAGAAGCGGATTTCGGAAGATATCCGAAGGGACTTATGTTTGGTCTTCAGTCATTCGTTACATGGCTTTACGATGATAACAGACCGTACGATTCCGTTAAGCTTAATGCTGTATTTGAAAAAGTAAAAGGATGTATAGGTACGGATTATTTTGAGAAGCTTATTAAAGAATATCTGCTTGATAACACTCATTCATCAGTTGTAAGTCTGTATCCCAAGGAAGGACTTACTGCAAAGAAGGACGAAGAACTTGCGGCAAAACTTAAGGAATACAGAGATTCTCTCAGTAAAGATGAACTTGCTGCGATCGTGGAATCAACAAAGCATCTTAAGGAATATCAGGAGGCACCAGAGACTGCAGAAGCACTTAAGACAATTCCTCTTCTCAACAGAGAAGATATCGATAAAGAGATAAGGCAGATATATCTTAAGAAGAAGAATATTAATTCGATTCCTGTATTACATCACGATATATATACCAATGGTATAGCATATATGTGCTTTGCGTACGACATTACGGAATATGAAGAATATGTACAGTATATTAATCTTCTCTCATCAATTCTCGGAAGTGTTGATACTGTTAATTACGGTTATCTCGAATTATCAAATGAGATCAACCTCGCTACCGGTGGAATGAATACGTCATTAAGTGTTAAACCGATCAGGGACGATACCGACAATTACAGAATAATGCTTGAGTTTGACGTCAGAACACTGTATTCATCAATGGAGAGAACATTTGAACTTATCAAAGAGATACTCAGGGGATCCATACTCAGTGATAAGAAGAGAATTAAAGAAGTGCTTCTTGAATTAAGGGCATATTACAGAGGATCTCTGGAATCGGCCGGCAATATGACTGCACTTGAAAGATCTAATGCTTATTCGTCAAAATCCGCATTTTGCTGGAATAAGATCAATGGTATCGCATTCTACAGATTCTTATCTGACCTGTGTGAGAGATTCGACGAATGTGCTGATGATTTTATAAGGATAATAGAGACATTATTGTACAAAGTATTCAGAACCGATAATCTGTTGATAAGCTTTACTGCGGATGAGGAAGGATACAATATATTTACAGAAAAAAGCTATGAATTCTTCGAGGCTATGTACCCTGAAAATGATGAGATAATTCCTAAAGTGCTTCCATTATATAATCCTGTTATGGGACAGTATAATGAGGGATTCATGGCACCCGGAAAAGTTCAGTATGTTGCAAGAACAGGCAATTATATCAAGAAGGGATATGAATATTCGGGAAGCCTTAGAGTTCTGAGGATCATTCTCAGTTACGGCTATCTGTGGAACAATATAAGAGTAAAGGGTGGGGCATACGGTGCAATGTCAGGTTTTTCAAGAAGCGGAAACGGATATCTTGTATCGTACAGGGATCCAAACCTTGCCGAGACGAATCGTGTATACGAAGAGCTTCCTGAATTCCTTGAGAATTTTGAAGCTGATGAACGTGAGATGACCAAGTATGTTATAGGAACCATCAGTGATGTTGATGCGCCGCTTACACCGAGAGCCACCGGAAAAGCAGAATACAATATGTATATGTCAGGTGCGGACAGGTTCGACATGCAGAAAGAAAGAGACGAGATTCTTGCTGTTAATGTTGAGGATATCAGAAAATGTGCGGATATAGTAAGAGCGATATTATCAACCGGAGATATATGTGTAGTCGGAAGTAAGAATGCAATAGAAGAGAATAAGGAACTGTTCGGAACCATTGAGGATCTTCTATAGATATCGTTGATAGAAAGGAATAATCTGATGAAAAATGATAAGAACTTCAAGTCGGGTTTTGTGGCATTGATAGGAAGACCTAACGTGGGCAAGTCAACACTAATGAACAGACTTATCGGGCAGAAGATCGCGATAACATCTAATAAGCCGCAGACAACGAGAAACAGGATACAGACGGTATATACGGATGATAACGGACAGATCATATTCCTTGATACTCCGGGAATCCATAAGGCGAAGAACAAGCTTGGTGAATATATGGTATCCGTTGCGGAGAGTACTTTAAAGAGTGTTGATTTGATCGTATGGCTCGTGGAAGCTTCCGATTTCATAGGTGCGGGAGAGAGACATATTGCCGAACAGCTTGGAAAGGTTGATACGCCGGTAATACTTGTGATCAATAAGATTGATAAAGTAAGGAAAGATGAAATACTCGTATTCATAGATGCATATAAAGATATATGCGACTTTGCGGAGATAATTCCGATGTCGGCACTCACCGGAGAGAATACGGAAGTACTTATCCCGGAATTGTTCAAGTATCTTGAAGAAGGTCCGATGTTCTACGATGAGGATACCGTTACGGACCAGCCCGAGAGACAGATCGCAGCCGAACTTATAAGGGAGAAGGCATTAAGAAAACTTGATGACGAGATCCCGCATGGGATCGCGGTTGCAATTGAGATCATGAAAGAACGGAAAGACAGAAGCGGAATTGTAGATATTGAAGCTACAATTATATGTGAAAGAGATTCACACAAAGGTATTATCATCGGTAAAAAAGGACAGATGCTTAAAACCATCGGAACCGAAGCAAGAAAAGATATTGAGGCAATGCTTGGCACAAAGGTTAATCTGCAGTTGTGGGTCAAGGTCAAGAAAGACTGGCGCAACAGCGATTATCTTGTCAAGAACTTTGGCTACAGAGACGATGAATAGTAACGCTTTTAGAAAGGGTTTTATCATTCAATGACTCCTGAAAAGATAACGGGAATTGTACTCTCGTCACAGAATATCGGAGAAACAGACAGACGAATAGTATTACTCACCAGGGAAAGAGGTAAGATATCAGCATTTGCAAGGGGGGCTGTTAAGCCGAGGAATCCTCTTGTGTCTGCCACAAGACCCTTTACCTATGGTGAGTTTTTCCTGTATGTCGGGAGAGATTCCTATACTGTTACGGGAGCAGATGTAAAAAATCATTTTGACGGAATAACAAAAGATCTGGAAGTATACTATTATGCATCATATCTTAGTGAGATAGCGGATTATAACACGAGGGAGAATCTTGACGGCTCGGAAGTTCTCTTATTATTGTATCAGTCACTTAGAGCGCTTGAGAAGAAGACCATTGGAAATGAACTTGTACGGTATATATATGAATGGAGAATGATGGCGCTTAACGGAGAGGTTCCGAACGTGTTCGGATGCGCAAGATGCGGGAAGGCTTCCGGAGATGATGTAGTGCTGATTCATTTTAACGGTAATGAACATGGAATGATATGTGACGGCTGCGCCACAGGGGAAGAGCGAAAACACGTATTACATCGCAGTACAATATATACATTACAGTACATTCTTGCAACGCCTCTTAAAGAATTATATTCATTCAGGGTCACGGATGAAGTGCTTGAGGAGATAAGACAGATAACGGATGATTATCTTAAAAAGACTCGTCCGCATAAGTTCAATTCGCTTGAATTCATTGAGATGGGTACGTTATTTTAGAATAATCTGCTTGAATTATTCGCATAGTAATAGTAGAATGTAACTGTTTAGCATGCAGTTTCAGTAGAACAGGAAAGGAAGTATATGAATTATGGAAAAAACAATGGAAAAGATCGTAGCTCTGTCAAAAGCAAGAGGATTCATATATCCGGGTTCGGAGATATACGGAGGTCTCGCGAACACATGGGATTACGGTAACCTCGGAGTGGAGCTTAAGAATAATGTCAAGAATGCATGGTGGAGTAAGTTCATACGCGAGAATCCGTACAATGTCGGTGTTGACTGTGCGATACTCATGAATCCGCAGACATGGATCGCATCGGGACATCTCGGAGGATTCTCGGATCCTCTTATGGATTGTAAAGAGTGTCATGAGAGATTCCGTGCCGACCAGCTTATAGAGAATTATATGAAAGAGAAAGGCATTGAGCCCGAGACTGCAGTAGATGCATGGTCACATGAGGACATGAAGAAGTACATCGATGATAACAATATTGATTGTCCTACATGCGGCAAGCATAATTTTACGGATATAAGAGAATTCAACCTTATGTTCAAGACATTCCAGGGTGTTACGGAGGATGCCAAGAATGTAGTATATCTTCGTCCGGAGACAGCTCAGGGAATATTCGTTAACTTTAAAAATGTTCAGAGAACCTCAAGAAAGAAGATACCGTTCGGAATAGGACAGATCGGTAAGTCATTCCGTAATGAGATAACACCGGGTAACTTTACATTCAGAACGAGGGAATTCGAACAGATGGAGCTTGAATTCTTCTGTGAACCGGGTACGGATCTTGAATGGTTCGCATATTGGAAACAGTTCTGTATCGACTGGCTTAAGAATCTCGGAATCAAAGATGACGAGATGAGATATCGTGATCATGATAAGGAAGAACTTTCATTCTACAGTAACGCGACTACGGATATTGAATTCCTGTTCCCGTTCGGCTGGGGAGAACTCTGGGGAATCGCAGATCGTACCGATTACGACCTTACACAGCATCAGAACGTATCCAAGGAAGATATGACATATTTTGATGATGAGAAGAAAGAAAAATATATTCCTTACGTTATCGAGCCGTCGCTCGGTGCAGACCGTGTAACGCTTGCATTCCTTTGCAGCGCATATGACGAAGAAGAGATAGGAGAAGGAGATGTGCGTACAGTCCTTCATTTCCATCCGGCTATCGCACCCGTAAAGGTCGGCGTGCTTCCGTTATCAAAGAAGCTGTCAGAACCCGCAGCAAAGGTATATGAGCAGATATCTAAGAAATATAACTGCGAATTCGACGACAGAGGCAATATCGGTAAGCGTTATCGTCGTCAGGACGAGATCGGAACGCCGCTTTGCGTAACATATGACTTTGATTCTGAAGAAGACGGCTGCGTAACGGTTCGTGACCGCGACACAATGAAGCAGGACAGGATCAAGATCGAAGACCTCATGAATTATATTGATGATAAGATGGCTTTTTGATAACATATAGATAGCTATAGATACGAATCGTGGGGGTGTTGTTAATGGCTGATAATATCTCAAAAAAAACTTCGAAGTTGAGATTTAACAGATACCTTTTCTTTCAGATCGCGTTCTTTGGGGGAACGATAGTCCTTAATTTCGTTCTTCCGAGGCTTGTGAGTTACTTTAACATACCCCTGTATCTCGATAATGTGGGAACACTTCTTGCCGCAGTTCTCGGAGGTTATCTTCCGGGTATTGTGGTCGGATATCTTAATAATATAATAAATATGCAAGGTAATCCGGGTAATGCATATTATGTTGTGCTTTCGACAATGATCGCGGCAGCCGGTTCATACCTTGGCAGAAAAGGGTATTTTGACAAGTTCGTAAAAGCGCTTGCCACTATACCTTTATTTGCTTTTATCGGTGGAGTACTCGGTTCGATCCTTACATATCTTTTATATGGATTCGGAATGGGAGAAGGAATCAGTTCTCCATTTGCAAAGTACCTTCTTGATAATGATATACTCAATGTATTCTGGGCTCAGATGACATCGGATGTGATAATCGATCTTATTGATAAGGGAATAACTGTTATCGCAGTATTCATGATCATCAGACTGATCCCCGACAGACTTAAGCCGGGTCTGTGGCTTACCGGATGGAGACAGGAACCTATTCCGGTTGATGCTTTGAATGCTGCAAAGAAGAATGTTACCAGATCATTTTCTCTAAGAAGCAAGATGGTTGCGATTATATCAATAATCATGTTTTTTATCGCAATAGTAACAACAATAATAAGCTATGTGTTGTATCACAGTTTTGCTATGGATCAATATACTTACAGCTGTACAAGTACGGCTAAGCTTGCTGCAAGGCAGATCGATCCTGCCAAAGTGGATGAATATATTGAAAAAGGTGAAGACGGACCGGATTACAGATCGGTTGAGAATGAACTGATAAGTATAAGAGACGGTAATCCGGATATAGAATATATATATGTATACAGATTCCTCAAAGATGGGGTAGAGGTAGTATTCGATCTGGATACAATTGATGTGGTAGGTCAGGAGCCGGGAGATGTGATCGAACTTGAAGAATATCTTAAGCCTTATAAGACAGATCTCCTTAACGGCAATCCGATAGAACCGCTTCTTGATGACACGATATACGGGGAATTACTCACTGTATTCGAGCCGGTATATGATGGCGAAGGAAACTGCGTATGCTATGCTGCGGCAGATATCAAAGTAGAGGATATATGGCTGTCAACATTGAATTATATGACAAAGGTATTCTCATTATTCATGGGCTTCTATATATTTATACTGGCTCTGTGCATATGGCTCATAGATTATCATCTGATATATCCTATAGTGTCAATGACATTGTCAGCAAGGAAATTTGCCTATGACAGTGAAGAAGCAAGAGAGATAAGCGTTGCAAGACTGCAGCGTCTTAATATCGCCACCGGAGATGAGATAGAGAACCTCTACGAATCACTTTCCAAGACTATCGCTGAGACGGTAGGTTATCTTGAGGACGTTGAGGCTAAGGGTGAGGAGATCGCTCATATGCAGAACGGACTTATCTATGTTCTTGCAGATATGGTGGAGAGCAGAGATAAGAATACCGGAGACCATGTGCGTAAGACAGCAGCTTACGTCCGTCTTATTATGAAGAAAATGAAGGAAGCAGGTCTGTATGCGGATGTTCTTACGGATGAATATGTAGAGGACGTTGCCAATTCGGCTCCTCTTCATGATGTCGGTAAGATCATGGTATCGGATGTTATCCTTAATAAACCTGCTCGTCTGACAGATGAGGAATATGCGATAATGAAGTCTCATACGACAGAAGGAAGCAAGATCATTGCAAGCGCAATGGCTCTCGTATCTGATACAGGCTATCTGAAAGAAGCTAAGAATCTTGCGGCTTATCATCATGAGAGATGGGATGGCAAAGGCTATCCGAAGGGTAAAGCAGGAGAGGATATTCCGTTATCGGCACGTATAATGGCTGTTGCGGACGTGTTCGATGCGCTTGTATCCAGGCGAAGCTATAAGGAACCGTTCTCATTCGAGAAGGCAATGAGCATAATCGAAGAGGGCGCGGGAACACAGTTCGACCCGAAGATCGCAATGCTCTTTGTTGAAGCTGCTGACGAAGTAAGAGTCATAACTGCTGCTCATGAATCAATACGGTCCGGTTTATAGTGAATAATCTATTGATATTGAACGTCTACTTTTCTCTTTTTATCTGTACGTTTGCAGCATAATATCCTTTATCGTAAGAAAAGTCTACACTTCCATTATATCTTTCAACCACACTTTTGATATTCTTCAGTCCGAAACCGTGATTTAGCTTGTCGTTCTTAGATGTGCCTGACGAAACCGGTTCCAATGAAGAGTTATATACTTTGATATGTATAGTTTCATTATTGGAGAACAGATTGATATGAATCTTATGTGGGGATTCTTCCGGCAATCTGTCAACAGCCTCTATGGCATTTTTGACAAGGTTAGATAGAATGATGCATAAGTCACTTTCAGTAATGAATAGTTCAGATGAAAACTTTCCGTCAACGGTAAATTCAGTATTCTCATTCTTCGTGGCATAATGATAATTGATAATTGCATCAGCTACAACATTATTAGTGGATATGTAATGAATCTGTTCATGTTTTTTATTTAGTGTGCTAATGTAATTATATAAAGCTTCGTAGTCACGTGATTCCGATAAAGCCTGCAAAGCAATAATATGCTGATTATAGTCATGCCTGAATTCTCTTAGATCCATATTCTTATCTCTAAGTTCAAGGTAATGTGTTTTCTCAAGTTCTAGCAGTTCCCTGTTAATAATGTCATTCTGCTTAAGAACTTCGTTGTATCGCCTTAGTCTGAAGTACAGTATTACAATAACAATGCTCATAATAATCATAATGAATATCGCAAGAACCATCAGACGTCGTCCAAGAAGATTGATCGAATGGTTGAAAAAAAGCATGGATATACCTGACAGCATAAAATCAGTTATGCTGACAAGGAAAATAATAATTGAATCCTTAAAAGAAAGAGTGTGTATGTAATCTGAAAATGTTCTGCTCTTATTGTGAAAGATGATGCAGATGGCAAATATCAATATAAGTGTGACAATGCTACTATAAAATGGTATCTGACTTTCTGACTGAGAATTATAATCAACCGATCCCATAACGGCAAAAACAATATTACCTATGTTAGAAGAGATAACCATAAGAAGCATAGAGTATGCGGCAGACCAGCTCAATATATAGTGCCATACATCATTAAAAAGAAGATATACAGTTATAACAGTAAAAAACGCTGACGGCATAAATTCACTGTCGGTTAATTTAAAATAAATACAGGCTGATACCGTAAGGATGCTTAATAATATTCGTATGTAAGATTTGGTAAAACGGCAGCGAAGCAAAAAATAAAACACAAAAATATAACTTATCAATTCAATCGGAAAGAGAATCATATGTATGTCAGAACCTCCCTTCATAACGTTATTATATTGTATCAAAAGACATAAAACAAGAAAAAATTACCGTTCGTCGGGAAAATCGACCGTTCGTCGGCAGATGATTGTCACGCAAATGAGGCAATGTTAGCATTTAGATGTAAACGCAAATGGTCCTATGTTTACAAAATAATAAAGAAAGGGGCGTCACGATATGTTATATACATCAGGAGATTTCTGGGAGTGGTTTAAGAAGTGGTTTGGTTAAGTAAATGCGCGACCGTAAGGCTGAAGTACATATCAAAGACATGGTGAATGTTGTTGATACTGATGGAAAAATATGCGTATTGTCACTAGGATATAAAGTGGGTTATCTTATATCTGTTGTAATTATTCTTCAGCTCCTGTAATAAACGTCTGCTAATCTTGAGCTTGCTTTTGTTTGTTAATATGGCTGTGCCGCTATTGATATAGTGAATATATTTCATATTGAGGACCACAGACCTTGAGATCTGTGCGAATCCATAAACAGCAAGCTCGCCTGCCCAGTATGTAAGCGGCTTGCTGCTTAGTGTATGGGTTTCATCAGACATATGAAATGAAGAGTACTTGTGGTCGGATTGTATATACACAATGTTGCCGCATATGGTTGTTACACCGTTATCAAGCTCAATCTTATGTAGATCTTTCAACAAATCTGTGGCTTTGTCAAGACAGTCCTTTACAGACAGCTCATTGAATGGCTTGGACAGGAATGCTATAACATTCCTGCCGAATGCTTCCTGCATAAGCTCAGCATGGGAGGTGCAAAATACGATGAGAGATCTGTGAAAATTTGCTTCCATATATTTCATTGTCTTGATGCCTGTTGTTCCCGGCATCTCTATATCTAAGAATATAAGATGAACTAAAACAAGGTCTTTAGAAGCAATAAGTTCATCACCGGATTCAAAATGTACAATGTCCGGGTAACCATAAGATATACATAATTTCTCCAGAGCAATTCTTTCTGATTCTATATCATCACATATT
Organism: Lachnospiraceae bacterium V9D3004; assembly: GCA_000621985.1. Classification (GTDB taxonomy): domain Bacteria; phylum Bacillota; class Clostridia; order Lachnospirales; family Lachnospiraceae; genus V9D3004. The sequence continues at coordinate 667,970 of JHWW01000001.1, forward strand.
GCAATTCTCATTCAACCCTCTCCCATCCTTTTAAGCAGCAAGTTTGCAACAATGTACCCTATCATAGCGTAATTATATTGTATTATCAGACATAAAACAAGATAAAATTACCGTTCGTCGGGAAAATCGACCGTTCGTCGGCAGAAGATTGTCACGCAAATGATGCAATGTTAGCATTTAGATGTAAACGCAAGTGGGTCTATGTTTACAAAATAATAAAGAAAGGGGGCGTCACGATATGTTATATACATCAGGAGATTTCTGGGAGTGGTTTAAGAAGTGGTTTGGTTAAGTAAATGTGCGGCCGTAAGGTTGAAGTTCAGAAAATGTAGGAAGCTACACAGGCGGCGAAGCCGCCTGTGTAGTGGTTGAAATGAATGAGGGGGGTATATTTAATAATGTTAAAAGTATACAAAGGTATATCAAAATATGTTACAAAAATGATAATGCTGTCATTAAGCATGATCATTATAATAGCTGTTAATGAAGAAGTGTGTTCAGCATCAGACATGGAGAAAATCGAAAAAGCTTGTGTAGAGGCACTTGAGGTAATAGCTCCGGTAAATAAGGATAATCATAATGCAGAGATAGGCGATATCCGTAATGTCGTTGATACAGAAGGTAAGCTTATTGGATATTCCATTGGGTATAGCGTTGATGGTAATCCATGGGGTTATGCGGTATACAATATTGAGAACGATAATATAAGTGAGTTTGTGTTTGAGAAGAAAGCAGACACTTTATATGATGAACTTGAAGAGAAGGCGGAAGATAATTCAGATGTGAATGAGGATGAATTGATTGATTGTATTGTATACAGAGGTGGATTGGATTATTGTATATTTGATGAAGACGGCATGGCTGTTGACAATAATATATCAGATTCAGAAGCAGCTATTGGTTTAAGCGATGGACAAACTGTTAATGTTAATGTAAAAGCAGTTGTTAACAGTTCTAATAATGTTAAACTTGGTTCCGATTCGAATAAAAATACTATAGCAATTGCTAAATCATATTATTATGATCTAAAAACAGATTATTGGAAGATGCATGTAAGAAATGCCAATGGTGATGTATATAATTGTATTCCAGAATGGCAGCGTACGACAATTGGATTTGATTATTATATCAAGAATACTCGCAAGTATGGTTGTACAGTTAGTTCCGGTGTCGGATGTTTAAACTGGATGGGATTATTGGTTAATTCAAGTTTATCTGATACTTATAATACAATATGGGAATATAATAATATGTCAACAGAATACAATAGTGAATTTAATACAATGGAATATGTATATGATGGTTTAAGTGAGGAGGACTTATGTAATACACTGAATCACCTGTTTAATAAAATGGGTTCTAAAACGACGGCGAGATATGTGTATAGACCGACTTTTACAGATATAGAAAACAGTATTCTAAGGAATAGTGAGCCATGTTCGGAATCACATCCTGTTATTATGGGAATAGGTGGTTATGATTATGACGAAAATGGAGATGCACATTATGAAGGACATTCTGTAATTGTAGATTCGTATATAAAGAAGAAAAAAAGTAATGGAAGTTATGATAATTATATTGGCATTTTTCAGAATTATATTGGAGGAAACGGAAGTTTAAACGATCCTAATAGTACATTTGATTTGATAAAATATATAAATTATGATAATCTGATGAGTGAAGAAAATATAATGGTGAATGCAATATTGTTTGACAATTTGTCAAGCAGAAATATAAAAGAACCTAAAACAGAATATGTATCCGGAAGCGTTATTGAAGTATCGTGCGCAGTTCCAAAGGGAACTAAAAGTGTATATTTTCCAACATGGTCAGCAAATGGGGGACAGGATGATCTGTATTTTCATAAAGGAACGATACAGAACGGAACAATAGCAAAATGTTCGATTGACCTGAATATGCATAAAAAGGATAGCGGAATATATTATACACATATATACGCGTATGACTCATATGATATGAATGGTAACATACTGGCAATGGATTATTCAATAGCCAACTATATAAAATCAACAATCAGTAACATAGATATAAGTAAAGTGTGGATAAGTGGTTACAGGGTAGAGTGTGAATTGCCGACCGGCACCGAATATGTATACGCTCCTACATGGTCAGTAAAGAATGGAAAGGATGATCTTGTTAGATATAATGGTACGATATTAAGAAGTTCAAGGAATGATATATGTTATTTTGCAATAGATACAGCTAATCATGCAAATTGTGGTGGCAAATATATTACACAGATCTACGCTTATGACAAAAAAAATAATCTGATAGATATTGTGGAAACGACGGCTACTTTATCGACAAGAACATCAATAACAAGCGCTTCCATAAAGAAAAATTCTGATGGTAATATTGTGGTAAGTTGTTATGTGCCTGTTGGAACAACAAAAGTGAATTATTCTATATTTGCTACAAATGCCGGAAGATCCGGCGTAAGGGATTATAATGAAAACATATCTCGTAGTAATGGATATGTATCAAAAACTATAAATCGAAATGAATTCAATAATGTTACAGGGGAATACATTTTAAGAGTGAAAGCATATGATTCAAAAGGCCGAATGATTGGAAATGAAGTTCAGGTGTCAAACAATATAAAGTAAAAAAGACGGAAAGGAAACGTATATTATGAATAGAACGAAGAATACTATCAATATAAAATATATCACCATGGTAATAACGATGACATGCTTAATATCTATTGCTGCTGATGCCGGTCATAATGTATATTCCAAAACAGCCAGTTCAAGCAGAATTACTATTCAAAAAGGAAAGATATATAAGCTTAAGTACAACAGAAAAAACACATATAAAAGCAGTAATAAAAAGATTGCATCTGTAACAAAGAAAGGCATTATCAAGGCTGGTAAATGTGGAAAATGTATCGTGAGAGTAATTAGGAATAAAAGAATTGTAAAAAAATACAATGTTGAGGTTGTTATAACAAATACTGTATTGCAACAGGCTTCTTCAACGGCAGAACTTGTACAGGTGACAGCTATCCCCACTCAGACACCGGAAGTACCTTTGTGTACTGCTACGCCTAAGCCGAAAGATGGAGGATGGATGGTGTATCCGGGGTTTATTATATTTAGAATTGATCCGGTTAATGAAGATAGATCGAGAGTGTATCTTGTAAGGAATGAAAATAAAGAAGAGACAGCTTTTGATAATTATTTTAAAGGAGGAATTGAATATATTGTTTTTGAGACACAAAATAAATATATTGGAGATTTACAAAAGAATGATCACGTAAATATAGGTTTTTGGTGGGGACTCAATCGTGAAGTAAAGGAAAATACGTTAATATTGAGTTGTAAAAATGGTCAAGATATTGATCTTGGCTCAGATGAAGACCCAGTCATACATTACGAAACTCCAGAACCGACACAGGGTCCGGTTTAAGGCAGATATGGATTACAGTTATATAGCAAATATCCCTGTTGGACTGCTTAAGTCGGATATTGAATTTGTGAAGAATATTTGTATGACAAAATAGTGACTTTTAACAAGTAATCTCTATGCTTGGAGGAATGACACATGAATAAAAAAAGAATACTTACCTTATGTTGTATGGCATCCCTTGTTGCAGGATTATTCGGTATCTGTGAGAGCAGTAACGGAAATGCCAAGATCAAAACATTGAATGTAAAAAAGAGTTTCAGTGTTAAGATGAAGGTCGGAGAGACCATACGGATCAAACCTAAAAAAGCACAGACAGACACTATAAAATTCAGAAGTGATAATAAAAAGGTTGCAACCGTTAACTCAAAAGGATACATAAAGGCAAAAAAGACGGGTAATGCGAAGATAACCGCAAAAAATTCCACGGCGCAGATAACCGGAAAGATTAAGGTAGTAAAGAATAATAGCATCAGAGCAGTAGCAACACCTTCTGTTGAACCTGATAAAAATATAGTTCCGACAAATACTCCGTGTATTACACAACCGTTACAAACTCCGGATTTAAGTATTACTAACACTCCGGAGCCGACTTCTTTGGTTGAACCAACAGTATCACCTGATAACAATGATCCAAGAACTTATGATCTATGGTTGGATTTTACGATAGATCAAGAGGATATATATGTAGATACAACACATCTTACAGGAACCATGAACCCGTGCTGGGATTGTGTTTTGTTAATA
>JHWW01000002.1 GCA_000621985.1 Lachnospiraceae bacterium V9D3004
CAAAGAGGCAGATCTTAAATGCTATAGTCTTTGCAGATTTTCAAATGGAAAAGTATATAACTCAGATCTATCTGCATCTTATAACATAGGAAGCAGATATTATGTACGAGAAATATTAAAATCCTTGCCTGCGAAGGAGAGGTTGGAACTTGAGGCAAAAGCACCTCAGGTCACCAGGAGAAGCACCTGCACATTATCTACACTAATTAACCTGAATGCGGAGCTTATGTCTATTGTGGTATAAGTATCTGAGTTTGGGTTGTATCTGTAGTAATGTAGTTCCCGTCTTCTAAAGAGACTACGTGTAGAAATACATTTATGGGAAGCACGCGACTTCAGTCGTGTGAGGTTTCACGTGGGGAATATATGTAGTAAATTAGCAGCTGTTAGGGAATTAATGGTTGTTAGGGATGTGTGGTTGTCGGGAATTAACGGTTGTCAGGGATGTGTGGTTGTCGGGAATTAACGGTTGTCAGGGATGAGCGGTTGTCAGGAGAATTATATGGAAATCATGGAATATGGTAACGGATCATCTGATATTGTTCTTGTTCAGATGGTCGATGGGCATGATCATAAGATTATAGAGCGAGAATATGAATTGATCCGCGAGAGCACAGATGTCGATTTTTTACTGCGGGCCTGTGCAGTCAGTAACTGGAATGCGGATCTTTCGCCATGGAAAGCGCCGGCAGTATTCGGCAAAGAAGATTTTGGCGGCATGGCAGAGGAGACACTTGACGCAGTATTGGATATATGCGCCGACAATACAAAGATGTATTACATAGGCGGATATTCACTGGCGGGCCTGTTCGCGTTATGGAGTGCTTACCGTACCGATATATTCAGGGGAGTTGCAGCGGCATCACCCTCAATATGGTTTCCCGGTTTTAGCGATCACATGGCTTCACATGATATAACATGCGAACGTGTTTACCTAAGTCTCGGCGATAGGGAAGCGAAGGTACGTAATCCTGTCGTGGCATCGGTTGCAGGAAAGATCCGGGAAGCTTATGATCTGCTTCGGGACAGGAATATTACTTGCATCCTTGAATGGAACGAAGGTAATCACTTTCGTGAACCGGATGTAAGATGCGCCAGGGCTTTCTCATGGGTGTTACAGGCAGATTGACATGTCAGCTTAAACTGTATCCTGCTTATTTCTTCATCCGGTTTTCTCTATGATCATATCCGATAATGCATATTGAACCAGATTATCGGGATCCGAGTAAGGATTGATCCAGTCTTCGATCCTGTCTGACGGCATAATCAACGGCATTCGGTCGTGTATTGCTGCAAGTTCGGCGGTTGGTTCTTTGGTAAGAACAACGAAGACCGGGTATCCGTTTTCGATACGATAAAGTCCGCAGAGCCAGGTTATGGTACAGCCTGCAGGTTGGATTGCATACTTGTCACCGGTTTTTACTTTCCCGTCAGGACTTTTATAGTGCTGCCATTCATAGTAGAAGGATGCAGGTATTATGCACCTCATGGACTTCCATGCAGATCTGAAGGTTGGCTTGCTTCCGGCCGATTCTACGCGTGCATTGAAAAGAGTGCGCTTATTATCTTTCATAGCGAATCCCCATTGCATCGGGAATACGGTTTTCAGACCTTTTGAATTAGGGGCAATGACCGGAACAATATCCGTAGGTCGCACTTCGCCGTCCGTGACTATGGGTCTGCCATGAGTATCAAGGAATCTGGCAGCGAGCGCAGAACGGGATGCGGCATCGGATATATATTTTAATTCGGGCAGATCATATTCAAGGGCGTATCTTGTACACATGTTTTTCTCCTTTAACATTATGTTCAGCCTTCGACAACTCATCACTGAATCCCTTAAGGGCATCAAACGGGCTGAATATCTTGGCGCGTTTTGATAGTGGCATGGGGGGATGTTTGATGTAAAAGCTGTCATATTTTTCATGCACCGGTTTCCCTTTTTCATATGCTTTACGGTATCTGAATTCCTCTTTCACTGTCATCCCTAGGCTCTGTGACCTCCAATCTGATTATTTCTTTCGATAGCGGTGGCTCCCTCAAGTAAATTAGTACCCTTAATAACGGCATTGGCTCCGTATTTTGTTCTGACTTCAAGGAGAGCGGCCTGAAGCTGCTTTTCTTTGGACAGGGCTTCATAATCGGTAAAAAGATCCATCTGATATATTCCGTTATCTGATGTGACTTCACATGCACATACGCCGAGTCGTCTGAAGAGGAGTCTGTGGTCACATTTTTTCTTAATATCACGCATGACCGGTTCTATCACCCGTCCCGGTGTGTAGGTCGCAGCAGTTAATCTTACGGTTCCGGTAGAATGCGCAGGATGAAGTCTTCCGTACCAGTCGATGGATAGCCTGCCGTCGTAATCCGGACAATATTCCAGACTTTTGTAATCGTAGCTTATCCACCATGTGAATATGGAGGAGATCAGTTTCTTCCTATACATGTCACAGCATAGCATATCGATCATCTCGGTAAAGACCACACATGCTTCGTCATACTTGTACGGACGGGGTAGAACCTGTCCGTTTGAGAGAGAATGACTGTCACTTTTATAATGCTTGATATCGTACATGGTTACGGGTTCGATTCCCCAGGCATGATCGATCAGGATCTCGGCGTCGATGCCGAAGGTCTTGTAAAACCATTCTTCATCCCACAGGGAACGTTCGGCAATGTCACCCATGGTATACATGTAATTCCTTTCCAGTCTGCCTGCTTTGCCGCCGCCTATCTGCCAGAAATCTGTGAGAGGCTTGTGTTCCCACAGAAGATACTTGTATGAATCTTCCGTAAGAGATGCTATCCGGACCCCGTCTTTGTCTGCAGGGGATCTCTTGGCAACTATATCCATTGCTACTTTTGCAAGATACAGATTGGTTCCGATACCGACGGTTGCTGTAATACCGGTGTTCTTAAGTACATCCCTGATCATTGTGAGAGCCATGTAATGAGCAGGAGAGTTGCCGGATCTTTCGGCAGCCTTTTCATAGAAATGAAGGTAAGGCGTACAGTCGATAAAGCATTCGTCAATGCTGTATACATGTACATCGTCAGGAGATACATATCTCAGGTAGATCCCATATATTCCGGCTGAGACTTCTTCGTACAAGGCCATACGCGGAACAGCTGTGATATAAAATATCCGGGTGTGATGTGCCTGCTCATATGTCTTTATTGCCCGCTTTGCTTCAAAGAGCCTTGGTCTTCCCGGAACACCGATCGCTTTGAGGGCGGGTGAAACGGCAAGGCATATAGTCTGGTCGGATCTTGAGGCATCTGCCACAAGCAGATTGGCCTTAAGCGGATCGAGTCCTCTTGCGACGCACTCCACGGAAGCATAGAAACTTTTCATGTCTATGGCGATGTAGGTTCTTGGCTTAGTATTCATGGTATGTTGATTATAACAAACATATGTTCGATTAGTCAAGAGGAAATTTACTTGACAAAAAATAAACGGACGTTTATAATGTAGTAAACGATCGTTTATTTACAACACAAACCAGACAAGAGTGTGTCGTGCTTGCACGAACACACCTCTTACAGGGAGGGGAACATGGGGCACGAAGTGCGGAATGTTAGCAATTATTTAACAGGAGATGTATATGAAGACAAATAAAGAAGAGATAATGCTTATTGCACTAAAACTGTTCGCAGAGAGGGGATTTGAAGCAGTGTCCACAAGTATGATCGCCGGTGAGATCGGGATCACCAAGGGGGCGTTGTATCGTCATTTCAAGAGCAAGCAGGAGATATATGACAGTATTATCGCCAAGATGTTCGAACAGGATGAAAAGCAGGCAGACGATAACGGCGTGCCTGTGAAAGAATACGAGGATGACGCCGAAAGCTACGGAAGAACTTCGCTTGCCAATCTGTGTGAATTTGTGAACAGTCAGTACATTTATTGGACTGAAGATGAATTTGCAGTGGCGTTCAGAAGGATGATCACGTTAGCGCAGTTCAAAAATGATGAGATGAATAAGCTCTATCAGGACGTACTCGTATCAGGTCCGGTAAAATATTCAGAAGATCTGTTCAGTGAGATGATAAAGACCGGAAAGCTTAATGCCGAAGCAAAAAAAACAGGTGCAAAGAATCTTGCGCTACAGCTGTATGCGCCGCTTTTACTGTCTGTTCAGATGTTCGACGCAGGTGAAAAAAACAGTGATGAGATAAAAGAAAATCTGCGGGCAATAACAGATGATTTTGCAAAAAGATGGGGGAAGAATAAAGCGGAATAAGAAAAAACAATGAGAAAAAAATAAGAAAAAAGAAATAAAAAATAACGGGGGAAGAGAAAATCATGTGTAAAGATTATACTATACGTTTGGAAAAAAAAGAAGATTACAGAGCAGTCGAAAATCTTGTCAGGGAGTCTTTTTGGAATGTATATCGTCCGGGATGCAGCGAACATTACGTGATACATGTGTTAAGGGATGATCCTGCATTTGTTAAGAAACTTGATTTTGTGATGGAAAAAAATGATGACTCCGGCGAAACTCATGAAAAATATCTTATCGGACAGAATATGTTCATGAAGACGATCATAGAGGCTGACGACGGAAGAACAATCCCTGTACTCACTATGGGACCGATAGGAATAACACCGGAACTTAAACGTAAAGGATACGGGAAAGCACTTCTTGATCATTCCCTTGAGAAGGCTGCAGATATGGGCTTTGGAGCAGTTTTATTTGAAGGAAATATCGGATTCTACGGTAAGAGCGGATTTGATTACGCAAGCAAGTTTGGAATCCGTTATCACGATCTGCCTGAGGATGCTGATTCATCATTTTTCCTGTGCAGGGAACTGATACCGGGATATCTTGATGATGTGACCGGAGTGTATCAGACGCCGCAGGGATATTATGTGAAAGACGAGGATGTGGAAGAATTCGATAAGGAATTCCCGCCAAAAGAAAAAAAGAAGCTGCCGGGCCAGATATTCGGATAGAATTTTTATAGCAATTATACTCTTGCGATACAGTGAAACAGGGGAGTATAATGGGTATAACAGCTTGCAGGAGGAACGGGAATGGAATATACGGAACTTGATATAAATGATGAAAAAGGTATAAGCGCCATGTCTGCCATGGCAACAAAGATAGTAAAGGAACATTATGATCCTATTATCGGAAAAGAACAGAATGACTACATGATCGCATTGTTCCAGTCTGAGGACGCCATAAGATCGCAGCTTGAAAGCGGATACAGATATTATTTTGTGAAGGATGGGGAGCGGACGATAGGATTCATGGCATTTTATCCGAGGGGTGACGCAATGTACCTGAGTAAATTCTATCTGTATAAAAATGAACGTGGCAAGGGTTATTCCCGTCATATGTTTGAATATATAATGGCGGCTGCGGATAAAGAGGGCCTTGCCGGAGTTGAGCTTAATGTCAACAGAGGGAATCCGACCTGTAAGATATATGAAAGCCTTGGATTAAAGATCATACGGAATGAGAAGAATGATATTGGAAACGGATTCTATATGGATGACTATGTGTACAGGATAGATCTGTAAGAGGAATGTGAGGTGTTGTTATGGAAACATGGTACTATGAGGTTGTAAGTATAGACGGGGATTATGCCAATCTCAGAAGAACAGACATAGAGTCTGATGATCAAAAGCTTGTGGCAAGGGCGCTGCTTCCGCCTGAGATCGTTGAAGGAAGCAAGGTAAAATATGAATTGATGCAGTATGTGATGGAGTAGACAAAGGGGATATAAAATATGATCAAAGTATATTGCTATTCAAGATGTACCACTTGTAAAAAGGCATTGAAATGGCTGGATGAAAAAAATGTGGAGTATCAGCTTGCAGACATTAAGGAAGATCATCCGGATGAGAAGACTATCAGGGAGCTTCACAAAAAAAGCGGTCTGCCGTTAAAAAGATTCTTCAACACAAGCGGACAGCTCTACAGGGAGATGGGTCTTTCCAAGAAGCTTGCGGACATGTCGGAAGATGAAATGTATAAGCTTCTTGCATCTGACGGCATGATGGTCAAGAGACCGTTACTTATTAACGGCGACAAGGTTCTCACCGGATTTAAAGAAGCTGAATGGGAAGAGATGATTTGAAATAAAAATGTTCATACTGCTATTGACATACTCAAAACATCACTTCTCAATCAGATTCTCCATATCACAACCAAGGATTTTGGCAAGGCGGTATATAGTATCCGCACTTGCCTTATTTATATTTTTATTACGTCGTTCATACATCTGGATAGAGCGAAGGCTTACGCCGGAACGTTTTGCCAGTTTCGCCTGTGTTAAGCCGTATAATTTTCTATAGCGTTTTAAGTTGGTTTCGGAATAATAGTTGATTCAAAGGAAATAAATAAAGTGACAACAAATTATTTTTGTTTTATAATTATGGGGTAATATTTTTATATAGGATAAATATTTGGGGAGATTATATGAGCAGATTAAAGGAACTTAGAAAATATGTGAATGAAGAAATCAACAAAATGGAAGATAAGGATAAACGTACAAGCGCCATTGCACACCTGTACGGCGTATCTCTTGCAGCGACCATGATCGCAAAAAAACGCGGGCTTGATCCGGAGATAGCATCAATGGCGGCGATGATGCATGATCTTCATGCTTACAAAACCGGTTCTTATGACGATCACGCTCATAAGGGTGCGGAACTTGCCGGACAGATTCTTGACAGACTGCAACTGACCGATGATTCCGAGACAGAGATGATCTGTTCCGCAATATATCATCATGACGATAAGCTTGTGACGGACAGCCCGATGGACGAGGTGCTTAAGGATGCAGATGTGATCCATCATTGCATGAATGATCTGTCAAAGGCTATAAAAGAAAAAGAGCAGGCAAGATATGATAAATTGTGTGAAGAATTCGGAATGTGAGGTGTTGTTATGGAAAAATGGTATTATGAGGTTAGAAATATACCATTTTTTGATGCACAATAGTAGGTATAGCTTTTAGTTTAAATGTTGTATACTATAGAAAACGCAGTAAATTGACGCAATTGCAATTAGCGGAATTGTTTGATGCCTCATAGAATATCAAAAAAAGGAATGGAAGGTATAACCCATGCAGATATATGTTGACGCAGATGCATGTCCGGTGATCGATATAGTTGAACGGATTGCAGAAAATCACGGTATTCCCGTCGCACTTCTTTGTGACACCAACCATATCATTGCTTCTGACTACAGTGAGGTGATCGTAGTAGGTGCAGGTGCGGATGCCGTTGACTTTAAGCTTATAAGCCTTTGCGGGGAGGGTGACATTGTTGTCACACAGGATTACGGAGTAGCGGCGATGGCTCTCGGAAAATCTGCATATGCAATACATCAGTCGGGCAGGTGGTATACGAATGATAATATTGACAGGATGCTTATGGAGAGGCATCTGAACAAAAAAGCCAGAAGGAGTTCACATAAGAATCATATCAAAGGTCCTGCAAAGCGCACAGCTGAAGATGATGAGAGATTTGAACAGTCGTTTGAGAAGCTTATTCAGCAAGCTTACACGATGATTGACCGCTTTTCTTGACTGCCACAACACCAAATGATGCCGGCAGTCGAAAAGGGAGTAAATACAGCGATTGAAAACTTTAAAAACGGGGCAAATGATATATTGAATAACAGGAGGGGTTAGACATGACGCAAAAAAAATACCGGTTTACTGACATTGACGGGCTTAGGTCGGTCATAGGATACATTCAAGGTGATGAAGATTATAAGAGTGCATCGGGAGTGTTGTTTCAGCTTTATAATCCGCGTTTGAATATTGACGAGGAAGTGATGGTTGAGATAATTAGTAACGCTTTCCCGGATGCATGTATTACAGGCGTGACTTCGGCCAATATTGCCGGCGATAAGCTTGATCTTGGTGAGTTCCCTGTTGAACTTTCCATGACATGTTTTAAGGAAACCACGCTTATTCAATATGATTTTGATATGTCACAGACAACTTCATTTGAAGCGGGAAGATATATGAACCGGGTTCTAGAAGAGCAGAGTGATATCAAATGTCTCCAGATAGTTTATGCATCAAACACCAATCCTGTAAGCACATTCATGAGAGAATTCAAACATCATCACATACCAAAATTTGGTATCAAAGCCGGGCAGACCATTGTAAAAGAAAATCAGGCTCATGCGTATGGAAGAAAAGTATATGATAATGCATTTGTTGTGGTGGCATTTATCAGCAGATCTTTGAAGATATATATGGATAATAATCTTGGGTGGACGCCTATCGGAATAGAAATGACACTTACCGAAACTACAAGAGATATAGTTATAAATGAGATCGACAAGAGGCCTGCTGCCGAGATTTTTTCAAAATATCTGAAGGTAGCTACCAATGAGTATTTCGGGCAGAATGTCTGCGAATTTCCTTTGATCATAAAACGGAATAATTTCAAGATGGCCAGAGTTCCCGTGTCATGCGATGAAAACGGCTCTGTATATTTTACTTCGGATATACATAAAGGAGACCGGTTCAGATTGTCTTATGCAGACGCAAACAGGCTGATGTCACTGTCGGCGGAATCTGCGGACGAACTGAAAGAGTTTGAACCTGAAGCGGTTTATCTGTATGAATGCGGTAACAGAGTGCGTTTTCTGGGGACTGATTTTTTAAAGGAACGAAATCTGTATCAGAAGAATCATCCAAACCTTTCGTCGGTGACAGGATTTGCGGAACTTTTTGTAACTCCCGAAGGTGAGGGAGGAGATCTGAACAGTACTTTGGTTGCCATAGGCTTAAAGGAAGATGAAAATGCTGAAGACAGGATAGTGATCAAAAGGTCAGCCAGCGAAGCGGACGACAGCGCATACAACAACGCTGAGATACCATTTATTGACAGAATCCTTAATTTTCTCGAGAGCACTTCAAAAGAACTTGACGCCCTTAATAAGGAGCTTGGCAAAAAGGTCTACACCGATCAGCTCACGCAGGTTTATAATCGTTGGGAACTTGAAAAGAAAGTACGCGAAGCTATCGATATATCCGATGAAAATCACAGATATGGATTGTTATTTATCGATATCGATCATTTTAAAGCGGTAAATGATAATTTCGGACATGACACAGGTGATTCGGTTCTTTTGGGTGTTGCCAATATAATAAGAGATTTTCAAAAGGAAGGACATGCATTCGGCCGTTGGGGCGGAGAAGAATTCATATATGTTGTAAGGAATACCGATGAAAAAGAATTGACCGAGCTGGCGGAAAGCATAAGAAAGAGGATCGATGAAAACAGTTTTGTCACTGTAAGACATCTTACTATAAGTATAGGAATCACGCTTACGGAACCGGGGGATACGCCGGAAAGCTTCATTAAAAGAGCAGACAATGCGCTCTATGAGGCAAAGGAGACAGGCAGAAATAAAGTTGTGAAGATGTAGATTACGGAGGTATAGCATATGAAGGCATTATTTATCGGGGGAACAGGACAGATCAGTACCGCAGTTGTAAAGAGACTGGCAGAGGAGCTTGATTGGGAAGTATGGGTGCTTAACAGAGGAAAGAGAAATGTTAAGCTGCCTCCCGGAGTTCATCAGATAATTGCGGATATTAATGATGAGAAGGATGTCGCGGAGAAGATTAAGGATCTGTATTTTGATTCAATATGTGAATTCATCGGATTCAGACCGGAAGATGTGGCGAGGGATTACAGGCTGTTTAATGGAAAGACAAGACAGTACATATATACAAGTTCTGCTTCCGCATATAATAAACCGGCGGCAGGTTATGTCATTACTGAAGGAACGACGCTTGCCAATCCATACTGGCAATATTCAAGAGACAAGATCGAATGTGAAGAATATCTTATGAGAATGTACCGCGAAGAAGGATTCCCGGTAACGATCGTCAGGCCGAGCCATACTTATGATGAGAAAAATATTCCTCTCGGCGTTCATGGAAAGAACGGATACTGGCAGGTGATCAAACGAATGCTTGCTGGAAAGCCGGTGATAATTCAGGGAGACGGAACTTCACTCTGGACAGTTACGTTCAACAGTGATTTTGCGATCGGATACACAGGACTTATGGGTAATCCTCATGCGATCGGAGAAGCATTTCAGATAACCGGAGACGAGACACTTACATGGAATCAGATCTATCAGACCGTTGCGGATGCACTGGGTGTCGAGCTTAAGGCATATCATGTATCTTCTGATTTTCTGGCAGCTGTCGGGGATTCCTACGGATATGATCTTGAGGGAAGTCTTATCGGTGATAAGGCGGTTTCTGTGGTATTCGATAACAGTAAGCTGAAGCGTGCGGTTCCGGATATGAGGACGACGGTAAGATTCGATCAGGGCGTAAGACGGTCATTGGATTACATCATGGCTCATCCCGAAGAATGTCAGAAAGAAGATCCTGAATTCGACAAATGGTGCGATAAGGTTATAGAAGTGTTGGAGAGAGCAAAGCGAGAGATGCAGGTATAATATCTCTAAAATCTCAAATTTCCTCTTGACAAATTATATTTGACGCAATATAATGTAGTCAAACATAAGAAAAAACCCAAAAACGCAAACCCTAACAATCAAACTACAAACATTTAAAAGGAGGACAAGACTATGGGATTTTATGATCAGAGTGTTATGACGGCAACAGGTGAGGAGATATCAATGAAGGAATATGAAGGCAAGGTGGTCCTTATTGTTAATACCGCAACGGGATGCGGCTTTACTCCTCATTACAAGGACATTGAAGATATGTATGAGAAGTATCATGATAAAGGATTTGAAGTAATTGATGTTCCATGCAATCAGTTTGCGGGACAGACTCCGGGAACGGATGATGAGATTCATGAATTCTGTACATTAAAGTACAACACGCAGTTCCCGCAGATGAAGAAATCCGATGTTAACGGTGAAGATGCAATTCCATTATTCAAATATCTGAAAGAACAGAAGGGTTTTGAAGGTTTCGGTAAGGGACCCAAGGCTCTCGCCATGAAGGCAATGCTTTCAAAGATCGATAAGGATTATAAGAATAATCCGGAGATCAAGTGGAATTTTACCAAGTTTATAGTTGACCGAAACGGTAATGTTGTGGCAAGATTCGAGCCTACGGCAAAGATGTCTGATGTAGACAAATGTGTGGCTGACCTGATATGATAAATTATACGGACAGTTACATTAATATTAAAAAAGGATGGAAAAAACATGGCACAGGAATATGATCAGCTTTTGCTGAAAAATCAATTATGTTTTCCGCTATATGCATGCGGAAGAAAGATTGTAAACTCTTACACGCCATACCTGAAACCGCTCGGACTTACGTATACGCAATATGTTGTTTTTATGGTATTATGGGAGAAAGAGAGTCTGAATGTGGGACAGCTCGGTAGCACACTTCATCTGGATGCCGGCACTCTCACGCCACTCTTAAAGAATCTTGAAAAGGCAGGATATGTGACAAGAACACGTTCAAAAGAAGACGAACGGGTCACTATAGTCAGCATAACAGATAAGGGTAACGAACTCAAAGAATTATGCAAAGATATTCCATTGGAACTGGCTAAGAAAGGCTCATCCCTGACCGAAAAAGAAGCAAGGGAATTATACACTTTACTGTACAAATTTCTTGAATCGTAGAAAATTGCGATGCAACAATCGGTAATGATCCGGTATTTGATGCCGGAAAAATGAACTAAGCGGAGGTATATATATGCAGTACAGAAAAGACAAATACGGCAACGATATCTCAATTCTCGGCTATGGTTGTATGCGATTTACCAGAAAGGGTAATCAGATCAATTACGAAAAAGCTGAAGAAGAGATCATGAAGGCTTACGAACTTGGTGTGAATTACTTCGATACTGCATATATTTACCCCGGTAGTGAAGAAGTGCTCGGAAGGGTGCTTAAAGATAATAATATCAGGGATAAAGTCAATATCGCAACAAAACTGCCGCAATATATGATAACCGACAGTAAGGGTATCAATAAATATTTTACCGAGGAATTAAAACGTCTCCGGACGGATCATATTGATTATTATCTTATGCATCATCTTACTGATATCGAACAGTGGAAAAGGTTAAAAGATATCGGAATAGTAAAGTGGATAGAAGACAAGAAAAATAGCGGCGAGATCAGAAATATAGGATTTTCCTATCATGGAAATACCGATAATTTTCTTAAGATACTCGGTGATTATGACTGGGATTTCTGCCAGATACAATATAATTATCTTGACAGGACAACACAGGCCGGAGAAAAAGGTCTTAAGGCTGCGAACGAAAAAGGGATCCCTGTAGTTATAATGGAACCTCTTCGCGGAGGTAAGCTTGTTAATATGCTGCCTGAAGAAGCAAAGAAGGAGTTTACAGACAGCGGAAGAAACTGGTCTCCTGCAGAGTGGGGACTTAGATGGCTTTATAACCAGCCGGAAGTGACCTGTGTATTATCCGGAATGAATTCCATTGAGATGGTTGAGGAGAATTGTATAACGGCAAGTGATGCTACGGCGGGAAAATTAACCGATGATGATCAGGAGATCCTCAATAAAGTTGTAAGCATAATAAATAAAAAAGAAAAAGTCGGCTGTACCGGCTGCAGATATTGCATGCCATGTCCGAAAGGTGTTGATATTCCGGGGACATTTGCATGCTATAATACAATGTATACCGAGAGAAAAAAAGAGGGACGTTTCCAGTATGCCCAGACTGTTGCGCTCACAAGAGAACCTTCATTTGCAAGTCAGTGTGTGGGTTGTGGCATGTGTGAGAAAAAATGTCCCCAGAGTATAAATATACGCGAAAAACTAAAAGAAGCAGACAAAGCTCTGAGACCTTTGCACTATAAGATAGGGATTAATATAGCCAGAAAATACATGTTTAGAAAAACAAAGAAAAAATAAGGAGTACTGATGAAAAAAGATTTTGACATTCAATCATATATGACTGCCGGTGTTGAGCGCGTGGTTAAAGATGCGCTTAAGGCAACTCTTAAGAATCCGAAAGAAGCCGCATTCATGATGAGATTTGCTGCTGCAAGTAAAAAAGCATCGGCAAAAAGGGCAAAAAGCGAAGCGGAAGGTACGCATATACCACCGTTTCTTATTGCAAGCATTACATCGCAGTGTAATCTTCACTGTGCAGGATGCTATTCCCGTTCGAATCACGCAACAAATGACTGTGCCGCACATGACCAGCTTTCGGATGAAGAGTGGAGCAGGATATTTGAAGAGGCGGATGAACTTGGAGTAAGTTTTATACTACTTGCAGGCGGTGAGCCGCTTATGAGAAAAGATGTAATAGAAGCTGCAGGAAAGAAAAAAGATATCCTGTTTCCAATATTCACTAATGGTGTATTTATTGACGATAACTATTACGGGATGTTTGATAAATACAGAAATCTGATCCCGATAATGAGTATTGAAGGCGGAAAAAAATCCACGGATGCAAGACGCGGCGAGGGAATATATGATCTACTGATCGGGAACATGGACAGATTCAATGAAAAAGGACTTGTTTACGGTTGTTCGGTAACGGTCACTACTGAGAATATTGAGGATGTTATGTCCGAAGAATTCATATCATCTCTTTCAGAACGTGGCTGTAAGGCAGTAATTTTTGTGGAGTATGTTCCCGTAACAAAAGAAAGCAAAGAACTTGCCATCGGTGATGCCGAAAGAGAATTTTTTTCAAAGAAACTAAAGAAGCACCGTGAAAGCAACGAAGAGATGGTCTTTGTATCATTTCCGGGAGATGAGAAGAGTTCGGGTGGATGTATTGCAGCAGGCAGAGGATTCTTCCATATCAATTCACATGGAGGAGCGGAGCCTTGTCCTTTTTCACCGTATTCGGATATTAATGTTCGTGACACATCACTTCGTGAAGCTGTGGAATCAAAGCTTTTCAGAGCCCTTAGGGATACTGATATATTAAATGATGACCATAACGGAGGCTGTGTATTATTTGAAAAACGTGAGCAGGTTGAAAGGATGATAATGTAACAACAAGAGGGAGGCCTACACATGAATACCGGAATACATAATGGAAAAAAAATCAGTTACTTACTGAAAATAATTGTGTTCATTTCTGCTGCCTTTGGCGTATTTTTAAGCTCTTACGCAGGCAGGAATTCATTCATGGGCGGTGCCGGAGTATTCATGTTTTTTACCATTCAGTCCAATATTGCGATCGCACTTATCTGTGCAGTGGGACTATATCTGCAGACGAGGGAACGCAATGAGAACAAAGTCTGGTATATTATAAGATTTGTGGGAACCGTTGCAATAACACTGACCGGTTTCGTATTTGTCGTAGTGCTTTCACCTACTCTCGGAGCGGGTGCATGGAATATACAGAATGTGCTTACACATGTTGTGGTTCCTATAGCTGCAGTAGCTGTTTTTTTCGTGGAATCATCTGATGTAAGAATTAAAAAAATTAATGTGTTGTATGTGACTGTTCCTCCGTTGCTTTATGCTGTATATGCGGGGATAGGATATGTACAGGGATGGAAATTTTATGAAGATAAGAATTATCCATATTTCTTTTTAAACTGGGGCAGTCCTGCCGGAGCATTCGGCTTTACCGATGAATTGCCGTTCATGGGATGCGTATGGTGGATGCTGATACTTACGGTATTTTTGATCGGCGTTGGATTATGTTATCTGGTCATGGCCGATAAGATAAATGATAAAAGGCAGGTTGGCGATCGTGAAAAAAATTGAGAAAACGAACGTAATGAGAGTTCTTGACGCAAAAAAGATATCATATGAAAGCCATTCGTATGAACCGGATGCTACCATGAGCGGTGAAGAGATCGCAGGTATCCTTGGTGAGAATCCCGATAAAGTATTCAAGACACTGGTCACTCAGGGGAAGAGCGGAGCCTATTATGTATTTGTCGTTCCCGTCAAAGAAGAACTTGATCTGAAAAAAGCAGCGAAGGCATCCGGCGAGAAAGCGATCAGTATGATAAAACAAAAGGAGCTTCTTCCTCTTACCGGATATGTTCACGGAGGATGTTCTCCTATAGGAATGAAGAAACCTTTTCCGACATTTATACATGAGACCGCACCGGACTTTGATAAGGTTTTTGTCAGTGCAGGTAAAGTCGGTTTTCAGATAGAACTTGCACCGAATGATCTGATAGAGGTTGCCGGTTGTAAAGTGGCTGATATCATTTTGTGAGCATGATACTGCTATTTACAGTTCCTCACGCCCTTAACCCATAGCCCATTTGCTTCGCAGCTGTCGCATCTTCGATGCTTGTGACTACGGGGCGTGGGTGATAGCAACATAAAAATAAAAAAACTCTTGACAAGTTAGCAGACTCTAACTATACTGTTTAATGGTTAGATGATGCTAACTGTTTTGTTGCGTAAAGATAAATGTGTCTGTGGCAACCGCGCCGGGCGCAGAGAGTTTCGTAAATCGAAACTCTTTATTATTGACATTGAGTTAGCGTATACTAACCGAATATTTTGATCCGTAGTTAGTATATACTAACCAGACAATAATTATATGAAAATGGGGGGAATGTTATGATGCCTCTGATATATGCGGAAACGGGACAGCCTCAGATCATTAAAAAAATCGGTGGAAATCCTGAAGTTAAGAAGCATCTTGAGGATCTTGGCTTTAATGTGGGAGGAGAAGTAAGTGTCATAAGCTCGCTTGGTGGAAACCTGATCGTTAAGGTAAAGGAAAGCAGAGTGGCTGTAAGTGATGAAATGGCAAGAAAAATAATGATATAAGGCAGGAGGAATATGAAGTGAAAACATTAAGAGATGCGAAGGTCGGAGAATCTGTAAAGGTAGTCAGGCTCCATGGTGAAGGTGCGGTAAAACGCAGGATAATGGATATGGGAATAACCAAAAATACTGCAATCTATGTACGCAAAGTAGCACCGCTCGGCGATCCTATTGAAGTTACGGTAAGAAATTATGAACTGTCTCTTCGTAAGGCGGATGCCGAGATGATAGAAGTAGAGGAGGCGTGAGAAAAATGGGTATACGTATTGCACTTGCAGGTAATCCTAACAGCGGAAAGACAACTCTGTTCAACGCACTTACCGGTTCCAATCAGTTTGTTGGAAACTGGCCGGGAGTAACGGTTGAGAAAAAGGAAGGAAAGCTCAAGAAACATGATGATGTGATCATTACCGATCTCCCGGGTATATATTCATTGTCACCGTATACACTCGAAGAGGTTGTGGCAAGAAATTATCTTATAAATGAACGTCCGGATGCTATACTTAATATTGTTGACGGAACCAATCTCGAGAGAAATCTGTATCTGACCACGCAGCTTACCGAGCTTGGAATACCGGTTGTTGTTGCGGTAAATATGATGGATATAGTTAAAAAGAACGGCGATCAGATCAATATCGGCGACCTTTCCAATAAACTTGGCTGCAAAGTACTTGATATATCGGCTCTTAAAGGTGATAAGACTATGGATGCTGCAGAAGCAGCCATAGCTGCGGCAAAGAGCGGAAAGACCGTGCCGCTTCATACTTTCTCGGGACCTGTAGAGCATGCGATCGCTCACATAGAAGAAGCTGTTGTTCATGATATGCCTGAAGAGCAGCAGAGATGGTACGCTATCAAGATATTTGAGAGAGATGATAAAGTGCTTGAACAGATGAAGATATCATCTGACACTATGCAACATATCGAGAATGATATCAAGGCAGCGGAAACAGAACTTGACGATGATTCCGAGAGTATCATTACCAATGAAAGATACATCTATATTGCGGAAGTGATCAAATCCTGCTACAAAAAGAAGAACGCAGGATCACTTACAGCTTCCGACAAGATAGATAAGATAGTTACGAATCGTTTGCTCGGTCTCCCGATATTTGTGGCAATAATGTACATCGTATACTGGGTTGCCATGGTTGGAGTCGGAGCTCCGGCAACTGACTGGGCAAATGACGGCCTCTTTGGAGACGGTTTCCATCTGTTTGGAATTGATGACGGATATGGTGATGTATCGGAAGAATATGCTGATGCTGCCGCGATAGTAGATGGTTACGATGCATATGTGGAAGAAAATGGAAGTGCCCCTAAAGATGAATTCACATATGAGGTTGAAGATGACGAAACTCTTGAGATAACGGAAGAAACAGCAAGCCTTGCAGACTATGAGGAAGCTGTCAAGACAGTTGAAGAGATCGGTGACGAACCTGATCCTGCCGATTACGGAGTGTGGGTACCAAGTATACCGGCGCTTGTTGAGTCGGGACTTGATGCAATGGATACCGCAGACTGGCTTAAAGGCCTGATCCTTGACGGTATTGTTGCCGGTGTCGGAGCTGTACTCGGATTTGTTCCTCAGATGCTTGTTCTTTTCCTGATGCTCGCATTCCTTGAAGCCTGCGGATATATGGCACGTATTGCCTTTGTACTTGACCGTGTATTCAGAAAGTTCGGTCTCTCCGGCAAATCATTTATTCCAATGCTCATAGGAGTTGGATGCGGCGTTCCGGGAATCATGGCAAGCAGAACTATTGAAAATGAACGTGACAGGCGAATGACTATCATGACAACCACATTCATTCCCTGCGGTGCCAAGGTTCCGTTTATTGCAATGATCGCAGGTGCGATCTTTGAAGGTTCGGCATGGATATCCACATCGGCATATTTTATCGGTATGGCAGCGATAATCATATCAGGTATCATGCTTAAGAAGACGAAGATGTTCGCGGGTGATCCGGCACCGTTTGTAATGGAGCTTCCCGCATATCATCTGCCTACCGTCGGTAATGTATTAAGATCCATGTGGGAGCGCGGATGGTCATTTATCAAAAAAGCCGGTACTATAATTCTTCTTTCGACTATAGTTATCTGGTTCACAAGTTTTTTTGGATTCGCTGATGACGGTTTCCGCATGCTGGAAGAAGATGAACTTGAATTCTCACTTCTTGCAAATGTCGGAAATGCAATAGCATGGATATTCGCACCTCTCGGATGGGGCAACTGGCAGGCAGCCGTTGCATCAATAACAGGACTTGTTGCGAAGGAGAATATCGTCGGAACGATGGGTATTCTCTATGGCGGCGGAGATATGACTGCATGGCAGGCGCTTGCTGCAGCATTTACAGGTATTACCGGATTCTCATTCCTCGTATTCAATCTCCTCTGTGCACCGTGTTTTGCGGCTATCGGTGCCATCAAGCGTGAGATGAACAATGCGAAGTGGACATGGTTTGCTATTGCTTACCAGTGTGGATTTGCATATCTTGTCGCACTTATGATCAACCAGTTCGGTGGATTATTTACGGGCGATGTCAATCCGGTCGGACTGATATTTGCGATCGTCGCTCTTGTTGGAATCTTATATATGCTTTTCTTTAAGAAATATAAAGAGGCTGATAAGCTTACTGTCAACCTGAAATAAAAAATCAAAATACCCCGCCCATCTTGGACAAACTGTCTAAAACGAAGTTAAGAATACCCCGTGGCTTGGCCGCGGGGTATTTGACTTTATTACTCTTGATATTTGTCGCACCAACCCGGTAAGCGTGTGTCATTCTTGCACGAACACACATTTGTCAACTTCACACATAAGGACACACATAATGTCTTGAAAAATTATCGATTAGCGAATATACTGTAGTTATTACAAAAAAAATGACCGGGTGATGAACATATGCCCGTCATGTAGTGATGGTGACTGATATGGCCAGAAAATATTCCAAAAGTGATGCTTCCCGATTAAAGAGGGAGCATGAAGCAATATTGAATGAATTAAGGGCTGCCACAGGAAAGCCGGAGCAGTATTCCGGAATGATCAAAAATGCTGCTGATGCTCTTGTAGCTGATGAAGTTGCAAATATCCTGAAAAATATCCCTGTAGAAGAATTGAACAGGGATAAGGGCGGTTTAAGGATCAAGAGCCTTCGTGATGCCGGATATGAGAATATTGCTGATATTATGAATGCGAATGTTCATGCTCTTGAGGCGATTAACGGTATAAGCGCAGATGCATCTTATACAATAAAACGTATTGCACAAAATATTGCTGATGAAGCGGGAAAAGGTACCAGGATAAGACTTAATGCCGACTCAAAGAATCCCAAGAGTACAGCGCTTGTATCTTTACTTTACAGATACATGACATTTAGTAAAACTGCTTCGGATGCGGATAATATGCTTCGTGAAAATGAACAACAGGTGAAACGTGCTCTCACTGACATGGATCCTTTGACGGGTACGATTAAGTGGTTTTTTGCGACTACCGCGGTAAGAGGGCAGGCAGAAAATGCTTTTGCATATCTAAGCGGAATGCTCGATGCCGAATACGGAACATCGGCAAGGAATATAACAGGATTCATAAGGAATACCGAAACGGCCGATGACGGAACCTCATGGAACGATTTCAAAGAAAGATCAATAGAATATTTTACAACATTAGAGAATGTATATCCCGGAATCTTAAGTGATTCAGATGAAGTGTACGGTCTTCCGGAGGATCTTGCAAGAGAGGTTCAGGAAGAAAGCTTTTATACCGATGGTCTTTTATGCACTTTACGTCGATATCAGGAATGGGGAGTTAAGTACACGCTTCATGAAGAGCGTGTGCTGTTAGGTGATGAGATGGGACTCGGAAAGACGGTTCAGGCCATTGCTTCCATGGTTTCTCTTAAGAATACCGGCGCAACTCATTTTATAGTTGTATGTCCGGCCAGCGTTATCACAAACTGGTGCAGAGAGATAGTAAAACACAGCACATTGTCTGTAACGAAAGTACACGGCCCGTCAAGAGAAAATGCGCTTAATGAATGGATTGATAACGGCGGAGTGGCTGTGACGACCTATGAGACAACCGGATATTTTAATTTTTCGGATGATTTCAGGTTTACGATGCTGGTCGTTGATGAAGCTCATTATATCAAGAATCCCGATGCGGCAAGAAGTAAGAATGTGAAGAAGATATGTGAGCATGCGGACAGAATGTTATTCATGACAGGAACGGCACTTGAGAATAAGGTTGATGAGATGATATCTCTTATAGATATTCTTAAACCCGATATAGCACGTTCCGTAAAAAGCAAAGCATTCATGGCGTCGGCACCACAGTTCAGGGATCTTGTCTCACCGGTGTATTACAGAAGAAAACGTGAACAGGTATTAACGGAACTTCCTGAATTAATAGAAAAAAAAGAATGGTGTACGATGACGCCCAAAGAAGAGGAGATATACGAGGAAACCGTATTCTTAAGGAACTTTATGGCCATGAGGCGTGTCTCATGGAATGCGGATGATATCAACGATTCCTCCAAGGCAAAACGTCTGCTTGAGATTGTTGAAGATGCAAAAGAAGATGACAGAAAAGTTATCGTATTTTCATATTTTCTGGATGTTATAAAAGTGGTATGTGACCTTTTGGGTGATGTTTGTACGGAGCCTATAAACGGATCCGTATCACCTGCAAGGCGCCAGGAGATCATCGATGAATTCGATAAGGCACCGGCGGGAACGGTTCTTCCCGCACAGATTCAGTCCGGAGGTACAGGGCTTAACATTCAGTCAGCCAGCGTAGTCGTATTATGCGAACCGCAATATAAGCCTTCTATCGAGAATCAGGCGATCTCAAGAGCATACAGAATGGGTCAGGCAAGGAATGTTCTTGTTTTCAGGTTGTTATGTGACGATACGGTTGATGAACGCATATTGGAGATTCTTGACAGAAAGCAGGCTGAATTTGATGCATTTGCGGACAGCTCTGTTGCAGCTGCTGAGAGCATCGAGCTTGATGAAACGACATTCGGTGATATAATTGAAGAAGAGATAAAGCGAATCAAAGAAAAGAACGCATTGTAGTATTAAGGAGGTTTTGAGGTGACAGATAAGAAGGAGAAGGGAATATCACTTAGAAGTATTCATATCTGGCTCGTAGTAATAATGGTTTTAATGGCGGGTGTGGTTGCGTATTCCACAAGCAGACTTATATCTACGTTCAACAGTCTTACAGATGCTTCAGATGAGCATCTTGAACTTGAAAAAGCGGCACACGAGCTAATGGATGCATCGGATTATCTCACTGAAAATGTACAGAGATTCACCATAGACGGGGATATGGTTTTTCTTGAGCAGTATTTTGAAGAGGCACTTGAAACGAACAGGCGTGAAGAAGCTCTTAAAAAAATGGATGTGGGTGAAAAGACATCGGAGGCTCATACACGTCTTAAAGAAGCCGTGGATAATTCCATAAAGCTTATGGATCGTGAATATTATGCCATGAAGCTAGTTATAGAAGCAAAAGGTTATACCGAATATCCGGATGTTCTTAAAAGTGTAAAGCTTTCAGATGAAGATAAGGCTCTGTCATCGGATGATAAAATGAGACGTGCGACCGAGTTTGTGTTGGACAGTGAATATTATGAACAGAAGAATAAGATAAGAACGAATATGCAGGAAAGTCTTGAAGAAGTCGATAAGTTGATGTTCACTGCGGAAGGATCCGAATTCTCAGCACTTAAACTCGAGATCATTATTGTACGTATTGTAATTGTGATCCAGACTCTTATCATTATCTTTATAGTGTGGCTTACTGCAAGGCTTGGTATCAATCCGGTGCTTAAGGCTGTGGATAAGATCAAAGAGGATTGTCCGATCCCTGAGACAGGCGCCAATGAATTCAGATATCTGGCCAAGGCATATAATAAGATGTATGCCAGGTACAGGACAAGTCTTGAACAATTGGAATTCAAGGCTTCACATGATGAACTGACGGGAGCATATAACCGTGCCGGATACGAACTGTTAATGTCCGGCATCGATCTTGACAGAACATGCATGATGCTTTTGGATGTAGATAATTTTAAGAATATTAATGATACAAACGGGCACGAAACCGGCGACAAAGTGCTTATAAAGCTGGTTCAGATCCTTAAAAAAATATTCCGTGACGGTGATCATGTGTGTCGTATCGGAGGCGATGAATTCGTCGTGCTCATGGAACATTCCACGGGAATGGATCGTGAGATGTTGGAAGCGAAGATGGATCAGATCAATAAGGAACTGGAGAACACGGATGACGGGCTGCCGCCTATATCGATCAGTGTCGGTGTTGTTCATGGAAAAGAAGCTACCGATGTTAATAATCTTTTTGAAAAAACAGATGCTGCAATGTATGAATCAAAGAAAAAAGGAAAGCATACATACACGTTTTATTCGAAATGATGAACCGGGGTGCAGGAAAGCACCCCGGATTTTTTCGTAAAGCGAAACTCTTTATTCCTTATGTGATGTGTATTTTTTTCTGCGATCCTTATCAGCATGAATACGATAATATTCTTCCTTGTCCCTGTACATGTTGTCGTCGGCGATCTGCATGGCCTTATTGATATCATATGTACCTGTGCAGTAAGTTGTACCGATGGCAAAGCTTACATTAGTTGTATTATCGGAGAGCTCTCGAAGTTTTTCAACATTCATCGAGAGTTCTTCTTTTGTGATGTACGGACAGAAGACTACGAATTCGTCTCCGCCGGATCTGTATATCTCATATCCTTCGAATACTGCTTTCAGAATATCAGCGGCATTAACAAGCAGCTTATCGCCTGCATCGTGTCCTTCATTATCATTCACGGTTTTCAACCCATTAAGATCCGCAAAAGCAATACCCATCGGAGATGGCAGTAAAGTCCCTTTTGAAGAGAGATCATCAAGTCGTTCATTTAATGCATTCCTGTTATTAAGTTGAGTCAGACCGTCAACGAGACTCTTGAATTCCAGTTGTGACAAGAGCTGGTGATTTGCAATATCTGCAGCGATCAGGAAGGTGGTTAGTTCCAGGGTTTCTTTTATTTGCATGAGCTTTGAAGTGTCAAAATTCGCGGCTCTGACAAATCCGACAAGTGTCTGATTATATCTGATCGCAAACAGTATCAGATTATTTATGCCGTGAGTATGCAGTGATTTATACCAGACCGGGTCACGTTCTTCAAGCAGTGAGATGTCTTCAAGCAGCAGACAGTCGCTTAGATCAAGATCCTCTTCCCAGGCTTCGGCAACTTCAAAAGGAGTACGATTCATTTCTTTGGCATAGTTCTCAAGATATTCGTTGTGAACACCGGTTTCATTAATGTAGCAGCATTTATGTTTGTTCTTATCAATGGTGTAGATTGAACACTTTTCGGCACCGCAATAATCTTTGATCACCGTGATCGCAGCCGCCATAGCCTGATAGAAGTCTGATGTTTCATGAAGTTTGATGCTGATATTCATAACCGCGTTGGCAACATCGGGTGATTTTTGTGACATGGAATCGGTCTCCACAACATCCGAAAATGTTATTATGTACAGACAATATACAGTCCGGGTATTGTTATCATTATTGTAGGAATCATCTGTATCGTCTTTTTTCGGCTCCTTTACGGGAATATAGAATCCCTTAAGCCAGATGCCTCTTGCATTCACGTAGGAATACAAAGGTTCGGTTGAACTTGCACATCTGTATACGAAGCTTTCAAAATTAACGTCCTTCCAATAATGATAGTATGGGATGCCCGGATAGAATTCAGGTGCATCCGGAGTCATCTTAAGCATTATCTCATTTTTCTTGTTGAAAGCCATAAGACGTATCTCGCTGTAACTGCCATCCGGAAGAATATCAAATGAGAACAGACTTGCATATCCGTCAATTCCTTCGATCCAAGATTCGTACCACATATAAAACCCTCCCTTATACATTACCATTATACTCCTTATGTCGCATAAAAACAAATTATTTGCATGATAATTGCATACATGGTAAAATGTAATGTAGGAAAGAACGGTGATAACCCGAATGTTCAAAGCGTTATAAGGGGTATTGGTTATGTTGTTTTATTACGATTTGGTATTTCTTCTTGCATTGGTTCTTACATATATATATACATTCATGTGGCGCAGACATTTTGATGTCCATATCGCGATGCTGTACATTCTGACATGTATTGTCAATCTCGGATACATGCTTGGTGCTCACAGCTCGACTCTTGAGGAGGCTCTTTTAGCCAATAAGATCACTTATCTTGCAGGATGTTATCTTATGCTTTTTGCAATGCTTGCAATTCTTTCTCTTTGCAGGTTCAGAATAAGAAAAGTCATAAGCCTGTTTTTTGTATCATTTTCAACGATAATTTATCTGTGTCAGCTTACTTCCGGATATTCGGACATATTTTACAAGAGCGTATCTTTGGGATACAGGAACGGCGTTCCTTATCTGATCAAAGTGTACGGTTTTACTCATACATTATATCAGGTAATGCTGATCATTTATTATTTTATTATGATATGGGCTATCGTATATACATATGTTCGTAAGAAGCAGGTTCCTCAAAGGATCCTGAGGCTTATAACTTTGACTGTAACTACGGCTCTTATATGTTATTTCCTTGGATCAAAGCTTATTCCCGGAGTCGACCTTATGCCATTGTCATATGATCTGGGAATTCTCATATATCTGTTCATTGTTAACAGGGCATCAATGTATGAGATAAATGAATCTGCGGTCGATTCTCTTGTGCAAAAGGGTGAGACGGGTTTTATATCGTTTGATTATCACTTCAGATATCTCGGAAGTAATGATACGGCAAAAGAATTCTTCCCCGAACTTAAGAATATTATGCTGGAAGATCATCTGACGGACATTATACCGATCAAGTATGATCTGGAACGATGGGTTGAGGATTATTCCGAAGATGAAAGCAAAGATGTCATATTATACGAAAAGAACGGGATGTATTACAATATCAGGATCGCTCACCTCTATAACGGTTCTATGATACCTTCAGGTTATCAGTTATTTATTACCGACGATACCAAAAATCAAAAATATATATCACTTCTCAATTCTTTCAATACTGAGCTTAAGGCGGAAGTTACCGAGAAGACAAAAAGTATTGTGGCAATACATGATAATTTTATTCTCGGAATGGCAACCATTGTTGAAAGCCGCGACAACTCGACTGGCGGTCACATTCGAAGAACAAGTGATGTTGTCCGTATACTGGTTGAGACAATGAAAGATATGAAAGTATTCGACCTTACGGATGATTTCTGTGAAAAAGTCATCAAAACGGCTCCTTTGCATGATATAGGAAAGATTGCTGTCAATGATGCGATACTTAGAAAACCCGGCAAGTTTACTCCTGAAGAATTCGAAGAGATGAAGAAGCACAGTTCGGAAGGTGCAAGAGTACTGAATGAGATACTTATCGATGACGACGAAGAATTCAAGCAGATAGCCGAGAATATTGCTCATTATCATCATGAAAGATGGGATGGAAGCGGATATCCCGAAGGACTGGCAGGAGAGGATATTCCACTTGAAGCGCGTATCATGGCCGTTGCCGATGTTTATGACGCACTGGTAAGCAGAAGAGTATATAAGAAGGCATTTTCATTTGATGAGGCTCATGAGATCATTATGAAAGGCATGGGAAGCCAGTTTGATAAGAGACTTGAACCGTGTTATCTGAAGGCACGGGAAAGACTTGAGATGTACTATAGTATTATATGATGAATAAAAAAAACAATTACAAAAACGAGTAGGATTGAACTTTACCCTACTCGTTTTTGCTTGTAAAAATATATGTATTTATTACTGTAATTATGTCGCTTATCAGATCTTGAACATTGCAACATTCTCTCTGAGTTCTTCGGCAATATGCTTAAGGTTCTCAGCCTGCTCAACAACATTGACCATGTTGGAATCGAGCATTGTGAGTGATGCGCTTGTCTCTTCTGTAGATGCTGCATTCTCTTCGGATACGGATGAAAGAGATTCCACAGAATCAATGATCGAATTCTTGTTATCATCGAGTGACTGAACAAGACTTACTATCTGATTATTACCGGATTCCGTATCATGAAGCATAGCGATCATCTCCTGGAATGATGCACTCATGCTGTTAAGAGCATCAGCTTCTTTCTCAGTGGCAATTCTGATATCTTCGGTAAGTGACTTGTTCTGCTCGGAAAGATCGGTGATCTTCTTAAGCATCTCGGTTATCTCATTAGCTGCGTCATTGGACTTCTCAGCAAGTTCTTTGATGTTATCAGCAACAACTGCAAATCCTTTACCTGCCTCACCGGCTCTTGCAGCTTCGATTGAAGCATTAAGTGCAAGAAGGTTTGTCTGGTTGGCAATTGATATAATAAGTTCTGCAGCCTGACTTATCTGGGTTACAACAACTGCGGTTTCGTTAACTGATTCTGATACGTGTTCGGCTTTCTGTCTTGTATGCTGTCCTGATTCAGCAAGTTCACCAAGCTGATCCTGAACTCTTGCGGATTCTTCCATAACTGTACGTCCGTTCTCTAAGTTGGAGTTTGCTGCTCCGAGAACATCCTCAACAGCATTTCCGATATTTATAGTCATATTGGAAGTGAACTGTACATCGTTTGCCATTGCCGTTGCACCATCGGCAAGATCCGATACTGCCTGATTGATATCTGCTGTAGCCTGCTGACTGTTGGATATCTTTTCCTGTGCTTCTGTAGCACCGTCATCAACGCCCTGAGCATTCTGTACGATCTTGCTTATAGCAGCATGAAGATTCTGTCTCATGCTCTCTGCAGATCTTGCAATTCCCTTGAATTCCTTAATAGGTGATGATGTGTCGATATGTGTTACAAAATCGCCTGTTGCCATATTATCGATAGAATCAGCTGTTCTCTTAACGCCCTTAGACAATGCTCTGGCAGTAAGTATAACGAGCAAAATGATGATGACGATCACAACACCGAAGATAATACTTATGGTAATTATACTTTTCTGAAGTCCTGTTCTGGCATAACCCTCTTCCAGTTCAGCCCATTTTTCTACGATATCGGTCATATCAGATATTGCATCACGTGCTAAATTGAAATCTGAATTGAATGCTGTCCAGTCACCTGTATCAGTATCAAAATCATAAGTTGACAGCCAATGTGCATAAGCAGTTTCGAATTCCTCCTCGAGCTGCTTGATATTCTTTCCGTTATCAAGTGTTGTTCCGGTATAAAGCAACTCATTACCTTTAGCGATTTCCATGGATTCGTGAACTCTGTCTAAGACCTGTTGTTTATTTTCTTTATAGTCGTTAAGCATATCGGCAAGATGCTCTTCAAGTCCCGGAATCTGCTTCATGTCATAGTACTGAATTCCTCCGACCAGTGCCTGGTACAGATCACGGTCAGCGTTAACAAGATTGGAATTAACCTTATATAGTGTGTCGAAGTATAGTTTTTCGCCGTCATTATACGTTTTGTTCGTTGTTATACCCATAAGTATTACAGATACAACCAGACATATGATGGTTGGTGTTACGAGCATGATCAATGCTGCCATGAATGAAAGATTTGATTTTGCAAATAATTTTCTCATAGATTTGACTCCTCCCTGATGATGTGTATATGATAAAATTAAAAGTATAAACATATTATAAACTAAAAATCAAATATTGTCAAAGTATATCCGCAAAGATTTACAGAATTTTGTAGTATTGTTATAAATGATCGTATAATGTATAATGACATGTAAGACAATATATGAAAAAAGACAGCTGAACAGTTACAATACATTATTAAATGACTAATACGGGAACCCGGAATATCCCGGAGTATATAAGGAGGAGAACGAGCATGGCATATATTCGGGTAAATAATTATATTAAGTTATATTATGAAGAATACGGAACCGGTGACAGGGTTATAATATCAGCCCAGGCGGGATTCTATCCCGAAGGATTGCAGCAGGCCATGGCGAAGAGAGGTTATCATGTGTATTGCCTGACACTTCGCGGGTTTGCACCGTCGTCGTATATTACCGAAGATTATGGGGATTCATGGTATGATGTATTTGCGGATGATGTTATATGTCTTGCCGACAGTCTCGGGATTAAGAAGTTTAGCTATATGGGAGCTTCGCACGGTGCAGGTGTAGGATGGCATCTTGTTATAAGACATCCGGACAGAGTGTCTGCTTTTGTTGCAGTCGTTCCCGGTCCACACAGTCTGAAGGAAGGTTCGATGTCTTACAGACAGATGATGATGAAGGGCATCATTACCAAGATACCTCCTTTTGACCCACCAATCGACAATGATCCGGCGCGTGATGTACGAAGGAGAAGACGTGAAGAGAAGATAAGTGATCTTCCTGAAGCCGATCCGCGTGAGAAGAACATAGATTACGGGAGACCGCTTATGAGATGCGGCAGTGAGGAAAAGTTATGTGAGATGCTTTCGGGTATTATGACACCGACCATCATACTCGGAGGAACAGAGGATCCCATCAATACGCCGGAACTTATGATGCGTACCGCAGGCTGTCTGCCTCATTGCAAACTGGTTATGTATTCTAATTGCGGACACAACATAGATACGGATATTACGGAAGAATTGACGGAAGAAGCAGACCGTTTCATTATCAGTACGGAAGCGGGCGGAAAGTGGTATGCTCCTGTTGAAGAGTCTTAATAGTAGTAACATGCTTGACAAACCATAACAATAATGATATTGTATTTGCGAACGTGTTGCAAATGTTGTTTTTTGGAGAATGAGATGAAAAAGAAACTTCTATATACAATATCATTATTGTTTTGTATTTTATTTATCGGGGCATGTACGTCCGGTCCGTCATCGCTATCAGGTGATGCAAAATACAGTATCGTATGTTCATTTTTCCCGGAATATGAATGGGTAAAGGAACTTATTAAAGGAAATGAGAAAGATTACGAGATCACAATGCTACTTGATAATGGAATAGATATCCACAGTTATCAGCCATCCACGGGGGATATAGTAAAGATATCTTCCGCCGATCTTTTCATATATGTGGGCGGTGAATCCGATTCATGGGCCACTGATGCATTGGCTGAAGCTGTTAATAAGAATATGCATGTTGTCAATCTGATGGAGACAGTCGGGGATTCTGTAAGAGAAGAGGAAATTATGGAAGGAATGGAAGGATCGGAGGATACTTCGGAAGATGAGAGTGAAGAAGAGCCCGAATATGATGAGCATGTGTGGTTGTCGCTCATCAATACGAAGAAGATAGTATCATCCATAAAAGAGGCGCTTTGTGATATTGATGCAGCTAATTCGGGTATATATAATTCCAATGCCGAAGAATATAATAAGAAGCTTGACGAACTTGATTCAGAGTATAAAGAAGTGTTTAAGACTGAGAAAAAGCACACACTTTTGTTCGGTGACAGATTCCCGTTCAGATATATGTTTGATGATTACGGGATTGAATATTATGCGGCATTCCCGGGTTGTTCCGCCGAGACGGAGGCAAGCTTTAAGACGGTAACATATCTTGCGGGAAAAGTTGAGGAACTGGGACTTTCAAGTGTTCTTGTCACGGAGACATCCGATAAGAAGATGGCTCAGACGATAATCGACAATACAGAAAGTAAGGATCAGGATATTCTCGTGCTCGATTCCATGCAGTCGAAGACATTACAGGATATTGAAAAAGGAACGACTTATCTCGGCATTATGCAAGAAAACCTTAATATATTAAAAAAAGCTATACAGTGATTTTTACGGGGAGGCATTAATATGTCTGTTTTATGTGTTGATAATATATCCATAGGATATGAAGGAACGGCTGTTGCAAGCAATATTAGTTTTTCCGTGGAAGCCGGAGAGTATCTTTGTATCGTCGGTGAAAACGGTGCCGGTAAGAGTACTCTTTTAAAGACGCTTCTTCATATACAGAAACCCCTTGAAGGTAATATTACA
The DNA here is from genome assembly GCA_000621985.1 of Lachnospiraceae bacterium V9D3004. Taxonomy (GTDB): domain Bacteria; phylum Bacillota; class Clostridia; order Lachnospirales; family Lachnospiraceae; genus V9D3004. The sequence continues at coordinate 29,707 of JHWW01000002.1, forward strand.
TACGAAAAAGAAGGAATAGGATATCTTCCGCAGCAATCCGTTATACAGAGGGATTTTCCTGCGTCGGTCTGGGAGATAGTATTATCGGGCAATCTGGCAAGACTCGGCAGAAGGCCTTTCTTTTCTTCCGCAGAAAAGAAGAATACAAAGATCAACATGGAACGTATGGGAATATGGGATATAAGAAAGAAAAGCTACAGGAATCTTTCGGGAGGACAGCAGCAGAGAGTTCTGCTCGCCAGAGCATTATGCGCTTCTTCGGATATATTGTTCCTTGATGAACCGGTCAGCGGGCTTGATCCCAGAGTTACGGTGGAATTCTACGAACTTCTCAAGAAGATAAATAATGAAGGTATGACTGTGATAATGGTATCACATGACATCAATGCAGCAATAGAATATGCAGATCATATATTTCATATAGGAAGAGATTATGTGTTCTACGGAACAACCGAAGAATATCTGGACAGTGAAGCTGCCGGGTACATGGGGTTAAGAAAAGGCAGATCGGAGGAATCAATATGCGGAATATGATCGATACACTTGTATATTATTTTCAATTTCCGTTTGTATGGTACGCCCTTATTGTAGGCGTACTTATTGCGTTGTGCGCATCGCTTCTCGGAGTAACGCTTGTACTTAAGCGGTACTCTTTTATAGGTGACGGTCTGTCGCATGTTGCTTTCGGTGCCATGGCTGTAGCTTCGGTGCTCAATCTCGCTGACAATACGATCCTTACTCTTCCGGTAACGGTGATAGTGGCTGTATTATTGTTAAAAGCCGGACAGAATACCAATATAAAAGGTGACGCTGTAATAGCGGTAGTTTCTGTCGGTGCGCTTGCTTTGGGATACATGATGATGAACGTTTTTTCTACTTCTGCCAATGTGTCCGGTGATGTATGCAGTACCTTGTTCGGATCGGCATCTATATTGACGCTTACCGGAACAGAGGTTATAATATGCGTAATACTGTCGGTATTTGTAATTGGGGTTTACATATTATTTTACAACAGGATATTTGCGGTAACATTTGATGAGAATTTTGCAAGAGCTACAGGAACGGGTGTGAACAGATATAATCTTCTTGTTGCAGTCATTATTGCAGTCATTATCGTGCTTGGAATGAACCTTGCGGGTTCACTTCTTATATCGGCTCTCATAATATTCCCGGCATTGTCAGCCATGAGTATTCTGCACAACTTCAGGGGTGTGGTCGTATGTTCGGCAATAATATCCGTAGTATGCGCAGTGGTCGGAATGATCGCTTCAATATTGTTTGAAACTCCCACAGGTTCAACAATAGTGATATGCGATATGGTTGTGTATGCGGTATGTTACCTGTTACGATTCAGGCAGTAGTTCGGGACGTATTTTACAGGTCCTCGAACGACTATAATAAGAACAGGACGGTAAGCATATGGTATTATTGCATCTCGGAGATATTCATTTTGGTAAGTCACTTTGCGGGTTTGATCTTATTGATGATCAAAGATATATACTCGATCAGATCCTTAATATGATTGAGGATAAAAAAGTTGATGCGGTTCTTATTGCGGGTGATGTTTATGACAGAGCGATCCCAAGTGAGGCCGCGACCAATCTGTTGAATGATTTTCTTAATCAGCTTGTAAAAAGATCTGTTACCGTATTCATGATAAGCGGTAATCACGATTCCGATGAACGTCTTAATTTCGGAAGTGAATTATTCAGAACCAATAATATATATATTTCTTCAGTGTTCAGAGGAAGCATGTTCAGTCAGACCCTGCGGGATGAATACGGCGAGGTCTGTATATGGCTGCTTCCTTTTGTTAAAGCTTCTCAGGTGAAACGTTATTATCCCGATTCGAAGATAGAATCCTATGACGATGCCGTAAGGACAATAATTGAAAATGAACAGATTGACAATGACAAAAGGAATGTCATCATTGCTCATCAGTTCGTTGCGGGAAAACATGCGGATCCGGTAACTGCGGGTTCCGAGAGCGTAGCGGTTCAGAATGTAGGACTTGTTGAAAAGATAAGCTGCAGTTGTTTTGATCCTTTTGATTATGTGGCTCTCGGTCATATTCATTCCGCTCAGTCGGTCGGAAGAGATACAGTCAGATATTCGGGATCGCCCCTTAAGTATTCTCTGAGTGAGATCAATAATGAAAAATCCGTTCCCGTGATCACGCTCAAGGAAAAAGGAGATGTCGGGATCGAGCTGGTGCCGCTTAAACCAAAGAGGGATGTTCGTCATATCAAAGGAAAGATGAACATACTTCTTGATAAGGTTAATGTGGTCGATACCGATGATTATATGTATGTTACTCTTACGGATGAGGATGTTATAGAAGATGTAATGGGAATATTCAGAAAGACATATCCGAACACCGTTAAGATCGATTATGACAATTCACACACAAGGGAAATGGAGAAGATTGACATTACGGAGATATCGGGTAATAAGACATATGAAGAGATCGTAAGTGAATTCTACAATTATGTATTCGGTACGGACATAACCGAAGAAGAGATGTCTGTCATGAAAGAAGCAGCAAAGGAGGCCGGGATTATAGATGAAACCAATTAAACTTATCATAAGCGCATTCGGGCCGTATGCGGATAAAATGCCGGCCATAGAATTCGGAGATTTTGAAGAAAAAGGGTATTTTCTCATATCAGGCGATACCGGTGCGGGAAAAACAATGATCTTTGATGCAATGTGTTTTGCCTTATACGGGGAGACAAGCGGACATGACAGGGATAAAGGAAGATTAAAGAGTGAATATGCGGATTCCGGAACAGACAGTTATGTCGACTTTTATTTCTCGCACGGAGGAAAAGAATATCATATCTTAAGAAAACCCGCATACGATAGGATCAATAACAGAGGCAATATAACAAATGAACCGGAAAAAGTCATATTCTATTATCCCGACGGCAGTACTGTTGAAGGGAAAAGAAGGGTTGACGGAACTAAGGATGAACCCGGTATCGTTAAAGAATTGCTCCATATTGATTATAATCAGTTCTCTCAGATCGCTATGATCGCACAGGGCGAATTCAGAAGTCTTCTTAATGCGAAGACAGATAAGCGTACCGAGATCTTAAGGACAATATTTAATACAGGGTCTTATAAGAATATCGAATACAGATTAAAAGACAGAAAGAGTAAGAGTGAGGAAGAAAAATATAATCTGTCGGAACGTATGAAACAGCACTTTGATGATGTTACTGCTGATGAAAATGATGAGATCGCTTCTGAACTTGCAGGGATGAAAGAAAAAACAGACGGGTTCAAAACTATCTGGAATCTTGAAGAGATAATTGAACTGACCAAAAGGGTGATCGAAGCAGATAAAGTAAAGACAGATCCTCTTAATAATACTCTTAAAGAAGCTGAAAATGAACTTGAAAAATACAGGATAAAGTTTGCAAGCGCAAAAGAAAATAATGATAAGATAAGAAATCTTAACGATCTGATCAAAGAAAAAGAATCACTTGAAGCAAAAAAACAGTCAATTGACGATCTTTTTTTGCTTCTTGACAGACAAAAGGCTTCTTTAAAAGTATATCCCGAATATAAAAACTGGGAATCACAGAAGAATAAACTTGAAGACATAAAAATACAGATCAAAGAACGTAAAGAAGCTCTTGAAAAAGCCATAGAGGAAGAAAAACTGGCGACAGATATGAATAAGGAAGCCGAAAAACGACGTGATGAGGCTGAAGGATTACGTAAAAAAGCAGAGAAGATCGATGAAGATAAAAATAAATACGAACTGAGAGAAAAATACACGAACAGACTTGAAAATCTTGACAGGGAATTAAGCGATACGGATAAAAAAACTGAAACAGTTAAAAATGAAAAAGAGTTGTTGAATAAACGGACAGAACAGTTAAAAGAAACGATCGAAGCATTAAAAGACAGTCCCGTTAAATATTCGGAAACAAATGCACAAAAAGAAAAACTTGAGACTCTGTCGGATAGTATTGACAGGCTTGCAAATGATCGTGTCAGGGAAAGGAACAATAAAAAAACAGATCTTCTTAATAAGCAGACATTATATGAGAAGAGCAGAAGAGAATATGATGAAGTTATGGAAGAATATAATACTGCCGAAAAGCAGAGTGAATATTCGCGTGCCGGGATTCTTGCCGCAAAACTTAAAGAAGGCGAAAAATGTCCCGTGTGCGGATCTACTCATCATCCCGATCCGGCAAAACTTACCGATACGGATATAACCGATGAGGATTTAAAAAAACTCAAAGAAAAAAAAGAAGCATTGGAAAAAAAGAAGACTGATCATATGACAGACGCCAAATCTGCCAATGAAGCATATATACAGTATGAGGAATCTTTAAGTAATGAGATTACAGAATGTATTAAAGACTGCAATAAAAAAACAGGAAGCAATATCGGTTTTGAAGGTGATATCGAATATCTTATTGCAAAGCTTGCCGAAGTAAGATCAATAACGGAAAAAATGATCGCAGATAATGAAGCACTGCTTAGTAAATATTCCGATGACAGTGCCATGCTTGAAAGATCGCAGGAAAAACTAAAATACTGTGAAGGCGCTGGAATGGATGAACTGAATAAAAGAGAAGAAGAACTGACTAAAAACAGACAGAATCTTGATAAAGAGAGAATATCGATCGTAACCGAACTGAAAAACCTTGAAGGACTTGGATATGCCGATTGGAAAACGGCAGAATCGGAGCGTAGCGAAGCATATATCACCTGTAATAAAATTATAGATATGATAAATGAAACCGAAAAAAGAAAACAGGAAGCAGGTAAAATTGTTACAGCGATCAGATCGGCTGCCATTGAGCAGGAAAATAATAAAAGTCAACAGGAAAAAGAAGAGGCTGTGCTTAAGGAAGCGTTTGAAAATGAACTTAAAGCAAGGAATTTTCAGTCGGCAGATGAGATGAAGATGTATTATGTAAGTGAAGAAGATATAAAAGACGAAGAAGAAAAGATCGGTAAGTATAAAGAATTGGTTTTGGCTAACAGGACAAAGCTCGAACAGGCAGAAAAAGAAGCAGACGGAAAAACTTATATAGACATTGAAGAATTGAAAGCCGAATGTGACGAACGCGAAACAAACGTAAAGAAAATCAGGGCAGACATCAATAAGATCGAAAACAGGATAATAATAAATCAGCAAAAACTCGAGGCCATAATTTCCAATGTGGAAAGATACAAAAAAGTCAGTCATGAAAACAATATTTATACCAGATTATACAATCTTGTTTCCGGGCAAAAAACAGGTAACCTTAAGATCACGCTCGAACAATACATACAGGCGGCTGGCTTTGAAGGTATCATAAAAGCAGCCAACAGGCGTCTTGGCCCGATGAGTGACGGTCAGTTTGAGCTGTTTAGAAAGGAGGATGCTTCGGGAAAACAGAGCAATACATTTCTTGACCTTGAGGTGCTCGATAATTATACCGGACACAGAAGACCGGTATGTAATCTGTCAGGAGGAGAGAGTTTTAAGGCATCCTTAAGTCTGGCGCTCGGACTGTCTGATACCGTCTCGTCGAATATGGGAGGTATACAGATGGATGCATTGTTCATTGACGAAGGTTTCGGTACCCTCGACAGACGCTCCATAGAAAGTGCCATGAATATAATAATCAATCTCTCCGGAAAGAATAAGCTTGTCGGGATAATCAGTCACAGAGAGGAACTGAAAGAAACCGTCACACAGCAGATAATTGTAAAAAAGACAAGAGAAGGAAGCAGATTTGAAGTGGATAGGGGTTTGTGATGAAAAAAACGAATATATGAATAGAACAGTGATGAAATATGTGTTATAATTATATGATACCTGTTTGAAATGTCTTATAGGGGGGAGCAGTATATGTTTACATGGAATTTTCAATATGTTTCCAAAGCAAAGCTTGCTGATACATTTAATCAGTTAATGCTTAATTATCATAAAGGAGATATTCTTATACGTATCCATACAGCCATTCATCTTGAGGAAGAGGCTGTCGAACTTGCACGCTTCATTAAGAATATTGTTCCCGGTGCGCAGATATTCGGAACAAGTACATCCGCTGTCATTAACTGGGGAAGAGTGGCAAGAAACCAGTGTGTTGTATCGGTTACGCAGATGTCGGGAGGTCATGTGAAAGCCATGCTGCTTCCCACATATGACGAAGAGGGAAGAGTTCCGCTTCCGGTTGATACATTATGTAAGAATGTAAAAGATGCTGTGATCGATGAGGATACGAAGCTGATGCTCACATTTCTCACCGGCAAATACCAGAATGTATATAAGTTTGTTGAACGATGTAATGATTACTTCCCCGGAGTCCAGATGATAGGAGGGCTTGCCAATACTTCCGATATCAATCTGAGAAAATTCCTTGATTCGGGTTTTGTATTCAATGAAAACGGCTGGTCGGATAAAGGAATAGTACTTGCCGCGATAAGCGGAAAGAATGTGGAAAGCTACAGTTCTTACGCGACTGGCGTACAGGTTATCGGTGAAGAACTCGAGATAACCGACACATTCGGTACCTGCATTCTGTCCATTGACGGAAAAGATGCGGCAACGGAATACCGAAGGGGCGTAGGCGACGAATTAAAGGAACGGCCGGAACTAACGAATCTTTTCCCGTTTGTATATTCGGATGCCGCCGATATACCGATATTCGTAAGATTCTCCGATGATCATAGTATCAATGATGTATTTCCGGAGGATAACCCGGTTAATGATGAAGCGTACAAAAAGCATCCCGGAATAGACGGTACAAAAAAGATTGAGATGATCAACGCCAATCACAATGTGGAAGTTGGCAAAAAGATCAAGAGAGCATTCATATATGATGGAAAGATAATCTCTGACAACAGGGCATTGTTCAGACGAATTGAGAACTTCGAAAAAGCCGAGACGATATTCGGCTATTCATGTATTGCAAGATCAATGATATATTCCAACTGCGTTAAGTGGGAGTTGTCCGCGTATGAGAATTCCAATATGTGCGGCTGTATCACCGAAGGTGAGATAGCTCATATGAACGGAAAGAATACATTTGCAAACTGTTCTTTCGTTGTGTCGGTCATGGGTGAGGAAGAAGCTACGCAGGAATACAATCCATATGTTTTTTCGCACACGGATTCGCTGTCAAATGATAATCAGGAACTCATCAGGTATCTTATGGATATCGAGAGAAAGTTTGAGCAGAATGAGGATTCGGCTTCGGCAGACAGCCTGAAAGAATTCGTTAGAGACTGTGAGATCAAGCTGTTATATTCGGAGAATGAGGATATTCCGAATGCGGCAGCAATGAATATAGATATCAATCTCAGAGGTTATGACAGGATATGTATTATTAATGTTACGGATATCACGAGTATGAGGACTGTATTCTCCGAGCAGCAGATACAGCTTACTTACAGGAATTATATCAATAAATGTTATGTATTTTCAAAGTCAAGAAATTATCACATGTACATACTCGATAACTGGCAGATAGCCATAGGAGCACCATCATATATGGTCTCACTTGATGAATTCGAGAATAATATGAAGCTGCTTCAGAAAGAATTATTCGAATATTCCGAAAAATATATAGCCATAGTTCCGATATTCTGTGTGATCAATGACTGTACTGTTGACAATTACAAGTCGCTCTATAATTCTGCAAGACTTGAAATGTTGAATAAGAATATTCAATTCCACGTTTGCGATTCAATGTCGGATCAGCTTGATGAGGACAGTATACGTGAAAGATATCACATGGTAAATGTGATCAATTATGCCATTGCAAATGACAGGGTTGTTCCCTATTTTCAGGGAATTCATGATAACAAGAAGAATAAGATACATCATTTTGAATCACTGATGCGTCTTGCGGATGAAAACGGTAAGATATATTATCCAAACAGCTTCCTTGATGTTGCCCGTTCATTCGGAATGCTGTACGATTCACTGTCAATGATCATGATCAGAAAGGTATTCGAAAAGTTCAGAAAAAGCGACAAGAGCGTAAGCATTAATCTTGGAATAAGAGACATAAAGAACAGTGAGATGCTTGAATATATATTTGACTTTCTTGCAAATGTCAGACATCCTGAGAATTTTGTCTTCGAGATACTTGAGAATGAGGACATCGGAGATTACGATATGATGGTAAGCTTCGTTAACAGGATCCATGAGCTTGGAGGTCTTGTATCAATAGATGATTTCGGAAGCGGATATTCCAATCTGCAGCACATATTAAGTATAAGTTCGGATTTTATTAAGATTGACGGTTCTATCATAAAGAACTGCTGTGAGGATCATGATTCGGAGAATCTGATCGCTCTCATAACCGGGTGGAGGAGTCTTAATTCCAGAAAGATCAAGATCATTGCCGAATATGTCGAGAATGAAAACATCCAGAATCTTCTCAAAAGTTACGGAGTGGATTATTCGCAAGGTTATCTTTTTGCTAAACCGACACCGGATATTGATGTCTGATACGGAGGTTTCTTATGTATGATGAAAAAAAGACGGTAATCGGATTTATGACGGATAACATATATTCCGATTTTGCCAAGGAGATCGCATCCAGTATCGTAAGAGCTCTTCCCCAGAACAGGAATATCAGGCTGATAATGATAGCGGGAATGAAAAACGAGAGCGAAGATGTGATGGATAATAAATATTGTTATGATCTGGTATACAATTCCATCTATCGCCTGACGGAAATGTGTAAGCTTGACGGGCTTATCATAACCATGGGAAGTAAAAGGATCGAGGATATTTACTCGGACACCCGGGCAGTGGATATTTTTAAAGATATTCCCAAAGTATATATCTCATCATATTTTGATGATGAGATAACAGTCAATTACAATAATGAGACAGGAATAAGGGAAGCACTCAACTGTCTTGTTAATGTCAATGGTTTTTCAAAGATATGCATGCTCGGAGGAAGAGAAGACCACAGGGATTCCAATGAGAGAAAACGTATTTTTATGAAATGTCTTGAGGAAAACAGGATCACATTTCAGGAAAAGAATTATGAAAGAACCGATATGTCATCAAAGTGTCACGAAGCGGCAAGAAGGCTCCTTGACAACAATCCTGATGCGGAAGCAATATTCTGTGTTAATGATGATGTCGCAAAAGGATTATACGAAGTAATGGGTAAAAGAGGACTCGTGCCCGGAAAAGACATATATGTTTTCGGTTTTGACAATACCCATTCGGCCTCGGAGATGTTGCCTTCGCTCACATCGATAGGTTCTGATGCAGATGCGATCGGACAAAAGGCCGTTAAGCTTTTGTTTGATAAGATGAGCGGAAAAAAGGTAAGATCGGTAGTTCTTCCGACAAGACTTTACGGCAGGGATTCCTTCACATATCGGATGTATGAATATACTACCTTGGAGATGGTCAATGTAGATAAGGCTTTCATATACAGAATGTTCGATGACTGTTTCTACAGATACAGAGGTGACAGACCGGACAGGACTGCTATTAATCTCAGGCGTCTGTTTTTCGAATTCATATCCAGAATGCTGTATGCGATGAAGAAAAAATATATGGACGTGGAAGAATTCGAAGAGATAGGAAGAATGATCGACATATTCTTTGATAACGGTGCCATGGAATATACCGATGCGTCAAAGCTTATCGCAAGTATTGAGAAGTTGCAGGGAAGCGTGAACGGCATACAAAAATCAATTGCCGCAAACGTCATGAACAACAGACTGTTCCTAAGAATGAAAGACAGGGCGATCAAGGCCCAGTGGAACACGAGAATAAAGGAAAAGACAATATACGCTGAGATAAGAAGGAATATGCAGGATTTCCTTGTTGAAACAATGGACTTCCAGAACGAGGAAGAGGAAGCACTTAACAATGTTGTAAAGAATTTCGGTAAGCTCGGACTAAGGAATGCCGCATTTTACATGTATGAATCAACGGTTGAATATAAATATGGAAAGAAAGCATCATTTCCGGGACTTATCAGGTTGAAATGCGTGACAAAAGGCGGAGAACTGTTCGTTATGTCAAGAGACAGGCAGGAATGCCCGGTCAGCAGCATCTTTCTTCGAGAAGAACTGTCGCCGTTATGTAAAGGATTCGTGGCATTTCCCATATTCTATTGCCAATACATATACGGAATACTTGTATGTGAGCTTACAGCCGACATGATCGGAAACGGAGAATATGTAGCAGGACAGCTTGGAAGGGTGATTTATAACAACGTGAAACACTAAGTGTTGCAACCTATAAATTATCATTGAAAATAAAAATCAGTTGTGATAGAATAACTCTAATTGAGTATTTTGGAGGAAGTCAGGTAATGAAGTATTTTGGTACAGACGGCTTCAGAGGAGAAGCCAATGTTACTCTTAATGTTATGCATGCATACAAGGTCGGAAGATTTCTTGGTAATTATTTCCAGAAGGGTGACGGAACAAGACCGGGTATAGTTATAGGAAAGGATACAAGACGTTCGAGCTACATGTTTGAAGATGCGCTGTCAGCCGGTCTTACGGCAAGCGGTGCGGATGTATATCTTCTTCATGTAACAACAACTCCCAGTGTATCTTATGTAGTAAGAACCGAAGGGTTTGACTGTGGTATCATGATATCGGCCAGCCATAATCCGTACTACGATAACGGGATCAAGATCATCAACGGAATGGGACATAAGCTTGAGGCCGAAGTGGAAGAAAAGATAGAAGAATACATAGACAGCGAGACTGATACAATACCTCTTGCCACCAGAGATAATATAGGAAGGACTATAGACTATTCCATAGGAAGACACAGATATATAGGCTTTCTTATCTCACTTGCAAAGAGGTCATTTAAAGATAAGAATATCGCACTTGACTGTTCGAACGGTTCGGCATCGGCGGTGGCAAAGGGAGTGTTCGATGCACTCGGAGCAAGAACGCACGTTATCAATGCGGAGCCGGACGGAACCAATATCAATAAGAACTGCGGTTCAACTCATATAGAAGTGCTTATGGATTATGTAAAGGAGATACGTGCCGATATCGGTTTTGCATTTGACGGTGACGCCGACAGATGTCTTGCCGTGGATGAAAACGGTAATCTCGTTGACGGCGATATGATAATGTACATATGCGGCTGTTATCTCAGTGAAAGAGGAGAACTTGATAACAATACCGTTGTTACGACCGTGATGTCGAATATTGGTTTATATAAGGCATTCGATGCCAAAGGAATATCATATGAGAAGACTGCCGTAGGTGATAAGTATGTATATGAGAACATGCTGGCCAATAATCACTCGCTCGGAGGAGAACAGTCGGGTCACATAATTTTCAGTAAATATGCGGCTACAGGTGACGGTATTCTTACCGCGCTCATGATAATGGAAGCAATGCTTGAGAAGAAGACAAGATTGTCGGAACTTACCAAGGGATTAAGAATATACCCGCAGCTTCTTGTTAATGTCAGGGTTAAGGATAAAGTTGCGGCGCTTGAAGATGAGGATGTCATAAGGGCAGCGAAGGAAGTTGAAGAAGAACTCGGATCCGACGGAAGACTTCTTCTTCGTACAAGCGGAACAGAGCCTTTGGTCAGAGTCATGGTTGAAGCGGAGACAGAAGAGGACTGTAAGAAATATACAGGAAAGATCGTGGATGTTATTAAGAAAAACGGACACGAGGATGACACAGAATGATAATATGATGATTCCGAAGAGTTTGTTTTGACGGAGGATGATCAATGAGAGAAGGCGCATTTAAGACAGGCAAATACCGTAATGTATTTGCGGAACTCGGAATAAGCCAGACCGATATAGATAAGAAGATCAGGGATTCTTTTCATACGGTATTCTATGGAAATGATGATGAGAGATTCTTCCATACCGTGGGAGATGACATGGGTTATTTCGAGGATACCGGTAATAATGATGCAAGAACCGAAGGCATGTCATACGGAATGATGATGTGTGTCCAGATGGATATGAAGGAAGAATTCGACCGTTTCTGGAAATGGTCGAAGACATATATGTTTAATCCCGAAGGTAAGCATAAGGGATACTTTGCATGGTCATGCAAGACAACCGGAGAAAGAAACAGCGACGGTCCCGCACCTGACGGAGAAGAATTCTATGCAATGGCGCTGTTCTTCGCATCCCACAGATGGGGTGACGGAGAAGGGATATTCAATTATTCTAAAGAGGCAAGGGAGATTCTTCATGCAGCGATCCATAACGGTGAAGACAATGAAGCAAGACCCATGTGGAGAAAAGATAACCATCTGATAATGTTCGTTCCGGGAAGTTCATGGACAGATCCGTCTTATCATCTGCCACATTTTTATGAATTATTCGCATTATGGGCCGATGAAGAAGACAGACCTTTCTGGAAAGAGGCAGCAAAGGCGAGCAGGGAATATCTTAAGACATCATGTCATCCGGTTACGGGACTTGCACCGGAATATGCAAATTACGACGGAAGTCCTTATGTCGGTGATGAGAATTTTCTGAAATGGTTCGGCAGCAGACATGACTGGTTCTACAGTGATGCATACAGGGTTGCTGCCAATATAGGACTTGATTACGAATGGTTTGCCGCAGATGAATGGAACTGCGACAATGCCGATAAGATACAGAAGTTCTTCAGCGAGAATGTTCCGGACGGTAATTATATGACTTATGAGATAGACGGAACGGTGATAGATAAACCGGCGCTTCATCCGGTGGGGATCATAGCAACCAATGCAATGGCTTCACTTGCTGCGAAGGGCGAATATGCAAAGGAATGGGTAAGACTGTTCTGGAATACGCCTCTTAGGACCGGCGTCAGAAGATATTATGACAACTGTCTGTATCTGTTTGCGCTACTTGCGCTCAGCGGAAACTACCGTATATGGTGAAAACCTTACGGATTAGAATATTTTATATATAATTAATATAATGCTTTAGGAGGAATTAAGAATGAGTTTAAAGGTTGAGAAGTTGGAAAAGGGAATGGCAAAGCTTACTATAGAGGTTTCGGCTGAGAAGTTTGAAGAAGCCATGAAGTCAGCATATAAGAAGAATGCCGGCAAATATAATGTGCAGGGATTCCGTAGGGGCAAAGTTCCTATGAAAGTCATCGAGAAGATGTACGGACCGGAAGCATTCTATGAGGATGCTGCCAATATAATCATCCCGGATGCGTATGAAGAGGAGCTTAAAGACAGTGATGTTGAGCCTGTTGCAAGACCGACAATTGATGTTGAGCAGATTGAGAAAGGCAAATCTTTCATATTCACAGCTACCGTAGCTATCAAGCCGGAAGTAAAACTCGGACAGTACAAGGGAATAGAAGTAGAGGTTGAGAAAGCAATCGTTACGGAAGATGATATAATGAATTCCCTTAAGGAAGAGCAGGAGAAGAATGCAAGTATCGAGACTGTTGAAGACAGGGCAGCCGAACTTAATGATACTGTTACTATCGACTTTGAGGGATTTGTTGACGGTGAGGCATTTGAAGGCGGAAAGGGAAGCGATTATCCGCTTGTTCTCGGCAGTCATTCATTTATCGATACATTCGAAGATCAGCTTGTTGGCAAGAATGTAGGCGACGAAGTTGATGTCAATGTAACATTCCCTGAGGATTACCATCAGGATTCACTTGCAGGCAAACCTGCATTGTTCAAAGTAAAGGTTAACAAGATCGAGCAGAAGATCCTTCCTGAGATCGATGATGAGCTTGCTCAGGATGTATCCGAATTTGATACACTTGATGAATACAAGGCTGATATCAGAGCAAAGCTTATGGAGAAGAAAGAGAATGAGATCAAGGCCGGTAAGGAAGATAAGGTTATAGAGAAGATCATCGAAGGTGCCGAGATGGAGATCGCTGATGATATGATCATGGCACAGGTTCAGAATATGATGAGAGAATATGCACAGAATCTTCAGATGCAGGGAATCAATTTCCAGCAGTATATGTCGCTTACAGGCAATACACCGGAGAAAATGACAGAGCAGCTTAAGCCGCAGGCAGAAAAGCGTATCAAGTCAAGACTTGTGCTTGAAGCGGTTGCAGCAGCAGAAGAGTTTGATGCTACCGATGAGGAGATTGATGACAAGATCAAAGAACTTGCCGATATGTACGGTATGGAGATCGACAAGGTAAGAGAGACTTTCGGTGAAGAAGGAATCAAACAGATGAAGGAAGACATCAAAGTTGAGAAAGCTGTTGATTTTGTAAGAGATTCAGCTAAAGAGATCTGATAGTTGTGCAGGTATACGACATGAAGGCATAATATCAGCATAGAATGATTAGAGTCGGAGGTTATGACTATGAGTTTAGTACCTTATGTAATAGAGCAGACGAGCAGAGGCGAACGTTCATACGACATTTTTTCAAGATTGTTAAAAGAAAGAATTATATTTCTCGGAGAAGAAGTAACCGACGCTACTGCAAGTATCGTAACAGCCCAGTTACTGTTCCTTGAGTCCGAGGATCCGGATAAGGATATCAATCTGTATATCAACAGTCCGGGAGGTTCAGTAACAGCAGGTATGGCTATATATGATACGATGAATTATATCAAATGCGACGTATCCACGATATGTGTGGGTCTTGCAGCCAGCATGGGAGCATTCCTTCTTGCGGGCGGAGCAAAGGGCAAGCGTTTTGCACTCCCCAATTCGGAGATCATGATACATCAGCCTTCAGGCGGTGCAAGAGGTCAGGCTACGGAGATAAAGATCGTTGCAGAGAATATTCTTAAGATAAAAGCAAGACTTAACAGGATCCTTTCCGAGAATACAGGAAAACCTCTTGAGCAGGTAGAGATCGATACGGAGAGAGATAACTATATGACTGCCGAAGAGGCTCTTGAATACGGTCTTGTTGACAGCATAATCACCAACAGGGTTAATGCTGAAGAAGGCAAGAAATGATCAGTTAGTTTTAATAGTTTAATGAGGTATATATAATGGCAGGAAAAGATGATAATGAAAAGCAGCTGAGATGTTCTTTCTGCAATAAGCCCCAGGAAAAGGTAAGAAAGCTTATTGCCGGAGACGGGGTATATATATGCGATGAATGTGTTGAAGTATGTGCTGAGATAATTGAAGATGAATTATACAGCAATCCTTATGAGGACGAATCATCATTAAAGGAAGAGATCAATCTCCTTAAGCCAAAGGAGATCAAAGATTTTCTCGATGAATATGTCATCGGACAGGAAGACGCAAAAAAAGCTCTGGCTGTTTCGGTATATAACCATTATAAGAGAGTTCTTGCGGGCAAGAATCTTGATGTTGAATTACAAAAAAGCAATATTATTATGGTAGGACCTACCGGATCGGGTAAGACTTATCTTGCACAGACACTTGCAAAGCTTCTTAATGTTCCTTTTGCGATCGCCGATGCGACGGCACTTACAGAGGCCGGTTATGTAGGTGAGGATGTTGAGAATATCCTTCTTAAGATAATACAGGCTGCCGACTATAATATCGATAAGGCCGAGTATGGAATAATATATATCGATGAGGTTGATAAGATCACCAGAAAATCAGAGAATACTTCGATAACAAGAGATGTATCCGGAGAGGGTGTACAGCAGGCACTTCTCAAGATACTTGAGGGCACGGTTGCAAGCGTTCCGCCTCAGGGAGGAAGAAAACATCCGCATCAGGAATTTATCCAGATAGATACGTCCAATATATTATTTATATGCGGCGGTGCATTCGACGGACTCGAGAAGATAATTGCTTCACGTGTAGGCAAGAAGTCGATCGGTTTCAATGCGCAGATCGGTAAAGAATACGAAAAAGACGAGAATATCGGAGAATTGTTCAGACAGGTTCTTCCGCAGGATTTTGTCAAATTCGGCATGATCCCCGAATTTGTCGGAAGAGTTCCCGTGACCGTTGGTCTCGACAGACTTGATGAAGAGGCTCTTAAGAGAATACTTACAGAGCCCAAGAATTCACTTGTGAAGCAATATAAGAAGTTATTTGAGCTTGATGATATCGAGCTTGAATTCGACGATGAAGCCATAAATATGATCGCTAAGAACTCGGTTGAGCGTAAGACCGGAGCGAGAGGCTTACGTGCGATCATCGAGAATGCGATGATGGATGTAATGTATGAGCTTCCGTCGGATGAAAATGTCAAGAAATGTTTTATTACCAAGGAAGTAATTGAAGGTACGGGAAAACCTGTGCTTGAACAATAATGATAATAATGGTAAAAGCTACCTGGAGATGATTTAATGAGTGACATTAATGTCGCATTACCGGTTGTAATTATGGATGACTTCGTTGTTTTTCCGGAAACGGTCATCCATTTTGATATAAGAGGAAGATTCAATCTTGCGGCTGTTGAGCTGGCTCTTGCTGCCAACAAGCCGGTTGTTTTGATGTCAAAAAATTATGATCCAGATTCAGGTGAAGACGTGATAGGAACGCTTGCGGAAGTAAGACAGCTTCTTAAAGTGTCTTCACATGTTATGCGTGTCATGTTATACGGTAAAGAACGTGTAATGATCGATTCATTTAAGACCGGAGATAAGATATGTTCGGCAAAGGTGAGTCCGCTTGTGCATGACGACGATAGTAATGACGAAGAAGGAAAGATGGAAGAGGATGTGATCATAAGGCTTCTTAAGGAAGTGTTCGAAGAATATGACCGTTCTTGTGTGAATGTCAATGATAAAGTTCTTTTAAAGATCAAAAAGTGTAATGACCTTGATAATCTGATCGACATCATTGCATCAAATATCAATCTCGATTATGAAGAAAAATATAAGCTTCTTGTTATAATAGATCCTAAGGAAAGATGCAGATATCTTATGGACAGATTATCTTACGAGATCAATCTGGCCGGTATGAGAGACGAGTACAGAAACAAATTCAAGGCAGCTGTCGACAATAATCAGAAAGAGTATTATCTCAGGGAACAGCTTAAGGTAATAAGGGAAGAACTCGGTGATTCCGATACGGGCAGTGAGGCTGATGAATACATAGAAAAATGCAACGCTCTTAATGCATCCGAAGAAGTAAAAGAAAAGATACTTGAAGAGATCAGAAGATTCAAGATGGTATCTGCCAATTCATCGGAAAGTTCTGTGATAAGAACTTACATAGAGACTCTTCTCGGACTTCCGTGGGACAATGAGAGCGAGGATAACAATGATATAGAAAATGCCGGAAAGGTTCTTGAAAAGAATCACTACGGACTTACAAAAGTAAAAGAAAGAATACTTGAATATCTTGCAGTAAGACAGCTTGCGGGCAAAGGAGACGTTCCCATCATATGTCTTGTGGGCCCTCCGGGAACAGGTAAGACTTCCATTGCAAAATCCGTAGCCGAATCACTTGGCAAAAAATATATCAGAATATGTCTTGGCGGCGTCAGGGACGAAGCTGAGATCAGAGGTCACAGAAAAACTTATGTTGGAGCTATGCCGGGCAGGATAATCATGGCGCTTAAGAAAGCAAAGACGGGTAATCCGCTTATTCTGCTCGATGAGATAGACAAAGTGAGCAATGATTATAAAGGAGATACATTCTCGGCGTTACTTGAGGTGCTCGATCCCGAGCAGAACGAATTCTTCACGGATCATTATGTTGAAGTTCCCGTGGATCTGTCAAAGGTGCTGTTCATATGTACGGCAAATACAACATCCACTATTCCGGGACCTCTTCTTGACCGTATGGAGATAATTGAAGTATCGGGTTATACCGAGAATGAAAAATATCACATTGCAAAGAAGCACCTTGTATCCAAGCAAAAGAAAAAGAACGGTATCGGTACTTCGGAGCTGAAGATATCGGATTCGGCGATACGAAGCATGATAACAGGTTATACGAGAGAAGCCGGTGTAAGAAGCCTTGAGAGGACTATAGCCAGAATATGCAGAAAGGCAGCAAAGCAGATCGTATCCGGCGAAAAAGAAAAAGTCAGTGTAACGGGAAAGAATATTGAAGAATATCTCGGTAAGGTAAAATATGAGATAGATTATGTAGGTAAAAACGCTCAGGTAGGCGTGGTAAGAGGGCTTGCATGGACAAGTGTCGGCGGCGATACACTTGAGATAGAAGTTAATATAATGCCCGGTAAGGGAGAGCTCCTTATTACCGGAAAATTAGGCGATGTAATGAAAGAATCGGCATCGGCTGCTGTCACGTATGTTCGTTCGCTCAGTGAACGGTACAATATTGCCGATGATTACTACAGCAAACACGACATTCATATACACGTGCCGGAAGGAGCCGTTCCTAAGGACGGACCTTCGGCCGGAATAACCATGGCCACGGCTGTTTTGTCTGCTGTTACGGATCATCCTGTAAAAGCCGAAGTTGCCATGACCGGTGAAGTGACTTTAAGGGGAAGAGTTCTTCCCATAGGCGGTCTTAAAGAAAAATTACTTGCTGCCTGCAACGCGGGCATCAAAACGGTAATTGTTCCGGAACGTAACAGAAAGACCATCAGTGAACTTGAAGAAGAGGTAACGGGCGGACTTAATATCGTATATGCCGACAGCATGGAAGAAGTGGCCAGACAGGCTATAGTATGGAGATAATTAATGAAACTTAAAAAGATAGAACTTGAGACAGTGTGTGGTATCACAAGCACATTGCCCGATAACAGGCTGGTTGAGCTTGCATTTATCGGCAGATCCAATGTTGGTAAATCTTCACTGATCAATACAATGCTTAACAGGAAATCGCTTGCGAGAACATCTTCTCAGCCCGGTAAGACACAGACGATCAATTATTATAATATAAATGACAGTTTTTATCTTGTAGATCTTCCGGG
The DNA here is from genome assembly GCA_000621985.1 of Lachnospiraceae bacterium V9D3004. Classification (GTDB taxonomy): domain Bacteria; phylum Bacillota; class Clostridia; order Lachnospirales; family Lachnospiraceae; genus V9D3004. The sequence goes on from JHWW01000002.1 coordinate 48,463, forward strand.
GTACGGTTATGCCAAAGTATCTAAAGAATTAAAAGAAAAATGGAAAAAAATGACAATGAAGTACTTCAATACATCAAAAGCACTTCGCGTTGTATTTCAACTGATCGATATTAGGCATGATCCCACCGAAAATGATGTCGCAATGTATAATGATCTTCTGGATTCCGGTTTTTGTCCGATAATAATTGCCACCAAAGCCGATAAGATCAAGAAAAGCGGCATAGTTCGGGCAACGGAAGTTATAGAAAAAAAACTGGATGCGGTTGAAGGAACACCCGTGATCCCTTTTTCGGCTGTGACCGGAGACGGCAGAGACGAGATATGGGAATATATAGAGGAGTATGTTGAAGAGTACAAGGATGAAGTTTTTCAGCGTACAGATGACAACGACATCATATGAAAAGAGTATGAGCTATATTTTTTTTAGTGAGTGACCAGATTTTGATTGGAGATGAAATAATTTGAGATTACCTGATGGAAAGACAACATGGAAAAAAATACGTTATATTTTGTTGGCATGGTTTATATTCGTGACGGTATCCGTAACGGGCAGTGTGGCATATGCTGCCTACGAAGATGTTACGAAGAGCGGGGTAACAGATAGTAAGTCGGATGATAATGAAAATGACGAGGAGAATTTTGAGGATAGGGAATATCTTACTTCAAAAGATTTCGATAAGCTTAAAATATCATTTGAAAAAGAGTCTTATGCGGTAGTAACATATGATACGATCAAAGTTAATGTAAAGACTAACATTCCTGACAAATTCTGCCATATAAGCTATGGCATATCGTCACATTACATATCTATAGATGAGTATAGCAACAGTCTTACACTTGACGTAAGAGGAAGCTATGAAGGCGAGAGTACGCTCTCTGTATACGCAGCTGTGGATTATTGTGACAGTCGCGGAGAATACAAGGGATGCAAAACATTTAGTGCCGATGTAAAGGTCAAAGTACTTGATTACACTGATCATGAACTTACCATTGGTGAGCAGTTCAGACCCGAATACAGGGATTATGACGAATATAAAGATATGAAATATGAATTCGACAAGCCGGGAATAGCAGTGATCGCCGATGACGATACGATAACTGCTGCCACAGAGGGCTACACAAGAATATATCTTACCGATGGAAAAGATAAGAGGATATATGTGGGCGCCATAACAGTAAGAGGAACCGGAATGGCTATGTCGGAAACGACTGTTACAAGAGCTCTCGGAAGTATTCCTTATGCTTTGTCTGTAATTAACATGACGCCGGGAACAGTGACATGGAGCACCTCCAATGCACTTGTTGCGGTAGTTGATTCATGGGGTGTTGTCACTCCCTGCGCATCGGGAGAAGCAGTCATTACGGCAACGCATAAGACGCTTACAGGCATAGAAACTTCATACACATGTGTATTCAAGGTAACAAGTCCCGTGTTAAGCGTTAATGTCTGCAATGTAGCCAAGAATCATTCGATGGAGCTTACGGTAATGGGAACAACAGGTGTCGCAACATGGACATCTTCCGATAAGAATGTTGTATCGGTTTATTCATCCGGATATGCTTCAAGATACATATACAACGATATACTTAACAATTCGTCGGCAACCAATCCTTCAGCAACCATATACGGCAATAAAAAGGGTACTGCCCAGATAACAGTGCAGATAGACGGTATCACGCTTGTATGTACGGTCACGGTTACAAATCCGAAACTTAACAAATCATTTTATCTTGTTACCAAAGGAACAAAACAGACATTAAAGATCAATGGAATCAATGCCGCAAGTACAATAAAATATCAGTCAAGTGATCCGAAGGTTGTTACCGTAACGGATAAGGGTGTCATAAAAGCAAAGAAAACCGGATTTGCCGTTATAGACATTGAAGTGGATAATGCAGTGATAACCGCATCGATAAATGTCGGAAGCGTAAAAGCGGTCAAAGCCGTTAATAATGCATTAAAAGTAGAAGGAGCCACATACAGTCAGGCACGCCGTATGCAGAAAGGATATTATGACTGTTCATCGCTTGTATGGAGATGTTATTCGCCTCTTGGAATGTATTTCGGAGACAGGCATTATGCGCCGGTTGCTGCCAATGAAGCAAGATATCTTGCGAATCATAAGAAGACGGTTCCGGTAAAATACGTCAAAAATCTTAAGAAACTTCGTCCGGGAGACCTCTTTTTCTTCAAAAGAAGTTCAAACGGAAGATATAAGAATATATATCATGTCGCGATATATATGGGCCGTGAAGGAAACGGTAATTATTCATACGGAAAGATAATACATGCTGACGGAACGAAAGTATCTCAGTGGTACATGTACAATGAGAGTAATATCGTGGTTGTGGGAAGACCGTTCAGTTAAAGATCATTTCATGAGTGTTTTTATAAGATAAGCGTAGATCTCACTGCTTTTTTCATTGAAACCGGAGCACACCCGTCTTGCCTGCTCCTCGGTATTGACGCCGATCGATATTGAGGCGAGCAAAGAGTTTCGTTCGTATATGCTGCAGTGCGCGATGAATGCGCTTCCTGATTTTTCATAATCGGATTTTACAGAGAGCATTTCGACAATTTTGCCGGAGTGCTCTTTTAAGTATTCGCGGACATGATTTTTTAAAGTCGGTGATATCTCGTTATGGAAACAGTCCAAAGCATCGCGACCTTCACCTGTGATATCGTAATAGGTTGTTTTATATGTTGTGGAAGAGGTTATAAGTCCTTCCTCTTCAAGCTCACTGAATACGATCTGCAGGTTAAAATAATCTGTGAGATTCTCCTGCAGGATGAAGTCTGATATTATTGCGTTTGACAATGAAAAATCAACCGAATCCATCATGTACAATATGAGTAGTTTATATATTGCATTTATTGAAGCTAACATGTTTTTCTCCTGTAATTGAACATTTTTACATTTTCCCGTGTGAAACATAGTGTGGATACATGAGGTTGCTTAAGAGTATCCGGACGTGTTTGCAAGGGATTATAATTGTTGATGTATGCCGATGTGATACGATCAGATAAGCCTGCCCTGCCATGTGTTCCGTACCTTCAACTCATGGTTGATCCTGTTCAGCACGCCATGCTTGTTAAGACTCCATTCGGGTGCGATAAGAAGCTTTCTCGGGGCATCACCTGTTACTCTGTGAATTATAACATGTTCGGGAATAATTTCAAGACAATGGATAATAATATCCGTATATTCTTCAAGAGTAAGAATGTGAATATCATTGATCTCATCAGCAAGATCCGTTCCTTTCAATACGTGAAGGAGCTGAAGTTTTATTCCGTCAAGCGGGAGAGAAATGATGTGCTTTATTGTCTTTAACATGTCAGTTTCGGTTTCGCCCGGAAGTCCGATTATTACATGGGTTATTATCGTAAGCCCCGCATTTTTAAGTCTAATCACCGCGTCATCATATACATCCAATGTGTAGTGGCGGCGTATGTGATCTGCTGTTTTTTCGTGTATGGTCTGAAGTCCCAGTTCCACCCAGACAGGTTTTATATTATTAAGTTTTTTCAGTAGTTCCATAACTTCCGCGGGTAGGCAGTCGGGTCTTGTCGCGATCGACAAACATACCACATCAGGATGCATTATGGCTTCGGTGAATAATCGTTCGAGATATTCGACAGGGGCATATGTATTGGTATACGCCTGAAAATATGCTATGAATCTTCTGATACCGGGTTTGGTCTTATGAAGTGTGGTAATGGCATTGTCGATCTGAGAAGTTACGCTTTCAGACAAAGGGGCGGCATGATCACCCGAACCGCCTCTGCTGCAGAATATGCAGCCGCGGTCATCCAGTGTGCCGTCCCTGTTTGGACATGTCATTCCCCCGTTAAGGGCGATCTTGAATACTCTTTCGTTGTATTTTGATACGAGATAATGATTCAGTGAATTATATCTCATTCCGCTTTCATACATAGTATTATATATTACTTTTCACTGCTTCGCTTACTACATCGGCAACGCGGGGATCAAACGGTTGTGGCATTATGAAATCTTCGTTAAGTTCATCATCAGATACAAGACCTGCTATTGCAAGTGCTGCGGCAAGTTTCATTTTCTCGGTTATCTGAGGTGCGCGACCTTCAAGTGCACCCTTGAATATTCCCGGAAATGCTACGACATTATTAACCTGATTCGGAAAATCCGAACGGCCTGTTCCTACGATCCTTGCACCTGCTGCTTTGGCAATGTCAGGCATGATCTCGGGAACGGGATTGGCCATTGCAAGAATAATGGCATCCTTGTTCATGGTCTTAACCATATCTGCGGTCACAACTCCCGGAGCTGATACGCCTATGAAAATGTCTGCTCCAACAAGTGCATCTGCAAGAGTTCCGGATATATCTTCAAGGTTTGTTACCTTAAGCATCTCTTTTTTGATCTTGTTAAGACGCTCCGAAGAACTTGATACGATTCCTTTGCTGTCGCATATTATAAGATGTTTGAAGCCGTAGGAGAGCAGAAGTTTGGATATTGCTATTCCCGCTGCTCCGGAACCGTTAACGACGATGCGGCAGTCTTCTTTTTCTTTGCCTACGATCTTGAGAGCATTGATGATGGCTGAAAGAACGACTATTGCGGTTCCGTGCTGATCATCATGGAATACCGGGATATTAAGTCTTTCCTTGAGAGCTTCTTCAATCTCAAAGCATCTCGGTGCCGATATATCTTCAAGGTTGATTCCTCCGAAAGCAGGTGCTATGCGACATACTGTTTCGATGATTTCTTCGGTATCCTGAGTGTCAAGACATATAGGGAAAGCATTAACTCCGCCGAATTCCTTGAAAAGTACAGCTTTTCCTTCCATTACCGGCATAGCGGCAAGAGGACCGATATTACCGAGTCCCAGAACGGCGCTTCCGTCGGAGACAACGGCGATTGTATTCGACTTGATCGTGTATTTGTACGCTGCCTGAGGATCCTTAGCTATCACTTCACAGGGGATAGCAACGCCCGGTGTATAGGCTGTTGCAAGATCTTCCCTGGTCTTAACCTCACATTTTGCGGTTGTATCGATCTTACCATTCCATTCTTCATGTAACTTTAAAGCATCAGACATTTTTATTCATCCTTTCATATCTAATTTGATCATATACTGTATAATGCAGCGTTCCCGTATGCCATGCGGCATCGGTTCGCGTACACAGTGAATGGTAACACGTATACTTTGTAAATGCAAATTATTTATTCTTTTTTCTTGAAATAAATAAGATATTTATGTATACTCAAGGTTGGCAAAGGAGATAATTTTAATGTGTAACAGAAAAAACAGACGTTTTGCGAATATAATAAGGCTTATTACGATCTTAACGGCGGCTGTGATATTGCTGCCGTCATTTATCGATTCCGGGAATACGGTATCGGCCAAAGAAAAGAAAAAGCTGTACAGACAGAGTATAACTCTTGATTTCGGCGGCAGTAAGGTAATAAAGTTCAAGAAAGCCAAAGGAAAAGTAAAATGGTCCTCGGCTGATAAGAAGATCGCCGTCGTAAACAAAAAAGGTGTTGTAAGTGCGGTAAGTGAAGGTAAGACACGTATAACCGGTATATCGGATAAATATAAACTTGTATGTAAAGTAAATGTGAAAGATACTTCGGATATCAGATTTGCCGTAATAACTCCGGAACCGGATCCCGTAGAGCCCATTCCCGAAGCGGGTATGGTTTCTGTTGTGACTCCCGTACCCGGAAGGATAATCATTCACAGGGGAATGAAAAGTACCGCGCCCGAGAATACGGTTGCATCTTTATTGGCCGCTGTAGAGAACGGATACAGGATAATAGAAGCCGATGTGAGATTTACTGCCGATAACGTGCCCGTTATAATCCATGACGCAACGATTGACAGAACTTCGGACGGAAGCGGAAATGTTAATGATCTGACTTATGAGTACCTCAATGAACATAATTTCGGAAAAAGAGGCGGCAAAGCCGGTTACAGGATAATGACACTGGAAACGCTGATCGCAATGTGCCGGTTATATACATGTAACGTGTACCTTGAGATAAAAGATGATTCGATAGACGGGCAAAAGGCCGAGCTGATCAATAGTATTATAGAAAAATATGATATGCTGAGGCGCATAACCTTCATTTCATTTCACAAGGACAATCTCGTAAAAATGCTCGAACGCATGCCTACGGCCAGATGCGGGTTTGTGATCTATGATATTGATAAAGATCTGGCTGATACCCTCGATGAATTGAGAAGCATATCTTGCGGTGAGTTATTTGCCGACTGCAAATATACATCTCCAACGTTAAATGAAGCCAATGCCCGGTTATTATCCGAAAGAGGTTATCCGCTTGAGGCGTGGACATATTCTTCACCTCATATGATACCCAAAGAGCATATGTCATTTTTAACTGGATTTACTACGGATCTGTGAAAAAGTAACATTTATTTACATATATTGGCTGGGACAAATAAAAAATTATGTTATTTATAATGTTATTTATATTGAATTAATGATTTACGTATTGTATAATAGTTCGGTGGGAAGGAAAACATTTAGGTTCGGAGGAACATATTTTGGATGTAGTTAAAAAAGAAAAATTAACAGGTCTGCTGTATTTTGATTTTTTTAAAGAGGATGCACAGAGGAATATTGATGAGGGATCAAAGAAACTCGTGCTGTTCTCGGTAAATATCAATGATTTCACATATATTAATCATAAATACGGATACATTGAAGGTGACAAGGTTCTTGTCACGGTAGCGGAATGGCTCGCGAAGAGCAATAACGTGATCGTAGCTTCGAGAGCTTATTCGGATCATTTTTTTGTTCTGGCGGATATGGAAGACAGGACTATTGCACAGCTGGCTTCGGACGAAGAAGCAAAATGTGTTGAATTCGTAAGAAAGATGAGACAGGAGTACCCTCTTGCGGCTTTTGATATCAGCATGGGTATATACATTGTGGAACCCGGAGAGAATATCTCGTCGGCGGTTGACAAGGTTGAGCTTGCAAGAAAATCAGAGAACAAACGTGACAACAAGAGAGTGGTCCCGTACAGGGAAGAGATGACAACCGAGGATCTTAATCGTAAGAGTGTTGTTCCGATGTTCAAGAATGCGATAGACGAGAACAGGATCATCGCATTTTATCAACCCAAGATGGCTTCGACAGGACAGAAACTTGTGGGAGCCGAAGCACTGGCAAGGATCATAGATCCGGACGGTAATATATTATCACCGTACCAGTTTGTGGCACAGCTTGAAGAGACTTCGCTCATATGTGAGCTTGACCTTTATATACTTGAACAGGTTCATAAGGATATGATGGAATGGAAGAGTAAGGGACTTGATCTTATTCCGGTCAGTGTCAATCTTTCAAGAGTTGATTTTTACGATGATATGTTCCTTGACAAGATAAGAGATATTGTCGGAAGATATTCGATAGACCCTTATTATATCATATTCGAAGTTACGGAAACCATGTTCTTTGATGATCTTGATTATATGATAGAACAGGTTAATAAGATCAAGGAGCTTGGCTACAGAGTCAGCCTTGATGATTTCGGAAGCGGTTACAGTTCGCTCAGTATGGTGAGCAAGATCCCGGTAGATGAGATAAAGTTCGACAGAAGTTTTGTTCAGAACAGTCTCGACTCCGATAAGGGTATTAAGATCATCAGTGGTCTTATCCATACCATTAAAGATGTTGACATGGAGATAATAGGTGAAGGAATTGAAAGTTCCGATGAAGAGCAGATCATGAAGGATGCCGGCTGTGATGTCATACAGGGTTACCTTTACGATATGCCTCTCAAGATGGAAACTTTCGCCAACAAGTATCTTTGTTGATCATTCAAAGCCCTGCGTATAGCGGGGCTTTTTCAACCCAAAATATCACTCAAAAAGCTGTTTATAATCATTGACCTCACATAATGATTTCTGATATAATTTTCTAAATGTTGCTTTAAAGCGACACCAACATAATAATTCAAGGAGGTATCATTCAATGTTAAGGGGAGTTATGTCCAGAATCGGCACCGCAGCTGTTTGTCTGTGTACAGTGTTTGCAGTTACCATGACAGCAAAGGCCGAAGACAGTGCAAAGATCGCCGTATCGGCAACATCCGCGGATCAGAAAGTTACAGTAGGACTCAGTGAGGCGTCATGGTACGGAAGTGACATGTCAGTTACATGCTATGCACCGGGTTATAACGCTGCCGGAAGCGTAGCGGACAATGCGCAGTATGTTGTATATCTTGATCAGATCAAGGCTGCTGCAAGTTTCGCATTTACGATCAATAAGGGGACAGTATCGGGTAATTATAAGCTGATACTTGGCTGTAACGGTGCTAAGCTTGAGAAAGAATTCACGTTCGGGACCGGAAGTGGACAGAATCAGGTAACAACGACCAATACGCCGGGAAGTACAACTGCCGTTACAACACCGGTTAATAATACAGGATCGGATAAGTTAAAAGCACCTAAGGCAAAGGTTAAAGCCGGAAAGAAGAAGGCTACGGTATCATGGAATAAGATAAAAGGTGCAAAAGGTTATAAAATATATATGTCTTTGAAGAAGAACAAGGGATTCAAAGTTAAGGCTACGGTTAAGGCAAAGAAGACCAAGTGCGTGATAAAGAAGCTTAAAAAAGGAAAGACATACTATTTTAAGGTTGCGGCATATAAAGGTTCCGGTAAGAAGACGGTTATCGGTAAGATGTCTAAAGCAGTCAAGGCTAAGATCAAGTAATATACTATAGGAGGTATAAACAGATGAAATTAATGAAGAGAAGCCTTGCATACATTCTGACTGCCGGTCTTACAATTACTTCAGTATCTGCTTTCGGCAGCATAATTGACAGAGAGGAAACGGGTGGAATGTTCAGGGCAAGCGCAGCGAGCGAATGGAAATACGGATTAAACGGTGCAACGGGATTCAACGAGAATACATATAAGACAATCCAAAAAGCGGCAACGAACGATAACTGGCGTGACGGTTCGGTTACGGCAAACGGTGAGATTGGATTTATCGAGAGCTGCGATCCGGATGAAGATGTATTCATTCTGAATAATACAAAGATCGTTCAGGACGGAACGGATATATATGAAACACCAGTAATAAGCGGCGTACTTGACGAGCAGAGAAAAGGTGCGATCGAGAGAGGCAAATTCCCATGGATAGATGCAGTCAGCTCTTATGCATCAAGCCAGTACGGAACAGGCTGGGGAACAACATGGCCGAGACCTTATCAGCCGGCAGCCCAGTACAGGATCAAGAATAACAGTTATACGAGCGCCAATTCGAACAACTATAACAGATATACGAACTATGAGACCGGTGAAGTTGGTGTTCAGTGGAAAGATGATTCGGGAAATGAGTGGAACAGACGCTCATTTGCATCAAGAAGCGATGATGTCATAGTTACATATATCGAGGCGCCTGAAGGACAGGATCTTGATATCACAATAAGTATGGATCATCTTGTTGAGATGCGTAACCAGGGAACAACTTACAGTACTCCCGAGACGGATTACGTGACTACAAGCGATGATAAAGGTTATGGTTTCGGTATGGTTGCAAAATATCCGATCCAGAACCGTAAGGGCAGTAAGAATGTCAAAGAGACCAAGTTCGCAAGAGGCGGCTGGGGAACAGCTACAAGGATCATAACAAGCGGTAATGTGGATTATGCCGCTGACAAGAGGAATGTAACCGTTCCGTCAAGTTTTAAGGGCGTTAGCGGTAACAATGTAAATGATCCAAAGTTCACCATTACCGGAACCAAGTCTGTAATGCTCATCACCAAGGTTGACAGAATAGATGAAGGATGCAACAACGTAGGCGATGTAAAGGATAAGTTATATGACAGACTTCTTTCGGAAGTTGACGGCGTGATAGGCAAATATAACACAACATCAACAGAAGAAGGCTACAGCACCATACTTAAGCCTCATGTTGACATTCACGGTGGAATGTTTAAGAATGTTAAGATAGATCTTTGCTCCACCGATGCGGAAAAAGAAGACAGAGAGCTCACCAATACCGAGCTTATTGCAAAGCAGAATGCCGATAAGGGAACGATCAACAAGGCATTTCTTGAGAGAATATACAATAACGGACGTTTCGGCGTTATATGTGCGCACGGATACGGTTCAACGAGGCTTGGTGCCATATGGAACGGAGCATTCAATCCCGACTGGAGCGGTGACTTCACTCTTGATGCCAATACCAATCTTCAGATATCGGGTATGAACACCGGTAACATGCGTGGCGCAGGCGACGGATATATCAACTTCATTGTAAGAATGGTTGAGGACTGGGTTGATGACGCAACGAACGTATATGGAATGACAGATGCTATCAAGGCACCGCCGCGTGTGGACGGAACAGGCGAAGCCGGAAGCTATCATTTCATAGACGGATATCCTCATATATATGTTAACGGTATTACAGACTGGCTTATCATACCGATATTCGAATACTGGCAGTGTTACGGCAATCAGATGATACCGGTCGGCAAGGATGTTGACATGGATCGTAATAAGGAAGTGCTTGATCTGTCAGATGAGGATCTTGCAAGAATAGAATCTTCGGGTTATATGAATCTTGAAGAAGATGTTCTGTATCCTATGCTTAAGAAGACAATGAACTTCTGGCTTCAGTATGTTGATGAGAGATATTATACCGACGGTGACGGTGTTGAGCACGCAGATGACGGAACAACGATCAGTGATGCGATAGCGGCAGGCGACAAGAACTGCAAGTATATATACACACCGGGATATTCACCTGAGAATGCGCCTAAGGCAGACGGTGAGAACTCCAAGGGTTCTCTTGCATACAATACGACAATGGATATAGCTGCTTCAAGAAGTACATTATCAATGGCAAGACAGCTTATTGATGTGGTCAATCCTTCAGATAAGGATGAACTCCTTGCAAAATGGGCTGATTTTGAGACAAAGATACCTGATTATATGTATGCGGATACGGGAGAACTTAAAGAGTGGACCACACCTAAACTTGAAGATGCACATCATCACAGACATGTGAGTCACGCTTATGTTGCATGGCCTTCATACGATACGCAGTCTAATGAAGCGCTCAGAATAGGTGTTGTTAAGGCTATGGATGCACGTTCGGCTGCATTCAACGGTCAGGAGGCATCAGAGTCTCACGGACCGACACATAAGGCGCTTGTTGAAGCAAGACTCAAGAATGTATCGGGACTTGAGAACGTACTTATCTATCTGCTTACAAGCAATTATCAGTACTCATCAATGATGACGTCACATAATACGAACCACAGTTCAACATACTGTACCGACTCTGCATTCGGTATCATGGGTGCGGTAAATGAATCGCTTCTCTATTCCAACACAGGAGTGGTTGAGATTCTTCCGACGCTCCTTTCGGATGTATATAACGGAAGTATTACCGGACTTCGTGCAAGATGTAATACACAGGTTGATATCAACTGGGATATAAATGCATGGAAAGCATCAGTTACACTCAATTCTGATGTTGATAATAACAATGTCAAGGTTAGATGCGGACTTGGATGGGCATCGGCAACGGTTAACGGTGTTAAGCAGAGTATACTTAATGACAATGACGGAATGCCTTATGTAGACCTTGTACTTAAAAAGGGTGTACCGGTTACGGTTGATTTCACACTTGATGATGTCGAGAAGCTCGTAGCTGATATAGACGTTGATGTAACTAAGACTGTTGATGTCGGAACTACAGTGAACGTATCTGCAAGAGATGCTTTCTCAAGAGATAAGAAAGACGGTGTTACATGGCATGCCATGACAACCGACGGTGCTGCAGCAGGCTCTGTGGCAGCAGACGGAACATATACCGTGGATCAGACATATGCAGGAAAGTTCATAAAGTTATATGCAACTGACGGATCAATGAAGTCCAATGATATTATCCTTCATGTTGCCGGCGGCAGCACAATGAGCGTTAACGTTAATGAGGACGGCGAAGGTGCAGGCGTGTACATTGCCAATGACAAAACAGCAAAGAATGTTGAAGTGATCTTTGCAGCTTATGATTCGACAGGCAAGCTTGCAGGCATGAACGCAAAAGATGTATCACTTGGATCGGGAGATTATAAGGTGGTTAAACTTCCGCAGACATGGGCAACAGGTAATTACACAACATATGCTTATGTATGGGATAAGACTACACAGTCACCTTATACCGACAAGATACCGGTAAAGTGATATAAAAAAACATAGTTATTATTCAAAGGGAGTATATTACAATGAGGAAAGATGTAAAAAAACGCATTGTGGCAATGGCAGCAGGATTATCCATGGTTGCAGGAATGCTCGCAGTGACAGGCAATGCAGACATAACAGATGCTGCAAAGAAAGCTAAACTTGGATTCACCAGAGTGAATCTCAAGGTTGGTGAAAAGAAGAAGATCACAATAAAGAATAAGGTTAAGAAGGCAACATATACTTATAAGTCTTCTGTACCTAAGAAAGCATCTGTAAGCAGCAAAGGTGTGATCACGGCAAAAGCTGTTGGAAAAGCCGAGATAACCGTTAAGCAGAAGTATAAAAAGAAGATCTCAAAGATCGGTAAGATCACCGTAAATGTAAACGCGAAAGAAACTATTGCCATTATAACGGCTGCACCGCAGAACACTGCGACAGCGCAGAATCAGCCGGCAGGAACGGGACAGACGGCTCCTACTGCAGTACCGGCAACCAATGTACCGGCAGGACCGACTCAGGTAGCAGGTCCGACGACCAAACCTACACCGGAAGCTACTCCCGATGTATATACCAAAGAGGTACTCACTATTCACACAACGGATACTAACCTTTACAGTGTTGAAGGAAGCACCTGCAAGGTGGATATGCAGTATTTTACCGGTAGTTGCGAGGGTGATTATTTCAACGGTAACATTATAAGAGAGAGTTCCAACGTTATTAAGCGTTATAAGGAAGATTATAATGACGGTAAGACGATATCCACCGCGAGATATATCCTCAAAGGAAAAGATTCCGCTAATAAGGATTGCAGTATCTTTATAGAAGATAACAGCATCGAATATATCGATGACAGTCATGTGGTAACCAAGCCTACCATCATTACAGACAGCAGCGACCTTGCATGGCTTCAGACAGCCGACATTCAGGGCCGTCTTGAAGATGACGGTGACGGCGACAAGACCATTCATGTTATGTGGAATGAATCAAATGATGAAAAGCTTCCTTATCCTGCAGTCAAGATGCCTGATTCATCGAAGAATTACAATAAAGAGATATTCACATTTACTATAGGTATCGGTGCATCTGACGGTGTTACCGGAGCTGACGGTGCATCTGCGTCAATGATAAACTTCACATGTACGTCAAGCAGTGACACATTCAAAGGTAAAGGCGTTGATAACTTTGCTGATACGAGAAACCAGTTCAAAGGACAGGTTCAGACATTATCGGCCCGTTATATCATGGAAGGACAGGATGATGATGGAAATGATTGCAAAGTCTATATCGAGAATAACGGAATAGACGATAACGGAATGGTTACGGAGCCTACTATCATAACAGATAATCCAAAGTGGGCATGGATCGAAACTGCACCGCTTCACGGAACCGTAAGCTGGTCTCCGGATCTTACTATCCATATGTGGACTACTGCTGATGCCGCAAAATAAATGCTCGATCTTCTGAAAATGCCACTTTATTAAATTTTAAGGATTTGATTATGACTATTTTAGGGAAATTGTGCTATAATACAAGATGTATGTGACAATTCATCATTTAACACAATTCTTTGTATCACAACTGCAGCTGAGTCATGAACGATGTCTGCAGTAAAAAATAATATTTTAAGAGGAGGTTTTATCATGGATAAAACGACAGCAATACTTATCACTATTTTCTTAGGCGGACTTGGTGTTCACAGATTTATGGCAGGCAAGACCGGAACAGGTATCATCTGGCTGTTAACAGGTGGATGTTTAGGTATCGGTTACATAATCGATGTAATCAAGGTTGCTCAGGGTAATTTCTTAAAAGCCGATGGAACACCGTGGGTTATTGATCAGTAATTCCCTTACCGGAAAGGAGTAATAATTGGAAGCACAGGATAATATTACAGTGGAAAACGAAACGGATGTTGTTAATAACAACAGTAAAGAGCCGGAGAATAAGACAGAAGCAAAGCTTGAGATACTGATCGCAATATTCCTCGGTATCACTGCATTGCTTACTGCATGGGCAACGTGGATCGGATCGCTTCACGGCGGTAATCAGTCAACCAATTATACAAAGAGCAATAATATTTCGACAGAAGGTAACTCATCATTCAATGAGGCATCGCAGGCTTTGATGATGGACATGCTCACATGGAATAACATAATGGATTACAAACTTGAAGTTGAGATGGCTGAGAGTAAAGGTGATGAAGATACTGCGGAGTTGTATAATACGAAGATTGATGCATTAAAGCTCAGCAGTTGCTCGGAAGATTTTCTGGCAGCAATAGAATGGGCTGAGAATGAGCTTGAGAATAATGACAATTATGTTACGCCGTTCCAGATGGAAGGCTTCATTGATTCATATTATGAAGATGCCAATGCACAGATTGAAGAAGCTCAGGTATTGCTTGAACAGGGACAGCAGGACAATACAAACGGTGACAAGTTTGGTCTCGTTACTGTAATATACTCGCTTGTATTATTCCTTCTCGGAGTTGTTGGAATATTTAAGAGAATACCTAACCGTATGGTTGTATTCGGAATAGCAGTGGTATTTCTTGCGATCGCAACTGTATATATGTTGACGATCCCGTTGCCTACAGACTTCAGTTTCTTAGGTTACTTTACATCGTGATGAATTAATATTACTGCATTTTATTAAAATGATTATCATACCCCGGCTGGTTACAGTCCGGGGTATTGTGCAATATAATCGGAAGGGGAGAATCCCGGGTGAACGATAAAAGCAAAACATACATTATGATCAGAACAGCTGTTATTGTGCTGTTATCAATAACAGTGAATTTTGCAGGAAGGGAATTTGCAAGTCAGATGGAGTTGCCTGTGTGGCTTGACTCATTCGGAACAGTAGTATCGGCTTACCTGCTTGGACCGGTATGCGGTGCACTTGTCGGTGCATCAAGCAATATGGTAAGTACCATAATGAATGATTCCGAGCTGATATATTGCGTTACAAGTATATTTGTAGGATTAAGTGTGGGAATCGCTGCAAAGAAAAAATATTTCAATTCATTTTTTCACGCAATGTCAATTGCCGGTATTGTTACGATCGCATCAACGTTGATATCCGTCTCTATAAGTCAGGGAATATACGGCGGCGAGATGGGTAACATATGGGGTAATGCGATCAGGGATTTTCTGTATGAAAAAGGGCTTCCGGAATTCTGGGGAGGACTCATCGCCGGATTATATCTTGAATTTCTGGATAAACTTGTTGTAATAATGACTCTTTTCTATATCTTGTTTTTCTTCAGGTTGCGAAAAAAACATGATGAACCGGCAGACAGTGACATTGATGAAGTTGAAAAGCAGATCAACGAAGATGCCGAAGATAAGATCAGAGCAGAACATAAGGCAAGACACATATTGGGAAATGATCATCACGCAGGGATTATCCTGATGATATTATTAACGGGAAGTATGTTGTCAGGTATGATAGGAGAGGCATTGGTGTCCGGAGTACCTGCAGAAGCTGCTGAAACCGGCAGGATAGGAGGGGCGGATGCATCGTATATTCAGACATTATACGGTCGTGATAACGGGCTTCCGTGCGGAACCGCAAATGCGATAGCACAGACAACAGACGGAATATTATGGATCGGAACTTATGCTGGACTCTACAGATATAACGGTAGTGAATTTCAGGCAAGGACCGATTATTCTTCAGTTAAAAATGTTAACTGTCTCTATACAGATGTTGAAGGAAGATTATGGATAGGAACCAACGATAACGGTCTTGTTGTAGCTGTTAACGATAAGATCGTCAATGAATTGAATACATCGGACGGACTGGTATCCGATTCCATTCACTGCGTTACCCAGGACAGTAAAGGCGTATATTATGTCGGTAGCGCTGACAGCCTTATGATCATGATATTAAAATCCGGCATCACTTATGACGGTACGGTGGATGAAGTGACCAATGCGGTCAGTCTTGCGGCCGATGAAGACGGACATGTGGCTGCCGTGACTGCAGAAGGAACATTATATCTGCTTAAGAACAGAAAGATAATAGATTCTATCAAAACAGGTTCCGATGAAGAACAGTATTCATGCTGTTCATTTGATGAAGACGGAATGCTTTTTGCGGGAACATCTAACGGTAAGATATGTATGTATGATGTGTCTGATGAAGGCGCCAAGCTGGTTTCTGTTGTGGAATGCACCGGTCTTACCAAGCTGAATGATATATTTATTGATGAAGAAAATGCCGGAATATGCGCGGATAACGGCATTGGATTTTTGTATAATAAGAAAACGTTTGTAAAAAAAGAAACCGTAGATTTTAATTATTCGGTTGAAAATATGCTTATTGACTACCAGGGGAATATGTGGTTTGCGTCATCAAGACTCGGAATATTGAGGTTGTGCAGATCATCATTTACCGACATATACGGCGAAGCCGGCTTCGAAAAGAGCGTGGTCAATACTACCGCCATATGGCAGAATAACCTATATGTGGGTTCCGATGACGGACTTAAGATAATCGATATATCGAATGGTTATAAAGAGATTAAAAATGAACTTACAGGTGCTCTTGACGGAATGCGTATCAGATGTATGCAGTGCGACTCTTCGGGTCATTTGTGGATATGCAGTTACGGAAGAGGACTTATTGAGATAGATAAAAACGGCAAAGAAAAATATTACGATTCGCCTGATGACGGAATGGGCAATCGTGTCAGAGTATGCACGGAATTATCCGACGGAACGATAGCGGCCGGGGGAGATAACGGTCTGAGTTTTATAAAAGGCGGAAAGATCATTAATACTATCCCGTACGGTGATGAATTGGGATTTGCGAAGATATTATGTTTTCTTCAGATGGCAGACGGAAGGCTTATGTGTGGAACTGACGGAAACGGTATTGTGACCGTAAAAGACGGAAAGGTCGAATCTACGGTAACGAAAAATGACGGACTCACTTCAGGCGTTATTCTGAGGCTTGTGAAAGATATTGAAGGAGAGAATATATATGCCGTAACAAGCAGCAGTATATGTTATATTGATGAAAACGGGATAAGAGAGCTCAGTAACTACCCTTATTCCAATAATTATGACATTTACATCAAGGAAGACGGAACGATGTTCGTTCTCGGAAGTGCCGGATTATACGTGTTTGACAGGAAAGATCTGCTCGCGGGAGGAACATTTGAATATCAGATACTTGATTCCCAGGACGGACTCGCAGGTTCTCTTACAGCCAATGCGTGGAATGCGGTTGATGAAGAGCATAATCTGTATCTTTCAACTGATCACGGCGTGTATATGGTAAATGATGACAGATATCTGGCGGAAAGGGTTAATTACAGGATCAAGATATCGGGACTTCTTATAAATGATGAGGAATATCCTATTGATATAAGTGATACGATCAATATCGGCAGAGATACCAGAAAGATAGAATTTATACCGCAGATAATAAATTATTCCATGGAAGATCCATCGGTATCTTATTATCTTGAAGGACTTGAGACAAACAGCAAAGTGTTGCCGCTTGCGGAACTGTCTAATGTTGTCTATACAAACCTGCCTTCGGGGGATTATGTATTCCATCTGTCTATAGTTGATAAATATTCGGGAAGCGTGCTCCAGGAGGCATCATATAAGATCGTTAAAGAAAAATCAATGTATGACAATGCGTGGTTTGTTATGTATCTTGTTATAGTCGGAGGATTGTTCATCGGATGGTTCACATGGTTCATTACAAGAACCCAGATTCAGAGAACCCTGGATCTCCAGCAGAGCAGACTGCAGCTTGCCATGCAGCACGTTCAGATGGGTAATGAAGCGATTCTTGCGATCGCAAAGACAGTCGATGCGAAAGATGTCCGTACAAGTAAGCATTCACAGAGAGTATCGGAGTATTCTGTACTTATTGCAAAAGAGATAGGATTCTCCGAGAAAGAACAGGAGAATGTCCGAAAAGCCGCGCTTCTTCACGATATCGGTAAGATCGGAATCCCGGATTCGATTCTTAATAAACCGGACAGGCTCACCGATGAGGAATATGCGATAATGAAGTCGCACGTGACTGTGGGATCTCAGATCCTTAAGGATGTAACCATGGTTGAGAATGTTGTGGACGGTGCAAGGTATCATCATGAAAGATATGACGGAAAAGGATATCCCGACGGACTTAAGGGAGATTCCATACCTTTATACGGCAGGATAATTGCCGTTGCAGACGCATTTGATGCGATGACTGCCAACCGAATATACAGGCGCAAGCAGGATTTTGATTATGTGTTCGAAGAACTTAAGAAAGGAAGGGGAACCCAGTTCGATCCCCGTCTGCTTGATGTATTCTTTAAGCTCATCGAAGATAAAAAGATAGATCTTGACTGGCTGTATTCAGCAGATTATAAGCAGGGAGATGGTATGGATGACTGAACGTGAGATAAGATATATTACAACTGTTATAGCATCATGTGTTGTTATCGGAATATTTTTCATAATAAGAATGGTAGCAGGGGAGAATTATCTGACGCTTGACACAGTTAAAGCCGGATTCGTGCTTGATGGTGACGAGAGTTCACCGTATTCGGCTAATTTTCTTAATGCGATCAATGTTGTAAGGAATGAATATGATGACAAATTAGAAGTTGTAATAAAGACTAATGTGCGGGCAGGCAATCTTGAGGAAACGATCAACGAACTGTTGGAAAAGGATAATTGTGATCTGATAATTTCAAACAGTTCCGTATTCGGAGAAACCTTAAAGAACTGCGCCGCAAAATATCCGGATGTACAGTTCTGTGCGGCAACATGCGACAATGCCAATACAGATCCGGTATACAGCAATTATCACACATTTATGGGTGAGATATATCAGGGCAGATACGTTGCGGGAATTGTTGCGGGACTCAAATTGAATGAAATGATATCAGAAGGAGAGATAACAGAGGACGAGGCTCTTGTAGGATATGTCGGAGCATTTCCCTGTGCCGAAGTAATATCCGGTTACACAGCTTTCATACTCGGCGTGCGTTCGGAATGCTCGTCGGCAAAGATGCTTGTAAGATATACCGAGTCATGGGGCGATTATGCGCTCGAGAGAGATCTGGCGCGAAAGTTCATAGAAGAAGGATGTGTGATCATATCACAACATTCCGATACGATAGGCCCGGCGATAGCCTGTGAGAAAGCAAGAGTGCCTCATAATGTATACCATATCGGATACAACCAGGATATGATAAATGTTGCGCCGACCTCATCGCTTACGGGCTGTAAGATTGACTGGTCATCTTATATAAGCTCGGCGATCAATTCTTTGCTTAACGGAAAGAGTATAGAAAAAGAAGTTGAAGGAGATGTTCACGGTAATGATTCCGGAGCCGGTTTTGCGGACGGCTGGGTCAAGATGCTTGATATTAATAAAGCCATCACTCCGGCAGGAACGGATACGATCGTGGAAAATGCAATAAAAGCAATAGAAGAGGGACGTATCAATGTATTTGAAGGTGATTACACCGGCGTTAAGTTTGATGATCCCGGTGATAAGATATCATTGTCTTCAGGCTACAAAGAGAATTACAAGTCATCGGCACCGACATTTTCATATATACTTGATGATGTGGTGACGGTGGAACAATAACTGATCAGCGAAGCAACGATGAATTAGGGGTGCTGACAGGTAGTTACCCAGAAATAAGCATAATAAGTTAGGAGTGACAGCTGATGGAGTATACCAGAGTGGAAAATGCATATAAAAAACTGAAACGTGCCTATGAAGGCATGCTTCCCGTTGTCGTTATGGGAGCTACCGGAATAGGTAAAACTTCTGCAGTTGAAAACTTCTATCAAAGACGGAGTCATCTTGTATTAAAATGCAGAGACGGTTATATCACCAATATGCCGGAAACTTCAGAGATAACGCAGAAAACAGTTATCATAGACGATGCGCAGTGGTTAGCTGATGAAAAGTGTATAAAATTTGCAATTGATATACTTGAAAAACCGGATATACAGCTTGTTGTTATCACAAGAGGAATGTTTCCGAAGAGATTTGCCGTGTATGAACTTGATTATGATTTTGTGCGTATAGTTGAGAAGGATTTCATGTTCGGACCCGGGGAAGTAAAAGCATTTTTTAAACACAGGGATATTGAGATAGATGATGAAGATTGCATTAAAGTAGCCGAAGCATCCAGAGGGTATCCGTGGGCAGTGTTTTATTATGCAAAACGCATGGAAGACGGCAGAAAATTTGATCAGCATATGGGAGAAGATATATGGCATGATCTGTTTCGTCTCTGGGACGGTTCGATATATACGCAGCTTGATCCGGACTTTGTGGATTTTGCAATGAGCATGTGCAGATACGAATGGTTTACGGTGGAGATGGCGGAATTCATAACCGGAAGTTCAAGAGTCGGAGAGATTATTGAAACGTGCCGTAATACAACTAGTCAACTTAAATATGTTTCCGAAGGACGGTACAGATTCAGAGATGAACAGAGAGCGTTCTATATATGGAAACAGAATCAGATTTGGGATAAAGAAAAGATCAATGACAATCTGTGTAAGGGCGGATATTATTTTGAGATCAACGATGATATTCCTGTTGCACTTGAATACTATAAACAGGCCGGCGCCATTAGAAACATTAGGGAACTTTTGATCAAGAATTCAAGGCAGCATCCCGGCATTGGACATTATATAGAGACCAAGGATTATTATTTTATGCTTGATGAATCCGACATAAAAGACAGTCCGGTGCTAATGACGGGAATGAGTATGCTGAATTCATTGATCGTCGATCCTGACGAATCGGAAAGATGGTATAACGAGCTTGCCTTATATGAGAAAGATCATACCAATCCGAAAGACATGAGAAAAGAAGCCCGTATAAGGCTTGCTTATCTTGATATAGCTCTTGCTCACAGAGGAACCAAGGGAATAATCCGCATCATGAGAAATGTATTCTCAATGATGAAAAATGACGGCATAAAGATACCCGAAATGTCGGCAACCGGTAATTGTCCGTCACTTATGAACGGCGGTCTTGATTTCAGCGAGTGGGCTAAAAATGATACGTATATTGCCAGATTTATGGGTAAGCCGCTTGAAGCACTGCTCGGAAAATATGCAAGCGGACTTATCACACTGGGTCTTGCCGAGAGTGGTTTTGAAAGAGGCAGGATGGAACCTTATGAAGTAATGACAAGATGCAACAACGGTTATGATGAAGCGCTGTGTGACGGAAGGATAGAGATGTGTTTTGTTGCAGTCGGTATACAGATCAGACAGCATATTGTTGAGGGACAGATCCCTTCGGCATGGAGAATGTTTAATTCTTTCATGAACAAGATTGAAAAAGAAGGGGTTGATCGTCTGATCCCGAACCTTAACGCATTTCGTGCATGGATCTCGTTATATGACACAGGAGAGTATGTTGCGGGTTATCTTGCCGGTGCTCCGGATGAAAGGCAGTTCTTCAATATTCTTGACAGATATCGTTATATGATCAAACTTCGTTGTCTGATATATGAGAACAGGCTTGATGAGGCATTTCAGTTGTCGGAATATCTGTCAGGGTATGTTGAGAGATATGAAAGACATTTTTATCAGATTGAAAATGAACTGCTTAAAGGTATCATACTGTACAGAATGAACAGTGTGCACTGGAAGGAACATATTACTTATGCGGTGAATAAGGCTTCAAATTATCATTTTGTAAGAGTTATCTCGCTTGAGGGCAATGCGATACTGCCTCTTTTAAGGGAACTTGAAAATGAGGAGGCATTCAGTGATATACCGGAGGAATACTATGAACAGGTTATAAGAGAGGCTGAGAGGATAGCGCTTGAATATCCTGATTACCTTAAGTTCATTCCAAAAGAGGAGATCAAACTGACCAGGAGAGAGACTCAGATCCTCGGAATGTTGTGCAGAGGTATGTCAACTGAAGATATATGTAAAGAATGTTCGATCACCTATGCCGCACTCAAAAAGCATAATCGTAATATATACAGTAAGCTCGGCGCCAAAGACCGTGCGGAAGCCGAGAGAAAAGCTGTTCATCTGGGTCTTGTGAACAGATGATCCGGCCCTAACTTTCTCGTTCCCAGTAGATTAAAATAGTATAAACAATATATATTATACATAAAATAACAACAATTCTTTTGTTAAATATCAAAAAGGTAGCCCTAGGGTTACTTTTTTTTTTGAGGGGTCTTATATAAACTGTAACATGTACTGACATACCAGAGTCAGTTCAAAAAAAACGCATTTCTTAGGAGAGCGGAAAGTGATTTTTCAGGGAATAGAGACCGGGAGAGTGAAGTTATGAAGTGGAAGTCCAATGTATTATTCGAAAAAGCTGATGGAATGTGGATCAGACGTGGTAGTTTGCGCAAACGTGTTGAAGACGGAGATCTTCAGATCGTTGAATTGTTAAATAATGGTAATACTGAGGATCTGGAACTTACAAAAGCTGTAACCGGTCTGGAGAATAATGACGAAGTTTCGGCAGGACTTAGGCTTGCACAGTTTGTTCAGGATTACGGTGATTTTCTTGATGAGGGAATAAAAAGCAGGATAATCGATGCATAAGAATATGATGCCCCGTGGCTTTGCCGCGGGGTATGTTGTTATCTGGATATAATATAGTTAAGATGTCTTAATCCGTCACGAACTGCTCTCAGATGGGAAGTTCTGTCAACCGATGCACGGTGAAGAGTGACAGGAACCTCAGAGATGTTCAGCCCGCACCGTGAACCTTCGGCTATCATTTCTGTTGCGAATTCCATTCCGGTGGAACGGCAGTTAATATTCATGGCGGCACTCCTTGACATACCGCGCAATCCGCAATGAAAATCTCTAACGTCAGTACCAAAACGCAGTCTTCCGAGATATGACAGGGTATGTACACCGATCCGGTGTGAAACGCTCATTGCGTCTCGTTCCATATCGGTGGCAAAACGATTTCCTATTACCATATCCGCGCCGGTTTTTAAGGTGCTGTATAACGGATATATTTCTTTAAAATCATATGTTGTATCGCAATCTCCCATTATTAAATATCTGCCGCGCGAACTGTATATACCATGTCTTAAAGCAATACCGTATCCGGACCTTTTTTCTTTTACGACTCTGGCACCGCATGATAATGCGACTTTTGCGGAATTGTCTGTGCAGCCGTTGTCAACGATTATTATCTCACCGTTTATCCCGTATTTTTTTAAAAAGGAATGAGCATCGTTCACACAGGAACGCACACTTTTTTCTTCATTCAGACAGGGCATTATTATCGAGAGTTCAAGACTTTCTTTTTCTTTTATCCTCATGGAATACACACCTCCAATCCACGATGCCGGCCATGAATACAGATATCGCAAGGATACCTGCCATCTGCGCTCTGAAAGTGAAAAAATAATGCAGATAAGAATGGTTTAATACGAGCATGTACCTGAGATATGGTACAATACCTATGATCAAAAGAACAGAAGCGGCACGTATGTCAGCGTCTTTTTTTCTGTATACAAAACATATATATATTATGATGATCAATGCCATGATACCGATGGCAACACCGATCTCCCCGAAGCAGAATGGGATAAGGCTTCTGATATTATTTCCGAGAGATGCGAATATATTGCCGATAATATTGTCGGAAACACTGCCGCCGATTCGCTCGCTTATATGTGAAGTGACATAAGGCATGACATTTTCACCAAGAATAGCAGCGGCCAAAGCCCATTTGGAAAGCCACATGAATACATAACCGAAAATCCAGTGAGTGCCCAGGGAGAAAGCGGTTTTGATCATATATACGGCTCGGTTTTTATATCCGGATGGAACAGGGATACGTTCAGTGAGCTTAAGGAGTATTATAAGCGGTACAAGAAGTGTTAATGTCTCGGTCGTCAAAAAATCAAAAAAACATGTTAACATTCCGCATATAAGAAACAGATATACCGGTGCTTTTGTGTTGGGCAATTTTTTGAATCTGAATATTATGATGTTGGAGATAACGAGTGTTAACATTATCGTCCATGTGTATTCGAGAGTAAAAGGTATGAAGCATGCCATGGTCATTATGAGCGCGACAATTATACCGATGGAAAGAGCATATTCTCCTGAACGAAAAAGCTGCATGAGCAGTAATCCTGCAAGTACGATCAGTACGATAAGATGCCATATATATATCCCCTGAATGGAAAATATACAGAATAACGGGCGCAGAAATATTATGGATCCGTGCCAGTAACGCATATATTGTGTGTTCGGTTCATAATTTCCGGTTACCGAAGTATAGAGATTTTCATTTTCATTTTGTAACTTGCCTTTATAATACATATCTTTCATGACCGATGAAAGAGGCGAAGAAGGATCGATGTTCCAGACAATCGAAGTAAGTATTGAGTCAGCATAATGATCCTGTCTGCTTCCCGGAAGATAAGGTATGGCGTAAGAAAACATATTCTCTTCATTTACAAAATATTCAGCCGATCTTGTGACATTATCCTTTATAGCCGAACGGGGTATCATGGCCGAAAGAACGAGAAGACAGACTGCCGTGGCAAGGGTGATCAAAAAAACTGCTGCGCACCGCAGTATGTGAAACAATATATTATGGTTATCAGCTTCTGTGTTCATATGGCAAAACTCCGGGTTTTGTAACTGTTATTTTAAGTATATCAACAAGAATACAGTATTTTTATGACGTTTGCAAGAGTGAATGACAAACCTGTAAAAAGTCCTTGACAAAGGATAGGCTAACCCTTATAATAATTCGAGTATGAGCGAAATAAAGGTATATTTCGTATTAGATAGACAGGAGGTGTAATGATATGTCAATATGTCCTAAGAATAAATCGTCAAAATCAAGAAGAGATAAGAGACGTGCTAACTGGAAGATGAAGTCAGTTAATCTTGTAAAATGCAGCAATTGCGGAGAACTTATGATGCCGCATCGTGTATGCAGAAGCTGTGGTTCCTATAATAAGAAGGAAGTTATCGCCACAGAGGAAGCTTAATAAATGACCTATAATATGTATTTTTCGAAGAAGCCGGTTTGTTTGACCGGCTTTTTTTCACTTTTTTTCTATTGTTCATTATTCTCTTGAAAAAACCATAAAATCAGTATAAAATATACATAACTGTACATGGCTGTTTAGCGCATTTGGACAGAAAGGAAATGCCCATATTGCGGGTTATGGTTGATATATGAAAAATAATCAAAACAAATATTCAAAATGGCATATTATAATATTTGTATTTATAGTATTATTTTTTGTCGGTATAATCATAATTTATTACCTGATGTTGTACTCAACGACAAGGGATAATATCATGAACAGGGGCAGGATCAATGCTACAAGTTCTTCGAAGCAGATTGATAACTACCTGTCTGCAAGTGTGGATGCGCTTAAACTTACTGCGTATTCACTTGATAATATGATCAGGGATAACCGGTCTCAGCATGAGATACGAGATTTTCTGATGAATCAGACAGTTGCGGTCAAGAATACGTTGTTGGGGGATACTACCGGATTATATGGGTACATTAACGGTGAATTCATGGATGGTTCGGGTTGGGAGCCCGAAGATGATTATATGGCAACGGAGAGACCATGGTATGTTGATGCAAGAGCCAACAGCGGAAGTATAACGTTAGTTGATCCCTATCTTGATCTGTATACCGGAGATGTAATGATATCAATCGTGAAGACGTTGTGTGATGCCAAGAGCGTAGTGGCTATAGATGTATCCATGCAAAATCTTCAACAGATAACCGAAGACCATGCAAAACATGATGCATCGTATTCGGAGATCATAATAAGCGACAGAGGACAGATCATAGCAAGTTCGGATAAGCAGGGAATTGGAGAAGATCTTGCAAAAGAACGCGGTTCGCTTGGAGAAGAGATATCAAAAGAGATCAATTCATCGGGTGAGAATAGTTTTTATCTCAAACACGATAGTACGGATTATATAATATATGTCATGCCGCTTGGAAACGGATGGACATGTATATCGGTATCAGATGCTACCGGAGAATATTCAAAGTTAAAAATTCCGCTTATAACTGTCATAATATCGGCAGCGTTATTAATAGCAGTTCTTGTATTCTTCATGATTACGTCTGACAGAAAGAGTAACGAAGCAAGGAAGATGTCAATGAGATCGGAACGTGCTATTGCGGCCAATGAGGCAAAATCGGCATTTTTGTCGAATATGTCCCATGAGATAAGAACACCTATCAATTCAATACTCGGAATGAATGAGATGATACTTCGCGAATGTGAAGATGATGATATAATTAAGTATTCACAGAATATTGAATCATCAGGTGCCACATTGCTCAGTCTTGTTAATGATATACTTGATTTTTCGAAGATTGAAGCAGGGAAGATGGATATCATTCCGGTAGATTATAACATCGGTTCGCTGATCAATGATCTGATCAATATGGTACATACAAGAGCCGATGAGAAAGGCTTGAAGTTCAAAGCCGATATTGATGAGAATATTCCGGCAGGACTTCATGGTGATGAGATAAGGATCAAACAGGTTATAACCAATCTTCTCACCAATGCCGTAAAATATACCAACAAAGGCAAAGTAAAGCTGAGTATAGGATATGAGGACATTGAGAATGATCCCGATTCGATACTGATCAAAGTGGCAGTTAAGGATACGGGAATAGGAATAAAACCAGAAGATATTGAAAAGCTTTTCATAAAATTCGAGCGTATAGAAGAAGAAAGAAACAGAAATATAGAAGGAACAGGTCTGGGACTTAATATAGCAAGCATGCTTCTCGGAATGATGGGAAGTGAGCTTAAGGTTGAGAGTGTATACGGTGAAGGATCGATGTTTTATTTCACCATGGTTCAGAAGGTGGTTGACAGAACTCCGGTCGGAGACTTCGGATCATCATTCTCCGGTGCGTCAAGACATAATGCGAAAAATGAAGCAAAGTTCATCGCTCCTTCGGCCAATATTCTTGTTGTTGACGATGCAAAGATGAATCTGTTCGTATTCAAGAGCCTGTTAAAGAGAACGAAAGTACAGATAGACACGGCTAACTCCGGTGATATAGGAATAACCATGGCAGGAAAGAAAAAGTATGATATTATATTCCTTGATTATCTGATGCCCGAAAAGAACGGAATAGAAACACTGAAAGAGATGCGTGAAGACGAAAAAGGAATGAATCATGATACACCTGTGATATGTCTTACTGCCAATGCTATATCGGGAGCAAGAGAGACATATATTAATGCCGGTTTTGACAATTATCTATCAAAGCCAATAGATTCCGTAAGGCTTGAGGAGATGATGATAGAATATATGCCGGCTGAAAAAGTCAGTATGCTGTAATCCGGAGTATAACGGTTACAGTAAAATAGGGAAATAAGATAAGCGGATAATATGACGGAGAGGAAGGGTAAGACTTATGAGAAAAATTATCTTGAACAGATTGATAGCATCGTTAATAATGATAGCGCCTGTCGTAATGTGTACAGCGTGTGCGGGAGGTTCATCAGGCGACGAGTCTCTTGATAAGGTATTAGAGGCCAAAAAACTGGTTATAGGACTGGATGATAATTTTCCACCGATGGGATATGTTGACGAATCCGGAGAGGTAGTAGGTTTTGATATCGATGTAGCTAAAGAAACATGCAAAAGACTCGGAATAGAGCTTGTTCCAAAAACGATCGAATGGGAAGATAAAGATGATCTGCTTAATAAAGGAGAGATTGACTGTATCTGGAACGGAATGTCGGTTAACGATGAAAGAAGAGAGACAATGAGTCTTTCGGAACCCTATATGAAAAACAATCTGGTGTTCGTTGTGTCAAAAAACAGCGGAATAAAATCGTCAGATGAACTTAAGGGAAAAAAGATCGCGCTTCAGGACGGAACGACCGGTGCTGATGAATTAATGAAATCGGATATGAATTCCGATGTTGAGACCGTAATGTTTAATGACAGCGTGAAAATGCTTGAATATCTGGAAGAAGGAAAAGTGGATGCAGTACTTACCGATTCCGTATTTGTATATTATTATATCGCAGAAAACAATAAAGAATTTTATGTACTTCCCAATGAATTAAAAACAGAAAAATTTACGATCGGCTTCAGGAAAAATGATGAAGCTCTGCGCGATAAGATCCAGGAAGTGTTACATGAAATGAAAGTTGACGGCACACTTGCTGATATTTCCACCAAATGGTTTGAGACCGATATTACAACAGTGAGATAAATATATGGAAGAACGAACTAATAATCATATTACCGTAGTTTCCGTCCTGACACTAGGATGTGTGGGACTCATAATAAAAAGCATTATGGAGGGTTGGGAATTCTGGATGCCTCCACTTCTTATTGCCGCTTTGGTGATAATGTGGGTTATTCATATTACCGAATATCCCGGAGAAAGATTCAGAGAGAATTATTATCTTTCATATGCCATGCTTGGAGCCTTGTATCATGGTGTTCATGAGACAAGTTTTTTTGATATTGCTCTGGTTGCAATATTTATAATCATTGTATTTTCTGTTATAGATCGCATTAATTTTCTTGGTTTTATTCTTACGGAATATTTTGTGCTTATGATAGTACAGATAGTCCTTGCTTCGTATTCGGGAAATGTAGAGTTCACCTTCAATGACAGATCGGGGATCGCTCTTCAGTCCGTTGTTGTTCTGGTCGCATTTTACATATGCAGAAAAAATATGTTCCTTAGGACGGAGATGACCGGAGAACTTGTTGATATGGAAGAAAGGATCAACAATGCCAGAAGTGATATGGAGGATTTCCTTGTTAATATATCTCATGAGCTCAGGACGCCTGTTAATGTTGTAAACGGAATATCGACTCTTATGCTTAAAGACGAGGAAACCGAAGATGTAACTGCAATAAGGAATGCGGGTATAAGACTGTCACGTGAGATAGAAAATATACAGGATTATACGGAAATCAAAAGAGGTACGGTTGTTATCGAAGAAGAACAGTATGCGATCACTTCTCTCATAAATGATTTGCTGTACAGTTTCAGGATTCAGGAAAAAAAAGACCGGCTTGAATTTGTTGTCGACCTTGATCCTCTCGTACCTATGATGATGAAAGGTGATATTAAAAAACTTCATAAGATATTGAGGCATCTGATCGATAATTCGATGAATTTTACAAATGAAGGCGGAGTGTATGTCAGGATCGCCTCACTTAAGAGGCCTTACGGTGTGAATCTTGAGATAGAAGTCACAGACACCGGTATAGGGATGTCAAGAAAGGATATCGCAAATGCTTCGAAAGGCCTGTATCAGGCTAACGGAAAACGTAATCGTAATATCGGTGGAATAGGTCTCGGATTAAGTATCGTGTACGGCTTTGTTCATAAGATGAAAGGTTTTGTAGCCGTTGACAGTATAAAAGGTTACGGAACAACCGTTCGTATAACCGTTCCGCAGGAAGTATCGGATCCGAGTCCATGCTTAAGGATCGATAAGAATCTTGCAAAGAATATCATATTCCACGTGACACCGGAAAAATATAAGGTGCCGAGAGTAAGGGAATTCTATCAGGATATGGCTGTAAGCATTGCTTCTGGATTGAAACTTAATCTGTATTCCGCAGTTACTACATCGGATGTTGATAAGATTCTTGACAGGATGGAAGTATCACATATATTCACGGGAAGCGAAGAATATGAGAGTGATCCGGAATACTATGATGAGCTTAGCAGGAAAGGTATAGTTGTTGTCGTATCCACAACAACAGGGTTTGTCAGGACAAACTCAAAAGGTGTGATCTTTATTCCAAAGCCGCTCTACGGATTCCCAATAACCAAGATATTAAATGAAGGAACCGGAGCGAAGAACTTTGAGATATTCGAAGAGAAAAATGTACCGGTGCTTGACGGGTTAAGAGCGCTTATTGTTGACGATGAACCGATGAATCTTGTGGTGGCCGCAGGATTATTTAAGAATTATAATATGATAACGGATACTGCCGGAAGCGGACAGGAATCACTGGAAAAATACAGCAACAATGATTACGACATTATATTCATGGATCATATGATGCCTGAAATGGACGGTATCGAAGCCATGAAGAGGTTAAAGAGGATCGCTCTTGACAGCGGCAGAAGAGTTAAGATAGTAGCGCTTACGGCAAACGCGGTAAGCGGTGCAAAACAGATGTTTTTGTCGGAAGGATTTGACGGATTCATAGGAAAACCGATAGATATCGGAGAATTTGAGAAAGTAATGTGTAATGTGCTTCCACATACGGTAAAAGAATATGCGGGAGGTGATCATTGATGTTACTGTTTAAAGGCTTGTTCATAAAAGGAGACAAAAGTGAGATATCGTTTGAGCAGCGTATAGTGTCATTCATCGTATTTTCGGGTGAGATATCACTGCTTATTGCGATGCTCTTTGATATCGCTATAGATGAGAATATTATCGAGATCATTACTCTTGCGATGCTTCTTGCGGCACTTCCCATATCGGCATATATATGTCTGAGGTTAAATAAAGCGGCCGCATGTGTAAAACTTCAGATATTTTTCCTGGTATTTCTTGTTATGCCGGTAACGTTTTTCTTCGGAGGAGGTCCGAGGGGAGGCGGAATAATATGGACGGCGATAACGTATATGTATATCGGCGTAGTGTTAACCGGGGCATGGAAGACAGCCATGACCGCATCGCTCACGCTTGTGGTCATATCCGAATACGCCATGTATTATTTTGATCCGAATCTGATATATAATCACAACGATATCGAATTCATCATAGATACACTGGTGTCAATCATTCTTGTAGGCGGCATGATCTATTCAATGGTATGGTTTCAGGGTATCATGTACAGAGAAGAAAGGTTGCGTGCCCAGGCCGAGACAAGGCGTGCCGAGGAGCTAAACCGCACACAGAATCAGTTTTTTTCGAGTATGAGTCATGAGATAAGAACCCCCATCAATTCAATACTCGGTCTTAATGAGATCATAATGAGGCAGGAAGATGCTTCCGAAGAGATAAAAAAAGATGCGGCCAATATTCAGGGAGCGGGTAAGATGCTTCTTGCTCTTGTTAATGATATCCTTGATATAAGTAAGATAGAAGCCGGAAAGATGGATATAGTTCCCGTCAATTACAGTGTCGGTTCACTTGTGTCGGATATTGTTAATATGGTATGGCTTCGCGCCGAACAAAAAGGTCTGAAAGTTGAAGTTGACATAGATCCTTCAATACCGTCCGAATTGTACGGAGATGAGATGCGTATCAAACAGATACTCATCAACCTTCTTAATAATGCGATAAAATATACCAATGAAGGGACAGTGAGTCTCCATATAGAGAAGGAGGCTGAAGAAGATTATAAAGTTCAGCTTATAATATCTGTATCGGATACCGGAATAGGGATCAGGCAGGATGCTCTTCCTTATCTGTTTGATACTTTCAGGAGAGTGGATGAAGAGAGAAACAGATATATCGAGGGAACCGGGCTTGGTCTGTCAATTGTAAAGCAGTTAGTCGAACTTATGGACGGAAGTATCGATGTAAACAGTGTATTCGGTCAGGGATCGACATTTACGGTCACGTTATGGCAGGCTGTTACCAATAATAATCCTCTTGGTGCGGTTGAGCTTTCGGGTATCGGTGATCCGTCATATGAGCAGAGATATAAGAGCGGATTCAGTGCTCCCGACGCAAGAATTCTCATTGTAGATGACAGTCCGATCAATCTTGAGGTGGAAAAAAGACTTCTTGACGATACTGACATGTTAGTTGATACGGCATCCGGAGGGGTTAAGGCTCTTGAAATGACGTTAAGATCCCGTTACGATCTGATATTCATGGATCATTTGATGCCTGATATGGACGGATTGGAATGCCTGTCGCGTATAAGAAAACAGAGCGGAGGACTTAATAACAGTGCTCCGGTGATCGTGCTTACAGCCAATGCCGGAGGAGAAAACAGAAGTCTTTACAACAAAAGCGGATTTGACGGATATCTTGTGAAGCCGGTATCAGGAAGGCAGCTTGAGGAGATAATCATAAAACATCTTCCTAAAGAAAAGGTAATTTTGTCCAAAGCCGCCGAATTCTCCGGTATTGAGATGAATACTGCAAGCGGTTACAGAAGAAAGGTTCCGATACTCATTACAACCAGCAGTATGAGTGACCTCCCTCTTTCAATGATCAGAGAACTGAATATTGATATTATTCATTTCAATATACATATGGGTGACCACACTTTCTGGGATAATCTTGAAGCGGATGCGGACGGCCTGATAGATTATATGAAAGAAGATGATGTGGAATTCTTCTCAGAGCCCCCCGTTGTCGAGGACTATGAGAGATTCTTTGCAAGTAAACTTAAGAAAACCCACCGTATCATTCATATTGCGATCACTTCAAGCATGAGTGTGGAATATGAAAGGGCACTTGCGGCAGCCAAGAATTTTGATAACGTAACGATCGTTAATTCGGAGAAACTTTCAAGTGCTACCGGGCTTTTAGTTCTTGCGGCTTATCAGATGGCAAAACAGAATGAACCGGTTGAAAAGATCGTGGAAGAACTTGAGCTTTTAAAGAAAAGGATCAATTGCAGTTTCGTGATCGCGGGAACGGATTTTATGATGAGAAGAGGATTCATAGGTCAAAAGGTTCATATGATCCTAAAATCCCTCAATATAAGGCCGTGTATACAGGTAAAGAACAATAAATACGGAGTCGGTGGTTTATTTTTCGGAAACCGTAAGAAATGCTTCGAAAAATATATTGCATACGCTCTTTCGAAAAAGGCATCTCCGGATCTTGATATTCTGTTCGTGACATATGTAGATGTAACTGTAGAAGAACTTGCATGGATCGAGAAGGAGATCAAAAAAAGATTCGACTTCAAGCATATTGTATTCCAGAAGGCATCGGCAGGAATATCACTTAACAGCGGGCCGGGAACATTCGGACTTCTGTATATGGATAAGGGAAAGAATTCATATAATCTCTCATCTCTTCTTACAAAAGAAATTGAACCTCATGACAATGAAAATGATGAGGTTCGGGATCTCACAGATGACGGTTATCCTGTTATGAGACAGGCTCATTACGGGGCGGCACGATCCGAAGATATGGATATGGGATACATACCGGGAATAAGGGAAACAGGTTCGAATCGACGCCAAGCTTTAAGAGAGCTGCCATGGTATAAAAAAATAGATGGTATAGATGGTGATACGGCTATTGGTAACAATGCTTCCGAAGATGCTCTTAATATGGTTCTTAAGATGTTTTACGAGACCATTACCGAAAGAGAAAAAGAGCTTAATGATTACTATGAAGCAAAAGACTGGGGCAGATATACGGTAAAGGTACATGCACTTAAGAGCGCTGCAAAACTGATCGGGGCAATGAAGTTATCAGAAGAGGCTGCCGGGCTTGAAAAAGCAGGCAAGGTTGAAGATGTTGATTATATCCGAAGCAATCATCATAGCACAATGAAAGAATACAGACGATATCTTGATATTCTCGGAGAATTGTACGATAATACTGATGGGAACAGAGAAGTACCGGGTGATGATACCGATGTTAAGATCGCAGACATGGATCTTTTGAGATATGTCTATGACAGGATCCATCGTGGCGCAGGAGAACTCGATTCAGACAGGATAGAAGAAGCATTTCGTGTACTTGATGGTTACATGGTACCTGAAGAAGAAATTGAATTTTTTGAATCACTAAAGAAAATGCATGATAATTTTGATTATGACGGTCTGTATTCCGCTATAGAAAACAGAGGAGGTGTGGGATGATGGCAGGAGTCTCAAAGAATTCCGGAGACAAGTCATCGGATTTTAAAAAAGCAACAATGTTCATTGTTGCCGGTGTGGTAATATCGCTTGTGTATGTCGTGATATTTGCATATACAATGACAATGATAAGCGCAAAAATGACGTACGATACAACGCTTGCAGTTAAGAAGGATATGTTAAGTGAGAATGTTGGCAATATGATCATATACCTTGATAATGCCGCCGGAGAATACAAAGAGGAACATCCGTCCGCCTCAAAGAAGGAAGTTGAGGATCATTTATACAATATCGCCCACGAAAGGATGCATTCCGAGAAATATCTCGACGGTTCTTATATGTGGGTTGAAAAAATTCTCAATTACGATGGCGGAGATAATTATGCAATACGTCTTATTCACCCGAATCTAAAAGATACCGAAGGAGATTACCTTACTACCAACGAAGTTAATCCAATGGGTATAAAGGCATATGAAGAAGAACTTGAAGGTATAAAAAAAGACGGAAGCCTATATCTCACATATGAATTCAAGAAACTTAATTCGGATGACGTGACGAAAAAGGTCACATTTTCAAAATTATATAAAGATTATGACTGGATAATCTGCATGGGCGTTAATATTGACGAGCTTGAACACTATCAGGATCAGGCTGAAGAGAATATGCAGTTATATCAGATAATCGTTCTTTCAGCAATTGTAGCTACATGGATAATTCTTCTGTTTGTTATGTTCCATGGGTACAGAAAATCCACGATTGAAGCATACGAGAAACGAAACAGAGAGCTTCACGCCAAAATTAACACGGATAAGTTAACAGGTGCGGGATCAAGAGAATTCGGAGATGCGATTCTTAATAATGAACTTGAGGAATTCCGCGCCGGCAAAAAGAATACTCTTGTTCTTATGATGGATGTGGATTATTTTAAGCAGTTCAATGATAATTACGGACATGATGTAGGAGATATAGTATTAAAATTATTTGTTGCCGCGGTAAAAGAATGTATAACGGATAATGATGATGTTATCAGGTGGGGCGGTGATGAATTCGTTGTGATCCTTCAGAATATCACGAGGGAAGCTCTGCCTGCGGTGGGCGACAAACTTCTTAACGCTATCAGAAATATTACAATAGAAGAGATGGATAAAAAACATCCTGTTACGACTTCAATGGGCTTTGCATATTTTGAAAAAGGCGACAGAGATGTTAAGGAAGTACTTAACAGAGCGGACGAAGCGCTCTATAGAGCAAAGGAAGCAGGAAGAGATAACTGGAAAGTATGATTACGATGTCCTTTTGAAGCAGGAACATCCCCCACGCCCCATGGCAATAAGCATCGAAGCTGGAGCATATGCGAAGCAGATGTGCATGTATCAAGGGCGTGGGGGTTTTTTCTTGCAAAAACAAAATTGGTGTGATAGAATGTCTATGGTTAGATGTTGCTAACCGAAGTTTTGTGTAACTAATTTTATAAAAGTATAATCAAAAAAGGGAGATAGAAGCGATGTTTCTTGAGATCAATAATCTGAAAAAAGGTTTTGGACAAGGTTCAAGTCGTGTGGAAGTGCTTAAGGGAATAACGTGCGATATAAAAAAAGGAGAGATATGTGTACTGCTCGGACCTTCGGGCTCCGGTAAGTCGACTCTCCTTAATATTATTGGAGGGATTGATGCTGCAGACAGCGGATACGTGGCCATCGAAGGGGAAAAGATGGCGGATATGACCGAAAAGCAGCTTACGGGATACAGAAGAAAGCATCTCGGATACATATTCCAGATGTATAATCTTATACCTAATCTGAATGTGAAGGAGAATATTGAGGTCGGAGCTTATCTGAGTGACAATCCTCTTGATATCGGAGAACTTCTTAATACATTGGGGCTTTATGAGCACAGGCATAAGCTTCCGAATCAGTTATCGGGCGGACAACAGCAGAGATGTTCGATCGGACGTGCGATAATCAAGAATCCCGATATTCTTCTGTGTGACGAGCCGACCGGCGCGCTTGATTACAATACTTCAAAAGAAGTTCTTAAGATCATAGAGCAGGTTAACCGTAAGTACGGTAATACTGTGGTTATGGTCACTCATAACGATGCCATCAAGAATATGGCCGACAGAGTGATCAAACTTCGTGACGGTATGATAAGACATGATATCAGAAATGAACAGAAGATATCCGCAGAGGATCTTGACTGGTAGTTTGAAGGAGGAGAATATCATGCGTAACCCGCTTATGAAAAGAATTCCCAGGGAACTTATCGGAGAATTCGGAAAATATATTGCTATTTTTCTGTTCATGGTTGCGACCATCGGATTCATATCCGGATTTCTTGTTGCAACGCAGGGACTTAAGATAGAATATGATAATTCATTTGAAAAATATAATGTTGAATACGGACATTTCGTATTAAAAAAAGAAGCGACCGAAAAACTTACGGAAAAAATATCGAATCATGGAATAAAGTTATATGAGCAGAATTACAATGATCTTGATGTTACGGCAAAAGGTGAACCCCACGGTATAATGAGGGTGTTCAAGCCGAGGGATGAAGTAAATAAGGTCGATCTTCTCGACGGAAGAATGATAGAATCCGACGATGAGATAGTTGCGGACAGATTATATCTTAGCAACAATGATCTTGAGATCGGCGATGTTATAACTATGCAGGGGAATGACTTTAAGGTGGTCGGTATCGTTGCGCTTACCGATTACAGTACACTTTATAAGAATAATAACGAGATAATGTTTGATTCCGTGGCATTTGGCGCAGGTATCGTAAGTGAGAGGGCATTTGATGATTTCGGAAAGGGCAATCTCAATTATTCATATGCATGGCTTTATGACAAGGTACCCGAAGATAAGCAGGCTGAAAAAAAAGATTCCGATGATCTTGCATATGACATTTCAATGGATTGTCTGAATGAAGATAACGAACTCACGATATTTATTCCGAGATATGCAAATAAGTCCATTAATTTTGCAGGAGAGGATATCGGTAAAGACAGGCCTATGATGCTGGTACTGTTGTATATCCTCATTGCCATAATGGCATTTGTTTTTGCTGTTACCATCAATCATTCAGTTGTTAAGGAAGCCAATGTGATAGGTACGTTAAGAGCCTCCGGATATACGAAGAGAGAGATATTCGTTCATTACATGATCTCGCCGATGCTTGTTACTTTTATTGCTTCGATCATCGGTAATATTCTAGGTTATACCGTATTTGAAGATATTGCAAAAGAAATGTACAGGGGAAGCTACGGTCTAACACATTATGTATCGTATTTTAATATGGATGCATTTGTAAGGACCACAGTCGTTCCAATGATAATAATGATCGTTGTCACGGGTATCGGTTTGTGGCGTAAACTGTCATATTCGCCTCTGAATTTTATAAGAAGAGACATTGTAAAACACAGAAGAGAAAAAGCGGTAAAGCTTCCTAAGATAGGTTTCTTTTCAAGATTCAGACTCAGAGTGATCATTCAGA
Source organism: Lachnospiraceae bacterium V9D3004 (assembly GCA_000621985.1). Lineage (GTDB taxonomy): Bacteria > Bacillota > Clostridia > Lachnospirales > Lachnospiraceae > V9D3004. The sequence goes on from JHWW01000002.1 coordinate 85,954, forward strand.
ATATTCCCAATTATGTTACATTATTTTTTGGAATATTATTCTCATGTCTGCTTCTCATGTTCGGCATGATAATGACACCGCTCTTACATACCTACAGTGATAATGCCGTTGCATACAAACCTGCGAATTATCAGTATATACTGTCTTCCAAGCAGGAGGTTGATCCTGAGATCGCCGAAAAATACTGTGTGACATCACTTAAAATGATCGACAGTTTTTTTAATCCCGAAGAGATGAGTATATATGGAATAATGGAAGATTCAAGATTCTATAAGAATCTTGAACTGCCAAAGGAAGGCGTCGTGGTGACTGCAGATTTTGCGGAAAAGTACAGAGTCGGGGTAGGAGATATAATCAATCTTCGGGAAGAATACGGCACCGGTCTGTATGCCTTTGAGATCAAAGGGATATATGAGACAAAATCTTCTCTCGGAATATATATGAGGCAGAAATATTTTTGTGAAGTATTCGAGAAAATGATCGATGAACACTCAGACAGTATGGACATGTTCGGAAATGCCCTAAGTAAGATAATGGGTGAAAGAGATGAAAGTTACTACAACGGATATCTTTCGGATATAGATCTTCGCGGCAAATATCTCAATGAGGAAAATATTGCGGCTATGATCACTGAAGACGATCTTACAAGTCTTGCGAGACAGATGGATGTATCAATGGGAGATCTGTTCAATATGTTGTACATATTCGCCCTTGTGCTGTTCGCATTGCTTATATTCCTTTTAACCAAGATAATACTCGAAAAAAATATCACTTCCATATCAATGACCAAGATACTCGGTTATTATGACGGAGAGATAAGCAGACTGTATCTTCTTGCATCGGTATGGGTGGTAATAATCTCATCAGTATTGTCCATGGCGATCAATACGGCCCTTTTCCATGTGATATTAAGAATATTCATGAAAGGTTACGGAGGCTGGTTTGAACTTGTGATTCCATTATCTCTGTACTTTAAAATATTCATAATGATGGTGCTTACATATCTTGTGGTGGCCGTATTCCAGTTCTTCAGGATAAAGAAGATACCCATGGATGAAGCTCTTAAAAATGTGGAATGACCTGTCAGTTAACCACATTAACAGGTTTTCCTGAAAGGTAGGCTTTTACATTACCTGCCACTACGTCTATAAGTCTTTTTCTTGCCTCTAAACTTGCCCATGCAATGTGCGGGGTGATGGTCATATTCGGCGCGGTAAGAAGCGGATTGTCGGCTTTCATTGGTTCTATGGATACGACATCTGCCGCCGCGCGGGAAACTTTGCCGGATATCAAGGCTTCGGCAAGATCTTTTTCATTAACAAGCCCCCCTCTTGAGACGTTGATAATAATAACTTCGTCTTTCATTTTTGCAATATTTTCTTTGCATATGATCCCATCGGTCTCTTTTGTCATCGGACAGTGAAGCGATACAATATCGGACTTTTCGAATAATTCGTCGATGCCTGTGAATCTGAACGAATATCCGCCGACTGTATTACAACAAGTCTGATCTTTGTATTTATCGGGATGTGCGGTATTAACAAGCACATTCATATGAAATGCGGCAGCGATCTCGGCCATTCTTCTTCCGATATTTCCATAACCTACGATTCCAAGAGTCTTTCCTTCAAGCTCGATTATTGATTCAAGCTGATAACAGAACGTCTCACTTTTTACCCAGTCGCCGTTATGTACGCTTTTGTCATGTACGCCTATACGGGAGGTACAGTCCATAATAAGACCCCATGCCAGCTGCACAACGGATTCGGTACTGTATGCCGGAACATTGGTAACCGTAACATTGTGCCTCTTTGCTGCTTCCGTATCCACCACATTGTATCCTGTAGCGCATACACCCACATATTTTAGGTTCGGAAGTCTATCAAAAGTCTCTTCATCGAATATTACTTTATTGGTGAATACGATCTCGGCGTCTCCTATATGATCGTATTTGTCATCTTCGGTAGTATTGTCATATATTACGGTATCAACAACCGATGTGATCTGTTCAAATGATATGTCATTGTTATTAACTGCCGCTTCTTCAAGATAAACTGCTTTCATGAGCTTATATCCTCCGTCTTTCCCAGTGTTTTTACTTTAGGTTATGCAGTACCAACCCGGAGGGAGTGTGCCATGCCGGAATGGTTTTGCAAACATGATTATACCACTTTCGGGAAGATGCGACAAGCAGAGTAAAATATACAATAAATGATTGTAAAGGCATACGTTTTGTAGTATAATTAATACAACTAATTTTGAAATGGAGGGGTTTATATGAATGTATTTACAACTGATAAGATACGTAACGTAGTTTTGCTCGGTCATGGTGGCAGCGGCAAGACTTCACTTGTTGAAGCGATGGCGTATCTTGCAGGGGAGACACAGCGTATGGGAAGCGTTGATGCCGGTAATACGATCAGCGATTATGAGAAGGAAGAGATCAAGCAGAAGTATTCTATCAAGACTTCTCTTGTTCCTATAGTTTTCGATGATCATAAGCTCAATATTCTTGACACACCGGGCAGTTTCGATTTCATTGGGGAAGTTGAAGAGGCTGTCAGCGTTGCTGATTCTGCCATAATCGTTATATCGGGTAAAGCCGGAATAGAAGCCGGCACTAAACGTGCGTGGGATATTTGTGAGAAATACAAATTGCCGCGCATTTTTTTCGTTACTGATATGGATGTGGATGAAGTAAGTTACAGGCAGATCGTTGAAGATCTTCAGGGCTTTTACGGTAAGAAGATCGCTCCGTTCCACCTTCCGATCCGTGAGAGTCAGGAATTCGTAGGATATGTTAACGTTATCCAGCAGACAGCCAAGAAGTGGAATGATAAAGGAACCGTAGATAAGTTCGATGTGCCTGATTATTCCAAAGAGAATCTTGCATTATGCAGGGATGCTCTCGTTGAGTCTGTGGCAGAGACAAGTGAAGAATTCATGGAGAGATATTTTGATGGGGATGAATTCTCTGAGAATGAGATCAGACAGGCTCTGCGTGTTAATGTGTGCGATTGTTCGATAATGCCGGTTCTTATGGGCTCCAACCTCCTTGCAAGAGGTATGTATACTCTTATGGCTGATATTATCAAATATCTGCCGAGTCCTGATCATTGTAAGGTAGCCGGAATCAATACGACCAATAATGAAGTATTTGAAGCCAACTATGATTTCTCGAAGCCGAAGTCGGCTTATGTATTCAAGACACTTATCGATCCGTTCATTGGAAGATATTCATTTATCAAGGTTAATTCAGGTGTCCTTAAGGCTGATGATGTACTGTTCAATTATCACAGGGATATTGAAGAAAAGATAGGTAAGTTATATGTACTTCGCGGAAGCAAGGCTGAACAGGTTGCAGAGCTTCATGCAGGTGATATAGGTGCTCTTGCAAAATTATCGGGAACCCAGACTACAGATACATTGTCAACCAAGAAGAACCCTATAACATATATTCGTGCAACAATATCAAAGCCATATATCGATATGCGCTATGTTGTTAAGAAGAAGGGTGATGAAGATAAGATATCACAGGCACTCGGTAAGATGACGGCAGAAGATCTTACGCTGGTTCATGTGAATGACAGTGAGAACGGACAGATGCTCATATATGGAATAAGTGAACAGCATCTTGAGATCACGAAGAACATTCTTGCGGAGAAATACAAAGTTGATATCGATCTGCTTCCGCCTAAGATCGCTTTCCGTGAGACCATTCTCAAAAAATCCGATTCTGAATATAAGTATAAGAAACAGTCCGGCGGTCACGGACAGTATGGTCATGTTAAGATCATATTCGAGCCGTCGGGAGATCTTGAGACACCATATATATTTGAAGAAAGAATCGTCGGCGGTGCGGTACCAAAGAACTACTTCCCGGCAGTTGAGAAGGGTATAGCCGAAGCTGTCAAGAAGGGACCTCTTGCCGCATATCCGGTACTCGGTGTTAAGGCAACATTGTATGATGGTTCATTCCATGCAGTAGACTCTTCGGAGTTTGCATTCAAGGCTGCTGCACAGATGGCATTCAAGAAGGGCTTCATGGAGGCTTCACCGGTTCTGCTTGAGCCGATCGCAGCAATGAAGGTGGTTGTTCCCGATGCCAACACCGGTGATGTTATGGGCGACCTTAATAAGCGCCGTGGACGTGTTATGGGAATGAATCCTATCGATAACGGATATCAGGAGATCGTTGCAGATGTTCCTTATGTTGAATTATTCGGTTATGATACCAATCTTCGTTCAATGACGAGAGGTTACGGATCATTCTCATATGAATTTGCACGTTACGAGCAGGCACCGAAGGAAGTTGCAGATGAAGAGATAAAGAAGAGACAGGACGAACTTAGTGAAGATGCTTAAGATTGCATAATTAGAGATGGAGATTTTTGCCGGCACGTTCAGACATAAGAGCGTGCCGGTTGTTGTAGGTGCACTGGGCCGGAGGGCTACCGTGCCGGCAAGAGCGGATATTTGCCGCGAGGGCTTATTATGAGTGATAACAAGAAAAAACGATTCAAAAAAATAAAGGGAAATAATCTGTGGATCACGATAATTGCATTCGTATTGATAGCTGTAGTATTTGAGAATCTGTTTGTTTTTACAGTGAAATCATTCAGCTTATATATTGTTGAATCCAGATTCATATCCGAATATGACATTGTGAATGTCATGACAAATATGTATGACAACAACTCAGACGATGCCGATAAAGCATATAAGATGCTTGATGAAGGGAACAGGGATTATATAGTCTGTGACAAAAGCGGAAAGATTCTTCACAGCAAGGGAGAAAACACCTGTAGTGATGAAGGTGCTTTAATAAGAACATCCCAGTCTAAGGAAGAGATACAGGTATATAAAGATTCCGAAAGAGGATATGTATATCCTGAAGACGATAAACTTGCACTGGATTTTTTGTCTTTCAGAGACTGGATAAGTGAAGATGTTGTTGATGAATCATCCATTACTATGGAAGCACATGAAATGGATGATGACATTGAAAGCGGAATATCTTTTGTGCAGGATTCAGAACTGATAAGTCTTCCTATATGGATCGCTGTCGATCTTGACGGTGGAGAAAAAGTGCTTAAAGTCAAAGCACTGTTGAATTCCAATGCAGGTGATATTATCCTGTTGGTTGAAATTGTCGGAATAATGGCTATTATAGTTGTTGCTATTCTGATATATATGCTTGTGAAAGCAATAATGAGCTTTGTAAGACAAAGAAGGCTTATAAGGTTATTTTATACGGATCCCGTTACCGGCGGAAGCAATTGGATGTGGTATCTGTATAAAGGAGAACGGACTCTTAGAAAAAGAAGTAGTGCGGGAAAAAGTTTTGCACTGATCGATCTAACCTTTGTGAATTACAGGAATTTTTGTGTGTGTCATTCCGTATCCGAAGGAGAAGAGCTGTTAAAAAGAGTATATAATCTGATTATTTCCGATATGAATAAAAAAGAAATATGTGCGCATATTTCTTCGGCAAATTTTGCGATTCTTATCGGTTTTGATAACGAGGAAGAGTTAAAATACAGGATTAATAATATGTTCAGAAGACTCGAAAAAACCGATGAACATCATAAGCTCTGTTTTCAGGCGGGAATCACATACGTAGTACCTGTTATCAACAGTAAAGGCAAGGCAGTGCGCAGAAAATATATCAATATTGAAGAAGAATATAACAAGGCATGTACTGCAAGCGCTACTTTGACCGATTCAATGGAGTCGCAATTCGCATTTTTCGATGACAGACTGATCGAAGAGCAGAAGTGGATGGATATAGTTCATGAGAATCAGGAGAGAGCGCTTGCAAATGAAGAATTTGTGGTATATTATCAGCCGAAATATGATCCTGTCACCAATGAATTGAAAGGTGCGGAAGCACTTATCAGATGGGTATCGCCGATATTCGGTTTCGTGAGTCCCGGAAAATTCATCCCCCTGTTTGAAAAGAACGGATTTATCACGGAGATAGACCATTATATGATCACTCACGTTGCAAGAGACCAGAAGATGTGGCTTGATAAAGGGATGAAATGTGTTCCGGTATCCGTTAATGTATCAAGAGCTCATTTTATTGAGAGTGAGCTTGCGGAGCAGATCCGTGATATGGTCGATGCGGAAGGAATACCTCATGATCTTATTGAGATAGAACTTACCGAGAGCGCATTCTTTGATGATAAAAATGCAATGATCGAGACTATCAACAGACTGAAAGGTTATGGTTTTTCGGTTTCGATGGATGATTTCGGCTCCGGTTATTCTTCACTTAATTCTCTTAAGGACATGCCGCTTGACGTATTAAAACTGGATGCAGAATTTTTCCGCGGGAAAAATGAAGACAACCGTGGCGAGATAATAGTATCCGAAGCTATAAGGCTTGCAAGAAGTCTTAATATGAGAACAGTTGCCGAAGGCGTTGAGATCAAGGAACAGGTTGATTTTCTGGCTTCGGAAGGCTGTGATATGATACAGGGATTTTATTTTGCAAAACCGATGCCAAAAGAAGAATTCGAAGGACGGATGAAGTCATAAAATGGGCCTTTAAATCATTTTTTATAACATAAACACGGCAAGCATCTGTCGTGCCCTGGCGATCAGACATTTTCCGAGGGGGGGAAAACATGGAGCATGATACTGCGGAATGTCCACAGTTGAAAAAACGAGTAGGGGGAATGAAATACTCCCTACTCGTTTTGTACTGACCCGGCAAGTGTCTGCCGTGCTCGACTGTGTAACAGTCCGTCGCCACGTTTCATTGTCAGTAAAGACATTTTACAAGTCATAATAAGTCATGAATTCTGCAGGATGAGGAATCTGGTTGATCGCAGCAGAATCTTTTCTTCTTCGTTCGATATGCTGATCAATGAGTCTCTGTGGGAATACTCCGCCTGCTGTAAGATATTCATGGTCTGCTTCGAGAGCATCAAGCGCTTCATCAAGCGATGCCGGAAGTCCGGTGAGCTTGGCTTTTTCTTCATCAGACAGATTATACAGATTGAAGTCGTAAGGTCCCCATCCTTTTGCGTGAGGATCTATCTGATTCTTAATTCCGTCAAGACCTGCCATAAGGATTGCGGCATATGCATAATAAGGATTGCAGGTTGCGTCAGGGTTACGAAGCTCAAAACGTTTGCTGTCAGGAGTCTTGGCATATGCAGGGATACGTACTACAGCGCTTCTGTTAGCCATTGCATATCCGATAGTGACCGGTGCTTCGAATCCCGGTACAAGTCTCTTATATGAGTTGGTTGACGGATTGGTGATCGCACACAGTGACCTTGCATGCGTAAGAAGACCTCCGATAAACCAGTGGGCTTCTTTACTTAACTGTGCATAGCCTTCCGGATCGTAGAATACCGGTTTGCCGTCTTTGAAAAGGAGCATATGTACATGCATTCCACTTCCTGCTTCATTTGCAAGAGGCTTAGGCATAAATGTTGCGGTCTTATCGTATTTTACAGCTTCGTTTTTAATGATATATTTTGCTGACATAGTGCCGTCTGCAAGAGAGAGCATATCGCTAAGTTCAACCTCGATCTCCATCTGTCCGCATCCGCCGACTTCATGATGGTGATATTTTACATTAATTCCCCATTCTTTCATTGCAAGACACATCTTGCTTCGAAGATCATTGCAGATATCCATCGGAAGAGAAGTGTGATAACCTGCGCCGTGCGGAACCTGATATCCGTTATTGCTGTTATCGGAAGCAGCAGCCCACGGAGCCTGCTTTGTATGTATATTCGAAGCTACATGATTCGGTCTTATATCATATTCCACTCTGTCAAACAGATAGAATTCATATTCGGGACCGATGAGCATCTTATCGGCAACACCCTGTTCTTTCATGTATTCAAGAGCACGGATGGCAACATTTCTCGGATACTGATCAAAAGGTCTGTTCTCCGGAAGATCTATGATCTTGACATCGCCTATCATTGACAGTGTCGGAACTGCAGCATAGCTGTCTATAATAGCAGAATCAAGAACGGGAACGAAAACCATGTCGCTGTTTTCGATAGGAGCGTATCCGTAATTGGAACCGTCAAAACCGATTCCGTTTTCCATTGTACCTTCGTTAAGTCTCTCTGCCGGAATGCTTAAATGACGCCATCTGCCGTCAATATCCGTCAGTTTAAAATCGACAATCTCAATCTGATTTTCTATGATCATATTTTGAATGTCTTTCAATGTCTTACCCATAAGTAAAAGTTACCTCCTCTATTCATTATATAATTGTAATTGGAAGCACTTCATAAAATAATAAGAATTATAGTCGAAAAGCTTGCTTTTCAGATAGAATTCTTATTATTTTTATGGGGCGGACAAGACGCTAAAAGTCTATGACGCCCCAAGGTTGCTTACAATTACTTATATTATACAACATGTGTGATGAATTCGCAACGAAAAAGGAATCCTATCCCGCTTGAAATAATCCCTTGTATAACATATAATAGTAACTGTTTTAACACATAATTCAGAGATATAGTAGAAGAAAAGAGGAACCGAATATGGGTGAAAAGATAAAAAAATACATAAAAGAGATTGATGAGATGCTCGCAAAAGATGAAGAAGGACGTGACTGGGAAAATGAAAGAAAAAAACACCTTGTGCAGATAGGATTCTTTGCACACGAGAGACTGATCCATCTCATCGTCACGGTGTTATTTGCAGTTGTAACGATAATGGTATTTTTATATCTGCTTACGGAATTCTCTATAGCGGTGGGAATCCTGCTGCTTCTTCTGCTTGTGCTTCTCATCCCTTATATCAAACACTATTATCTGCTCGAAAACAGCGTACAATATATGTATGAACAATACGACGAGCTCGTAAAACGCTCCGAACGCTAAAGGAGGGGCGAGCGTCTCTGCAAACGCAGTGTCACCTCGCCATCTTTCTTAACAAAAAATCAACAGAAAATAAAAAAATTATCAACAACCCCTAGACTCACACCTGATTGTTTGGTATAATAAACCTAACTATATATATCGGGGAGGGGAGTAGTATGAGGTCTATTGCTGCGTATACAGAGGAAATAGATGATCTTGAGTTGGCCGTTGAAGAATTGTTTTCGCAAATTGACGGTTTTGATCTGGCATCTGAAAGTCTCGGGATCATTTATATTGATGTTGAGGTTGATTATTCCGAATTATACCGGCTTCTCAGAGTCAGATATGATTTTCCAATAATTGGTTCAACTGCTTTGGCAATGTTCACAGACAGTCATAATGTTAATAATACCGGAATCGCAATGCTTATTCTGACAGCTGACGACTGTTCATTTTCGGTTGGAATGACACAGTCTCTCAACCTTGATAATTACGTGGAAGAGATCAGACATACTTACGGCGAGATTGCAAAACCGCTCGATAACAAAGAAAAGCTTGTGATTCATTACAGCACAATGGGAATTATCGGAGATTATATATTATCGGCAATACAATCATCCAATAAAGAAGTATCAATATTCGGCGGCAATGCTTCCGATGTATATACATTTAATGAATTTCGCGTTTTTTGCAATGAAAAAGAATCATCGAATTCAACGGTGCTTGCTCTAGTTTCGGGTAATATCGATCCGAGGTTTTTTGTGATAGGTTCTGTTGCGGGAAAGGCCAATGTATCTTATAAGGTTACAGAGGTTAATGATAATAAGGTGTACAAGATCGGTAATGATCCTTTTATTAAAGGACTTGAAAAGATTGGAATGGGAACTGACAAGACAGATCTTGATATGGATTTTGTTATGTCTCCTTTCATTATGACTCTTGAACCTACAGAGGGTGACAGAATTAAAGTTGCGCGTGTCCTCTCAGAGATCGATCAGGAAAAAGGTGCGGGAATATTCACCGGAGCTGTATCAAAAGGTTCATCGTTAGAGATAGGAATAATGAATGTTGACAATCTTAGGGATTCTTTGGAAGAAGCCCTTGACGGATTATTTGACAGCATTTTGCAGTCCGGAAAAGGATACAATACTATATTATGTATATCCTGTGCTTCAAGACATATGACACTAATCGGAAATGCCGACCTGGAAGCAAAAGCATTATTAGAGAGAACGAGGGAAGGATGCACTGTTACGGGAATGTATTCTTATGGTGAATATTGTCCTGTGACAAGTGCGAAGAAGAACAGATACAACATATATCACAATTATACTTTTACATTATTGCTGCTGTGATGAACATATGATGTATGAACGGGAACGCAGAGCAAAAGACTCTACGGTGGGTCTTTACCTGATGGAGGCGCTTATGGATAAGACAGAAGGCTTCAATTCAATTGAAGAAGAACTGAAGAAACTTAAGCTAGAGAATAAAAAGTTAATAAGGGCCAATGCTCGTCTTAAAAAGGACTGTGAATTTCTTAACGGATTAAAGGAACAGATCTCACGTACCCAGGATTATATCCAGAAAGAAAATCTGAAGCAGAATTTTTATAATACGCAGCTTCTCAATACCTATCCGTATCCTCTTATTATGGTAAACCGGAATATGATCACGGTTATGGCATCTAAACCATATTATGATCACTCCATATACGGTCAGGATGATATCACTGAGGGTGTTCCTTTGGAGGATGCTCTGGTAGGGCTTTTAAGCAGGGAACAGATAAGGCAGCTTATTTTCAAGTGCAATAATGTTCTTACCAATCGTAAGGAAAGATCGTTGCTGATTGAATTCATGTATGATGGAGAAATGAGGAGCTTTCAGATCAATATCAACAGCATGATTCAGGACGGAGAAGTATTTGGCCTGAATATTATGTTCGTAGACATGACAGAGGTTGTCAATGCAATGGAAAAAGCGGAAGCTGCCGACAGGGCCAAGAGTAATTTCCTTGCTAACATGTCACATGAGATTCGTACGCCTATGAATGTTATCTCCGGAATGGCAGAATTCATAATAAGAGACAGCAAGGATGCTGAAGCAAAGAAAAATGCTTCTATGATCAAGTCGGCATCAAAATCATTGCTTTCAATAATAAATGATATACTTGATTTTTCCAAGATCGAATCCGGTAAGCTTGAGATAATAGAAGGACCGTATCATTTTCCATCGATGATAAATGATATTGCGACAATGATTAGAGTACGACTGCAGGATAAGGATGTAGCGCTTACTCTTGATATAGATAAGAGCACCCCAAGTATGCTGTTTGGTGACGAGATCAGGGTTAAACAGGTTCTTATCAATCTTCTCAATAATGCAGTTAAGTTCACTAATGAGGGTATGATAACACTGACTTCCGAATGTAAGAAGATCGATGATGAGAACTGCCGTCTGACATTCAGGATAAAAGATACCGGAATCGGCATAAAAAAAGAAGATATAAAGAAGATATTCAACAGTTTTACACAGGTGGATACAACGAGAAACCGTACTGTTGAGGGAACGGGCCTGGGGCTTGCCATAAGCAGGAGACTCGTTGATATGATGGACGGTACGTTAAATGTTGAGAGTGTTTACGGTGAAGGGTCCGTATTCACATTTGATATTATTACAAAAGTTGAAGAATGGGAGCCTATGGGAGAACTGGCTGAATCCATTAAGAAGGTTAAGCAGAGGGCGTTCCAGGTGACATTCACAGCACCGGATTGCAGAGTGCTAGTTGTTGATGATAATGTTATGAATCTTAAGGTGGCTGAAGGTGTTCTCAAACCTTATGATATCAATATCGACTGTGCCAAGAGCGGTGCAGAAGCTATAGAGTGCTTCGAAGAAAATGATTATGATATTATATTCATGGATCATATGATGCCGGTAATGGACGGTGTTGAAACCATGAAGCGAATCCGCAGTATGGAAGGCGGAGACAGGGTCGTTATTGTGGCGCTAACAGCCAATGCTATAAGCGGTGTCAGGGCAAAGTACGTAAAGGAAGGTTTCAATGATTTTTTGGCGAAACCGATAGGTATATCCGCAATGGATGATCTGCTCAAAGAATATATACCGCCTGACCTGAAAAAACCGGCTACCAGATTCGGAACTGCTTTCAGTGAAGATGAAGATACAGACGAATATGATGAAGAATATTATGATGAGGAATCATATGATGAAGATGATATCATTGACAGTCTCAGTCATATCAGATATCTCAATGTGAAGACCGGAATGGAATATTGTATGAACAGTGAAGACTTCTATGTGATGATGCTTGAAGAATATATCAACAATTCAAAGGTCTTAGAACTTAACGAATATTTTGAAAATAAGGACTGGGAGAATTACAAGATAGTGATCCATTCCGTCAAGAGTACGTCGCTTAATATAGGGGCCGAGAGATTGTCGGATGATGCAAAGGCTCTTGAGATCGCATTGAACGATAACAATTCGGAGTACGTGGAAGTGCATCATGAAGAGACTATCGAAGAGTATGTTCAGCTTTTGGAAGAGATTGAGAGGCTTCTGTAGATATGAGAGGGAGATGCTTATGAAACGGATACTTGTAGTAGACGATGAAGATATGAATCTTATGAGCACCAAATTTATCTTAAGTAAAACGGGGTATGAAGTGGAAACTGCGGATTCCGGTGCGAAGGGGATCGAACTGCTCAAAGAAAGTAAGTTTGATCTGCTCCTTCTTGATGTTGAGATGCCCGAAATGAACGGTATTGAGACACTTAGGATAATAAGATCGATACCTGCTATCGCTGATATAAAAGTATCTTTTCTTACAGCTTCAAGTTCCCAGGAGCATCTTGCGGAAGCAGTACATCTCGGCGCAAAAGAATTCATTAAGAAGCCCTGTATGCCTGATGAACTGATCAAGACTATTGAGAAGACATATGAAGAAAGAAATGATCTTGTTATGCTTGTGGTTGATGACGAGCCGCTTAATCTTGAGCTGCTTCGGATGACATTTGAATCAAGCTATCATGTTGAATGCGCGTCTTCCGGAAAGGAGGCTGTGGCATTTGTAAAGAATAATATTCCCGATATTATAATTCTTGATCTTAATATGCCGTTCATGGACGGTAATGAAACATATGAAACAATTAAAAAGATAGATGGTTGTTCCAATATACCCGTTGTATTCCTTACCGCTTATGATGATGAGGAAACGGAGATTGAATTATTCAGAGCGGGAGCCATGGAATTCATAAGTAAGCCTTTCATTCCCGAGATAATGAAAGAAAGGATAAGAAGACTGATAGAACTGACCAATCTGCGTAATGTGCTGCATGAAGAAGTGCTCCGTAAGACCAATGATCTTGTTAACAGCAACAGGAAGATCAAAAAACTATCGGAACAGATCATACAGGCTCTCACAAGCGCGATAGATGAGAAAGATACCTATACCAACGGTCACTCAAACAGGGTTGCAGCTTACGCAAAAGAGATCGCTGTAAGGATGGGTAAGTCCGAAGAAGAAGTAAATGACATATTCTATGCCGCAATGCTTCATGATGTCGGTAAGATCGGAATAGACAATGTGATAATAAATAAACCCGGAAAGCTAACGGCTGAAGAATATGATGAGATAAAGCAGCATCCCGTAAAAGGCTCGACAATATTGAAGCAGATATCCGAGCTTCCGAGTCTTCCTTGCGGCGCAAGATGGCATCATGAGAGATATGACGGTGCCGGTTATCCGGACGGCCTTAAGGGAGAAGATATTCCCGAGATAGCAAGGATCATATGCGTTGCCGACTGTTATGATGCCATGAGTTCAAACCGCAGCTACCGTAAAGCGCTGCCGCAGGAGGTTGTGAGATCGGAGATAGAGAATGGAATGGGAACACAGTTCGATCCGGACATCGCCGCGATAATGCTTAAGATGATCGATGAGGATAAGAATTATGTTATGAGAGAAAAATGATCAATAAATATGTTATGATATGTATATCGATAATGTTGACAGTGAAATACAAAAAAAAGATATAATTATATTACATATATTAAAGGAGGCATTAAACAATGAAGAGTATTAAAAAGTTACTGGCAGTTTTGTTGGTATGCGCACTTGCGATACCTGTGTATACGTCAACAGTGAATGCGGCATCACTGGCTGATGTGAAGCTTCCGTTCACTTTGGAGGCTCCGAAGTACACAGCTCTGAAATGGTTGGAAGGTCATGATTCGGCCACTACCATGCAGTTCACTTATTCCATGAATGAAAGTATGATCGCATATCTTCAGTCGGGAGATCTCGGAACCAAGGCAGATAAGTTAAAAGAAGCAGGATACAATCCCGATACCGATGCAGTCTGGTTTAGTGCACAGGTAGACTGGGCGATAGACGATCCGACTAACGGTTGGCATTATAATAAATATTGGGATGGTTCCGACGGTAAATATGAACCGGGAAAAGATGAGAATTTGCGTAACAAGCTTGGTGATTGGGATACTTTCCTGACTTTGTTCGGTGCCCAGACAACCAATGAGGCATGGATATTCAGAGGTATCATGGGAATGGAGTATAGCGATAAGGACGATCCCAATTATAGTGCATCGTGGTATGGAAGTGATGATAATCCGGGGCTTAAGAACCAGCTTAAGGAAGGTCAGTATGAGATCAGGACCAATTCTGAAGGTGAACAGTATCTGGCTATTGATTATACACAACATACCGTATATACAAGGATGCGTTATTATGCTACAGTCCAAAAATATAACTCAGTGACCGATACTACGGATGAGTTCTATGTATTTTCCGACTGGTCACCCGTAGCAGCATACGGTAAGGATGCACAGCCTGCAGATATTACGTCGGCAAGTCTTCCTGTACCTGCAACTTCGGGTCTTACCGTTACAACAGAGTCGTTCAATGATAATCCTGTGATATCATACAATCTTGCAGTGCCGGATTCACTTGCCAAGCTTCAGACTGAAGCAGTTGCACTCGGCGGTGTGATATTCATTCAGGTTCAGGGCCGTATTCAGGGTCATACTGCATGGATAGAGCTTCAGGGCGACAGGGATCTTAAGACAGGAGTTCTTAAGTCTGATCTTGTTAGTATAGCGGATGCCCAGTACGGAGCTGTCAATGGAGATAACAATATTGAGATAAGAATGAGATACTGGTGCAGCTTATACAACAAGTACGGTAGTTATGATCATGATGCATATTCCGAGTGGACTGTTCCGCAGTTGATCACCGCAAAGCTTAAAGTGGCCGGGGCAGCAGCTCCGTCAGATACGGGAACAGGTTCAACTGTTGTTAACGAACCTGCCATCAAGTCGCTTGACGGCGGTGCGTCATATAACCAGGTTAAGCAGTTCGTTACCGGACTTAAGACCGATAACGATCCTAAGGGTTCAACATTCTCATTCCTGTTTGGAAGACAGAAGAAGGCTACGAAGAATGCGATAACCATCACATGGCTCAAGCCTAAGAATGCTTCATATTATGTTATCTACGGCAACAAATGCGGCAAGAAGAATCATTATGCTCAGATAACAAGCGTAAAGGGTAATTCATATACTCAAAAGTCACTTGCCAAGGGAACATATTATAAGTATCTCGTTGCGGCATTTGACAAGAACGACAAGTTACTCGGGGTATCGAATACGATCCATATTACTACAGACGGAGGCAAGTATACCAACTTCAAGAAAGTTACGACAGCAGCAAAGAAGAACAAAGTTACTCTTGATAAGAAGACCAAGACTTTCAAGCTGAAAGCAAAGGCGATACTTGCATCTGCAAAGCAGGGCGTTGATGTACATCGTCCGCTCAGATATGAGACTAGCAACAAGAAGGTTGCAACAGTTGATAAGTCCGGTAAGATCAAGGCTGTTAAGAAAGGAAACTGCTTCATATATGCATATGCTCAGAACGGAGCATATTGCAAGGTTAAGGTAACGGTTAAGTAAAGAAAGTAACATTAAAGTTAAACATTATACTTGACATAATACACCTATATGCTATAATTTGCTTGAATTATATTCCCATATGTTGTTATTCACATTAAGTGAAAGACATATTGATTGTTGTATTTTACAGGAATCAGGTGGGATGTGATTCAAGCATCTTATATGTTATACTATAATTGAGAGATTAAAAGGAGAATGGGAAAATGACATTTGAAGAGGTAAAAGAGGTAATCGTTGATACTATCAGTTGTGATGAGTCACTTGTAACTTTGGAGGCAGATCTTGCAGACGATATCGGAATTGATTCACTTGATGCAGTAGAGCTTGGTATGGCACTTGAGGAGAAGTTCGGAATCAAGATCCCTGATGAGGAACTTGCCAATTTCAAGACAGTTAAGGATATAGTTGAATATATCGACAAAATTAATGAGTAATGTATAGAAAATATACATTTGATCTATAGGTGATAATATGAATATTGATGATATATATCGTATCATGGATAAGTTCGAGAGCAGCAGTATTAATGAATTCGAACTTGAAATGGATGATGTAAGTATCAGTCTTAAGAAGGGTGTCGTAAGCGGTATGCCGGCAGGAATGAACTGTATGCCGCCGATGCCTGTTGCTGGGATGCCTGTAATGCCTGGAATGAATATGAGTGTTAACGAAGAAACGGATAAAGAAGCCGCTGAGGTTAACGAGGGAAAAGTCATCAAAGCACCGCTTGTCGGAACATTTTACGTAGCACCGTCGGAAGATTCCGATCCGTATGTAAAACCGGGAGACAGCGTCAAAAAAGGTGATATTATAGGCATTATCGAGGCAATGAAGCTGATGAATGAGATTGAGGCTTCCGAAGAAGGAATTGTGGAAAGCATAGAAGTAAATAACGGCAACATGGTCGAATACGGCCAGGTGCTGATCAAATTAAAGTAATCGGGATGGAATTATTATGTTGAAAAGAGTATTGGTGGCTAATCGCGGAGAGATAGCACTGAGGATCATCAGAAGTCTTAGGGAGATGGACGTCGAGACTGTGCTTGTCTATTCTGAACCGGATAAGAACTCGCTACCGGTAATAACAGCTAATTACGCTGTATGTATAGGTCCCAAAGAACCAGTCAACAGTTATCTTAATGAGAATGCTATTATTGAGACTGCCATACATTACGGATGTGAAGCAATACATCCGGGGTATGGCTTCTTATCTGAAAATGCGGAATTTGCAAAAAAATGTGAAGAAAATAATATCATTTTCATCGGGCCTTCGCATGAAGTGATCGCCATGATGGGTAACAAACAGGCTGCAAGAAAACTAATGATCGAGAATAACGTGCCGGTAGTGCCGGGATCCGAAGATGTGCTTGAAAGTGTTGAGGAAGCATATGAATGTGCGGAGAAGATAGGCTATCCTGTGCTGATCAAAGCATCAAGCGGCGGCGGCGGTAAAGGAATGAGGCGCGTTTATGGAAGGGATGAACTTGAGAAGGCATATCTGACCGCAAAATCAGAGGCAAAAGCTGCCTTCGGAGATGATTCCGTATATATGGAAAAACTCATTATCAATCCGAGGCATATAGAGCTTCAGGTATTGGCGGATCATTACGGAAACGTTATATCGCTTGGCGAGAGAAACTGTTCAATACAGAAGAATAATCAGAAGCTTCTTGAAGAGGCTCCTGCTTTTGGCGTGTCAGAAGCTACTGTTAAGAAGCTTAACGATACGGCAATACTTGCGGCTAAGGCAGCAGGTTACAACAGTGTCGGAACAGTTGAATTTGTTATGGATGATGATGAGAATTATTATTTTATTGAAATGAATACAAGAATCCAGGTTGAACATCCCGTAACGGAGATGGTGACAGGGATAGACCTTGTAAGATGGCAGATAAGAGTAGCTGCCGGAATGAAACTTGCAATGGATAAGGCCGAAGTAAAAGGACACAGTATAGAGTGCAGGATCAATGCACTTACATCAGGTGTGATAACTAATCTTCATATACCTTCGGGATATGGTGTCAGAGTTGAGACACATCTGTTTACCGGATATGAGATAACACCGTTTTATGATCCGATGATCGCAAAAGTAATTGTATACGGAGATACAAGACTTGAAGCAGTGAGAAGACTGCGCAGGGTTCTTGAAGAACTTGTGATCGAGGGTGTCAAGACCAATGAGGAATTCATGCATATTCTGACATATCAGAAGGATTTCATAAGAGGATATTATGATACATCATTTTATCAGAAAAATGAGAAGAATATTAATCAGCTTATAAAGGTAGGTAAACATGGAGCTTAAGGATATATTCACTCTGCGAAAGAATCAGTGGGGTAATATTAAGAATATCGGAAATAAAAGCGATTCGGAAGTTGAATGTCCCGATTGCGGTGAAGTTATCGATACGGATATCATTAAAGGCAACTATATGGTATGCCCAA
Source organism: Lachnospiraceae bacterium V9D3004 (assembly GCA_000621985.1). Taxonomy (GTDB): domain Bacteria; phylum Bacillota; class Clostridia; order Lachnospirales; family Lachnospiraceae; genus V9D3004. The sequence continues at coordinate 104,235 of JHWW01000002.1, forward strand.
ATTGTAAGCATTATTATACAATGAGTACAAGGCGAAGGATCAATTCCATCGTGGATTCAGACAGTTTCAGGGAATTATATTCCGATATAGTCAGTTATGATCCGTTAAAATTTCCAAATTATAAGAACAAATTAAAAGAGCTTAACAGCGGAAAAAAACGTGACAGAGAAGCTGTTGTCACCGGAACGGCATGTATCGCCGGAATACCTGTGTGCATAGGTGTTATGGACTCAAGATTCCTTATGGGAAGCATGGGGTATGCCGTAGGTGAGAAGATAGTAAGACTTGCAGAAAAAGCTTCGTCTTCTGATATGCCGCTTATATTATTTGCGGCAAGCGGAGGCGCCAGGATGCAGGAGGGAATGTTCTCCCTTATGCAGATGTCAAGAACAACTGCTGCAATCGAAAAGTTCAAAGCTCAGGGCGGATTATATATATCATATCTTACGCATCCCACAACAGGCGGTGTAAGCGCAAGTTTTGCTTTTCTTGGAGACATCATCATTGCCGAACCGAAGTCGCTTATATGTTTTGCGGGTCCGAGGGTGATAGAACAGACTATAGGACAAAAGCTTCCTGAAGGTTTCCAGAGAGCCGAGTATCTGCTTGAACACGGAATGATCGATATGATAGTTGACAGACGCGATTCAAGAAAAATGCTTGAAAAAATATTAAGAGTGCATGGATGTGGTAAGAAATGAAAAAGAAAAAATCAGCTTATGACAGCGTGTGTCTGGCAAGAGATAAGAACAGACCGGGCATATATGATTATATAGATAATCTGTTCACTGATTTTATAGAGCTACGCGGTGACAGGGTATACGGTGACGATAAGAGTATGATAGGCGGCATCGCATTATTTCATAAAAAACCGGTTACGATAATCGGACACCGCAAGGGAAGAAATACCGAAGAGAATATTGAATACAACTTCGGAATGGCATCACCGTGGGGATACAGAAAAGGAATAAGACTTATGGAACAGGCTGAGAGATTCGGAAGACCTGTCATAACATTTATAGATACACCGGGAGCATATCCGGGGCTTGAAGCAGAGGCAAACGGTCAGGCTGTTGCGATCGCAGAGAGTATTGCATGTATGTCAAGACTTAAAGTGCCGACGATCGCGATAATAACCGGTGAGGGCTGCAGCGGCGGTGCGCTCGCCATTGCAACGGCAGACAGAGTATGTTGTCTTGAGAATTCAATATATACCATATTGTCGCCGGAAGGATTTGCTGCCATATTATGGAAAGATGCAAAGCGTGCCGATGAAGCAAGTGAACTTATGGGACTTACGGCATCGGAGCTTCATGCTCATGGAATTATTGATGACGTGATAAAAGAAGGCGACGGTTTGTATGACAGACTTGACAGATATATCCGTAAGGAACTGTCTGTATTATGCAGGTATAAGCCTGACAGACTGATCGAGAAGCGATATGAAAAATATAAAGCTATGACGACAGCAGAAAGGACGATCGAATAATGAACGGAGTAACAATATTATCAACGGGAACTGCACTTCCGAAAAGATGTGTTACCAATGATGAATTATCAAAGACGGTTGATACGAGTGATGAATGGATAAGGCAAAGAAGCGGAATAGGTTGCAGATATATGTGTGGTGAGAATGAGAATACATATACGATGGCGATTGAAGCCGGCAGGAAGGCAATAGAAAAAGCCGGTATCAATAAAGAGGATATCGCCCTGGTCGCGATCACAACATCTTCATCCGATTATCTGTTCCCTATGAATGCCAGTATGGTTCAGGCAGGTCTCGGACTTAACGAAGAGATAATGTCATTTGACCTTACGGCAGCCTGCAGTGGTCTTATATACGCTATTGAGCTTGCCAGAGGTTATCTTACGATGAACAACAAAAAATATGCACTTATCATCGGTTCGGAACACCTGACCAGAATAACCGATTATACCGACAGAAGCACATGTATCCTATTCGGTGATGCAGGCGGAGCAATAATCGTCGGACTCAACGAAGGAGCCGCTTATGCCAACAAGCAGTGGACAAGAGGCAATTTTGACGTATTATGGTGTGCCGGTGCAAGCGGTAACGGACAGAAGATCCACATGGACGGAAAAGAAGTGTTCAAATTTGCCGTAGGTGCGATGGATCAGGGCATCCGTGAGGCGCTCGAAGCCAGCGGACAGACTCTTGATGACGTAAAATATATCATATGCCATCAGGCAAATCTTCGAATAATCGATCACGTTAAGAAGAGATATAAAGGATATGAAGATAAGTTCTTCAGTAATATCGAAAGATATGCAAATACCTCAACGGCAAGTATCCCGATCGTTCTTGAAGAGTTGTTTGATAAGGGCGAGCTTAACAAGGGAGACAAGATCATACTTGTAGGATTTGGCGCAGGACTTGTGTGGGGATCGGCGTTTATAGAGTTATAGAAAAAAATCGTTTAAAAAAGGAGCAGATCATTATGATGTTAAATGAGATTCTTGGTACTAAATATCCGATAATCCAGGGTGGAATGGCAAATATCGCAACAGGTGAATTTGCTGCTGCGGCTAGTAACGCCGGAGCTCTCGGACTGATCGGAATAGGTGGAATGAATGTAGATATGTTGCGTGACAATATCCGTATATGCAAGGAGAAGACAGATAAGCCTTTCGGCGTCAATCTTATGCTCATGCATCCGGAGATTGATGATATGGTAGCGGTAGTGCTTGAGAGCGACGTTAAGTTCGTTACGACAGGTGCCGGACTTCCAAGCAAATATATGCCTGATTTCAAGAAAAAAGGAATAAAGGTAATGCCGGTAGTTGCTAACGTAACATTTGCTAAGAAGATGGAAGACTTAGGTGCAGATCTTATAATCGCAGAAGGAACCGAGAGCGGCGGACATGTAGGAGAGATGTCAACAATGGCACTTGTACCGCAGGTTGTTGATGCAGTTAATATTCCGGTAGTTGCAGCGGGAGGAATCGCAGATTCAAGACAGTTAGTTGCTGCTTACGCACTTGGTGCGATCGGTGTTCAGATAGGAACATGTCTTCTTACATCGGTTGAATGTCCCATCCATGAGAATTACAAGAATGCTGTTATCAAGGCAAAGGATTCAGATACTGTAGTAACAGGAAGAATTGCCGGTACCCCGGTACGTATCCTTAAGAATAAGATGACAAGAGAGTATATCCGTCTTGAAAAGCAGGGCGCAGATGTTATGGAGCTTGAAAAATATACTCTCGGAGCCTTAAGAAGAGCAGTATTCGATGGAGATATCGCAACAGGCTCCGTTATGGCAGGTCAGGTTGCCGGAATGGCTAAGGAGATCAGACCTATGGAAGATATCCTTAAAGATATGTATGAAGGTACCGCAAAGGTGCTTGAAGACGTGAAGAGTAAGCTCGGGTGATCATTCTTTGATCTTCAGCGATTCCAGAACACCCTTCACTTCCGGACTGTCGAAACCGAAGGTTGCGGATATGCGGACATATTTCTTTCCGATCGTTGTATAGAGTTCGCATCCGTATCCTCCGAAACCGTCACTGTACTGGAAACCTGTCCATGAGATGTCACCGTATGTGCCGCTTACATCTTTTTGTTCGTTGGTATAGGTTTCCTTGTTATAATTATAATGATTCATGATGTTTTCTTCAGACTCATCCATTTTCAGATCTATGGAATACAGATCATTTTTGCATACGGAGCAATATCTTGTGTCCGCTTCATCAAATGTATCCCCTTCTTTAAAAGTCCATCCGGAAGGTACCGATACGGTGTAATCGCCCCATTCTTTGACTTCGGCGCCATCCATTGTAAAGTCCGAAGCAGTTGTGTCGGATGTATCCCACAAGCCATCTGTATCTGACATGTCAGCTGTGTCAGTGTCAACAGTGCCGGTATCAGCATTATTATCAGATGTGCCTGTTTCCTTGGCAGTATCTGATCCGTCGGTTGTTTCGTCGGTAGCACTGTTATTCTCAGTAGTCTTTGTTGAATCCTTATCCGAACTTCCACCACATGCCGTAACCGTTACACACATCATTGTCGCGAGTGCGATTGCACCAAGTTTTTTGATCAATTTAGTATTCTTCATAATATTCCTCCTGTATTACAAATCATTGCTGTTCAACATACGCTCGTTTGGGACGCACTGCGTACTGTCGCCCCCATGAACTGTTACTATGAATTATATAATCAGATAATTTCGATGTCAAATGAAATGAATAATAATAATTCTATTAATATGATCTTAAAAAATGTTTCCTTACAGTTAATTATATGGTATAATTATTGTTGAATTGTGAATGGAACATGAAAATGTTGCGATTCATATTTATAATAGCGGTGAAGACAAAAGAAAGGAGCTACCGGACTATGAGGAAACATTTTAAACGAACAACAAGTATAATTCTTAGTTTGGCAATGGCAATATCCCTGTTACCGGGACATTCAGCCGGTGCTGCGCAGTCAAAAGAGGATATGACAGATGCACAGATGAAAGAGTATCTGAGGACTGCGGTAAGTGATGAAGAATATCCTGACGGGGTGTTCGGTATCGCTGAGACAAGACTTACCGTCAAAGAGGGTAAGGAACAGACGATAACTATCCTAAGACAGGGTAATACAGACACTGAACAGAAGGTAAGATTCAAGGCTGTTGATGTATCTGCAGTCTACGGACAGGATTATCTTCTTAATGTCAAACATTCCGATTTGAAAGAGGAACAGTTGAAAGGAACGGGAGATGGTCATACTCTTCTGGAAGAAAAAGGATATATCGGAGATGAAGGATTAAGTATATCAGCCGAATCCGAAGCATATGCAAAAGATGAAGGAACCGGTTCCGAAGCGATCACAACCGGTATTAAGGAAGAAGAATTCCCTGAAGCAGAGAGTTCGCTTATGAACGCTTATGCAGCTCAGAACAATGGAGAGGAGATCTCTCAGTCTGACTGGAAAGAAGTCAATCCTAAGGATGTATCCGATGAGGATAAGGATCAGTTTGACAAAGCAGGGAAGAAAGTTAAGGCAAGTGTCAGTAAACTTAAGGGTGTTGAGACTATCCTTAATTTTGAACCGGGTGAATATAAGAAGGATATTGTTGTTGAGACGATTAATGATGACAGATCCGAATCCGACGAGCAGATCGCCTTCTTTATCTTTTCAGAGGGTGGTTCCACTGTCGGTGAATATTATAATGGTTATGTGAATATTGAAGATAATGACAAATCTGAAAAGGTTACCTTCGAAGTAAAAGAAAAGAAAGTTAATGTTGATGCAAATGAAGATAAGGCAAAGGTTACTATCGTAAGGAAGAGCGGACTTGACCAGATAGCTGTAGTTAAGGCAGGTACTAAGGAACTCAGTGCGCTTGCGGGAGAAGATTATGAAGTGACTACGGAAGACATTCTCTTTGCACCCGGTGTTGAAGAGAAGGACTTTTATGTGCCTATAACCGGTGACCGTAAAGCAGTTAAGAAATTCTACGTAGGCATTATGCTAAATGGTGAAGTTGCCGAAGAAGACGGACAGGCAGCTGTTATTACGATCTGCAAACAGGGAGATAAGAAAGATGAGAGTCTTACAGGACAGTCAAAAACGAAAGACGTTGAAATGTACGATAACTGGTTGAATTTGTCCGGCAGGTGGGGATCTCATTCCAGAGTTCTGTTAGATGCAAGGGCAGCAACCAAGATTACCGTTAATTACGATGTTAAAGGTTCGCATGAATACAAAGACGGCTGCAGCACAAAAACATCATACAGTAAATCAGCAAAAATAGGTATAACCAGAAATTATGACTGGCAAGAATATGTTGTGGAATATGTTGAAGCACCGTCAAAAATATCAAGTCAATATGAAACCAAGGGACTTACGGCCACATTTACAAGAGATCTTAATGATGTTGACAGGTGGTCTGCTTTAAATATGCTTAGGATCGTCAGCAGAACCGACAGCGCCAACACATATGTAAAGGTCAATTCTGTCAAGGTAGAATACGGTGATTACACATTCTATATTAATAATGATTCGGGAAACGGTCATTATAAAGAACAGCAGATTACCGGATTTATTAATAAAGACGTTGTTAAGAATGCTATTAATAATGACAGCGACGATGGAAAGTTTGGAATACGTCTCGGAACCGTTTATGTAGGAAATGATAATACTAAATTCACATCGGCGGTATCTATAGGTCAGTCGCTTAATCTGAATTATGAATTTACAGGTAAGAAGAACAGTCAGAAAGTGGAAGCAAATGGTAATACGGTTGATTTCAAAGGATATTATCTGGCATTACCAAACTCAACATCCAGTCAGCATTCTGAATTGATGAGTCTGCCAAGCACTTTAACGTATGATTTCCTTTCAAAATATAAAAAATATCTTTTTAATAACGGAACTTTCCAGATATATCCGGTATTTGAGCCAAAGCCGGCTACGGTCACACTGAGCAATTATGATAAGAATAAAGGATTATTCCTTAATTTCTCTAATCAGTCTCAGAAGATCGAACTTACCAAGATGGATTCCATCAAGGTAGACGGAGCGGCTAATCCCGGTAACGGCGTTAAGCTCATGGAACTTATATCTACCAAGGGTAAGACGGCCGGAACCAATAAGGATTCGGCATACAAATCAAGACTTGTGTCGGGTCTGGGTAAAGATTTTGCTGATTCTGATTTCAATCTTAATATGTCATATGAACAGGCTAAGATCAAGGTTATGTACGATCCTTCATATGATAAAGATGAGGAATTAAAGGATAAAGGTCAGATTCTTTATACCGAAAAGGATGCTAACGGAAAGACAAAGATCATTGCAAAGGCAAACATGTCAACCGGATACAAGATGGAATTGAATAATATTTCCATAGGAAAGACATATAATTTTATAAGTGATACCGATGATGTAAAAGATCCCGTTACCGGGGATACAATTGAAATGTATGAAACCCATTGGAGAGACGGTAATACCGATTATGATGAAGATGGTCAGTTTGAGTCAACGGTTGGCAGTTATAAGGTATTCACGCCGGTTATAGGTAATGTCATGCCGTTGGTTACAAAGACTGCAATGAGCAGGGTTTATTTTAATTTCCAGACTCATTCCAAGGTTACAAAGCCTCAGGATGTTATAGGACATGTGTTGCTTCAGGATAAGTACATTCTTACAGGTTATGTTCCACCCAAAAAAAAGGCCAAAGGTTTGAACGGTGTTACGGTTACTTGTGATGGAATTCAGGAAATGACTACAACGGGTTCTTTTGACGGTAAGAATGACAGAGATGGTTTCTTCCGTATCAAGAGCCGGTATTTCGGAGCAAATGATTACAGACTTGTTCATGTCATGTGTGATTATGGTGAAGACGGCAAGATCAATACATGCTTTGTTGTCAATCCGGCCATAGAAGCACCATGTTATGTTGATACTGAAGATGAAGTGAAAGTTGATAATGCACATATATATAAATACGATTCGTCTGATGCAGATGATCCTTGGAAGGAACTGAAAGTATCAGCGGATAAGGATGGTTATTATGGCAGTCTGACTAACGGTAATAATACATACAAGGTTACTCTTCATGCAGCAAGAGAAGGAATGACTATCAAGAAGGCTACAATGAAGTTCTATGATATAGAAGGACATGAACTTCTCGGTAAGGAGATTATCGGTAAGGAAGAGAATGAGGGTGCCAATTCGGGGGTATTCTCTTTTGAATTCAATCCGGCGGAAGATGTTGATGGAGGACTTGGTCTTCCTGCAGGAACAACTGTTCGTGTTAATTTTGTGGACAATAACGGTAATATCTCAATACAGAGAGAACTTGGACTTAAGTTCAAACAGTCACTGGGACCGATCGAATTGTTGAACAGTTTCTCTTTTGGTGGCGCAGATAAGGTGATCAAGCTTATCGGATCAATTGACGGTGTATTCAATCTGGGATGGTCAGGTAAGTTCGATGAAATGGCAGAAGATGTTGTTGATGATAATGGTGTTACTACCGGAGAAAAGAGGATATCATACGGTTACAGCAAGGAACTTATCAATAAGTCCTACGGCGGCGAGAATCCAATAGGAAAAGCTGCAACAAATCTGGGAAAAGCAGATCAGGCAATTGCTACCGCCAATCAGGATCTTACAGAGCTTATGAATAATATTGCTGACGGTAAGTATGACGGCAAGTTTAAAGGCGAAGAAATGTCTTCCGATAAAGCTATGGAAAAAGCTATTAAGGCTGTAGAAGATGCAACCGATGCTCGTGATAAAGCGAAGAAGAAGTACGAAGACACAGCTAAGACAGAGCAGACCAAGGAAAAGAGCAATACCAAGGTCACTGCTAATGTTAAACTTGAACTGGGCGTAAGTTTTGCTGTTACTTTTGGCGAGCAGGATTGCAAGTATTATTTTGAAAATATGATGGTAACCGCTACTGTCAAAGGTGAATTCAGTGTTAAAGTCGAATTTGCCACACCGATAGGAGTGACTATCTATATGAAACTTACTGCAGGCGGCGAAGGCAGTGCTTCATTCATTATTGAGGAGAGAACGGATGCCCTTACGAAGTACTTTATTGCCGATCTTGTAGATGCAAATAATAATCAGCTTGATATATTTGATTGCAATCCGAAAAAGGCAGATCGCAAATTCAACGGATACGGACAATTCTCATTGAAACCGTTTATTGATATAGCGGTAGGAGCCGGAATAGTAGGTTGTTCTGTTGAACTTGGCGGAAGAGCGGATTTTGATATGAAATTCTATACATCCGCAACAGAGAATACAGGTAAGGTTAATCTGTCTGCCAGACTGACTGTGACGATATTATGCTTCGACCACAGTTGGCCGTTTGTCAGCAAAGATTTCCAGCTTTTCGGTTCTTCGGGATCTGCTCTTGATGAGATAGAGAATAAAAACTATCTCTATCAGACATCGGATGTATTGGAGCCTGTTAATACAGATTATATGAAGGACGGAACCAATTGGAATGATGCGGGAATCTCGGCACAGAGCCTTGATGAAGACGAAGAATCATTTGCAGAACAGGCACTTGGTGACAAGATTAAGGAGCATCCGGGATTTGAGATGATCACACTTGATGATACTAAGGGAAGTGAGAAATATCTTGCAGTATTCTTAAGTGCCGGTGATCCTGCCCAGACAGTTGCTCGTGACGCTAATAACGATCAGGCTGCATATTATTGTTACTATTCAAACGGTGCATGGAGCACTCCTGTTATGATCGAAGATGACGGGTCATTTGATCAGGAAGTTCGCGCGGAATCGCTCGGAAGCAGAGGCGCGATCATAACGTGGTCCACGGCTCCGGAACCATATACAAGTGATATGGATAAGACAACCGGACAGAATAAGCTTAATATACATGCGGTATTCGTAGGAAAAGACGGTCAGATCTCAGGTGATATTCAAGAGGTAACTCATGAGACTGCCGGTGATGAGATTGATGATTACGATGATTTTGCCGCAGATGTGGCAGCCAATGTATCATACGATGAAGCTTCGGGAAGAATGGTTGTTTACTATCAGAAGAAGGAATATTCATATACCGGAGAAGAACTTCTCGGTGATGTTATATATCCGAGATTCGCTGTGATGTCTGCAAGATTCTATGACTTTACAAGCGATACGGGATTTGCAGGAAACTGGAAGAATGATTACAGTGATCAGTTGGAGTCTGATATCAAAGCCGAGATAAAAGCAAAACTGAAACAGAATAATCCGACAATGACAGATGATGACCTTCTTACAGAGACCAATAAGTATTATGCAGCATATGTTGAAGGATTCTATGGTCAGGATTTCTTTGAATATCTTCCTGCCATAGACTTGGACGAAAAGCTTGATGAGATGGGATTCTGGGAAGAAGAACCCGTAGTACAGAATATCTCGAGCGCAAGATCGGTTATTATTGACAGTGACGCTGTTGAATATGACGGTCAGGGATTATTTGCTTATACTATCGATAAAGACGGAGATCTTAAGACACTCGGCGACAGAGAGATAATCCTGCAGAGATATAATTTTGCAGATTATTCATTCAATCATCCGATCGTTATTACAGCTGACAACGTAGAAGATGCTAATGTAAGATTTGTAGAAATAACCGGTAAAGATTCAGATCAAAAGAATATATATCTTGCATGGCTTCATAACGGTGATATTGTTGGAATGAATGTATCGCGTATCATAAAGAACAAGGATAAACTTCTTGTAAAATATGACAGAGACAATAACGGAAATACAGATGCATACTATCTGAATAAGACAGCACCGTCATCTACTTCGCAGGAGGATGTACAGATATCATATATTCCGCCGGTGACTTATGTTAAGGGTGAGGTTGCTGATGTAGACGGTGCCAAGAGTGAGATTACCGGTTTTGATGTTAATGCGTCAGACAGTTATGTATACTTTGTATGGACTCAGAACGGGTCAGTCCTTGAAAAAGGTATTGAAGAGAATTCGGCAGCTGCTTCGGATCCTGTCAATACAAGAAATGAAGAACAGCTATATACGGCTCGTTATGATATAACAAACGGGGATATGACCAAGCCGGTACAGGTTACAAGCAAATTCGGTACATATTATCGTGATGTTGATTTCGTGGTTGAAGGCGAAGATCTTGTGGGACTTGTATACAAAGCAGGCTCAAGACTTATTGACTGGCAGGAATTCAACCGGATCGTAAAGAAGAATAATCAACAGGCAGAGGAACTTAACGACGTTCATGATACAGGGCTTGTTGAGAAGAATGAGGTTGTGGAAGAAGTAACCGAGGACAGTTATACTCCGTATTATGTTCCGGATATCGAGAATGCAAAACCTGTTACATTCCGTATGAATCCGATAGGAAAAGTAAAGATTAAGAATGCCGAATTCGTTGAGGCAGTAAGCCAGCCTTCACAAGAAGGTGAAGAAGATGATGAAGAAGGCGGAACAACAGTAGATGAGATCAAGGCCGGTGACACAGCTTCGCTTAAGTTTGATATTCTGAATGATGGTGTCGGAACGGCTGCAGATCTTACCGTAACGGCAAAAGATAATAAAGGTAGCAGTGTTCTTTACGAAAATGATCAGACTGAAAGTGCGGATAATAGCAATGTTACAGCCGGATCAAAGAAAGTTAATGAGATTAAGATATCATCTATTCTCGGTGGAGACAGTGAACAGAAGAATTGTTATGTAGATATTCCGGAAGATGCAAAGTCGTCAACAGTGACAATACAGATCAGGAATAAGAATGGCGATCTGCTTGCATCAGAGACGGTAACAAAAGAATTGGAAGGTGCTTTAGACATTAGCGATCTTAAGGTTGAGTCTACCGAAAATCGTAACGAATATATTGTAAGCGGTAAGGTGGAGAATACCGGAACGGCAAAAGTTGATGCAGGAAGCATAGATATCGGCGCAAGAAAGCAGACCGGAAAAGACGCCGAAGGTAATGCTGTATATTCATACAGTAAATATGCCGAGGTGGCTCATGATGCTCTGATACCGGGACAAGTGATTGAATTCACTAAGACAGTTATTGTTAATCCTACAGCGGATTTCGTAACAACTGCAGACGAGTCGGGTAATGTGACGGAAACAGGCGAGTTATACGCTAAAGCATCTGACAGTGTCAGCGCCGAAGTTGTAACAAGAGAGTCTCCGTACCTGAATGCACGCTGGGTAAAAGAGATTAAGGATCTTAAGATAGCAGGTACAAGCAACAATACAGTAGATACGTCAGTAGGAGAGACTATATTACTCAGTCCGCAGATCACAAGCAATCTTACCGATAAGGATGGAGGTATTGTTGGTGATGAGGGACTGCAATACAGATATGAATCTGAAGATGAAAGTATTGCCGATGTATCAAATCAGGGTGCGTTAACCGGTAATAAGATCGGAACAACAAAGATTAAGGTATATGCTTTTGCTAAGGATTCTGAATTCGTAACTTCGGCTAATACCGGTTCTGATACTATTGACGGAACTTATGTAAGTTCATACTTGAATTCTCCTGAAAGTCTGATATACTCAAAGGAGATTACTGTGAAAGTTGCAGCAATGAAAGAAGCAACGGCGACACCTACTGTAGCTCCGACACAGGTACCTACAGCAACGCCTGAACCGGATGTCACAGCAACGCCTGAACCGGATGTCACGGCAACACCTGTACCGGACGGCACGGCAACGCCGGTACCTGATGGTAAGGCAACACCTACGCCGGATAGTAAGGCAAGCGCAACGCCTGCTCCTTCAGGTAATGGAGCAACGCCTGCACCTACAGCTGATGTAACAGCACAGGCAACACCTGTACCGGGAAGCTCGGATACAACAGGAACTCTTAAGACCGGATCAACATTCAAGGCCGGTAACGTAAGCTATAAGGTGGTATCTGCCGATAAGAAGAATGTAAGCGTTACGGGAGGTAAGAATAAGAAGATCACTAAGGTTACCATCCCTGCAAAAGTAAAGAAGAATGGCGTTACATATAAAGTTACAGCGATTGCACCAAAAGCTTTCAATGGATATAAGGCACTTAAGACGATCATTGTCAAGTCGGCGTCGATTAGCAGTATTGGAGACAAAGCTTTTAAGGGAATATATAAGAAAGCTGTGTTCAAAGTTGTTGTAGCTAAGAAAAAGAAGAAAACAGTAAAGAGAAAGCTTAAGAAGAAGCTTACTTCAAAGACAGGATTCCAAAAAACCATGAAAGTCAGATAATGGCAATATAATAATACTTTAAGGAGGAACAAAAAAAATGGGAGAAAATAAGGAAAGATCATCAAAGAAAATTGATCTCGAGAATATGGATTCTGTTACCGGAGGTTCAATAGATAACGGACATATGAATAATACTACCGATATTGAATCTACAGGAACATTAAATAATGAGGAGCTTGATGGTGTGTCCGGAGGAGGGGGAATAGAAAAAAAAGGAGTTTATAAAACAATTATTAACGGACATACAGATCCTACGAAGGATATTTGAAACTATGAATTCAGATTTTTGAGTATTTTGAACAGTAGGTAAAATTAAGCTGTTGCACCGGGTGATTGGTGCAACAGCCTTATTTTTATAATCTGTATGAATGATTGATGAACCGCGCCAATTCCCGTGGATTCGTAATATTCAAAAAATGTTTGCCGTTTTTTACGTGATATGATCTATGGATTCCTTTGCATTGTTTTTTTATCAAATTAATGATATTTTTTTGATTCAAAGTAAATATATCTCTGTCGCCGAATATCGTTACGGTTCCCTTGCGTGGATGAATGTTTGGCATGGAAAAGAGACTGCTTTTAAAATATATATCGGTATCTTTTCTGAATTTTCGGATCACATTGTTACCTGATGATTCAAAGTCGTTACTGCCTGCAAGGCGAAGAATACCTGTGATCACTCTGTCGGGTACGTGCTTCCACACCGACGGTTTTACCTCAGAGTTGAGAGAAGGCGCCACAAGGATCATTCCTGCTATACCAGCGGCATATTTTGAGGCAAATGAAAATGCATTCATACACCCGATGCACTGACCGTAAACGTATACCTCTTTATACTTATCAATTGGAAGAATATGGATAAGCATTTCGGCCATTTTATCCTGTGTCGTATTATGACTGAAAGCAGAAGTATATATCCCTATCACGTCGGCATGCAGATATTTTGCAAGTCCCGTATAATTCTGAGGCTCTCCGGAAGCATAAGGAAAACATATTACTACACGGTCATATCCGGTTTTTTTCAGGAATGTGTAATAATGTTTTTTGAAAAGATTGGCTGCAATCTGTCTTATCGTCAGATTTTCATAGAAGTCACTGTAGTCTATATCAATTCCCTGTTCTCTCAGATGTTCAACAATTTCAATTGTTGTAAGAGAATCAAGACCATGATAGAACAGATCGTCGTCTATGGAAACATTGATATATTTTGATACTTCGGTAAGAATCTTTGCGGTAAGTGAAGTGTTCGGTTGTTGATTTTTCTGTGTGTTTTTTCCTCTTTTCATATAATTCTCATATATGCCTGTAAGTGTTACAATGTCGGTTTTTCCGCTTGAATTGACCGGGAATTCCGTGACCGGGAGAAATACCGACGGGATCATATAACCTGGAAGTGTTCCGGTAAGGGATTCACGTAGTTCAATGCTTTTTTTGTGCGTATCAAAAGAATTATTAGCTTTATAAAAACATACAAGTCTGTTGTCTTTTTTTATTATATGAATATCCTCAATTCCGGAGCAGGACAGTAGCACATTCCGGATATCTGACATATTAATACGGATACCTCTGATCTTAATCTCATTATCTTTTCTGCCGTATATGTATATATTACCGTCGTGACCGATCTTTCCCATATCACCGGTCTTATATGCACGTTTCCCGTTGACGGTTATAAAACCGCCGGTATCGGTAACGGTTTTTCCGTCAGTATATCCCTTGCCGACAAGATTACCCATAATGCATATTTCTCCGGTTATATCAACGGGAAGAAGCATATTTTTATCATTTATTATACAGATCTGAGTATTGTCTGCAGGTTTTCCTATGGGAATATCATCCGGAAGATCATCACGTGAACACTCATAAGAAGTTACATCAATACTGCATTCTGCCGGACCGTAATAGTTGATAAGTCTGACTCCGGGAATGATATTAAAGAAACGTTGTGCCAGTGAGCGCTCAAGTTTTTCGCCGCTGACATAGACTTCTTTAAGATGTGGAAATGTAATATTTTCGCGCTTTACATATCCAAGGAACATCGATAAAAATGAAGGAACGAAATGTACTTTTTCGATCTTATTTACATTAAGAGCTTTCGCAATCTTGTCCGGGTATTTTTCTTCGCCGGATGGCAGAAGATATAGGTCTGCACCAAATGCCACACTGAAGACCTCCCATATGGACACATCGAAAGTATTAACGGTTTTTTGAAGTATTCTTCCGTTAAGACCATAAGTGTTATCTGCCCAGACAAGTCTTGTAAGCAGGGAATATCTGCTTATCTCAACACACTTCGGGTTGCCTGTGGTGCCTGAGGTGCGTATCATGTAGGCGGTACTGTCGGGAGAATATTTTTTGTTCTTAATATATGATATATTTTCTTCTTCGGCCCGGATTTTCTTGTTGGGATCGCTCATATATTGACATATATTTTCTTTCGTAACAATATAGTCAAGACCGGTATTTTTTTTGATGATTTCAATATGATCACTGAAAGAATTATTGGTAATATTATCAGGATATATATCGTTATAAGGAAGAACAAGGAAAGGTATCTCTGCAATAAAGCAGCCGGTCATTGCAAGTATCATCTCCGGGCAGCGTTCCATGTAGATGCCGACTCTGTTATAATGATCCTGTTCAAGCCCCATAGAGATCTGTATGCATTTTATGATAGTATCTTCAGGCATATGTTTGATCATCAGTTCTGTAAGATCTTTATTACGGATATACTTAGAAGTACTGTTAAGTTTTTTGTAACAGTCTTTGTCATAATCCGATCTTATATCAATATTATCTGCCGAAGAAAGTGCTTCATCGGGATATTGAAGCTGCTTTATGACAGATATAAGACATTCACCCATATTATTAATATATGTTTTATTGCAGAGTTCTGTCTGCCATATGATAGAAAACTTCAGTTCGTCACCTGCTTCGTCGGCAAATATCCTTACAGGAACATCCGAACAGCCGTTGAAGCATTCGTATACTTCTCCAATATCGACTTTTGATAAATATTCTCCGGTTCTGTATGTAAGCGACACATCGAACAGATTTAAGACAGACGGATAATTTTTTCGAATATCTTCAAGCGGATATCCACGAAAGCGGATAAGGGATATGAGATCTTTTTTAATCTGTCTTCTTAAAGCGGTAAGATCATCTTTGACGTCGATAATAAGAGGAAGGGTATTAGCAAACATTCCCATCATATCCATCTGTTCATTCGACCTGTTGGCAAGCACAAAACCGATGGATATTTTTGATACATTAAGTATATTTGACATATATATACCCAGTGCCATTAAAAAATAGTCAGTCATATTTTTCTTCCATAACGGCATGGTAAATGTCATTTTTTCAGCTGAAGGGTTCGTACATTTTTTATCAAATAAAGAAACGCCCGAATAACCGTTGATCTTACTTTCAAAATATGTTTCAAAGCGGCTGTTTTTATATGTTTCGGCATTGGGATATACTGCAGGAATGTACTTATATGAATAATCTTTCCCGGCTTTTTTTTCTTTGAGGCACATATCAACGGCAGAAGTAAAGAGAGCAAAGGACCTTGAATCATATATGAGATGATGAGCCTTAAGCATGCACATCTGTCCGTCGGAATAATTAATAAAATATGCTTCATAGAGAGGAGAACCATATATGCTCTTAAACGGTGTCGCCATAAGTTTGTCGGCCTGCTTCAGAGCATCGGCTTTATTTCCACCCATGATGATGTGTTTCATTTTGAAAACATCATCGTCACATACATACAAAGCGCCGGTTTTATCAAGACGAATCCGCAAGGCAGGAGTATTCATTATAAGAAATGACATGATATCGAACATTTCTTTGTAAGTGATGTGAGAATAGTAGTCAATGAGCCCGCCGATATTTGATATGGCGGAATCCGGATATACATGCTCCATGTTCATTATATTTTTCTGATAAGAAGTAGGATGGGTCTTTTTCATAATATGATTTGCTCTTTTCTTTTATAATCGGATCTTGCGGCCTTTTTTCAGCCGGACGATCATATTTTTTACAGTAATATTTTCAGGCTTTTTTTTCGTTTTGATTTTTATAATATTAATACAATTCTTAAATGCATTTTTTTCTATGACATTAATGTTTTTGCCAAGCGTAATAGTTTGTATGGATCTGTTATTAATAAATGCTTTGCTTTTTATTCCGGTGATCCTGTATTTTTTCCCTTTGTATGTTATTGTGTCCGGAATTACAAGATGTTTTTTTGTTCGATATTTTTTGGCGGAATATCCTGTTACGGATAAAGCGCCGGCATTTAAATGCTGATATGTGAAAATGCCTTTTGTGATATATTTTCCGCCTGTCCGGTCTGAAGGTTTGGATGTGTCTAATTGTGAAGGGGAGGTCGTTTGTGAGTTCGTCTTGGCCGTATTGGAAGTCTGTAAAGGATCTGCTGCAGAAACGGCTGTCAAATCTGGGGTGGAATTAGAATCTGAAGTCTGCACGGGTGTCATGGAAGTAATATCTGCAGGCACCGTCGTGGGTGAAGAAGCAGGGCCTTGCGTCGGTGACTCTGTGGGAATGGCTGCAGGTATTGCGGCAGGTGTGTTGACAGGCATCTGTGTCGGTGACTCTGTTGGAATATTTGCTGGTACTGCAGTTGGTGTAGATGCAGGAATCTGCGTTGGTGCCTCAGTAGAATCGGGCCTCTGAGAAGGTTTTACTGAGCACCACTTTGACAGATCATTTTCTATCTGTTTCAATGAGAACAGAGGATAGTGATAGCAGACACCGCCTGAATTATGTTCCAAAGATTCATCCATGTATTCTAGGAACAATTCTTTAAGTCCGGGTGCGTCATAACTGTCTCCGACAAGTGATTTCAATATTGCAACACCGCCGGATACGATCGATGCCGACTGAGACGTTCCTTTTCCGTATTTTAAAGTACCTCCTTTTGTCATTTCCCATATATGAGAGCCGGGAGCGACAATATCGTATCTTGGAGTTTCACTGTAATCTCTGTTACTGAATGACGACAGCGTCCGACCTTCATCGCAAGACATAACGCCGATCACATTATCCCATCCGGCAGGATATCCCACACTCCCTGTCGAAGCATCTTTTGACTGGTTGCCGGCTGAGGCAACGACAACGCAGGATTTTGAAGCATTTTTTACAGCATCTTTTAGATCAGAATTCTCTATAAATGTTACGCAGGAGAGGTTGATTATATCAGCGCCCATTTTGACAGCGTAATTGATACCTTCTATCATCTTTGCAGTCGGAAAATTAGTGTCGGTCGATACGCGTACGGGCATTAATTTTGCACCGTATGCAATTCCTGTGAACAGTTCATCTCCTTCATTAGATGAAACAGTCTGTCGTCCCGCTATGATTCCCGCCATCTCGGTTCCATGACCGTCCGTATCGATCATTTTCGTATAGGAATTAGCGAGATTCAATCCGTTGATATCGTCAATATACCCGTTTCCGTCGTCATCCACGCCTTCTGCACCATCACGTTCGGCTTCGTTTACCCAGAGAGCATCCTCGAAAGCGTTGCAGGAGATATCAAGACCGGTATCGATCACTGCAACAACAACATCCTGACCGGGCTTTTTGTTGTCTTCTTCCAGCTTGGACCAAAGAGATGGACAACCGGTATCCGTAATATGCCAGGGGAGATCATATGAATCGCCTTCTACGGTCATATCGTAAGAGGAAGCGTGTACACCTGAATATGCCATGGCATAGTTTACAGGACATTCATATATGCATTGTGAAAATACACAGAATACAATAATTATCGATAGAATACTTTTCTTCCGGAAAGTAAACTTGCCAAAGATGAATATCAAAAATGCTATCATAGCAAGAATTATCGCAATATATTGGATTGCGGTCATGCCTGCGTACGTAATTATTCCGGATCTGTCCATATAGAATTCGGATATGAATATTGCGACAGCAAAACCGACGAGTGTAATCTCGAATACATGCTTCATTTTTCTGATCAAAAGTATTATGACGATTAAAAGCAGCACAACCATGAATATTGCTTCAAAAATCTGAGTTGGCAATACTTTATTGGTGGATACTACGTCGGGAAACTTGATGCCGGGGAATGAATCCACAGGTTTTCCGTAACAGCAACCGTGAAAAAAACAACCCAAACGATTCCCGATGTGCTGGATGGGAATAAATAAAGCGATATAATTAATTACGATATGCCATTCATTTTTGCCGTATATTATTCTGAATACCGGTGGAAGAATGATCGCAAGGAAAAGTATGCGGCCGATAAAGTGCGTGCCGCCATAGTCTGCAATAACGGAAATGTTCATGGAACTAATGTCCATTGTATCATTGAGATATCTGGCTGCCCTGCCAAAGAAGGCTCCGATAGTCATGAGAGAAGTAAATGTAATGACTACGGGGAGAATAACATATTTAAAAATGGTTAATGATCTGCTACCTTTTTTTTTGAAGTGCCTGAATAATAAAACCGCAATCAATAAGACAGCGATAATACTTGCTGATGTTTCGGTTATATCTCTTGTATATATGCTGTTATCGCCGATCATTATTTCCGGATACATGTGACACCTCGATTGTTTGATATATTTATATCTGGTAACAGTTCCTTATCACGGTTAATTGCCTTATACGTGAACATGAAATTATTATATCATTATGGGAAATAAATAACAAGGAAGGCTTATTATAAGAACGACATTGATAATATGTCATGAGTTACTGTTTTATTCTATTGGTTATATATTTTTTTGTTGAACTGCTGTCATGATAATATTATTATAATCTATATACAGAAAAACAGTTGCTGTAGCTAATAAATTACGGCTCGGGGGTTACAAGCCGGATGAATATTCAGGGGGGTTAAGACAATATGAATTCTACATTATTCAGATCGATCATGGCAATAGTGATCATATTGGCGGTCGTAGTTACCGTCATATTCAGAAACAATTCCACACAGGCAGATTCCGGTGAAGTTACGAATACCGGCGAGGTATTGAATTCCGGCGGAACACAGTTCATGGATTTCATTAAAGAGATGCCGATCGTTGAAGAACTTACTACAGACTGCTGGGGTTCGGTAGTCGGACCGCGTGATCAGGGCAACGGCCTCGAAGACAGGGAGAATAAAGATTATTGTTACTGGGATGGCAAGATCATACGGGATGAAGATACGGGAAAGTATTATCTGTTCGGAAGCAGATGGGCCGAATCCGAAGGACATAACGGATGGTATGGTTCTGATGCAGTATATGCCACAAGCGATAATCTGTACGGTCCTTATACCGAGCATGGGAAGCTCTGGCCGACGGATCAGAACGGTAAGGGTCATAATGTATGGCCGTTGAAATTGCATGACGGAGATCCTCATGGCAAATATGCGATCATAGTCAGTGAAACGAGAGACGGTGACTGTTTTGTATCAGACAGTCTTGACGGCCCGTGGGAGAATATTGGCAAGTTAAAAGTCGATGAAGATTACTGGCAGTCCAATACATGTCTTATAGCAAGGCCGGACGGCAGATATGAGATAATCAACAGAAGAGGAGATATAGCAATATCCGATGATCTTCTTGGAACGTATGAAGTTAAAGGACGCAATCTGTGGCTTACCGTAAGGGGAATGCCTACGGATATCGAGAAGATTGAGGATGCGGTTGTGTGGTATTGTGACGGACTATACCATTGTACCGTTAATAAATGGGATTCAAGGCAGGCATATTATCTTACATCAGAGGATGGTATTGATGACTGGCAGCTTAATCCGGGCGTGGCATATATGCCTGATGAAGATTTCATAAGATATGAAGACGGAACGGTAAACCATTGGAATAAGATTGAGAGACCGAATGTGTATATAGAAGATAATGAAGTAAAAGCAATGACATTTTCCGTGATCGATGTTCCAAAGGATGATGATAAAGGTCATGACAGTCATGGAAGTAAAGTGATCGTTGTGCCGTTTGACGGAAAAGGACAGAATGAATTCGCTCATGCGAACAGGGATGAATATAACAGTCTGTTAGATTCCAAATCTCCTGTTGCGGATTCTACGGCTATGTTCGGCGGAGAAGATAATAAGCTTAATTCCGGAGCAAGTGATATGATCCGGGTTCAGAAGAATATCAATCCCAGTTACGGTCTGTTCGGAGAAAAGCTTTCTTCAGATGATCCGGATAAGGGAACATGCAAGATAGGATATCTGAAGTTTGATCTGTCTAACTATAATCCCGAGGAAACCGGAAAAGTCGTATTGTCGTTAATATATGCCAAAGACATATCAGGATCTGATACGAAAAACAGTGTTGTAGTCACTCTTGCCGATAATAAATGGCAGGAAGGAACAGGTAAGGGAAGTACAGGCGATGAAGTCGGATCAGAAGATATGACATGGGATAATAAGCCGGAGCTTAACTATGATGCGGATAATATTGAAGTTACGACAGCTGTATCGGAAGAGTTCGGCACAAAAGATATTAACGATCCGTTCAATAATATTCAGATAGATGTTACCGGACTTATCCGTTCATTAGTAAGAAATGAAAAATATGTCACTTTCGCAATATGTGAAGAAGAAGGAGATAACTGTCTTGGATTCTTCTCAAAAGAATCCGGCGTTAATACACCACTGCTTAATTTCTATCCTAAGGAAGAACCTACTCCTACACCGACACCACAGCCCGTTCTTAATGATCAGGGACAATCCGGACAGCAGGGATCACAGGCACAGAACCCGCAGGGCAATTCTTCGATTCAGGGTTTGGCTCAGAATACACAGAGCCTGCCGGGAATGACTTCGCAGGCTACAGCAGATTTAGGACAGGGTAATTCCGGCTCGTTAAATGAATTGAAAAAAGGTGATACATATAAGGATAAAACTTCAGGACTTACTTATTGCATTACATCGGCATCTTCAGGGAAAATGACCGTTGCTTTTGTTTCTTCCGGTAAAGAATCAAAAAGTGTAACAATCCCTTCCACAGTCTCCGTTAACGGCAAAAAATATAAGGTCACTGAGATCAAAGCCGGTGCATTTAAGAATAATAAAAAACTTAAGAAGATTGTAATAGGAAAGAATGTTAAAAAGATCGGAAGCAATGCGTTTTCCGGTTGTAAGAACCTTAAAAATGTGATCATTAAGACAACATCACTTACCGGTAAGTCGGTGGGAAAGAATTCATTCAATAAGATACATCCCGGTGCGAAAGTGAAAGTTCCGGGCAGTAAGATTAAGGATTATAAGAAACTGTTGAAGGAAAAGGGCTTGAACGGTAAGAAGCAGAAGGTAGTGAAGTAAGGAGTCGCCCTGATCCGACTGGTGTCCATTTAGGTTCATCTAAGGCACATAAGGATATTTGTAAGCTTGAGAATGAGATTATTCAGGAAATGGATGAATTGGAGAAGTTGCTAGAAAAGAATTGTAATCTATGGTATAACCCTGCAGGCGTAGTCAGATGAATATGTAAGCATATTCGCCAGGCTGCGCCTTTATGCCTATTATTTCATGGGTGCTTATCGGTTATTTATCTCTTGGTGTTGCTTTTTTTCCATTATTCTGTATAATTAGAGGGTATGTGTCAATTTGAGGAGGAGAACAAAATTGAAAACAATATTTTTATTTGCGGGACAGGGAAGCCAGTGCGTAGGCATGGGCAAAGATATGTATGAGGAGTTTGGTGAGTACAGGGAAGTGGTAGACAAGGTTGATGCTTCACATAAGTACAAGAAACTGATGGACGAAGGACCTATTGAGGAATTGTCCGAGACATCAAACACACAGCCTGCCATGTCAATATTCGCGGCGGGAGTTGTGGAAGTACTTAAGGCAAACGGGATCAAACCGGATATCGCATTCGGATTAAGTCTTGGAGAATACGGCGCATTGTATACGGCAGGAGTATTCTCGCTTGAAGATTATATTGATGTGATCACTTACAGAGGTAAGGTCATGAGCGAGGCCGCAAAAGGGCTTGAATGCGCCATGAGCGCGATCCTCGGACTTGAGAGTTCGGCAGTGGAAAATGTGGTAAGCAAGTATAAAAATGTTACTATTGCTAACTATAACTGCCCGGGACAGTATGTAATATGCGGAGATGAAGAAGGAGTAGCGGCTGCAGAGAAAGAGTTTTCCGAAGCAGGTGCAAAAAGATGTGTCAGAGTAAACGTCAGCGGACCGTTCCACACTTCATATATGAAGCCTGCAGGTGATAAGCTTGCCGAAAAGCTTAAGAGTATTGAATTGAAAAATGTTCAGATCCCTGTTATAATGAACGTTACGGGCGATTATTCGGACGGTACTCCGGATACGATAAGAGATCTTCTTGAGAAGCAGGTTCAGTCAAGCGTTCACCTTGAAGAGAGTATTAAGAGAGTGCTTTCCGAGGATGAATGTACATTCATAGAGATCGGCCCGGGCAAGACAATGAGCGGCTTTGTGAAAAAAACTGCTAAAGCTGTCGGTGCCACACCGACATGTTATACGATATCAACTGCCGAGGATCTGAAGAAGGTAGTTGATGTATGTGTATAATGCTTACTAATATGAATGCATACTCGTTTGATAGTGGTTGCCGGTGGCTGATATGAATATATGAAATATTACGAATGGAGGACAAAATGAGCGATAATAATACAAAGGTTGCACTCATAACCGGTGCCAGCCGTGGTATAGGAAAAGCAATTCTTTTGAGATTTGCAGGGAATGGTTATGATTGCGTATTCAATTACAACAGAAGTGAAGAAGAAGCCAAAAAGCTTATTGAAGAATGTGAACAATTCGGCGTAAAAGTGCATGCATTTAAAAAGGATGTAAGTAATCCGGATGAATGCAATGAACTTGTTTCCGAAGCAATGGAATGTTTCGGAAGAATTGATGTTCTGATCAATAATGCAGGTATTTCAAGAGACAATCTAATTATGAAAGTCAGTGACGAGGAGCTTGACAAGGTGATCGATGTCAATCTCAAAGGAACATTTTATATGATAAGAGCCGTATCGCGTATAATGATGAAGCAGAGAAGCGGCAGGATAATTAATATCAGCAGCATAGTTGGTCTTCATGGAAATGCGGGTCAGACTGTATATTCAGCCAGCAAGGCAGGAATAGTCGGCATAACAAAATCTGTTGCAAAAGAACTCGCAAGCAGAAATGTTACAGCCAATGCCATAGCACCCGGAATGATAGCAACTGATATGACAGATGCTCTTCCCGACAGTGTTAAAGAAGGAATGCTTACGACAATTCCGTTAAAGAGAGCAGGAAAGCCGGAAGATATAGCCGATGCGGCCCTGTTTCTTGCAAGTGACGGAGCAGCATATATTACCGGACAGGTATTAGGAGTAGACGGAGGAATGGGAATATGAGAAGAGTAGTTGTAACCGGAATGGGTGCTTTAACACCCGTCGGTAATAATATCAATGATATGTGGGAGAATGTAAAAAAAGGTGTGTGCGGAATTGACACGATAACCCACTATGACCTTACAGACAGAGCAGTTACACTTGCGGGAGAAGTCAAGAATTTTGATCCCACAGAGTATATTGACAGAAAAGAAGTAAGAAAAATGGACAGATTTGTCCAGTATACCATGGCTGCATCGGATGAGGCGATTAAGAATTCCGGTCTTGATTTTGACAAAGAAGACAGAGACAGATTCGGTGTGCTCATATCAAGCGGTATAGGTGGAATCGAGACGCTTCAGGTTGAGGACGGCAAAGGACGTGAGAAAGGATATGACAGAATATCACCGTTCTTTATTCCGAGGACAATATCCAATATGGCGGCTGCATGGGTAGCCATCAAGAATGATCTTCACGGAATGTGCAGCTGTGTTGTTGCGGCATGTGCAGGAGGAACCAATGCTGTTGGAGATGCATTTCATTATATAAGAGACGGATATGCTGACGGTATGATATGCGGAGGATCCGAGGCTTGTATTACAGAATTTGCCATGGGTGGGTTCACAACTATCAAGGCCGTTACGCCAACAACGGACAAGAACAGAGCCTCAATCCCGTTTGATAAGGAAAGAAGCGGATTTGTCATGGGTGAGGGTTCTGCTATCCTTGTACTTGAAGAATATGAGCATGCGGTTAACAGAGGTGCTGATATTATATGTGAAGTAGTAGGATACGGTACCAACTGTGATGCATACCACATGACTGCACCGCTTGAAGACGGTACGGTAGCTTCAAGATGTATGACTCTTGCTTTGAAGGATGCGGGGATCGCGCCGGAGGATATCGATTATATCAATGCGCACGGTACTTCCACGCATCTTAACGATCTGTGTGAAACAAAGGCTATCAGAATGGCATTTGGTGATCATGCAGACAAGCTCATGGTAAGCTCAACCAAGTCAATGATGGGACACCTTCTCGGTGCGGCAGGCGCGGTTGAGGCTTGTATTATCGGACTCAGTCTTCGTGATTCATTTGTGCCGGCTACGATCAATTACAAAGTACCTGACGAGGAATGTGATCTCGATATAGTTCCAAATGAGGGAAGAAATGCTGATATTAAGTATGCAATGTCTAATTCACTTGGATTCGGTGGACATAATTCCGTAGTTATTTTCAAGAAGTATGAGTAATAAAATATGTTTTCGTGAAATGGAGAGAATTAACATGATCATAGAATCAGACGAGATAAAAAAAATATTGCCTCACAGATATCCTTTTCTGTTGATCGACAGAGTGATAGATGTAGAACCGGGGGTATCTGCAACAGCAAGAAAATGTGTCACTGCCAATGAACCGTTTTTTCAGGGACATTTTCCCGTAAAGCAGGTCATGCCGGGAGTGTTGATCATTGAAGCGCTTGCACAGACGGGTGCGGTTGCAATTCTGATGGAGGAAGAAAATAAAGGTAAGATCGCATTATTTGCCGGAATCAATAAGGCCAGATTCAAGCGTCAGATAATACCGGGAGATGTAATGGAGCTTACATGCGAGATCGGTAACAGGCGCGGAAGTGTGGGATACGGTTCGGCAAAAGCATTCGTGATCGAAGAAGATGAAGACGGACATATCGTAAAAAAACTTGCTGTTTCGGCAGAGCTCATATTTGCTATCGATGAGAGCTCGAAGGATTCTGCTGAATGATGTGAATTGCCTAAGTGAAGGCAAAGTGAGGAATTATATATGGCTGTAGTTGCAATAATGCTCCCAATCATTGTCATGATGGCAATGGGATATATATTTCAGAGGACAAGATTCATATCGGAAGAGGGAATGAACGGAATTAAGACTTATCTTACGAAGATCGCGCTTCCGATGACGATATTCAATGCAATGGCTAATGCTGAATTAAGTGGTGACACGGCACTTATCATCATTGTAATGTTTTCCATGTTGTCTGTTGCCATGGTTATAGGTTTTCTCTTAAGACCGTTTATCGGTGAGCCTTATAAAAAATATGTGCCGTTTCTTATAACCGTATTTGAAGGCGGGATGCTCTCATATCCGTTATATGAGAATCTGTGCGGTGCGGACAGACTGGTTAATATTGTTGTTATAGATATAGCCGGCTGTATATTCGGTTTCGGTATATTCTATGGGATCTTAAGTATTGTTGAGAATGGTTCGGGACTTAATCTTAAGGTGATGGGAAAGGTTGCTTTCACATCACCTACTTTTGATGCGGTTGTTCTTGGTCTTTTATTCAACATGACAGGAATAATGCGTATGATCATGGACAGCGAGGCTTCGGAATGTTACACGGTAGTTAAGAATATTGTTGTGGCGCCGCTTACCGCAATGATCCTTTTATACATCGGTTACAGTATGAAGTTTGAGAAGAAACTGTTAAGCGTTTGTATAAAAACTATCGTATTAAGATGCGTTGTAATGACCGGACTTGCATTTGCCGTAATATTCCTTTTAAGAGGAACGATCAATGATAAATATATGCTTGCCGCTTACATAATCATGTTCATTACATCACCCACATTTTCACTTCCGGGATTTGTTAATGATAAGAGAGCGGCAGAATATTTTGCTATGACAACGTCAATGTTTGTTATACTGACTGTTGTCGGGTATGCGATCGTTTCGGTTGTTTTGTTTTCTTGAATTGTTTGATATGTGTACATATATTTGGCGCGTATAACAATGGGTATATAGTTAAGCTTCAGGGTTTAGACAGGAGGATTATATGGGGATTGTTTTGCTTGTTTTTTTGGCGTTTATCGTTGCTGCAATAGCCGGAATGGTCTATCTTGTTTCAAGATTTCGCAAGTTTTTGACAAGCGGGAGATCGAAGGAATACTGGTTAAAGAGGAAAAAATTATCAAGGCTTGTCGCAGCGATACCGGTATTCATTTTATTGATATTATGCCTGTTTGATATGGTGAATACCGTGATCGTGATCGTCAATACGGTTGTCATCTGGCTTGCCTGTGATGGAATAACTGCGCTAATTGTAAAATTATTCGGAAAAAAACAGGGTTTTTACCTGACTGGCGTATGCGCTATAATTTTGTCTGCTGTATATCTCGGTATAGGCTGGTATAATGCCCATAATGTTGTGGAGACAGATTATAAGATTGTTGCGGATAAAGATACAGGCATGGATAATTTTAGAATAGTGCAGATATCGGATTCACATATCGGTGCGACATTTGACGGTGACGGATTCGCTGAATATATGGATGAGATACAAAAAAAAGATCCGGATATAGTTGTTGTTACGGGTGATTATGTGGATGATGATACCTGCAGGGAAGATATGGAGAAAAGTTCGGCGGCACTTGGCAGACTTAAGACTACATACGGAGTATATTATGTATACGGCAATCATGACAGAGGATATATGAACAGAAGAGATTTTAGCGAAGATGACATGAGAGCCGAACTTACTAAAAATAATGTTAAGATCCTTCAGGATGAAGCGGTCGACATCGGTGACAATATTGTCCTTGTCGGCAGGGAAGACAAATCGAAACGGGAACGTAAGGATATGAATACGCTTTTTGCAGATGTCGACAAGTCAAAATATATTATATTACTCGATCATCAGCCGGGTGATTTTGATGCTGAGGAAGCGGCAGGAGCAGACCTTGTTTTGTGCGGTCATACTCACGGAGGACAGATGTTTCCCGTAGGGCTTACCGGCGAATGGTCGGGAGCTAATGAAAAAACTTACGGACTCGAAAAGAGAGGCAACACTACATTTATCGTTAATTCCGGAATAAGCGACTGGGCCATAAAGTTCAAGACAGGCGGCGCAAAAGCGGAATATGGGGTTATCGATGTTGTGAAGGAATAAAAACCAAAACATCCAATATTTGACTATTTATCTTTGGCAGGTTCCATATTGTCCAGAGCATATTCACATGCCTGAATCACAAAGCCTGAAAAAGTAACATCGTGTTCAGTAAGAACCATATTAATTTTTTCTATTAATTCAATAGGAAATCTGATTGTTTTATTCTCTGATTCTATTCATATTGTGGATTTCACAGAGCAACAAGAAAAATCAATAAAAATGATAAAAAACAATTTATTGATAAAATGACACTTTGCTGTTATACTAATATTAACTGTAAAAAAATATTACGTTTGGCAGGGAGTTGAGGATAATGTGTCAAATTGCTTTTGAGATTCCAAATGAAATACTATAAAGTTCCTTGGAGAAAATGGTGTTTCAATTTTTAATTATGAAGATGAAGAGGAATTTATGGAGGAACTGGATAATGCATAAAATAATTGCTAACACTACGCTTTTGATAGCATTAGCAAATATTAATAAACTTGATATACTTCATCAATTATATGATAATTTGGTATTGAAGGAAGCCTGTGAGTTAAATAATTATTCGGAGGTACGATCATGGTAAAAATATTGGCTGACAGCACATGCGATCTATCTACCGAACTGATTGAAAGATATGGCATAACAATTATTCCGCTTCATGTGATCATGAGAGACAGGGATTATCTTGACGGAGTTGACATTACACCTGATGAGATATATGAGATTGCGGATGCCAACAGAATGACTCCCAAAACTACTGCGCCTGATATAGGAGAGATAATGGGTATCATGGCGAAAGAGTTTGTATTTGCCGATGAACTTGTATGTTTCGGAGTGTCCTCCGAGATGTCATCAAGTGTTAACAATATGACATTTGCGGCGGAAGAACTTGATGTCAGTGAGAAGGTATTCGTAATTGATTCAAGGAACCTGTCAACAGGTGTCGGACATCTTGTTATCAAGGCTGCCGAACTTGCTGCCGAAGGAAAGTCGGGAAAGCAGATATATGATGAGATACATGAGATCATACCGAGAGTGTCTGCAAGTTTTGTGGTTGATACCATGACATATCTGTACCGCGGTGGAAGATGTAACGGTCTTGCCGCATTATTTGGTTCGGCACTTAAGATACATCCTATGATATATGTGGAAGACGGTAAGATGGATGTCGGAAAAAAATATCGTGGGAAATACAGCAATATAATTCTTAATTATGCAAAAGACCGTGAAGAAGAATTAATGAACGCCGAGACAGACAGAGTATTCATTACTCATTCGGGTTGCGACAGTGAGATTGTAAATCGGGTATATGACTATCTGACGGAACTTGATATATTTGATGAAGTGCTTATAACGAGAGCCGGCGGTGTAGTATCGTCCCACTGCGGTCCCGGTACACTGGGAGTGTTATTTATCAGAAAGAAACAGTAATTGGCTATGAGGCGGACAAGACGCTAAGCGTCTTTGACCGCCAATATTTTTAGCAACCGTATAACGGAGGGGCAGAAAGTTGCAAAAAAGAATTTTAACAAAGACAGTAGGGAGGAAAGTATGAAACCGGTAAGCATTAAAGATATAATAGAGAATACAAACGGAGAATTATATTACGGAAGACCTGACAATATCGATAACGTATCAATAACATCGGTAAGTTCGAATTCAAAAGAGATTGAAAAGGGAGCATTATTCATTCCGATAATCGGCGAACGAGTTGATGCTCACAAGTTTGTAAATGAAACGTTAAAGCAGGGAGCAGTTGCAGCGCTTGTATCGAAAGAGGTGGATACCAGCGGACTGACAGATGATGTATATTGTATTATAGTTGACGATACGCTTCGGGCATTTCAAAGACTTGCAGCGTGGTACAGACAAAAGTTCGATATCGCTGTAGTCGGAGTGACGGGAAGTGTGGGAAAGACTACAACAAAGGAAATGATAAGCACTGCACTCGGAGCAGAAAAAAAAGTTCTTAAGACGATCGGAAACAGAAACAGTCAGCTCGGTGTTGCATTAATGATGTTTGAACTTGAAGATGACTATGACACAGCAGTATTCGAAATGGGTATAAGCGAGCCGGGTGAGATGAAATATCTGACAGGGATCGCGGCGCCGGAGTGTGCGGTTGTGACCAACATAGGTGTGTCTCATATCGCACAGCTTGGTTCAAGAGAGAATATCAGAACAGAAAAACTTGACATTGTAAGAGGATTTTCGAAAAAAGGGACATTATATGTGTGCGGAAATGATCCAATGCTTAAAGATACGGCAGAAAATATGTCATATTTTTCATCTGAAGCGGCAAAAAAAATGGAGGATTCTTCAATATGTACGTTCGGAAGCGATGATAATTGTGATTATAAAGCTTATGATATTAAGACGGAAGATACGGGAATAAGCTTCTTTTACAAGGATCACCCGGTACATCTGAAAGTATTCGGTGTACATAACGTACACAATGCCATCTCTGCGCTTTCTCTTGCAGAACATTTTAGAATCGATATCAATGCTGCGATCAAGGCTCTTGAAGAATATACTCCACTTAATATGAGAGGAGAAGTAACAGAGCATAACGGAATAACAATCATAGACGATACATACAATGCAAGTCCCGATTCCATGAGAAGCGCAATGGAAGTTCTGTGGAGCAGGGATTGCGCCGGAAGAAGATTCGCTGTTCTTGCGGACGCGTTGGAACTCGGAGAGACATCTGCCGAACTTCACAGAGAAGTGGGAAGGTATATAGCAGATGAATATAAAAAAGGAAACAGGACCGATCATCTTGTGACGGTTGGTGAGATGGCGGCATGTATTGCCGAAGAAGTAAGAAAAGAAGCAGGAGATAATATTCAGGTGATATCTTTTGATAACAGACAGGATGCAGCAGATCATCTGTTAAAGAACCTTAAGTCGGGTGATATGGTGGTGCTTAAGGGATCCAGAGGAATGAAGATGGATGAGATAGTGGATATTCTTAAAAGATAAGAATCAAACCAATGTTTCAGGGGTGAGATAAACGAAAAAATTATATGCTGATGTCATAGTTGACATATCAATAGAAAATCTTGACAAACCGTATCAGTACAGGATACCGGATGGATTTGAGGAGCGCATAAGCGTGGGAACTCCGGTTATGATCCCTTTCGGAAGGGGCAACAGACTGATAAAAGGTTATGTTATCGGAGTATCCGATGTTCCGAAGTGGGATCCGGGTAAGATAAAATGCATAGCTTCGATCGAAAAAAAAGGAATAACAACATCCGAACAGTTATTGCAGCTTGCATATTGGATGAAGGAAAAATACGGTTCAACATTTAACGAGGCAATAAAGACTGTAATGCCTGTAAAAATGAAGGTCAAAGCAGTTGAAAACAGATACATAATCCTTGCCATGGAAAAAGAAAAAGCAAGAGCCGTGCTTAATGAATATTCCATGAAAAAAAATGCTGCCGCAAGAGTGAGGCTTCTTACAGATGTGATAGAGAAAGAATGCGTGGAATTCGGCGATGTAAAAAAACGACTGAACA
This sequence comes from Lachnospiraceae bacterium V9D3004, assembly GCA_000621985.1. Lineage (GTDB taxonomy): Bacteria > Bacillota > Clostridia > Lachnospirales > Lachnospiraceae > V9D3004. The sequence continues at coordinate 135,763 of JHWW01000002.1, forward strand.
TCTCTATGCAGACCGTAAACAGTCTTGTGTCAGACGGTGTTGTAAAGCTTCAGAATGAGAGAATATACCGTAACCCCGGAGAACTTGACGAAAATGGCGGATATATCAGAACGCAAAAAAATATCGGGGCATTAAATGCCGAACAGCAGAACATTTCCGATTCCATAATTAGAAGATGGAATAACGGTGACATGAGAACGGGGCTTATATACGGAGTGACCGGAAGCGGAAAAACAGAAGTCTATATGTCCGTGATCGATAATGTCATAGACGCGGGCAGACAGGTGATCATGCTGATACCCGAGATCGCACTCACATACCAGACAGTAAACCGGTTCTATAACCGATACGGTGACAGGGTATCTATACTTAATTCAAGAATGTCGGCCGGAGAAAGATACGATCAGTACGAACGTGCAAAAAAAGGTCTGATAGATATAATCATCGGACCGAGATCGGCTTTGTTCGTACCATTTGAAAAACTGGGGCTGATCGTTGTCGATGAAGAACATGAAGACAGTTACAAGAGCGAAAAACCACCAAAATATCACGCAAGGGAAGTGGCCGAAAAAAGAGCGCTTCTTGCTGATGCGATGGTGATCCTCGGTTCTGCCACACCATCGCTCGAAAGTTATTACAGAAGCGAACTTCCGGACGATCACAGTGATAAGATCATCCGTTACGAACTTCATAACAGGGCGATGAACAATACGCTTCCGATCGTATCTGTTGTGGATCTAAGAGAAGAATTCAAGGCAAAAAATTATTCGATAATAAGCAGAGAATTACGTGACAGGATCACGGGCTGTCTCGAAAAAAATGAGCAGATAATATTGTTCTTAAACAGGCGCGGTTATCAGGGATTCGTATCGTGCAGAAGTTGTGGAACGGTAATAAAATGTCCCCATTGTGACGTGTCACTCACTATTCATAATCAAGGAAAAAACGATCAGAAAATGATGTGCCATTATTGCGGTTATGAGCAGGAACCGGTAAAATCGTGTCCCGAATGCGGATCACCTTACATAGGAGGATTCAGAATGGGAACCCAGAAAGCCGAAGAAATGATAGCTAAGGAATTCCCCGGGATAAGGATTCTTCGAATGGATGCTGATACAACTACGGGAAAAGAAGGACACAGCAGCATACTTGACAGATTTGCGAGGCATGAAGCAGATCTGCTCATCGGAACCCAGATGGTAGTAAAAGGACATGATTTTCCTGCCGTTACACTTGTTGGAATACTTGCAGCTGACATGTCACTTAATGTCAACGAATTCCGCGCTTTTGAAAAAACGTTCCAATTGATAGTTCAGGCAGCCGGTCGCGCAGGAAGAGGAGACAGACAGGGACACGTTGTTATTCAGACATATCAGCCCGATAATTATGCGATAACAATGTCGGCTTCCCAGGATTATGATAGTTTTTATGAGAAAGAGATATTGTACAGGAGGCTTATGCATTATCCTCCGTGTTCATATATGATGACGGTTTTTATATCGGCAGGTGACGATGAAACCGCGGGATATGCAGCAAAAAAGGCTGCGGCGATATCAGAGAGGCTTATAGGATCCGTGAGCGGAAATGACATTAAAGAGATCAACATGAAAGGAACCGTCATGAACGGACCCGCACCGCATTCTATATGGAAATTAAATGACCGATACAGATATGTGATATATTACAAAAGTGCTTATTTGCAGTCACTTGTGAAAATCCGTGAACAGATTGAAGACGGATTAAGAGAGGAATGTGAAGAGAAAGATTGTATTGTTGATTTTGACATGCAATAACTGAAAACTCATGTGATGAGCATTTCAGTTACTATTCATGTATTGCAGAATAATACGCGGGTGATTGTTTGACAAGTATCGGTTATTGATATAAAATAATTAACTGTTCATTGTTTCATGAAACAATATGAGAAGTCGGAATTTTCATTGTTTCATGGTGCCTAATGATTGGAATAAATATGCATGGAGGTCCTATAATGGCTATTAGAAATATCAGAACCCGTGGAGATGAAGTTCTTAACAAGACATCAAAACCGGTTGAAAAAATGACGCACAGAATAAAAACACTTATAAATGACATGTTAGATACAATGTACGATGCCCAGGGTGTCGGACTTGCGGCCCCACAGGTCGGAGTTCTCAGAAGAGTGGTCGTTATCGATGTGAGCGAAGAAGCAGACAGTCCGATAATAATGATCAATCCTAAGATTCTTGAGACTGACGGTGAACAGCGCGGTTCGGAAGGATGCCTTTCGATACCGGGGAAGGTCGGTATCGTAACAAGGCCGCAATATGTTAAGGCAGAGGCTCTTAATGAAGATATGGAACGTTTTGAGATAGAAGGAAGAGACCTTCTTGCAAGAGCGATAGTTCATGAGATAGAACATCTTGACGGTCATCTATATGTGGAAAAAGCAGAGGACGGAAAGCTCTACAATGTAGATGAATTCAATGAAGAAGATCACGAACAGGAAAGTGAGTGATCATAACCGGCGATACGGGAGGATGGCATATGAGAGTTATATACATGGGAACACCTGATTTTTCAGTTCCGGCACTTCAGGATATAATAGATGCCGGACACGAAGTGGTGATGGTTGTTACACAGCCCGACAAGCCGAAAGGCCGTGGTGGAAAAGTTCAATATACACCGGTTAAAGAAAAAGCTCTTGAACATGGTATTGAAGTGTTTCAACCGGTAAAGATCAGGGATGAAGAGAACGTCAGAGTATTAAAAAATGCTGCTCCTGATATTATAGTTGTGGCAGCGTTCGGACAGATACTTTCAAAAGAGATATTAGAATTGCCAAAATATGGTTGCGTGAATATACATGCCTCACTTCTTCCGAGATGGAGAGGAGCCGCGCCTATTCAGAGCGCAGTCATTGAAAATGATGACTGCTCAGGTATCACTATAATGCAGATGGATGAAGGTCTTGATACCGGTGATATATTAATAAGTGAAGAGATTAAGCTTGATACGAAAGAAACAGGAGGAAGTCTTCACGACAGATTATCGATACTTGGCGGCAAATTGATCGTTAAATGTCTCGCTTTAATGGAAGATGATAAAATATCGCCTGTTCCGCAGGGAGAAGATTTTACTTATGCAAAAAAACTTGACAAGAAAATGGGACTTATAGATTTTGGGGAGTCCGCAAAAACTATCGAATGTCTTGTCAGGGGGCTTGATCCATGGCCAAGCGCATATACATTTTATAACGGAAAGATGCTTAAGATATGGAAAGCACGAGTTGAGAACGAAACAGAAAAATGTATTGAAAATGACGCACCGGGAACGATAGTTAACATTACTGAAAATGATATATATATCAGCACAGGCAATGCATATCTCGTTATAGAAGAATTGCAGCCGGAAGGAAAAAAGAGAATGAAAGCTGCCGATTATCTCAGAGGAAGCAGAATGACTTGCGGCGAGGTTCTTGGAAACTGAGCCCTGAGCATTAAAATATGACCGTTCGCTGATCGCTATTATGCTTTATTTCGCCTTTGATTCATTTTTTGCGTCAGTGATCGCCGGTTTCATACCTTATAAGGAATGGATCATCATCATTGTATTGTAAATTGTAACTGTTCAGGTAATTGGAGGTGTGCCTATGCTTTTGGTAACATTATCGGCAGGAAAAGCCGTTAATCATTTTTTCGGCGGCTATGGAATGGGTCTCGGACGTTACGGTATGTATTTTGATCCGACATATATACTTGTACTTATCGGCGTGGTTATCTCACTTGCCGCTTCGGCAAAGGTTCGAACCACATTTTCAAGATATCAGAGAGAAATGGCCAGATGCTCCCTTACGGGTGCACAGGTGGCCGAAAGACTGTTACATGCAAACGGGATCTATGACGTGCAGATAGCACATGTTAACGGTAATCTGTCAGATCATTACGATCCGTCAAAAAAAGTGCTGAGATTATCGGATTCGGTATATAACAGCAGATCAATATCAGCAGTATCGGTTGCGGCTCATGAGGTAGGACACTGTATCCAACATGCAAGAGGATATGTGCCGCTTTCACTTCGGACATCGCTTGTTCCGGTAGCCAATATCGGCTCTACGCTGTCATGGGTTTTTATTATCGCAGGTCTTTTTTTCAGCAGTATGTATTTTCTTGTGACTGTTGGAATTGTTCTGTTTTCGCTTGCAGTATTGTTCCAGATAGTAACTCTTCCCGTGGAATTCAATGCATCGCACAGAGCGCTTGCGGAACTTGAAAGAAACGGGATACTTGCTTCTGATGAGATAAAAAAAGGTAAAAAGGTACTTAGTGCGGCAGCGCTCACATATGTGGCAGCGGCAGCAGCAGCGATTCTTCAGTTATTAAGATTATTGCTTTTATACGGCAGGAGACGCAACTGAGAAAGGTGATATCATGTCAGATAATATCAGGGAATTATGCCTGGATATATTGGTTAAAGTACTAGGCGAGAATGTTCGTCTTGATACCGCACTCCATGAATGTATGAATAAGAAGCCCGGTCTTAAAAGAGAGGAACGGGCTTTTCTTTCTATGCTTTCAACCGGGACTGTCGAAAGATGTATAGAGCTCGATCACATTATCAATAATTATTCGAACAAACCCGTTAATAAGCAGAAACCTGTTATAAGGGCAATTCTCAGAATGTCGGTATATCAGATAAAATATATGGACAGCGTTCCGGATTCGGCAGCTGTTAATGAAGCTGTAAAGCTTGCAATAAAAAAAGGATACAAAGGTCTGAAGGGATTCGTAAACGGAATCTTAAGGAATATTGCAAGGAATATTGAAGACATAACATATCCGGATAAAAAAGATATTGTAAAATATCTGTCGGTACGTTATTCCGTTCCCGAATGGATCGTAAGTCATTTCTTAAGTGAAATGCCTTACGAAGACACGGAAAAAACATTTGAGTATTTTCTTGATAATAAAGACGTAGTGATCAGATTTGTAAGAAATGAAAAAATACACAGGGATGAATATGAAAAAAGCGGAATAAAATGTGAATCCGGTCACATATTTGATAAAGCATTACGTCTGAAAAATCCCGGAAGGATCGATATGCTGTCAGGATATGATAATGGGGATTTTGTTGTTCAGGACGAAAGCTCCATGATACCGGGACACATAGCTTCCTCATATATAAAATATAAAAAAGATATATACAAAAAAAAGCCCGCAAAAGTTTTGGATATGTGTGCGGCGCCCGGCGGAAAGACAATGCATGTGGCTTCGGAAGCGGGAAGTCTTGTAAAGGTGGATGCCTGTGATATATCAGAATATAAGACCGGTAAGATTGCCGTCAATGCAGTAAGATTAAAACTCGATAATGTTAATGTGGCTGTTAATGACGCACTGTGTTTTGACGGTTCAAAAGAAGGTCTTTATGATGTTGTCATTGCAGATCTTCCATGTTCCGGACTTGGCGTTATAGCGACAAAACCGGATATAAAATATAACATAAAGGAAAACACACTTGCAGAGCTTGCAGACATACAGAAAAATATGCTTGATAATGCTGCAAAATATGTTCGCCCGGGCGGTATTCTCATATACAGTACGTGTACGACAGATCGTATGGAGAATGAACAAAATGCGGCATTTTTTTCGGATAAATATCCCGAGTATTCGGTGGTGAGTGCAGAGAAAATATGCGGAGATGATTTCCCGGAAAAACTGAAAAAATCTCTGACAAAAGAAGGTTATATCAGAGTGGTCCCGGGGGTAACCGGATCGGATGGGTTTTTTGTGGCGGTATTTTTGAAGGATGTAAATGTCGCAGAGAGGGGGCGGCAGAATGGAGATTGATATGGAAGAAAAAAAGGGTGACCTCCTGTCATTTACAAGAGAAGAATTAACAGAATATATGGAAAAGACCGGTCAGAAAAAATTCCGCGCCGTGCAATTATATGAATGGCTCCATAAGAAACTTGCATCGGATTATTCGGAAATGACCAACCTTTCCAAAACGCTTCGTGAGCAGATTTCGTCGGAGTATGAAATATATCCTCTCAGTATACTTGATAAAGTGGTTTCAAAAAAAGACGGTACCGCAAAATATCTTATGGCGACAAAAGACGGCGGGGTTATTGAAAGCGTGGCCATGAATTACAATTACGGAATGAGTGTGTGTATATCTTCTCAGATAGGATGCAGGATGGGATGCAGTTTTTGCGCATCGACTCTTGCCGGACTCGAACGCGGACTTAAAGCTTCGGAGATGCTGGCGCAGGTGTATCTGATACAGAAGGATATGAACAAACGTGTGGACAATATCGTAGTGATGGGGATAGGAGAGCCGTTTGACAACTATGAGCAGTTGATAAGATTCTTAGGTATGATATCCGATGAGTCGGGTCTTAATATCAGTCAGAGAAGCATAACGGTATCAACATGCGGTCTTGTTGACAAAATGTACGAATTTGCCGACGAGCATATGGGAGTGACTCTTGCGGTCTCTCTTCACGCCCCTAATGATGATATACGAAAAAGCATTATGCCGGTGGCTAATAAGTATTCGATAGATGAGATAATGAAAGCGTGCAGATATTTTTCTGATAAGACAGGAAGAAGAGTGACATTTGAGTATTCTATGATACACGGGGTCAACGACAGCGGGGAATGTGCAAAAGAGCTTGCAGGTCGGATCAAAGGGCTTTTGTGCCATGTGAATCTTATACCTCTTAACGACGTTGATGAGCGTGATTACCGCCGCAGTCCGGATGAAGGAATTAGTGTTTTTCAAAATATCTTGCAGAAATACGGAATAAATGTTACAATTAGGAAAGGCATGGGCTCAGATATTGATGCTGCCTGTGGCCAGTTAAGGAAAAAATACATAGATAAAAAAGTAACTGGGTAGTTACTGATAAACCGGGATGGATAAGTTATTATGAAATCGTTTTATGTGACAGATATCGGTCTTAAGAGATCGGTAAATCAGGATAGCGTGTACTGCAATGAGAACAGTATCGGGAATCTCCCCAACCTGTTCGTTGTTGCTGACGGCATGGGTGGACACAGAGCAGGTGATCTTGCATCGAGACTCTGTGTTGATACATTGCGCGAATCCGTTGAAGAGACATCGCTTAAAACCCCTGTAAGTATACTGGAAGAAGCATTGTTAAGCGCTCATAAAAAAATACTTGAGAGTGCGATGGCTGATCCTGCCTGTGAGGGTATGGGAACGACAACTGTTGCGGCCACGATAATCGATAACCATCTGTATATTGCCAATATAGGAGACTCCAGACTATATATTTTAAGAGAGAAATTATGCCAGATCACAGAAGACCACTCACTTGTGGAAGAGATGGTCAAGTCGGGAGAACTCGCAAAAGAGAACGTAAGAAGTCATCCAAATAAGAATATTATTACTCGTGCGCTTGGTATCGGAACTGAAGCAATGCCTGATTTCTTTGAAATCGAGCTTCAAAGTGACGATATCATTCTTATGTGTTCGGACGGTCTCACCAATATGCTTGAAGATGCTGAGATAGAGAGCATTATCCGGAGAGAAGCCGATGATCTTGAAAAAGCCGGGATGACTCTTTTGAACAGAGCCAATGATATGGGCGGAAAAGATAATATTACGATACTGCTTGTAAGAGTGTAGTATGAGGAGAGGATATAGATATGATAAAAACCGGAATGATGATCTGTGACAGATATGAGATAGTAGATAAAGTCGGTGCAGGTGGTATGGCTGATGTATATAAAGCCATGGACCACAGGCTTAATCGTTTTGTTGCCGTAAAGGTGTTAAAACAGGAATACAGCTCGGATACAAAATTCGTATCCAAATTCCGTGCTGAGGCGCAATCGGTTGCCGGTCTTTCGCATTCCAATATTGTCGGTGTATACGATGTCGGCGATGAAGACGGAATGTATTATATAGTTATGGAGCTTGTTGAAGGAATAACTCTGAAGAATTATATTGAAAGAAAAGGAAGACTCGAGATAAAAGAGGCTGTGGGTATTGCGATCCAGATCGCCCAGGGTCTTGAAGCGGCTCACGACAGTCATATAATCCATCGCGACATTAAGCCCCAGAACATCATCATTTCAAGAGAAGGAAAAGTCAAGGTAACGGATTTCGGTATAGCAAAGGCCGCAAGTTCCAATACCATAACTTCCAATGCAATGGGTTCCGTACATTACATATCTCCCGAGCAGGCAAGAGGCGGATTCAGTGACGAGAAGAGTGATATATATTCTCTCGGTGTCACAATGTATGAGATGATAAGCGGAAGAGTGCCTTTTACAGGGGACAGTACGGTTACCATAGCGCTTGCCCATATTCAGGAGAAGGCGCTTCCTCTCAGTAGCTACGGAGATTATATTCCAAAGAGTGTTGAGATGATCGTTAGTAAATGTATGCAGAAGAAACCGGAATTCAGATACAGATCTGTTACGGAGCTTATTGAGGATCTTAAGAGGTCGCTTACCGATCCGGACGGCAATTTCGTTAAGATATCCAATAATTTTAATACTGAATCACCTACAAAACATGTTTCTGACGAAGAACTTGCATCCATCAGAAAAGGGATCAAGAACGTTGTTATGATAGAAGAGGACGATGAGGAGGATCTTGATCTTTCGTCTATAGAGAAAGATAATTCCGATAATGATATCGATCCGAAACTTGAAAAAGTTGTGGTAATAGGCAGTATATCCGCAGGTATCATATTGGCGATCATAGTGATAGTGATCGTGTTCAAAGTATTTTTCTCGGGATCGGGAGATGACAAGACTCCCGATGTTGTTGATGCCGAGCCGACTGCCACAGTCGAAGCACAGGCAACGGCGAGTCCGGAAAGCGATACTGAAGATGAGGTAGTTGAAGAACTTGTAGACCTTAAGGATATGACAAGGGAACAGGCAATGGATTACCTCAAGGAACTTGATATCGATCTTACTATTGAGACCGAAGAACAAAAATCCGACGATATAGAAAAAGATGTTGTGATAGGTACCAATCCGGTATCGGGTTCGGAACTGAAAAACGGTGATACGGTCACTCTTATAGTGAGTGCGGGACCGGAAACGGTTACGGTTCCCGATGTGGCAGGATATTCTGCAGACGAAGCAAAGAAAACTCTTGAAGATGCCGGATTCAAAACCGCGATCGATTATGCTAACAGCGATACGGTAGAGATTGACAGAGTAATATCCACAAAACCTTCAAAAGGACTTGAAGTTGCAAAAGGTGAGAAGGTCACAATAATTCTGAGCAAAGGAAAGGAAACCGTATATGTCAAGGTTCCGGATCTTTCGGGAATGACCAAGAAACAGGCAGACAAGGCTTTGAAAAAAGTCGGACTTAAGCTTGGTAATGTATCGAGCAATTATTCGGATAAAGTTGCTGCGGGTCAGGTAATAAGTCAGAGTCAGTCGAAGGGAACAGAGCTTGAAGCAGATACATCCGTAGATATTACGGTAAGTCTCGGACCTGAAGTGACATACAAATATATGGGACATGTGGCGATCACCGACAATCCGTTTGCCGACGAGACACAGTCAGGTACGATCAAACTTGTTCTTTCACAGGATGGTAAGACCAAGCAGATAGCTGAAGAAACCGTAATGTATTACGCAAGCTTCCCACTCAGTATTGACGTGGAAGGCTGGAGCGATTCCGAAGGCGAGATCATTATGTATCTGGACGGACGAAGATATAATGCATATTCCATCAGCTTTGAGAAAGTAGCGGAATAGAATATGACAGGTAAGATCGTAAAAGGAATAGCGGGATTTTACTATGTTCATGTCCCGAATAAAGGCATATATGAATGTAAGGCAAAGGGTATATTCAGGAACCGTAATGAGAAACCTCTTGTAGGTGATAAGGTGGAACTGGATATACTTGACGATAATAACATGACAGGAAATATTACGTCGATCCTTCCCAGGTTCAACAGACTTGTAAGACCTGCGGTTGCTAATGTGGATCAGGCGGTAGTGGTATTTGCGGTAACGGATCCGGAACCGAATTTTCACCTGTTGGACTGTTTCCTCGTAAGGATGATGTATGAGGAAGTGCCGGTGATAATATGCTTTAATAAGGATGATCTTGCCGATGAAGACAGGATAAATGAACTTTTAAAAATATACGAAAAAAGCGGATGCAGAGTACTTACGATCAATACAGGTGTGACAGACGATGCAGATGAAGATGCAAAAAAGGACTGTTATGACAAACTGTACGGACTTCTTGAAGGGAAGACAACGGTTCTTGCCGGACCTTCCGGCGTAGGAAAATCATCGATAATGAACATGCTTTGCCCCGAAGCCAATGCACAGACCGGAGTTATAAGCGAGAAACTTGGCAGAGGAAAGCACACAACAAGACATTCGGAGATATTCTGTATCGGCGGTGACAGTTATGTAATGGACACTCCGGGTTTTTCGTCGCTTACGCCTCCGCCTATAGAAGCATCAGAGCTTGGGAAGTACTATAATGAATTCACGGACGGGGATATATGCTGCAGATTCTTAAGCTGTATCCATAAGGATGAGCCTGATTGCGGAGTCAAGGAAAGAGTTGCGGACGGAAGAATATCATCCGTCAGATATGAAGGATATTTATATATACTTGAAGAGATAAAAAAACAAAAGAAGTGGTAACAGGGGATGAATGATCATGAATGATAATTTCATTCTTGCACCGTCAATACTTGCAGCGGATTTTTCGAAGCTCGGTGAAGAACTTCATAAGTTGGATATTGCCGGGGCGGAATATATACATATAGATGTTATGGACGGATTATTTGTTCCGAACATATCGGTGGGAATACCGGTTATTGCTTCCGTAAGGAAATGTACGGAGCGTTTTTTTGATGTTCATCTGATGATAAATGAACCGGCCAGATATGTTAAGAGATTCGCGGAAGCAGGAGCGGACGGGATCACTGTTCATGTAGAAGCCTGCAGTGACATTAAAGGAACAATCGAACAGATCAAAGAAACGGGCGCGGTTCCTTCACTTTGTGTCAGCCCGGATACGCCGGTTGAAGAAGTGTATCCGTACATTGATGATATCAATATGGTTCTTATAATGAGTGTATATCCCGGTTACGGCGGACAGGCTCTTATCGAGAGAACACTTGATAAGGCACGCAAGTTAAGGGATTACGCCGACAAAAACAAACCATCGCTCAATATAGAGATGGACGGTGGTATCAAGCTGTCCAATACCGGTATGGTCATCGATTCGGGTGTTAATGTTATCGTAGCCGGAACCGGAGTGTTTAAGGGTGATGTTATTGCCAATGTACATGAATTTCATAAGGAATTTGACAGAAAACGCGGATAAAAACTATTAACAAGAGGGAAAAAAGATGAAGACAGGATTTGATAATGAAAAATATCTGAAAATGCAGTCGGAACATATTCTTGAAAGAATAGCCAAGTTTGATAATAAACTGTATCTTGAATTTGGCGGAAAGCTGTTTGATGATTTTCATGCTTCAAGGGTGTTGCCGGGTTTTGAACCCGACAGTAAACTTAAGATGCTTCTTCAGATCAAAGATAAAGCCGAGATCGTCATAGTAGTGAGTGCGGAGGATATTGAATCCAACAAGATACGAGGAGACTATGGCATTACTTATGATATGGATGTTCTCAGACTTATGGATGAATTCCTTAAGATAGGTCTTTTTGTAAGCAGCATATGCATTACAAAATATGCCGGTCAGGCGCAGGCCGATCAGTTCATAGAAAAACTGACAGATCTGGGTATCAGGACATATAAGCATTATAAGATCAAAGGATATCCGTCGGATGTGGAACATATCGTAAGTGAAGAGGGATACGGCAAGAATGAATATATAGAGACCGAGAGACCGCTTGTTGTAATAACAGCACCGGGACCCGGTTCCGGCAAGATGGCAACCTGCCTGTCTCAGCTTTATCATGAACATGTTCGCGGAGTTAATGCCGGCTATGCCAAGTTTGAGACATTTCCGATATGGAATCTTCCTCTCAAGCATCCGGTCAATATGGCTTACGAAGCCGCAACGGCCGATCTTAACGATATGAATATGATCGACCCGTTCCACCTTGAAGCATATGGTGTGACAACCGTTAATTACAACAGGGATGTTGAGATATTCCCTGTGCTTAATGCGATATTCGAACAGGTACTCGGAGAGAGTCCTTACAAATCACCTACTGATATGGGTGTTAACATGGCAGGAAACTGCATAATCGATGATGAGGTTTGCTGCAAAGCTTCAGAACAGGAGATAATCCGAAGATATTATCTGTGTCTGTGTGATCTTAAGAGAGGAAAAGAATGTAAAGACGATCTGTATAAACTTGAGCTTCTGATGAAGCAGGCAGGGCTGACCGCTGATAACAGATCCGTGATAGGCGCAGCTCTTGAGAGAGAAAAAACAACGGGACATCCCGCTGCTGCGATAATGCTTCCGGACGGAAGACTTGTTACCGGCAAGACAACGGATCTGCTCGGTGCATCGGCTGCTGTTTTGCTTAATTCTCTGAAGGAACTTGCGGGGATAGAACACAGTGTCAAACTTGTAAGTCCCGAAGCGATAGAACCGATCCAGACGCTTAAGACTGACTATCTGGGAAGTCGTAATCCGCGACTTCATACGGATGAGATATTGATCGCATTATCTGTATCGGCAACAACCAATCCGGATGCCAAGCTTGCACTCAAACAGATAACAAAATTACGAGGCTGTGAAGCACATACATCGGTACTTTTATCCGGAGTTGACGAAAAGACATTCAAGCGGCTCGGTATTCATCTGACAAGTGAACCGAAATACGAAGAGAACGACAGGATCTACCACAAACACTAGAGGGACTGTTTGTGATCATTTAGAGAATTGACTTAGGGAAACGTTGTGTGAAAAGAGGGATGGGATGAAAGATTTTTTTCATGCGATAAATCAGATTTTTTCAGGTGTAAAGGCGCTTGATGAAACATTAAAATATCAGATGATAAGTGTGATCATCGCAGTTCCGCACTTTATATATTTTATGATATTTTTCGCTATTGATGTATCTGTATTGGCAGTATATAACATCTGCATTGTCATATTCTATATCGGAATGGCGATAATGATCGGAAAAGGAAAACATTTTTCTTTTGTACTTATATCATCATTCATAGAGATAATGTTTCACGCATCTCTTGCTACCGTACTTCTTGGCTGGGACTGGGGATTTATGACCTATCCCGTAGGATTGGTGCCGATGGTGTTTTATATGGCGTTTACTCTTTCATATCTGAAAAAAAGGATAGGAATGCCCTCACTTGTTTCCGTTGTTGTAGCTGTGGTATATTTTGCGATATTATATGTAACAAGAAATAATCCGCCGACATATATCGGAGGGATATATGATGTGGCAATGCCAAGGGTATTAATGTTCAATCTGTTCATCACGTTCTTTTTCCTGATGATAACTTCAATATTATTTGCGATAGAGATAAAATTTATGCAGAATTATTTTGAAACCGAAAATGATTCGCTGTCGCTGATCGCCAATTACGATCCTCTTACAAGGCTTATGAACAGAAGGAGCGCAGGTGTATTTCTCAAGAAAGTAATGGAGGAATCGAATCTTGAGGAAGGAAGTTTCTGCCTCCTTATGTGCGATATAGATGATTTTAAAAAAGTAAATGACACTTACGGTCATTCGACAGGTGACAGAGTGCTTGTCAGCGTTGCAAGATTACTCCAGGATAATGTCCGTGAAGAAGATTTTGTGTGTCGCTGGGGCGGAGAGGAAATGCTCGTATTCATCCGCGGAAACATGGAAATATCGCGAGGAGTTGCCGAGAGGATATGCTCGGATATAAGGAACAGCAGTATCGAGAATAATAATGACACGATCCGGGTCACGATCACGGTTGGAATGGTAGAGTATACAGGCAGTGAAACGATACGGGATATGATAGAGACTGCCGACAGGAGATTGTATCGCGGTAAAAGTGAAGGAAAAAACAGAGTCGTATGGAGATAAATTCATGTTTAGTTAGAGGTGGATATTAAATGGATGCCGAAAAATACTTTCTGACAGCCTTTGTTGATGAATCCGGCAGCATAACCCGGAATGATATCAAGCATCATAATTATTTCATAGTAGCGGTAATATTCACCAGGGATTCCAGGAGAATACGACGTTACTTCCAAAAAGGAATTGCTTCCCTTCTTAAAAGTGATAAATATAAAAAAATAATGGACGAAAACGGAGAGATAAAAGGCTCCGAAGTAACAGAAACGAAAAAAAACCAGATATATGACAGGATAGTCAGAAACTGCAAGGATGATTTTGAACTTGGCATCATAGTTCTTGATAACAAAAATACCACAAAAGAAATGATGAAGAATCATTCAAATACATTTAATTATATAATTCAGGAATATCTTGACAAATGTTTTCGCAAATACAGCAGATACAGGGATACGGTTACTGACATGCATTTTATAATTGATGAGCAGAATGTTGCAAAAGAAGCCGAATATAATCTGGGAGGTTATCTGAATCAGCATTTTACCGTGTATGATCCCATCTGCAACCACTTTGATGTGATGTATTCCGATTCAAAGGATCACGCTCTTATACAGATGGCTGATTTTATATCCAACACTTTTTACAGAAATATTGAAAAACATGACCGTACAAGTGATGAAAATGTCAAAACCTTAAGCGGCAATATATGTAATAATGTATATCATATCTTCGAAAACAGCAAAAAAATTGTGCAAAAGTAACAAAAGGCGTATTGCATAAATCAGCAAAAATGTCAATTTATGTAAAGAGAAAATTTTTAAAATAATCCTTGCATTATACGAAGTCTTAACCTATAATGTAACAAGTGGTTTTTAATATGAAAACTACAATATACAGTTTTTTCAAATGAAATGGAGGAAGAAAGATGAAGAAGACGGGATTTTTAAAGAAAGTAGTAGCAGTTGTTGCTATGGGTGCCATGATGGCATGTACAGTTGTAGGATGCGGTGGAGCTATCAGCATTGATGATATCAAGGGTGACTGGACTCTCAACGCAGTAGCAGGTACTCCGGTTGCAGAGTATGCTGAGGCACAGGGTGTTACACCTGGTATGATCGCAGATAACTGGACTATTACAGAAGATAAGAAGTTATCAATCACTAACACTGTTACAGGTACAACAACATATGATATCGAGCTTTGCTCAGACGGTTTCAACGTATATGGTGAAGGCGCAGAGCAGAAGGAAGAGAACGTTTCAATGGGCGTTAAGTTTGACAAAGATAAGGCTACTCTTTCATTCACAGGAGCTCAGGGAGAACTTACTTATACTAAGGGAACTACAGAGCTTGAAGCTGCAGCACCGGCTGCTGACGAAGGTGGCGAAGAAGAAGCTATGACAGACGAAGGCGGCGAAGAAGAGTATTCAGAAGAGGAAGCTGCTGAATAATTAAGCGGTAATCGTTTAAAGATATAGGTATTAGCCTATAATATCAGGTAATTTACGGTACTGTTTCGAAAGTATTTTCGGAACAGTACTTTTGCTTTATAGGAAATGTATCGCAATTTCCTATGATGATCTACGATATAAAAAAACTTTGCAAATATATTACAAATAGGGTATAATAACTCTGTATATGTTTATTTGTAAGCTGAGGTGATCGTATGGCGGATTCATACCCGGAAATAGCCGGATTGGATATAGCTGCCGGAATCAGTGCAACGTCCGGAGATTATGATGAATATATGTACATTCTCAAGACCTATTACAGGAATATGGAACGTCAGGTAGAGGATATTGCGAATGCACTTGATGATAATAATATAACCGATTATACGATACTTGTTCATGCCCTTAAGTCTTCCTCCCGTTCGGTTGGAGCAATGGAACTCGGAGAGATGGCATATGAGCTTGAATTATGCGGCAAATCCGGTGATGTCGACACTATAAAGAAAAAGACACCGGCGCTTATGGATGCCGTATTTGAATTAAAAGATAATCTGAGCGTATTATTCGAAGGTGATGATTCGGTTGAAGAGATCGATATGGAAGATTTTATATATATGCTTGAGAGCCTGAAGGATTATATGGCTGATGATGATATTATTCTTGTCAATGATATGCTCGAACAGATTGAAGGAACATTTTGTAACGATAATACGGCCGGATTGATCGATGATATCAAAGTCCTTGCGCTTTCGATGGAATATGGCCGGTGTATTGAAGTAATAGATAATTTTCTTGCTTCGCTATAGACTACCAAAGAGGAGGTGCCTGCATGAAATCTGAGAAGAATATTGTTATTATGCATAATAAATTATCTGTATATGATACTTTAAATGATATTATGTCCAGCAAATTCAATTGCATATTTCTTAAGTCGGTTGCAGGTGAATTCAGAAAGATCCCGGAAGATATCAAGGTTGATCTTTTCATCATAGATCTTACCGAGGTTTCAAAGGCTGATATTTTGTATATTTCCGACAGGCTTAATTCAAGACCTTATGATTATCAGCCGGTTATATATTCGGGAAGCTATTATTCCAATTCCGTATTTAAGTCGAAGCTTAACAAGCTTCATGAGCTTGTATTCATATCGGGAAATGATATGGAGAGTTTTAATGTCGAGCTCAATGAGGCATTTAACAGATTCGGATTTGATATTCAGGTAGATGTTACGCAGGCCGTAAGCCAGCCGGTAAATAATAACAGATTCCAGGCGGGAGCACCGGGCGGTAGCGTTGTTAAGAATAATAACGGAGGCAGTTCAAAAAAGGAACCTTCGGAAATACATCATGAACAGGACAACAGATCCGGGGCGCAAACAGCTAATGATAATCATGTGATTCCCGGAAACAGTCAGAATATTAATCATGGTCAGCCCGTAGTAAATGCGGGGATGAATTATCCACAGGGTTATCCCGGAGGAATATACGGACAGGGATATCCTGCCGGAATGGCTCATGGTTACCCGCAGCCTTATACTCCCGGACAGTTTCAGCAATATAACACCGATACCCATGTTAAGCTTGAGATGCAGGATAAACCTTTGGTCATGGTAATTGATGACGATGTAAATATACTGACAACAGTTGCCAAATATCTCAGAAAGGATTACAATGTAGTTTCGGTCAGATCGACAGCTCTTGCGTTTATGAAGATAGGCGTCAGAAAACCGGATCTGATCCTGCTCGATTATATGATACCGGTATGCGACGGTAAGCAGACACTCCAGATGATCCGTAACCAGTTTGAAACTAGCAAGATACCTGTGATCATGCTCACATCATTTACAGAGAAAGAACGTGTATTACAGTGCTTCGAGCTTGGAATAAGCGGTTATATGGTTAAACCTGTCAGTAAGGATGATCTGCTCCAGGCGGTAAACGGTGTGTTCAAAAGATAGGAGATAACTTAATATGAAACACTTAAGAGAAAATGTCAGGAATATCGCAATTATTGCGCATGTTGATCATGGTAAGACAACACTTGTAGACGAACTTCTAAAACAGAGCGGAGTGTTCCGTTCCAATCAGGTAGTCCAGACGAGAGTTATGGATTCTAATGATCTTGAAAGAGAAAGAGGGATAACGATATTATCCAAGAACACGGCAGTCATGTATAACGATGTGAAGATAAATATCATCGATACGCCGGGACATGCCGATTTCGGCGGAGAAGTAGAACGTGTTCTGAAGATGGTGAACGGAGTTATTCTTGTTGTAGATGCATATGAGGGTGCAATGCCCCAGACAAAATTTGTTCTTAAGAAAGCGCTTGAGCTTTCGCTTCCGGTAATAGTATGTGTGAATAAGATCGACCGTCCCGATGCAAGACCGGCAGAAGTAGTTGATGAGATACTTGAATTATTCATAGATCTGGATGCGGATGAAGAACAGCTTGACTGTCCTTTTGTATTTGCTTCGGCAAAGGGAGGTTACGCTTCCATGGATTTCGAAGAAACGGGAGAGGATATGGGGCCGTTATTCGAACAGATAATAGGTTATATCCCTGCGCCGGAAGGTGATCCGGAAGCGGGAACCCAGGTTCTTGTAAGCACGATCGATTACAATGAATACGTCGGAAGGATCGGCATAGGAAAAGTTGATAACGGAAGCATACGTGTTAATCAGGATGTGGTAATAGTCAATGCTCATGATGAAAATATGTGTGAGCACGTTAAGATAAGCAAATTATATGAATTCGACGGATTGAAGCGTGTGGAGGTCGAAGAGGCAGAGTTCGGTTCGATAGTTGCGATATCGGGAATTGCGGATATTCATATCGGAGATACGATATGTTCACCGGATAATCCGGTACCGATTCCTTTCCAGAAGATATCAGAACCTACAATATCCATGGATTTTCTCGTAAATGACAGTCCATTTGCCGGACAGGAAGGAAAATATGTCACTTCAAGACATCTGAGAGACAGATTGTTCCGTATGCTTAATACCGATGTGAGTCTTCGTGTTGAAGAAACCGAATCAACGGATGTGTTCAAAGTATCCGGAAGAGGTGAACTTCATCTGTCTGTTCTCATTGAGAATATGCGACGTGAAGGATATGAATTCGCTGTCAGCAAGGCGGAAGTGCTGTATAAGGAAGATGAAAAGGGACGAAAGCTTGAGCCGATAGAGAGAGCATTTATTGATGTGCCTGATGAATTCCAGGGTTCTGTCATTGAGAAACTCAGCCAGAGAAAAGGTGAGTTGCAGGGTATGACGCCTATCGGAGCCGGTTATTCAAGACTGGAATTCCTTATTCCTTCAAGAGGGCTTATAGGATACAGGGGAGAATTCATGACAGACACCAAGGGTAACGGTGTGATCAATACGATATTCGAGGAATATGCACCGTATAAAGGTGATATAGAATACAGAAGCCAGGGTTCCCTGATCGCTTTTGAGACAGGTGAAGCTGTAACTTACGGATTGTTCAATGCCCAGGAGAGAGGAACGTTATTCATTGGACCCGGTGAGAAGGTATACAGCGGAATGATCGTGGGACGTAATGGAAAGACCGATGATATCGAAGTTAACGTATGCAAGAAAAAGCAGCTTACGAATACACGTGCCTCGGGTTCGGATGATGCGTTACGGCTGACACCGCCGACTATACTGAGTCTTGAACAGGCACTCGAATATATTGATACGGATGAGCTTCTTGAAGTAACTCCCGAATCACTAAGAATAAGAAAAAAGATACTTGATCCGACGTTAAGATACAGAGCAAAGAGGAATGCAAAGTAAAATAAGGCAGGAGGTATATTATAATGAAAAAACTTGAGGAATACATAAGGAGTATACCGGATTTCCCAGAGGAGGGAATAATATTCAGGGATATTACAAGTGTACTTGAAAATGCTGATAGTCTGAAGCTTTCAATTGATGAGATCATTGCAAGACTCGACGGCGTTGATTTCGATGTTGTGGTTGGACCGGAATCAAGAGGATTCGTGTTTGGAATGCCTGTGGCTTATGCTATGAATAAGAGTTTTGCCATGGTCAGAAAGAAAGGAAAGCTTCCGTGTGAAACTATTGAGAAGGAATACGACCTCGAATACGGTTCGGCTGTAATTGAGATGCATAAGTCTTCCATCAAACCCGGAGAGAAGGTTGTCATAATAGATGATCTTATCGCAACCGGCGGAACTATTCAGGCGATCACTGAGCTTGTTAAGGAACTTGGCGGAGAGGTTGTTAAGATAGTGTTCCTAATTGAACTTGCGGGACTAAAGGGCAGAGAAAAACTGGCCGGATATGACGTGGAATCGGTTATATGTTACGAAGGTAAATGATCGGTGATAACGAAATATAAAAAAGGAGGAAGGGCATATGATAGCGATCATAGGAGCAATGGAAGAAGAGATAAACAGACTGGTTTACATGATGGATGTTGAAAGGACATTTGAGATTGCGGGAATGACATTTACATGCGGAATGATATTTGACAGAAAAGCCGCAGTAGTAAGATCCGGAATCGGAAAAGTAAATGCTGCGATGTGTGCACAGATCCTTGCCAGTGTATTTGATGTGGAACTTATAATCAACACAGGTATTGCCGGATCTCTTGATAAAAAGATAGATATTGGGGACATTGTTCTTTCAACGGATGCTCTTCAGCATGACGTTGATGCTGTTGCATTCGGCTATCCCAAAGGACAGATCCCGAGAATGGATAAACTTGCGTTCCCGACGGATGAGAAACTTGCGGATATTGCCGAAAACTGCTGCAGGAAAGTATGCCCGGATATTAATGTATTCAGAGGACGTGTCGTGAGCGGTGATCAGTTTATTGCCGACAAAGAAGTAAAAAACAATATCACGTCTGAGTTCGGCGGATTATGTACCGAGATGGAAGGCGCAGCCATCGCACAGGCAGCATATCTGAATAATATTCCATGCCTTATAATAAGAGCGATATCGGACAAGGCTGATAACTCGGCAAGTATGGATTATCCGGCATTTGAGAAGAAGGCAATTGACAATTCGGTAAGGCTTCTTTCGGAGATGATCAAGTCCGGTGAGATATAATCGTTAACAATACGAGATACCATCATTGATGAGAAGGGAGTTATGATTATGCCGGATAAAGTATTTACCAATAATCAGGTAGACATTTCTGGAGAGGTGGTCAGCGAATTCATTTTCAGTCATGAGGTATACGGTGAAGGCTTCTATATGCTTGAACTGTCTGTACCAAGACTGAGTGATACATATGATATAATACCGCTCATGATCTCCGAGCGGCTTCTGGATGTTACAAAAGATTACAGAGGCTGTCATATTGAGGCGACCGGACAGTTCAGATCATACAACAGACATGAAGAAACAAGAAACAGACTTGTATTGTCTGTATTTGTTAGAGAGGTCAACATTATCGGGGATGTTGATGAAGAATTGGAAAAAGATATTCATAAACCTAACCGGATATTTCTGGATGGATATATATGTAAACCGCCCATATATCGTAAGACACCGTTAGGCAGAGAGATAGCGGATATTCTTCTTGCCGTTAACAGACCGTACGGTAAGTCCGACTATATTCCCTGCATATGCTGGGGCAGGAATGCAAGATATGCGGAAACATTTGAGGTTGGCGGACATATTCAGATATGGGGCAGGATTCAGAGCCGTGAGTATCAGAAGAAGATATCCGAAGAAGAAGTTGAGAAACGGGTAGCTTACGAAGTATCTGTCAGTAAACTAGAATATGTTGAAGATGTTGTTTCTGAGGGATAAGATTAGGATGACCTGTAATAAACCGGGCATCAACATGCAGAATTTGGAGGTTGTTATATGGATGGAAATGTTGTTCAGGTAATATACGGGGAGGGAAAGGGAAAGACGGCGGCAGCTCTCGGAAAGGGAATTCAGGCTGTCAGCATCGGAAAAAAAGTTGTGTTCATCAGTTTCCTTAAAGGGAAAAAACTGGCAGATTGCAAATGCCTTGAACGCCTTGAACCTGATATTAAAATATTCTGCTTCCAAAAGGAAGACGATTATTATGACAATCTGACTGACGAGCGAAAGGAAGAGGAAAGATTTAATCTTCTTAACGGATTTCATTTTGCCAATAAAGTCGTTGATACGGGTGAATGCGATCTTCTTGTGCTTGATGAGGTGCTTGGACTTATAGATCTCGGCATGATAAGCATTCAGGATATATACAGGCTGATAGAACACTGCGCCGGTAAAGTTGATCTTATCATAACCGGAAAATATCTGCCAAAAGAATTGCTTCAGCATATGGATGAAGCGTCCGAGATTGTCTGTATAAAATAGAACTGAGATAGTCAGTATCAAATAGAATGTTGAAATAGCTGGCATATTATGCTAGAATATGTCAAATATCTTAAAGGGAGAATGATAACATGGTATTTTGTAGAAATTGCGGTAATCAGATGGATGATATTGCCAATGTATGTGTAAGATGTGGTGTCCAGAAGGGAAGAGGAAATTATTATTGTCCTAACTGCGGTCATCAGACAGCTCCTGATGCTGCTATGTGTACGCAGTGTGGAATAGGTCTTGGTCCCGGCGGTGCTATGCCGGGTGCAAAATCAAAGCTCACAGCCGGACTGCTCGGTATTTTCCTTGGTGCATTTGGTGTGCATAACTTCTATCTCGGATACACTGGTAAAGCAGTAGCACAGCTTTTAATAACTGTATTATCATGTTTTATACTGTCTGAGGTTTCATACATATGGGGACTTATCGAAGGTATTATGATACTTACGGGATCGATCAATACTGACGGACATGGTCAGCCGCTTGGAGAATGATGAATAAAAAGTTTATGCTTGACAAATATTTATCATGATGTTATCATGCGATATATATTGTTGGATAGAGGCGCGTCTTTTATCAGTATTCTGTCTGATGCATGCAGGTGCATATGACGGCAGAAGAAAGGAACGGACGCCGAAGAGGAAAAGAACCTGTCGGCTTTTCTGTCTGGGCATAAGGTTAAGAGCCTTATGACTGTCATCGGTTTTTGATGGAGTGCTATCGGAACAAGCGTCATATTGTTTTGTTATTTTGATGTTTTGTACCGGCACTTTCCGTGCCGGTTTTTTCTTTCACAGTAATTTGCTTTGCATTTCATGTGAACGAAAATGTTCTATCACAGATCCAACTGTATAACTTATTATATTAATATTTTTTAGGAGGAATCAGAGATGGCAATTTTTGAAGGAGCAGGTGTAGCTATCGTTACACCGATGAAGGCAGACGGTGAGGTAAATTATGAAGGATTCAAAGAACTGATCGATATGCAGGTTGAAGGAGGTACAGATGCTATCGTTGTATGCGGTACTTCCGGAGAAGCATCAACACTTTCACATGAGGAGCATCTTGAGTGTATATCTGCTGCAGTATCATATACCAACAAGAGAATACCGGTTATTGCAGGAACAGGATCCAACTGCACAGAGACAGCCGTATATTTGTCAGAAGAGGCTGAGAAGAGAGGAGCAGACGGAGTTCTTCTTGTATCTCCGTACTATAACAAGGCTACACAGAACGGACTTAAGGCACATTTCCTTGAAGTGGCAAAAAAGATCGATATACCGATAATCTTATATAACATTCAGGGACGTACAGGTGTCAATATTGCACCCAAGACAATGGCTGAACTCGGAAGAGAGGCTGAGAATATCGTTGCTGTTAAGGAAGCAAGCGGGGATCTTTCACAGATTGCTGAGCTTATGTATCTGTCTAATGGTGAACTTGATGTATATTCGGGAAATGATGATCAGATCGTACCGATCATGTCTCTTGGCGGTAAGGGAGTAATATCCGTTCTTTCAAATGTTCTTCCGAAAGAAACACATGATATCTGTTCATTGTATCTTGAAGGAAAAGTAAAAGAGAGTGCAGCACTTCAGTTAAAACTTCTTCCTCTCATAAATGCTTTGTTCTGTGAAGTTAATCCAATCCCTGTAAAGAAAGCAGTGGCTCTTATGGGTTATGATGCAGGTCCGTTAAGACTTCCGCTTACCGAGATGGAAGAAGATCATGCAAAGCTTCTTGCAGAAGAGATGAGAAAAGCAGGTATTAAGCTTGCATAGTCAGAACATGGCAAAAGAATCAGATTAATTCAAGGAGATGGCAAATTATGGTAAATGTACTTATGCATGGTTGCAATGGCAGAATGGGACAGGTTATAACCGGCCTTTTGAAAGAAGATGAAAATGCGCATATCGTTGCAGGAGTTGATACGTGGGACGGGATCAAAAATGATTATCCGGTATATAAGAGTCTGTCGGAATGCAGGGAAGACTATGATGTTATAATTGATTTTTCCAATGCAAAGGCAGTTGATGCGTTGCTTGATACAGCCGTTAAGGCGGGAAAACCCGTTGTATTATGTTCAACAGGATTATCTGAGGAGCAGCTTGAAAAGGTTAACAGGGCATCTGAGAAGATTGCGATCGTCAAGTCTGCGAATATGTCTATAGGGATCAACCTCATCATGAAGCTTATTAAGGAAGCTGTTGTTAAACTTGCACCCGAAGGATTTGATGTTGAGATCGTCGAAAAACATCATAATCAAAAGCTTGATGCTCCATCGGGAACAGCGCTTGCCCTTGCTGATTCAATTAATGAAGCGATGGATAATTCTTATGAATATATATATGACAGAAGTCAGGTACGTAAAAAACGTGACAAGAAGGAACTTGGAATATCAGCTGTTCGCGGCGGTAATATAGTAGGTGATCATGATGTGATATTTGCGGGAACCGATGAAGTTATTACCATATCACACACTGCTTATTCAAGAGCGGTATTCGCGAAAGGTGCGATCACCGCAGCCAGGTTTATTGCAGGAAAACCGGCCGGTATGTATGATATGGGAGACGTGTTGAAGTGACCGTTGCCAGCAATGTTGCCAGGTTTTAGTTCACTGAATACTTGACTAGGTTACAATATATCTAGTATTATTATACTGTCGTATGATAGTAGGGATGTGCAGGTGGGAAGAATTGTGCACGGAACGAATATTTAATACGGGTATGATGCGCATTTTGCTCGGTATATTATATAACGATTTGTTGCCTTATATTGTGCGTGTAATGAATGTGTGAATACTTTTTGCCAGGGTATGAACAGATTCATAGGTGTTTGGCATAGGAATTCTCTTATATCAAATGAATATGTATTGCTGCGACTTGATAATTTGTAGAAAGACTACCAGAACAAATCAGAAGATACCGAATAAGATGCAATCAATAATTAAAAGCATTAATAATTCACTGTGACGGGTTTTCCGGGTAATGCATGTTGCATTACCCGGAAATCTGTTTTATAGTAGAACTAATAATATTCTCATTGGGGGCTTATATCATGGAATGGAAAAAACTGGTAGACGTTTTAAAAGGACATGTTGTATATTTGCAGACACATAATTTTCCCGATCCTGATGCGTTGGCGTCTGCATACGGTCTTCAGGTATTCCTCAAGGCGCACGGAGTTGAGGCTTCGATATGTTATGCCGGTAAGATCGACAAGAGCAGCACCAGACATATGCTTGATGTGTTTGGGATCAAGGCAATCCACATCGATGATATAGATAATATGGCAGAAGATGATTATATTGTTACTGTTGACGCCCAGAAACATAATTCCAACATCGCTGATTTTACGGGATCTGAAGTGGCATGTATAGATCATCATCCGACAACGATCCCGTGTGAATACAGATACAGTGATATAAGAATATGCGGTGCATGCTGTTCAATTGTTACGGATTATTTCATTCAAAGTGAGACTGAGCTTGATGAAAATACGGCAACAGCATTATTATACGGTCTGAGGATGGATACGAATTCATTCAACAGGGGTGTTACCGATTTTGATATTGAGATATTTGCTTATCTGCATAAGCTTGCCGACAATCAGAAGATCATTAATATGCATAATAACACTATGGAGATAGAAGATCTGCATGCTTACGGTGAAGCCATAAGGAATATAGTAATATATGAGAATATCGGCTATGCGATGATACCTTTTGACTGCCCGGATGCACTTATTGCAATGATATCCGATTTCATTCTGAGTCTTGATGTTGTTGAATTCTCGATAATATATGCAAAGAGAAATGGTGGATATAAGTTCTCTGTGCGTAATGAGACAGAAGGATACCATGCTGGTAAGGTAACCGAAGAGGCCTTAAGAGGCTTAGGAGGAGGCGGCGGACATTCCTGTATGGCAGGTGGAATGATCACCGCAGAAAATGTGCCGTTACTCGGTGTTGATCCCGATTATACCATAAGGCAGAGATTCTATGAAGTGATCAAGGCGGCAGGAGAGGCTTCGGATAATTCGTAATAATATAGCAAGTTTACTTTACAATGCAGGTCTTTTTTAATGCCTTATATTTCTTTTTTGTAACTTTGATCGTGATCTTTGTTTTCTTCTTAAGCATTTTTGGCAGCTTCAACTTGAACTTATATCCGGTCAGTTTTGCTTTCTTATATGATCCTTTGCCTATCTTGATCTGAACTATGGCACCTTTTACCGATATCTTACCGGTGATCATTTTTGTACCTGATGTACAGGTAACTGATGACAATGATATTATACGGGAAGTTGTCTTATTATTCACAGACTTCGTGTTTTGTGCAGGCGACAGGTTATTGCCGGATGAAGTGTAGGAATCGGGATTTTTTGTCGGTACCGGCGGTGTAGGCAATCGGCATATTATAGTAGGTACCGGTGACGATGAAGCTGTTTTTTCTGCATCTGTTCCTGATTGTGTTTTGTTTGGATCATCAGTTGATGTATGTTCAGACGATGTGTCCTCATTTTTATATTCTTCATATGGATCGTAATTGTAACTGTATATCTCATGCTTGTTGCAGCCAATACATTGAGTTAATGCCGGAATGGTTTTTATCTCTGTCCTTTTGCATATAGAACAAGTATATGTTATTATGCCTTCAGGTTTTACAATCCATTTTGAGTCACTGTCAGGAAGCAGTTTCCTATATTCCTCTGATGTTTTGGTTTCTTTACTTGTCCATTTGTGATTTGCGAATGCATCATCTTTTAAAGCATGTGCTGATGAACATGAATTAAAACCATACTTTGAAAATGTGTAGGATGATCTGGCGGTGGGAGAGGTGAAGAATACGTAATCCGTATCAATATTATTACGCACGCAGTACACCGTATCATTCCCATTATTTACATGAATGTCGGTACCCTCTTCCTGTGGATCCTCAGTATATATATATTGCTGTGAAGTATCGATCATGTCATGGACATATTCAGATCCCATGGTTCCTGCCGCGAATACTGTGGCGTTATTGATATATATCTTTTCAGCACATTCTATAGGCGCATGAGATCCTCCGGCTTCCATACCCATGATCCTGGTATTACCGCCTTCAAAATATATATCCCCAATTGCGATGATGCCGCATCCGTCCGGTTTGTTCAGGCTTTCAGGATAAGAACCCATTGCTAGGTTAATTTGCACATTTCCTCCGC
Source organism: Lachnospiraceae bacterium V9D3004 (assembly GCA_000621985.1). Classification (GTDB taxonomy): domain Bacteria; phylum Bacillota; class Clostridia; order Lachnospirales; family Lachnospiraceae; genus V9D3004. The sequence goes on from JHWW01000002.1 coordinate 162,768, forward strand.
ACATATATAACACCGAATGGCCTTCGGGATCATTAAATGCCTTTATTCCATAGTTTTTCGATTTAATATAATGAATTCCGGAATGTATGCTTACCCCGCAGCTTTCGAGGCCTATACGGCTTGTTGATATATTGAGCTCAGGATCTCTGTCATAGTAATGTATTTCATCACCGAGAACAAGTTTTTTACCCGCATGTATACCGACTTCGCCAGATGCGATTGATAAATCTCCGCCGTCTATTCTGACATATTCGGCGGAATGAATCGCATTATCGGCAGTATTCAGTTTGATATCTCCGCCGGATATTATTAGCGTCTTTTCGTCACCTGTTCTGTTACCAATTACGCAGATTCCCTTACATGACATGGTTTCGGGATCAAATCTGCGTCTGCTTTCAAAGTATCCAGAGAGCGTTGTTATATCAAGTGTTCCGTTGTTGATGATAATTTCATGGTCTGCCAGGATTCCGTTACCTTTAACAATTATTTCTGTATTACCGGAATTAATGATAACATCTCCGGCAGATTTTTTATCATTATTGTCAGGTACGGCTCTTATGCCGTCGCCGTCTGCCTTGATCTCAAGATATCCGCTGTTAATACTTACTTTACCGTCGAGATCAATTCCGGTACCTTTATATGCAGTTACATACAGACAGTCACGGCTGTTGATATTAAGAGAAGAACCTGCATCTCCCTTAATACCGTCGCCTGAATTGTTATATATCTCAAGCTGTCCTTCCCCACAGATTGTAAGAGAAGAATCTTTGTTAACTTTGATAACGGCTGAATTGTCGGTTTTTAATTTGTCGGCCTTACCTTCTGCGGTTTCGGTTTCAAAATAACCGCCGGTTATGTTGTTGTCCGATTCTTTACGGGTAAGAAGCGTAACAGTATCCGGAGTATGATATGTATGCATGATAACGGAGCTGTTTTCACCTATAGTAACCGGTGAAGTGATGGAAGATGTCAGATTAAGATCATGAAATATAAGCACAACATCTTTTAATCCGTCGTTAACGATGACATTGCCTTCGGAACAGGATCCTCTTACAATGTATCTTCCGGAATCGGTTATGGTAAGTGTTGTGCCTGAGATAATATATCCTTTGCCGGGGACGTTTTCTTTTATCTTTTTATCAGAAAATTCAAGAAGGGTTACTTTTTCGGTAGAATAGTAGTCATCATATTGTTCTTCTTTTTCTTCCGCGAATAACGGGCGTACCGGTGCCAGTAACAGACAAGCCATAAGTAAGGGAGTTACAATTTTGAAATATCTTCTAAGCATAACCATGCCTCCTGTAATTTTTATGATTTATACTTATAAGACGATTCAGAGATGTGGTTTGTGACAATTTCGGTAGTTAATTTTGAATCATTCAAAACTTCCTGTTCCATGTTACTTTTTTCCTCTTACGGCTTAAACATATCTCCTGCTGATGATCAGTTCCATATCCCGTTATTAAGAATGCCTCCGGGAGGTTATCATAATCGATTTTGGAATTTCTGAAATACAGTGCTATATCAATAGTGATCTCCAGTATGTTGAGAATGTAAAATGCGAATGCCATATAAAAAAGCCAGCCGAAGTCGCCTCCTTCTGCAATCTGGAGGATCTTACGTACTATTCCGAATACGTAGCCGACCCATATGAATATCTCGAAGATAACACTTTTTCCTTTTGCTGTTCTTGATGTGTAGGATTTGTAGATTGATACCGGCCATGATAATCCAAAACATACTATCATCAGCGCCTCAAGCAGATCGGTCATAATTTTGTTCTCCTAACTATAAGTGTTTTGTCGTAATACACCATGAAGCCCCAATGTATATAATGTACCTCAGATATATATGTATACATCATTACTCACAGTGTACTACAAATCCATGTTAACACATAATCAGTCGTTTGTAAAATTCTTGACGTAAAAAAGCTGTAGGTGTATCATATTTAAGATAGTATATGAGTCATAAAATTATATAATATGGAGGTTTTTGTTATGGAAAAGAAGGATATAGACTGGTCTAACCTAGGGTTCGGCTATCAGAAGACTGACAAGAGATATGTATCCGATTACAAGAACGGAGCATGGGACGAAGGAAGATTGACGGATGATGACACTATCACCATGAGCGAATGTGCCGGTGTTCTTCAGTATGCCCAGACGATATTTGAAGGTTTGAAGGCATATACGACAGAAGATGGCAGGATCGTTACTTTCCGTCCTGATCTTAATGCTTCAAGACTGAAAGATTCAGCAAAGAGAATCGAGATGCCGGTATTTCCGGAAGACAGATTCATTGATGCGGTTGAAAAAGTTGTTGCAGCCAATGCGGCTTATGTGCCGCCTTACGGTTCGGGAGCAACTTTATATATACGTCCGTTCATGTTCGGTATATCACCTGTTATCGGCGTTAAGCCGGCCAAAGATTATCAGTTCAGAGTATTCTCAACTCCTGTAGGTCCGTATTTTAAGGGAGGAGCTAAGCCTATAACCATTAAGATAAGTGATTTTGACAGGGCTGCACCACATGGTACAGGTAATATTAAAGCAGGACTTAACTATGCTATGAGTCTCCATGCAATCGTTACGGCTCATGAAGAAGGATATGATGAGAATATGTATCTTGATCCGGGAACCCGTACCAAGGTTGAAGAGACAGGCGGAGCCAACTTCCTGTTCGTTACAAAAGACGGTAAGGTTGTAACACCTAAGTCAGACAGTATTCTTCCATCTATAACAAGAAGATCTCTTGTTCATGTTGCAAAAGAATATCTTCATCTTGAAGTTGAAGAAAGAGAAGTATTCCTTGATGAACTTGATAACATGGCAGAATGTGGATTATGCGGAACGGCTGCAGTTATATCACCTGTAGGCAAGGTAGTTGATCACGGCAGGGATATCTGCTTCGCATCGGGCATGGAAGAGATGGGTGAGATCACGAAGAAGTTATATGATACACTTACCGGAATCCAGATGGGAAGGATTGAAGCGCCCGAAGGATGGATCCATGAGATCAAGGTTGACTGATAATATAATTGTTTGGCACTTTGCGACAATGAACCGGGGTGCCAAACGATTACAAATATATAATTTGGAGGGGTAGTTAAATGAAGATTCTTGTTATTAATTGTGGTAGTTCATCACTTAAATATCAGCTTATTGATTCTGAGAGCGAGAAGGCTCTTGCAAGTGGTCTGTGCGAGAGAATAGGAATTGACGGAAGATTTACCTATAAGCCTGACGGCGGCGAGAAGTCGGTGACTGATATTGACATTCCCAATCATGAAGTGGGAGTTAAGCTTGTGCTTGATGCTGTTGCCAATCCAAAGGACGGTGTGGTTGCAAGTCTTGATGAGATTGGAGCTATTGGTCACAGAGTTGTGCATGGTGGCGAGAAATTTGCTTCCTCAGTTAAGATTGATGATAAGGTTATGGCTGCGATCGAAGAATGTAATGATCTTGCACCGCTTCATAACCCGGCAAATCTCATTGGAATAAGAGCATGCCAGGCTATTATGCCGGGCGTTCCGAATGTGGCTGTATTCGACACTGCATTTCATCAGACAATGCCGAAGGAAGCATATATGTATGGCCTTCCGATCGAATATTATGACAAATATAAGATAAGACGTTACGGTTTCCACGGTACAAGTCACAGCTTTGTATCCAAGAGAGTATGTGAATTCCTTGGACTTGACAGGAAGAAAAGCAAGGTTATCGTATGCCACCTTGGAAACGGTTCAAGTATATCGGCTGTTCTTAACGGTGAATCAATTGACACAAGTATGGGTCTGACTCCTCTTGAAGGTGTCATCATGGGAACCAGAAGCGGTAGTATCGATCCTGCTATAATCGAATTCATAGCTCATAAAGAGAATAAGAGCATAGATGATATCATGAAGGTTCTTAATAAGGATTCGGGTGTATACGGACTGTCAGGCGGCGTATCAAGCGATTTCAGGGATCTTGGCAAGGCATCCGATGAAGGTAATAAACTTGCAGCCGATGCTGTCAGCATATTCAGCTACAGTGTTGTAAGATATATTGGTGCTTACGCTGCAGCGATGAACGGAGTTGATGCCATAGCATTCACTGCGGGACTCGGCGAGAATGATCAGAAGGTACGTAAGCAGATAATAAGCCGTCTCGGATATCTTGGAATAACTCTTGATGAAGAGAAGAACAAGATCCGTTCCGAAGAGGTTGTAATATCAACAGATGATTCAAAGGTTAAAGTATGTATCATACCGACCAATGAAGAACTTGCGATCGCAAGAGAGACAGTTGAAGTACTTGCGTAAGACACATAGGTTTAGTTTCTCAGTCCTCTGGGTTCACCTGTGTATAGAGTCAATGATAGATCCACCGGTTAAGAAGACCGGTGGATTTTTTGTTTCATAGGAAATTATGATGCATTTCCTATGAAACAAAAAACGCTCCGCTAAGGATACGTACTCGCGAGTATGGAAAATGTTGCCTGCGGCAACCGCGGTCTTCGCTCCGCTACGGTCCGTGCTAAACGCATGTCCCCCGGACATGCAGCACCGACGCGGAGAGTTTCGCAAAGCGAAACTCTATTTGTTAGTTAAAACAAAATATAACATAGAATATATTAGCTTATAGCAAACTTCAGATTTACATCTCAAAAGTTATAGATGAAATTAACAATCACTGAAATATATCGGGAAGATGACAATGCCATTCGGTGCATACAACGAGATCGGACAGAGCATAAGAAGCATTAGCGGTACAGCGGTTTTATCACTTTAGTGAAAATGAAGACGTAGGCATGCCTGAATTGGTAAAGGAACATATAATTTTATGAACAGAAATATGCGGAAAGTTAAGTTGAGATATAATAAACTACGGTTGCCGTCGCCCCTAAAGGAATGATTATAATTACAATATATTCACTCCTTTACCCGGCCTCGATATGTGTTAAGCATCAGATTGATCTCGGCACCGAGAAACATTATATATATGCAAAAGTATAACCATAACATGAAGAAGATGATGGTTGTAAGGCTTCCGTATATTGAACGGCTCATACCGGTATGTTCAATGTAAGCCGAATAGCATATGGTGAATATAAGCCATCCCGCTGTTGTGAAGATCGCTCCCGGAAGTTCGTTCTTTATTTTTGTTTTCCTGTGGGGAAGAAGAATATATATGGCAAGTATTACAATCAGGAATACAATAACAGCGATCACAAGTCTCATATCTATGATATATTTGAAAATGTCTGATGAGATGTCAAAGGTGTTAAGCAGCCAGTCCTTTATCTTCCTGCCGAAGAGCACAAGTGTCATAACGGACATTGTGAGAATCGCGAATACGATCGTATAAGCTAACCCCAGCAATCTGTATATTATAAAGGTATGTTTTATTTCGTTCTGATATATCTTATTGATATTGTCTGCTATACCTGTGAAACCCTTGGATGATGCCCACAATGCGGCAAGGATCGATATCGGGATTATGCTTCCGGTTTCACCGTACACTTCATCGATCCAGCTTCTTATCGTATCAAGCACTATATTGGAAGAATCTATCTCAAGCATGGAATAGAGAAGGTCTTTACTCAACGGTGTATATTTTATCATTGTGATAAGTATGATGAGAAAGGGAAAAGTCGATATGAACAGGAAAAATGCGGCATGGGCCGAATAAGCGGTAAGATTGTCTTCACGTATCCTTGTCATCAATTCCTTAATATTCGAATATAATGATCTCAATTTCTTCATGAACATGTAAACATCCCTCCCCCTATATAGTTTTATACCATATATTAAAAAAATATTCCAGTAGATGCTATCTTAAGAATATCCTTTCCGTAGAAGGAACCTCCCCCAAACCCTGTAGTCACCGGTATATATAAAATAAGGCTTGACTAATTCCTTATTGCGGTGTTAGTATGTGTTCCATAAGCAGTGATGGTGCAAAAGGGACATATAATTCCTTCAGAGAGACGGGATCACGGGCTGGAAGTTCCGTCAGGTTCATTGGTGTCCTTAATTTCACACCGGAGTTTCGATTCTGAATTCACTTGCCATTAAGTCGGTATGAATAGTAGGAATTGACGTGTCTGCACGTTACGCAGCAAATGAGAGCCTGTATGGACATTTCGATGATACAATGATCAACGATGTGAGGTCATATACAGGAATCAGGGTGGTACCGCGATCATATCGTCCCTGACATACGTATGTATGCCGGGGACTTTTTTTGTAGCAATAAGCCGGCAAGCGCATATTTAGTCAACAATAATCAGGAGGTTATATACAATGAAAGAAAAGCTTAACAGGATCGTTGAAGAAGCAACTTCGCGTATTGAGAGCTCGGACAAGCTTGATGTGCTTAATGATATAAGAGTTGCTTATCTTGGAAAAAAGGGAGAGCTTACATCCGTTCTTAAGGGAATGAAGGATGTGCTTCCGGAAGACAGGCCAAAGGTCGGTCAGCTTGTAAATGATGCAAGAAAAGCAATTGAAGACAAACTTGAAGAGAAAAAAGCAGCATTTGAGAAGAAGGTAAGAGAAGATAGGATAAAGGCAGAGACCATCGATGTGACTCTTCCCGGACATAAACCGGTATCCGGACACAAACATCCGAATACGATCGCTCTTGACGATGTTGAGAGAATATTCATCGGAATGGGATATGAGGTGGTTGAAGGACCGGAGATCGAATACGACTACTATAATTTTGAAGCGCTTAATATTCCTGCGAACCACCCTGCAAAGGACGAACAGGATACATTTTATATAAACAGTGATATTGTGCTCAGAACACAGACATCTTCCGTTCAGGTTCATGAGATGGAGAAAGGAAAACTCCCGATCAGAATGATCGCTCCGGGAAGAGTGTTCAGATCTGATGAGGTTGATGCAACACATTCTCCTTCATTTAACCAGATCGAAGGTCTCGTAATAGATAAGAACGTTACTTTTGCGGATCTTAAAGGAACACTTGCACAGTTCGCAAAAGATATGTTCGGTGAGGCTACCAAAGTAAGATTCAGACCTCATCATTTCCCGTTCACTGAGCCGAGTGCCGAGATGGACGTATCGTGCTTCAAGTGTGGCGGAAGCGGGTGCCGTTTCTGCAAGGGTGAAGGCTGGATCGAGATACTTGGATGCGGAATGGTTCATCCGAGAGTGCTTGAGATGCGTGATATAGACTCTGAAGAATATCAGGGATTCGCATTTGGAATCGGACTTGAGAGAATAGCCCTTCTCAAATATGAGATAGATGACATGAGATTATTGTATGAAAATGATGTGAGATTCTTGAGTCAGTTTTGATCATCAGTGTCATAACTTACATGATCATTTGTGCTCTGCACAAGAATGATCATGTAAGTTAATGACACGCCCCACAATGAGAATGAAGGGATGCGAAGCATCACGGGAATTTGAATTGTGGGTAGAATTGCGAGAGTGCCCCGGCACGGAGCAATTCGTTGATGATAAAAAGTAATGAAAAAGAAAAAATATAAAGGAGAGAATGTACATGAACACACCATTATCGTGGATAAAAGCATATGTACCGGATCTTGAGTGCACTGCACAGGAATATGCCGATGCAATGACACTCACAGGTACCAAGGTAGAAGGATATACAAAACTTGATGACGGTCTTGAAAAGATAGTTGTCGGTAAGATAGAGAAAGTTGAAAAGCATCCTGACGCTGACAAACTTGTTGTATGTCAGGTTACGATAGATCAGGATGGAACAAGCGTACAGATCGTTACGGGAGCTTCGAATGTATATGAAGGAGCGCTTGTACCGGTAGTACTTGACGGAGGACGTGTTGCCTGCGATCACTCCGGTAAGAGAGTGGCTGGAGGCGTTAAGATCAAAAAAGGAAAGCTTCGCGGTGTTGAGTCATTCGGTATGATGTGCTCAATATTCGAGCTTGGTTCAGACACCGATATGTATCCGGATGCAGCTGAAGACGGAATATATATATTCAATGATAATCCGGAATACGGAAAGGCCAAACCGGGTGATGATGTTCCTTCACTTCTCGGACTTCGCGATGTCAATTTTGAATATGAGATCACATCAAACAGAGTTGACTGCTTCTCGGTGGTGGGAATAGCAAGAGAGGCTGCCGCAACATTCAGAAAGGAATTCAAGCCGCCGGTTGTAACGCCTACCGGAAATGATGAGAAAGCTTCGGATTATATAAGCGTTGAAGTAAAAGATCCGGATCTGTGTCCGAGATATATCGCAAGAGTAGTTAAGAATATTAAGATCGCTCCATCGCCTGAATGGATGCAGAGAAGGCTTGCGGCATGCGGGATCAGACCTATTAATAATATAGTAGACATAACTAACTATGTTATGGAAGAGTATGCACAGCCTATGCATGCATTTGATCTTGATACTATCGAAGATAAGAAAATAATCGTAAGACGCGCAAAGGAAGGCGAGAAGTTCCAGACACTTGACGGACAGGAAAGAACAATGGATTCAGACATACTCATGATATGTGACGGTAAGAAGCCTGTCGGGATCGCAGGAATCATGGGTGGAGAGAATTCCAAGATCACCGATAATGTTAAGACGATGTTGTTCGAATCGGCATGTTTTGACGGAACCAACATTCGTCTGTCGGGAAAGAGACTTGGAATGAGGACAGATGCACAGACCAAGTTCGAGAAAGGACTTGATCCGGAGAATGCAATGGAAGCGATTGACAGGGCCTGCCAGCTCATAGAAGAACTCGGTGCGGGAGAAGTTGTCGGCGGATGTGTTGATGTGTATAATATTAAGCGTGAACCGGTAACAATAACATATGATGCAGACAGGATCAACAGACTTCTCGGAACCGATATAAGCGAAGATGACATGGTATCATATTTTGAGATGGCATGTCTTGAAGTAGATAAGAATAAGAAGACCGTAACAGTTCCCACATGGAGACAGGACGTGTTAAGACTTGCCGATCTTGCGGAAGAGGTAGCGCGTTTCTACGGATATGATAATATTCCGACCACACTTCCACAGGGTGAGGCTACTGCAGGCGGTTTGTCATATAAGTTAAGAATTGAATCAATTGCAAGAACTGCTGCCGAATATCTTGGTTTCTGTGAAGCAAGCACCTACTCGTTCGAGAGTCCGAAGGTATTCGACAGATTAAGGATAGCCGAAGATGATCCGGTAAGACAGACCGTGGTCATATCCAATCCACTCGGAGAAGATTACAGTATAATGAGAACGCTTACGCTCGGTGGAATGCTTACATCTCTTTCAACAAATTACAACAGACGTAATAAGAATGTAAGATTATATGAGATGGCGAATATATATGTACCTAAGAGTCTTCCGGTTACCGAACTTCCAAATGAGTACATGCAGATGACTTTCGGAATGTACGGCGGTTGCGATTTCTATGACCTTAAGGGTATAATGGAATCAGTAGTGGACAAATGTGGCATAAGAAAGCACCTTGAATATGTGTCGGATGCAGGAAGAAACTATTTTCATCCGGGTCGTCAGGCAGACATTATATATGACGGAAAAACAATAGGTTTCCTCGGTGAAGTACATCCGGAAGTTATGGAAAATTATGGAATAAAAGAAAAAACTTATGTCGGAGTGCTTGACATGAGGTTCATTGTTGAGTATTCTGATTTTAGCACAAAATTTAAAGGACTGCCAAAATATCCTGCTGTAACAAGGGATATCAGCCTGATAATGGATAAGAGCGTACAGGCAGGAAGCATTGAGGCTATCATCCATGAAAAGGCCGGCAAGCTTATGGAACAGTGTGAGTTGTTTGACATATATGAAGGAGACAGGATCGGTCCCGACAAGAAGTCTCTCGCATATTCGATACGCTTCAGAGCGGCAGACAGAACACTCGAAGACAAGGATGTCAACACTATAATGGATAAGATAATTGAAGCACTTAAGGATAAAGGTATAGCACTTAGATCATAGACATTTTGAAAATAACCTGCCGACATTAATAACAGGAATGCTCATGTATCTTTTCTGTGTGATTTTTGGAGGAATATATGGATAGATGCATAGTAGTTAACGATTTTCATTTTGATAACTACGACATAATATGTGAATTTGAGCCCACGCCGGATAAAAAACCGGTGGGGGCTTATTTGAGTGATATAAGGAACCCCGGAAGGTTCGATGATATAGTATTTGATTACGGTGACGAGGATGACGGAGTAGCAAGATTCATGATAAGACTCAGTTCAACCGAACTGACTTTCGGAACATGGACGCTCCGGTTTATTTTAGATGACGGAAGTGAATGTCCCGCGTCATTCAGGAATGAGAAGAACCCTTACAAGACCGCAAGACTTATAGAATTAAGCAGTACGAAGATGGTATTTAATCCTGACGGAAAGATATATTATATGGGCGTCATTGATGGTGAATCCCATTTTGCTATAAGAAAGATCCGTTACGTATCGAAGCTTGTCAGGAAAGAAGCCGTTGTGGTCAATGATTTTGAAGAAGACGAGCTTAATGTAAAGTTTGATGCCAAGGTTGCGGAGAGAGGAAGTATCAAGCAGGCCGAGATATGGCTGTGGAGTATGGCTCTTAAGAGAGTTAAGAGAATTCCCGTTCCGGTCGGTGATATCAAGAAGAAAAAGATCATTGATCTTGATCTTGATCCTTGCCTTGAATTGTTTGACAAGGCAATATCTGGTAGATTGTGGAAGATTTTTCTTGTGTTCAATTCAAGAGGACTTCTTCATGTATCAAGACTCGAGATGAGAGATCTTGATCAGACCGATAAGAAAAGTATATATTACAGTGATTTTGATGAGGAAGACAGATATATATTGTCTTATCCGGTGAAAGTACCCGGAGAGAAGAAGAGCAACTGGGTATTCCAGCTGTATTTTAATAATCACGGAGAATTGTGTGCCAAATTTGTGCCTCGTGACCAGATGTACATCAATATGTACAGATGCATGATACAGAGCTTCAAGCTTCACAGAGGCTGCATGAACATGACGTTGTATTACAACAGGGATGAATTCACGGATCACAGACTTATATTAAGATACTGTCCTGAGAATTCGGAGGATGAAGCAGTCGAGTATGAATTCAAGGTAGTAAGGAAGAAGAGCTATGTAATTGGCATTAAAGTTGAATACTGTCTTGATTTTTCGGAAGTTGACTGGAAGCCGTTAAAGTACGAGCTGCTTGTCAAATGTAAGAAGAAAAAAGAGAATTATGAATATGAATTCAAGACGATGGGTAAGAATGACAAGTTTTACAGTTGTCTTTCGAAAGTATATTCAAATGCGTATTTTGCAAAGAACGGAATGTGTGTGTTCGTTTCCGAGAATACAGGCTATAAGATAATTTTCGAATGCAGAAAGCGTCACGAGTATGATTCGCTCAGATACAGATTTAATGAGTTTATGGCATCATTTCTGTATAATATGAGCACGATCGCATCACGTAATGACAAATATCTGATGTTTTATGAGAAGTTCTGTACTGAAGCGCAGGATAATTCGTATTACATGTTTGAATATCTGATGGAGAACGAGCCGGAGAATTACAAGCCTGTATATGTTATTGAGAAGAGTCAGAGCAAATATAAAGAGCTTAAGGAATTATACGGTAAAAATGTAGTGCCGTTCATGAGTATTAGGCATCTTCTCTATATTCAGCGTGCAGCAGCATTCGTATCGACGGATTCGATAAGGCATTGCTACAAATGGAGATCCGGAAGTTCAAAGATCCTTCGCATGATCATTGATAAGAAATTCGTGTTCTTACAGCACGGTGTGCTCGGATTTAAGAGAGTTGATTATATTTATGGAAAACAGTTTTCGAACAAAGCCGATCTGTTCATATCTTCTTCCGAATACGAGAAGAAGCTTATATACAAATGGTTCGGATATGACATGGATGAGATCGCGGTCACGGGCCTTGCAAGATGGGATAAGCTCGTATCAGCGCCAAGCGATCCGCCGGTGATATTCTATATGCCTACATGGCGTAAGTGGATCAATGAAGAGATCGAGAGAGAAGAATTCATAAAAACCGAATATTTTAACGAATATTCGAAGATACTTGCTTCAAAGGAACTTGCGGATATTCTTGAGAAGTCGGGAGTAAAGCTTGTATTCTGCATGCATCCGAAGTTCAGACAGTTTGATGAGTGCATCGAGAAATACGGAAACAATATATCGATATTTGACTACAATTCGTGTAATATCAATGAGATGCTCATGAAGTGCAATCTGTTCATCACCGATTATTCGAGTGCAGCGTGGGATGTGTATTACATGGACAAGCCGGTTCTCTTTTACCAGTTTGATGTAGACAAATATATTGAGAATCAGGGTGCTTACGTAAATCTCGAAAAGACAAAGTTCGGTGACAGGGTTACTGATTTTGATTCATTCATTGAATGCATCAGACAAAACATAGAAAACGGTTTTGTATATGATCACAGCAATGATAAGATCAATGAGGACTATATCCCGGTAAAGGGAACCAGCCACAGACAGCTTATTTTCGATGAAATAATGAAATTATTGTCATGATTTGACTTCGATAGGCATTATTGCTATAATTGTGCATGGTTTGTTTTTGAGTGATCCGTTTTTAGATAGTTAGGGGGATATGAGTTGTTGATTAGTGTCGTGGTTCCTTATCATGGTGAACAGGTATATCTGAAGGACTGCCTTGATGGTATGGCAGAGCAGGTTTACAAGGATATAGAAGTGATCGTGGTTGCATCCGGTGTTGATATTCCGGAGGAACTGATAAATGAATATAAAAACCGTGTGAACATTAACTGTATCGGTATAGAAGCAGAGAGTGTATCGGCTGCCCGTAATGCCGGAATGGATAAGGCATCGGGAGATTATGTATGTTTTGTTGACTGTGATGATTATCTTGATGTTAAATTTTTAGATAAGCTTAAGGCTATGGCAGAACAGTCAGACTGTGATATGGTATTCGGAAGGATCATTCATACATGGTACAGAAGAGATATATATCTTGAAAAGGTAAATGAACTTGAAGCCGACGATGATGAAGGTGGCAATTACGAAGATGAAGATGAAGATAAAGACTCGGACGAGACTGCGACCGGGTATTTCTTCGGGGTCGAAAAAGGGGATTCCGAAGAAGTTATACGTGACAAAAAGAAATATGCATGCGGCCGTTATATGATATCCAAGCGCAAAAAGTACAATACGGTCACTGTACTTAGTTGCATATTTAAGTTGTCATTTTTAAAGGAGAATAATATAAGATTTGATGAGGAGCTTCTATATTACTCGGATGTTCCTTTTTTGTGCAGGGTAATAGACAAGGCATATTCCGTTGACGGAGATAAGGAAGCGGAATATATCAAGAGATATCATAACGATCCGATCCATCTGCCTTCACTTCTTCAGACTGCGGGTAAGGATGACTTTAACAACAAGATCAGATCCTATGATATTGCGGTAAGAGATATCGACCGGGCAGGCAATGTGAGGTTTCGCCTCGACAGAAAGCTGTTACATTATTTTTCCACGGAGATCGCACCTGCAATACGTAAAAATGAAGACAAAGCGTGGCGTAAGAAGAGAATGCCGGTGATCAGGGAGAAGATCATGGCAATGGATGATGCCACGATAAAAAGTGTGGGTCGTTATAAGAAAAAACTTGTTAAGGCACTCATTGATGATGACCTTAAGAAACTGTGCAAATTATCCGGAAGGCGCAATCTTCGCAACTGGATACGTGCGCTTATTTTAAAGCCGAAGAGGGGAATGCGCATAAAGGAATATCTGTACAGACACAGATTTACCTCGCAGCCTGTACTTGATAATGTTGTATTTTTGGAGAGCTTCTTCGGAAAGAGTTATTCGGACAGTCCGAAGTATATCTTTGAAAAGTTGAATGAGATGTATCCCGGAAGATTTGAATATGTATGGGTTCTTGATAAAAAGAGAAAACTCCCTTACCCCGCAAAGCAGGTTAAGAGATTTAGCGTAGGATATTTTAAATATCTGGGAAGAAGCAAATATATCGTATTCAACAGCAGACAGCCGAAGTATTTTGTCAAGAGGAAAGGAAATGTATTCCTTGAGACATGGCACGGTACGCCGTTAAAGAAACTTGTATTTGATATTGAAGAAGTAGTAAGCGCTTCACCTACCTATAAGAGGAATTTTTATATACAGTCGCGTTCATGGGATTATCTTGTGTCTGCAAACGGTTTTTCTTCGGAGGTGTTCAGAAGAGCGTTCGTATATGACAAGCCGCTTCTTGAATTCGGCTATCCGAGGAATGATATACTTCATTCGGATAACAAAGAGGAACTTGCGGAAAAGATCAAAGATAAGACAGGCATCAGAAAGGATCGCAAAGTTATACTTTACGCTCCGACATGGCGTGATGATGAATATTATGACCATGGAAAATATAAGTTCAGCCTTCATCTTGATCTGAAGCTAATGAAAGAAAAGCTCGGTGATGAATATGTTGTACTCCTTCGTACGCATTATTTCATTGCGGATTATCTTGATGTAAGGGATCTCGACGGATTCGTATACAATATGTCAAGATATGATGATATTGCCGAGTTATATCTGATATCCGATATACTTGTTACGGATTATTCATCGGTGTTCTTTGATTATGCCAACTTAAGAAGACCTATGTTGTTCTATACATATGACCTTGACAAGTACAGGGATGTTATCAGAGGATTTTACATTGATATGAAGAAAGAACTTCCCGGACCGTTACTTTTCACCACAGAGGAAATTATTGATTCAATAAAAAATATTGAAGAAGTATCTGCCGGATATACCGATGTCTATGATACATTCTATGAGAAATACTGCGGCTGGGAAGACGGACATGCCACAGAGAATTGTATCAAGGAAGTATTCGGCAATAAGGAAAAATAATAACACTGTTTCAATCATATAACTTTGGAGAGAATATATGGCAAAAAAAGGTAACCGCATTATCACGAATTTTAAAAAATACAGATATCTTTTGTCACAGCTGGTACTTAAAGATATCAAATTAAAATACAGACGTTCATATCTTGGAATCGTGTGGACGCTTATAGAGCCGTTGCTTACGATGATCGTACTGACAATGGTGTTTTCGGCATTCCTTGGAAGAAACGGTGTTGCCGATAACCTTCCCTTCCCGCTTTATATACTTGCCGGAAGACTTTTATATTCATTTTTCAGCGGTGCCACAAAGGGTGCCATGAAGTCCATAAGAAGTAATGCGGCTATGATCAAGAAAGTATATGTTCCGAAATACATGTATCCGCTTGCATCGATATTATCCAATTTCCTGATATTCCTTATATCGCTTATCGTTCTTTTCGGAGTTGCGGTTGCGCTTAAAGTTACACCGACATGGTGGATGGTAATGGGTATAATTCCGATCATACAGCTTTTGCTCATATGTATCGGAGTGGGACTTGTCCTTGCGACTTTGTCGGTATTCTTCAGAGATCTTGAGTATCTTTGGGGTGTTGCGCTCATGCTTATTATGTATACATGCGCGATATTCTACGAAGCGGAGAGGTTGTATAAGAGCGGTTACGGACTGTTGCTTGATGTCAATCCGATATACGGAGTTATACGTAATTTCAGAAATTGCCTGAGCGGCGCAGGATTTCATGTGCCCTCGTTAATATATTGTACCGCGTTTGGAGTTGTATCAATCGTGATCGGTGCATTTTTGTTCTATAAGAAACAGGATGACTTCATCCTTAATCTTTAATTGTTTAGCTTGTTTGATTGGAGTGAAGATATGGCAAAAAAGGTTGCTATCAGGGTTGAGAATGTGGGAATGATGTTCAACCTCAGCTCTAATAAAGTGGATAACCTCAAGGAATACTTTATTAGATTCATAAAGAAAGATATAATGTACAAAGAATTCTGGGCGCTTAAGGATGTCAGTTTTACGATTGACAAGGGTGACAGAGTTGCTATTCTCGGTTATAATGGTGCAGGTAAGAGTACACTGTTAAAGATCATAGCCGGTGTGCTTAAGCCGACCAGAGGAGAAGTGTCAATAACCGGAAAGGTTGTTCCGCTTCTTGAACTTGGTGCCGGATTCGATCCGCAGTATACGGGAGCCGAGAATATATATCTGTACGGCGCGATACTTGGATACCCGAAAGAATTCATTGACTCCAAATTCAACAGAATAGTAAAATTCTCGGAGCTCGGTGATTTTATAAATGTTCCCGTTAAGAATTATTCATCGGGAATGAAGGCCAGACTTGGATTTTCAATAGCAACCATAGTTGAGCCTGAGATACTTATCCTTGACGAAGTATTATCCGTCGGTGATGCAAGGTTCAGAAGAAAGAGCTTAAGACGCATCAGGAGGATGATGAACAAGGGCGTTACTGTACTGTTTGTTTCACATTCGATGAAACAGGTAAGAAAGATATGCAATAAAGCAATAGTACTTGAAGAAGGGAATGTATTGTTCGAGGGTGAGCTTGAAGATGCGATCAAGATCTATGAAGGTGACGGCAGTGACGATGACGACGACAGTATTGAGATGAGAGGTGACGATTTCTAATGAAAAAAGTAATTACTTACGGTACTTATGATCTTCTTCATGTTGGTCATATCAACCTGTTGAGAAGGGCAAAGGCACTCGGAGATTATCTGCTTGTTGTATTATCAAGTGATGAATTCAATGCGATCAAGAATAAGAAAGCGTATCATCCTTATGAAGACAGGAAGATCATTCTTGAGGCAATAAAATATGTTGATGAAGTAATTCCCGAGTATACATGGGAACAGAAAGTTAAGGATGTAGTGGATAATAATATAGATGTGTTCGTAATGGGGGATGACTGGGAAGGTAAGTTTGACTTCCTCAAGGAGTATTGTGAGGTTGTCTATCTTCCGAGAACGGAAGGAATATCTACGACCAAGATTAAAGAAGATCTTAATCTTGGAAAGAAATGAGGATTGAAAAAAAATGAAGACTGTCAGCATTATAATCCCTTTCAGTAACGGTCTGTGTTATCTTGACGACTGTTTCGGAAGTATTCTGTCACAGGGGCTTGAAGAAGGAAGTTACGAAGTTATCTGTCTCGGTGACTCACCGGAAGAGGGAATTGTAGCTAAAGTAGAAGAATATGAGGAAAAAGGACTGCCGATAAGATATGTTCAGTGGCTGGAAAAGAAAGGTGCCGGATATGCCCGTAACAAAGGTATCATGATGGCGGAAGCCGAATATTTATATTTTCTCGACAGTGACGATTATATTCTTGACGGATGTATGTCCCGTCTTATCGAATGCGCAAAAGCCAATGATGCGGATCTTGTACGCGGAGATATCATAACGACCTACTATAAGAGCGAAAGCTTCGGACTGAACAAATATAATCATAAAAAGCTTATTAAGGAAGACAGGAAGTTGTCGGATGTGGAATTATCCAATCTCTTTTCCACCGAAGTAACGGCACTTAATATGCTCATCAGACGAAGCCTTGTTGCGGACAATAATATAGAATTCGATGATCAGGTGTTGTATTACACGGACATTCCGTTCGTAATGCAGCTTCTTAATGTTACCAGTATAGGTTATCTGGCAAAAGATGCGGGTCTTGCAAAGCGAAAGAGAAATGACCCGATCCATTATCCTTCACTTAATCAGAGTGCAAAGAAGAATAAGGACAAAATGGTGGAGGATCTTATTCACGTATATCAGAATACTCTTCCTGTCGTAAAGGATCAGCCAAAAAGACGTAATACAATAAGCGTTATCATGTGTAAGACTATATACAAGCAGTGTGTCAACGGGTGGCATCTGTCCAAGGAAACCGCCGAGAAATGTTCCGCGATCCTCAAAGACGGTGCCAACGGTGTTGTCAATAAGTTTGGTTTTGCGGGAAGGATCATCCTTCGTTCCATTGCTTCAAAAAGATACGGTCTTGCAAAGTTTGTGGGAAGATTTTTACGCTGGCGCAAGAAGAAAAAAGGAAAATTCGGTAACAAGATACAGTGGAACCGTTTTATCGATAAACTCATATTCAGACATCTTCCGAGAAAGAAGAACTGGGTCGTATTCGAGAGCTTTTTCGGTAAGGGATATAATGACAGCCCGAAATATCTGTACGAATACATGCTGGAAAAATATGGTAATCAATATAAATATATATGGATCATCAACAATCCTTCGCCTAACATGAAAGGAAAGCCTAAGAAGGCAAAGCTTCACAGTCTGAGGCATGTGTATTATTCAACCAGGGCAAAATATCATATATACAATGTCAGACAGCCCGGATGGTTCAAAAAAGAAGAAGATATGGTATTTCTTGAGACATGGCACGGAACTCCCCTCAAGAAACTTGCATTCGATCTTGACGATATACATGCTGCAAGTCAGGATCATAAGGAGACATTCTACCGTGATTCAAGATTGTGGGATTATCTGATATCAGCCAATCCTTTCTCGACAGAAGTGTTCGCAAGGGCATTTGAAGTCGATAAGGAGAAGATACTTGAAGTGGGATATCCGAGAAATGATATCCTGTATTCACCGAAGGCAGATGAGATCGCAAAGAGCGTAAAAGAAAAGCTTGGTATACCTTCGGATAAAAAAGTTGTGTTATATGCACCTACATGGCGCGATAACGAGTTCTACGGACCGGGAAGATATAAGTTCAGCATGGCGCTTGATATCGACCTGATGAAAGAAGAACTTGCGGATGATTACGTTATGTTGTTCAGAACGCATTATCATATTGCGGATAAGCTTGATCTGTCACAGTACGAAGGCTTTGTGTATAACGTAAGTACATATGAGGATGTATCTGAACTTTATCTGATATCGGATATGTGCGTAACCGATTATTCATCCGTATTCTTCGATTATGCCAACTTAAGAAGACCGATGCTGTTCTTCGTATATGATTTTGAAGAATACAAGGATGAGCTTCGAGGAATGTATCTTGATATGGAGACAGACCTTCCGGGACCGCTTCTTAAGACAAACAAAGAGCTTGTTAATGCAATTAAGAACATAGATAAGATCAATGCCGAATATGCTGACAGATATAATAATTTCTATGACAGATTCTGTTCGGTGGATGACGGCAATGCAACGAAGAGAGTAATTGAGACGATGTTCGGAGGAGGAGATACCCCTTGAATGAAACAAAGGGTTTCTGCATGAAGAGGCTTGCAAGAAATACAGCAAAGAGCCTTGTGATATGTCTCTACAGAATTATGAATGGGATACTTCCTGTTAAGGATAACAGGATAGTGTTCTCGTCAAGTCTCGGAAAGAGTTATTCGGGTAATCCGAAGGCATTATATAAGCGGCTTGTATCCGATGGACTTGACAGTAAGTATGAATGTATATGGTTTTATGAGAGTACTCCCTATGATATCGAAGGTAAGCATATTCAGGTAAGATATCGCGGGTTAAAATATCTTTTTTACATGGCAACCGCAAAAATTTGGATTTTTGATGCAAGACAACCCGAATTCCTGCGAAAGAAAAGTAGAGTGGTATATATTCAGACATGGCACGGCACTCCGTTAAAGAAACTCGGACTTGATATTGATAATATGTTTATGGCCGGTGAGACGGGAATTGAAGCCTATCACGAATCTTTCAGGCGTAATTCCTCAACCTGGGATTATCTGATATCACAGAATCCGTTTTCAACGCAGGTATTTAGAAGGGCGTTTGATTTTAAGGGAAAGATGCTTGAGACGGGATATCCGAGAAATGATATCCTGTTTGAATTCAACACGGAAGAACATATTGCGGATCTTAAGAGATCACTTGGTCTTCCGGCAGATAAGAAGATAATGTTGTATGCTCCGACATGGAGAGATGATGAAGGGGCGGGAATAGGAAGTTATCATTATTCGAATGCGCTTGATATAGACATGATGAAAGACGCGTTCGAAGACGAAGCCGTTCTCATTATCAAATATCATTATCTTGTAAAAGACGATATCAACTGGTCTGACTATAAGGATTTTGTATATATATTTGACCAGAGTGTTGACATAGCCGGTCTTTATCTTGTATCGGACATGTTGATCACAGATTATTCATCGGTCATGTTTGATTATAGCCTGCTTAAGAAGCCCATGTATTTTTATTGCTATGACCTTGAGCACTATAAGAACGTATTGAGAGGATTCTATTTTGACTTTGAAAATAGTTCTCCCGGACCGCTTTCCGTAACGACTGAAGAGCTGATAGAAGATATCAGGGCGGAAAGAAGTAAGGATTATGAAGAAGCCTACCGGGATTTTTGTCAGATGTATGATCCATGGGATGACGGCAACGCTTCTCATAAGGTACTGTCAGAGGTTTTAGATAATGCTTAAGAGAATAGGATATGTATTATTTGCAATAATGTATTATGCGGGCTGCATACGAAAGGTAAGATGCGACAGGTTTTTCTGCGTGATGACTCATGACGGAAGTGATGACAGCAGCGTGGGAGTTGTCATAAGCGGCATCAGAAAGAGAATGCCCGGTGCACGTTTTGTATGTGTTAAGAAAGCCGACAGGGGGATCAAAGGACTGTTCGATCTGATATTTCGCAAGTCATTTGCGCTTGCGGCTTCGGGCACGGTGCTTATGGATAATGAGTTTCTCCCGTTAGGTTATGTGAAGATCAGAGACAATGTTAAAGTGGTTCAGTTGTGGCACGGTACCGGAACTATAAAGAAGTTCGGACACGATGCCAACGAAGGAAGCCTTCTTATGCTTGTCGAAAAGGCAGACAAAAGGATAACTCATCTTATCGTCAATTCCGATTATACCGCAAAGCTGTATCAGAGTGCTTTCGGTGTGGGAGAAGATAAGGTGTATCTTACGGGGATTCCAAGGACTGATATTATGTTTGATGATGATATCAGGGAAAGCTGTATAAGGACTTTATTAAATGAATATCCTTATATTGAAGGAAAGAGGATCGTTCTTTACGCGCCGACTTTTCGTGACAGGGAAGTTGATAATCCGGTGTCCGGACTTGACATTGACAGATGGTGTGAGATAATGGACTCTGATACCGTTCTGCTTATAAGAATGCATCCTCATGTTGCAGCAAGATTTGATGACACAAAATTATTACAATTTGGTAATAAAGTGATAAATGTTTCAGGGTATAATGATCTGAATGCGTTACTGTTTGCGGCGGATATGCTTGTTACGGATTATTCGTCGGTGATTTTTGAGTATGTACTGCTTGACAGGCCGTTATATTTCCTTGCATACGATCTTGAAGAGTTCAGAAAGGACAGCAGAGGTTTTTATGAGGAGTATGAAAGCTTCGTGCCGGGTCCGGTCGTAAGGACGACAGACGAGCTGATAAAAGCGGTTAATGATGTTGATTCTTATCATACCGTAAGGGATGAATTTAAGAATAAGTTTTATAAATATCTTGATGGAAGATCGACAGAAAGAGTGCTTGATACTATTTTGAGATAAAATCTCGTATAAGATACGAACAATATACGTTGGAGGTTGGTTATGAGTAATCTGTTAAAGAAAAAATTAGGATTTGTATTTATTTTACTGCAATTTTTGCTGACTGTAGGCTTTATAGGACTGTTATTATATGTTGACATGATCCCGGATAAATATCTGCTTCTCGGAGTGCTTGCTCTTATATTCGTGATGTTGTACACCTTCTTCAGCCAGATGTCCGGAAGATTGTACATCGTAGGACGTGTATTGTCGGTGTTTTTCTGTATTGTTATGATCATAGGAGCGGGATATGTATGGAGAGGTTATTCCGCTATCGATACTATGTCTGCTGCCAATGTAAAGGTTGATGAGTTGTCGGCGGTTGTTCTTGCATCGGATACTGCAGAGACGATAGATGATGCAAGAGATTATGAATTCGGTATCATAGAGACCATCGGACGTGATTACACCGACTCAATGCTTGCATCCATTAAGGAAAGTGTCGGAAAAGATGTCACTACAAAAACTTACGAGAATACCGATGCGCTTGTTAAGGCATTGTATGACAAGGAAGTAAGGGCCATCATATTCAATGAAGCTTTCAGAGAGACCATAACCGATAATTATAAGGATTTTGAAACCGCAACAAAAGTTCTCGGAAACCATAAGATTGAGACTGTCATCGAGGTTGAAGAAAAAGAAGATGAGGAAGAAGAGGATAATTCGACTATTAAGAAGCCGTTTATAATGTATATAAGTGGTATAGATACATACGGTTCCATTAAGAAGACAAGCCGAAGCGATGTTAATATCATAGCCGTGATCAATCCCGAGACTTCACAGATACTTCTTGTGAATACTCCGAGAGATTATTATGTTCCGCTTTCAATATCAAACGGTGTATGTGACAAGCTTACACATGCAGGTATATACGGTGTTGATGTTTCCATTAAGACTCTTGAGGAATTATATGATATAGATGTTGATTATTATGTAAGAGTCAATTTCTCAGGACTTAAGGAGATCGTTAATGCTCTCGGCGGCGTAAGCGTTTATTCGGATTATGATTTCACTTCCGACTGGGGACCGAGTTTCAAGAAAGGATATAATGATGTTAACGGAAAAGAAGCTCTTGCATTCTGTCGTGAGCGTCATCATTTCAAAGACGGTGATAACCAGAGAGGACGTAATCATCAGCATATGATATCGGCAATACTTGATAAGGCTACTTCACCGTCCGTACTCAGTAATTTCAATAAGCTTATGAAGAGTCTTGAAGATTCTTTTGAAACTAACATGAAAACCAAAAAGATTACAAAATATGTAAAATACCAGATGGATGAGATGCCGAAATGGAAGATCGATTCCATAAGTGTTGACGGATACGGTACAAAAGCAAAAACATATTCGATCACTTCGAACCTGCAATATGTTATGAAGCCGAATGTGGATTCTGTCAATACTGCACGAAGCACTATTAAGAAAGTTCTTAACGGGGAGAAGATCAAGTCTAAGAACAAGAAATCTGATAAAAACAAGTGATAACTGATTTACCGGAGGTAGTGTAGTGTTTAGCAGGTGGATCCGCGACGGAAAATTCTCTGTATTCTTTCGGATTATGCTTGTTATACTTGATATAATAAGCATAAATCTGAGTTCATATCTGGCGCTCCTGATCAGATTCGAACTGAGATGGACGTCAATAGAACCTGAATGTCTGGAAGCCGTGAACCGTATGTGTCTGATCAATACGGCCGGAACGATGCTGATCTTTTTGATCTTCAGGCTCTATCACAGTCTGTGGAGATACGCGAGCATAAGGGAACTTGTAAATGTTCTGCTTGCCTGTATCATATCCTCAGTAGTTCATATTACATCTTTATTTTTATACTACAGATATTTTACCAAAAGTTATATAATCATCTATATGATGCTGCTCTTTGTCTTTATTGCGCTGATAAGGTTTTCCTACAGGCTGACAAGACATCTGTTCAGCATGTACAGTCATGGAGACGACACCCGCAACACAATGATCATAGGTGCGGGAGAAGCAGGCAATATGGTCATGAATGAGCTTATTATGAGTAACAGACTGGATGCCAGGATCAAATGTATCATAGACGATGATAAAGCCAAGAAGAATACTTATATCCATGGAGTTAAAGTTATCGGTGGCAGGGAATGTATTATTGAAGCCGCGAAGAAGTATTCAATCAACGAGATAATCATCGCCATGCCGGCCGCTTCAAGGAAGACCATAAGTGAATTTGTGGAGATATGCCGTCATACAACGGGCAAGCTTAAGATACTTCCCGGAATGTATCAGTTTGTTAACGGAGAGGCGACTCTTGATAAACTGCGTAATGTAGAGATAGAAGATCTTCTCGGGCGTGAGCCGGTCAAGGTTGACATCAATTCCATAATCAATTATGTAAGCGGCAAGGTGGTCCTTGTCACGGGCGGAGGCGGATCCATAGGAAGCGAACTTTGCAGACAGGTCGCCGCTCATTCTCCCAAGAGACTTATCATACTTGACATATACGAGAATAATGCATATGACATTCAAAATGAATTGAAACATGATTATCCGGGACTTGATCTTGTGGTTCTTATTGCCTCGGTTCGCAATACGGAAAGGATGGACAGTATATTTGCAAAATATCGTCCCGATATAGTTTATCATGCGGCAGCTCACAAGCATGTTCCACTTATGGAAGACAGTCCCAACGAGGCGATCAAGAATAATGTATTCGGCACCTACAAGACGGCGCTTGCCGCCAATAAGTACGGCACCGGCAAATTTGTCCTTATATCTACAGATAAAGCGGTTAATCCGACCAATATAATGGGTGCGTCAAAGAGAATATGCGAGATGGTCCTTCAGACTTTCAACAATCATTCCGATACGGAATTTGTGGCAGTAAGATTCGGTAATGTCCTTGGAAGTAACGGAAGTGTAATCCCGCTTTTCCGTAAGCAGATTGAAGCAGGTGGGCCTGTAACTGTTACGCATCCCGACATAATAAGATATTTCATGACGATCGAAGAGGCGGTTTCACTCGTATTGCAGGCAGGCGCCTATGCAAAAGGCGGAGAGATATTTGTTCTTGATATGGGAGAGCCCGTTAAGATAATGGATCTTGCCGAGAATCTCATAAGACTGTCCGGTTACAGGGTAGGAGAGGATATCGAGATCAAGATAACGGGATTAAGACCCGGTGAGAAATTATACGAAGAGATGCTTATGAGTGAGGAAGGTCTTAAGGAGACGGAGAATTCCCTTATTCATATCGGTAAGCCTCTTGAATTTGACGAGGATAAGTTCCTTGACTGGTTAGACAGGCTGTATGAATATGCATACAGTGAAAGAGATGATATCAAGTCGGTAGTTGAGCAGATCGTTCCGACATATAAAGAAAAAGATGTAGATGTTAAGAGAGACAGACAGATCCTTAATGAGCAGTTCAAAGAGATAGGTGACAGAGAGGCTACTCATAAGAAGCTGGCCGGATTCATACGATGAGAATGTAGCATTTTCCAATGGGAATGAATATTCAGGAAGGAGCCTGATCATATGAATAAGATCATATTTTCGCCTCCGGATATATCGGAGATCGAGATTGAAAATGTAGTTGAGACACTTAAGAGCGGATGGCTTACAACAGGACCGCGTACCAAGCTGCTTGAAGAAAAGATTGCAGAGTATTGTCATACTTCAAAGGCGGTATGTCTTAATTCTGCTACTGCCTGCATGGAGACTACTCTCAGATTACTCGGAGTAGGCCCCGGGGATGAAGTTATCACGACTGCTTATACTTATACGGCAAGCTGCAGCGTTATCGTGCATGTGGGAGCCACACCGGTGATCGTTGATACCGGCAAAGATTCCTATGAGATCGATTACGATGCTATTGCGGATGCGATCACCGAGAAGACAAAAGTTATCATTCCTGTGGATATTGCCGGAATGATGTGTGATTATGACAGGATAATTAGGATCCTTGAAAGTAAGAAAGCTCTGTATTCACCTTCCACGCCGATACAGAAGTTATTCGACAGGGTTATCATAATGGCGGATTCGGCTCATGGTTTCGGAGCTTCATACAAAGGAAAAATGAGCGGCGAAGCTGCAGATTTCACTTCATTTTCATTCCATGCCGTTAAGAACTTCACGACAGGTGAAGGTGGTGCAGTTGTATGGAGAGACAGAGAAGGTCTTGATAATGACGAAGTATACCGTACGTACCAGCTGTTGTCACTTCACGGTCAGAATAAGGATGCTCTTGCAAAGACAAGACTGGGTGCATGGGAATATGATATCATAGAACCGTATTATAAGTGCAATATGACCGATATAATGGCGGCTATAGGACTTGGCCAGCTTAACAGATATGAGGGGCTTCTTGCCCGCAGAAAAGAGATCGTGGAGGCATATACCAAAGGTATATCTTCCGATACTGTTAGTGTGTTCAGACACGAAGATGATGATCGCAGATCGAGTATGCATCTTTGCCTTGTAAGACTTCTTGGAAAAGACAGGGAATTCTGTAACGAAGTGATCGTAAAGATGGCAGAAAAAGAGATACCTCTTAATGTACATTACAAACCGTTGCCGCTTCATACGGCATACAAGAAGCTTGGATTTGATATTAAGGATTATCCGAATGCATATGCAATGTATGAGAATGAGATAACACTGCCGCTTCATACAAAGCTTGACGATGAACAGGTGAAGTATATAATCAATAATTTTAATGAAGTTGTCTCATCATTGGGATAAGGAGGATGTGCGATGCTATATTACGATCTGCCTGACTGGGATGATATGCCCGAAAACATGAAGAACGATTATGTTAAAAGATATTATGATATATTAAAGAAAAAGCATACACAGCTTAAGATAAAGAGAGTATTTGACATTGTTATGTCGGTGCTTTTGATATTATTTTTACTCCCGGTATTCGTAGCGATCGCAGTTGCCATAAAGATCGATTCTCCGGGACCGGTCATCTTTAAGCAGAAGAGGGTGACTGCTTTCGATAAAGATTTTACGATATATAAGTTCAGGACGATGGTTAATGATGCCGAGAGCAAAGGAACCAAAGTTACTGTTGCCGGGGACTGCCGTATAACTGACATCGGAAGTACACTTAGAAAGTACAGGCTTGACGAACTGCCGCAGCTTTTTAATGTTCTTTTTGGTGACATGAGTTTTGTGGGAACGAGACCCGAAGTCAGAAAATATGTCGACTGTTATTCAAAGTCAATGATGGCAACGCTTCTTATGCCTGCAGGGATCACTTCCGAAGCCAGTATAAGATATAAGGATGAAGAAAAACTCCTTGACGGAGTAGAGGATGTTGATCATGTATATGTTCATAAGATACTTCCCGCAAAGATGAAGTATAATCTGAGGAGCATAAGAAGATTCAGCATATTATCTGATGTTAAAACAATGATATCGACTGTTATCAATATACTGTCTGATTAAGGAAGAATTATGGAAGACACGCATTTAAAAGATTCACATATGGAAACTGCTCATGATTATGATGACATAATCAATATGGATCGTCCCGTGTCCAAGAGACAGCGTATCACATTAGAGGAAAGAGCAGCGCAGTTCGGTGCATTTGCGGCGCTTACGGGATATGATTCAGAGATAGAAGAGACTGCAAAGGCAGTCATTGAACAGGTTGAACATGAGTATGATTGAATGAAAAAACCGAGTAGGGAGCTCTGATCTCCACTACTCGATTTTTAATTTGTAACACCAACTGGACAAGCTTGTGTCGTTCCTGTTGAACTAATTTAATTCTTACTGCGCATATTTATTATATATCTTGATTATCGTATCATACAATGATTCAACTTTGTAATCACCGATTATCGGTTCAAGATGAGATCCGCCAACACCTGAATCATCGGTAAGGAATACGTAATCGCTGTTTGTGCATATTGCGATGGCACGACCGAATAATTCGGTTTCTCTCTCAGCATTTGAGGATACGACCGGGATAAGATGAATTCCCATCTCGGAAGCTTTCTTAACAGAAGCATTAAGTGATTCGATCACGTCATCATTGTAATGAGGTGGTGCATCATATATAAGGAATGCAAGCTTAACCGCATCTTCACGCCAGGATGATTTGTTGATACTCTCATCAAGGATCGTATGTACTGCTTCAGGAATATCTCCGCCGCCGTCAGCACTCTGATCATTCAGATTTTTCTGGAGTTCTTTTACATCTTTAGTGAAATCGAAACATTTTGTTACATATTCATCGCCCTCATCACGGTAGAAGTTTACACTGTAACGATTGTTTGAATCCTTCGTCTCTTTGGCGATCTTGGAGAAGTCTTTCTGAAGGAAAGTCATCTCATCTGTCATTGAACCTGTTGCATCCATAATGAACATGACATCCACGCCTTTTTTGAATTCGGGCTTTTCGTCGGATAATGATATCTCAAGTGAAGAATCTGATGCCTGTGTCGGATTCTGGTTATTGTCATTACCCTTTTTGTCTTCTTTGTCTTTTTTCTTACCGGAAGATGTCTTGTCGGCAACGTTGATCTTATAACTTTCGGTTGTGCCGTCGGCTTTAATGATATCAACTGATGCCGGTTTATCCGAATCCTTGTAGAAGAGATAGGCTACACCGTCTTTTCCGGTTACGGAACTCCATATATCAGAGCCGTCTTCCGACTTAAGAGTAACTTTTTTGTTGGGAAGAGCAGGGCCGTCATCACTCTTTGAACCTTTTACTGTTACGGCAAATCTGTTTCTTGGGTCAATTCCGAATGAAGGGAATTCAATAGTTTCATTATTGACCAGATTGGTAAAGAAGCCCCAATTGTCATTATCATTCCAACAGCCTGCAGTAAGTACGCCGGATTCTGCCTCATCTTCTTCGGGAGCGTGGGCAGTTTCATCTGAATCAACAGCAGATTTTTCGGCAGTACTGTCAGAAGTTTTTGCTTTGTCAGCACTTGCTGCACTGTCTGTCATAGCCATATCATCGCTTACAGCACCATCGGCTTCAGAGGCGGAAGAATCGGCTTCTGCTGCCATGGGTTCTGAATCCACAGCTTCTCCGACGGCCTCTTCGGTAAAAGCTTCGTCGGCAAATGCTTCGGCTCCGCTTTCATCGGAATCATCAGATGCGACATCGTCAGACTTTTCGCTTTCGACGGAATTCTCGGTTTCTGCTATAGGAGTTTCCTCTTTTTTGCCACAGGAAACAAGTGATACTGTCATGGCACTGATCGCCAATAATGTGATTATTTTCTTAAGTTTCATATTGATTCCTCCGTTTCATTTTAATGGTTATACCTAACTGTTTGGCGCCTTAATTAGCTTTATACTAATACTTCGCAGACAAGAGAGATATCTTACATGTTATTTAAAAAAATTTTTTCAGCGTTCCATTAACTCATAAGTATTCCAACTTGGAAAGCAGGCTTTTTAACTGATATTATTATGAGTTCATGGGAATAGAACAGTTACATTATATACGAAGAATCACCCAGTACCATATTCTCTATAACAAGATCGATAGTATCAATAAGAGTCTTTGCGTTGGCAGGCTTTAGAAGATATCTTGCGGGTTTAAGAGCGAGCACGGCTTTGATATGCTCTTTATCATTAACGCCTGTAAGGAATATTACCGGAATATCCTTAAGATCTTCATCGGCACGTATCATCTCAAGAGTCTGTCTGCCATCGCATACAGGCATTTCATAGTCGAGCAGTATTACGTCCGGACGGTTTTTTCCTATAGAAGTCATTGCCTTCATTCCGGAATTGGCAAGAGTGACATTATATTTATTGGACAGCATATCTTTGGTCGTTCTTAATGTTGTCATGTCATCATCAACTACAAGAACTTTGAATCTGTCGTCTTGTTTGATCTCATTTTCACGAACTTCCTTTTCTGACAGTCCGAGACGCTCGCAGATCGCAGTCAGGATATCCGAATTCTCGATAGGACGTATGAGATGAGTGAACTGCCTGTCATCGGTATAATATTTTAAGAATTTTTTCTGTTCGGTCTCTGTTCCTATGGTGATAACCTTTGTGTCGGGGAATGCTTCTTTTATCTTATCAAATAAGACAGCGTTGACATCATAGAACCCCACAAGGCTTATTAAGATCAGATCCGGGTTGATAACTTTTAACATACCCAGAGTATTCTGTGTGTTTTCGGTACACAGCTGAATCCTGAAAAAACGGGACAAAAAGTCGTTAATGTCCTTCAGCATCTCATTCATTTTCCCAATCATTATTATTTTTTTCATATAAAATATCCTCCTTGTATGAGATATGAGATCATATTTTTTTATAGCATAGGAAATTGCGATGCATTTCCTATGCTAAAAAAACTCCGATTCATTGTCACTCTGAGACAATGAAAAATTAATGTAGTTGCTAATTATATATGGCACGCATCTTTGATATGACTTCTTCGGCGGCATCGGTATCCATCTCCTTGATCGATGATATAAGTTCTGGCATCAGTTCTTCAACAGCGTGAGAGTAGCCAAATGACTTCAGCCTGTCCGTAAGTTCGTCAACAGTATCAATATCAAAGTCTTCCATAGCGGAAAGCAGCATATCGAACAATGCATTGAGCATATCCGGATCGGCCTGTTCCTTATCGGAAGGATCCTCATTAAGTTCTGCACTGATTCCGAATACACCGTCTAATTTTGTGGCATAAGACAGCCATTCTTTTATGAAAATGTCATGCATGCTCCTTATTGTATCCGTGTCGCCTGATTTTGCGGCATATTCAAGTATCTTTGCCATTCCGGCAAGAGGAACGATTCCTATCGTTCCGGCTACACTCTTCATTGCATGTACCTTTATCCTGTATGCATCAAGTGCTTCGGAATTATCTTCACCGGCAGCCGTAACGGCATCGTACATTTCCTGTAACTTACCGGTGTGGATCGCGATCATCTCATGGAATTCCTTTATTGTTGAAGACAATAATTCTTCATCGGGAAGATGCAGGTTTGCATAACTCCAATCAAGTCCGTCAACAACAGGAAGATCATCCAAAGAAATATTATCCTGTTGTTCATCATTATTTGATGAGGAAGATGATCTGCGGGCTTTGATCTTCTCCGCAATATCTTCGGGAACGGGACCAACCTTCTCGGGAGGAAGTTCATCCACAATGATCTGTTCGAGTTTGCTTGAAACGATCGGTTTTGTAAGGAATCCGTCGAAACCGGCTTCAAGATACTGCTCCCTGGCACCTGTTACGGCATTGGCGGTAAGTACATATATGGGAACATCTTTACAGTTTTCCATTTCGCGCATGTGCTGCATGGTTTCAACACCATCCATGTCAGGCATCATATGGTCTGTAAATATAATATCAAATTTTTGGTTTTTTACAATATCAAGTGCTTCAATTCCGCTTCCGGCTTCGATAATATTCATTCCGGTGAGCTTTAAGAGGCTTTTGAATACTTTGCGGTTCATTGAATTGTCATCGACAACAAGTATATCAGCATCGGGAGCATAGAAACCTCCGTTATAAGAATAACTGTCAGCTGCTTTTTCGAGAAGTTCCTTAAAGCTTCCGACAGGAGTGTCATCTATGATCTTTTGATCAATGTCAAACCAGAATTTTGAACCTTCACCGTATACGCTCTCAACGTTCAGTTTGCTTCCCATAAGTTTCAGGAGCTGGAGAGTGATATTCATTCCGAGACCGGTTCCTTCAATGTTGCGGTTCCTTCCCTCTTCAATTCGCTGATATTCCATAAAAAGCTTCGGAAGATCTTCTTCTTTGATACCGATACCGGTATCTTCGACTTCAATATGAAGAAGTTCGTTTTCGCCAGAGGCAGTGCCGCTTACTCTGAGCCATACGGTTCCTTCGTGGGTATATTTTACCGCGTTGGTAAGTATATTGGTGACCACCTGCTTGATCCTTACGTCATCACCGTATAATTTTGTCGGAAGATCTTCTTCGACAATGACTTCAAGCTCCAGATTCTTGGAGGCGGCTTTTTGAGAGATCATGTTGACAAGATCACGTATCACGACAGGAAGCTCATATTCAACAGGGACGATCTCCATTTTACCGGATTCTATCTTCGAAGAATCAAGAATGTCATTGATAAGCGACAGGAGAGTATTGCCGGCGGTGAATATGTCCGAAGCATATCCGCGGATCTCTTTATCACTGCTTTCACGAAGGATCATCTCATCCATACCGAGTACTGTATTGATAGGTGTACGGATCTCATGTGACATATTGGCAAGGAATCGTGATTTTGCCTGATTAGCGAATTCAGCTTCTTCTTTGGCTTCGCGGATCTGATCGTACTGTCTGTTTATGACAGCCATGCTCTGCATTTCAGCTACCATCCATGCAAGAAAACCTACGAACAGAACTATTATGAACAGCACGTATAATCTGAAATAAAAGTGTTCATATAATTTTGAATCCTTATGTATTGGAAAAGCAGCCTGTTTCAATATTGTACCGTTATGTTCATCAAGCACCTGTATATGAAGAGTATAATCACCATACGGTATATTGGAATAGAAGTGTTCGGTGAGTTCAAGCTGATGCTGTCTTGTTTCGGGTGAATCAAGACCTTCGATGTATACGTTGATAAGAGGATTGGATATGGTATAGTTAAGAACGGCGGGCTGTAACACAATGTCACCGTTTCCTGCCGGTATCTGATATACATTGTCGGATATTGCTATATCGTCGCCGTTATCGGTAAATGAATCGATTATTATATTATAATTATTATTGAATTTATTAAAAGTATTCAGATTGATCCGTCTGATCCCATCGGTACAGCAAAGGTACAGATCTTCATTTTTAACAGTATTCCATGCATTTGCGGTAAGGGTTGTGTTAAAACCCCATGTGTGGTTAAGAAGCATATAGGAATATTCACCGTCATTTATTATATCATCGGCATCAGCCAGATATATTCCCGCGCTTCCCATTATCCATGCTGTATTATCATCTGATATGTATATATCATAATTATTTGAGTATGGAAAATTAGACAGTTTTTTTACATCACTGTGGCTTCCGTTATCATAATAAAGTCCGTTGCTTGTTACATAGAAGAAGCCGTCTTTATAAGGTATTATGCGAAGAACTATAAGTGTCATAAGTCCTTCGGAATTACCGATATGTCCGGTCAGTTTTTTGTCTTTAATGATATATATTCCGTCACCGTCGGATCCTGCAAGGATCGATCCGTCTGAAAGTTCGGCGGCTGTAAGAATATAAGGCATTGTAAGTCCGTCATCTTCACTCAGGGTTGATATAATTTTGTTATTTTTGATAAAGTTGATGCCGTCTGAAGATGCTGCGAATATTTCTCCGTTATTCAATTCCATTGTGAACCTGAATCTGCTTCCGAGTAAACCGGGCTCATCATTATATAATACGATGTCGCCTGAAACCGGAATACATGCAAGACAATGCTCACCGTATGTGCTTACCCATATATTACCGCTGTCATCTTTCATGAGATTTCTGATTCTTTCATTTTTGAATATATCAAGTCTTGTATCTTCGATCTTTTTATAATTTTCGGTATTGACCGCATACATTCCGTCATCGGTTCCGACATAGAGGATGTTACCTGATAATAATGTGGCATTTACAACGTCCTGTTTAAGTTCTGCTTTTTTAAAAATGTCGGCAAAAGGATTGAGAGAAAGCTTTAGAAGTCCCTGTTTTGATGAAGAAAACCATATATTGTTCTGATAATCTATAAGAACATCGCTTATCGCATTGGAGAAGCCGTCGACAGTAAGATTGAAAATTTTATTGTCCGAAGATTCATAGCCGAGACCGCTGTCTGTTGCGACAAAATATCCTCCCTGATTTTTATCATATAGTATTGCGTTGCAGCTTGAGAGTTCGTGATCGTTTATAAAACTTTTTTCTTCAAGTTTTTCGCCGTCAAAATACAATTTTTCGAATATCCCCGAAGTGGTTCCGGCAATGATATTACCGTTGTTGTCACTTGCGATACAGGTGTAGGAAACATCACGATTGTGGAATACTTCCGTTGTGATAAGTCTGTCATTTTTTATTATAAATAATACTCCGTCCTGAGTAACACCGGCTATGTGATCATCGCCGATATTATGGAGTGAATAAGCGCAGGTTATATCTTTCATATCATTGTAGACCGTGATCTTTCCGGACTTATCGATCTTACAAAGGTTTGAAGATGTACTGATATACATGCTCCCGTCGTCACCTTCACATATTGAACGTATCGAATCAGAAGGAAGTCCCTGTTTGGTCGAATATAATTCCATGCTTTCTGTTCTGTGGGTGTAGCAGAATACACCGCTGTCATTTGTTCCTACCCAGATCCTTCCGTCGCTGTCTTCATACAGATCTATGGCATTATTGATCCTTTCATCAAGCCCGATGAGTTTGAATTTGGAACCGTTGTACATATACAGACCCGAATAAGCACCCGCCCATATGTAGCCGTCACTGGACTGAAGGATAGTATTGATCTCAGAAGAAGCGAGACCGTCATCCATACCGTAAGTAACCGCGATGTAATCGGAAGAATAGTCTGCACTTTTTGGGATTTTTTCTTCAGTTGTACGTGCTGATGAGGTATCCGAGCCTGTCATCGAGATAACGGGCAGGCTGATCAATATAAGAAATAAGGACATTTTTGTGACGGAACCTGTATGTGATGTTTTTTTGATGCCGTTTACGGAATCATCTTTCGGAATGTCATTATCCGGATCGTTATCAGATGATTTTTTATGCCAGAAAACATGGCTCATCACGTGAAGGGCTAATATCACCAATATTATACTTAATGCTTTGTCGGGCATGTTTACAAAAAGTGAGCCAAGTGTGCAACGGACAAGACTGACATTTATTGAAGCTGACAGCATCTCAACCAGGGCGTCGCCCCATTCGTTTCCGACAAAACCATCATTTATTATCATATTGAGCGGGGTTGCGATAACAGACATAATAAAGCCGGCAAGAAGAGAAGTCGCTATAACCGCGAAAGATTCTTTTTTGTTATTTCTCGGGAAGAATCTTCCTACAATTATGCCACCGGCAACATTTACAATAAAGAACATCAGCTGGGAAGGATCCCATATCGAGATTATCACATTAACAAGTCCGCCTGAGATGGCACCGGCTATAGGCCCGAGTATTATGGCAGTCTGGAATGTGCCGATGCAGTCAAGAAATAACGGAAGGGATAAGGTGTCCGCAACAAGTGACCCAAGTAAATTAAGTATTGTTCCAATAAGAATGATCAGAAAGTTGTTTGGGGAAGGTTTGAATAACCACTTCCCAAGCAGGTTGCCGTTTGTATATTTTGAGATTACATTTTTCATGACAACACCCCGATTTTTTAAGATTGCTTTAATTTTACCACGAAACCCCGAAATGTTCAATTAATGCTTGCATGTACAATATAAAGTTTTGTATAATTACCTTACATAGGGAGACTGATCATATGGGATTTGAATTTTTCGACTACATATATGCTTTTATAACAACATTCATATCTCTTACGGTATGCTTTCTGGCTTATGTGAATTATCCGCGAATGGTTTATTCCTACGCGATAATGTTTTTGCTAAGCAATCAGGTAAGCAATTATTTCTGTGTGATCTTTTATCTTGTTGTCGGTGATTATCCATCTTCTTACAGCATACTCGCCAATATCGGCTGGAATATCGGATATATATTTATGTTTCTGATGGTAATGAGCTTCAAATGCAAAGAAGAAAGACGGTATTTTAACCCGGTAATGTTTCTTCCCATACCGATAGATATATTTTATTTCATATGGGATTATTCTAACGGAGGAGTGATCAATAATGCCTGGCAGGCGGTAGCATGTACGGCAATATCATGTATATGTATTCAGAGTATTTTATGGTACATAAAAGAGAAGAAAAACGAAAGCATCAAGCCGCCTTATGTTGCCATTGCAATGCTCATTTACGTTGCATGCAATTATTTTATGTGGACATCGGAAAAGTTTGGTTTTAACAGCGGATGGCAGAATTACACCACGTTTTTTTCGGCTATTAATTATACGGTTATCTTTTTCCTTCCTTATATCATTAAAAAATGCTACGGAGAGATGCAGAAGGTAGACATTTTTTCTTTGGGTGACAACAGATTCAAAGTAGTCATAAATATCGTCTCTTCATTTATCATTGCACTGTTCAGTATAGGCGGCTACGTTCTGGGTGCATGGATGAAAGACATACTTGTTTCTTTTGTAAATAAAGATTCGGTAGAAGATGCGTATGTTCTTATAGTAGCGATGCTGTTTGTTATAACAATAGTAATTACCATTGTTGTAATAGCGGTAGTATTGTTCGTCGGGTACTCACAGAAAATGTTTGAAAGCAATATGCTAAAAGAAGAAAAGATCCTCGCTGAAAAGGCCAATTCCGCCAAGAGTGAATTCCTTGCAAGTATGTCTCATGAGATAAGAACTCCCATCAATGCTGTTCTTGGTATGAATGAGATGATACTGAGGGAAAGTAAAAGCGTATATAATTCAAAAACCGAAGATGTTGAAAGTATGCACGGTTCTTTTGGTGAGATCATAAATTACGCTTCAAGTGTAGACAACGCAGGCAATAATCTGCTCGGAATAGTTAATGATATACTTGATTTTTCCAAGATCGAAGCCGGTGAACTTGATATTATCGAAAGCAGATATGATCTTGGTTCCATGATAAATGATATATCAAATATGCTTGTTTTCAGAGCAAGAGAAAAGAATCTGGAATTCCATGTGGAGGCGGCTGAAGACTTGCCTGCGGAAGTGTCAGGAGACGAGAAGAGAGTACGACAGATCGTAACCAATATTCTCACCAATGCTGTCAAGTATACGGAAAAAGGAACCGTTAAAATGTCTGTAAAGAAGGGCGAAGCATTATCTGAAGGAAGAGTCGGGATAATATTTGTTGTAACGGACACGGGAATAGGCATAAAAGAAGAAGATATGGACAAGTTGTTCGTAAAGTTCCGTCGTGTGGATCGTGAGAAGAATAAGAAGGTGGAAGGAACAGGTCTTGGCCTTGCAATTACTCAAAACCTTACTTCACTTATGGGAGGAAGTGTGAAGGTTGAAAGTGAGTACGGTAAGGGCTCAACATTTACCATCATTATCCCTCAGAAACCGGAGTCGGAGGGTCTGCTTGGTAATTACCGGGAAAAATATGAAAAGAGGAACATGGAATCCAATGAGTACAGAGAAAAATTCCGCGCTCCGTCTGCCGATGTCCTTATCGTGGATGATAACAGGGTGAATATTATCGTACTTGAAAAACTTCTCAAGAAGACCGAAGTAAAAGTTGATTCGGTCCTTAACGGCAAAGATGCGATAAAACTTGCCGACGAAAAGAAATATGATGTTATACTGATGGATAACAGAATGCCGGAGATGGATGGCTCGGAAGTGCTTAAGCTTATCCGCGCAAGCAGATCCGGAAAAAATCATGAAACACCTATAGTATGTCTTACTGCCGATGCGGTTTCGGATGCAAGGAACAGATATATTGCCGAAGGATTCTCGGATTATATGTCAAAGCCTGTAAGAGGAGATGAACTTGAACGAATGCTGATAAGATTCATACCGGAAGATAAGATATCCTATAAATCTGAGTAAAGGAAAGATAAAGTAATGAAAGTAAACGGAATAATATTTGATGTGGACGGCACACTGCTTGATTCGATGCCGTTCTGGAAAAATGTCGGTAACAGATTCTTGGATTCGGTTGGAGTGAAACCAAAGGAAGATACCGAGGAGAGACTTCGTTCCATGAGCCTTTATGACGCTGCCATATATTATAAAAATGAATGTGGAGTGCCGATGGCTGAACAGGAGATAATCGACAGAATTAACAGATTAATGGAAGAATTCTATATGAATGAAAATGCTCTTAAACCGGGTATGGCTGATATCCTTAAGATATTTCATGAGAAAGGGATCAAAATGTGTATAGCGACAGCTACCGACAGATATCTTATAGAAGCAGCTCTTAAAAAGAACGGTATAGACGGTTATTTTATGAAGATATTTACATGTAATGAAGTCGGTGTCGGCAAAGAAGAACCGCTCATATTCGATAAAGCTGCTAAGTACATGGGAACAGACAAAACCGATACCGTAATATTCGAGGATGCTCTGTATGCTGTTCGTACCGCAAAGAATGCCGGTTATACGGTCGTTGCGGTAGAAGACAGTCTCTCGGGAGATCCTACACCCATAATCGAACTGGCCGATCATTACGTGAACGGAGATAACGTTGTATCCGTATGCAGGATGCTTGTTTAAAAATATCTTCTTGTCACGTAAAAAAGATTGTGCTATACTTTCACAGGGAATAGAGAACTAACTTTATCATATACGGATAAAGTTAGTATACTAAGTATCCGGTAACAACTGTCCGGGAAACAGTTGTTTTTAAAACGGATATTTAATATAAAAAATATTTTTTTAGTTTAGGAGGAATTATTTATGTCTTATGTAGACGAGGTTCTTGCGAAAGTACGCGAGAAGAATGCCAGTGAACCGGAGTTTTTACAGGCTGTTGAGGAGGTACTTACATCACTCAGACCTGTGATCGAAGCAAATGAGGAAAAGTTTAAGAAGGATGCGCTTCTTGAGAGATTGTGCGAGCCTGAGAGACAGTTCAAGTTCAGAGTACCATGGGTAGATGACAAGGGACAGGTTCAGGTTAACACAGGTTACAGAGTACAGTTCAACTCTGCTATCGGACCTTACAAGGGAGGATTAAGACTTCATCCTTCAGTTAACATCGGAATCATCAAGTTCCTTGGATTCGAGCAGATATTCAAGAATTCTCTTACAGGACTTCCTATTGGCGGCGGTAAGGGTGGTTCAGACTTTGATCCGAAGGGCAAGTCAGACAGAGAAGTAATGGCATTCTGCCAGAGTTTCATGACAGAGCTTTGCAAATATATCGGCGCTGATACAGACGTTCCTGCCGGTGATATCGGAACAGGCGCTCGTGAGATCGGTTTCATGTTCGGACAGTATAAGAGAATCCGTGGCTTATATGAAGGCGTTCTTACAGGTAAGGGATTATCATATGGTGGTTCTCTCGCAAGAACAGAAGCTACAGGATACGGACTTCTCTATATCACACAGGAGATGCTTAAGAGCAACGGAATCGATATCAAAGGAAAGACATGTGTTGTATCAGGTTCAGGTAATGTTGCTATCTATGCTATCCAGAAGGCTCATCAGCTTGGTGCAAAGGTTGTTACATGTTCGGATTCAACAGGTTGGGTATATGATCCTGAAGGAATCGATGTTGAACTTCTTAAGGAAGTTAAGGAAGTTAACCGTGCACGTCTTACAGAGTATGCTGCCAAGAGACCAAGTGCAGAGTATCATGAGGGACGCGGAGTATGGCAGATCAAGTGCGACATCGCACTTCCATGCGCAACCCAGAATGAGCTTCTTATAGATGACGCTAAGCAGCTTGTTGCCAACGGCTGTATCGCAGTTTGCGAAGGTGCTAACATGCCTACAACTCTTGATGCTACCAAGTACCTTCAGGAGAACAAGGTATACTTCGTACCTGGCAAGGCTGCCAATGCAGGTGGTGTTGCTACATCAGCACTCGAGATGTCGCAGAACAGTGAGAGACTCAGCTGGACATTCGAAGAAGTTGATTCCAAGCTTCAGAGAATAATGATCGACATCTTCCATAACCTTGATAATGCTGCCAAGAAGTATGGTCTTGACGGCGACTATGTGGCAGGTGCCAATATCGCAGGCTTTGAAAAAGTAGTAGATGCAATGAATGCTCAGGGCATTTGCTAATTAATTCAAAATTTTTTGAAAAAACCTCTTGACAATAAAAATAATTGTGATATTCTATTAAGTGGTTAAAGCAAAGGCGCTTTAGAGAACAATCTCTAAGGCGCTTTTTCTCGTTTATAACTAATTTCGATATTTAATTCATGCATGATTTATATATACATTATTTTTTCCGAAAGGAGCTGTTGTTATGAGTACCACATATGAAAATGATATTCCAAAGCTGTATGGCAGCTGTGTATTCAACGACAGGGAGATGCGTGCCAAACTCCCGAAAGATGTATATAAGGCACTTAAGAAGACAATAGAAAACGGAACCCACTTAGAGCTTGATGTTGCCAATTCGGTAGCAGTTGCAATGAAAGAGTGGGCGGTAGAAAACGGAGCCACACATTATACACACTGGTTCCAGCCAATGACAGGTGTTACAGCTGAAAAGCATGACAGCTTCATTCAGCCGGACGGTGACGGAGAGGTTATCATGGAATTCTCCGGCAAGGAACTTGTAAAAGGTGAGCCTGATGCTTCAAGCTTTCCGTCAGGAGGCTTAAGAGCAACATTCGAAGCAAGAGGATATACCGCATGGGATCCTACATCACCGGCATTTATCAAAGATCACACATTATATATTCCGACAGCGTTCTGTTCTTATGACGGTCAGGCGCTTGATAAGAAGACACCGTTACTTCGTTCTATGGAAGTGTTAAGCGAGAAAGCGGTTAAGATGTTAAGACTTCTCGGTAATA
This sequence comes from Lachnospiraceae bacterium V9D3004, assembly GCA_000621985.1. Taxonomy (GTDB): domain Bacteria; phylum Bacillota; class Clostridia; order Lachnospirales; family Lachnospiraceae; genus V9D3004. Next base: position 202,825 of record JHWW01000002.1, read on the forward strand.
ACGATGTAACAGGCGTATCTACAACGATCGGACCTGAACAGGAATATTTCCTGATAGACAGTGAATTATACAATATGAGGAAAGATCTTGTATTCTGCGGAAGAACATTATTCGGAGCACCTGCTCCGAAAGGACAGGAGATGGAGGACCACTACTTTGGGTCCATCAAGCCGAGGATCGCAGCATTTATGCACGACCTTGACCTGGAACTCTGGAAGTTCGGAATTCCTGCCAAGACAAAGCATAATGAGGTTGCACCGGCACAGCATGAGATGGCTCCGATATTTGAGACAGCAAATGTTGCCGTAGACCACAATCAGCTTACAATGGACACAATGAAGAAGATCGCCGCAAGGCACGGACTTATGTGTCTGCTTCATGAAAAACCGTTCGAAGGCATTAACGGAAGCGGTAAGCATAACAACTGGTCAATGTCAACCAATACGGGCGAGAATCTTTTGAATCCGGGCAAGACACCGGCGCAGAATATTCAGTTTCTGGTATTCCTTATGGCAGTTATCAAGGCAGTTGATGATTATGCGGATATGATGAGAATCTCCGCTGCTTCTGCCGGAAATGATCACAGACTCGGAGGAAATGAGGCTCCGCCGGCAATAGTATCCATCTTCCTTGGAGATGAGCTTACGGCAGTGCTTGAGTCCATCGAGAATGATACATATTTTGGAAAGCATGATAAAGTCGAACTTGATATCGGCGCACATGTACTTCCGCATTTCACAAAAGACAATACGGATCGTAACCGTACATCACCGTTTGCTTTTACCGGAAATAAATTCGAGTTCCGTATGCTTGGTTCTTCATCATCGGTATCCAATCCGAATATCGTACTCAATACTGCTGTTGCAGAGGCACTTGACCAGTTCTATTCAGAGCTTGAAGGCACGCCGGCAGAAGATATGGAACACGCAGTACATGAACTCATAAAGAGAGCCATCAAGAAGCATAAGAAGGTAATATTCAACGGTAACGGTTATACCGAAGAATGGATAAAGGAAGCCGAGAAGAGAGGATTATACAATCTTCCGTCACTTCCGGATTGTATGCCTAAGTTTATTGAAGATAAGAATGTTGAGATATTCACAAAATACAACATTTTCACAAAGGAAGAGATATTCTCAAGATATGAGATATTCCTTGAGAATTATGTTAAGACAATTCTTATCGAATCACGTACTATGGCAGACATGATCACAAGAGATCTTCTTCCGGCAATATCGGAATTCTCCGGTGACACAGCTCTTAATGCGGCCAACAAGAAAGCATTCCTTCCTAATATCAAGACAACCGCTGAAGAGGCACTGGTTAAGAAACTTAACGATTCCTACATATATCTTACCGAGAATGTTGCAAACCTTAAGGATTCCGTTAAGGAGATCGAGTGCATGGAGGATATGCAGGCAGCTGCAGAAGCATGTCGTGATACATTGCTTACAGGAATGGATGCTATCGCTGCATGTGCAAATGAAGCCGAAGCTCTTATCCCTGATGAACTGCTTCCGTATCCGACATACGAAAAACTGCTGTTCTCAGTATAAAATATATATAATTAGCAATATATACCATGGAGGCACATGAGCAGATGATAACCGGTGATAAACTATCCGAAGAATGTGGCGTGTTCGGGATATACGATCTTGATGGCGGTGATGTGGCAGATAAGATATTTTACGGTCTGGAAGCATTACAGCACAGAGGTCAGGAATCATGCGGCATTGCAATATCCGATACATACGGTGACAAGGGCAACATGAGTGTCCGTAAGGGCATGGGACTTGTAAATGAAGTGTTCCGGAAAGAAGATATTGCACCTATGAAGGGAAATATCGGCGTAGGTCATGTGAGATATTCCACCACTGGTGATACGACAATCGATAATGCTCAGCCTCTGGTGATCAATTATATAAAAGGAACCCTCGTGCTTGCGCATAATGGTAATCTTGTCAATACAGATGAGCTTAAAGAGGAACTTGCACATGACGGAGCGATCTTTCGTACAACAACCGATTCGGAAGTTATCGCATATCATATCGCAAGAGCAAGAGTTAAGACACCATCTGTGGAAGAAGCCATTGTAAGTACGGCGGGAAAGATCAAAGGAGCTTACGGTCTTGTGATATCAAGCCCGAGAAAGCTCATAGGTGTAAGAGATCCTTTTGGACTTAAGCCTTTATGCATAGGAAAAAAGGATAATACATATATAATAACATCCGAGAGTTGCGCACTTGCTTCTGTAGGCGCACAGTTCATAAGGGATGTTGAGCCCGGAGAGATAGTTACCGTTACAAAGGACGGAATTCAATCGAATAAGTCTTTGTGTCAGGAAAGAAAAGCGCACTGCATATTTGAGTACATATATTTTGCAAGGCTTGACAGCAAATTAGATGGAATATCTGTATATGAGTCAAGATTAAGGGCAGGAGAAGCTCTTGCGGATGCATATCCGGTTGAGGCGGATCTTGTTGCGGGAGTCCCTGAATCGGGAGTGGCTGCAGCTCAGGGGTATGCAGACCGGTCAGGAATTCCATACAGACAGATATTTCATAAGAACAGTTATGTGGGCAGAACATTTATCAAGCCTACACAGGAAGAGAGAGAGCTTGGAGTCAAGATAAAGCTCAGCGTCCTTGATGCAGCGGTAAAGGGTAAGAATATAGTTCTTGTTGACGATTCGATCGTAAGGGGAACTACGATAGCCAACCTTATCAGACTGCTTAAGAATGCAGGGGCGTTAAGTGTTCATGTGAGAATATGTTCACCGCCGTTTTTATATCCGTGTTACTACGGTACGGATGTTCCATCCAATAAGCAATTGATTGCTTCAGAGCACTCCACCGAAGAGATCAGAGAATATATCGGTGCGGATTCGCTTGGATATATGCAGATTGAGGATCTATACAAAATGGTCCCCGGACTTCAGATTTGCAAGGCATGCTTTGATAATAACTATCCGGTATTATAATGCTAGAATATTGATTTTTAAGATGCAATGGGGCATCAGGCAGCGTACAGGCTACCCGACCCATCAGCATCTTTTTTTAAGGAGGAGATAATATGAGTGAAGAAGTAATGAGTTTCGTATCAGATAATATTTTTGGTGTTTGGTTTCTTATAGGTGCAGCACTGGTTTTCTGGATGCAGGCAGGTTTTGCTATGGTAGAAACTGGTTTCACCAGAGCAAAGAATGCAGGTAACATTATAATGAAGAATCTTATGGATTTCTGTATCGGTACCGTAATGTTCATCCTCATCGGATTTTCACTGTTGCTTGGTGAGGATATAGTAGGACTTATCGGAAAGCCCGGATTTGATATATTCACATCATTTGCGGATTTTGATTGGTCCAATTTCGTATTCAACCTTGTATTCTGTGCTACAACGGCAACGATCGTATCGGGAGCAATGGCTGAGAGAACAAAGTTCTTATCATACTGTGTATATTCGGCTGTTATATCCGGTTTGATCTATCCGATAGAAGCTCACTGGGTATGGGGCGGAGGATTCCTCGCACAGATGGGATTCCATGATTTTGCAGGTTCGGCATGTATCCATATGGTTGGTGGTATATGCGCACTTATCGGTGCAGCAATACTTGGACCCCGTATCGGTAAGTTCTCTAAGAATAAAGAAGGAAAAGTTGTCAAAGTCAATGCATTTCCTGGACACAACCTTCCGATCGGAGCACTTGGTGTATTCATTCTGTGGTTAGGCTGGTATGGATTCAACGGTGCAGCTGCAGTAAGTGTTGACGAACTTGGAGCAATATTTGTTACAACAACGATCGCACCGGCAATTGCAACTGTAGTATGTATGATATTCACATGGATCAAATTCGGTAAGCCTGATGTATCAATGTGTCTGAACGCTTCTCTTGCAGGTCTTGTTGCAATAACAGCACCTTGTGATGTGACTGATGCATTCGGAGCAATTGTGATAGGTATCGTAGCAGGACTTCTGGTAGTATTCGGTGTATGGCTTCTTGATCATAAGCTTCATATTGATGACCCGGTTGGTGCAGTAGCAGTTCATATGATGAACGGTATCTGGGGAACTATTGCAGTAGGTTTATTTGCAACAGATACGGCTCCTGCATATGCAAGAGGTTTTGGTGACGGAGTGGAATTCGGTGGAAACCAGATCTGCGGAACAGGTTTATTCTACGGTGGCGGATTCAAACTCCTTGGAACACAGCTTCTCGGTGTATTGACGATCGCAGCTTATACGGCAGTAGCAATTACAATTACTTTCTTCGTAATTAAAGCAGTATTCGGTCTGAGAGCATCGGAAGAAGAAGAGATCGTTGGTCTTGATTCTACAGAACACGGACTTGCATCAGCATATTCGGGATTCGGACTTATGGATATATCTAACATCATGGAAGAAAATGAGAATACTGATCTTGGTGTAAGTGATTATGAAAAGGCATCACAGGCTAAGAAAGATGCAGCTGTCAAGGTAGTCGGTGAACCGGTTGATACCGACACCGGAATACATAAGGTAGTAATCGTTGCCAAGTTGTCAAGATATGAGAAACTTAGAAAAGCACTCAATAATCTTGGTGTAACGGGAATGACAATGACTCAGGTAATGGGATGCGGTATCCAGAACGGATCCGGCGAGAAATATCGTGGTGTTGAACTTGATGCAACACTCCTTCCAAAAGTTAAGATCGAAGTTGTTGTAAGTAAGATTCCTGTATCAGATGTAATTGAAACAGTTAAGAAGACGCTCTATACCGGTCATATCGGAGATGGAAAGATCTTTGTATACAATGTACAGAATGTAATTAAGGTACGTACCGGTGAAGAAGGATATGAGGCACTGCAAGATGTTGAATAGAGTTACTATTCGCGGTTGATTTGGGCACGTAAGCCGATGCAAGCTAGCTTGCAGATCGGCTTACGTGGATCAAATCGTACTGCGAAGCAGTGACCAAACAGCGTGAGCGTTTGCACGAAGTGCAAATGCGAATGTTGGTTGGTCAGACCGCGAATAAAATATATATGGACGTGCGAGTCCGGGGTATGAGTTTTCGGCCTCGCACGTGTATGTTGGTTCGGCTGACCTGTGGGGAAGAGCAGAGTGTTGTTCCTCGCAGGTGGGGTGAATGAGCAAAGAGGGAAAAGAGAATTATGAAAGGGGGCAGTCATATGGCTGTCAAATATGTATTTGTTACCGGTGGCGTTGTTTCCGGATTGGGTAAGGGAATAACGGCATCGTCACTTGGAAGGCTGCTTAAGTCGAGAGGGTATCGTGTAACGATGCAAAAATTTGATCCGTATATCAACATGGATCCGGGAACCATGAATCCTATTCAGCATGGCGAAGTGTTCGTGACTGATGACGGAACAGAGACGGATCTGGATCTTGGACATTATGAGAGATTCATTGATGAAAGTCTTGATAAGAATTCTAATGTAACTACCGGAAAGATATACTGGTCGGTTCTTCAGAAGGAAAGACACGGAGATTACGGCGGAGGAACGGTTCAGGTTATTCCTCACATAACAAATGAGATCAAGAGTCGTTTTTATTCGGGTGACAGTGATGAAAACGAGATCGCTATAATTGAAGTCGGCGGAACTGTCGGGGACATCGAGAGCCAGCCATTTCTTGAAGCGATAAGACAATTCCAGCACGATGTGGGACATAATAATGCGATCCTGATTCATGTGACATTAATACCATACATTAAGGCATCCGGAGAGCTGAAGACCAAACCCACACAGCAGAGTGTAAAAGAATTACAGGGAATGGGATTGTGGCCTGACATAATAGTTTGCCGGACAGAATATGAGTTATCAGAGGAACTTAAGTCGAAGATAGCTCTGTTTTGTAATGTTACGGCGAAAAATGTTCTGCAGAATATGGATGTTGAATATCTGTATGAAGCACCGCTTGCATTAGAGAGAGAACACCTTGCACAGGTCGTATGCGGGGCACTTGAGATAGATTGTCCTGAGCCCGATCTTACAGACTGGAAGGACATGATACACAGACTTCGTAATCCCAAGACAGAAGTAACAATTGCGGTTGTAGGAAAATATATTCAGTTACATGATGCATACCTCAGTGTTGTTGAAGCGCTTAAACACGGCGGTATTGCCGCAGGAGCACTGGTACATATCGATTGGATCGATTCTGAAGAGTTTGAGAAAGACGATATCTCATCAAAGCTTTCAGGTGCAGACGGAATACTTGTTCCGGGAGGTTTCGGACAAAGAGGTGTGGAAGGTAAGATCAAGGCGATAAAATACGCCAGAGAGAATAATATACCATTCTTAGGTATATGTCTTGGAATGCAGATGGCGGTTGTAGAATATGCAAGAAATGTTATAGGATTCGAAGATGCAGACAGTATAGAATTCAATCCGGACACACCGCATCCGGTTATAGCGCTTATGCCTGATCAGGAAGGCGTGACCAATATAGGAGGTACGTTAAGACTGGGAGCTTATCCATGTATTCTGAGTGATAACACTCTTGCAAGATCATTATTCAATGAAGAAAAAATATATGAAAGACACAGACACAGATACGAATTCAATAATGATTATATCGAAGATTTTGAGAAGACCGGAATGGTATTTTCAGGACGGTCGCCGGATGGCAGGATCATAGAGATGTTGGAATTACCGGAACATCCTTTCTTCATTGCGACGCAGGGACATCCGGAATTCAAGTCAAGACCCAACAGGGCACATCCGTTATTCAGAGGATTAATTGAAAATGCCATAAAATATGCAAAATCCAATCAGGGAGGAAATAAAAATGAGTGAGAACAGGGGATTGTACAGAGAACAATTTGAACATGACAACTGCGGTATAGGAGCAGTTGTGAGCAGCAAGGGAATCAAGTCCCATCAGACAGTGGAGAATGCTCTTAAGATAGTGGAAAATCTTGAGCACAGGGCAGGAAAGGATGCAGAAGGAAAAACCGGTGACGGTGTCGGAATCTTACTTCAGATCTCGCACAAATTCTTCAAAAAAGAATGTAAAAAAATCGGTATAAACATTGGAAATGAAAGGGAATACGGAATTGCCCAACTGTTTTTTCCGCAGAATGAATTAAAGCGTAATCAGGCTAAAAAAATGTTCGAGATCATTGTTAACAAAGAGGAGCTCGAGATACTGGGATACAGAGATGTCCCGGTTGATGCTGACGTTCTCGGACATAAGGCAAGAGAGTGTATGCCGCATATTGTCCAGGCATTTATAAAGAAACCGGACAATCTTTCTACAGGAATAGAATTTGACAGGGCATTATATGTTGCAAGAAGAGAATTCGAACAGTCAAATGACAATACTTACGTTGTATCAATGTCAAGCAGAACCATCGTCTATAAAGGAATGTTTCTTGTTGGTCAGTTGAGGACATTTTTTGCCGATCTTCAGGATAAGGCATATGAATCAGCGATCGCTATGGTACATTCAAGATTCAGTACCAATACGAATCCAAGCTGGGAGAGAGCTCATCCCAACAGATTCATTGTACATAACGGTGAGATCAATACGATCAGAGGTAATGCCGATAAGATGCTTGCCCGTGAGGAAACAATGGAATCCGAATATCTTAAGGGACAGCTTCATAAGGTGCTTCCTGTTGTAGATACAAGAGGATCCGATTCCGCAATGCTTGATAATACGCTGGAGTTCCTCGTTATGAACGGAATGGAGCTTCCGCTTGCGGTAATGATCACGATTCCCGAGCCATGGGCCAACAACCAGACCCTTGATCAGGATGAGAGAGATTTTTATCAGTATTATGCAACAATGATGGAACCGTGGGACGGTCCTGCTTCAATTGTATTTTCAGACGGTGATGTTGTGGGTGCTGTGCTTGATCGAAACGGTCTCAGACCTTCAAGATATTATGTCCTTAAAAACGGTGATGTAGTACTTTCATCCGAAGTTGGTGTCCTTGATATTCCCGAGGAGGATATAGTACTTAAGGAAAGACTTCATCCGGGAAAAATGCTTCTTATAGATACTGTTAGCGGCAGTATTCTTCAGGATGAAGAAGTAAAGGCAAGATATATTACCAAACAGCCTTACGGTGAATGGCTTGACAGTAATCTTGTATTATTAAAAGAGATCAAGATACCTAATTTCAGAATTGATACATACGAAGGAGACAGGCTTAAGAAACTTCAGAAGGCTTTCGGTTATACATATGAGGAATACCGTAATTCCATTTATAATATGGCATTAAGCGGTTCCGAAGCAATAGCTGCCATGGGTGTAGATACGCCTCTTGCCGCTTTGTCAGGAAAAAATCACGGATTATTCGATTATTTCAAACAATTATTCGCACAGGTTACCAATCCTCCTATTGATGCGATCAGAGAAGAGATAGTAACAAGTACGACCGTATATGTCGGAAGACAGGGTAATCTGATCGAAGAAAAATCAGAGAACTGCCAGGTATTAAAGATAGAGAATCCGATCCTTACGAATACGGATATGCTTAAGATAAAGCATATGGAGCGTGAGGGCTTCAAAGTATGTGTTGTGCCGATCACCTATTATAAGAGTACGAAGCTTGAGAGAGCGATAGACAGATTATTTGTTGCTGTTGATAAAGCTTATAAAGACGGAGCCAATATCATCGTGTTGTCGGACAGGGGAGTTGATGAAAATCACGTTCCTATCCCTTCACTGCTTGCGGTATCCGCTGTTCATCAGCATCTTGTAAATACGAAAAAGCAGACTTCACTTGCACTCATCCTTGAATCCGGTGAGCCGAGAGAGGTACATCATTTTGCTACCCTGTTAGGTTATGGTGCTGTTGCAGTCAATCCATATCTTGCACAGGATACAATAAGGGAACTTATTGATGAGAATCTTCTTGATAAAGATTATTATGCTGCTGTGGACGATTACAATTATGCGATACTTCACGGTATAGTTAAGATCGCTTCAAAGATGGGTATATCAACGATCCAGTCTTATCAGGGTGCGAAGATATTCGAAGCAATCGGAATCTCTAAGAATGTTGTTGACACATATTTCAACGGAACAGTCAGCAGAGTCGGTGGAATCGAGCTTGAAGATATTGAAAAGCAGACCGATGAGAGACATTCAAGGGCATTCGATCCGTTAGGTCTTGAGATCGATCTTACTCTTGACAGTTTGGGCAAACATAAGAGAAGAAGCGGAGGCGAGGAGCACAGATACAATCCGCAGACAATACATATGCTTCAGCAGGCATGCTGGACCGGCAATTACGAATTATATAAAAAATATACAGAACTTATCAACGAAGAAAAAAGCGGTTATTTAAGAAGTATGATGGATTTTGTATATCCTGAAAAGGGAGTTCCGTTAGATGAAGTTGAGAGTGAAGATGATATAGTTAAAAGATTCAAGACCGGTGCAATGTCTTACGGATCGATCTCTGAAGAAGCTCATGAAACACTTGCTATCGCAATGAACAGACTTCATGGCAAATCAAATACCGGTGAAGGCGGAGAAAGTGAGGAACGTCTTGATTCGGCAGGAAGCGAAGTTGACAGATGTTCTGCGATCAAGCAGGTTGCATCAGGAAGATTTGGAGTAACAAGCAGATATCTTGTAAGCGCAAAAGAGATCCAGATAAAGATGGCGCAGGGTGCAAAGCCCGGAGAAGGAGGACATCTTCCTGCAAGAAAAGTGTATCCGTGGATCGCAAAGACCAGACATTCAACACCGGGTGTAAGTCTTATATCACCGCCGCCTCATCATGATATATATTCGATAGAGGACCTTGCGGAGCTTATATATGACCTTAAAAATGCGAATAAATATGCTGACATTTCAGTCAAACTTGTATCGGAAGCCGGTGTGGGTACTGTAGCTGCCGGTGTTGCAAAAGCCGGAGCTCAGGTTATTCTTATATCGGGTTATGACGGCGGAACAGGAGCTGCTCCGGAAAGTTCTATTCATAATGCCGGACTTCCATGGGAACTCGGACTTGCCGAGACACATCAGACACTTATACAGAACGGACTCAGAAGCAGGGTGCGCATCGAAACAGACGGTAAGCTCATGAGCGGACGTGATGTTGCGATAGCTGCGCTTCTCGGTGCCGAAGAATTCGGATTTGCAACTGCACCGCTTGTAACAATGGGATGTATTATGATGCGTGTATGTAATCTTGATACATGTCCTGTTGGTGTTGCGACCCAGAATCCGGAGCTTCGTAAAAGGTTCAAAGGAAAGCCTGAATATGTGGAGAATTTCATGAGATTTATTGCAAGAGATCTTCGTGAACATATGGCAAAACTTGGTGTAAGAACAATTAACGAAATGGTAGGAAGAACGGGAATGCTTAAGATCAGGGAAGATAATTCCCTCGTAATGGCGCCTAAGATGGACCTTAGCGAGATATTGTATCATCCCGAAAATAATTCCGATGATTCACCTGTAATTTTCGACAAATCACAGGTATATGATTTTGAACTTGAAAAAACTCTTGATGAGAAGATTCTTATTAAAAAATTATCGGGTGCCGTTAAAGCCGGTGAGAGAATTGAGATAAATGTAAATGTAAGCAATACAGACAGAGCATTCGGAACTATCCTTGGTGCAGAGATCACAAGGAATCATAAGAATGGTCTTGAAGAAGATACGATAAGGGTTAATTGTACGGGAGCAGGAGGACAGAGCTTCGGAGCATTTATTCCTTCAGGACTTACACTGTCGCTGTGCGGCGATACAAACGATTATTTCGGTAAAGGATTATCAGGAGGAAAACTTGCGATATTCCCGCCGAAGAACAGAGGTTATAAAGCAGAAGATAATGTTATTGCAGGAAATGTTGCGTTGTACGGTGCAACAAGCGGTAAGGTATTCATCAACGGAATCGCAGGCGAGCGTTTTGCTGTAAGAAATTCCGGTGCTTTTGCCGTGGTTGAAGGAGTGGGAGAGCATGGATGCGAATATATGACCGGCGGAAGAGTTGTTGTACTCGGACGTACAGGCAAAAACTTCGCTGCAGGAATGAGCGGCGGTATCGCGTATGTTCTTGATGAAGATAATCATCTGTACCGCAACCTTAACAAGGATATGATCTCAATAGAAAAATTAGAGAGCAAATATGACATAATCGAGCTTAAAAATCTTATTGAAGAACACGTTGAAGCAACGGGTTCCGAAAGAGGAAAAATGATACTTTCAGATTGGGATTATTATGTAGAACATTTCAAAAAAATAATTCCTAACGATTATAAAAAGATCACAGCTCTTTCTTCCAAGCTCGAAGAAAAAGGAATGAGCAGGGAACAGGCACAGATGGAAGCATTTTACGAGAGTTTTTCGGATAATAATAAGGAGGACTAAGGGGATGGAAGAACAGAATAAAAAAATGGAATTCGGTATGGATCCGGAGAGGTTTGAGGCGCCTCTCGAAAGAATAAAACATTTTAATGAATTTCACGCTCCGGTTTCGCTTGAAAAACAGCAGAATCAGGGTGACAGATGTATGAACTGCGGGGTTCCTTTCTGCCAGAACGGCCAGCTTGTAGGAACAATGTTTTCGGGATGTCCGCTTAATAATCTGGTTCCCGAGACGAACAATCTTGTATGCGGAGGTAACTGGGAACAGGCATATGAAAGGCTTACAAAGACAAACCCGCTTCCCGAATTCACAAGCAGAGTATGTCCGGCATTATGCGAACATGCCTGCACACATAATCTCTTCGAGCCTCCTGTGGAGACAAAGGAAAATGAACGTGCTATAATCGAAAATGCATATAAGAACGGATGGGTACATTCCGCACCTCCGGCTGTAAGAACAGGAAAGAAAGTTGCTATCGTCGGAAGCGGTCCGTCAGGACTTGCAGCAGCATTAAAACTTAATAAAAGAGGACATGAAGTAACGGTATTCGAACGTTCCGACAGGATCGGAGGACTTATAAGATACGGAATTCCGAATATGAAGCTTGACAAGAGCGTGATCGACAGAAGAATGGAGATCATGGAAGCTGACGGGATCAAATTCCGTACAGGAGTCGATGTCGGAAAAGATATTAAAGCAGAAGATCTGAAAAAAGAATACGATGCGGTCGTATTAACATGCGGTGCATCAAATCCAAGAGATATAGGCGCACCCGGGCGTGACGCCGATGGAATATATTTTGCTGTTACATATCTTGCTGCTAATACAAAATGGCTTCTTGACGGCAGAAAAACCGAAGAATCTCCGATAAGTGCCAAGGATAAGAATGTAATAGTTATCGGAGGCGGAGATACAGGTAATGACTGTGTAGGAACTGCTATAAGACAGGGAGCAAAATCAGTGACACAGCTTGAGATGATGCCGATGCCTCCTGAAGAAAGAGCAGATAATAATCCATGGCCCGAATGGCCGAGAGTCCTTAAGACAGATTACGGTCAGCAGGAAGCGATCGCGGTATTCGGTCACGATCCGAGAATATACAAGACAACCGTAAAAGAATTCATAAAAGACAAAAAAGGAAAATTAAAGAAAGCAGTTATAGTCAGTCTTGAATCAAAGAAAGACGAAAAAACAGGAAGAATGCAGATGGTTCCGATTGAGGGAAGTGAGAAAGAAATACCCGCAGAACTTGTTCTTATAGCTGCAGGATTCTTAGGAAGTGAGAAATATGTTACCGACGCATTCAAAGTTGAAGTGGACGGAAGAACCAACGTATCGACAAACGACTTCGAAACATCTGTAAAAGGTGTATTCGCTGCAGGCGACATGAGAAGAGGACAGTCACTTGTAGTATGGGCAATACGTGAAGGAATAGACGTGGCACGTGCCGTCGACAAAAACCTTATGGGGTATACAAACTTGTAAAAAGACCGGCACCCGGTGTGACCGTGAAGAATTCAGTCGGAAAGCTTGCTTTCCAGATGAATTCTTCATGGTCACACCGGGCGGACAAGATGCGAAGCATCTCCGTCCGCCCACATTCGCCTGTGCTATGCACAGGCGAATGCGGGTGCCGGTCATACCCCACCCAATACATGAGGAATGGAGAAACATGCGAATGAAATCATATCTTATATTGGAAAACGGAATGATATTTAAAGGAGAACATTACGGCTCAGACAAGGAGGTTGTCAGTGAGCTTGTATTTAATACTTCCATGACCGGATATCTGGAAGTATTAACCGACCCGTCATATGCGGGTCAGGCAGTATGTATGACTTATCCTCTTATCGGTAATTACGGAATATGTTATGAGGATGAAGAATCCGTTAAGCCTGCGCTTGACGGATTTATTGCAAGGGAGATATCAAAAACCGCAAGTAATTTCAGAAGTGAAGGACTTCTTACCGATTATCTGTTGCAACATGATATACCTGCAATATGCGGTATTGATACGAGAATGCTGACCCGTATATTAAGGGACAGCGGTACAATGAATTGTATGATGACCACCGATGACAGTGTCTTTAAGATTGTTGAAGATCCCGACCAAAATATAATAAAAGATGAATGGGATCATCTGTCTCCCGACAATGTTATCATTGATGATAATGTCATGAAAAAAATAAAAGAATACACAACAGGCAATGTAGTAGACAGGGTTACGTGCGATCATGTTATCACATATAATCCTGTCCTTTCCTCCTCTGAAGGAGATATAAAAGAAGATCAAAAAAAATGCGCAAAAAAAATTGCATTGATGGATTTTGGAAGCAAAAAAAATATTATAAGATCGTTACTTTCATACTGTTGTGAAGTAATGGTTTATCCGGCGCGTACAAAAGCAGAAGATATATTAAAAGAAAATCCCGATGGGATCATGCTTTCAAACGGCCCCGGAGATCCCAAAGCGTGCGGAAGTATTATTGACGAAATAAAAAAAATATATGATTCCGATATACCTGTATTTGCGATATGCCTTGGTCATCAGCTGATGGCTCTTGCAACCGGCGCAACCACAAAGAAAATGAAGTACGGACATCGTGGAGGCAATCATCCGGTCAAGGATTTGCGTACGGGAAGAGTATATATTTCTTCACAGAATCATGGGTATATGGTTGATATGGATTCGCTGGATGAAAAAATAGCCGTGCCTGCATTTATAAATGTAAATGACAATACAAATGAAGGACTCGAATATACAGGCAAAAAAATATTTACCGTACAGTTTCATCCGGAAGCATGCCCCGGACCCCATGACTCGGAATTTTTGTTCAAAAGATTTCTGGAAATGATGGAGGAAGATAAAAATGCCTAAAAATAAATCGATAAAAAAAGTTCTTGTGATCGGATCGGGACCGATAATAATCGGTCAGGCGGCGGAATTTGACTATGCGGGTACGCAGGCTTGCCGTTCGCTTAAAGAAGAGGGCATGGAAGTTGTCCTTATCAATTCTAATCCGGCTACAATAATGACCGATAAAAATATTGCTGATAAAGTATATATAGAACCGCTCACCGTAAAAGCTGTCGAACAGCTTATAAAAAAAGAAAAACCCGACAGTATATTACCGACTCTCGGCGGTCAGGCAGGTCTTAATCTTGCAATGGAACTTGAAGAGAGAGGATTCCTTAAAGAAAACGGTGTAAAGCTTATCGGAACGACTGCCCTGACAATAAAAAAAGCCGAAGACAGACAGGAATTCAAGGATACGATGGAGAAGATAGGAGAGCCGGTTGCAGCTTCCACTGTCGTAAAAACAGTAGAGGAAGGTATAGCATTTTCCGGTAAGATCGGTTATCCCGTCGTACTCAGACCGGCTTACACACTTGGTGGCAGCGGCGGAGGAATCGCATATAACGAAGAACAGCTTATAAGCATACTTGAAAACGGTCTCAGACTCTCAAGAGTGGGAGAGGTTCTTGTGGAACGTTGTATTGCCGGCTGGAAAGAGATCGAATACGAAGTAATGCGTGATAACGCAGGGAATTGTATTACAGTATGTAATATGGAAAATATTGATCCGGTTGGTGTACATACCGGAGACAGTATTGTTGTTGCGCCGTCCCAGACACTCGGTGATAAAGAATATCAGATGCTCAGATCCTCGGCTCTCAATATTATAACGGAGCTTGGAATTACCGGAGGCTGTAATGTCCAATATGCACTTAATCCGGACAGTTTCGAATACTGTGTTATAGAGGTTAATCCAAGAGTATCAAGGTCATCCGCTCTTGCAAGTAAGGCAACCGGTTATCCTATAGCGAAAGTTGCAGCCAAGATCGCACTGGGATATAATCTTGATGAGATTAAGAACGCCATAACCGGTAAGACATATGCATGTTTTGAGCCGATGCTTGATTATGTTGTTGTTAAGATACCGAGACTGCCTTTTGACAAATTCATAAGCGCAAGAAGGACTCTTACAACCCAGATGAAAGCTACCGGTGAAGTAATGAGTATATGCAATAATTTTGAAGGCGCGCTCATGAAAGCGATAAGGTCGCTTGAACAGCATGTTGACAGTTTAATGTCATATGATTTTTCGGAGCTTTCAAGGAAAGAAATGTTGGCTGAATTAGAGACAGTTGACGACATGAGGATATGGAGAGCCGCTCAGGCGCTCAGAATGGGAATAACAAGAGATGAAGTACAGAAAATCACAAGAATAGACAGATGGTTTATTGATAAGCTGTATAACATCACGGAAATGGAGTACAGATTAAAAACTGCCGAACTTGATATACCTATGTTACGTGAAGCAAAAAGGATAGAATTTCCTGACTATATGATCGCTTCTCTTAACGGAAAAACACTTCAGTATGTCAAGGATATGAGATTGTCGGCAGGCATTACGGCATCATATAAGATCGTTGATACATGCGCTGCAGAATTCGAGGCTGAGACACCGTATTATTATTCGGTTTACGGCGATGAAAATGAAGTGATAACCACTGATTCCGATAAGAAAAAAATACTTGTTCTCGGTTCCGGACCGATAAGGATAGGTCAGGGGATCGAATTCGATTTTTGCAGTGTTCATTGTACATGGGCATTAAAAAATGAAGGGTACGAAACAATAATAATCAATAATAATCCGGAAACGGTAAGTACGGATTTTGATATTGCGGACAGATTATATTTTGAACCGCTCACACCGGAAGACGTTGAGAATATTGTTAATATTGAGCATCCTGTGGGCGCGGTTGTCCAGTTCGGAGGACAGACAGCTATAAAGCTTACCCGTTCTCTTATAGATATGGGTGTACCGATACTCGGAACTTCCGCAGAGAATGTTGATGCGGCGGAAGACAGGGAATTATTCGACGGAATACTTGAAAAATGCGGTATACAAAGACCGAAAGGACATACGGTATTTACCGTGGAGGAAGCTATTGACGCTGCACACGAACTGGGTTATCCCGTGCTTGTAAGACCGTCGTATGTTCTTGGCGGACAGGGAATGCAGATAGCGGTAAATGATGAAGATATAGAACAGTATATAGGAATAATCAATCGTATAGTTCAGGAACATCCTATTCTTGTTGATAAATATCTCGAAGGAAAAGAGATAGAAGTCGATGCGGTATGTGACGGAGAAGATGTTCTTATCCCCGGTATTATGGAACATATTGAGCGTGCTGGAATTCATTCGGGAGACAGTATCTCGGTATATCCTGCAAGAACAATATCGGATACAGCCAGAAAAAAACTTGCCGACTATACGAAAAAACTTGCAGCGGCGCTTCATGTTGTGGGAATGATCAATATTCAGTTTATCGTCTGTGATGATGACGTATACGTAATTGAGGTAAATCCGAGATCCAGCCGTACCGTTCCTTATATAAGCAAGGTTACCGGACTGCCCGTGATACCTCTTGCGGTTAAGTGTATAACCGGACATAAACTGAAAGATATAATGCCGGAGATGTTTGCTGAAAAAGACAATAATGATCCGGAAAATGATATCCCGGGATTGTGGCCTGAGAGAGATTATTTTGCAATAAAGATACCTGTATTTTCATTTGAAAAAATCAGAGGAGCCGATATCAGTCTCGGCCCGGAAATGAAATCAACAGGAGAATGCCTTGGAATATCAAAAAGCTTTAACGAAGCGCTTTACAAGGCATTTCTCGGGGCAGGGATCAATCTTCCAAAACATAAAAATATGATCATGACTGTTCGTGATGAAGAAAAAGAAGAAGCAGTTGATATCGCAAGAAGATTCGAAAAACTCGGCTATAAAATATATGCAACTCTCGGTACGGCAAAAGTTCTTAATGCTGCAGGTATCAATGCGGTACGAACCAATAAGATCGAACAGGATTCACCGAATCTTATGGACCTCATTCTCGGTCATAAGATAGACCTTGTTATTGATATTCCACCGCAGGGTGCAGAGCATTCAAGAGACGGATTCCTGATCAGAAGAAATGCGATTGAAACAGGTGTGAACGTGATTACCGCAATAGATACGGCAAGGGCACTTGTGACAAGTCTTGAGAACAGAAATGATGATAAATTATCGCTTATTAATATTGCTAAGCTGTAGAATATAAAATATACTTTTGGTTTATGGAGTGTACAGCCGGATATTTTACAATAAAAAACTGTTGTATATTATTTAAGTATAAAGATGAAAAGAAAGCGTGAGGTATGAAATATGGCTAATAACAGAGTAGTTGTGGCACTCGGTCACAGCGCTATAGGAATTACAATGCCCGAACAGAAAGCTGCTGCAAAAGTGACGGCAAAAAAGATAGTTGATATCGTAAAAAAAGGTGCGGATGTTGTGATAACACACGGTAATATCCCGCAGCTTGGAATGATCCATACGGCTATGAACGAATTCGGAAAATCCCATCCGGATTTTACACCGGCACCCATGAGTGTCTGTTCGGCAATGAGTCAGGGTTATATCGGATATGATCTTCAGAATGCTATACGTTCCGAACTTCTCAAAGCGGGCATATATAAACCTGTATGTACGATAATAACACAGGTTGTGGTTGATACTTATGATGATGCATTTGCAAACCCTATCAAGCACATAGGCAGGGAATTGACGTCCGAAGAAGCTGAAAAAGAAGAGCTTAAAGGGAATTATGTCGTAAAAGAAGGAGAAGTATACCGAAGGATCGTTGCAGCACCGAAACCGTGCAGGATAGTAGAGATAGATGCGATAAAGACTCTTATGGATTCGGGATGTATAGTAATTGCATGCGGAGGCGGCGGAATCCCGGTGCTTGAACAAAAGACCGAACTTAAAGGAGCAAGCGCGGTAATTGAAAAAGATTATTCCGGAGGCCTTATGGCTGATGAGCTTGATGCGGATATGTTGTTGATACTTACAGATGTGGAATATGTTATGAGCGGTTACGGAACCGGGGAAGAGCAGGCACTTGAATCTATCACGGTATCACAGGCAGAGGATTATATCAGAGCCGGAGAATTCGAAGAGAAAAACATGCTTCCGAAGATTGCAGCTTCGGTTGATTATGTAAACAAAAAGAAAGGGAGGTGCGCTGTCATCACCTCCATTAACGATGCATATGAGGGGTATACAGGGGAAAAAGGAACCCGTATCACCTTTTAACTTCCCTGCATATAATACTTTTACCGATCGATCTGGCATTATCCGTTAGGAGAACTTTTATGATATACGGCATATGAGACTTCTTGTCGGGAGATATGGAGTATATCTGAAAGTTCTCATAATAATCTTCGGCATATTCGAGAATTCTTTTGCCGATTTTCAGACGTGCATCTTCTTCGGATTCGCCGTTCTCGGTAATGTCGATAATATCGAGTGCTATTGTGACCGATCCGTCGGGTTCGGTGAACTGCTTGGCTGTAAATGTATAGACAGCAAGAATTTCATTCATTAGTTTTACACTGGATAAGCACATCTTATCGCGTGTACGCTTGATGAACTTCGGACGTTCCCTTATAACACTGTCACATACGGAACTCCACTCTTTTCTGACGTCGGTTGCCTGTTCATATTTCATAATTATCACCCCATAACATATATTTACCTGACTTGCTTTGCACCCCATAGTTCATTATATCAATCAAATGGACACAATGTCAATAGTGTACATTATGGAGAAAAACAATGATTTTATTAAATGATTATTTATTTTCAGGTGATACGGTTTTGAAGATACTTCATCAGTACTCATCCGATCTGAAAGCTTCTGCAATAAAAGAGCATGATCCCATTGATCTGGCTCACAGTAATTTTTTAATACAGATAATTGAGATCCTCGAGCACAACGATTTCCTTACGTCACAGTCCCAGAGGATCAAAGAATTCTACAAATACATGACACATGAATATCCCTGTTTCAGGGATCTTATTGCATACCGTATAGTTATTTCGCTGCCCAGATGCCACGTTAAAGAAGGAGAAGACTATACTGAACAGGAAAAAAAATATCTGTATGAGATCGCCGATGTCCTCAGGGAATTTCTTGAGGTCAGAGGCTTTACGGCAGAGCTTGCCGGAATACCAGAAGAGTATTGTTCCGATGCGCTCAGTGAGAGTAATCGCCCATATTACAGGGATTATATAAAAAAGCCTCGTTCTTCCGGATATCGTTCATTGCATATCACATTTTATGATAATTTTGCAAGATGTTATACGGAACTGCAGCTTAGGACAAAAGACATGGATGATTACGCTGAGATAGGTTCGGCCAATCATTTTAATTATGAAAAGCATCAGGAAGAAAGCAGATCCAAAAGAGACATTATTCCTTTGGGGGAATGCAGATATTTTGACAATGCTTATGAAAGACTGATCAAATTGCAGGAACTCGATCTTACTGCGGTTAATGTGAATATGTTCAGGGCTTTAAGCAATCACCTTATTAATGACGGATGCGGTCTGTTCAGGGGGCGTCAGATCCTCCCGTTTGAACATCTGTCGCGTTTTCAAAATGATCTGATCGATTAAAAAACTTATTGACATACGGTAATACACATGCTATCATGGTAATACATTAAAGGTCTGTGGCTGGATCGTAATGATTGAAGTCGGGAATGATTCTTTCGGATACGATGTATGTTATACGAAAGGAAGATGTGTATTGCTCGGTTTTAGAATTGAAAATGAAGGTGTGGAAAGAAGACTTGTTTACAGGTTGGAGGCAGAAGAGTATGTTGACAGCTTCTGTTATTCAATGCTCATCGATAATGATATTGAGGGATTGCTTCCGATCATTACAAGCGGTATGAATGGGATTGAGGATATCAGATATGATATCCGGTCGATGATCTCATTAAGGACTTATCTTGAGTCAAGCATGTCCGGTAGAAGGCTTATTGAGCTTTTCCTGGATATCATTAATGTTATCGGTTCTGTATCGGAATATCTGCTTGACAGCAGTATGCTGGTATTTGATATGGATAACATATTTCTAAACGGTAACCCTTTTGGGGTTTCTATGGTTTGTCTGCCCGTTGTCGGGCATGTGATCACAGATGATGTTAATGAGGCTGTAAGGAATCTTTTCCGTATGGTCATAATATCTGCGCGTTTTATTGTGGAACAGGATAATTCATATGTTACGGAATTGCTTAATGCCCTTAACTGTGACCAGGATTTTTCTATCCGTGGATTCACAGAATTGCTTGGGAGACTGCGAGCAGGAGCCGGTCAGCCCGTTGATCAGGGGATATCTGTAAATGATGGGCATAAGTCGGGAAGATTTATTTATTTTGATAATGTTAAAAATACCGAGAGCAACATCTGTGATTTCAAGGAATATTCCGATAATCGTACAGGTAAAGAAAATGATAAGGATGGGATATACAGTAAAAATATAAAATATACAAATGACAAACAAATCAACAATGACCCGGAGAACAATTCCGGCAATGTTATAGATTTCCCATATGATCATAATGAGAATTATTCAGATAATAAGGTTTTAACGGATACGTCAGAGAATTCTTCGGCAAATAAAGGAATAATATTCAGATTCACCAATGTTATAAAAAGTATTTTCAAGAACGATCATTCCTTTAAAACAGGGAAAATTCACACAACGGATTCCGGTAAAAAAAATGAAGTTTCCATAACGGGAAATATTGATATTGATGACTGGGATAATGATTATTATGACGTGGATCAAAAGCCCGCAATGGTTTGTGAAAGTGATGAATCCATGGAGACAGTTCTTCTTAAAAAATCTCCTAAAGATGATAATATTCCTTATCTTACACGTGTATCCACAGATGAGATCATAGGAATAGATAAGCAGATATTAAGGATCGGCAAAGATGAAAGATACGCTGATTACAGAATTACGGACAATGCCGCAATAAGCAGGGCGCATGCAGAGATATCCGTTAAGGATGGAATATGTTTTCTTATAGATCAGGATTCTCTTAATCACACATATATTAACGGAAAGGAGTTGCCGGGACATACACCCGAAGAATTAAGATCGGGAGATGTCTTAAGGTTTGCCGATGAAGAATTCATATTTCGCTGTTGATATCAAAAAGACAGATATAATCAATAATAACGAAGCAGGATATATTGAGATGAGGAGATGGGAGAACAGGAATATTGTGATCCTTACAGTTATGAAATGTAATGAGGGAATTGCTGATAACAGCACGTCAATACAGTATCTGACTGAAAGAATATCCGGATGGACTGAACGATTTTTCACAGAAGAAAACAAGAAAAAAATATCACATAAAAAAGCAGAAAAAGAATTAAAAAAAGTCATTGTCGACTGTAATTCTTATATGTATGGATCAAGTTGCAGTAAACAGGTTTTAAGTGCATCTTTGGGGATTGTCGTAATAATTAAAAACAGATATATATTATTACAGGCAGGAAACGTTACTTTCTGCAGTTTTACAAAGGGTCATTCTGATATATTTATATCAGGATCTGACAATGTTCTCGGGAGACATTCGGATTGTGAGATTATTGCTAACACCGGGAAGATCGGTTTAGGAGATATGCTTGTAATGTGTAATGTGCGATGTACATCCGATTCATATCGGTGGTATATGAAAACTCTTCTCAAAAAAAGATACAGGTATACAAGGCGTCATGGAAGAGGAATATCCTGCGCCGATATTAATGATTGTCTGATACAGGCCTCATGTGATGCCGGTATAACGGATATGGTATCTTCCGTTATATGTTGCGAAAGATCGGCAATATGAAAAGTATGAATATAATAAAGTATAAAAAAGATATAACTGATATATTATGTGGCAGGATCATTGAAGAAAGATATTATATTGAGAAGTATATGTGTTCCGGAGGAATGTCTGTTATTTTTTCCGGAACAAGAGTGGAAGACAATCGCAGGATAATCATTAAGGCGTGTGAACATGATCAGACAACTTATCGAAAGGCGCTAAAAAATGAATATGATGTACTTAATCTGATCAACGGATATAATAAAACCAAGAATGTCTTAAACAGTAACATTATAAGCAATAATACAGGTAAGGGAATTATTGCAGGAATTCCGCAAGTGTATGATTATTTTACAAAAGAAAACACTGATTTTCTTGTGATGGAATATATTCAGGGCAAAACACTGGATAATGCTTTTAAAATGAATGATCATTCCGATGATACACGTATGAAGATTTTGCTTTTACTTTGTCATGTTATTCAATATCTTCATGACATGCCGGTTCCGGTATATCATTGTGACATCAAGCCTTCCAATATAATTATCGGAGAAGATAAAGATGGTGATTCCTTTAGCAGTAAAGGATGCATGGAAAGTGATCAAAGCGATACCCGGGACAACGCAGATATATATATTGATCATGAAGCGTACGGGGTTACCCTGATTGATTACGGAACGGCAGTTACAGGACATGACAGGCATGATATAATAAGGAAGATGTCAGGACGATCCGGTATTACAGGATTCGGAACTTTGGCATATGCTGCACCCGAACAATTCATATCAGGTGGTTCTGTCACAGATGTAGGAACGGATATATATGCGATCGGTGTTTTGTTGAAATATTCAGCGGAATATTTTGAAGATAAAAGAACAGCATCAGGATTAATAAAGATTGCAAAAAGGTGTACATTTAAACATATAAAACGCCGTTATGCAAACATGGCGGAAGTAATATGTGAGCTTATGACAATTGCCGGATTTGAAGGTTGCTGTAAGTCACTGATCATTTGAATTACGGAAACCGGATGTGTGAACTGTCGGATGAAAAGTTACTTATGATAATAGTTGACACATGAGTGAAATAAAATTATACTATTTACTGTATGCACTTACTGGGGTAAGTGTTAATTTAAGAGAGGAGAGTATTTTATTATGTACAGGAAAACGGGGGAACAATCTATTAAGAGCAGTCCGGTCATTAAGATCATGAGAGCACTGGTCGTATTGGCTTTGAGTATTGTGTTATTTGCCGGAGCTGCAAGTGCTGAAGCAGGTATGAGGAAGGAGCTTACCACATCAAAGACAGGACTTCCTACAGAGTGGAAGTTCAATGTTATCGCCGAGCCTTTTGCATGGGGCAAGGATGTTACGAGACTTATAATCAATGCAGGTCAGAGCTTTAATGCCGCTGATGTCAATGCCGCTGATTTCTCTGTTACGGGAAGACATTACAGTGAACAGGCCATGAGAGATGATTCTAACGGATCACGTAAGGTTATTGATGCTTATCCTGTTGACGAAGAAGGCAACAGGGTTGAAGACAGTACATATATTGTAGTTGAACTTGAGTACGGCAAGGATGTAAAGGCTGCTCATCTCGGTTCAGCCAGTTATGCGAGTTATTATACACCGCTTACACCGTATTATACTGTTAAGTGGTCAAAGGTTGATGGTCTTGAGCAGGAAGGCGTTGCAGATCTTGTATGTGATGAATTCGAACTTAAAAGACATGTAGACGACTCTATTGCAGATTCAACATATAATTTTGTTGATTATGCTTTCTATTCACCAAAGAATGTCAGCGGTAAGGCACCTCTTATAATATTCTTCCATGGAATGGGTGAAGGAGGAGCAAGAGACCTTAACAATAAAGGAGTGCAGATGTACGCTTATCAGGAAGAATATTTTGCTGAACCAGAAGTTCAGGAGATAATGGGCGGTGCCGCCTATGTACTTCTTCCGCAGGCTCCTGATCAGTGGCCTACTGACGGATTCACTAATGAATCAAAATATCTTGAAGTAGTTAAGAGCCTTGTAGACACAATAATTGCACAGAATCCTGATATTGATACAGATCGAATATATATTGGTGGACTTTCAATGGGTGGTTATATGTGTTGTCGTATGATCATCAATTATCCTGAAATGTTTGCAGCTGCATTCCCATGCAGCCAGGCTTATGCAATTACGGAAGAAGATGCGGAGAAACTGAAGGATCTTCCGATATGGGTAAGCTGTAGTGAGGTTGACGGAACATGTAGAATGGATCCGTATACTTATTCATCATATCTTAAGATCAAAGATGGAGGTAATAAGAAGTCGGTGTGCTGTGTTATGGAATCCTGCCAGCAAGATCCGAGGTGTACCTTCAGATTCTATACGACGGACAGTGATGATCCTACAGTATATGAGATAGCATGTGATCCCGCAAATGAGAAGAGGGGAGATCTTACATGGAATAATGATACTTATGGCGGTCATGAGGCAGGATGGATACTTCTTTTCAATAATCAGGAATATTATATGGATGGCGATCAGAAGATATCAGTTATGGAATGGGTTGCATCACAGAGTCTTGTTGAAGAAGTCAAGCTCGACACATCAAAGGCTAAGCTTAACTTTGCTGTAGGTGAGGAATTCAACAGTGACGGACTTGAAGTTAACGTAGTTAAGCGAGACGGATCAACCGGTCCGGCATCAAGTTATTCTGTATATCATCCCGATACCACACAGGCAGGTACCCAGAAGGTTAAGGTAACATGTTCCGGTAAGACAGTATATTATGATATAACTGTCGGCGGTTCACTTGCAAAACCTACCACAGCACCTTCAGCAACCAATGCTCCTGCAACAACACAGGTGATCATACCTTCAGCTGCACCGACACAGACTGTTGTTACAACAAGTAAGAAAGCAGTTAAGGTTGGTAAGGTTAAGTCCATAAGTGTTAAGAAAAAGGGTGCAGGTAAGGTATATGTATCATGGAAGAAGGCATCAGGCGCCAAAAAATATGAGCTTTATTATTCAACAGACAAGAAATTCAAGAAGGGTGTTAAGAAGCTGACAATAAAGCAGACATCTATAACATTTAAGATATTAAAGTACGGAACAAATTATTATTTCAAAGTAAGAGGTTTTTCAGGAAAGACTTACGGCGGATATTCGCCAGTTAAAAAATTTAAAACCAAAAAATAAAAAAAATTGTTCAGTACCCCACAGTAGAATATGGAATAATATTGGAAAACATTATTTCAGATAGAACTAACTGCAAATCAAGGGGCAAAATAGTTACAATCATAATAAGTATGGGGGTGCAAACAGGCATGTTATACGCCTGCAGCAGCCCCCTTGTTATATTTTTTGAAAGTTGCAAAGAGAAGCCTTTTGCATTCTATGTAAAAAATTGCTATGCATTTACTATAAAAAAAACGATCCGTTACGGATTCATTATTAATATTTCGAAGATGACCACGGGGGATATAACTCACATAATTAATTAGGGAGAAAAGGATCATGATTCACGAATATCCGGCATATTATACCGAATTCCGGTGTATAGGCGGCAAATGCAAAGACAGTTGCTGTATATCATGGGAACTTGATATTGATGATGAGACGTATGAATATTATAAAAGCGTTCAGGGAGAATTCGGCGACAGACTGAGAAGATCGATGAACAATGATGACGGGAATACATTTGTGCTTTGCGATGACGGCAGGTGCCCGTTTTTGAATAAAGAGAATCTCTGTGACATATATACCGAACTCGGAGAAGCGAGTCTCTGCAATGTGTGTACGGAATTCCCGCGAAGTCATGAGACAATAGGTGATTATACCCGGTCGGATGTCGGATTGTCTTGTCCGGAGGCTGCAAGACTTATAATAACGGGTGATATTAATTACGTTACCCATATTGATAAGTATGACAGCGGAGAGAGGCTCAACAGGAGTGATAAGAAAAGGCTTAAGACAATTCTTGCCATAAAAGACGGGCTTATAGATTATATAGAGAGTGATATGTATGATGAAGCAGGCATCCCACCGGCAGGAAAAGCTGATAGCACAAAAGAAGGAACAGACAATAGCTCATGGAAAACGAAAGCTAACACCATGGTAAAATATGTTGAAAAATGGCAACTGCAATGGAATGACGAAGATTATAAGAAAATAGATGCAAAGATTGATGCAAAGATTGATGCAAAGATTGATTCAAAGCGAGGAAATAATAGTGGACTGAAAGAAGAACCCGAAGAGAAGATATCAACACACGAAAAAAGGCTTGATATGCTTGATATTATAGAAAAACTTGAACTGCTTGATGATACACTTGCTTCATGGGCAAAAAAGTATAAGGAATTATATGATGAAACTTCCTGGAGTGAATTTGTCAGAGAAAGAGGCTCCTTATATGACGTTTGGATGGAAAAGATCATGGCTTATTATATATTCAGATATATGATAAGAGCATATTATGATAATAATATTCAGACAAAGATCGATATGGCTGTATATTCATGCTCGGTGATAGAGTGCGTGGATTATGTCAGATGGCTTGAAAACGGGCGTTGTTTTCAAGTGGAAGACATGATTGATATCGCCCGTAAATATGCCAAAGAGATAGAACATTCAGAAGAAAATCTTGAATATATTGAGGAAGAATTCCTGTTTGCGGGGGTATAAGGTTTATAACTGTTCAGCACCCCAGTTCCTTGTCGCTTCGCGCCAAGGAACATTTGGGCGTCCGAGACGCTTCGCGTCTTGTCCGCCCCATGAAATCATAAAAAAATTATAAAAAACACAAATTTATGGTTTTAATAATCTGATTTTTGGTGTAGAATGAATCGGATAATGATAAGCAGATGTACTTATTGTAATAATTTAATAGTTGGAGGATATGAAAATGAGCGAGAAATTAAAAGTAGGTATTCTTGGTGGAACAGGTATGGTCGGACAGAGATTCATATCTCTGCTTGAGAATCATCCGTGGTTTGAAGTAGTATGTATTGCTGCAAGTCCGAGAAGTGCAGGAAAGACTTACGAAGAGGCTGTAGGCGGAAGATGGAAGATGACTACACCTATGCCGGAAGCTGTTAAGAATATTGTTGTAAATGATGTAAATGATATAGAGACTGTAAGCAGCAAAGTTGATTTTGTATTCAGCGCTGTTGACATGACAAAGGATGAGATAAGGGCTATTGAAGAGGCTTATGCAAAGACAGAGACACCGGTTGTATCAAATAACAGCGCGCACAGATGGACACCTGATGTACCTATGGTAGTTCCGGAACTTAACCCTGAGCATCTTGCTGTTATAGCAGATCAGCAGAAGCGTCTCGGTACTACAAGAGGATTCATAGTAGTTAAGCCTAACTGTTCTATCCAGAGTTATACGCCGGCGCTTCATGCACTTCGTGAATTCAAACCGCTTAAGGTTGTTGCTTCAACTTATCAGGCAATATCAGGTGCAGGAAAGACATTTAAAGACTGGCCTGAGATGGAAGGCAATATTATTCCTTACATCAGCGGCGAGGAAGAAAAGAGCGAGCAGGAGCCACTTCGTATATGGGGAACCGTAAAAGACGGAGTTATTGTAAAGGCTGAACTTCCTGTAATAACAAGCCAGTGTATAAGAGTTCCGGTTCTCAACGGACATACGGCAACAGTATTCGTTACTTTCGAGAAAAAGCCTGAAAAGGAACAGATGATAGAGTTGTGGAATAATTTCAAAGGACTTCCTCAGGAGCTAGATCTTCCAAGTGCACCAAAGCAGTTTATCAGATATATGGAAGAAGATAACAGACCTCAGGTTCAGCTTGATGTAGATTATGAGAACGGAATGGGAGTTACTCTCGGAAGACTTCGTGAGGATATAATATTCGATTATAAGTTTGTTGGTCTTTCACACAATACTGTAAGAGGAGCAGCAGGCGGAGCAGTTCTTATTGCCGAACTTCTTAAGGCACAGGGAAGGATCACGGCAAAATAAGCAAAAAATTGTTTCTCAAAACCTAAGTGCACAAAAACCATACATTACATATTCGTAACTGATATTGTATTGTGTGGTTTTTTTTGTTAAACTGTTACTGAATGCGAGAGGAGGGAACTGTTTGTGGAACTGTTGATCAAGAACGGACATCTTATCGATCCGGAAGCCAATCGTGACGGAATCCATGATATTCTTATTAAAGACGGGATAATTGATATCGTTGCCGGGAAAAGTAAAAATATAGTCACCGATTCGGTTGATAAGGTAATAGATGCAAAAGGGTTATATGTAATGCCGGGTTTTGTTGACCTTCATGTTCATTTCAGAGATCCGGGTCTTACATACAAAGAAACCGTCAAAAGCGGAAGCCATGCTGCTGCAGCAGGCGGATATACATCGGTATTCTGTATGCCCAATACGAAGCCTGTAATAGATTCTGTTGAAAATTACGAGCTGCTCACTAATATAATAAAGTGTGATTCGCATATAAATGTATATCCGGTCGGAGCAGTTACGAAAGGACAGCAGGGAAATGAACTTGCCGAGATAGAAGATATGGCTGATATGGGAATGAAAGCCATAAGCGAAGACGGAAAGTCTGTTATGAATTCTGCAATATATCGCAGAGCAATGAATATTGCAAAAGAAAAGAATATTACTGTGTTTGCTCATTGTGAGGATATTAATCTTGTAGAAGGCGGAGTGATGAACGCCGGAAAGAGAGCCGATGAGCTCGGACTTCCGGGGATAAGCAATGCCGTTGAAGACATAATTACGGCAAGAGATATCCTTCTTGCAAAAGAAACCGGTGTAAAGCTTCATCTCTGCCACTGTTCCACTAAAGACAGTGTCTTCATGGTGAAAGCTGCAAAAGAAGCAGGCGTTGCCGTTACTGCAGAGGTGTGTCCGCATCATTTTACGTTATCTGATGAAGATATACCCGGGGATGATGCCAATTATAAGATGAATCCGCCTTTAAGATCACGTGAGGATGTTGAAGCGTTGCTTAACGGACTGAACGAAGGAATAATAGAGGTTATATCAACGGATCACGCACCGCACAGCGCCGAAGAAAAGAGCGGTTCAATGAAAAACGCCCCTTTCGGAATAGTAGGGCTTGAAACTTCATTTGCATTGTCATATTCCGAACTTGTATGCAAAGGAGTACTGTCACTTCCGGGACTTGTCAGATGCATGAGCACGAATCCGGCTAAGATAGCAGGGATAGACAGGGGAAGTCTTGCAGAGGGTAAGATTGCTGATATAGTCATAGTTGATCTTGACAGAGAATATAAGATAGATCCTTCTTCATTCAGATCAAAGGGAAGGAATACACCTTTTGGCGGAAGAACAGTAAGAGGAAAAGTTGTAAAGACAATCGTTAACGGTTACGAAGTGTATTCGGAAGAATAAGATGATTAACCGGACGGTATATCATATGGATAATAACTATATAGGAGGAATATAACAATGATAAATAAACTAATTGAAAACATTAAGAAAACCGAGGCACCGATCGTAGTTGGCCTTGATCCCATGCTGGATTATGTCCCTTCACATATCCGTGAACAGTCATTTAATGACTGTGGAGAGACACTAGAAGGTGCGGCGATGGCAATATGGAGGTACAATAAAGAGATCATTGATGCAGTATATGATCTGATACCTGCTGTAAAACCTCAGATAGCAATGTATGAACAGTTTGGTCTGCCGGGCCTTGCAGTATTTAAGAATACGGTTGACTACTGCAAAGCCAAGGGCCTTGTTGTAATTGGAGATATCAAGCGAGGAGACATAGGTTCAACATCGGCTGCATATGCGACCGGTCATATCGGAAAGACAAAAGTCGGAGATAATTACATATCAGCATTTGATGAGGATTTCATAACAGTCAATCCGTATCTTGGAACAGACGGAATCAAGCCGTTTGCAGATGTGTGTCGAACAGAACATAAAGGAATGTTCATACTTGTAAAAACATCCAATCCGTCAAGCGGTGAATTCCAGGACAGACTGATCGACGGTGTCCCTTTATATGAGCATGTTGCTGCCAAGGTTGCAGAGTGGGGCAGTGATGTCATGGGTGATGATTACAGTTATGTCGGTGCGGTTGTCGGAGCTACTTATCCGGAGATGGGCAAAGTGCTTCGTAACATCATGCCAAAGTCTTATATCCTTGTTCCCGGTTACGGTGCACAGGGCGGTAAGGGAAGTGATCTTGGAAACTTCTTTAACAAGGATGGTCTTGGTGCGATCGTCAATTCTTCCAGAGGGATCATAGCTGCATATAAGCAGGATAAATATGCAGCTTACGGCGAGAAAGGATTTGCGGACGCTTCAAGAGCAGCAGTTCTTGATATGAAAGAAGACTTAAAACAGGCATGGATGTAACAAATATTCACAGGACACAAAACTTTCACAAAAAAAATTAGCACTCACCTCTTGACAGTGCTAACAAAAGGTGGTATAACGTAGTCAGAACAAAGGAACAGAGAAGATTCAAAGAAGTGAATCCGAACACTCCTTCCCTTGCTCAGAAAGAAAATGATTTTTGAGAAGGAGGAATGACCTATGTTGTTACCAAGTGTTTTTGGAGAGAATTTATTGGATGACTGGCTTGATTTTCCGAGGATGAGAGATTTTGAAGATGTTGACCGCAAGTTATACGGCAAACACGCTGCTTACGTTATGAAGACTGATGTTCATGAACATGACGACGGATATGAACTTGACATCGATCTGCCGGGATTCAAGAAGGATGAGATCAAGGTATCTCTTGAGAACGGATATCTGTCGGTATCGGCAGCCAAGGGACTTGACAATGATAAGAAGGATAAGAAAGGTAAGATCATCCGCAGGGAAAGATATTCCGGTTCGATGCAAAGGAGTTTCTATGTGGGAGACGTGGTTACCGAAGAAGACATCAAAGCAAAATTCGAAGACGGTGTGCTCAGACTGAGCATCCCAAAGAAAGAGGCTGAGAAGATACCGCAGAAGAAGATGATAAGTATAGACGGATGAACATATAGTTAGTTATGCAAAGAGCACAGATATAATATAATAATGGACGTGATAGATTATAACGTGCTTTTAACGCCCGTTCAGGTAAGAAGAGTGATTGGAATACCTGAACGGGCGTTTTGTACGTATCAGGGAGGGAAGAATCTTGAAGATAAGGAGAAACATATGTCACTTAATACATTTGAAGACAGACAACGATTTGCAGAATTCTATCATGCGACATATGATGAGCTTTTAGAGCTGGCGTTTGGCATGTTACATAATAAACATGATGCAGAAGAAACAGTGCATGATGTATATGCCAAACTGGCAGATGATTATAACAGTTATAAGACTAAAAGTGTCAGAAAAATGAAAAGTATTGCTGTTACTGCAACAAGAAATTCAAGTATTAATCTTATACGTAAGAGAGAAAGACACAGAGAGATATTGATCGATATTAAGGAAAATATGCTTGGATCATATGATAACGTTCAGATGGATTTTTTAAGAAAATGCAAAGAACAGGATATAAAAAATGCACTTGATAAACTGAAAACAGATGACAGAGATATTCTGATATTAAAATATTATCTTGAAATGAGTTATTCCGAGATGGGAAAATTGTTATCTTTGAAAAATAAAACCGTGGAGGTAAGATTGAGGCGTGCAAAACAGAGACTGGAAGAGATATTGAGGGAAGAAAGTTACTATTCACGGTCCCCACGCTCTTAACCCATAGCCCATCTGCTTCGCATCTGACGCGGCTTCGCCGCTTATGGCTATGGGGCGTGGGGGCGGTTCCTGCTTCACAGGAACCTTGCACGTAACAGCATATAGATTCTTACGTACAAGCACGACGAATCTGTATACCGTTACGTGCACCGTGAATAGTAACAACTTATATTTGATGTAAAAAAC
Organism: Lachnospiraceae bacterium V9D3004; assembly: GCA_000621985.1. Lineage (GTDB taxonomy): Bacteria > Bacillota > Clostridia > Lachnospirales > Lachnospiraceae > V9D3004. The sequence goes on from JHWW01000002.1 coordinate 234,807, forward strand.
ATTAAAATTTTATGGAATTTTAATGTTACATGTGGTATAATATTCAATGTCTATATATTTAATAATTTTGGCTGCTTGCTAATGGGGAGAGAGGTGACATAATATGCTAGGGAACAATTACAAGAATATAGGTGTATTTTTGTCGCTTCCTTGTGCTTATTATCAAAGTCAGATCAGTAATGAACTGTGTAAATACGGTAATCTCTCCGGGTATAATGTTGTTGTATTCTGTAATTTCGGTGCATATGATGAATCCAATCCGGAATATGCCATAGGTGAGAGAAGTATTGTTGATATTCCCGATTTCAGCAAGTATGACGGTATTATCCTTCTTGCGGACTGTTTTGATGTTCCCGGAATGTTCGAGGGATTAGAGAAGAATCTCGCAAAGTATCCCAATCTTCCTATTGTAAGTGTAAGAAAATATCTTCCGCAGTATTATAACGTGCTTTTTGACGAGAGTACTGCGCTTGACGGAATCCTTGATCATATACTCGGTTTTCACAAATTCAAAAAGGTGTACTATGTGTCCGGATCAAGGGGAAGACGTGATGCGGAGGAGAGACTGAAGAATTATCGTCGTAAGATGGATCAATATGGATGTCCTTATGAAGAAGACTGGATATATCATGGTAATTTTTGGACAGATCAGGGCCCGCAGACTGCCGACTGGATTGAGGAACAGGGCATGCCTGAGGCTATTGTATGTGCCAATGACTATATGGCGATCGCTCTTTTGGAAGAACTTGAGAACAGAGGATACAAGATACCCAATGATGTTGTGATCACCGGATTTGATGATATAGATAAGGCATCTCTTAATTCGGTGTCTCTTACAACCGTTAATGTATCGCCCAAGCTTTTTGCCAAGAAGACAATAGAAGTTCTCGACAGACTTATTCTCGGAAAACCTACGAGCGATATATCATATATTTCCACTGAGCTTGTTATCAGAGATTCGTGCGGATGCAAGAAGAGAGATAACGAAGAGCTTCTTGATATGAGCAAGAATATGTATTTCCAGTATGAGAATTCGATTCTCTACAATGAACGTAACAGCTATTTTTCGAGAGCAGCGCAGAATAAGAAGAATCTTGATGACGTTATGGAATCCGGCGCGTATTATTCCGATATGATAGAAGCGTTCAATGGAATATATATCGTATTTAACGAAGATTTTGAATCAAAAGAATACAAAGAATATTCAATTTATAAATACCATATTTTGGAAGATAAAAGTTTCGAAATACTGGATAAGAGATTTAAGACAGGTGAATTGTTTCCGTTTGAAAAGACGGATAAGCCGCAGAGATTATTTGTGGTATCGCTTCATCACGAAGATTATTTGTACGGTTATGTCGGAATCGATACGGGTGATGATAAGCCTGTAGGAATGTTTTTCTCGAATTTCCTCGCAACAATAACCAACAGTATAGAGAGAATAACTCAGGAACAGAAAGTTAATGAATCCATGGCAAGGGTTGAAGAAGCAAAGAATATTGCGGAGAAAGCCAACAGGGTTAAGGATGATTTCCTTGTCAATCTCTCTCATGAGGTAAGAACTCCGCTCAATACGATCATAGGACTTGCCAATATGCTTCATGATGAGGAATTGTCCGAAGAAGGTATGGAGTACCTTGAGTCGATCAGATATGCCGGTGACAATCTTCTCAGGATGCTTGGGGATATTCTTGATTATTGTGAGCTGGTTGCCGGTACATTTAAGATCAAGAATGAGAGATACAGTACCGATAAGCTTCAGAATGATATAGATAAGATGCTTGAGATGTTCTGTCGCAACAAAGAGCATGTCAAATATTCGGTAGCCAAGGGTGATAATGTCCCTGCAAGGCTGATCGGTGACAAAGAACGTATTGAACAGATAATGGTCAATATGTGCAGCAATGCCGCCAAATTCACCAACAAAGGACGCGTTAAGGTTCTTGTCAGGTGGAAAGAGGTATCCAAGACAGAAGGAGTTCTTGTATTTGCCGTTATGGATACCGGTATGGGTATAGATAAGAGAGATATTGAAACGATCTTTGATGCATTTTCACAGATAGATTCTACCAGAAAGAGAGCCAATGAGGGTTCCGGTATTGGCCTTGCCGTATGCCATATGCTTGTTAAAGCTATGAACGGAACCATAGCGGTTGACAGTATTCCGGGAAAAGGCTCATGTTTTACTGTTGAGATTCCTCAGAACATCGGGGAATCTTCCGGAAGAAAGAGAAGACCGGTTGAAAAGAACAAGATCCTTGAAGGAGTCAGCGGATCGAAAGTTTTGATCGTTGATGATAATAAGATGAATCTTAAGGTTGAGGGGCTTCTTCTTAAAAAATACGGAATAGATGTTGTGTCGGCAATGAGTGGTCCCGAAGCTATTGAGATGCTTGAAAGTGATAGTACTATAAGACTTGTATTCATGGACTATATGATGCCGGGAATGGATGGCGCGGAAGCAACAAGGATTGCCAGATCCAAAGGGATCAAGGTTCCGATCATTGCTGTTACTGCCAATACAGTATCCGGTGCTTCGGAAGGTTATTATGAAGCGGGAATGTCCGATTATCTTCCAAAACCGATAGATATCAATCGTATGGAAGATATTTTGAAAAAATGGCTCACAGGCAGTGAAGACTGATCAGGTTATTATGGCGCATGTTTAGGCTGGGTGGTACGATTATGCCATTGCATGCGCTAAAGATATGCCCAAAGGCCAAGATATATTACGAACCCAATAAAATTTACATAAAAAGGAGAAGGAAAAATGTTTATTAAAGTTGGAATGTTACTGTTGTTTTTTGCTGTAATGATCGGGGTTGGTATCTATTCAAGAAAGACCGCGACGGATATTAACGGTTTCGTACTCGGAGGACGTTCTGTAGGGCCGTGGCTTACGGCATTTGCATACGGTACGTCTTATTTTTCGGCAGTTATCTTCGTCGGATACGCAGGACAGTTTGGATGGAAATTCGGTCTTGCATCCACATGGATAGGTCTTGGAAATGCAGTTATAGGCTCACTCATCGCATGGGTTATCTTAGGAAGAAGAACGAGAGTTCTTACACATAAGCTCGATTCGTCGACAATGCCCGATTATTTTGAGAAGAGATTCCATAGCAAAGGTCTTAAGATAGTCGCTTCGACTATTATATTCATATTCCTTATTCCTTATACGGCTTCTCTGTATAACGGTCTTTCAAGATTATTCAATATGGCTTTCGATATTGATTATACGGTATGTGTTATTGTAATGGCTGTTCTCACCGGAATATATGTTATAGTCGGTGGTTATATGGCTACCGCCATCAATGACTTTATTCAGGGTATTATAATGCTTGTCGGAATAGTGGCTGTTATCGGCGCCGTTCTTGCAAGTCATGGTGGATTCATGGAATCTGTTATTGAACTTGCAGGTTATTCGGATGCTCAGGAGGCAGCTTATCATACCGGAGCATATGAAGTTGTTGCTAACGGAGACGTTCCGGGAATATTCGCTTCATTCTTCGGACCTGACCCGCTTAATCTGTTATTCGTTGTAATACTTACATCTCTTGGTACATGGGGACTTCCTCAGATGGTTCAGAAGTTCTATGCGATCAAGAGTGAGAGAGCGGTTAAGACCGGTACCATCGTATCAACAGCATTTGCAATTGTTGTTGCGGGCGGCTGCTATTTCCTGGGAGGATTTGCACGTCTTACAGCTGATGCGGTTGAACGTAAGGATGACGGTTCGGTAATATTCGACTCTGTAATTCCGAAGATGATCGAAAACCTTCCGGAACTTCTTATTGCAGTAGTTGTTATTCTTGTATTATCCGCAAGTATGTCAACACTTTCTTCGCTGGTTCTTACTTCAAGTTCGACTATGACACTTGATTTTATCAAAGGAACAGTAGTTAAGAAAATGTCGGAAAAGAAGCAGATCCTTCTTATAAGAGTATTCATAGTTATATTCGTTGTAATATCTGCTATTATTGCCATAGTACAATATAAGAGCAGCGTTACATTTATCGCCCAGCTCATGGGCGTGTCGTGGGGAGCTCTTGCCGGAGCGTTCCTTGCACCGTTCTTATATTCACTTTATTCCAAGAAAGTTACGGTTGCTTCATGCTGGGTAAGCTTCATATTCGGTTCGGTATTCATGATACTTAATCTGTTCAATACACTTGGAATACTTACGCTGCCGATATTTGACGGAATACTTGCTTCACCTATCAACAGCGGAGCATTTACAATGATCGCGGGACTTATAATAGTTCCTGTTGTTAATCTGTTCACTAAGAAGCCGGATCAGAAGTCAGTTGATGAGCTGTTCATGGCATTTGAAGAAAAGGTTGTCGTTAAGAGACGCAACTCCCTTGAAACATCAGAGGATGAATGATGAAAGCTTCTTTAAGTATTATTAATTGGAGGTGACCATGTCTAATTCAGCCATTACCAAAAATGCGCTTGCATTGAGCTTGAAACAGCTTACGGGAAGGATGAACTTTGACAAGATTACTATTGCTGATATCACAGAATCCTGCGGGCTTAACAGGCAGACATTTTATTATCATTTCACAGATAAACTTGATCTGCTGTACTGGATATATGATAATGAAGCATTCGCAATCACAAAAGATATTAATATAAGTAACTGGGACGAAAAACTTAAAAAATTCATGCGCCATATGAGAAGAGACAGAGATTTTTACATGGGTACGATCAAATGTTCCGACAATTATTTTGAAGAATATCTGTACGGTGTTCTCAAAGTTCTGCTGAGGAAAGGTATTGATGAGATCAGAGAAATGTCGGAGAATGACGAACTCCCGGATGATGTCGGGCAGGACATGGATGAAGATGAAAAAGAATTCATGTCGAGCTTTTTCTCACACGCATTATGCGGAATGATCTTAGAATGGGCCATGAGCGGAATGAAGGAGAATGAAAATAAACTGGCAGATACGTTAAAGCAGTTTGTTATGAGGCTTCTACACACCAAATTTATATAGTTGTACAAAATTAAGACACTTCTTAAAAAATGTATAGTGACATTGCTTAAGAGGTGTCTTATCATATGTGGCAAGAAAGTTGCTATGCACAGCAACATCAAATATATAGGGAAAGGGTGACTATTTATGAAGAAGAAAAATGTCAGAGTTGTAGGTGCTTTAGTGATAACCGGTATGGTGATGTCAGGGTTGTCGGGTTGTGACGCAGTAAAGCAGGAACTGGAAAACGGTGTTGGCTCTGTGGCGGTAGCACAGGCAGAGGGTGAGCCGGACGACAGTGCCGAAGATGCTGTTACCAAAGCGATATCATCCGGGCTTAAACAGACTTCGCTTGATGCCGGCAAGGATGAGACGGTATATGTATTTGCAGATAATTCAGGTAATGTGACCAAGATAATGGTTAATGATGTTCTTAAGAATATCGGAGAGGGAAGTATAGAAGATGTATCGGACCTGAATGATATCAAGAATATTCTCGGTGATGAATCTTGCGAGAACAAAGATGGAAAACTGGTGTGGAATTCTAACGGAAAAGATATTACATATCAGGGAACAACCGATAAAGAACTTCCAGTAGACATGAAGATATCTTATGAGCTCGATGGAAAATCAGTGGAACCTTCCAAGCTTGCAGGGGCATCGGGTCATTTAAAGATTAATTATGAATACACGAACAATACCAAAACAACAAAGAAGGTTGACGGTAAGGATAAAGAAGTGGTCGTTCCTTTCATAGTTGCATCGGGAATGATGGTATCGTCCGATATCTGCAGCAATATTACTGTTAATAATGGAAAGGTGCTTGAAGAGGGCGGTAATTCGATCGTTGTCGGATATGCGATCCCCGGTGTTATGGATTGCCTGAAAGATCAGATCACAGATGAACAGAATATATTGGATAAGATAAAACTTCCGGATTCATTTTCTGTTGAAGCCGATGTGACGGATTTTGAACAGAAGATGTGCCTGACGGTTGTTATCCCATGTGCATTCGGTGTGGAAGAAGATGCTAAGGAAGATGTGGATCTTGATGGTGTAAATGAAAAGATAGAAGACTTTAAAGATGCTACCGAACAGCTTATGGATGGTACCGAAAAGCTGGATGAAGGCGTTGGTGATCTCAAAGACGGAGCTGATAAGCTTAAGGATGGAAGCAAAGAGATCAAAGACGGGGCAGAAAGCCTTAAAGACGGAACAGGTAAGTTAAAGGATGGTTCCGGTAAACTTGCTGATGGAACAGGTAAACTTGAAAAAGGAACAAAAGATGCAAAGAATGGTGCAAAAAAATTAAAAGACGGTTCTAAAAAAATCTCAGATGGATCAGAGACAATTAAGACCAATATGAATAAATTAAGCGATGGTGCCGCAAAGGCAGAAACCGGAGCAAAGCAGGTGGCAGACGGAACCGGCAAATTAAAGACTTCATGTGACACTCTTTCATCGGGAGTTGCATCAGCAGCATCAGGTGCCGGAGATGTTGCTTTAGGTATTCAGACCGTGGATTCTTCACTCGCACAGATCAATACCGGCCTTAATTCGGAACAGGGTCTTGTTAACGGAGCAGCAGCTGTGGCAAAGGGAGCTGAAACAGCAGAAGCCGGCGTGACAACACTTGTAAGCACTCTTCAGGGCACTCCGACATCAATCGATGCGGAAATCGACAAGGTTATGGCACAGGTTACAGAGATGTCAGGAATCAAGACAGCAGAAGAACTTGCACAGACTATAAGTTCTGTTGATACTGCAATATCCGGCAATGCAGAAGTTCCCGTAGCTACAGTGCTTGCCAATGCAACCGGTGGAAAGATAACAACATATGCAGCATATTCTAAGTTAGTTCAGGCTAATTACAGCATTATCGCACTTCAGGGCGTTAAGGAAAGCATGACAACAACTATTAAAGGAAGTGCGGATCAGATAAAGGCTCTGCAGGATGGAATGGCTTCACTTAAGACAGGAGCAAAGGGAGTATCCGATGGTGTAAGCAAAGTTGCGGATTCAACTACAAAGCTTGAAGCGGGAACGAAAAAACTCGTAACCGGAGCCAATTCACTTAAGAGCGGCCTTGATACGATAAACGGCGGAATGACACTGCTTACAGCAGGTGTCGGAACGCTTAACACAGGTGCAAAGAGTCTCTATGAAGGAAATAAGAGCATCAGTTCCGGTTCGTCGGCATTATACAAAGGAATGGTTACACTAGATACCGGAATTGGAACTTTATCAAAAGGTATCACATCATTATATAACGGCAATGCCAAGTTATACTCTGGTGCGGTACAGCTTAATTCAGGAGCAAAGACACTTAACAACGGAATCATTACGCTTGATACCGGTGCCGGTAAGCTTTATGATGGAATCGGAACATTTGATAAGGGCGTAGGCACCTTAAGAGACGGAGTTGTTACACTTAAGGATGGTACTTCAAAACTTAATGATGGAATGGTTAAGTATAATGAAGAGGGAGTAAGCAAGATCACAGATCTGTTCGGTAATAACCTGACGAATGCTGTTAAGCTCATAGAAGCTGTAGTTGATGAAGGTTCCGATTATAAGAATTTCTCGGGAATCAACGAGAAAATGGACGGAACAGTCAAGTTCATCTACAAGACCGAAGGAATAAGCAAAGAAGCAGATGAATAATATGTGAGCGATTCGAAAGGGTGATATATAATGTTGCATTTTGGTAAATTCGTTGTAAAATTCAGACATGTGATTCTGATCGCTGCGGTTTTACTGCTTATTCCTGCTGCGATCGGTTATATAGGAACAAGAGTTAATTATGACCTGCTCTATTATCTTCCCGACGGAATAGACACAATGGACGGACAGGACATAATGATGGAAGATTTCGGCGCGGGAGCATTCTCGATGGTAGTTGTCGAGAATATGGATTATAAGAACGTTGCCGAACTGAAAAAGAAGATAGAAGGCGTGGATCATGTTGCCAAGGTACTGTGGTATGATTCATTTGTCGACATCAATATACCTGTAGAGATGATGCCTGAAAAGGTATATAAAGCGTTCAATACCGAAGATTCGACGCTTATGATGGTCATATTCGATGACACAAGTTCGGGAGACGGAACTCTTCAGGCGATCAATGATGTTCGTGACGTAACCGAACATCAATGCTTTATTAGCGGTATATCAGCAATAGTTGCGGATACAAAAGCATTGTCGGAACGTGAGACACCGATATATGTTGTTCTTGCCGTGGCTATATCGCTGATCATAATGGCACTTATAATGGATTCATATCTTGTGCCGTTATTCTTCTTACTCAGTATAGGAATGGCAATTGTGTACAATCTCGGTAGCAATATAGTATTCGGTGAGATATCTTATGTGACCAAAGCGCTTGCTGCGGTTCTTCAGCTTGGTGTGACAATGGACTATTCGATATTCCTGTGGCACAGTTATGAAGAGCAGTGTAAGATTCATGATGATCATCTTGAAGCCATGGCTCAGGCGATCGCATCTACGATCGTATCGGTAGTAGGTAGCTCAATAACTACAATAGCCGGTTTCGTGGCACTCTGCTTCATGAGCTTCACACTTGGATTTGACCTTGGAATCGTAATGGCAAAGGGTGTAATATTCGGCGTTATCGGATGTGTAACGATCTTACCTTCGATGATACTTATATTCGATAAAGCACTTAAGAAGACTCATCATAAGCCTCTTATTCCGACTATGGTTAAGCTTCCTAAGGCAATAGTTAAGATATATCCTGTATTCCTGATATTAATGCTTGCGCTTATCGCACCTGCTATCTACGGATATTTCAATACAAATGTATATTATGATCTCACGCTCAGCCTTCCTACTGACCTTGAGAGCGTTGTAGCGCAGAATGAGCTGCAGAGAGAGTATGAATTAAGTTCAGCTAATATGATACTTGTGGATAGGAATATGTCAGCCAAATCCATTATCGATATGGTAGAAGAGATGGAAAAAGTTGACGGGGTATCGGACGTGCTCGCGATGGAAGAGATAACAAAGGGTAAGATTCCGGAGGAATTCATTCCAAAAGACCTTATGAAGGAACTTAAAAGTGATTCTCATGAGATGATAATCCTTACGTCGGAATATAAGACAGGCTCGGATGAGGCTAATGCTCAATGTGACGCTCTTGAGAAGATCATCAAGAAATATGATCCTAACGGAATGCTTGTCGGAGAAGCAGCATGTACAAGAGATCTTATCAATATAACAAACGATGACTTCAAGCGCGTAAGCGCCGTATCGATAGGTGCGATATTCCTTATTATCGCAATACTTTACCTGTCACCGTTACTTCCGGTTCTTTTGGTTGCACTTATAGAATTTGCGATATTTGTAAATATGGCAATACCGTGCTATACGCAAACAACCCTTCCTTTCATTGCATCAATAGTGATCGGAACGATACAGCTAGGTGCGACGGTTGACTATGCAATTCTTATGACAACCAGATACCGCGCAGAACGTAATCTTGGAAAAGATAAGAAAGAGGCCGTTACAATAACACTTACATCATCAATGCCTTCGATAATTGCCAGTGCATTAAGTTTCTTTGGTTCGACATTCGGAGTCGGCATATATTCAAGTATTGACATGATAAGTTCGCTCTGTATACTGATGGCAAGAGGAGCCGTGATCAGTATGGTATCGGTAATATGCATACTGCCTGCAATGTTAATGGTATTTGATAAGCTTATTGTCAAGTCAAGTGCGACATTCAAGTCAAAGATCGCATTCGGTAAGAAAGCAGTTAATTGAAGTAACAAAGCAACAATCGATGAGAATATTGAGAAAGGTGTGCCTTAACCGGTACACCTTGTTTTTATAATGAATTGCGATACATTTCTTATGAAACATTTCGCACTTTGTGCTCCATGTTCTTGATAAATGTTCCGGTATATGTTAGTATAATAAAACATTAAATAATTATTTGGAAGGAATCATTGTATGTTCAGGAATTTATATCCGGATAATACAGCTGCTTCGGCATATGATATTGATTACAAGAGTCTGTACGAGAGTGGCAAGAGAGGCATTCTCTTTGATATAGATAACACTCTTGTGGAACATGGCGCCGACTCTGATGAGAGATCTGAGCGTTTATTTACCATGCTTCATGAGATGGGTTTCAAGACATGCATAATATCCAATAACAGAGAAGCGCGCGTGAAGCGTTTTAATAAGAATATAGGAACTTTGTACGTATTCAAGGCAGGCAAGCCGTCAAAAAAAGGTTATCTTAAGGGTATCGAAATGATGGGTATAAGACCTGATCAGGCCATATTCATCGGTGACCAGTTATTTACCGACATATACGGAGCCAACAAAGCGGGGATCGATAATATATGTGTAAAGCCTATCGCAAAACACGAAGAACCTCAGATCATATTGAAGAGAAAGCTTGAATGGATCATATACAGGTTTTACAGGAGGCGTGTGCGCAATGCATAAGATAAATGAACTGCTTGAGCTTATCGGTAAAGACGGTATAGATGCCGTTATCATAACAGATCCATATAATCTAAGATATTACAGCGGCTTTTCCGGAAGGGAAGGGTGCTTATATATATCCCGTAACCGTAATATGCTTATAACCGATTCAAGGTATACTCTGTGGGCTAAGAAAGAATGCGGAGAAGAATCGGTATATATAGCGGGTGACGGCGGAAAGGATATTCTGAAAAAATTCGCGAAAGAAGACAAAGTATCACGTCTTGGTCTTGAAGGAAATCATCTCACATGGAAAGAATATAATAAATACTCGGGATTATTTGAAGGGGTGGACATTGTATCGGTAGAAGATGCCACAGATAGTCTTCGAATGATCAAGTCTTCGGATGAGATAGAGAAAATTGCTTCGGCGGAAGCAATAGGCGATGCCGCATTCGAATACATTCTTGGAATTCTTCGCCCGGGACTTAACGAACGTGAAGTAGCACTTGAACTGGAGATGTTCATGCGTAGGAACGGGGCAGAAGGGCTTAGTTTTGATGTGATTGCCGCTTCGGGACTTAATTCGGCAAGCCCTCATGCGATGCCTTCCGATAAAAAGCTTGGTTCCGGTGAATTCCTTACAATGGATTTTGGCTGTATATATGAAGGATACTGTTCCGATATGACAAGAACTGTTGTTATAGGAAAAGCAGATGAGAAAATGAGACAGCTGTATAATATTGTACTACAGGCGCAGAATGCCGCTATCGACAGGCTTAGAGCAGGGATCACAGGAAGTGCCGGCGATGCTTATGGCAGAGATGTCATAAAAGAAGCAGGATATGGAGATCATTTTGGTCACGGGCTTGGTCACAGCGTCGGGTTATATATTCACGAGTCGCCAAGACTGTCACCGAAAGAGACTGCTGTTCTAAAACCCGGTATGGTCTTAACCGTTGAACCGGGAATATATGTGGAAGGCTTCGGCGGAGTAAGGATCGAAGACGTGGTCGTAATTGAGCAGGATGGTGTGAGGAATCTTACTTCATCGCCTAAGGAACTGATCGAGGTATAATAATTTTTATGATATGTAAATGTTCAGCACACGATTAATGTTAAACATCTGATGAAATCCGCATGATTTTCATCGGTCGGATGAGACATGAAACGCCTATGACAATCAGAGTGCTGAAAATAAATACGAATTAAGTATATAAGAAAACCGAAAGGAATCATAACTTGTGAAAGATTTAACAAACTGTTCCGGAAACAACCGCCCGGACATGGGCGAGATGTACAGAAAGCTTAACAGACCGCTTATCTGTGTGCCTATAGTGGATGAGACTGTAGAAGATATAATGAATTCACTTGAGGCGATCAAAAATGAGCCGGCAGATATAATCGAATGGCGCATAGATCATTTTGACGGTCATGATGATATAGAAAAAGTCGTTGATATGTTATGTAAGCTTAAGAATAAGATGGATGATATCCCTTTGATAAGCACTTTCAGAACTCATCATGAAGGCGGAGGTTATATCGATGATGAGAGATATCTTCTGATGTTGAAAGCAATCGCACAGACCGGATGGGCTGATTACATAGATCTTGAGATCAAAAGATGTTCACATACCGCTGCATCGGGGATGACGGATATTATCAGGCAGAACGGCAGCAAAGTGATAACATCGTGTCATTATTTTGAATGTACTCCTGATGACAATGAGATGAAGGATGTATTAAGGACAATGGCGGAAGCGGGCGCTGATGTGCTCAAGCTTGCGGTAATGCCTAAGGACAGACATGATGTATTAAGACTGCTTAATATAACAGAGTATGCATCAGGTGAATATGAACAACCGGTCATAACGATGTCTATGGGAAAGACGGGGCTTATTAGCAGGGTTGCCGGAGGATTAACGGGTTCGGTACTCACATTTGCAAGTGTGGGAAAAGCATCCGCACCGGGACAGATCCCCGCAAAGGACATGAAGACGATGCTTGATATTCTTAGTTGATAAGGAGAACATGATGGAATTACATAAACATATATTTCTTGTGGGATTCATGGGATGCGGCAAAAGTACTGTCGCAAAACTTCTGTCGGAATCTTATAATGTAAGACATATTGACACCGATGCCGAGATCGTAAATGAACAGAAGATGTCTATAGCAGACATATTCGAAAGATATGGAGAGGAACATTTCAGAAAGCTTGAGACGAACCTTCTGTTAAGACTTAAGGAAGAAGCGCCGGCAGTGATCGCCTGTGGCGGAGGAATGGCTGTACGTGATGCCAATATTGACATTATGAAGTCATGCGGAACCGTTATAATGCTTACTGCAACGCCGGAAACCATATATAAGAGGGTAAGGCATCAGACGGACAGACCGATACTTAACGGACATATGAATGTGGAATATATATCTGATCTGATGGATAAGAGAACGCCGTATTATAACAGGGCTTCCGACGTAAAAGTAACCACAGATAATACGTCACCTGAAGAGATTGTACAGAAAATAGTTGAAATTATCTAAACTATGTAATAGAATATTAGAGATTGATTATGTTGATATAAGAAACGAATATTATTAGGAGGAATTAATTAATGGTAGCAGGAGATTTCAGAAACGGACTTACAATCGAATGGGAAGGCGGAGTATATCAGGTAGTTGAATTCCAGCATGTTAAGCCGGGTAAAGGTGCTGCATTCGTAAGAACAAAGCTTAAGAATATCAAGAGTGGCGGTGTTGTTGAGAAGAGCTTCCGTCCTACAGAAAAATTTGAGCAGGCACATATCGAGAGAAAAGACATGCAGTATCTGTATGCAGACGGAGATATGTATAACTTCATGGATAACGAGACATATGAGCAGATCGCTCTTAATGCAGAGCAGGTTGGCGATTCTCTTAAGTTTGTTAAGGAGAATGACAATGTTAAGATGCTCTCACATGCAGGCGAAGTATTCGCTATCGAGCCACCTCTTTCGGTAGAACTTGAAGTAACCGAGACAGAGCCGGGCGTTAAGGGAGATACAGCTACAGGCGCAACCAAGCCTGCGATCGTTGAGACAGGTGCAAAGGTTCTTGTTCCGCTTTTCGTTAACCAGGGAGACAGGATCCAGATCGATACACGTACAGGTGAGTATACCAAGAGAGCATAATATAATATTCGAGAGCTCAAGAGGTATATGAATATATATGCGCAGAATAGATTAAAAAGACAGCTTGCGTATTGTAACAAAAGTATACGATAGATATACTAATAAATATATTAACAGATAAAAATACCTGCAGGACTTATGGTTTATGAGTCTTGCAGGTTTATTTTATCTGTCATATACCGGGAAAGGATATTGCTTAAGAGCATTTCTTGCGTCATTCTCATCATTATCGTTGTAGAATTCAATCCTTAGAACACCATTTTCATATTCTCTGTTGTGGACAATACCGATATTGCGTATGCTGATGGAATTACTTGACAGTATAGTTGCGATTATGGCAATGATGCCTGGTACATCCGGTACGTCTACATATATCTCATGTATATCAGGCAGAGTTCCCGGTCTTCCCTTGGGTATACTGTCACGGTAGTCTCTTGAACTTTCGAACATTCTATAGAGGTAGTCGCTGTCACCCGCTTTAAGAGCTTCCATGGTCTTATCAAGCGATGAACGATATAAGTCAAGATATTTTAATATGCTGTCAGTGTTGGTAAGGCATATGTTCTGCCACATCTGTGGAGAAGAAGATGCTATCCTTGTGATATCCTTGAAACCACCGGCCGCAAATGTCTTCATGTGCGCATCTTCATCATCATTATCATGAACGAGGTTGACAAGAGAAGAAGCGATGATGTGGGGGAGATGGCTTATGGCAGCAGTTATCTCGTCATGCTTAACATTATCGAGAACATAGGGGATCGCCTTGATGATATGTATAATCTTCATCATCATGTCAACTGCCTTGTCCGGCGTGGAATCGGTTGGCGTTAACAGATAATAAGTATTCTCGAATAAAAGCTCTGAAGCGTTCTCATATCCGGTTCTGTCAGAACCTGTCATTGGATGCCCGCCTATGAAGTTTTTCTGCATATTGAGGCGTTCTACTTCTGTATGAATGGAAGTCTTGACGCTTCCTACATCTGTAATTATGCAGTTTTCTTTTATAATACCTTTCAATTGTTCAAGATAAGATACGTTGAGCATTACCGGTGCGCACAGGAATATTAAGTCGCATGCGGCAAAATCTTCGATCGAAGTATATATATTGTCAAGAACACCGTCTTTTACGGCATTTTCAAGAGAGGCATTGGCCTTGGGGTAATATCTGTTATATGAACAGGTTATATATTCATCGGAATATTTTTTAAGTGCTTTCGCAACTGATCCTCCGATCAGTCCGAAGCCTATGAATCCAACAGTAATAGACATACTGCACCTCCGGGTTTTAGATATAGTAAAACACTATCACTACACGCCTTAAAAGTCAATATTCTTGACATCCGTCTACCACTGTACTACTATATTGTAGTTGCTGTTAACAGTCAATGAGGTATGTAGTGTGAGTGCATGGTGTAAATGTTCGGCTTTTCAAAACTCGCTTCGCTCAGACAGTTGAAAAGCCTGCAACTTACACCATGCACTCACGCTCAGGCAGTCAACATTTTGACTTGTTTCACAGCAATTACTTGATTGATTGTTGGGAGAGAATGACTATGGTAGAGAAGATTAAGGAAATCATCGCGGTTCAGTTGAATATTAGCGAAGAAGAGGTTACGGAAGATGCTTCCTTCAAGAATGATCTGGGGGCGGATTCGCTTGACCTGTTCGAACTGGTGATGGCGCTTGAAAGTGAATTCCCCATTGAGATTCCCATGGAAGATTATCAGGAGATGTACACTGTCGGAGACGTTATAAAATATCTCCGTAAAAAAGGGTTCGAATAATCAGTTTTATTATATTAAATGGTCAATTAATACGGTGTTATACGATGTATTTAATATTGACTTTAAAGGGATAATGGTTTAAACTAAACAAGTGTATATGGTCATGTCCATTAGGGGGATTGGGCCACCGTTGAACAGGGAATATTATCAACGGGTATGATAACAATAATATCAAAGGAAGGAGAGTAGTATAATTCATTACCCTAATTAATGTATTATACATAGTAATATGAAGAAAATGAGAGCATTATCGGTGTTGCTGGCAGCAGCTCTTACTGTTACTTCAGTAGCGGTTACGCCAACATCATCAGATGCAGCCAAGAAGATTAAGCTTGCTAAGAAGACAAAGACGATCAAAGTCGGCGATTCTTACACACTTAAGCTCAAGAATGGCAAGAAGAAAGCAAAAGTTACCTGGAAAGTTGACAAAAAAGGCAAAGCAGTTGTTAAGCTTTCAAAGAAGGTAAAGGCCGGCAACAAGGCCAGTGTTAAAGTAACCGGTAAAAAAGCAGGTACTGCAAAGGTTACTGCAAACTACAAGTATGGCAAGGCTAAAGTAAAGAAGTATACATGTAAATTTACTGTAAGAGAAGCTTCTACTGATGTAATACCTGCACTTCCTACAGCTACACAGGGCGGTGCTCCTGCATCGGCATCAGCTTCGGCTGCAACTAACGTTACAACAGCTCCTACAGGAGATGTAACACCTACTGGTTCGGCTGGAGATGCCACAACAAAGCCAACCAAGACACCTAAGCCACCGAAGACACCTACTCCGGTACCTACTCCGAAGGAATCAGGTAAGCCGGCTCCAACAGAGAAGGGCGGTTATTTCGATGTTATGGCTAAGTCATATGTTGTATTGGCAGCTAACGGTTATGAAGACGGAAGTCCTGAGATCAGATTCACTGAAAACGCAGACGGTTCTCAGACACTTGACTTCACAGGCGTAACAGGATACATCGGATGCAGATGGTACTTCGGTACTAAAGATGCAGACGGAACAGAGCATCCTGAGAATCTTAACCTTTCTGATTACAAGTTCCTCGTAGTTGAAGGAACTAACCAGACAGAAGGATTCGGAGCAAACGATACATATGACCTTGTATCACAGTTCCTTGACGGAGTTCAGAAGGCTGATCACGGCGGACCTCTTGAGATCTGCACTAACAACTCATTCAGATTCCCGATAGAGATGGATCTTTCGGATGCTTCACTTTCGAATACAGATCTTAGCAATGTATGTGCATATGAGATCTATATCCCAAGTAAAGCAGACAGTAAGAAGGTAGGACCTTTCACGATCACAGGTATCAAGGCATTCAAGGATAAGGCAGCTTATGAGAAGTATAAGACTGATCAGGGACAGACTCCTGCTCCTACAGCTACACCTGAGCCTCCGGTATACGGTGATTACACATTTGATTTCTCAGATCCTAACTGCTACAGAGCAGAACAGGGCGGATCAGCAACTTATAACGCAACTGATAAGTCACTTGATGTAACATTCGGTGATTATCAGGGACTTGTATTCCTTCTTCCTAACGGAGCAGTGAATAAGTATAACAGCATCGAGATGACATATACACTTGCAGGCGGAGACGTTAAGGCTTATGTATATGACGGAGATTTTAACGGCAACTTCGGTCAGTATGATCCGGGTTCACATGAGGTTGCACTGGAGCAGGCTGCAACAGATAAGACTGTAACATTTACAGTACAGGATGATTATGCAGGCAACTGTGTCAAAGGTCTTAAGCTCTTCAACTGGGCAGGCAACGGCAATGGCACAATGAAGATTAAGTCACTTAAGTACATTGAGGCTCCTGGCGGACAGACTCCTCCACCGGCTACTCCAGTACCGACTGACACACCGAAGCCGACTGAAGTTCCGGAGCGTGTTGCTGAGACACTTGATCTTTCAAAGGTTGATGTTGCATCAACATACGAAGACGGCAAGATCGTTCTTACTGATATAGGACAGGTAATATTCCCAATCTCAGCACCTCTTTACTATGGTGAAGAAGTATCAGTTAAGATCAATGGTGAGCTTGCTGCAGGACATACTGATTTCAGAGCATGGATCGGTAATGGTGGGGACAATGGTTCCGACATACAGATGTTCGAGAACATGGCTGACGGTAAGTTCAGTATAGTATTTGATACTAAGGCAAAAGATTTTGCTGAAGGCAAGAGCCCTGTTGAGTGGACCAAGTTCACAATTAAGAAGAAGTCATGGGATTCAGATAACATGACAGGTATCACGATCACTAAGATCGAGATTGCTAAGAAGGGTACACTTACAGCTGATGATGTTACATCAGAAACACCTGCACCTACAGCTACACCTACTCTTGTACCTACTCGTGTGGCAGAGACACTTGACCTTTCAAAAGTTGATGTTGCTTCCACATATTCGGATGGCAAACTTGTACTTAACGATGTTGGACAGGTAGTGCTTCCGATTACCGATGATCTTGAACTTAATGAAGAAGTATCAGTTAAGATCAACGGTGTTCTTGCTGCAGGCCATACCGATTTCAGAGCATGGATTGGAAATGGTAATAATTCAGGTTCCGACATTGCAGAGTTTAAGAATCTTCCTGACGGCAAGTTCAGTATGGTTGTTGATATTAAAACAAAAGAGTTCGGAGAAAATGATAATCCTAAGGAATGGACCAAGTTCACACTTAAGAAGATATCATATAATTCAGCTAATATGAACGGCATCACGATCACTAAGATAGAAGTTGCTCCAAAGGGAACACTTGAAGCTGACGTAATAGTACCTGACTTTGACGCTTCAGGAGCTTCTAACGATACTCCGGTTGCTCATAAAGTAGATACAGCAATCGTAGCTGACGGTAAGATTGATAAGGTATGGGATAGTCTTCCATATTATGCACTTAAGCCAAACAACGCAGGTGAAGTTGTTGCTATAGCTAAACTTGCATGGGATGGCGATAACCTCTATGTATTTGAAAGAGTTAAGGATGATAACTTTGATTCAACATCAACTAACAATTGGGAGCGTGATGGTGGCGAAGTATTCCTTGATGAAGATCTGAGCAAAGAGAATACTTATGGTGCTAATACTGATGCATTCCAGTATCGTCTCACAGGATTTGATGCAGAGGCAACTATTACCAATGGATTTACTGCAGGTAGTGATGCAGCTAAGGCAGCATATGCAGGAATCCAGGCAGCATATCAGTTTGTTGACGATGGATACATTATTGAGTATGCTATTCCGTGGGCAAACAAGGATGCGATCAAGACCGGTAAGAAGGTCGGATTTGAGCTTAGTGCATTCGATTGCGCAGATGGTAAGAGAGCTAAAGAGATGATGTTCCTTACAAATGGCGGAGCTCTCTATCAGAATCCGAGTATCTTTGGAACACTTGAACTTTACACTGAGCCTGTAGTTGTTGCTCCAAAGGCTGCTACTGTTGAAGGTTTAACTGCAAATGTAATTGATATTTCAAAGGCTGCTTCATTTACTGATGAGTCTGTTGATTTCTTTGGACCTTCTTCAGCAACATATTCATATGATGCAGCAACAGGTGTTGCAACATATGCATTAGGTGGAAACCTGAGTGGTTTCTCAGTTGTAATGCCTGAAGATAAACCTGCATATGATAAGGTAGAGATCACATACTCAAGAACAAAGGGTTCTAATGATAAGATCGCAGCATTTGTATATGATGGTAAATTCAATGGCAATTATGGTAACGGCGGACCGGGATCACATGAAGAGGCATTCCCTGCTTCTGATGAGTTCACGACTGTTACATTTGAACCAAAGAGTAATTATGATGGTAATTGCATTAAGGCTCTGAAGATATACAACTATGCCGGTGGACAGTGCGGTAGCGCTTCAACACTTAAGATCAAGTCAATCAAGTTCATCAAGAAGGCTGATGTTTCAGCTAAGACTTATGAACTTACAGATGTAACTGCATCTACAGTAGTTAGAGTTGCTAACACATCCAAGTATGGCGATTTCGGATTCGAAGTTGGTGAATTCGATTCATACGTAGATGATTATGATTCAATCTATGCTGCAGTTGATAAGCTTTACAAGAAGGACGGCGGCACAGTTGAGAAGTATCTTGAAGATGGTGAAGTAACATACAAGGCTACAGATGATGGCGTTGGAACTCTTACTATCAAGAATGCCGGTAATGAATTCACAGCTGACGTAACTGTAGTTAAGGATGGCAAAGACATCACTGCTACATTCGTATCACCTGCCAAGAAGCTCGTTGTTAAGGTTAATTCAGATAATCCGAATGTTGCTACAATGATCAAGAACGATGTTGAGTCATTCACATTAACACTTGACAAGGATGCTGCAGGCAACTATGATGTTGTTGCTAAGAGTGATCAGGGTAGATATGCTGAGATATCTAAGAACGATGGTACATTCGTTGTAACTATTTCAGACAGCTATTTTGATACTTATTCACCGGTAGTATCTTATGTAAAATAATATTACAATAATTATTTGTAGTATTGTAATTCAATAATTCTGGCACCCTATACATTATGTGTATAGGGTGTCGTTTTGAAAGGGAATGATAATATGGCACATATTACATGTTGTAAAAATAGTATTATAAAGAAGATAATTGCATGTTGTATTATACTTGTGCTGGTATGTGTTGACATGCCGTATAATACTGATATTCATGCGGCTTCAAAACCTAAGCTTGCCAAGAAGAAGCTTAATATGTACGTTGGTGAGAGTTATAAGTTCAAGAATAAAGGATGTAAGTTCTCATCCTCTGATAAGAAAGTTGTAAGCGTTAATACCAAGGGCAAAGTTAAAGCCAAGAAGCCCGGTAATGCAAAAATAACTGTAAAGTCAAAAAAGAACGGTAAGAAGTCGATATGTAATGTTAAGGTTGGAAGATACATAAAGAGCCTTACATTAAATTCAGCTAATGTTGTTACATTAAAACCCGGACAGACAAGTCAGATTAGACTTACCATAGCTCCTTCAGGGGTATTATATTCTGATATTATATATAATTCTTCGGATGTTAATATAGCAACTGTCAGTAGTACAGGTCTTATAACACCTGTGTCAGTGGGAATTACAGAGATAACCGCAACAAGTAAGGCGGTCAATTCGAAGAAGAAGACTATAAGCACGAAGATAACTGTGGTTGTTATGAATGCCACAGATAATATACAAGGAACTGTTAACAGTACCAATCCACCGATCGTTGTTGAAGATAAACCTGATCTTATAGACACACAGGACGGATTCGATATTATTGTTACACCGGTGGTTATTCCTACCAGGAAACCATCTCCTGAATACACGGCTACACCGACGCCGTTTGAAGACTCACCGTCTTCAACACCGGATGTGTCTCCATCATCAACGCCCGGAGCAACTGACGGAGGAGTAACGCCGACACCTGCTGCAACCTCAGGAACAGGACCGACATCAGTGCCATCACCTACTAATGTTCCGACCGCAGAACCGACACCTTCATTTACACCGGTACCTACCGTAGAACCTACTCAAAGACCTGTTACTATGCAAGAATATATCGACAGTCTTAATCCTTCGGATAATGATGTTCTGGCCGGTTCTATAGTTGTTGCCAACGCATTTGGAAAGTACAGAACGTTATACTTCATCAATAAAAACTATACAGGTAATATGAAAGTGGCAGTTGACGGTTACAGCTATGCTACCAATGGAAATGTAACGGAATTCCTCGATAAACTACAAAATGATACCGGAGGCGTTACCAATTCCGCCGAGACGGTTAAAGTATCAAGAAGAAAACGCGGTGACGCATGGGCTATACAACTTCTGAAAGAAGGTATCGTATATTACATATCCGGAAGTGTTAATGACAAGACTTACGGTTCTCCATACGGAATTATAACAGCCGACGGAGATACTCTTGAGCATATCAATATATGCGAGCAGTAAAGAATTTAAGGGGGGATATGATCATATGAAAAAAAATCGCTATATCAATATTCTTGCGATCATCGTTATGGGTTTAGCTGCATCATTTACGTTTCGTGCCGATGTATCGCAGGCAGGTGGTATCAACGGTAATGAAGCCAGGGTTATCGGCGCTGCAAGCGGAAGTTTTGAGTATGATGGTGAGATATATGTTGCGAAGCAGGAATATATCAGTCAGCTCAACGGATATCTGAGCAAGGACAGCGTGAATCTTACCGCGGAACAGGCTGATAAGGCAATAAGCAAGATATATTCAAGTGTTGCGACCGGTGTAAGGCTTGGTTATATTGTAAAGACCGGTTCGTCAGGGAATAGTGATAATGAGGACTCGTCCGGTGATGCCGGTGCCGATTCGGATTCAGGTGGCAAAAGCGGATCGGGAAAAAAAGATTCCGGAGAGGACAGTGCATCGAAAGAAGGATCGTCGAAAGAAGGAACTTCAAAAGGTGACGAGACATCATCAGATAATAGTGATTCTGCAGATAATAGCAGTGATACCGATGATGCTTCACCGAAGGCACCTCAGAATACGGATCCGAATGCTACAATGGTGCCATCCATAGTTGAACAGGCAGACGGTACGGTAGATGTATATGATAACAGTGGTAATCCTGTCGCATCAATAGACGGTGTGATGAAGAATACCGGTTATTCATTATATAATTCAATGATAATGTTGGGAGTAATGGTAATGGTATTATTAATTACGATCGTATGCGGAATCATTCTCATACGTAAGAATCAAAAGATCGCCGATGAACATGCTGCTAGGACGTAAGGAACAGAGGGCAGTCAGATATATTCTGGCTCCCGGGGCTCTTCTCATAATCGGAATTCTGGTATATCTTATAGGTGGAAGACCTGTAATGGACATTATGATATCCGATATGGAATATGCCAGTGTAAAAGGAGAGCCTGACAAACTTTCGACAATTGATTCTGACAATATGTTTTCCGAGATAACTGAAGGTACCATCGAAGGCGATCAGGTGGCACCGATAGCAGGAAAGCAGTATGGCGAGATCAATTGTGACAGTGTGGGTCTTTCGGTTCCTTTATATTACGGCGACACATATGACATCCTTGAGATGGGCGCCGGACAGTCTCCGGTCTCCTATTGTCCGGGACAGGGAGGTACAATTCTTGTAGGGGGACATGACACAACATTTTTTGCGCCTCTTGAGAATATGAAAGAGGGAATGGATGTTACTGTAAGCACAACCTATGGCAAGTATACCTATAAGATAAATGATATTCAGATAATGGAAGGATCTGAATATACGATCAGTTCCGCAAAGGAACAGCTTGTGCTCTATACATGCTATCCGTTCGGTGATATTCTCGGCGACAGAACAAGTAAGATCGTATATGTATGCGATAAGATCGAGGGACCCGAAGTAACATTCACGGAAAATGAACAGACCGGAGGTGACGACGATGAGCAGTAAGCATAAAAGCAGTCATTCCGGCAGCCACAGACATCATCATACCAGCCGCAAAGAGATAGGCTATAAGAGTATAATAAGCATAGTTGCAGCATTTTTCATAATGATATCTGCTGCGTCATGTCTGGTATCATTAAGTATAATAACCGGAGTGTGCAACCCGGATCAGCTTAGAAAAAGTATAAATGAGAGTGATTATTATGATGATAAGCTCGAACAGGTTGCAGACAGATTGTCAAAGAGACTCGAATCCTCGGGACTTCCGGCTGACATAGCAGGAGAGGTTGTTAACGTAAGGCTTATCAGCGTTGACACCAATCGTATAATAAGTAACGGACTGCATGGAGACGGTGAGAATTCCGTTGATACTACGGAATACGAAGAAGAACTGTCGGCTAAGATATACGGTTACATGGAAGAAAAGGGGATCGAAAGGAATGATTCCTTAGATAAAGCGACAGATCTTCTTATAAAAGCGGCAGGAAAAGAGTATGCTTCCGAACTTACATTTCCTCTTGTAAAACAATACGGTGATTTTCAGGATAAATATGAAGATATGTGCAGGATCAACATATACGTATGTATTGGTGTGATGGTTATAATGCTCATATTACTGTTATTTTTACACAAAAGAAAGTACAGAGGAATAAGATATGTAAATTATGGATTGCTATCGGGCTCAATACTTGCTATAATAGTAAACGTCATTCTGCATAAGTCGATGAATGGCGCAATTAAAAATGATGATTCGATATATTATAACATAATACACAATTGCATAAACCAGGCATATACACAAGGGTTTTATATATGTCTTGGTGGTTTATTGCTGTTTGTGCTTATGTGCTGCATGACTCTGTATCTTAGAAAAGAGGCTATTTAATCATACAGGAGGTTTTTGATATGGAGACTAAGGGATATGTCGACATGCATTCACATATCATACCGGGAGTGGATGACGGTTCACAATCTCTTGAAGATTCGATAAAGATGCTGCAAATGGCATATGACGAAGGCGTAAGGACCATGTATGCGACTCCGCACTTCGGCTCGGGAAAAGAGCATTATGATGCCACGCTTCTTAAAGAACGTTTCAGTGAAGTGGAAAAAGCTGCGAGAGAGACAGGAGAAGAGGGAATAAAGCTGATACTTGGCAACGAGATCACATATTCTCCCGGAGTTGAAGAACTGATCAATGACGGAACCGCATTGACGATGGGCGGAAGCAGATATGTTCTGATGGAATTTGATTACGGAGCTTCATTTAAGGCTATATATAAAGGGTTGCAACAGATCATCACTGCTGGTTACAGACCGATACTTGCCCACATTGAGAGATATTACTGTCTTAATAAGAAGTTTGATGATATTCTTGCATTGAGGGAACTTGGCGTTGCGCTTCAGATCAATTCGGCTTCTGTCATTCCGAAGCTTAGTCAGGAAGCCAAGTTTTGCAGGAAGCTTATCAGGGAAGGATATATTCATTTCCTCGGAAGCGACTGTCACAGTCCGGAGTGGAGACCACCGGTCATGAAGTCGGCGGTTGATGTTCTTTCAAAGAAGACTCCCGAGAAGTATATGGAGAGAATTTTGAAGAAGTACCCTGATAAGTTGTATAACAATGAATTCATATGATGAATATTCAGTAATAATATTCAGTGATAATATAGAAGGATGAGGAGAGAGAATTAATGGAACAGCAGAACGAAGAGATGGAAATTGATTTAATGGAGATATTTTATGTCCTAAAAAGCAGGATCCTTGTTATTCTGCTTACGGCAGGCTTTTTTGCACTGGTTGTGGGACTGAGTACCTATTATTTTGTTAAACCAATGTATTCTTCAACATCAAGTGTATATGTACTTTCGAGCAGTTCTGATATCGGAAGCATATCAATAAGCGACCTTCAGGTCGGCAAGTCGCTTACAAGCGACTATATCGAGATGATCAAGAGTCCTACTGTTCTTGATAAGGTTATAAGTAATCTCGGTATGGGCAACGAACTCAGTTATAAGGGATTATTATCCTGTGTATCTGTAGATAATCCGTCAGATACCCGTATTCTTAATCTAACTGTTAAGTACGGCGATCCAAGAGTTGCCAAGGCTCTTGTAGATGAGCTTGCGGAAGTGTCACGTGAGCGTATATCGGAGATCATGGATATGCAGAAGCCTAACATTTTCGAAGAAGGTAAGGTTGATGTTGCTCCTATAAGCCCCAATGTTAAGAGATATACCATATTCGGAGCTTTGATCGGATTTCTTCTTGCATCTGCCGTTATTATAATCACTCATCTGATGGATGATACGATCCATTCGTCCGAAGACATTGAGAAATATCTGAATCTTAATACACTTGCGGCCATTCCGGTAAGCGAAGGTTCGGAAGTTGAGATCAGAAGAGATGACAGGAAGAGACGTAAAGGTGATTCGATGTTTACGATCGTCAAGCGTCATTTTACGAAATCAAAGCATCATGGTTCGGATAAATAATAATGGTAGGGGACGGAGGATATATTAATGAATAAAGTTAATTTTGGAAAACTTGAAAAACTCGAATACAGTATTAATGAAGCATATAAGACATTAAGAACCAATCTTTCATTCTGCGGAGATGAGATAAAAGCGATACTTCTCACAAGTTGCACGCCCAATGAAGGAAAATCGACCATAGCGATAAGACTTGCGCAGGCTCTTGCGGAAGATGAGAAGAAAGTAATAGTAATTGATGCCGATCTTCGTAAGTCGGTACTTATCGGTAGACATGGTGTAACATCAGAGAAAAAGATCAAAGGATTATCCCATTATCTTTCGGGTCAGGTAAAGCTTGACGATGCAATATGCGAGACAGACATACCCAATATGTATATGATATTTGCCGGACCGGTAACGCCGAATCCGACAGAGCTTTTAGGAAACCATTATTTTGAAAAAATGATGGAACAGTTCAGAAAAGAATATGATTATATAATAATTGATGCTCCGCCGCTCGGTTCGGTCATAGATGCGGCTATTACCACCAGATTTTGTGATGGCGCAATAATGGTTGTAGAGAATAACGTTATCAGTTACAGATTCGCTCAGGATGTTAAGAAGCAGCTTGAGATGACCGATTGCAAGATACTCGGTGTTATCCTTAATAAGGTAGATACCAAGAGCAAGGGTTATTACAGCGGATATTACAAAGGATATTACAAGAAGAAGTATTACGGCGGCAGATACAAAAGATACGGAAAATACGGATATTACGGCGGGCGTTACGAACGCTACGGAGAATACGGTAACGAGAACAGTACTGATTAACCGGAATAAGTTTTTGCATTATACCTTTCGCTAAAAGGTGGTGTGGATTTGAGCCAGAAAATTACTAACCAGACATCGTTCTTCAGGTTTGTGGTTGATGTGATCGTCATTATCATATCGTTTTACCTGACGAACTACATAAGATTTTCCACTTTCTGGAACAAATTGGAAGGTGAAAAGATTAGTATATTATGGGTTATTATTCTGCTGTATGTATTCATATATATTTTTTCAAAGAATCTTACAAACAAGAAGCCGTGGATGTATGATTCCAAGTTTTATGATGCCTACAATATAGTAAAGTATAATGTTTTTATCGGTTTTATGCTCTTTGCGTATCTTTATACTTTTAAGATCGGAGAGTTGTATTCAAGGCTTCAGTTGTTCAGTTTTTTTGCACTTGATATATTGCTTATGCTGATTGCGCATGTGGTACTGAGGCATATGCTCATCAAGCTGTATCGCAATTCATCATATTGTGAGAGAGTTCTTTTGATCACGACAACCGATGAATTATTCGATATCGTTAATGATATCCGTAAGACCAATAACTGGTATTTCCGCATCAAAGGTATTGCATTGATGGATGCCGATATGAGGGGAATGCATATCAATAATATTCCGATCATTGCGGATGGAAACGATTTTTATGAGGTGTCGAAGAACAATGCGTTTGATTCGGTGCTGATATGTCTCGGGAATGAACGGGATTACAGCCTTATAGAGATGATAAGCAATTATATAGATATGGGAATTGCGGTTCATTTGAATCTGAGTGAGTATTATTTCCCGATTGCTGCCGGTAAGAGGCTTGACAATGTCGGTGTGCTTGGCGTTATCACTTACAGGGAGATAGAATATAATCTCGGACAGCAGATAATGAAGAGACTTCTTGATATTACCGGCGGACTTGTCGGCATGTTTCTGTTCGGGATCGCCATGCTCATATTCGGACCGATAATAAAGCTTGATTCTAAAGGTCCAGTGCTTTTCAGTCAGGAACGTATCGGTAAGAACGGAAGACATTTTAAGATATACAAGTTCAGGTCGATGTGCGTTGATGCCGAGGAACGTAAGGCTGAACTTATGGCACAGAATGAGATGTCGGGCAACATGTTCAAGATGCATGATGATCCGAGAGTGACCAGGATAGGGAAGTTTCTCAGAAAGACAAGCATTGATGAACTTCCGCAGTTCTGGAATGTGTTCAAAGGTGATATGAGTCTTGTGGGAACAAGACCTCCTACCGTTGAAGAATTCGAGGGTTATACACTCTCACAGCGTAAGAGAATAAGTATCAAGCCCGGAATAACCGGATTATGGCAGGTCAGCGGAAGAAGTTCCATAACCGACTTTGACAAGGTTGTTGAGCTTGATTGTAAATATATTGATAACTGGTCGGTTCTGACCGATATCAAGATCATTCTGAGGACAATATGGGTGGTATTGTTCAGAAAAGGAGCACAGTAGAATGGCTTCTTGACTTATTTGTAAAGTAAGGTAAAATTATCTTATATGGATAATTTCTATATATTAAGGTTTCAGGAAAGGAAAGATTAACAATGAATTCAGCAAAAAAACTAACCAAGCAAAGCGTAAACACGACGGGAGGTAATAAGAGTGGCGATGAGCAGAACCCAAAGAGCAGGACGGCGATAGGTATTATTGTCGGACTTGGAGCCGCACTCGTGATCCTTATCGGGTTCATCCTCTGGGAAGATCTTCATCCAAGGCTTATACTTACCGTTAATGATGAAAAGATATATCTTAGCGACATGATGTTTGACATATATATGACAGAGCAGACCGGTGATTACATGGACAACCTGTACAGACAGAATTACGGCTCCAGTTATTGGGATGCCGAGGCACAGGACGGACAGACCAATGGTGAGATGTTAAAGGATAACACGATCAATGCTGTAATGCAGAGAGCAATGATGTATGATGAAGCTATCGAAAAAGGTTATACTCTTACCGAAGAGGAGCAGACAACCGTTGAAGATAATGCTACATCCGCATTTGACCAGATGACAGCTGATGTTAAGAACAGAACAGGTCTTACCAAGAATCTTATAAAAGAATATTATGAAAGAAAGACTCTTGCCGACAGGTACAAGGCTGACTGGATCGATTCATTTGATATTGACGATGCTGCCGTTACAGCTGAGATAAGCAAGGAAGATTACAGACAGTATGACATTCAGTATTATTATATCCCATATAAAAAGACCGATGAAAACGGTCAGTCAGTCGATATGAGTGACGATGAGATCAAGAAAGCCAAGGAAGAACTTGGTGCTGCTTATGATGATATCAAGAGTCTTGAAGATTTCTCAACTTACATTGATAATTCTTCGGATGCCGCTGCATCGGGTGATTCGGCCGAACCTACGGCAACACCCGCACCGGGACCGAAAGCTCCGGCAGATACGAATATCAAGTATACTACCAAGAGTTTTATAGAGAAGGATGAAGTATCCGATTTTGATACTGTTCTTCTGTCACAGATCAAGAGCATGAAGAATGATCAGATATCCGACAGGGTTCTTGAAGATTCCAACGGATGTTATATATTCAAGATGGTTAATAACAACAGCACAGAAAGATATGATTCCGAGTGTCAGAATGCCATCACCACAAAGGAAAATGAAGTATTCCAGGAGAAGATCGACGAACTCGAGGTTGATAAGTATCTTATTGAGGTCAATGATGATGAATGGGATAAGATCATATTCGGTAAGACAACTATAAACTAAATATATTATGATATGGAGATGGACATATGAGCAATGTCAGAAGAATATATGTAGAAAAAAAAGAAGCGTATTCTATAGCCGCAAAAGATCTGCGTAAAGAGCTTAATGAATATCTCGGAATAAAAGGTCTTGACAGAGTTCGTGTTCTCACGAGATATGATATTGAGAATATTAGTGATGGGACCTATAAGAAGTCTCTCAACACGATCTTTTCGGAGCCTCCGGTTGATGATCTGTATGAGAATGATTTTGAACATACGGAAAGTGACAGGATATTCTCTGTTGAATATCTTCCGGGTCAGTTTGACCAGCGTGCGGATTCTGCCGAACAGTGTGTGAAACTGTTGAATGAGGGTGAAGAACCGGTTATCCGTTCAGCAACCACATATGTGCTGTCAGGAAATATATCCGATGATGAACTTGAGAAGATCAAGGCATATTGCATTAACCCGGTTGATTCAAGAGAAACCGATGAAGTTGTTCCGGATACTCTTGTTGCAGTGTATGACGAGCCTGATGATATTGCCATATTTGACGGTTTTGCCGGTATGGGTGAAGAAGAGCTTCGTAAGCTGTACGATTCACTCGGACTTGCAATGACATTCAAGGATTTTGAACATATTCAGAATTATTATCGAAATGAAGAAAAACGTGATCCGTCTGTTACCGAGATCCGTGTTCTTGACACATACTGGTCGGATCACTGCAGACATACAACATTCCTTACCGAGCTTAAGAATGTAAGCTTTGAAGATGGAATGTATAAGAAGCCTATTAAGGAATCCTACGAGAATTATCTCAGAGATTTTGCTGATATATACAAAGGCAGAAAAGAAAAATATGTTTCACTTATGGACATTGCCCTTATGGCAATGAGAAGACTTAAAGCAGACGGAAAGCTTGCTGACATGGAAGAATCGGATGAGATCAATGCGTGCTCCATAGTTGTTCCTGTTGAGATTGACGGAAAGAAAGAGGAGTGGCTTGTATTTTTCAAGAATGAGACACATAATCATCCGACAGAGATAGAACCTTTCGGTGGCGCAGCGACCTGTCTCGGCGGTGCTATACGTGATCCTCTTTCGGGAAGAGGTTATGTATATCAGGCTATGCGTGTTACCGGTGCTGCTGATCCAACAGTTCCTGTTACAGATACGCTCAAAGGAAAATTATCACAGCGTAAGATCACAACCGGCGCTGCATCGGGATACAGTTCTTATGGAAATCAGATCGGTCTTGCAACAGGACTTGTTAATGAAGTATATCATCCTGATTATGTTGCGAAGCGTATGGAGATCGGTGCTGTTATGGGAGCTGCTCCCAGAAAGAACGTTATCAGAGAGAATTCCGATCCGGGAGATATTATCATATTGTTAGGCGGACGTACGGGAAGAGACGGCTGTGGAGGTGCTACGGGCTCATCAAAGGCACATAATACACAGTCCATCGATACATGCGGAGCCGAAGTTCAGAAAGGTAACCCGCCTACGGAACGTAAGATCCAGCGTCTTTTCAGAAGAAGTGAAGTAAGTTCTATCATTAAAAAATGTAATGATTTCGGTGCAGGCGGCGTATCGGTTGCGATCGGTGAGCTTGCTGACGGACTTGATATAGATCTTGACAAAGTGCCGAAGAAATATACCGGACTTGACGGAACAGAGCTTGCCATATCTGAATCACAGGAGAGAATGGCAGTTGTAGTTGATCCGTCCGATGTTGATAAGTTCCTCGGATATGCAGCTGAAGAGAATCTTGAGGCAGTTGCGGTAGCGGTGGTGACCAAAGAACCGAGACTTGTCATGAAGTGGAGAGGTAAGGTTATAGTTAACCTTTCAAGAGAATTCCTTAATACCAACGGTGCTCATCAGGAGACAGATGTAGTCGTTAAGATGCCTGATGATAAGATGGATTATTTTAAGACGGATTCTTACTATAAATCAGTTAAGAGCAGATGGCTTGAAAAAATGGCCGATCTTAACGTATGTTCCCAGAGAGGACTTGTTGAGATGTTCGACAGTTCCATCGGAGCATGTACCGTTACGATGCCGTATGGAGGAAAATATCAGGCTACTCCTATTCAGACAATGATCGCAAAGCTTCCGGTAGAAGAAGGATCTTGCGACACGGTCACAATGATGAGTTATGGTTTTGATCCGTATCTGTCAAGCTGGAGTCCTTATCACGGAGCACAATATGCAGTTCTTACTTCTGTTGCAAAGATCATTGCTTCCGGCGGTGATTTCACCAAGATAAGATTCACTTTCCAGGAATATTTCAGAAGGCTCGGTACGGACCCGTCACGTTGGGGAGAGCCGATGGCGGCACTTCTCGGAGCATACGAAGCACAGATAAAACTCGGTCTTCCGTCAATAGGCGGAAAGGACAGTATGTCCGGAAGTTTTAATGATATTGATGTTCCGCCGACACTGTGCTCATTTGCCGTAGATACTGCAAACCTTAAGGATGTTATCACACCGGAATTCAAGAAGGCCGGCAATGTGATCGTATCGATAGATATAGTGCGTGATAATTATAATCTGCCTGAATATAATTACATCATGAAGTTGTATGGTAAGATCAATGACATGAGCAGAGAAGATATGTTCAAGTCAATGTATGCTATAGGTTATGGTGGTATATGCGAAGCAGTTACCAAGATGGCATTCGGTAACAGACTTGGAGTAGAGATCAGTGATGATATCAATCCTGACATTCTGTTTACACCATATTATGGTGGACTGGTTGCAGAACTTGAACCTGAAGCATTATCGGATCTCAGCATTCCATACACGAAGATTGGTAAAGTGACCGATAGCGGAAAGATTACCGTAGGTGGTCACGAGATCGGACTTGATGAAGCTTATGAAGCATGGAGCGGTAAGCTTGAGAGTGTATTTCCGACTTCATCCGAACCGGAGAATAAAGGGCTTCACAGGGATGTATTCGATTCGGAGAAGTTGTATATAACCAAGAAGAAAGTAGCAACTCCGGAGGTATTCATACCGGTATTTCCGGGAACCAACTGTGAATATGATACCGCAGGCGCATTTAAGAAGGCAGGAGCTACAGTTAACAGTATCGTTTTCAGAAATATGTCCGAATCTGATATCAGGAGCTCTGCTGACGCATTTGCAGAAGCTATCTCAAAGGCACAGATACTTATGATATCCGGTGGATTCAGTGCCGGTGACGAACCTGACGGCTCAGCCAAGTTCATTGCATCGGTATTCCGTAATCCGAAGATAAAGGATGCGGTACATGATCTGCTTAACAAGCGCGATGGACTTATACTTGGTATATGTAACGGTTTCCAGGCTCTTATCAAACTCGGACTTGTTCCTTACGGAGAGATAAGAGAGCAGGACAGTGATTCACCTACGCTTACAACCAACAGTATAGGCAGACATGTGTCCAAGTCAGTATATACAAAAGTAGTATCCAATAATTCTCCATGGCTGATGGAAGCAAAACTCGGCGGAGTATATTCAATACCGGCATCTCATGGAGAGGGAAGATTTGTTGCAAATGATGAATGGCTCAGAAGGCTGTTTGTTAACGGTCAGGTTGCAACACAGTATGTAGATGTTGACGGTAATCCGACGATGGATGAGAATTATAATCCTAACGGTTCATATCAGGCTATTGAGGGAATAATGAGTCCTGACGGCAGGGTGCTCGGCAAGATGGCTCATTCTGAGAGAATCGGAAGAGGAGTTGCGATTAACATTTACGGGGAACAGAATCAGGGAATATTTGAATCGGGAGTCAAATATTTTATGTAATATTTTATATGATATATAATAGGGTGTTAAATTTATAGTTTTATTTTGGTGCACCAACCCGGCAAGCGTCTGCCGTGCTTGCACGAGCAGACATTTGCCGGGTGTAAGAACAAGGAGCACGGCAGTGCGAAATGTTCGCAGGTGCGAAAATCGAATAGGGCTGAATTTTGCCCTATTCGATTAGGTGCCATTTTTTTCACACTATGAATTTAACACTTTTTATGTGTATTTTTTTACTTATGGGGGATTTCACATATTTTACATTTTATATTCAATTATTGAACACATATGATCGGTAAGATAGTATCAGATGATAGGATATAACTGAATAATAAGATGTTTTAAGAGGGGGCGAAGTATATTGGGGTAATACAGATATTCAAACGTGTCGAAAAAAAATATCTTCTGAATGAGGAACAGTATGAAGCATTATATGAAGTGCTCATCAAACACATGGCAGAAGATATTTACGGACTTCACACAATATGTAATGTGTATTATGATACGGATACTTATGAACTGATACGCACATCAATGGAAAAACCGTATTATAAAGAGAAGTTCCGTATCAGGAG
This sequence comes from Lachnospiraceae bacterium V9D3004, assembly GCA_000621985.1. GTDB lineage: Bacteria > Bacillota > Clostridia > Lachnospirales > Lachnospiraceae > V9D3004. The sequence continues at coordinate 268,055 of JHWW01000002.1, forward strand.
TTATGGGGTTCCTACTAATGATGATGTAGTATTTCTTGAGATCAAAAAGAAATGCGACGGCGTAGTCTACAAAAGACGTGTTCCTTTCAGGTATGGTATAGCGATGAATATTCTTAAAGAGATCATGACCGGGGGAAAGCTGTACGGCAATAATCTGGTGGAGCATGGGATCGGACTTGAAGAATATGAGAACATGCAGATTCTTCATGAGATTGAGTATGTGATCAATCATTACGGTCTGTCTCCCAAATCGTACATAGCGTATGACCGCACAGCGTTATACGGGAAAGATGATTCGGAATTAAGGATTACATTTGACAGAAACATAAGAACCAGGTATTCAGAGCTCACTCTTGCAGATGGGGATGAGGGTGATGTGATATTGGCGCCCGGCAATTATCTTATGGAGATCAAGACCAATGGTGCAATGCCGGGATGGCTTGCTTCCACACTGTCGGATATGAAGATATATCCATATTCATTTTCAAAATATTCTAATGCATATAAAAGAAGGTTCGCGGAGGTGTAATAATAATGTTTAACGGAGATTGGTTTGTTGATACAACAAGTATGAGTGATACAAGTGTGATAATATGTGTTGCGGTTGCTTTGATCCTTGGAATAATAGTATCGATCGCATATATGTATGCAACCCCGATATATACAAAGAATTTTGCTGTGACTCTTGCACTGCTTCCTGTTATTGTACAGGCAGTGCTTGTAATGGTAAACGGTAATATAGGCACAAGTGTTGCCGTTCTGGGGATTTTCAGTCTTGTAAGGTTCCGTTCGGTACCGGGAAGCTCCAAGGAGATCACTGCAGTATTCCTTACTACGGCGATCGGACTTGCGATCGGAATGGGATTCATAGGTTATGCGATCATGATGACTGTAATCGTTGGTTTGATGTTCGTTATGCTCTCAAAATTCTCTTTTGGAGAGAAGCTTACGAAAGACAGGATGCTTAAGATTGTCATTCCGGAGAATCTCGATTACACTGATATTTTCAATGATATTTTTGATAAATATCTTAAGAGTGCAAAGCGTGAGCGTGTTAAGACCGTAAATATGGGAACAATGTTTGAGATCACTTATCATGTATCTTTCAAGAATATTAAAGATGAGAAGAAGATGATTGATGAGATAAGATGCCGTAACGGTAATCTTACCGTAAGCTGCGGAAGATTGCATTCAACCGGCGAAGAATTATAAGAGATGAACATATATTTTATTGATATTGTTTAATATCGCACATGAAAAAATCGAGTAGGTAAGATTATTTACCTGCTCGATTTTTTTTGAAGTTCCGTGTGCAAATTGCACATTTAATTGTCGTATAGTAAAACCAGCTAAATATTCTTACTTAAGCAATTTGTCGATTCTCTCAACAGCTTCGATAGTTGCATCTTTGTCACCGAAGCCTGTCAGTCTGAAGAAGTTATTGCCGTTCTTTCCAAAGCCTGCACCCGGAGTTCCGACTACCTGTGCATTGTTAAGCAGGTAATCGAAGAAGTCCCATGACTCCATTCCGTCAGGACATTCAAACCATATATACGGAGAATTGATACCGCCGAAGTAAGTTATTCCTTTCTTTTTAAAACAATCGGCAATAATCCTTGCATTGCTCTTGTAATATGCAATATTCTCGCGACACTGCTCAATTCCTTCAGGACTTAATGTGGCTGCAGCAGCGTACTGAATGATATACGGAACACCATTGAATTTGGTTGTCTGGCGACGGGTCCACATTGCATTCATTGACATGTCTGTACCGTCAGATGTTGTTACGGTAAGATCTGTGGGAACGATGGTATAACCGCATCTTGTTCCCGTAAAGCCGGCAGTTTTTGACAGAGAGCAGAACTCGATAGCACATTTTCTTGCTCCTTCGATCTCATATATACTGTGTGGATATATTTTATCCTCTATGAAACATTCATAAGCTGCATCAAAGAGAATAAGTGCTTTGTTCTTAAGCGCAAAATCAACCCATTCTTTTAACTGATCTCTTGTGTATGCTGCGCCTGTCGGATTATTTGGTGAGCATATATATATGATATCAGCTTTCAGACCGTCATAAGGCATCGGAGTGAACCCATTCTCCTTATTTGCATCCATGAATACGATATTACGTCCGTTCATTGTATTGGTATCCATGTATACGGGATAAACCGGATCGGGAATAAGTACGATATTGTCGGGGCCGAAAAGGTCTGTAATATTACCGGTATCGCTTTTTGCACCGTCAGAGATGAACACATCCTTAAGATCAATGGTCACGCCGTTGGATTTATAATAATTTACAACGCTTTCTCTTGCAAAATCATAACCCTGTTCGGGACCGTATCCTTTGAATGAATCGGAATAAGCCATATGGGTTACAGCCTGATGAAGAGCCTCTATGGTTTTCTTCGGAAGAGGTCTTGTCACATCGCCGATTCCGAGTCGGATCACTTTTTTGTCGGGATTAGCCGCAGAATAATCATTTACTCTGTGGGCAATCTCGGAAAAAAGGTAACTTTGTTTTAATTTCATGTAATTTTCATTGAGTTGTAGCATGTATATAAATACTCCTTTCAAATTATTATCCCGGACAAATAAACCGGATATTACGGTTCATAGTTCTTTGCGTACATATCCAACAGCCCGTCTGCTAAGCATAATTAGGATAGCATTGATTCAGTTTCATGTCAAATAACATTGTATGAAAAGTGCTTATGTGGTAATATATAGATACTTTGTCACAAGTCCGTGACAAATAAAACAGAAAGATCTGAAAACGGAGGTTTCTTATGGGAATAATTGAACTTTTGTTGCTTGCTGTGGGCTTATCCATGGATGCATTTGCAGTGTCGGTCTGTAAGGGGCTTGCTATGGAAAAGGTAGTATTTAGAAAGGCTGCGGTATGTGGAATATGGTTTGGATCATTTCAGGCATTAATGCCGCTTATCGGTTATCTGGTCGGAATGAGTTTTATTTCATATATTATCAGTATAGATCACTGGGTTGCGTTCGGTTTGCTGGCTGTTATCGGGGCCAATATGATACGTGAATCATTCGCTAAAGATGATAATGAAGAATATAACGATTCACTTGGGATCAAAAATATGTTTTTTATGGCAGTCGCAACGAGTATAGATGCGCTTGCCGTGGGAGTAACATTTGCATGCGTTCCCGTAAATGTGGCAGGGAGCATCGGCGAAACAGCAAACACATGTGTTGCTGTAGTTATAATAGGAATTATTACATTTACCTTGTCATGTATCGGTGTGAAACTGGGCAGTATATTCGGTACGATATATAAGAAAAGAGCTGAACTTGCGGGCGGGATCGTCCTGATTTTGCTTGGAAGCAAAATACTTATAGAACACCTTGTCAAGAGCATATAATTTGGTTGAAAGATCAGCAAAAAAATGATAAAATGATATGTAAAGATCTACTAATGTCGGAGGAGGCATAATAATATGGGTGAGTTAGAAAATTTGGTAGGAAAACCGGAAGAATATATCAAAGAAAAATCAACGAAACTGCTTGCTGAATATGACATTAATTATCCTGACGGATATGTATTCTGCGGTAATTCCAATGAAGCATATTGTGAGATCGCGGATATATTTTATGATATGAGAGACGAGATGAAAGAACAGCTGCTTAATTCTCTGGATTCCGGAGATATGCGTGGATATTCGGTAAATGTTCATGCTTTAAAGAGCAATGCGAGAAGTCTTGGGATTAAGGAGCTTGCAGATATCGCTTATTCACATGAACTTAAGAGCAAGGAAGGTGATGTGGCATATTGCCGTGATAACTGGGATGCTCTCGTTGAAGTGTGGAAAAGGAATATGACATATCTCAGCGTATACTTAAAGACAATGGACATTGACAAGCATGATCCGGGAATGGCAGCGCTCTTATCAGGTGATGGATCGGACGTGATGCAGGATACTGCTGTGACAGATGATTCACCGGTCAACAGTTTTGAGAACGACCCCAATTATCTTGAAGCCAAAGCGAACATAATATCGTTAATTGAATCGGGTATGGAAGACATAGCATTTGATGTGATCAATGACCTTGCAAATGAGGGGCAGGATCAGGATATGATAGCGAGTTTAAGAAGCCTGTTACCATAGTTACAAAATAGTTTTTTTCGGGGGTTTACATGATGAATTCTATCAGGGTAATGCTTGTTGAAGATTCATTGTTCATAAGACGTCTTATTAAGGTTTGTGTTGACGGATCTGACGACATGAAAGTTGTTGCGGAAGCATCCGATCCGTTTGAAGCGGTGGCGATAATAAAAGAAGCAGCGCCCGACGTTCTGGTATGTGATATTGAGATGCCTAGAATGAACGGACTTAATTTTATACATCAGCTTCTGCCGCAATATCCGGTTCCTGTTGTAATATTCAGTACTCTTAGCGACAGGATATTCGATGCATTTTCTGCAGGGGCGGTTGATTTCCTTGCAAAACCCGTACTTACGAGCGAGACACAGACTTCCGAATTCATAAAAAATGAATTGCTTCCGAGGATCAGGGGAGCATTGGGAGCAAAAGTTATCCCGGGCGACAGGCTTATGCCGGAGGCGGTCATTAAGAGAAAACCGCTCAAAGAGAAGAAGACGATCATAGCCATAGGTGCTTCAACAGGAGGAACAGAAGCCATAAGCAGAGTTATTAAAGGTTTTGAGGCAGATGTTCCCGGAATTATCGTGGCACAACATATTCCACCGGTTTTTTCCGCAATGTTCGCAGAAAGACTAAACAGAGAGTCAAATCTTGTATGCAGGGAAGCAAAGACAGGTGACGAGGTAAGAGCAGGCGAAGTTCTTATCGCACCGGGTGACAAACATATGCGTCTTACAAACTTTAACGGAAAGATGATAGTTGACTGCAATTCCGGAGAGAAGATCAATGGTTTCAGACCTTCGGTTGACATATTATTCGATTCTGTTGCCAAAACAGCCGGAAGGAATGCTATCGGGATCATTCTTACAGGTCTTGGAAAGGATGGGGCAAAGGGACTTCTTAACATGAAGATGGCCGGAGCCGAGACTATCGGTCAGGATGAAGAATCATCCATAGTATACGGAATGCCGAGAGAAGCATATGAGATCGGTGCCGTCAAATACCAGCTGCCCCTTGACAGCATCCCGGCAAAAACTTACGCACTGCTCAAATCGATGAATTGAAAAAGCAGGATAGAGTTACTGTTTAAAGGATAACAAAGAATTTTCCGAAAAAAATTTTTCCCCGAATAATAAAAAAGTAGTTGACAAAGGTTCAAATCTAAGGTATTATATACATCGTTGACTACAGCAGTTTGCGCGAGTGGCTCAGTGGTGGAGCACCTCCTTGCCAAGGAGGGGGTCGCGGGTTCGATCCCCGTCTCGCGCTTCAAACAAAAAGAAACGAGGATATCTGAAGGATATCCTCGTTTCTTTTTTTCGAGCACATCCTGTGCTCGAAGTTCGATCGTCTACATAAGAGTTTCTTTTTCTTGACATTTTAGGGGAACATGAATAAAATATTCAGTAATTGGGTTTATAAATGAAATTTACTAATAGAAAGGAATGGGTTTATGTATAAGATTATCAGAAAAAAAGTACTGAATCCCACCGTTACCCAGATGGAGATTGAAGCACCTCTGGTAGCGAAGAAGGCGAAACCCGGTCAGTTTATCATTCTTCGTGTTAATGAAGAAGGAGAGAGAATTCCATTGACTGTGGCAGGAGTGGATGCTAACGAAGGAACTGTTAAGATCATTTTTCAGATTGTTGGCGGAACAACAACTTTGCTCAATGCAAAGAATGAAGGTGACAGTATACAGGATTTCGTCGGTCCGCTTGGTGTTGCCACCAATCTTGAAGGTAAGAAGAAAGTATGTATCGTGGGCGGCGGTGTAGGTTGTGCGATCGCACTTCCCATTGCACAGGCTTTCCATGAGCTTGGTGTAAATGTTACAAGTATTATTGGATTCCGTAATCAGGATCTTGTTATTCTTGAAGATGAATTCAAAGAGTGCTCGGATAATTTTACTCTTATGACAGATGACGGTTCTTACGGTCGTGAAGGTAATGTTACGATACCGCTTAAGGAAATGCTCGAAAATGGTGAGACTTTTGACGAAGTTATCACTATTGGACCTCTTATCATGATGAAGTTTGTAGTATTGACTACGAAGCCTTTTAATATCCCATGTACCGTATCCATGAATCCGATAATGATCGATGGAACGGGAATGTGTGGCGGATGTCGTCTTACTCTGAACAGGGATGGTGAGAAGATAACGAAGTTCGCATGTGTTGACGGTCCTGATTTTAACGGTTATGAGATAGATTTTGACGAGGCTATGAGCCGTGGCAGAATGTATGCTGATTTTGAGAAGCATGCTTACGATAAGGCATGTAATCTCTTGAAGAATGCTTGAGGAGGTAATAATAATGGCTATTGAACCTAAAAAACATGAAATGCCTACTCAGGCTCCTGAGGTAAGGGCACATAATTTTAAAGAAGTAGCTCTAGGTTACACTGAAGAGATCGCTGTAGACGAAGCTGCAAGATGTTTGAATTGTAAGAATCAGCCTTGTGTAACAGGCTGTCCCGTAAATATTCACATTCCGGACTTTATAGGAAAGATTAAAGAAAAGGATTATGAGGGTGCATATCAGATCATTAACGAGACATCGTCACTTCCTGCTGTTTGCGGACGTGTATGTCCTCAGGAAACGCAATGTGAGAGCAAGTGTACTCTCGGTATCAAGAATGAGCCGGTCGGAATAGGTCGTCTGGAGAGATTCGTTGCTGACTGGCATAATGAGAATGCAAAGACCGCTCCTGAGGCTCCAAAGTCAAACGGTCATAAGGTTGCAGTCGTTGGTTCGGGTCCGTCCGGACTTACATGCGCAGGTGATCTTGCAAAGAAAGGATATAAAGTCAGTGTCTTTGAGGCACTTCATACTGCAGGCGGAGTTCTTGTATATGGTATTCCCGAATTCCGTCTTCCAAAATCAATCGTAGCCAAGGAAGTGGATACGCTGAAAGCACTTGGTGTAGATGTGGAAACTAACGTTGTTATCGGTAAGACACTTACTATCGATGAGCTTTTTGAACAGGGATTTGAGGCGGTATTTGTCGGTTCGGGTGCAGGACTTCCAAATTTCATGGGAATTCCGGGAGAGAGCCTTAAAGGTGTATATTCCGCAAATGAATTCCTTACAAGAAGCAATCTGATGAAAGCTTACAATGATGATCCTGTCACTCCTATAATGAAGGGCGGCAAGGTTGCTGTAGTAGGTGGCGGTAACGTTGCCATGGATGCTGCACGTACAGCACTTCGACTCGGAGCCGAGCATGTATATATCGTATATCGTCGTTCGCTTGATGAACTTCCTGCACGTAAGGAAGAAGTTGAACATGCTATGGAAGAAGGTATTGACTTCAAACTTCTTAACAATCCTGTAGAGATTCTCGGATTTAACAATCCTGATGATCCTCGCGATCCAAAGAACGGATTCGTTACAGGAATGAAGTGCATTAAGATGGAGCTTGGCGAGCCTGATGAGAAGGGCAGAAGACGTCCTATACCTGTTGAAGGATCAGAATTTGTAATTGATGTGGATACTGTTGTAATCTCAATCGGTACTTCACCTAATCCGCTTATTAAAGATACTACAAAGGGACTTGAAGTTAATAAACGTGGAGGTATCATCGTTAACGAAGACGGTCTTACTTCGCGTGATGCTGTCTATGCCGGCGGTGACGCAGTAACGGGTGCAGCCACGGTAATCTCAGCTATGGGAGCCGGAAAACTTGCTGCCGCTTCAATTGATGAGTATCTTTCAAACAAATAATTTGAAGGTTAGATAACACTAACAAACTATAATGCGGGGTATAATGTGTTTGGGCGTAATTTGCTGACACTGTATACCTCGCTTTTTAGTTTCAAACATTGATAATCAGCTGAAAATATGGTAATCTATTATATATGAGTAATTGTAACCGGGGTGTTTTGCAGTTATGAATGATAATATATCAGGGGTGAACGGTAATGGATAAAAACAGTGTGTTCAGAGGATCTATGTTCGGTGGTTATAAACGTGATGATGTGCTTGAATATATGAGCAAGATTGAATCGGAAAATGAGCAGATAAAGGCACTTCACAAAAAAGAACTTGAGAATATCAAAAAGGATAATGTTGAATTTGAAAATCTGAGAAATCAGCTCGCTGAAGTTCAGCAGGAGAATGAAACTCTGAGAGACAGAATAGGTAAACTTGAAAAAGAACCGGAAGATTATCAAAGAAGGCTTACCGTAGCAGAACAGGAAAAAGAAAATCTGCTTGCCAAACTTGCTGAATCTGAAAATGAGAGAGATGAGCTTAGAAGCAGAATATATGAGCTTGAAGAAAAACCTGTAGAGTTACAGGGAAGACTTGATGAAGCCGAGAGGGAGACAGAAAGCCTTAAGGCAAAACTTGATGAGGCCGAGCAGGATAAGGGAAATCTGCAGATGAAGATCACAGGGTTAGAAGATGAAACTGAGAGCCTTAGAGATAAGATTGCTGCACTTGAACAGGAAAAAGAACAACTGGACGGAGATTCTACTGCTGTAGACGAATTAAAACAGAAACTTTCTGATCTTAATTCGGAATATGAGAATCTGAGTCAGGAAAATGAAAGAGTATACAGACAGCTTGGAGAGGTGACGAGAGATAAGAATAATCTCACGGAGCAGGTTGACAGACTAAAAGGAACTCTTAACAATGTTGAGAATGAACTCAGAGATGAGATGCAGAAAGTTCATGACAGAGATGCTGAGATTGCAAAACTTCGCGAATCATTAGATAATGAACATCAGACAGGACAGGATAACAGTCAGGATGAAATGCCGAAGGCTGTACCGGGCAAACCGAGATATATCAGAATGAACGGACCGGCGATAGAGATACAGGATCTTGAAGATATTATCCAAAAACCTGCAGATAAGAATAATAATGATGTTGTTGCAAAAGATGAAGATAATAACGTAAAGAATTATGATGAAGCGGAACAGCTCGCCATAAAGGTTCTTGAAGATGCCAGATTCAACGCAGAACAGATAATAATAGATGCAAAGAAAGAGCGCAGAACTATCATCAAGAAGACATTACAGGAATCAAAAGAACTTAAGAAAGCGATATATGTTAATATATATCGTGATCTTGAAAGAAAAGGCATCAAAATGTCTGCAATGAAACATCTCATCCAAAAATACATGGAAGACATGAAAGCACTTCAGGATAATCTGGCGAATGTTTATGAAGGAATGGATCAGATAGTTGAAGACATGCCGGTACGTATAGATTCGTACTGGAAAGATATGAATAAGATCACGGATAACAAAGAAAGTATAGAATTACTTGACAATATTGCAAGGGAATTCCTTGATGATAATGCAGAATAGATTCTCGGTTGTTATTCACAATGATTATTGGTATACTATAGTAAATATTTGGGAGAAGCAATATGGCTGAAATTAAATTGCCGGATTATAAATTGTCGGAAGAATTGATGAATTCAATCACTCACGGTATCGGCGCAGGTCTTGGAATAGCCGCGCTCGTACTGTGCGTTGTAAGGTCAGCTTCCCATGGGGATGCAAGAGCTGTGGTAAGCAGTTGTTTGTACGGATTCGGAGTTATACTTGTATATGTAATATCATGTATCTATCATGCGCTTGCAAGAAACCGTGCAAAAAAAGTATTCAGAGTTCTTGATCATTGCGATATATTTATTATGATAGCATGCACTTATACACCATTTTGTCTTGTGGCTTTGGAAGGCGCTGTTGGATGGGTGCTGTTCGGGATAGTATGGGGACTTGCCACTCTCGGAGTTGTTTTTAACGCGGTTGATCTTCACAGATTTGCAAAACCATCCACCGTTGTATATGTGCTTATCGGATGGAGTGTGATATTTGCCATAAAACCTCTTGCCGAAGCTATCGGAAGGAATGGAATACTTTTTCTTATCCTCGGGGGAGTTCTGTACACGCTCGGAGCGATATTATATGCAATAGGATCAAAGCACAGATATATTCATTCAGTGTTTCATCTGTTTGTTATAGCAGGAAGCATAATGCACTTTTTTTCAATATATCTGTATGTTATATGATGATAGATTTTTTGGAGATGCAATCAAAGTTTATGGGCCGGGAGTCAAAAGGAGTTGATGTGATTGTCATATGTAGTACATTATGATGTGCTTTCATCAATTATTCTTTTTACGATAATAATTGCCAATTATCATTTTAAGGCTTTAAAATCAATGTATAGCCGTATTTACAACAGTATGGTTGTGCTTGTTGAACTGTGCTGTTTTTTTGATATAAGTTCAAGTTTCATGCTGATGAAAACTGCCGAATATCCTATGCACAATACCCTTACATATGTATTTACGTGGGCATATTACGGTGCACAGCTGTTTGCTCCTGCATTAATGGCATTTTATTTCTATTTATATATTCATCACGACGTTTTATCCGGAAGAGTTAAAAGTCTTCTGAGTATTCCTTTGATCATCGGCGAAACTATTGTTTTGCTTAATCCATTTACGGGATTTGCTTTTACAATTACCAACGGAATATTTGAGAGAGGTCCGTTGCTTATTGTGCTGTACATGACATTGGCTGCTTATATGATCATAAGTCTGGTAATTGTTGCAAGAGATTGGAAGAATGTGGATCAGGGGCTTAGGCTTGTACTGGTATCATTTTTACTGATCAATATATCCTCTGCCATTATTCAATATCTGGCTCCGTCATATCTTGTGGAATGTTCCGGAATGACAATACTTATCCTTATCACACACTATTCCGTACAGAATAAGGTTATGCTCGAAGAAGCGGTGAATAAGGAGAGAGAGATCGCCGTGATCGCAGAGAGAATGAATAATCTTAAGAGTAAATTCATATCCGAGATGTCCCATGACATAAGAACTCCGATGAATGCGATAATCGGAATGAGTAATATTGCAAAAGAAGAGATAGAAAACAGAGAGCAGGCTATAAATGCATTAGATATCGTTCTTACTTCGGCACAGCATCTTATGGCGCTGATCAATAATATAATTGAGATGAACGATCTCAATAATGACAGTGTGGACATAGAAACAAAACCGGTTATATTTGAAAATGAGATCAATGCGGTTGCGGCAATGATGCGCCCGCAGTTTGAAGAGAAAGAACAGGTGCTTCAGGTAAGATACAGCGGAACTGAAGAATGCTATGTTATGGCCGACATTTTAAGGATCGATCAGGTGCTGATCAAGATAATCAGTAATGCCAGTACATATATGGAATCCGGGAAAAAGGCTATTATTGAAGTTAGTTTCAGCGAACTCGATAATGGTTTTATTCAATATGTTATTGACGTTGTAGATGAAGGAAAAGGCATGAGTCCGGATTACGTGGAGCATATGTTCGAACCTTTTGAGAAAGAGATAACAAGTACCGAGAGCGGTAATTTCGGTTCAGGATTGAGTCTTGCAATAGTGAAGAGACTGCTTGACGCAATGAATGCCGATGTTGATGTAGAGAGTGTTCCCGGTAAAGGAACGAGATTCAGCCTCAGATTTTCATTTGAACGCGGAGATAGGATCGTCAGACAGACGAAAGAGGATGTCGTTGAGAAAAAAGAGGATGAATCCATGAGTATGAAAGGAATACTTTCATTGGTTGTGGAAGATAATGAGGTGAATGTCAGGATTCTGTCCAGAGCATTAAGGAGAAACGGTTCTGCGGTGATAATCGCCAAGAACGGGCAGGAAGCTGTTGATAAGGTTGAAAAGATCGGCTTAGACAGGATCGGAGTTATATTTATGGACCTTCAGATGCCTGTTATGGATGGTTTTGAAGCAACAAGACAGATCAGAGCCATAGAAAAAGATAAAAACGTTCATATCCCAATATACGCGGTCACGGCCAACACGGCAACAGAGGATTGTACGGAAGCATTTAATTCGGGTGTGGACGGTATATTTGCCAAACCGGTTCATTTTGAGGAATTCTTTGATACACTTGCAAATGATGGGATAATTAGAAAGGCATAAAAAAACGGAGAGTGTGGGATTCGAACCCACGTGCCCGGAACGGACAACTGCATTTCGAGTGCAGCTCGTTATGACCACTTCGATAACTCTCCATTAACAGTGAGATTATACAATAATTGTTTTAATTTAGCAAGGGGTTTTTATGCAGAATCTGAATAAACAGTTAAAAGAAGGAAGTTTTTCCAATATATATCTATTGTTCGGAGAAGAAAGTTATCTGATCAGATATTACAGAGACAAGCTTGTTAAAGGGATACTTAAGGATTCTCCGGAAGGTAATGTTAATTATCATTACTATGAAGGTGATAATGCTACAGAAGATATTATTGTAAATCAGGCACAGATGTTGCCTTTTTTTGCGGATACGATGCTGATCGTCGTATGTAATTCGGGATTATGTAAGAAGTCTTCGGATCTTGCGGGAAGGCTTGCAGACATACCTGCCTCCACGAAGATAATCATGGTTGAGCAGGCGGTTGATAAGAGGAATTCATTGTATAAATACATCAAAAAGAACGGTACTGTAGCCGAGTTGTCTCATAAAAATGATTCGGAACTTCTCACATGGGTTGCAAGTTATCTTAAAAGGGGCGATTGTCTTATAACGGCTCGTGCCGCCAAACTACTGATAGCAAAAGTCGGAGTTGACATGCAGCAGCTTACGGGTGAGATGGAGAAGCTTATTGCATATGCCGGAGAAGAAAAAAAGATCGATATTGATGAGATTGAAGCCATTACGACAACAACACTTTCAAGGCGGATATTTATCATGATGGATTATATCGTATCGGGAAATAACGGTAAAGCTTTAGAGTTATACAAGGATCTTCTTGCATTAAAAGAAAGTCCAATGTCGATCATGGCGTTACTTACTAGACATTATAATATATTGTTACAGATCAAGGATCTTCAAAGCGAGAGAGATGATCATATTGCATCAATTATAGGAGTCCCGCAATTTGCTGTGAGAAAATACAGATCTCAGGCCAGTGCCTACAGCAGGGTACGTCTTCTTCAGATCGTGTCTGAATGCGTAAGAACCGAAGAGCATATCAAGAGAGGACTTATAGCCCCACAGACGGGTATTGAACTGCTTATATTGGGATTTTAAATAATATGTTATATTGGGGCAAACGAGACACTTTGCACCTTGTTTGCCCCATGAAGTCATAATTAAGAGGGAGTGAATAGAGTGAAGAAAAAAAGAGCATTAATGTTTGCATCGGTTGCTTCAATGGTTGACCTGTTCAACAGAGAAAATATTGCCGCACTTGAAGAACTCGGATATGAAGTGACGATCGCATGCAATTTTTCGGAAGGAAGTGTATATACACACAAACAGGCAAAGAGATTCATGCATGAACTTAAGAAAAAAGGCTATGACGTTATTAATGTTCCGGTTCCGAGATCAATGTATGATATTAAGGGAATGATCGTAACATATGTTAAGCTTGTAAGAGACATGAAAAATAAACAATATGATATAGTTCACTGTCAGTCTCCCATAGGCGGTGTGCTTTGCAGACTGGCAGCAAGCGGATTCAGAAAAAACGGAACGAAAGTTCTGTATTATGCACATGGTTTTCATTTTTGGAAAGGCGCTCCGATCAAAAACTGGGTCATATTTTATACGATCGAGAGATTCTTTTCGAGATTTACCGATTGTCTTGTGACTCTTAACAAAGAAGATTATAAAAGAGCATCAAAAGAATTTCATTCAAGAGTGGAATTCGTTCACGGTGTCGGTCTTGATATAGATGAGATTGACAGGGTATATGCTGATAAAGAGGAAAAATGTAAGGAGCTTGGTATTCCTTCGGATAAAAAAATAGTTCTGTCGGTATGCGAATTGAGCGAAAGGAAAAACTGTCTGACGGCCATCAGGGCATTCATACAGGCTGACAGGGAAGATGCGATACTGCTTCTTTGCGGAATTGGCGCAGAAGAGAATATGTTGAAAAAATATGTTAAGGATCATAATGCGGAAGACAAAATATATTTTGCGGGATTCCGTAATGATATAATCGAAATATTCAAGATGTCAGATGTATTCATATTCACTTCAAAACAGGAAGGACTTCCCGTTGCGTTGATGCAGGCTATGGCTACCGGGCTTCCCGCACTATGTTCAAAGATCAGGGGAAACAAAGATTTAATTAAGAACGGTCAGGGAGGATATATGTATGACCCATGGGATACAAGAGGATATACCGAAGGATTGTCATTGCTTCTTGACAACGAAGAAGAGTGTATCAGGATGGGTGAATATAACAGAAAACATGTCAAAAAATATGACATAGATTCCGTAAATAAGAAGATGAAAAAAATATACATTTCTCTTTCTGGGCAGCAATGATGATCTTGCTGCCCGAATGTAAAAATCGGAGGCGTGATAATGAGTAAATATAAGGTTCAGATACTTATGTCTACTTATAACGGTGAACGTTTTATAAGAAAACAGCTTGACAGTATCGTTATGCAGAGTTATCCGGTGCAATTGCTTATAAGGGATGACGGATCAACGGATTCAACTCTTGATATAATAAAAGAATACGAAAAAAAATATAACAATATTTCACATGTGGAAGGAAAAAATGTCGGAGTCATCCATAGTTTTTTTAAGTTATTCAGGATGGCTGATAAAGAAGCCGATATGTATGCCATGGCCGATCAGGATGATATATGGTTTGAAAAAAAGATCGAAGCTGCAGTAAAAAGATTATCCCGCATGAATCTGAAAAAACCATGCATGTATTGCTCGGCTCAGACACTTATAGATGCTGATGACAATGTGCTTATAAGCAGCATGAGGGAAGTGAAGATGAAACCCGGTTTCGGTAATTCGATCGTAGAGAATATCGCAACCGGATGTACTTGTGTTATCAACAAAAAGCTTCTTGAAGCCGCACTTGCTGAACCGGATTACACGGTAATGCATGACTGGTGGCTGTACATGCTTTCGACGTCTATGGGTGAATTTTATTATGATCCCAAACCGAGGATGTATTACAGACAGCATGGGAATAATACTATGGGAACAAGGACCAATTATATCGATGAATTCAAAGAAAGATTCAAAAGATTTTCGGGGAATAAGAACAAATTATACAGACAGATGTGTTCTTTTGAAAAGCTTCACGGTGATAAATTAACCGGAGAAGATAAGGAGATCCTCGAAATGATGATCGGTTACAAGAAGGATATGAAATGCAGGATACGCTGTATATTCAGTAATAAGATATACAGACAGCGTTTTACCGATAATATGATATTCAAATTACTGTTCCTTATGAACCACATTTAGATGTGTATTCATAATGTAAAACTTGCCTGTTGTTGTCATACTTTAACGTCCTCTTGTAAATCTGTCCGAAATGTGGTATCATAATTCTAATTGTGTACTTGAAAACAGATTGTATATTGCAGTTTTGCAATTCATTTGATCGAAAGGAGTGTTTTATTTGAAAGGAATTGTACTTGCCGGAGGTTCCGGGACCAGATTGTATCCTTTGACGATGGTTACATCCAAACAGTTGCTTCCGGTGTATGATAAACCAATGATATATTATCCTTTATCAACACTTATGTTGGCAGGTATAAGGGACATTCTTATTATATCCACGCCCACTGATCTTCCGGCTTTTGAAAGACTTTTGGGTGACGGATCGAAGTACGGGATCAACTTAAGTTATAAGGAACAGCCTTCACCTGACGGACTTGCACAGGCATTTTTGATCGGTGAAGAATTCATTGACGGTGATTCATGTGCGATGATACTCGGTGACAATATTTTCTATGGCAACGGCCTTAAAAAACATCTCAGGGAAGCTGCCGCAAGAGAGAACGGAGCTACGGTATTCGGTTATTACGTAGATGATCCCGAGAGATTCGGTATAGTTGAATTCGATAAAGACGGCAGGGCAATATCGATTGAAGAAAAGCCTGCCAATCCAAAGTCCAATTATTGTGTAACCGGACTGTATTTTTATGATAACAGAGTATGTGAATTCGCAAAGAAAGTTAAACCGTCGGCAAGAGGCGAGTTGGAGATAACGGATCTGAACCGTATGTATCTTGAAGAGGGAACGCTTAATGTTGTTACACTCGGAAGAGGATATGCATGGCTTGATACCGGAACGATAGATGCTCTTTCAGAAGCTGCCGAATTCGTTAAAGTTGTGGAGAACAGACAGGGTATCAAAGTATCTGCCGTTGAGGAGATCGCGTATGTTAACGGATGGATAGACAAGGAGAAGCTTCTTGACTCCGCAAAAATGTACGGTAAGTCGGCATATGGAGCTCATCTTAAGAATGTTGCAGACGGAAAATATATTTACTAAAAATATATAATGTAAAAAATGTCATAAAGGAAATGTGATGTTATATAAATTATACGGAGGGGAATTATGGAGATAATTGATACAGCGATAGCGGACGTTAAGATTTTAAAACCGCAGGTATTTGGTGATAACAGAGGATGGTTCATGGAGAGCTGGTCCAAAAAGAGAATGGAAGATGCAGGATTATTCTACGACTTTGTACAGGATAACCAGTCATTTTCTTCTGTCAAAGGAACTATAAGAGGAATACATTTTCAATACGGAGACGATGCACAGGCCAAGCTTGTAAGATGTGTTAAGGGGGCTGTGCTTGATGTTGCGGTCGATCTTAGGAAGAACTCGCCTACCTACAAAAAATGGGTTGCAGTCGAGCTTACACCGGATAATTTTAACCAGCTTCTTATTCCGAGAGGATGCGGACACGGATTCCTTACTCTTACCGATGAAGTGGAATTCGTATACAGAGAAGATAATTATTATGCGCCGACTGCTGACCGTAATATTATCTGGAATGATCCGGATATCGGGATCGACTGGGGAATAGATAATCCGATCCTTTCCGAAAAGGATGCAAAGGCACCGAAACTTGCAGATGTTGAGAATGACACAGCTTATATGAATTTTTAATATAACGGAGGAAATATAATGAAGATAATCGTAACCGGAGGAGCCGGATTCATCGGAGGTAATTTTGTACATTACATGATAAAAAAATATCCCGAATATGACATAATATGCCTCGACAAATTAACCTATGCAGGTAACCTTGAAACACTTGAGCCTGTAATGGACAACCCGAAATTCAAATTCGTAAAGGGTGATATTGCTGACAGGGAATTCGTATATAAATTATTCGAAGAAGAAAAACCGGATATCATAGTTAATTTTGCGGCAGAAAGTCATGTGGATCGTTCGATAAGTGATCCGGGTATATTCCTTCAGACGAATATAATAGGAACCGGAGTTCTTCTTGATGCCTGCAGAGAATACGGTATCAAGAGATATCATCAGGTATCTACCGATGAAGTATACGGAGATCTTCCGCTTGACAGACCTGATCTGTTCTTTACGGAAACCACACCGCTTCATACATCAAGTCCTTATTCGGCATCAAAAGCATCGGCAGATCTGCTTGTGCTTGCATACCACAGAACATTTAAGATTCCGGTAACAATATCAAGATGTTCGAACAATTACGGACCGTATCATTTCCCGGAGAAACTAATTCCGCTTATGATAGCCAATTGTCTGAATGACAAGCCGCTTCCCGTATACGGCAAGGGCGAGAACGTACGTGACTGGCTGTACGTTGAAGATCACTGCCATGCGATCGACCTCATAATACATGACGGAAAAGTCGGTGAAGTATATAATATCGGCGGACATAATGAGAGAACCAATCTTCAGGTTGTTGAGACGATAATCGATGCACTCGGAAAGAGCCGCGATCTGATTCAGTATGTTACTGACAGACCGGGTCATGATATGAGATATGCGATCGATCCTACCAAGATCCATAATGAACTCGGATGGGAGCCTGAGACCAAGTTTGATGAAGGAATTAAGAGGACTATAGACTGGTATCTGAACAATAAGCCATGGTGGGAGAAGATCATCAGCGGTGAATATCAGAATTATTATGAGAAAATGTATTCGGGAAGGTGAATCATATGAAAGTACTTGTAACCGGTGTGAAAGGGCAGCTGGGCTATGATGTTGTAAAAGAACTGAACAGACGAGGCATAGACAATACCGGCGCTGACATCGAAGAGTTTGATATAACTAACTATAATATGACTCATGATTATATTGCCGGTTATGATCCGGATGTTGTGGTTCATTGCTCTGCATATACGGCTGTTGATAAAGCAGAAGATAATATAGATATATGTAATGCCGTAAATGTTGACGGACCATCCAATATTGCTAAGGTATGCAAAGAACTTGATTGCAAGATGTTGTATATAAGCACGGATTATGTATTCCCGGGTACCGGCGACAGATTCTATGAGACAGATGATGAGACCGGACCGTTAGGTCAGTATGGCAGATCAAAACTTAACGGCGAGAAGGCTGTTACTTCGGTACTTGATAAATATTTTATAATCCGTACTTCATGGGTATTTGGAATTAACGGTAATAATTTTATCAAGACAATGTTAAGAGTCGGAAAAGAGCGCGACGAAGTAAGTGTTGTATGTGATCAGATCGGTTCGCCTACGTACACTGTTGACCTTGCGAGACTCATATGTGATATGATCGTTACGGATAAGTATGGAATATATCACGGAACCAATGAAGATATATGTTCCTGGGCCGAATTCACCGAAGAGATATACAGACAGGCAGGATATGATACAAAAGTAAAACATGTTACTACCGAAGAATACGGCGCAAAGGCTCCGAGACCGGCGAATTCAAGATTGTCAAAGAAGAAGCTTGATGAGAACGGTTTTGCGAGATTGCCTGGCTGGAAAGATGCTCTTACCAGGTATCTGAAGGAACTTGAAGAAAACGGATAACTGAACCGGGAGGCTTCACTTGAGTAATAATTCACATATTCTTCCTCATTTTGTTACAAGAGGTTTCAATATCCTTAAGAATGAAGGGATTATGATCTGTCTCTACAAGATCAGGGAACGATTAAGAGGCAGCGGATATTATGAAAAATGGATAACAGAGAAGGAAAAGGAAGAAGCTCTTCTAAGAAAAAAGACTAATGAACAATTTGAATACAGACCCGTGATCTCGATACTTATACCGGTATACAATACGAAAAGAGATATTCTTAAGGAATGTATTGAGTCGGTTATAGCGCAGGAATATGATAACTGGCAGCTTTGTATCGCAGATGACTGTTCGACTATGCCTGAAGTACGGGATGTGCTTGAGGAATATAGGAAAGATAAAAGGATATCTGGCAGAACGGACATTATCTTCAGAACGGAAAACGGGCATATATCAAAGGCAACCAATACGGCACTTGAGATGGCGAAGGGCGAATATATCGCTCTTCTTGACTGTGATGATACACTTGCTCCGAATGCGCTGTATGAAGTTGTAAAAGTGCTTAATTCAAATAAGGACATTGATTTCATATATACGGATGAAGATAAGATCGACGGAAGAAGCGGACGAAGGAATACGCCTCATTTTAAGACAGACTGGTCACCGGATACGCTTATGTCATATATGTATACCTGTCACATGTCTGTATACAGAACAAAGATCGTAAGATCTCTCGGAGGCTTCAGGGACGGCTTGGAAGGAGCTCAGGACTACGATCTTGTGCTCAGGTTTACTGAATCGATACATAAGTCACATATATATCACATCCCGAAAGTATTGTACCATTGGAGGACAGATTCAGGTTCCACATCAGTGGATGCATCAAAGAAACCTTACATTCTTAAAGCAACCAAGGATGCCAAGGAAGAAGCATTGAAGAGAAGGGATATTGATGCAAAACTTGAATATATAGAAGAACTTGGCGGATACCGGGTGAATTATATTCCGGGTATAGATGATATTGTATCAATAATAATTCCTTCAAAAGATAATCCGGATGTCCTTGAAAGATGTATTAAAAGCATCAGGGAAAAGACAGCCTTTGAAAACTATGAGATAACAGTTGTAGATAACGGAAGTAATTCCGATAATAAAAAAATATATGAATCACATTCGGGAAAATATGGTTTCAATTATATATATGAGAAGATGGAATTTAATTTTTCGAGGATGTGCAATATAGGAGCAAAAGCTGCAGGTGGCAGTTTTTTTCTGTTCCTTAATGACGATACAGAAGTGATCGAAGGAGAATGGCTTGAACGTATGCTCGGACATGCAAAGCTTTCATATGCAGGTGCGGTAGGTGCCAAGCTGTTATATCCTGACAGTAATATTATACAGCATACCGGCGTGATCAATATTGCAAGCGGTCCTTCTCATGCGTTATGCGGTTATTCAAATGAAGACGTTTGTGCATTTGCAAGGAATCTGTTTGAATTTAATTATCTTGCGGTGACTGCGGCCTGCATGATGATCTCAAAAGAGAAATTTTTTGAGGTCGGCGGTTTCAACGAGGATATGACCATATCGTATAATGATGTGGAGCTTTGCATGAGACTGGTGGAAAAAGGTTACTACAATGTTGTAAGAAATGATGCGGTGTTGTATCATTATGAATCCTACAGCAGAGGTTATGACATAGTTGATGAAAATAAAATAAAGAGACTCATGGTTGAAAGGGACAGGCTGTATAGGCTTCATCCTCAGTTTGCACCCGGAAGACATATGGATCCTTTTTATAATGAGAATCTTGCCCAGAACTGCCTTGATTTTTCCTGTAATTTTGACAATATAGGAAGTTACGTTTCTTCACGAAAAACAAGGAAACTTAAAGATTACAGGATTGATGATAATATAAGATATAAGATAGATAATATTGTTGCAGGAAGCGGTCTTTCGGTAAACGGCTGGGCTTATGTTGATAAAGGACATTTTAATAATATCCGCAAGGTAAGATTTCTTGTGATAATTGATGAAGAAAATGTCCATGAATATGATACATTATCATTATACAGACCCGATGTGGGAAGTATGATACATGAAAAAAAATTATATATGACAGGGTTCCAGTTTGCTACGGATCATCAGTATGAAAAAGAAGTAAAATATGCTGTGGCGATCGGAAACAAAATGAAATATATTTCATTAAATTACGGAGGCTTGTAATGAAAAAAAAGCTGTTATGTGCATTTATGATCATTGTTGCGCTTGCACTTAACGTTCTTATTATCCTTGAAGGGCAGCATCTGACGGAAAACGAAGGTGATATCCCGGGAATAATTGTTAAGTCTTTGATATGCGCAGCGCTTGATGCATTAGTTATAGGTGTTATCATAAAATATGATAATATATATAATTCACTTAGAGAAATGATCGGACTCAGATCCATGATCTTCAATCTTGCAAAGAATGATTTTAAGACAAAGTTCGTCGGATCATTTCTCGGAAGAATATGGGCTTTTATACGTCCGATAATTACGGTACTTGTATACTGGTTCGTATTCGAAGTGGGACTCGGAAGCAACCCGGTTGACGGCTGTCCTTTCGTATTATGGCTTCTTACCGGTCTTGTACCGTGGTTTTATTTTTCGGACGTGCTTGGAAGCGGAACGGCAGCGATGATAGAATATCAGTATCTTGTTAAAAAGATCGTATTCAAGATAAGCACACTGCCGCTTGTAAAAGTTTTATCAGCATTATTTGTTCATCTGTTTTTTACAATGCTTCCGATCATCGTTTATTGCTGTTACGGAAATGCACCGCATATTTATATGCTGCAGATATTTTATTATATGTTTTGTATGGTTGTATTCCTGCTTGCACTTATATATTTTACGAGTGCAGTTGTGTTGTTCTTCAAAGATACCATGCAGATAATAAGCGTGATCTTAGAGATAGGAATATGGCTAACTCCGATCATGTGGCAGCTTGACAGAATACCTAAAAGTGTCAGCTGGGTCAGGTATATATTCAAGCTTAATCCGATGTATTATATTGTATACGGTTACAGGGATTCGATAATATCCAAGGTATGGTTTTTTGATAAATTATATCTTACAAGTTATTTCTGGATACTTACGACATTGTTATTCATATTCGGATTAAGGACATTTAATAAACTTAAAGTTCATTTTGCGGATGTGCTGTAAAGAAAATATACATGAGATGATATAAAATTATTGAGTTGAGTCAGATAGTATAAGAAGGGAAGTAACATGGCAGAGAATGCTATTGAAGTTAAAAATATAAGCAAGATGTATAAGCTCTATGACAGAAAGAGTGACAGATTCAAAGAGGCGTTAGGACTTACGAAAAAGCAGTGCTACAGGGAGCATTATGCGCTTAACAACGTGAGTTTTAACGTAAAAAAAGGTGAGACGGTAGGGATCATCGGAACCAACGGTTCGGGAAAATCTACAATTCTCAAGATCATTACAGGAGTGCTTCAGCCGACGGCCGGAGAGCTTATGGTTGACGGAAGAATATCGGCACTGCTTGAGCTCGGAGCCGGATTCAATATGGAATACACAGGCATTGAGAATATATATCTTAACGGAACAATGATGGGCTTTTCGAAAGAA
Source organism: Lachnospiraceae bacterium V9D3004 (assembly GCA_000621985.1). GTDB lineage: Bacteria > Bacillota > Clostridia > Lachnospirales > Lachnospiraceae > V9D3004. The sequence goes on from JHWW01000002.1 coordinate 290,636, forward strand.
GAGATAGACGGAAGGATCGATAGTATTCTTCAATTCGCCGATATAGGTGATTTTGTGTATCAGCCTGTCAAGACTTATTCAAGCGGTATGTTCGTAAGACTCGCATTCGCGGTTGCGATCAATATCGATCCGGAGATACTTATAGTTGATGAAGCATTATCTGTGGGAGATGTATTTTTCCAGGTAAAATGTTATCATAAGTTTGAAGAATTCAAGAAGTTAGGCAAGACTATCCTGTTCGTGAGCCATGATCTCGGAAGCATAAGCAAGTACTGTGACAGAGTTGTGCTCATCAATCAGGGTGTAAAAATATCCGAAGGACTACCAAAGCAGATCGTTGACGAATATAAGCAGATACTTGTAAATGAAGAACAGAAGCTTGACGTCGAAAAAGAAAAAGCCGAAGAAATGATCACCGGAGAATCCGATTGGAAAAAAGATCTTGTAGTCAATCCGGAGAGACTTGATTACGGTGAAAAAAAAGCCGAGATCATAGATTTTGCGATAGTTGATAATAAAGGCAGGGTTACTTCCAATATTGAAAAAGGGACCAATTTTGAGATCAAATTCAAAGTGCTGTTCCATCAGAAGATAGAAGAGCCGATATTTGCATTTACGATAAAAGATCTTCAGGGAACCGAAGTTACCGGAACCAATACGATGTATGAAAATATATCCACAGGTACCGTGGAAGAGGGTGAAGTGAGGATCATAAGTTTCAAACAGAGGATGAATCTTCAGGGAAGAAATTATGTGCTTGCTCTTGGTTGTGTAGGTTTTAATGACAGCCGATTTGTGGTATATCACAGACTGTATGATGTGTGCGATATCAATGTCATATCAGACAAGAATACCGTAGGATTTTATGATATGGAATCAGTCGTGAAGGTTGAAAAAGGAGAGAGTAATGGTAATTGATAAGGAACAAAAAAACAGATGTGCCATCTTTGTATATTATGACAGGGATGGCATTGTTGACAGATATATAACAACTTTTCTTATAGGATTAAAAAAGTGTGTTAATCGTATAGTCGTTGTATGTAACGGTGACATCGGTTCTGAGGGAATGGAAGCATTTCGTTCCATAACGGACGAGGTTTTACAAAGACCCAATGAAGGTTATGATATAACGGCTTATAAGTACGGTCTCGAACATGTTTCTTTTGAAAAATTAACGGAATATGATGAAGTGCTTCTTACCAATTCGACAATGTTCGGACCGATATACCCATTTGAAGAAATGTTTGATGAAATGAACAGGCAGGATGTGGATTTTTGGGGAATGACCACATTTCATGAAGTGCCTTTTGATCCTTTCGGAACGATAGAATACGGTTATATTCCAAAACATATCCAGTCATTTTTCATGGTATTCAGAAGATCGCTGTGTTGCTCTGAAGATTTTGTTAATTATTGGAATAATCTGCCAAAGATTACCGGTTACAATGAAGCTATAGGGTATTTTGAAACGGTATTCACCAAAAAATTCTCCGATAAAGGTTACAAATGGAGAGCATATGCACAGTCGGAAGAACTTGAAGGTTATACTTATGATCCGCTCAGGGATTATCCGAAGTATATGATAGAAAAAAAACGTTGTCCCGTTATGAAAAAAAGATCGTTCTTTCATGATTACGGAGAGGCTCTGTCAAGAAGCGGCGGCGAAGCCGTGAAAGAAGTATATGAATATATTGATAAGCATACGGATTATGATGCGGATCTGATATGGGAGGCGTTGCTTCGACAGAATAATCAGGCAGACCTGAAAAAACGTCTTCAATCCAATTATATATTATCTTCAAGAAAAGAGATAATGACTGAAAAAGAAGCAGATGTAAAAAAACCGAAAACTGCGCTTATAGTTCATGTATATTATGATGAACTTGCGGGATTTTGTGCGAAATATGCCGACAATATGCCTTGTGATTCCGATATATTCGTTACCGTACCGAATGAAGAAAAACTGGCCATAGTTAAAAAAGAATTCGAAAAACTTGACAGAAAAAATATTGATTACAGAATAGTTGGTAATATCGGAAGAGATGTTGCTCCGTTTCTTGTAGGCTGTAAAGATATAATTGATGATTATGACATCATATGCAAAGTTCATGATAAAAAAGTATATCAGGTAATGCCTATGTCGGTAGGAGCTTCATGGGGATATAAATGTTTTGAAAATACCTTGAAAAATCCGACATTTATAAAAAACGTTATCAATACATTTATAAATAATCCAAGGCTTGGAATGCTTGCCCCGCCAATACCTAATCACGCGCCTTATTATCCCACTACCGGAAAAGGAGAATGGGGAGATAATTTCAAGGTAACAAAAGAACTTGCGGACAGTCTTGGAATAAATGTTGATATCAATAATGATAAAGAACCGGTCGCACCGCTCGGATCGATGTTCTGGTTCAGAACTAAAGCTTTGAAGACATTATTTGACCATGACTGGGAATATTCCGAATTTCCGCCTGAACCGATAGAAACCGATGCCACAGTGCTTCATGCGCTTGAAAGACTTTATCCTTTCTGTGTACAATATGAAGGATATTATTCAGGCTGGCTTATGACAGATACTTATGCGAGGATAGAGATGACTAACTGGAAGTTCATCAATGATAAATTGATACAGGCACTTAAGAGTAAAACCGGTAATTGCAGTTTTAATGAGCTTCTTGAAAGAACAAGAGCATTATGATCGAATATACAAATGTATTAGATAAGGGAAACAGATTATGATTATAACCAAAGGAAAAGAAAACAGATGCGGAATATTTTTATATTATGACAGGCAGGGAATCGTTGATGACTATGTAATATACCTGCTTAACGGGATACGTCCGCATTTAAAATATCTTCTTGTTGTCGTGAACGGACAACTTGAAGTCTCATCGAAGAAAAAACTTGAGAATGTTGCCGATGAGGTAATGGAAAAAGAAAATGAAGGATTTGATGTCGGAGGATATCGTGCAGGAATATTTCATATAGGTCTTGATAAGCTTGCGGAATATGATGAAACTATATTATTCAATTATACATATTTCGGACCATTGTATCCTTTCAGTGAGATGTTTGACAAGATGGATGATATGGATCTTGACTTCTGGGGCATCACGAGACATTACAAAGTTGATCCGGATCCATACGGAGTCAACAGATACGGATATATGCCGGAGCATATTCAGTCTCATTTCATGGTAATGAGAAGTGATTTTATTAAGACGGAAGATTACAGGAATTTTATAACCAACCTGAAGAATCCCACTTCTTATATTGAATCGATCTGTGAATACGAGACGGTCTTTACAAAAATATTCGAAGACCTTGGATACAAATGGGACACGTATGTTGATTCATCCGAATATGAAGGTTACAATTACTGTCCGATCATGTTCAGCATTAAAGATATGATCGCAAAGCAGAGATGTCCGATCATTAAAAGAAGATCATTCTTTACGGATTATCATGACTTCCTTCTTAACACATGCGGTGAATCTTCAGTTGAAGCTTATGAATATATCAGGGATAATCTTGATTATGATCTTAAGCTTGCATGGGATAATCTTACAAGACTTGAGAATATGACAGAGATATCTAAAGCGATGCAGCTTAATTATATGCATCCCGCTGATGTCAGATACGTTGATTCGACGAAATATAAGACAGCTGTATTCATATATGTTGAAAGTACAAAGCATTTTGAGAGATATATAGATCACATTAATGCAGTTCCTGATGAGACAGACTTATATTTTATAGGAACTTGTGAACAAAGCGTACATTGCGTACAACGTGTACACAATAATATACAGATAAATGACAGTAATTATCTGAATGCTTACAAAGCAGTTCAGGAAAAGGCGTCGGAATACGATCTTGTCGGAATGCTTGTGATGGCAGATGTTGAGATTGAAAAGCCGTACAGTAATTATGATTCATGGCAGTACCGCGACTTCGAGAATCTCCTTGGCAACCGGAATGTGATATACAATATCTTCGATACATTTGAGACAAATGACAGGCTGGGAATGCTTGTTCCTCCTGTTCCTTATCACGGTTCATTGTTCGAAAAGATGGATGACGGATGGATGGGAATGTATGATGAAGCTCAAAGATTCATTAACGAAACTGCTCCGGGAATAAGCTGTAAGAAGACAGAACCTCCACAGGCTCCTTTCGGTGGAAGCTTTTTTGCAAGAAGTGATGCTTTGACGAATGTGAAAATATCAACAGAAAGCGAAAGCGGAACACCGGCAAAAGAGATATTCCTGATGTCATTGATATATCAGGTGCAATATGCAGGATATTATTCCGGTGTAAGTTATAATAATGATTACGCTGCAATAGAAACAACCAATTATGATTATATGATGAGAGAACTGAATAAGGTTGTATTCGAAAAGTACGGCCCTAATTATCATAAAGTTGTTGTGGATAATATTATGAATGACAATATAATAAGATATCCGCACGTTGCAAGCTTAAGGGAGAAGATAAAAGTAGCGATCGTAACAGTATTGCGAAAGATATTCCCTCAAAAATTATATACAAAACTTAGAAGACGATACATGAAAATGAGAGGTTGGGAATAAGATGGGTAATTTTCCGGAGAATGATACTTATTATAAAACTGAAAAAATCGGAAATGTCACTTTGGATCTGACTTATTATTCCGGAGTTGACACTTACAGCGACGGAGATGAGATTGAAGAACGTATTCTTAAGATCGTAAAAGAAGGAAATTATGAATTCAGTCATAAGGAATATTCCAACTGGGCTGTATTATATCATCTGAGCAGACAGAGAGAGAATATTACGGAACCTATGAGGATCAATAAGGATGATGAAGTTCTTGAGATCGGTGCGGGTATGGGTGCTGTTACCGGAGCTGTGGCTGCAAAAGCGCGTTTTGTGGATTGTATCGAGCTTTCAAAGAGGCGTTCGACAATTAATGCTGTCAGGCATCAGAACATGGATAATATTAAAATATTTGTAGGTAATTTTCAGGATATTCCAATCGAAAAAAAATATGATGTGGTGACCCTTATAGGCGTATTTGAATATGCATATTATTATATCGATTCAAAGGAACCGTATATGGAATTACTTAAAAAAATATACGGTTGTTTGAAACCCGGAGGAAGAATATATATTGCGATAGAAAACAGGCTCGGAATGAAATATTTTGCCGGTTATCATGAAGATCATACGGGTGTTCCGTTCAGCGGAATAGAGGGTTATGATAAAGATGATAAAGTAAGAACCTTTACAAAATCGCAACTTAAAAATATGCTTGCGGAAAGCGGATTTGACAATACGGTATTTTATTATCCTTTCCCGGATTATAAACTTCCTACTGTAATATACAATGAAGATACTATTCACAATATGACAGTTGAATATGCGGAAAAGTCCAACTACGATGCAGATGTGGTTGTGGGATTCAATCAGGTAAAGGCATTTCAGAGTCTTAAGGGAACGGAAGAGATAAGCATATTCGCCAATTCATTTTTGATAGAGGCAGTTGTTCCCTGAATGTGAGGACATTATAATAAGCCTGTGGATATCATATGATGATAAAAAAAGGAGACATTAAAGTGGAGCTTCAATTTGTAAAATTCAGCGATGAAAGAAGAAAAGAATTCTGTATCAAAACGGTTATCGTAAAAGACGGTGAAAACTTAAGAGTATGGAAAGAACCCATATTCCCGGAAGGAAAAGAACATATAGAAAATATTATTAAAAATGCCGGCTTGTTAAGAAGATATTATGACTGTGAAATATGTGATGCTAAGAATACCGAAGGTAAAGTTGAATTCACATACGTAAACGGTACCACTCTCGAAAAAAAATACTGTGAAGCATTGAATGATAATGATATTAAAGAATTCGAAAAGCTCCTTGATCTGCATAAAAAACTTATGCTCGGAAAAGATAATGTGACTGAATTTTCCCCGGGAGAAAAGTTTGCGGAAGTGTTCGGTGACGGAGAAAAAATGACCGGTAAACCTGCTCTTAAATATTGCAATTACGATATGATAGCCGGTAATATATTGTTCGTTGATGACAGGATCGTGAACATCGATTATGAATGGGTGTTTGATTTTAATGTGCCTGTTGATTACGTACTGTACCATTGTATACAGAATCTCTATGAGCATTATCCGGAGTATGAAAAAATATATCCCCTTTCAAATGCACTTGAATATATTGGTGTGAACACTGATATGAATATTCTTGAAGGTGCTTACCGTTCATTTTATGATTATGTAATATCAGACGGAAAAGAAGACGGCTATGCGCTTATGAAAGCGATATGTCTCAAGAACACTGATACCGTTGACAATGTGAGTCATGAAGCTATTGTTAATAAATGTGAATGTGACAGGCTTCAGGGAGTGATAGACGATCTTAACAGACAGGTTTTCGATAAGACGGTAATACTTGAAGATGTAAGAAACGAACTTGACAGAGTAGCAAAAGAAGCTCTCATAAAACAGGAAGAGTTGAAGAATGAATATTCGATATTAAAGCAAAAATATGACAAAACTATCAGAGGCAAAGTATCAAAACTTCGTAACGGTTCATAATAAACCGCAGAGCGAAACTCTTTGTTCTATGAAAAAGGAAGGAATTGATATACATGAGAGAAAGATTGTTTTATCTTGATTTTGTGAGAGCGATAGCTGTGATACTCATACTTCTCACACATTTTAATGCATGGTTTGTGTTTGGAGTTGATGTACCTCAATATGATAAATGCGTAATAACGGAATTTCCTTTCGGAATATATATAGGAGATCTCGGCGTATCAATGTTTCTTATTATATCCGGCGCTGCTCTTATGTATGTATATGAAGAAAAACTAGAATTGGTAAAATTTTACAAGAAAAGATTCCTTGCAATATATCCGATGTTCTGGATGGCATATATTGTTGCCGTGCTTCCCGCGCTTGGAGTATGGAAGAGTTTTGGCTTTGATATTCCAAAGTGGAGGATATTACTTACCGTAACAGGAATGGACGGATATTTTTCGGAATACGGTTCCGGATTCTATGTGCTTGGAGAATGGTTTCTCGGTTTCATAGTAATATTCTATGTAATATTTCCTTTGCTTAAGGTTTGCCTGAAAAAGAATGAGGTTATCACATGGATCGCCATAATAATATTGTACTGTATTACGGTATATTTTTATGATCTCGAAATGTCCATGTCAAAATGTATTCTTATAAGACTTCCGGAATTATGTTTTGGAATGACACTCGTAAAACACAGATTCAGGATTAAATTTCCGATCGCTCTTTTTGCATTGGCGGTACTTTGTGCCAACGCTATCGTGAGGCCTGATTTCAATTCATCAATACAGACAACTTATGTTGGAATAGCATTTTTTGTGCTGCTTGTATTTCTGTCATATTATACCGAATATTCACCGGTAAAAAAAGTATGTGCATTTCTGTCGAAGTATTCCTATGCGATATTCCTCGTTCATCATGTTGCAATACAATATATTCAGAGTGCATTTGATCTTGAAAGTGTGACAGTGGTAAAGTCATACATTATTTTCTTTGTTTGCGTTGCGGTTATCATTCCGATATCCATAATGCTGCAAACTGCCGAAAAAGGAATAATGGCCAAAATATTGCCTTGCAAAAAACAGTAAAGTGCGCTACACTGTATCAGTAGTATGTGCTGAAATGTGTATGACATAAATTATCAACCGACACCGGATATGGTGTTTTGTTATGGAAAGGAACATGAATATATAATGAAAGTAGTACAGGTTGGATACGGATACTGGGGCGCCAATATATCTAAAAAACTTGTTGCCTCATCAAAGTTTGAATTCAAGGCATTGTGTGAGATTCTTCCCGACCGTGCCGAAAAGGCGAGGAGAGAGCTGCCGGACTATGTTGAGATAAGTGATAATTATGAGAATTACCTTGACGATCCGGAAGTAAAAGCGTTTGTTATTGCTACTCAGACCGTCAATACATTTGACATAGGAATGAAAGCAATGTCTATGGGCAAGCATGTATTTATGGAGAAACCGCTTGCAACAACAGTAGAGCGCTCGCTTAAGTTAATGGAACAGGCAAAAAAACAAGGGGTTATCCTGCATTGTGATCATATCATGCTGTATAACCCTTATTATCGTTATATTAAGAAGCTTTACGATTCGGGAGAACTCGGAGATCTAATGTATTATGATACCGAGAAACTTAATCTCGGACCGATCCGTAAGGATGTGGATGCTCTTATGGATCTTGCCGTTCATGACATCGCTGTGATCGACTGGCTGTCGGGCGGATGTGAGCCGGTTGAATTATCGGCAATGGGACATATTCCTTTTGGAGAGCATGAGACGCATACTTATCTTACAATGAAGTATGACGGGTTCATTGCTCATCTCAAGTCATCATGGATGTCTCCGCTTAAGATAAGACAGACTGTCGTTGCCGGAACAAAGAAGATTGTTATATTCGATGATATGAGTGTCGAAAGGATCAAAGTATATGATTGCGGAATAGATGTTAAGCCTGCGGAATCTTATGAGGATTATGTATATACAAACCGCAGGGGAGATATATACGTTCCCAATATTGAATTCGAAGATTCGCTGCAGAACAGTCTTGAATTCTTCGAAAACTGTGTTCAGACCGGAACACAGTCGCTTTCGGGACCTGAGCCTTCGCTTCGTGTTATGAAAGTGCTCGAGTGGGCCGAAAAGCAGATGAAGAAGCAATAGTTATTAATAGGAGTGATATTATAATGAGGAAGATACCTGTTACAATACCTTATTTTACAGACGATGAACTGGAAGAGGTTAAAAAAATACTTGCATCGGGCTGGGTCGCACAGGGACCGATGGTTGCAAAATTCGAGGAAGCAATAGCAGAACACGAAGGTGTTAAAAACGGTGTTGCCGTTACTTCCTGTACAACTGCGTTGCATCTTGCAATGGCAGCTTGCGGACTTGGTGAAGGAATGGATGCGATCGCCCCTGCATTTACATTTGTTGCTACTGAGAATGCTATCGTAATGACCGGCGCAACTCCGGTTATGGTTGATATTCATCAGGAAACCTTCAATATTGATGTTGAAAAAATAAGAGAGAAGATCAATACACAGTATGAGAAAAAAGACGGTAAACTTGTAAATAAAGACACAGGCAATATTCTGTGGGGAATCGTTCCCGTTCACGAATTCGGATTGTGCTGTGACATAATAGAAGTCAATAAGATCGCGAAGGAATATGATCTTAAGGTTGTTGAAGATGCTGCATGCGCTCTCGGAGCAAAGATCGGTGATGTGCATGAAGGCGGTTTCGGCAATCCATCCTGTATAAGTTTTCATCCGAGAAAATCAATCACCACCGGTGAGGGCGGAATGGTCCTTACAGATGATGACGCTCTTGCAAAACGAATGAAAGAACTGAGAACACATGGAAGTACTGTGTCTGCAGACACAAGAGACAAAGGACACGGATTCCTTCTCCCTGAATTCAATGAGGCGGGATATAATTACAGAATGACTGATATTCAGGCCGGTGTGGGACTCGCACAGGTAAAAAAATTCGAATATATTATTGCCGAAAAGCGTAAGAAAGCAGCATTATATAACGAATTGATCAAAGACATGCTTCCGGAATTCATAACACCGGTTGAACCCGAAGGTTATTATCATACATACCAGTCTTACGTATGTATGCTTAATATAAAGGAACTTGGAATTGCTGATGTTGCGGCCGGAGGACAATTCAGGAACGAATTGCTTCAAAAACTTGAAGATATAGGAATCGCAACAAGACAGGGAACACATGCGGTTCACATGCTTGGTTATTATAAGAACAGATTCGGATACAAGCCGGAGGATCTACCGAATGCATATGCATGCGATCATTTATCCATAACACTTCCGTTATATGTCCAGATGACCGATGATGACCAGAAGTATGTGGTTGAAACGATCCGCAAGGTTCTTGATGAAAGATAATATAAGTTTTTAATAAATGAAGGAGCAGTAATAATGGCTGATATTAAAGGTAAAAATGTTTTGGTAACAGGCGGAGCCGGATTCATCGGAAGTCATCTGTGTGACGGACTTCTTGCAAAAGGCGCTGCCAAAGTAGTGTGCCTTGATAATTTTTTCCTCGGTAAGATGGAGAATATTGAAGAGGCGATGAAGGATGACAGATTTGTATTGTATCGTGATGATGCAAGGAATTTTGGTGTTGTCCAGTCGATAACCGAGAAAGAAGAGATCGAAGTTGTATTCAATATGGCAACTATCGCGCTTAATTATTCTTTCTTCAATGCATTTGATGCGTATATGGTAAATGTTGAGATAGCAAATACACTTCTTGAATTGCTTAAGATAGGAGCTTACAAGACACTTGTACATACATCTTCATCAGAAGCTTACGGTACGGCAAAATATTCACCGATGGATGAGAATCATCCGACAGATCCGACAACTCCGTATGCTGCCGGAAAAGCTGCCGCGGATCTTATGGTTCACAGTTTTTATAAAGTACTGGGACTTGACATATCTATAGTAAGACCTTTCAATAATTACGGGCCGAGACAGAATGCAACAGGTAATCTTGCTGCGATAATTCCTGCAACCGCAAGAAGGATCAAGGAAGGCGGAATGCCAATAGTTGAAGGTGACGGAGAGCAGACAAGAGATTTCATATATGTAAAAGATACAGTAAGAGCTCTTATACTTGCATATGAGAGGGAAGAATCGAGAGGACATATAATCAATCTTGGATCGGGTAAGGATATATCGATCAACAGCCTTCTCAAAGGAATATGTGATTATTATGATTATACCGGTGAATGGGAGCACAGACCTGCCAGAAAAAGCGATGTAAGAAATCTTTGCGCTGATGCAACAAGAGCGAGGGAACTGCTCGGTTTTGAACCGGAAGTGGATTTTGATGAAGGTATCAAACTGACTCTGGACTGGTATAAGGATAAGATAAAGTAAACAGGAGACTGTAATGACTGACGAAGAATTTGAAGAATTATTTGAGAGATATATGGCCAGAAAAAGAGACGAGATGAGATCAAAATATGATCGTGTTCTTCCAAGCGGAGAACTGATATTTAATCGTTTCGACAAAGGCAGATATCTGGAATGCGGCGAGAATTCCTCCGTATATGATACAAGTGTTGTTATGGGTGATGTTAAGATCGGTGATCATGTATGGGTCGGACCATATACGCTTTTGGACGGAAGCAGTGCCAGACTTACAATAGAAGATTATGTGAGTATAGATTCGGGTGTAATGATATATACTCATGATTCCACAAAGAATTATGTATCCGGCGGAGTGAATCCTTTTGAAAAAGGGGAAGTTACGATCGGAAGCAATACGGTTATCGGTTCCATGTGCATTATCTCGTGCGGTGTTTCGATAGGCAGACATTGTGCTATAGGAGCCAACAGTTTTGTTAACGGAGATATTCCTGATTACAGTATTGCGGCAGGTAATCCTGCCAAGATCATCGGAAAAGTTATAATTAATGAAGAGGGAGCGGTTTCATTTGAATACAATTAATGATGAAGCGATAAGTAAAGGGTTATCAATAATTGTTCCTTTCTTAAATGAAGAGGAAGGTATTACCCAGTTTTGCGAAGCGATAGATGAACATTCGGTCAAACTGTCGTTTCCGATAGAGATTGTTTTTGTAAATGACGGTTCTACGGATAATTCTCTTGAAGTATTGCGTTCGTACGAATTTAAGAATATCAAACGTGTTAAACTTGTAGATCTTTCGAAAAATTTTGGCTCTCATGCTGCCATAAGAGCAGGTGTTGCCAATGCATATTACGGCAATTGTACATGGATGGGAAGCGATCTTCAGGAGCCCATAGAATTTCTAGCAATGTCGTATGAAAAGCTGCTTAACGGTTATGATGCAGTATATGTGGAGAAAAAAAGCGTTAAGGTGTCATCGGTCAATCGCGGTTTTTCAAAAATGTATTCCCGTATGATGCAAAAATATGCTGTAAAAAGTTATTCTTCGGGTGGAATAAGTGTAATAGTTTTTAATCAAAAAATAAAAGAACTTTTGAATCATAATATTGAGTCCAATTCATCTATCATGCTTCAGATAATGGATGCCGGTTACAGATATACAACGTTGTCGCTTGATTTTCATGAGAGGTCGGCAGGTGTATCCAAATGGACTTTATCAAAAAAAATAAAGTTATTTATTGATTCTTTTGTTGCATTTTCATTTATGCCCATAAGACTTGTGAGTCTGATAGGAATATTTATGTTTCTTGCAGGTATCGGTGTCGGTATATTTACGGTTGTAAATAAAATAATCAACCCTTCGGTACCTATAGGTTATTCCACGCTTGCAAGCATTATGGCCATGGGTTTTGGTATCACCAATATATCTCTGGGAATCATTGCCGAATATCTGTGGAGAGCATATGATGCCGCCAGAAAGAGACCTGTATTTATTGTGTCTGAAGTGATCGATCTGGGAGACCGGGAGGTGTCATAATGTTTTCAAAGATCAGGAATTATATTTTGTTATATGGCGCATTTTTAATATATTCATGCGCTTCAGTCTGTTCAAAATATGCTGCCGAAGCTCTCAGTGATGATGCGAAAATAAGAGTTGTTATATTCCTTGCTCTTGAGGTATTGGTTCTCGGTCTGTATGCCATAACATGGCAACAGGTATTAAAGCATTTTTCACTTGTTACGGCGATGGCCAGTAAGGGAAGCGTTGTTATCATTAATCTCATCTGGTCCGTGCTTTTGTTTTCGGAAGTTATTACAATATTCAATGTTGTTGGTGCAGCAGTGATAATATTGGGAATATGGATGGTGTCGACAGATGGATGAATGGACCGGATTTTTAATTTTGATCATATCGGGAATAATGTCTTCTTTTTCGCAGGTATTGCTTAAGAAGAGTGCCCTAAAGATACAGAATGATAAAGATGAAAAAAAGAAAGATAAAGAAGCCGAAAAGAGTGCCAAAGAAAAAATAATGGCAGAATATCTGAACGGTTATGTTATATCGGGATATGTAATAATGGGACTCTGCATGGTTGCAACCATGATCGCATTTACTGCCGTTGACATGAAATACGGAGCGGTTCTCGAGTCACTTACATATCTGTACATAATGGTTTTAAGCAGACTGTTTTTCGGTGAGAAGATGACTAAGATGAAAGTGCTTGGCAATCTTATGATAGTAGCCGGTGTAATCGTATTCAGTATAGGAGGAAGATAACATGAATGTACGTATACTCGATCTTACAAGACAATATGAGATAATTAAGGAAAAAGTAGAAAAAGCCGTATGCGAGCAGATGAGGACAGGTGCTTACATCGGAGGAAAAGCAGTAACGGATTTTGAAGAAAAATTTGCAGCATATACAGGTGCAAAATATGCCATAGCCGTTAACAGCGGAACAGATGCTCTCGTTATCGCAATGAAAGCACTGGGAATCGGAAAAGGAGACGAAGTTATCACTACTCCGTTCACTTTTTTTGCAACGGCTGAAACGATCGCAATGGTCGGTGCAACGCCTGTGTTTGTTGATGTTGATGAGAATACTTATAATATGGATCCTTCAAAGATCGAAGAAAAAATTACCGAAAAGACCAAAGCGATTCTTCCTGTCCATATATTCGGACAGCCTGTTAATTTTGATGAGATAAAAGCTGTAGCCTCAAAACATGATCTTCTTGTGATTGAAGATGCATGTCAGGCTGTAGGTTCGGCGATCGGAGATAAGATGATCGGATCACTTGGTGACGCGGCATGCTTCTCATTTTTCCCGACGAAGAATCTCGGAGGATTCGGTGATGGTGGAATGATCACAACAAATGATGAGAAGACGGCTACCGTATGCAGAGCATTCCGTGAACACGGAGGCGGACAAAACGGCGCTAAAGCACGTTTCTATCTTGACGGTGTCAAGGATGAACTTGCTGATGCAGCCACTGTTGATGGTTTGTATAACCCGTATAAGTATTACAATTATCTTATTGCTTATAATTCAAGACTTGATGCGATCCAGGCAAGAGTTCTTGATATCAAATTAGATTATCTTGACGGATTTAATGCAAGAAGAGCCGAGATCGCTGCATTTTATGAGAAAGAACTTGGGGTTATCGATAAAGTTAAAACACCTCAGGTAATGGAAGGCGTTAAGCCGGTATGGCATCAATATGCGATCAGAGTTAAAGAGAAAAATGAACTCGGCGAATTCCTTGCAAAGAAAAATATCGGAAGCGCAGCATTTTATCCTGTACCGCTTCATCTGCAGAAAGCATTCGAATATCTCGGTTATAAAGAAGGCGATCTTCCTGTAGCCGAACAGATCACGAAAGAGACAGTATGTCTGCCGATATTCCCGGAACTTACTCAGGATGAACTTGATTATATAGTACAGGGAATCAAAGAATTTTTTGATTAAGTACTCCGGATTCATTGTCACTATGCGCATGTGGATCTTGTTGTGTTTGATAAAGGAGGTCATTATGTCAGTATTCATTCATCCGACAGCGGAAGTTTCTGACGAAGCAGTCATCGGTGATGGCACTAAGATATGGAATCTTGCCCAGGTAAGAGAAAAAAGTGTGATCGGAAAGAATTGTATCATCAGCAAGAATGTATATGTTGATACACAGGCAGTTCTTGGCGACAGAGTCAAAGTTCAGAATAATGTGAATATATATCATGGTGTTGAAGTGGAGGATGATGTATTCCTCGGACCTTCAATGACATTTACCAATGATTTTTATCCACGTGCTTTTAATGATAATTGGAAGATCACATATACTAAAGTAAAAAAAGGTGCGTCCATAGGAGCAAACGCCACAATAGTATGCGGAACAACTATCGGACGGTATGCAATGGTAGGTTCGGGAAGCGTTGTTACGAAAGATGTTCCCGATCATGCTCTTGTTGTAGGCAATCCGGCCAGACAGATCGGTTGGGTATGCGAATGCGGACATAAGCTTGATGATGAACTCAAGTGTCCGGAGTGCGGCAGAGATTATTCTTCAGAACTGTCATGATCGTATTTGACAATAACAGATATTTCAATTATAGTTGTATATAGTAAACTAATAAAAAAGAACGGAGTAAATAAATGATTAAAGCAGGTATTATCGGTTTTGGTTACATGGGTCATTTCCATTATGAAAAGGCAAAAAAATTTGATGATGTTGAGGTTGTTGCAGCGTTAGATAATAATGAAGAAAAACTTTCAGAGGCCAAAGAACTCGGAATGAGAACATATGATTCCATAGATGAATTCTTAAAGGAAGATATGGATCTTGTTGTTATCGCAACGCCGAATCAGTGGCATGCAAAGTTTGCAATTGCAGCAATGAAGGCAGGTAAGAACGTATTATGTGAGAAGCCTGCCACAATGTCGGTAAAAGAGATCGAAGATGTTATTGCGGTTTCAAAAGAAACAGGCAAATTCTTTACGGTTCACCAGCAGAGAAGATTTGATGAAGATTACAGAGCACTCTGTCAGGTTATCAGAAGCGGAGAGATAGGTAATGTAACTACGGTTGAATCCAAGGTTCTCGGAGAGCGTGGAGTATGCTTTGGCTGGAGAGGTGATCCGGAATCGGGTGGAGGAATGTTATATGACTGGGGAGTACATCTTATAGACCAGATGCTTCAGTTATATCCCGATGAAAAGGTAGTAAGTGTATATGCAAGGATTATGAGCATTCTTACTCCTGCGGTTGATGATAGTTTTGAGATCAATATGAAGTTATCCAATGATGTATGTATAAAAGTTACCGTTACAACATTTGCTCTTGAAAAGCTTCCGAGATGGTTCGTATTCGGTGACAGGGGAACATTAAGGATTGAGAACATTATGAGCACCGAGGGACGCGCAAGAAGGATCAAGGGAGATGTAAGAGGATTCGACAGCGTAGTAGGTAAGAAGAATCTCGGACCGAGCAGGACAATGGCTCCGCTTAAGCCGGAATATCTTGAAGAGATCCCTATTCCAAAGCAGGAAGATATGTCTATGGAATATTGGAATAATCTTGTAGATACATTAAGAGGTAAAGCATCATTGCATGTTACTACAGATCAGATTCTAAGACAGATGAAGATTGTTGAAGCATCATTTAAGTCTGCGGAATTGAATGAAGTAATCAAAGGAGAGATTTGATCTTGTGTTCGAAAAGTAAGAGTATTATTAAGGATTTTTTTGATAATATTGATAGAACACACAGTTATATTCTCTTATTAATATTGATATTGGGTACTTTCGGAGTGACATTTATAAGTATGCATTCAGCTGACAGAGTGTATGTTTATGAGGATGTGGGCTCCGACACGATAATGTCATATTTGCCAACATACAGTTATATATCCGAAGGAATAAAAAACGGAGACCTTGATATATGGTCTTCGGAATTCGGTATCGGTAATACTTTGTATTCCAAATCGGCGTGTTTTGCCGAGCCGTTATTATTGATTTTTTTATTCTTTACGGCATTGGTCGGAGTCGGACATATAACAGTTATGTTGGTTTTTTATAAATTAACGGTTATTATTCTTACGGCATTTTTGTGCCATAAATTTCTGCAATTCTTTTCCGATAAATATTATCTTATCAGTATAGCATCGTTTATATATGCTTTTAACGGTTTTGAGATAATATGGGGACAGCATTATTTTTTCTCAGCGTATAATCTGTATCTTATAGCTGTATTTTATTGTATTGAAAAGATTCTTCGCGAAAAAAAAGGATTCATATTCTTATACATATCAGTATTTTTTTCAATGTTTTACACTGTATATATGACTTATATGATTCTTCTTACAGCGGGAATCTATGCTCTGATCAGATATTTTCAGCTTAATGAACATTTTTCGGCAAAGAAGTTTTTTTCACTTTTTGGAAGAATTCTGCTTATAACAGTTCTTGGAATGACATCATCTGCAATTGTTTCGCTTCCGGGAACGCTTGCTTTGATCAATTCCGGAAGAGTGACAAACGATACTTCTTTTTTATCAACAATAATAACCTATGCGGGACAATGGCAGTCACCGGGAGAGATTCTTCCTTTACTGCAGCGTTTCTTTTCGGGAAATCTCACCGGTATCGGCAGTAATTACGGCTACATGCCGGGAGTTTTGAATTATTATGAAGCCCCGCAGCTGTTTTTTTCAATATTCTTTTTTGTCGCCTTATTTCCGTATTTTCATTCGGTCATAAGATCGGGAAGAAGAAGGATAATTACGGTAAGTATAAGTACAGTACTGGTCGTTTTGTTACTTACCAATAACGCATTTAAGTTTATTATGTATGGTTTAAGTACTATAAGTAACAGATATACGTTTGTGTTATTTCCTGTTCTTGCTATAGTTATTCTTAAAGGATTTGAAGTGATTTTTTATGAATACAATAGTAAAATTATCAATTGGATCGTGTTTTTTGGGGGTGTAATATTCTCCGGCTTCGTATTATGTGGAAACTGGATTGATAGTTCATTGAATGATGCAACTAAAAACTATGTAACAGAAGGATTCAGGGGCCTTAAAGTATCAAATTATTATATGTTTTTTTTGGGAGCAGTATTGTTTTCAATAGTAATCGCGATAAATAATGAAAAGTATAAAAAGATCATTACTTATATATTGGCTGTTATAGTTTTTTTAAATGTGTCAAATGAATTTTTTTTCAGCACCAACCGTGACGGTGCTGTTAAAAAAGAAAAGATCAGTATGATCTATTCTGACAATGATACAAAAAAAGCACTTGATTATCTGCGATCGGTAGATGATTCATTTTACAGAGTAGATAAGACATATTATGACTGTTCTTCACAAACTGATTCGCTGATATATGATTATTGTTCGGTATCAGATTATAATTCGGTTCTGTCGCAGGACATAAAAGATTATTTTACATATTATATGAATCCGAGATATACATACAATACAATACTTGAACCGGCTTATATATCATCCCGTAATGACATAACAGCGTATTCCAATATGGGACTGAGATACATTCTTTCAAGATCAAAGCTTCAGGATCAGGATCATTATACGAAGATAAAAAAGATCGGGGATGTGATCATATATCGGAACAATTATGAGAATTCTTTTGTGACCTTTTATGATAAAGCAGTTAAAAAAAGTGAATTCATGCAATATGAATATCCCGAAAGAAATAAACTGATTACGGATTCTGTAATAATCAATGATGAAGATTCAGGAGATTTTGATAATATTCTTATTAATGCAGATGATTCTCTTGCAGAGTTTGATGAGCTTGATATTACGGCTCAGTGTGAAATTACCGATCTGACGCAAAATGAAAACGGTATGACGTCAATGGTCATTAATATCAATAATGAATATGTAAAAGAAAACGGTGGAGATCTGTATATCGATATCGGTTATCTTGCATTTTCGATTCAGGATATATGTCTTTATACCGATACGGGAAAAGGGATTAATAAAAAAAATCCTTATATTATATCTGTTAAGGATTCCAATTTGAATCATATGCGTTATCTGCTTCCACGCAATACAAAGAGAATATTATTCAAAACAGATGGTGACGGATTCTATCTTAATGATTATAAGATATCATTATCCGGTAAAAAATACAGATCAGCCGAAAAGATAGCAGATGTAAAAAAAGCAGACGATGGAATAATAAAAGGAACTGTTAACTGTGCTTCTGACGGATTCATGCTCATTCCAATAACGTATGATGAAGATATTAACGTATATGTCGATGAAGAACCTGTAAAGGTATATAAGGCCGATTCGGGACTTACAGGTGTAAAATTGCAAAAAGGAAATCATAGCTTTGTTGTAAGATACAATAATTCCATGATGAAATTGGGAGCTATCATTTCATTAATATCTGTATTGTTGTTTACAGGATATGTATTAATTGACAAAAAGATGAATCGCTGATATCATAACTGTTTGAGTATGTGGAATACCGGGAATTGGAGGATATATTATAATGAAATATGTAACGGGAGAGTTCTTGCAGATTAAAAATGAATTGCTGCATGAATGGAATATATTAAAAAAATATTTGCTAAAAAACAAATGGTTTATTATAGCTTCGGTTGTTTTGTTTTTACTTATGTATCTTCCGTGGCTTACACATATAATTCCTCGTATTGACGGTGAAGTATTGATCAATACTCCGTATTATGAGGACGGTTATATTACAAACGGAAGACAGGGCTCTGTCTATACGGATTATTTTTTTGGGATGAGATGGTATGATCCTTTCTTTTCACTCATTTCAGGTTTCCTGATGTATTGTCTGGTAGGAATTATGCTTGGATATTTTTGTTACAGGCTTGGCGCAAAAGAAAAGAGCAGTTCATGGTTTGGCCTGATCTGTATGTCTTCGCCCGTAATGATAGAATTGTTTTATTTTGATATGTGTGTATTCAAGGTCGGCTGGACCTATGTGATCACGGTTGCGGCAGCGATTCTTACTGTATATTGTTCATATAAAAAAAGGTTCTGGGGTCGTATCCTGTCAATTCCTTTTTTGATATGGTCGATCAGCACATATGAGATTCTTGCAATAGTTTATGCAGTAACAATAGTTGTGGCCTTTTTATTGATGTACTTCAACTGGGATATAAAAAAGAAAAAAGAACAAAAGACATCGGTTTATATTAAAATGATCATAGATTCCGTATTGGTTTTGATAGTCTCTTTTGTATTGAATATTATTACTACAAGATTATTTTTTGCTTCGGCAAACAGTGAATATCTTGCAGCAAAGATACAATGGGGACAATTCCCGTTTGAAGCATGTGTTGAAACGATAAAACTGATAATCAAATCATG
Source organism: Lachnospiraceae bacterium V9D3004 (assembly GCA_000621985.1). Lineage (GTDB taxonomy): Bacteria > Bacillota > Clostridia > Lachnospirales > Lachnospiraceae > V9D3004. The sequence goes on from JHWW01000002.1 coordinate 310,501, forward strand.
CCTGTTCGGTGATGGCAAATTCTATACATTAAGCATGCTTATTACAGGTGTTGTCGTTGTTTGCTGCCTGTTATATTATGTGATAAAAGAACGTTTCAGAAAATTGTCGGTATTATTTTTATTGTCAGGTCTGATACTTCAGATCAGTCCTTATTTTCTTATAATTGCACTTGGAGGATCATTGGATGTAAGAGCTCATATTACCTATCCGTTGGTTCTGACATTTAATATCATACTTATTTTTACAATGATAAATAAAAAGATATTGACATTCATGTGTGGTGTATTAACCGTATGTACGGTGTGGATGCAGGCGCAGAGAACGATGCGACTGGAGTATACGGATTTTGTTAGAGCCGAAGAGGATATAAGACTCGCAGAACAGATCAATGAGCATATTGATCAGGTAACTTCAGATAAAACAAAACCAATATATATTGACGGAATGTATACAAGCAAACTTAATAATGCATGCCTGAGAGGACAGATAATAGGTATATCGGTATTCGGTTTTACCGGAGAATATGCTCCAAGATATTGCTTCAGTACGACCAGAGCATGTGAAGTTATGAGGACACTTGGATATAACAGGAATTATATTACAGATGCCGGTATGATCGATGAGGCTAGAAAAACAGCGATAGATATGCCAGTATTTCCAAAAGATGGAAGTGTAGTCGATACCGGTGCATATGTTATCGTAAAATTAAATGAAGATGATTATCTGTATGAAGATAATATACTTGAGCCGAAAGTATCTAAACTTACCGGAATTGAAACCGAAGAACCAAGTGAGAATCTGACAATAGAGCTTGATAAGTGTACAATCGAAAATGATGTACTTATGTTATATGGATGGGCTTATTGCAGCGGTACCGATTCGGCTGAGGTTAACAGGGATATATTCCTGTATGATGATGAAGATAATTATTATGAGATTGCAACATGCAGGGTAAAAAGAGATGATCTGTTAGAATATTTTAACAGTGCAAGAAATCTGTATTCCGGTTATTATGCAAAGGCAAAAATAACCGAGCTCCCGGATAATTACAGCTCCATGAAGCTCGGAATTAAGATCGTTATGCCTGATGGCACAGAGAGATATGTAAAATCTGATAAAGCCGTAGGACAGGCAAAGTAGTTTAATGATCGTGTTCTCAGATATTAAAAGGGTTGCCGTAAAATTTTTTGTGCAGCAGCCCTTTTGATTGATTATTTGAGATTGCTCATGATCTTAGTGATTATCTCAGGATCTCCCCATACTCCCGGTGAGTCGTAAGGACGGTCCGGAAATGCTCCGTATTCGAGTTTAATGTTCATATTATGTTCTTTTATATAAGATTCTATCTTATCTGCAAGTGACATCGGTTTTCCGGTACATACGTTGATCACTCCGTTGTATTCCTTCTGGACTGAAGCATACATGATCTGCTTAGCCAGTTCATCAACATGAATAAAATCATACAGATTCTTTCCTGTCGTAAATGGAAAAGTGGTCTTTCCGTCTTCGGCAGCCTGGTATAATTTGGCGAATATTGAGCTTCCTCTTGCATCATCGCCGTATATATAATATGCACGAAGCCAGTGAAGCGCCACATCTTTGTCTTTTGAATATAACATCAGTTCTTCACGGAGTGCATTCTTTGCGATTCCGTACATTGACATTGGTTTACAAGGTGTATCAGCGTCAATTGCACCTTCCCAGTATCCGATCTCATGCATACTTCCCATGACGGTCAGAAGTTTGAGACCGCCATCTATCATGTTGTTAAGAAATACAACATGTTTTGACAGATCCTGCATATGGGCGGGAGAGTTGTGGATAAATCCGTCTCTCCATGCAAGGTGGACGAGAACATCGGGCTCGCCAAGTGTGTGGTATATATTCTTATCTCCGGAAAAGATATCATCGTATACTCTTTGGGCTCTTTCATCAAGCCCTTTGAATGCAAAATCACTTGCATATACTTCATGTCCGGCATCGAGAAATGCTTTTACAACATGTTTTCCTATATATCCGGCAGCACCGGTTATCAATACTTTCATAGAGTAAATCTCCTTAAAATCTTTTAGTCAAATTCTTTGTACATCGTAAATAAATTATCTGACACATTCACTTGTCTGATTGCACATATGCTGCTTCACCCTCAATCGGCAATGTTCAGTTTATATGTAACAGCCTGAATATTTAAATGCTGAAAGATATTTTATCATAATTATCTAAAATATACAACTTTGATTACTTACAAAATTATACTGTAATACATTGGAAGATATTTCTTGAAATTACCAGATAAAATAAATTTATATTTTTAATAAAAAAAGTTCTTGACATACACAAATGAGTGTGATACATTTTATTTACATTCATGAATGATCTGTAATTCTTATTTTGGAATCTACAGCTAAGTATTTTATTTCATTTTATGCCATTCGGCAGATTATTTAATGTATTTATTCAGTAACACAAACCGGACAGAAGGTTTGTCCGCAGACTATCAAAGTATAGCTAAAAGGAGGCGGTATATTCTATATGGAAGATAAGCAGGAGCTGGAGATCATGCTTGATGAGCTTATCAATTATTTCATTCATGTTGAAAGACAGACTTTATTACAGGTTCAAAGAGGGATTAAATCAAAAGAATCACTGATCAGGGCGGCAAAAGTATATCTGAGGCAGAGGGGTCTTGATAAAGAATCCATAGAGATCGTTGTTAATCATTTCAGTAAATTCATATGGGGATATTATGTTCTTGAAGAAGCCATCAATGATAAGGATATATCCGATATTAAAGTTCTTGCCGAAGACAGGGTAAGGATCAAGCGAAAAGGAAAGAGAATGAATGCGGATATTTCTTTTCAGGGAAAAGCTGATTACAAAAGATTCATATCTATGGTTGCGGTAAAGAACAAAACCAATCTCTCGGATGTTAATGCCATACAGTCTTTTACAGATAAGGACAGTAACGATAATTTTATTCTGAGATTCAATATTGCCACGGATTTTGTTAATTCAACGGATGTCCCGTATCTTCATATCAGAAAAATTCCCAAAAGAAAATATACGATAAATGATCTGGAAGAAATGGGTATGTTAACAAAAGAAATGTCGGATTATCTTATAAAACAGGTGAAAGAATCCAGCGGGATAATATTCACAGGAAAGGGCGCCAGCGGGAAAACAACACTGATGAATGTCTTACTTGAATACATACCGCATGATTGCAGTGGACTTGTGATCCAGGAGAATGAAGAATTGTTCAGTAATACTCATCCGGATCTTATGTTTCAGCATATTGTGACAACTCACGGAGAGGGAAAGATACAATATGATCTTAAGGACCTCGGAAGGAACGGTCTTCTTACCGATATTGATTATTTTATCATAGGAGAGATCAAAGGCGGAGAGGCGTTATATCTTCTTAATGCAGGTTATACGGGGCATAAGTGCTGGGCTTCGGTTCATGGAATGAACAGTACGGAAGCAATATATAAGCTTGCGGATTACGTGAGATATGAGAGTGATTATGAGCTTTGCGATATTCTTAATATGCTTAAATGTATGAAAACTACGGTTTTTTTGAAAGATTTTAAGGTTGAGGAGATATCTGAAGTGGTGGACTGTAAGGATGGTGAACTGATCTATGAAAGGATTTTTTAAATGTAGAAAAAATAAGCAGTTTGTGGAAGAACATGTAGAAGAATTGTCAGGTTACCCGAAAAAAGCCGGAAAGATTATGACATGGCTTAACAGACGTTACAATGACAGAGTGGAAAAGGAAGCAAGTCTCAGACTGATATATGGAAACCGTGAAAAAAGATCAAGAATGTATAATATTGATAAGATGCTTGAATTCAGCGGGATCAAGAGACATTTTAATATTCTTACGGCAGAAGTGTTGTTATATATGGTATTTATTGTTGCTTTAATATCTGCGGTAATAAGCTATATGATAATAAAAAAATGGTTTATGATCATTATTGCTTTTGCTTTGCCTTATGCAATTTCTTTTATATTACTGTATGTGATGTCGGGAATCTATTATATCAGACTGGAAAAAAATATTATGACATTTTTGAATCTGATAGAGAATTTCAATAAAACCGAGGATGATATTGTACAGATCATCAGAAAAACGGTCGTGTATGTTGATAATCCTCTTAAAGAATTATTGAGAGATTTTTGCAGTGATGCAGAGGTGCTTGGGGATACGGGACAGGCATTTGAGACACTCGGTTCAAAGATCGAACATGATAAGTGTCGTGTACTGTTGAGAAATCTTGAAGTGTGTTCGCGCTATGATTCGGATTACGGAGAAGTTATCAAAGATTGTCGTATGAGCATGTCTGATTATCTTAGTATCAAGGCTGAAAGAAAAGCTATCATATCAAACGGACGTATCGAGGTTATCATTCTTCTTGTAAGCGCTGTACTGATAACAATGTTATACAACAATATATCTGAAGGAATGTGGAATTTGCTTACTGATACGTTGATCGGTAACTGTATATTATTGTATTGCGGTATCGTTCTTTTGATATGTGTGATCATGATGGTTTTATTTGATAAGAACGGAGGATGAGATTGTTATCGGGGTTAAAAGAATATCTGCAACGTAACGGTGTATCATATATGTTCCCATGGATGAATGTATATTATTTTCTTGCGATCAGGATAGGAGCAGGACTTTTACTTTCAGTAACAGCATGTTTGGCAGGTTATTATATACCTGCTGTACCTGCTTTTTTTGCCGGATATATGCTACCGAAGATCTTATTTAACATGTCCAATAATTCGGACAATGATCACATGGTGAGTGATATCGAATGTATATATGACATTATGAGGATACAGGCAAGGGCAGGAGTATATATTCAGGATTCACTGATGGACTGCTATATGACTGCTAAGAATGCAAGACTTAAATCAGCTCTTCTTGAACTTTGTAACGGGATCGGAGCCAAATCAACTCTTAAAGAAGAACTAGAAAAGTTCAGGATGAAATTCAATAACAGACATATTGATGTATTATGCATTATACTTGGTCAGGCTCAGACAACAGGTAAATCAGTTCAGATATTATCGGATATGACTGAACAGATCCGTCAGGTCAGACATACCGTTGCGTTGAAAGAAAAAGGAAAACTTGAACGAAGAATAGAGATTCTTGAGCTGCTCATATTTGTTGGAATACTTGGAATAGGTATATATACAATGGGTAGCGAGATACTTAAAATGATGCAGTTTTAACAAATTAAACGGAGGTATATAAAATATGAAAAAGATATATAAAAAAGTAAAGGAAATTCTTGATAATGTTGTGATAAAAATCAGAAAAAACACAATGAGCGGAACAAAAAAAGAAGGCGGAAAAGAAGTAATAATGGAGTTTGCTCTCGGTGCGATAGCAATAGTTCTTGCCGTTGTATTCAGAGATCAGTTACAGAATGTTATTGAAACTGTCGGAAGCTCATTCTCGAGCAAAATATCAGCCTTATTCAACAGATTATGATGTTATGGATAAGTACGAAAAAAAGCAGGGAAGTATTCTGAAGATCCTGCCGATATTTCTCGGATTAACCGCTGTGGTTGTTATGTCGCTTATGTATATCTGTTATGAAAAAGATATGGATACAAGAGAACAGGCATCCCAGATAGCAAGAGAATATCTGCTTGGAATGGAAGCGGAAGGATATCTTACCGATACGGCTGCGGACAGACTGATCGATGATCTGAAAGGGATCGGATTTACCAATATTAGTCTTGCCGGAAGTACAATGAATAATGCAGGGTACGGAAACGAAATAATACTTGTTATTATTGCAAAAGTCTCGTTAACCGAATTCGAAATAACCGATCTTTTCAATATTCAGCAAAATAAAAAAAATAAGGATTTCAGATTGATAAAAAAATCCACGGCCAAGAACTAATATAAGGAACGGAGGTGTCGGATTGTCTGTTAAAAAAGGAGGAATAGAATATCTTGGGTCATTGATGCTCATATGTCTTTCGGGGATCATGCTTTTGTACGGTATCGCTGTAAAGGAGATCAGGCTGTATCAGCATATGGTCAAAGACAGTCTTGACACTTCCTGTCTGGCAGCCACTCTGGCAGATATGGACAGATATGCTGATGAACGGGTATTAATAATGGATGATTATTATGAATTAAGAGATATTTTTTGCAGGAATCTTATATGCAATATGAATCTTGATAATAATTATATGCCTGTTTACGATGCAATATTCGACAGAGTAAAGATCCATGAATTTAATGTCTATTATTTTTATAATGGAAAAATGTATGCATATACCGGGTCGGATAACGGAACTTATGATCTGAATATCACAACAGTTACGGGGAACGAAAAAACTCCGGACGGAACACCGATAGAATCAGGTACCGTATATGCAGATATTGGAATGAATGTGTGTACATATTTCGGGATAGAGGAATATGTTCATGTGACATCGGTTTCGGATATCGTTGCCGATTAGATTCAGGAGGTATGTATGAAAAAGAAAAGAAAAAGCATAATGATCCCGGTCATTATTGTGATCATGGTGGTGTTTTTTGCAATAACTCTTATTAAAGATCGTGACATGGGAGAAACAGTGATAGTTGCTGCAGATAACATACCGGAAGGAACAATAATTGATGAGGATAATTACAGTATGTTTTTTGAAGAAAAGAGTGTCCAAGGCAGTATTATTGCAGAAGGAACAATTACTGATAAAAAGGATATTACAGGGAAAAAAATAATAATAAATGTTGAAAAAAATACTGTTATGCAAAAGGGATTTGTTGTTGAAGAAATATATAAGATCAACGAGATGAAAGAACCGGTCACTTTGGGATTAAAAGTAAACGATATATCCCAGATGGCCTGCGGAATCATAAGGACTAAAGATTACATAGATATATCGGTTGTTGATGAACAGACCGGAGAGTGCATTGATATTCTAAGAAACGTGTATGTATCAGGCTGCTATAACAGTGACGGAACCCCAATAACTGATGAAGAAGGATGCGCTGCATATATTAATGTGACAGTGGAAAAAGAAGATGAACTGTTGATCAATGAAAAGCTTTCTGAGGGAGAGCTTCGGATATGTAAGGTAGGTGATTGATGAATGAAAAAAATTCTACTATCAATAATACTTGAGCTGTTTTTTTCAGTTATATTATTTTCCGGGAATGCTACTGCGGGAACTTATGATAATGCGATAAAATATTATCAGACATATGGTGATTCCAAACTTGCAATGTTGAATGATAATGACGGATATATATATTTTTGTTCGGCAGGAAAAACTTCAACAGGATCGACAAAATATAAAACCGTTGGTTATAAAATAACGCTGCATGCGGACACTGAAAATGATACAGTGGAAGTAAAGCTCGGAGGAAGTATAATAAAAGACGTGTCCGAGATGGATCAGGGCGGGTATACGTATGTACTCAGAAGGGCAAAACTAAGCAGTCTTCAACTGCTTTTTAACGGGAATAATAAGATAACATGGAATCAGATATTCAGATGCCGGAATTCGTACGAATTCAATGCTATAATGACTGTTGAGAAAAACGGAAAGCAATTATGCGGTACGGTGACGGAGAGTTCCGATAAAAGAAAACTTTCGGCAGCTTCTCCGGGCAATCTGTATCGTAAAGCAAATGATATAAAAAAAGCCGAAAAATGGGCAAATCCAAGTGACCTCAACAGTTTTTTCGGGAAATATATAGATTTTGATCCTGTTAACGGAATTAAGATAGATTCAATGGATATCGCGAAAGGAGACAATGTATATCATTCAGATGATGTATATTATGTAAAAAAAGATTCGGTTATTAAGCTTTCAATAAAATCATCGTTGAAAGATCAGGCAGGTGCAGATAATAATTATCATCCGAATTATAATATTATCAATGCATCCTCAGGAGATAAAACTCAATTATTCAATATTTCTCAGGGGAAGACAAAAGGAAAATGTACCGGAGGACTGCTGGGCAAAACAGGTGGCGGAAACGATTTTCTCTCATATGTTGATGTCGTAAAAAATGATTGTACCGGCAGTGATGACAGCCTGAATTATTTTAAAAGCTGTGCGGAATACACATTTAATCTGAATGATTCAAAAAGCACCAATATAATTCCTGAAGCAAGAATATATTATGCTTCAAATTATCCGAAAAAGGATGCTGAAAAAAAAGATCTTTGTGACGTGGTTGTCGATAGAAAGAAAGTGAAAACACTTGTATCCGATGCTAAAAGTCCGACCATTGATGCAAAGCAATATTTAACCAATATGGGAGGCGGATATATTCCGTTCACTGTTTGTGACAACGGATCAGGTATAAGAAAAATCAATATATATAAAAGTGACGGAACATTGTTGATCACAAAAGATTACAGTAAAAACAGAACTACGGTTGTATCATCTGAAAATGATTATTATCTGTATGTGACAAACGGAATGCAGATATATATTACTGCTGAAGATAATGTCGGTAATGTGTCAAAAAGTTCTTATATAACTTTCTCGGTGCCGACAGCTCATACAGTTCAGGCAAGTGTGTCAAAGGGATTGAACGGATATAACTGTAACAATGTCACTTCGTATGTATACGGCGGGAATACGGAGATCGCTTCTTTTGTCATTATGTCTGATGATGATGAAAATGATGCGAAAAAAAGAGTTGTGCTTGAATGCCTGGACGTAGCGGCAAAAACAATGCCGGCCGGATTGTACAGCTATGTTCATTCTATCGACCCTATGGGTATACTGGGAGCATTTAAAGACGGATCTTATAATTTTAATGTTATATCGGGAGGAAGATATGTGTCTTCCGAACCCTATGTATTTAATATCAGGAAAGATACGACGCCGCCAGAAGCCCGTTTTATTACGGGATGGGGAACAAATGGGTGGTTCAGGACTTATGCTTCATTTGCGCTTGAGGCTTCCGATAATTACAGTGGTCTTGATGGTGTCGATGTTGTCTGTGATTCTGAAATACTGCAGCACAGTTTCAGGAGAGAAGATGTGCCGGGTTATAAAGAATACAAAAGGTATACTTTATATAAAGAAGGTATAAATGAGCTTGAGGCTGTGATCACCGATAAAGCCGGCAATACAAAAAAAGTAAGGGAAACCGTGAAAATAGATGCAACGCCTCCGGACTATGTACTGCCTGATGCATTCCTTGGAGCAAGCATAAAAAATGATATATGGATAACAAGAGAGCAATTCAAAAGCCAGATAATAATATCTGACGATCTGAGCGGTTTTAAGGAAGATAAAGATTATTTTGTATTGTATTCAAAAAAAGACGGATGCACAAGACAGGTTGATGATAATAATATATACGGAATCGCTCTGCTTGATGATCATCATGTGAGATTCAGATTTGTCAATTCATATGCCAATACGATAAAAAGCGGGCAGTATATATACATGCTTGAGGCAATGGATAATGTTGATAACAACAAAATGATCATTCTTAATCTGAATATTGACGCAGATCCTCCAAAAGCCGATCTAAAGACCGATGATCCATGGTCACCTGAAGACAGAAAAGGATATATTCATTTTTCGGATGAACATTCGGGAATCGATTCGATCATTGTCATGTGTGACGGCGAAGAGACAGACAGAATATGCGGGATCGGGAAAAATGAATACAGTATGTATGTTGATGTGTCGGACATACCGAAAGATATGCCGGAAGTTCACATTATCGTTACTGATAATGTCGGTAATTCAATGGATTACATGCCGCAGATCGATGAAAAGTTGTCTCTTACAGCTGAGATAATACGTCACAGTGACGGTGGAGAGCCTGTATTTTTTTCAGGAGAAAAAGGAGATTTGAATATATCGATAAAAGGAAAAGCCGATCGCCTTGTTATATCTTATCCCGATGGAATGAGAGAATATGATAACGATATTTTATTAACTCCAAAAGAAACATATAATCAAAATCAGATATTTAATATTCCTCTTGACTATGAAAACGGTATCAGTGAGGTTGAAGTAAAGGCTTTCAGAAAGGGTAAATGCGTTACGGCGATCCCCGCTTTTGAAGTTACAGGAAAGCTTACGGACAGTATCAGAACAAGACTACGGGTCAGAGTGTAATATGGGATTGTTTTATAATTTCCGGTTTATTAAAAATGTTGTAATAAAGGATTCATCATCAGGGAAAGATTTAAAGCTTATATCTTTGATGGGATATGTAGTATATGTTGTTACTTTTTTTGTGTTGATATTTTCATTAATCTGTGGAAAATACAATATCGCTGTTTATATGTATTTTCTTATCTGGCTTTGGCAGATGGCATATGTTGATCATGTTACAGGTTATGTATATGACCGTATGACTGTAACGGGAATTATTCCTTTAGCACTCAGTATTGCATTGATAAATGACGGTGACATTTTGGTGATACTTAACCGGATCATATCATCACTTCCGATAATTATAATTATAATAATCCTTGGAAAAGCGTCTTTGATCGGTAGAGGAGATGTGGATGTTCTTATCATTGTATCGGAGATCAATTCGATGTATCTGATATCAGATGGTATATGTGATATATACAGAATATTTTTATTAAATATATGTTTTATATATTTGTCGGTAATACTGTTCGTTATTACTCATTGGAGAAGGATAATTTGGAGAAAAATGAAGCTTGACAGAAGTTATCCGATGATCCCCTCAATATATGCGGCTGCGGTAATAGGTGTTATATTATTCTTTACATTTAACTTCTAAAGATATATATTAGAATAGTTAAGTTTAAAATGACTATTGGAGGATATCAATATATGACCGGAGAACAATTCAGACAATTGACTGACAGAGGAATAACGATACTTGACGGTGCTACGGGTTCAATGCTTCAAAAAGCCGGTATGCCTGCGGGTGTATGCCCGGAGGAATGGATTCTCGGACACAAAGATATCATGTTGAAGGTTCAAAAAGAATATGTTGAGGCAGGAAGCAATATAATATATTCTCCGACATTTGGTGGCAACAGAGTGAAGCTCGCCGAATATGGACTCGAAAACGATATAGAGGATATCAACAGACAGCTTGTTGCCATTTCAAAAGAAGCGGTAAAAGGAAAAGATAACTGTTTTGTTGCAGGGGATCTTACAATGACCGGAGAACAGTTGTATCCTATCGGTAAAAGGACTTTTGAGGAACTTGTTGATATATATAAAGAACAGCTTCATTATCTGTATGAAGGCGGAGTGGATCTTATAGTAGTAGAGACCATGATGAGTCTTCAGGAATGCAGGGCGGCGCTTCTTGCAGCAAAAGAAACTTCAGATCTTCCGGTTATGGTTACTTTGTCATTTAACGAAGACGGAAGAACATTATACGGAACAGATCCGGTCACTGCAATGACTGTTCTTCAGTCTATAGGAGCAGATGCTGTCGGAGCCAACTGTTCTTCCGGAGCCGACAAGATGATATCTGTAATTGAAAAAATGAGCAGTGTGGCGACCATACCGGTGATCGCAAAGCCGAATTTCGGAATGCCTGAATTAATTGACGGAAAGACTGTATATAATTCGACTTACGAAGAATTCGAGGTCGGAATACGCGGACTTATTGATGCCGGCGCAACGATCGTAGGAGGATGCTGCGGAACGGATCCGGAATGTATCGGAATTGCAAAAAAAATCGCCGACGAAACAGATAATGACAGATTATATAAGATATTATCAGAGAAGAGGGAAGTTGCCGGAAAGAAGAGACTTCTTGCTTCCGAGCGTAAGACAGTTGATATATCAGATGGAAAAAAACTATACATAATCGGCGAGAGGATCAATCCTACCGGAAAGAAAGCTCTTCAGGCTTCACTTCGTGAGGGAAGTCTTGATATGGTCATTACGATGGCTGAAGAGCAGGAAGAATACGGTGCGGATATTCTTGATATTAATGTCGGAATGAACGGGATTGACGAAAAGCAGACTTTATATGAAGCGGTAACTGCTGTGTCGGGTGCAGTTAATCTTCCACTGTCGATAGATACCAGTAATGCCGATGCAATGGAATATGCTCTGCGTAATTATCCGGGAAGGGCGCTTATGAATTCCATAAGCCTTGATCCTTCAAAGATGGACAGACTTTTGAAGCTTGCCAAAAAATACGGGGCAATGTTTGTATTGCTGCCATTGTCAGAGGAAGGGCTTCCTAAAGACATGGAAGAGAAAATGAGCATAATCGATACAATAATGAAAGCTGCAAAAGAATATGATATACCGCCTAAGGATATAGTTGTGGACGGACTTGTTGCGACTGTTGGCGCTAATAAGAATGCTGCACTTGAGACACTTGAAACAATAAGATATTCCGTAAATGTACTCGGTGTTTCAACTGTATGCGGATTGTCCAATATATCATTCGGTCTTCCGGAAAGGTCGTTTATTAATTCTGCATTTCTTGCACTTGCCATTCATGGCGGGCTTACGATGGCAATTGCCAATCCGATGCAGGAGATGCTTATGAATGTTTGTTATGCTACCGATCTGCTTATGGCAAGGAAAGATTCGGATCTAAGATATGTTGACAGGATTACTGTATTTAATCCGGAGCATAAAAAAGAAGTGATGCAGACTGCTAACGTTACAAAAGGAGCAGCATCCGTTAACGTAACGGGTGACAGCGCTTCCGGTTCTTCAGGTGATCCGTCCCCTAAAAGTGACGCTTCTTCGGATGGTAATGTGATATCCGACAAAACAATATACGATGCTGTAGTCAAAGGAAGAAGTGAGCAGATCATAGAATTGGTAAAAAGATCGCTTGAGAATAATGAACCTGATACTATCATAAACGGGGCTCTCGTTCCTGCAATCAATCATGTAGGTGAATTGTTTGAAAAAGGTCGTTATTATCTGCCACAGCTTATGAACAGCGCCGAGACAATGAAAGCGGCTGTTGATTATCTTGAACCACTGTTAAAATCTGATGATAATGCCAATAATAAAAAAGGAATAGTTGTTATTGCGACAGTAAAAGGAGATATTCATGATATCGGTAAAAATCTTGTTGCGATAATGCTTAAGAATTGCGGATTTGAAGTGCACGATCTTGGTAAGAATGTTGAAGCAGAAGATATTATAGAGGCTGCAGTCACTTATGATGCCGATATAATTGGCTTGTCTGCACTTATGACGACTACCATGATGGAGATGAAAAAGGTTGTTGATATTGCACACGAAAAAGGAATAAGATCAATGATAATGATCGGTGGAGCAGTCGTTACCAAAGATTTTGCAAACGAGATCGGAGCCGATGCATATTCATCTGATGCCGGCGATGCCGTAAAAGCCGCCGAAAAGCTTATGAGTTTAAAATGTAGTCGTTAAAGCAAAGTTGGACAATTTAAAAAAATATTGCAACTGTTAATCCACACTGATTCACAGGTGAAAAAAATGCCCGCTCATGTAGGCAGTACACTTACATAATAATTCATAATGGGAGCAAAAAAATGTCTCTTCTTACTGTTTTGATCCCGGTATATAAACCCGGAGAAAAGTTTGGTGAATTGCTTGACAGAATATATGATCAGACTGTAGTGCCCGACAGGGTGCTTCTGCTTTGGACTATTCCGTCTGACAGTGATGAGAATGCCGAAAAAGAATACAGCAAAAAGTACAAAAACAGGAATACGGATATTGTATATATAATGCAGAAGGATTTTGACCATGGCGGCACGAGAAAGTACGGGATGTCCCTTGTCGATACCGACTATGCTGTATGTATGACTCAGGATGCTGTTCCTGCTGATAATAAGCTCTTTGAGGAACTGATCAATGCATTTAATAGTAATTCTTACGATAATTCATGCGAGGAAAACGACAAGATAAAAATTGCAGCAGTTTATGCAAGACAGCTTCCGAGAGAGAATGCGGCTCCTGTCGAAAGAATAACAAGAGATTTTAATTATCCCGATAAGATCAGGATACAGAATAAGTCAACGATCGGACAATATGGGATCAAGGCGTATTTTTGTTCGGATGTATGTGCGATGTATAAGCTTGAATATTACAGGCAGACCGGAGGTTTTGTCGATAAGACGATATTCAATGAGGACATGATCATGGCTGCGTCACTTATAGGTCTCGGATATACCGTCATATATGCTCCGGATGCAATAGTGATCCATTCACATCATTATACTTACAGACAACAATATAAAAGAAACTTTGACAATGCGGTATCCCACAGGCAATATGCGGAAGTATTTGACAGTGTACCGCCTGAAGGTGAGGGTATCAGACTTGTTAAGGAGACTATGAAAAGGCTCGTTAAGATGGGGAAGATATATATGCTTCCGGATCTGGTGATCCAGAGTGCATTCAAATACCTTGGTTACAGAAGCGGCATGAAGTATGATAAGATGTCTTATAAGAAGATCATGAAAAAGACAATGAACAGAGGCTACTTTGATTATATGTTGAAGCCTGATAATGATATGAAGTAACAGTATCAGATGATAAGAAAGGGAATGGTCATGAGTGATTTGATTTCTGCATGGATAAACCGTAATAAAAGCGGATATTCTAAAAAGAAATTTTATGTGAAACTGATATACAGAATAATATCGGAGATCAAAAGAAGACGTACAGGCAGTAATTTCAGGATTCATTAACGCTTATCAGTTTTTTTACTTGACACATATAAATGAAACCATTATACTTGTTGATACATGAATTTTCTTAAAGGCGGTGAAGAGGAGGAGTAAGTATCACGCTTATGCCAAGAGATAAGACGGTTGGTGCGAGTCTTAGTTAAGCCGATACTGAAGGTAGCCTTGGAGCTTTGGCCCGAACGGTGTATGATACACTCAGTAGGCTCCAACGGATCATCTGCACGTTATAGCGGATCATGAGAGCAGATTTAATTCTGAAGTCAGGTGGTAACACGGACATGAATTGTTCGCCCTGAATGGACTTTTTTGGTTCGTTCGGGGCGTTTTGATTAGCATAAAACAAACAGGAAGGATGGTATTTTATGAAGAGCGATAATGTAAAAAAAGGTATTGCACAGGCACCCCACAGATCTTTGTTCAATGCACTCGGACTGACAGCCGAAGAGATGAAGAGACCTCTTGTCGGAATTGTAAGTTCCTATAATGAGATTGTTCCGGGACATATGAATATTGATAAATTAGTGGAAGCAGTTAAGCTCGGAGTCGCAATGGCAGGAGGAACACCAAGAGTATTTCCGGCTATTGCAGTGTGTGACGGAATCGCAATGGGACATGTAGGAATGAAATATTCACTCGTTACAAGAGATCTTATTGCAGATTCAACCGAGTGTATGGCACTTGCACATCAGTTTGATGCACTTGTAATGATACCCAATTGTGATAAAAATGTTCCCGGTCTTCTTATGGCTGCAGCAAGGATAAATGTTCCTACCGTTTTCGTAAGCGGAGGACCTATGCTTGCCGGACACGTAAACGGTAAGAAGAGAAGTCTTTCAAGCATGTTCGAGGCTGTAGGTTCATATGCGGCAGGAACAATGACTGAAGAAGAAGTTACCGAATTCGAGAATAATGTATGTCCTACATGTGGTTCATGCTCTGGAATGTATACTGCTAACAGCATGAATTGTCTTACGGAAGTGCTTGGAATGGGTCTTAAAGGAAACGGAACGATCCCGGCTGTATATTCAGAGAGAATAAGACTTGCAAAACAGGCCGGTATGAAGGTAATGGAACTTTTTGAGAAGAATATCCGTCCGAGAGACATAATGACTGAAAAGGCATTTCTTAATGCACTTACCGTAGATATGGCTCTTGGCTGTTCAACGAACAGTATGCTCCATCTTCCTGCAATCGCTCATGAAGCAGGAGTTGACCTTAATCTTGATATAGCCAATGAACTCAGTGCAAAGACACCGAATCTGTGTCATCTTGCACCTGCAGGACCTACATATATGGAAGATCTTAATGAAGCAGGTGGCGTATATGCCGTTATGAACGAACTTGATAAGAAAGGACTCCTTTATACCGATCTTATAACTGCAACCGGCAAGACTGTTGCAGAGAATATAAAAGGCTGTGTAAACAGGAACCCTGAAGTTATCAGACCTGTTGACAATCCATACAGTGAGACTGGCGGCATCGCAGTGCTTAAGGGTAATCTTGCACCGGATTCATGTGTTGTTAAGCGTTCGGCGGTTGTACCTGAGATGATGGTACATGAAGGACCTGCAAGAGTATTTGATTGTGAAGAAGATGCTATTGAAGCAATAAGAGGCGGAAAGATCGTTGAAGGTGATGTTGTTGTTATCAGATATGAAGGACCGAAGGGTGGCCCGGGTATGAGAGAAATGCTCAATCCGACATCTGCCATTGCCGGAATGGGACTTGGGGCATCTGTAGCACTTATTACCGACGGAAGATTTTCAGGAGCTTCAAGAGGTGCTTCGATCGGACATGTATCACCTGAAGCTGCAGTAGGCGGACCGATCGCATTTGTTAAAGAAGGAGATATTATTAAGATAAATATTCCTGCCAATACAATTGAACTTGATGTTTCCGATGAAGAGCTTGCAAAGAGAAAAGCGGAATGGAAACCGAAGGATGCAAAAGATGTGAGCGGATATCTTGCAAGATACAGAGAACTTGTAACATCTGCCAACACCGGTGCAATACTTCAGATCAAGAAATAAAGAAGGAGAATGATTATGCAATTATCAGGAGCACAGATCGTTATGGAATGCCTGCTTGAGCAGGGCGTTGATACAGTATTCGGATATCCGGGTGGAACGATCCTTAACGTATATGACGAGTTATATCAATACAGAGACAGGATCAATCACATCCTTACTTCTCATGAACAGGGGGCTTCTCATGCCGCTGACGGTTATGCTAGGGCTACGGGAAAAGTCGGTGTCTGCATGGCTACCAGCGGACCGGGCGCAACGAATCTGGTCACGGGAATAGCTACAGCCCAGATGGATTCCGTTCCGCTTGTTGCTATCACATGTAATGTTAATGTTACCGCACTTGGAAAAGACAGTTTCCAGGAGGTGGATGTTGCCGGTGTGACAATACCGATAACTAAGCATAATTTTATTATAAAAGACATTAAGGATCTCGCACCTACGATAAGAAGAGCTTTCAAGATAGCAAAATCGGGAAGACCGGGTCCTGTACTTGTTGATATCACAAAGGATGTTACGGCAGCAAAGTACAAATTCGAGAAGATTCAGCCTGAGCCTGTCACAAGAGATAATATCGATATACCCGAAGAAGATATAGACAGGGCTGTTCATGCTATCAAAAAAGCCAGGAAACCTATCATATTCGTTGGCGGAGGAGCAGTAATATCAAGAGCTGATGCAGAGCTTGCCGAATTCGTTGAAAAGGTCAATGCGCCGGTAACGGATTCTCTTATGGGTAAAGGTGCTTATGACGGAACAAAAGAGAATTATATTGGAATGCTCGGAATGCATGGAACCAAGACGGCCAATCTGAGTGTGTCCGAATGTGACCTGCTTATTGCGATAGGAACAAGATTCTCCGACAGAGTTATAGGAAATGCAAAGAAATTTGCTCATGATGCAAAGATACTTCATATCGACATAGATCCGGCAGAGATCAATAAGAATATCCGTGTTGATTACAGTATTATAGGAGACGTCAAAGAAGTTCTCATAAAACTTAATGAGAAGCTTGACAATCTGTATCACAGCGAATGGATGAGCAAAGTAATGGCGCGTAAGAGTGCATTTCCGTTACATTATGATACAGATAGACTCACAGGTCCGGCGGTTATAGATTATATTGACAGTGCAACAAAGGGTGACGCCATAATAACAACCGATGTCGGACAGCACCAGATGTGGGCCGCACAGTATTATCATTACAAAAAACCGGCAACACTTATTACTTCAGGCGGACTCGGAACAATGGGTTACGGTCTTGGAGCATGTATAGGTGCAAAAGTGGGAATGCCTGACAGACATGTAATCAACATAGCAGGTGACGGCTGCTTCAGAATGAATATAAATGAACTTGCAACAGCAAGCAGATACAATATTCCCATAATACAGGTTGTTATCAACAATCATGTGCTTGGAATGGTTCGTCAGTGGCAGACATTATTCTATGGAAGAAGATACTCAAACACTGTTCTCAATGATAAGATGGACTTTGTCAAGGTGTCTGAAGGAATGGGCGTCAAGGCAGTGAAAGTAACGACAACAGAGGAATTCAAAAAGGCATTTGATGAGGCACTGACTCTTGATGAGCCGATGGTTATCGAGTGTGTTATCGATAATGACGATAAGGTTTGGCCGATGGTTGCACCCGGTGATTCTATAGAAAATGTATTTTCAGAAGAAGATTTGGATAAAAAGGATTGACAATTATTTCACAAGACCATACAATGGGTAGAGTGAAATGGCGTTCATATAAAAGGAGGATACTATGGGAAGAGTATATAATTTTTCGGCAGGACCTGCAGTGTTGCCGGAGGAAGTATTAAAAGAAGCAGCAGATGAGATGATGGATTATCAGGGCTGTGGCATGTCCGTTATGGAGATGAGCCATCGTTCAAAGACTTATGATAATATTATCAAGACTGCAGAAAAAGATCTCAGGGATATACTTAATATTCCGGACAATTACAAAGTTCTGTTCATGCAGGGTGGAGCTTCAACACAGTTTGCAGCGATTCCTATGAATCTTATGAAGAATAAGGTTGCCGATTACATTGTAACCGGACAGTGGGCGAAGAAAGCATATCAGGAAGCTCAGATCTACGGAAAGGCTAACAAGATCGCTACATCAGAAGATAAGACATTTTCATATATTCCGGATTGTTCGGATCTTCCGATAAGTGAAGATGCAGATTATGTATATATCTGTGAAAATAATACAATTTATGGTACAAAATTCAAGAAACTTCCTAATACAAAAGGAAAGATACTTGTATCTGACGTATCATCCTGTTTCTTATCGGAACCTATGAATATAAATGATTACGGAGTGGTATACGGTGGTGTTCAGAAGAATATCGGACCTGCCGGCGTTGTAATATCAATAATCCGCGAAGACCTCATTACTGATGATGTGCTTCCGGGAACACCGACTATGCTTAAGTTCAAGACACACGCAGATAATGATTCTCTTTACAATACACCGCCTGCATATGGTATCTACATCTGCGGCAAAGTATTCAAGTGGATCAAGAAGATGGGCGGACTTGAAGTGATGAAGCAGAGAAATGAAGAGAAGGCAAAGGTTCTCTATGATTTCCTTGATTCAAGCGATCTGTTCAAAGGAACTGTTGTTAAGGAAGACAGATCTCTTATGAATGTTCCGTTCGTAACAGGCGATGCAGATCTTGATGCTAAGTTCGTTGCTGAAGCTAAGGCAGCCGGACTTGAGAGCCTTAAGGGACATCGTACGGTTGGCGGAATGCGTGCAAGTATATACAATGCTATGCCAAAGGCAGGCGTTGAGAAACTTGTTGAATTCATGGCTGATTTTGAGAAAAAGAACAAATAATCCAACACAAAAAAGAAAAGAGGTTATATTAATATGGCAGATACTAAGATCAAGTGCCTGAATCCGATCGCTTCCGTAGGGTTGGATTTGCTTGGCGATAAGTATGAGATTACTGATAATACAGAAGAAGCTGACGGCATACTTGTTAGAAGCGCCGTAATGCATGATATGGAATTGCCCGGATCCCTTAAAGCAGTTGCAAGAGCAGGAGCCGGAGTTAACAATATTCCTCTTGATAAATGTGCTGAGCAGGGTATCGTAGTATTCAATACACCCGGAGCTAATGCAAACGGAGTTAAGGAGCTTGTTATTGCAGGTCTTCTTATGGCATCAAGAGATATCGTTGGTGGTATCGGCTGGGTTCGTGAGAACGCTGATGATGAGAATATCAGCAAATCTGCTGAGAAAGCTAAAAAAGCATATGCAGGTTGTGAGATACAGGGTAAGAAGCTTGGAGTTATCGGACTTGGTGCTATCGGTGTGCTTGTAGCTAATGCAGCCAGCGCACTCGGAATGGATGTATACGGTTGTGATCCTTATCTGTCGGTTGCCAATGCACTTAATCTGTCAAGACTCGTTCATATCGTAAAAGACAGAGAAGAGATGCTTTCAATGTGTGACTATGTAACTGTTCATGTTCCACTTCTTGATGATACCAAGGGTATGATCAACAAGGAAATGATCTCACACATGAAAGATGGTGTTGTTGTTCTTAACTTTGCAAGAGATATTCTTGTTAATGAAGCTGATCTTTCCGAGGCTCTTGAGTCCGGAAAAGTTGCAAAATATGTTACGGATTTCCCGAATACAACATCTGTTAAGATGAAGAATACAATAGTTGTTCCTCACCTTGGAGCTTCAACCGAAGAATCAGAAGATAACTGTGCCGTAATGGCTGTCAATGAGATCAAGGATTTCATCGAAAACGGTAATATCCGCAATTCGGTTAACTATCCGGCATGTGATGCGGGAGTATGCACCACAGCTGGAAGAATAACTATATGTCACAGGAATATTCCTAATCTTATCACCAACTGCTCAAGTGTATTCTCATCAGAAGGTGTTAATATCGAGCACATGTACGATAAGAGCCGCGGTGAGTACGCATATTCGATCATTGATATTGCAGCTCCTTCAAAACAGGAGATGGTTGACAAGCTCGAGTCTATTGACGGAGTTCTTCGTGCAAGAATAGTAAAATAATAATTCAAATCGGATAAAAATTTATTTCAAAAAGATGTCGTCTGTAAATAAGGGGGACATCTTTTTGAGTTATAAACAGTTATTTAGAAAAAAAGGCGAATAATATGAATTACAAAGAGTGTCTCGAATATCTGGAGAATGAAAATAAAAAAAACGGGATCATAATGGGTCTTGAACCGATAAAACACATGCTTGATGTATTGGATCATCCCGAGAATATATTAAAGATCATCCACGTTGCGGGAACTAACGGTAAAGGTTCAGTATCCGCAATGCTTGCCGGGATTCTGGCAGAAGCCGGCTACAAAACAGGAAGATATGTGTCTCCCGCCGTAGCTGATTATACAGAGATCATTCAATGGAATAATAACGGTAATATTGAATATATTACCGAAGATAATATTGCAAAATATATAACATATCTGGCTGATATACAAAACCGGGATGATATGTTTTCGAAAGGGATCTTAAGAAAACTCACCCGATTCGAAATGGAGACCGTGATGTCATTTCTGGCATTAAAGGACATGAAATGTGATTATGCTATCATTGAATGCGGACTCGGAGGAACGGAAGATGCCACCAATGCCATAGATAATAAAGAGATGTGTATATTTACTTCAATATCAAAAGATCATGTGAATATACTCGGTAATACCATATCGGATATTGCATTGGCAAAGGCAGGAATTATTACAGATAATATTCCGGTTGTCAGTTCAATACAGTTAAATGAAGCGAAAGAAGTGCTTGATAATGAAGCACATAAAAAACATACATCTGTTGTATATGCGCCTGAATGTATCGATTGTGAATATAACTCAGACGGAACAGGTTTTACACTTAAAAACAGAAGATATCATATAAACATGCCGGGAATTTATCAGCCAGGTAATGCGGCTACGGCGATAACCGCGGCAAAAATTTTGTTAAGAGATAAGAATACGCTAACAGAAGAAGTTATAGACAGGGCACTTAAAAAAGTAAGATGGCATGCAAGATTTGAAATGATATCGGATGACCCGTATATTATATTCGACGGAGCTCATAATATCGCAGGCATAAATGCGTTAATGAAAAGCATTGATGCTATATACCCGAGAGATATGTATCAAAGGATAGCGGTTATGGGTGTGTTCAAAGATAAAGCGGTTGATGACATGATACAGCTTACTTATGGAAGATTCGATGAAATGCATACTGTTACGGCAGTAAAGCCAAGGGGACTTGATGCATCCGTTCTTGCAGACAGATTCTCCGGCGACTGTGGCTTCAGAGTGTATCCGCATGATGAGGAACCGGCTGCTGATATTGCAAGGAAAGTTGCACGGACAGGTAAAACTCCGGAAGGAAAGAAGAATGTAATTATAGTTTTCGGTTCTCTTTCACTGTATGAATCATTTGTAACTGAATTTAAATGATTCGAATTTTGTTGCTATATTATAATATTTCTGCTAAAATAGTATAAATATAGAATTTATACACGGAGGAACGCTTATGGGACAACAGATACTGATATCGCTCGGCAGGGAATTCGGAAGCGGTGGTCATCAGATAGCTCAGGGAATAGCTGAGGCATTGGGGATTGAATATTATGATAAGAATATTCTTGAAAAGATATTTGCAGATGATCCGGAAGCTGCCAAAGAGATGGAAGATTATGATGAAAAAGCTGCCAGTTCTTTTTTGACAAGACGTGTAGTGGGACTTACCAATTCAATGGAAAATATACTGGCTGATAAGGAATTTGAATTTGTATCGGAAAAGGCAAAATCCGGAGAATCATTTGTTATAGTCGGAAGATGCGGTGAAGTTGTTCTTAAGGATTATAAAAATCATATCTCGATATTCATTCACGGAGACATGGATGATAAGGTAAAAAGAGTTATGGAGAGAATGAATCTGGATGCCGACGATGCGATCGAAAAGATTGAGCAGATGGATCGTTCCCGAAGAAAATATCATGACAGTCATTCTGAAACGGGATGGGGAGAGTCAAGAAGTTATGATATAAGCGTTAACGTTTCAAAGCTTGGAATTGACAGGTCGTTGAAGATGCTTGTTGAATATATCAAAAACAGACTCGAAGAAGATTGACGGACATATATTCAGATTATAATTTTGATAGATGAATGGATATAATTACAGGGAGGGTATACATTATGGCAAATAAAAAACTATTATTGTTAAGGGAAAAAGAAGCTGAGATAGCTGCTCTTAAAGAAGAGATTCAAAGATATAAATATGAGAGCGATATGAATTACCGCATGCTTGAGTCTGTTAATAATACGACTCATCTTGCTATTTGGATGGCATTTTTTGATGAAGAAGGAAACCAGACATCGGTAAGATTCACGGAAGATATGAGACGAATGCTCGGCTATTCGAAAGATGAACTGCCGGATACGGTTGAAGCGCTTGCAAAGATCATGCATCCGGATGATACTGAGGCAGTGTTTGCTTCTTACGGTGAGGCTGTAGCAAAGAAAGATGCCAAATACGAAGTTGAATACAGACTGCTCAGTAAACGGGGAGATTACAAAATGTACCGAGGTGCCGGCGAATGCATAAGAAGACCTAACGGAACTCCTGAAGTTTTCATCGGACATTTACCGATATAGATGATATACTTCGTACAGAAGCAGAACTGGAGCATAATAACAGAAGACAGAATGCTGTAGAACATATGATGCTTGAGGGAAGCTGGAGTATGGATCTGACGAAATATGCCATTGATGATATTAATTCTCCTATGGTATTCTCGGAACAGTTTAAGAAGATCCTCGGATATTCAATGAATTCACCTGAATTTCCCGATATCATGCAGTCATGGATCACAAGGATTCATCCTGATGACGTTGAGGGAGCTGCAGCTGCCATGCAAAAGCAGATGGCCGATCCGTCGGGCACAACAGTATTCGATATGGAATACAGAATGCTTCACAAGTCCGGTGAATATATATGGGTGCGCGCTTCGAGTACAGTCGTATGGAGCAGAGAGCGTGTTCAGTTGATGGCGGCAGGAACAATACTTGATATTACCGAAGAGAAGAATAACAAACTTCGTTTTAAGACGGAGATGGCACCTAATATAGAATCACTTCGTAACGGAATATCAGATATTGCCAAGACGGTTGATATTGCGGCAAGTCAGATGAAGGATGTTGCGAATAGACAGAGTGAAGTAAGTGAATCTGCCAAGACAATTGAAGACGCGGTTGACGCATCAATGGAGATAATCAGCAGTATACAGAATATCGCAAACCAGACGAATCTTTTGTCGCTTAATGCAAGTATAGAGGCTGCAAGAGCAGGAGAAGCCGGAAGAGGTTTTGCTGTTGTCGCCGATGAAGTACAGAATCTGTCCAATTCCACTAAGGAAACTACCGGACATATTGCCGAGATACTTACCAATATGAATGAAGCGGTAAAGGATATTCTTGAGAAGATCTCTCAGATCAGCGAGAGTGTAGCTGCAGAGAATCAGGAGATGGAAACGATCGATCAGACAGTTGATGCATTACATGTGGCAGCCGATGAGATCGCCCAGATGGCTGTTACACTGTATAAATAATCATTTTGGAAGTTATTGAATATGGAATAAGCACACCTGCCACAAACGATATGCTTTATACAGAAGATATGAGAAAGATAGATTTTGTTTTCTCATTTGAATAAATATATGACCGTCCGTTATGGACGGTCATTAACTATACATGATCAAAAAAACAGAAAGCGGTGATGTTATCATGTCAACTAAAAGTTCTGTAAAAGAACATACGGATACAAATATTAAAGAGCCGAAGCATTATAATGTAATTATGATGAATGATGATTTTACTACGATGGAATTCGTTGTTCAGATACTTGTTGATATATTCCATAAAGATCCGGCAAGTGCGGAGAATATTATGATGACGGTTCATAAACAGGGAAAGGCAATAGTTGGCTGTTATCCATATGATATTGCCGTAACGAAGGCTGATATGGCAATGTCAAGAGCCAAATCGGAAGGCTTTCCTTTCAGATTACTTGTAGAGGAGAATTAATTAATGAACATAACAATCGAAGCGCAGGAAGTAATAGAAGGAGCAATAGAATACGCGCGTGAAAAACAATGTGAATATATTACACCGGAGATGATGCTGCTTGTAATGTGTGAACAGCCTGTATTTCGTGAAGTGTTTGAAGAATACGACGGCGATATTAACGAACTATCAGATAATCTTAAAGGATATATCAAGGAGTACGTTGAATCTGAGAACTGTAATTTTCCGGAATTCTCAAGAGGAGCTCTGGAGGTATTTGCATATGCGGGTGCAAGCGCCGCTAACAGCAGCAGTCCTGAGATAAAAATGAGTCATATACTTCATGGGATATGGAAATTAAAAGACAGTTATGCAGTATATTACATGATGTTGCAGGATATTAATGAAGCTGATCTGTTAAGAGAAATTGCTGTTATAGAAGATGATACGATTGAAAATGATCCTGATTCCGTCATCAGATTCTTTGAATGGGATATGGATGATATGGATATCTCTGATGAAGAAATGCAAGGTCTTGAAGAGATGTATGATGAGATGTTTGGTGATGAAGATTATGATGAAGAAGATAATGATTATGCAGATTTTTCAAAAGAAAAATCATCATCTGCAAAATGGAAACAGTACGCACCATGTCTTAATGAAACATTGCATGATGTTAATCCTCTTATAGGAAGAGAAGAAGAGCTTGAAAGAACCATTCAGATATTATGCAGAAAAGATAAGAATAATCCACTTCATATAGGGGAACCGGGAGTCGGAAAAACGGCAATAACATATGGTCTTGTTCAGCTTATCAATGAAAAAAAAGTGCCGAAACCGTTAATTGGAAGTAAGATATTCGCACTGGATCTTGGCGGTATGCTTGCGGGAACGCAGTACAGAGGTGATTTTGAAAAGCGTTTTAAAAAAGTGCTCGCAAAGATAGAGAAGGAAGAAAAACCGATCATTTATATAGATGAGATACATAATCTCGCAGGAGCAGGTGCAGTAGGCGAAAGCTCATTCGATGCATCGAATATGCTGAAACCTTATCTTGCCGCAAATCATATAAGATTTATCGGTGCAACAACATTTGAAGAATATAAAAAATATTTTGAAAAAAACAAGAGTCTTGTCAGAAGATTTCAAAATGTTGAGATCACGGAACCGGGCGAGGATGAGACATTAAAAATTCTCGAAGGATTAAAAGAAAAATATGAAGATTATCATGGTGTAAAATATGCAGATGACGTACTTAAATATGCGGTTGCAATGAGTGCCAAACACATTAATGAAAGATATCTTCCGGACAAAGCCATAGACCTGATAGATGAAGCTGGTTCTTACAGAAAGCTTCATATGATCCCCGGTGATATTCAGACTGTAGACAAAGAAGTGATCAATAAAGTGCTTACGAGCATATGCAGGGTGCCGCTTGAATCCGTTCGTGCTGAAGAATCGGAAGAACTTGCCGGTCTTGAAGAGAGATTGAAAAATAAGATATTCGGTCAGGACGAAGCGATCTCTCAGGTGGTAAATGCGATAAAATTCTCAAAAGCGGGACTTTTGGAAGAAGGGAAACCTATCGCCAGTCTTTTGTTTGTCGGCCCTACCGGTGTCGGAAAGACAGAGGTTGCAAGAAGTCTTGCCGAGGAACTTGGAGTAAAGCTTGTCAGATTCGATATGAGTGAATATGGCGAGAAACATACGATAGCGAAGCTTATCGGCTCGCCGGCAGGATATGTCGGATATGAAGAAGGCGGTCTTCTTACAGAGATGATCAGGAAAAATCCGCATTCGGTGCTGCTTTTAGATGAGATAGAAAAAGCACATCAGGATATATTCAACGTATTGCTACAGGTTATGGATTACGCAACACTGACCGACAATCAGGGCAGAAAAGCTGATTTCAGAAACGTTGTTGTGATCATGACATCCAATGCAGGCGCGAGCAGGATCGGCAAATTAGGTATCGGTTTTCAGAGCACGGATAAGGACAGCAGTGTCGTAATGGAAGAAGTGAAACGAACTTTTCAGCCCGAATTCAGAAACCGACTTAACAGGATAGTCGTATTCAATGGCATGGATGACAACATGGCGAGCCTTATAACCGGAAAGAAGATCGGTGAACTAAAGACAATGCTTGCAAAGAAAAATGTTAAGTTGAATGTCACGGAAGAAGCACTCGATCTGATAAAGAAAAAAGGAATAACCGTTGAATTCGGTGCAAGGGAAGTGGACAGAGTCATCAGAAATGATATTAAGCCTCTTTTTGTTGATGAATTATTATTCGGCAGATTAAAGAACGGCGGTACGCTAACCATGTCTGTAAAGGACGGTTCATTTGTCATATCTGTCAGGAAAAAGAGAAACAATAATAAAAAATTATGAAAATGTTAAAAAAATATTGTGTATATATTAAATGTTTGGTATAATTAGTTTGTATATTAAGTTCTTGTGTGAGAACAAAATTACAAAAAAATCATTGACTACAGGGAGGAATGCTTATGGATTCAATTGTATTGTACACAGACGAAATTGATTATCTTGAAGACGCGGTAGAGGAACTTGTTGAACAATTGGAAGGGTTTGAATTCAAAAGTAATTCCCTGGGTATTCTTCTTGCAGAAGAGGATACGGATTATCTTGAATTATATAAACTTCTTTCTGAAAAATGGGATTTCCCGATCATTGGTTGTACTGCAATGGCAATGTTTAACGGAAAAGACGGATATTGCTCCAACGGAATATCGATCATGATACTTACTGCTGATGATTGCAGATTCTCTGTTGGGATAACGGATACGCTTTCGACAGCCAATTATCAGGATTGTATAAGCACAACATATAAGGATGTGTCAGCGGCTGTCGATAATGAAGAAAAACTGATCATATCATATGGAGTTCTTGTTACCGAAGATGATGATGTGGCGGGAGATGCGCTTGTTAATGCACTCAGTACTGCAGGTAACGGTGTTCCGATATATGGCGGTTTGGCATCGGATAATTTTAATTTTACCAGGAACAGGGTATTTTTGAACGATACTATTGTTGATAACGGTCTTGCCATGGCTCTTATAGCAGGAAATATCAATCCGAAATATATATGTGTCAATTCTATTGAAAACAGAGCCAATTTCTCATTTGAGATCACCGAATCGAGGAGTAATCAGGTATTCAGACTTGGAAACGGTACATTTGTTGAAGCACTTGAAAGAGCCGGAGTTGCCGTGGATAAAGATGATGTTATCGGTGAATATCTGCTTTCTCCGTTTGTTGTTACCATAAAGCAGCCGGACGGTGATACGGTTGAGGCGGCAAGAAATCTGTCAATGCTGAATCATGAAAGAGGAAGCGGAACATTTTTAGGAGCTGCGCCGGAAGGTTCTTATCTCGGTATAGGAATCATCAACAGGGAGGATGTTCAAAAATCCGACGATTTTGCTTTTGACGAGATAACAAAGCTGATCAATGAATCTGATTATGAATACAAGACTTTTTTTGTTACAACCTGTGCGGCAAGATTTCTTGCTCTGGCAAGTAATACAAAAGCTGAAGCCGAAGTATGCATAGACAGACTTCCTGACGGATGTTCGCTTCTTGGAATGTATGCTTTCGGAGAATTCTGTCCGACCAAAGGGACTAAAACAGGTAAGTATTATAATATGTTCCATAATTTCACATTCACGATACTGGCTATATGATGATCAGAACATAATATGGAGAATTCACAATGGCAGACGATAAGGATGTTTCACTTGAAGACGAGCTGAACAGATTAAGGCTGGAGAATAAAAAATTAAACAGGGAAGTTAAGCGTGCAAGAAAAGATAACGAATTCATGAGAAAAGCCAATGAACAGGCTACACGTACATATGCATATATCCAAAAGGAAAATATGCGTCACGTTTTTTTCAATAAGCAGCTGCTTATGACTTCTCCTTATGTTTTATTGCTTATCGATGATAAACTTGAGATTGTTATGGCCTCAGAATTGTTTTATTCTTTCAGCTCATATGATGTTGAAAAGATTAATGCAGGTGTAAATCTTCGTGATGCAATAGCTGAATTTCTTGATGATAACAATTTGGATGAATTCATGGAAAAGTGTAATCTGGCACTTGAAGGAAATGATATAGCTCCGTATCTTCTTCATAATGAGATTAACGGACAACATATGGATCTTCAGACGTCAATATGTCCCATGAAGCAGGAAGGAACGGTTGTGGGTATCAACATAGTATTTGTTGACATGACTGAGATCATTGATTCAAAGAAACGTGCTGATGCCGCAAATCATGCAAAGAGTTCATTTCTTGCAAATATGTCGCATGAGATCAGGACTCCGATCAATGCCATGCTTGGTATGGACGAGATGATCCTTCGTGAAAGCAAAGAGCAGGGTATATTGTCTTATGCTGAAGATATCCGCACGGCCGGAAAGACCCTTCTTGCGTTGATCAACGAGATTCTTGATTTCTCTAAGGTAGAGGAAGGAAAGATGGAGATCCTTCCGGTAAAATATGAGCTTGGCAGTCTGATAAGCGATCTTGTTAATATGATCAATGAACGTGCAAATAAAAAAGGTCTTTCATTTGTGACAGAGATTGATGATAATATCCCGCATGAGTTGTATGGGGATGAGATACGTTTAAAACAATGCGTATTGAACATTCTTAATAACGCAGTAAAATATACCGAAAAAGGTCAGGTAAAATTATTAGTCAGTTATCGCTATAAAGACGAAAAAAGTATATATCTGATATTCAGCGTTGAAGACACGGGTATCGGTATGAAAAAGGAAGACATGGATAAATTATTCTCGCCTTTTGCCCGTATAGAAGAGAAGCGAAACCGTGTTATCGAAGGAACCGGTCTTGGAATGAGTATAACCAAAAAACTTCTTGAATTAATGGGAACATCGCTCTCGGTTCAGAGCACATATGGTGTTGGATCAACATTTTCTTTTGAAGTTGAACAGGATGTTGTTAACAGCGAATCGCTCGCTGCATTTGCCGGACGTTCAATAAAAAGATCCTCGCGTTCATCAAGAAGGAGAGAAAGCAAAGTTACTTTTACCGCTCCAGATGCGAAGATACTTGTTATTGATGATTCGGATATGAACCTCAGGGTTATAAGGAGCCTCCTGAAACGAACTCAGGTACAGATTGAAACGGTAAGTTCCGGAAAAGAAGCGCTTGAACATACCGAGAAAGAAATATATGATATCGTATTTATTGATCATATGATGCCTGAAATGGACGGAATTGAGACTCTTAAGAACATGAAGAACCAAAAGAATTATGATAAGTCATATCATATTGTTCTTACGGCTAATGCGATATCCGGCGCCAGAGAGATGTATCTTGAACAAGGTTTTGACGACTATCTTTCAAAACCGATAGATGGTGATATTCTTGATAAGGTGATGCAGAAATATCTTCCGGATGAGAAGATTATAAGTGCAGGAAAAAAAGAGAAAGAAAACAGTAAAAAAATACCCCAATACTCTGAAAAACTAAATACCGAACCTCATAATATGAAAGACCATTCCGAATGGAAATTCATTCCCCAGAATCCCGGTGAATCACCGGCATTATATGAGAATATTCCTTTGCTCGATACACAGAGAGGAATTGATTACTGCGGAAGCAAAGAAATATATTTTACGGTTATTAAGACATTTCATGATTCTTCAAAAGAGCATTGCGATCTGTTGTTAAAATATTATGATAACAAAGACTGGCTTAACTTTTTGCTTGAGATTCATTCTGTAAAAAACACTTCCAACATAGTAGGTGGTATCAGGTTGAATGTACTTGCTGAATTTATGGAAAGAGCAGTACAGGAAAAGAATTATGAATATATACATGATCATATTGAAATTGTGATCGATGTTTATAAGAGACTCGGTAAAATGCTTGAAAATTATATATAAAAAAAGCCCTTAAATGTACAATTATTTGGAAGTACATTTAAGGGCCCTTTTTTAATCTTCTCTGATATATACAGCAGCTCCGTCCTGTTTCTTAAAATCAAAGGATAACGTATCTGCTTTGGTAACTTCTCTTTCTTCGTATGAGAGCATTCCGTCATCGTCTGATGTATATATATCTGCTTTATAAGTTTTTCCGTCTTCAAGGAAATCAAGTTTTATATCTGTATTTTTTGCTTCGAGTGTCATTGAACCGATAAACCATTTCTTATCATTTCTTCTGACATAAGTTATGTACTTGCCAGGATATGCTTCGCCTGCCGGAATAAATGATTCATCCCATGTCGTGCATATATTCTGCATGAACGGAAGTCCGAGGAAGTCTTCGTATTCGGCTGCAGCAGCCGCAAAATGGATCAATGAAGATTCATATACGATAGTTTTAGCAAGAGCAAAACTTTCGGTCTCGCCGATCATATTCTGGATAGTCTTACATGCAGGTGTGTAATCCATTGAACCGAGTATATTTCTTGTGAAAGGATACATGAGGCAGTTCCTTGAAGAAGGAGATTCACTCCACTTTCTGTTTTCTTCACCCTGAACAGCTTCTGTTGTCATAACATTGGGATATGTCCTGTATTCTCCTCCGGGGGCAACACAACCGTGATATAATACCATCATGTGGTGTCTTGCAGCGATAACAGCGATATCTTCCATAACATCAAGAACCTTCTGGTCTTCACCTTCAAAATAATCTGTCTTAAGACCTACAGCTCCCGCGTCAGCCCACTTGGAAAAGAGTGCTTCTATATCTTCTTCGGTAGTAAGTTCCCAATAATTTACCCAGCAGAACACTTTCACATCTTTTTCTGCTGCGTAATCGCATAATTCCGATAATCTGTCTTCAAATGATCTCCAGCCTACATCAAGACAGATATAATCAAAACCGTAATCCGATGCAAAATCTATATATTTTTTATGAGTGTTATACTTATCCTGGTTATTACCGTCCGACCACCATGACCAGAGTACCTTACCCGGTTTGATCCAGCTGATATCTTCGTATACATCCGCAAAATCGGAATCTTTCGGAGCAGGATTAAGATTGGAGATAAGCGGACTGGTGCAGAAAGTATTCAGATCATCGGATATGACCATTGCTCTCCATGGTGTTGAGAAACCGTTTACCGTATTTACTTCGGTAATTGTTTTCTGTGCAACGTTAACAAGATCGAGATTGGTATTCTGTTTCTTTGCCTGTTCTTCAAGAGGAGTAGATTCATCTCTTCCGTCACCGAAATCCCATTCAAGTGAATTCTTTCCGCCGGAAGTCTTAAGTACGCTCTTGCAGAATTCGGCATGGTTATTATATATCTGTGCTTCGCTGATAAGCATCCAATAATTACCAAGATTTGTAAGGAACGGAGTGTCGTATTTTCCGCTTCTTTGTACAAATGAATTGTATTTCATTTCGGAAAAATCATACTCATATGTGTTGATTCCGCCCCAACCGGCAAAAGAGTAGGTACCTTCGGGAAGAACAACGTTTGAAGTCTCATTGGTGCATGTAAGTTCATTGCCGGTGCCGCTTTTAACATTTGTATATCTGAAAGCCACGCCGTCATCATATACACGAATAATGAGCGTAAATGATGCACCTTCATCATTTTTGAATGTGATCACGCGTTCATGACAGTGGTTTGTGATCCTTGAAGATGCAAGTGTGATGGAATCATATTCCTCATATAATTCATAAACAACCGAACTGCCTTTATCATATGTAAGGCCTTCCGAGAGATTCGTATCCGATAATTCAAGACCTAGAGAGGAGATCTCAATGATCGATGTTCCGTCACTGGTCACATTGTAATACAATTTACCTTCGCCGTCTGTCCAAAGATTGAATACTTTGCTGCTGTTTACGGAATAGGTTGTAAGGTCTGTGAGTTTTGTCTTACCGTCAACGGTTTCGGCTTTTGATTCCGGTTCGGTGATCTCGGTTCTTAAAGGTACTTCGGTAGGAGATGGAACGGGAGTAGGTGTTACGTTTGGCATAACTGTGGGAGTATTGTTATTATTTCCCTGCGGAGCGGATGTGAGAGGTGTCGCTGTAGGAATGTTTACAGTAGTATTTGAAGAAGTATCGTTTACTTTTCCCGATACTTTTACTTTAAGTTTTATTGAGGATTTTTTATAATTAATACTGATTGAAGTACTGCCTTTTTTAATGGCTTTCACAGTAAATGAATAATTTTTTTTCTGAGCTTTTGAACGGGTTATGTTCACTATCTTTTTGCCGGTGAGTTTCACGGTGATCTTCTTTTTTGAATTCTTAAGCTTTTTAAGTGCTTTGCCGGCAAGCTTAACAGTAGTCTTACTACCTTCATTAAGCTTTATTGTCTGATTGTTTTTAGTGACATTAACAGCTTTTGCAGCATCGGTACCGCTTACGGTGAACATGGATGCCGTAAGGGACAACATGATCAGTCCGACTGATGTTGTAAGCTTTTTTTTGAATCTGTTCATAGTGTAATATGCCTCCTTTTTGATGATCGATGTTATATAACTGTTCAGTTCTTTGCCCGGGTTCATGGAGGGCTGCACAGTTATGGTTTATTATAATTTAAGCCTGATTCAAAGTCCATAGAAGTTTTGTGGGATAATATGGAGATTTGTGATATAAAAACAGCAGTTGAATATAAATTATTCTTATAGTATTATGATAGTAGCTAAGAGTTATTTTATACTAACTGATAAGCGTTATTGTATGTAAAAGGAGATTATGCGATGAAGACAAATGCTTATGTTAAAAGAATCATATCATTTTTTTTGGTGACTGCACTTGTGATCACCGGATCTGGTTTGATGACGTCTGCCGCACAGATAAAGGCCGATGCGGATAAAGAGTCGGTAGTTGTGATTGCCTGCTCGGATTTTCAGCATCCGAAAGGTAATGAAGCGGGTAAAGAAGTTGTAAAAGAATTGTTTGATTCAATTGCTTCAGAAGGCTATAAAGAAGCACAGGGATTTCTTTGTTGCGGTGATTATGATTACGAATATACAGATACCGAACAGGGCGTGACAGCTCTCCGGGAAGTGGTTGAAGAACAGTATGGGGATGATATTGACATCACGATGGTACAGGGAAACCATGATCAGGTTCCCATCGGTACGGCGGGAATGTCTCCGAGCGGTAATAACGATACCGATAATTACGGTGTATTCGTTATAAATGAAGACGATTACATGTGGTATAACGACAATGAAGCCCGTATCAGGCAGACTTCACAGAATCTAAAGAGATATCTCTACGGTAAAAGAAAAGCAAAATACACAAAGCCGATATTCGTTGTATCACATCTTGCTCTTAATTATTCCATGAGAACAAGAAACGACGGCGACGGTCAGTATGCGCATTATATATTTGACGAACTCAATGATGCCGGTAAGAACGGTCTTAACATAATATTTCTTTTCGGACACAATCATTCCCACGGATGGGATGATTATCTCGGAGGTTCTTCAATCTATCAGGCAAAGGGCGAAGAGATCCTTATCTCAGACGGAACGAGAGAGAATTACACAAGAGAGACTCTTGAATTCACTTATATGAATGCCGGTTATATAGGATATTATTATGGAAATGAGAATGAAAGAAATGAAGGCGCTGACGATACTTTGACCATGTCGGTATTTGAGATCAGGGATGATAAAGTGATCGTTTCAAGAGTTGATAAAGACGGTCTTCACGAACTCAAATCCGGAGGAGTTCAGAATGAATCAGAAAATCATCGTGAAAAAGAACTGGGCGGTTATTCGCCTTATACCAATACGGTTGACAGTCCTGCGGAGATAATTCTCAACAAACAGATCATAAAACCTGAAGAAAAACAGCCTTCAGAGAACGATCCGGGTGAGTCGGAAAAAGGGAAAGTATATGAAAAGATCAAAAGTCTTTCCGATGTAAAAGATGGTGATAAGATATTAATGGTTTATAACGGTTCATTTATGCTCCCGAAGATCAAAACAGCCGATGCGGGTTCGGGAACACGTATAGGGTTTGAACTGGAATCGGCAGACAGTATTACCGGAGCAAAAGTAACCGGTACATATGATGATAAGGAATGGACATTTACGGGAAACGGTTCCGGATGGAAGATAGGAAGCGGTGGTAAATATGCAAAACTTACATCAACGGATGACAAAGGGATCACGGCAACTCTTGAAACAACAGGTGATACATTTACAATAAGCGGCGGTGAAGACTCGTTCACGTTTGTTGCCGGTTCCTATTATCTTAACTGGAATGAGTCGAGAGGACTGATCAACGGTTATAATGATAAACCTGCGGAATTTTCTTTGTATCGTTATACAGGTCAGACAGGTAATATAACAGATACGGATGAATACGGTGATTGTGACCATCCGAGAAAACAAATTATTGACGCAAAAGAGCCATCATGCATTGAAAAAGGTTATTCCGGTGATACGGTATGTACTAATTGCGGAGAAGTGCTTGCAGCCGGAGAAGAGATCGCCGCATCCGGCCATGACTGGGATGCGGGAGTCATAACGACATCTGCATCCGTAGCGTCTGACGGAGTGAAGACATATACGTGTAAAAGATGCGGAGAAAAAAAGACAGAAAACATTCCGAAGATCGTTGATGCAAGTATCACATCCAATCCTTCAGGCGCTGTAACTTCGGGTTCATCAGGTAAGGATGCAGGGACTGCCGGACAGACTGCATCCGGTGAGAAAGAGAAAGGGGATAAGGCATACGCAACAACTCTTAAAACACCGACAATAACTTCGATAAAGAAAACGGCAAAGAAGACTGTAGTTGTCAAGTGGAAGAAGAGCGCAGGCGCAAAAGGTTATCAGTTATGGTATTCCGCAAGTAAAAATTTTAAAGGAAAAAAAGATATTAAGATCAAGAGCGGAAAAACATGCAAAGTAAAGATCAAAAAGATGAATAAGAAAACTTATTATTTCAAGATCAGAGCTTTCGTGAAAGTAAACGGCAAAGATGTATATTCGTCATGGAGTAAGGGAAAAAAAGTTAAGATGTAGTGTGAGTGTAATGTGCAACATGTGTTGCAAAAAAATCATTGATTATATTTTTATATTAAATTATAATGTAACTGTTCAGCTCACAATGACATTATGAGGATAATAAAAAAATCGTAAGATGCGGAGAAATTGGCTATGCAAAAAAACAAATTATTATACAATATCTTAACAAAAGTTGTAGTAGTGCTCATAACTTTCGGATTAACATATTCGCAGGCTTTATATTCATTTGACAAGATATTTGCCGATCCGTTGTATCAACAGCCTACAGCTGTAGACAAAAATATCTCGATCATCGCCATAGACGAAAAGACACTGCAGGAATACGGTGATATCGGAAGCTGGGGACGAGACATACCCGCAAAACTTGTTGAGACTCTTAACGGTAATAGTGAATACGCGCCATCCGTTATATGCTTCGATGTTATGTATATAAGCGGCGGAGAGGCAGATGATGATAAGAGATTCGCGGAAGTTTGCGGTAATTACGATAATGTTATAACCGCAGCAAATATCGTGAAGAAGGCAGAGGTTACAGTTAATTCCGATAATAAACTTGTGGTGGATGATGATCATACCGAGATGGTGGAAGTTCCGTATGAAGCACTTCGCAAGGTGACGGAATACGGTTTTGCCAATACGGTTCAGGATACAGACGGTTATATCCGTTATGCCCGTATCACTGATCAGTATGAAGGAGAGGATATTGAATCGCTTGCTTACAAAGTATATGGTATGTACTGCGAAAAGACCGGAATGACTGTTGAGAAACCTGATACCGATGATTCAGGATTGTTTGGATTTACATATTCGGGAAAGAGTGGCGCATATGAAGTGATCTCATTATGTGATATTCTTTCCGGTAAAGTTGACAGCAGGGCATTTGCCGGAAAGATAGTAATGGTCGGTGCCTATGCTCCCGGAATGCAGGATGCTTATAATGTACCGAATCAGAAGGGTACCCAGATGTACGGGGTTGAGATCCATGCAAACATTGTTGAAGCACTTCTTGAGAACAAGACCGGACTTCCGGTACCGGAACTTTTATATTCGGTCATTGTTACATTGATCGTACTGGCATTTATGATACTTGCTGAAAGATTCAAGATCCTGCCGGGAACGATAATTCTTGTTGTACTTATAGCTGCCGATATTATTACCGGTAAGATGCTTTATGGCAACGGACATATCATGAGGATAATCGAACTTCCGATAATGTCTCTGATCGTATATGCTTATCAGCTGATATTCGGTTATCTTGAAGAACGGTTAAGAAGAAGAAAGACCGTTAACGCATTTAAAAAGTATGTTGCTCCGCAGGTTGTTGATACCATATCAAAACAGGGAGATTTCAATATCGTTCTCGGAGGCGAGAACAGACATATTGCGGTTTTGTTTGTTGATATCAGGGGATTTACACCGTTATCCGAGAGCCTTGAACCGGAGCAGATAGTTGAGATCTTAAATGAATACCTTAATCTAACGACCAATTCAATATTCAAAAACGGAGGAACTCTTGACAAATTTGTCGGAGACGCGACCATGGCGGTGTTCAATGCTCCTTTTGATCTCGATGATTATGTGTACAGAGCGGTATGCACTGCAAAAGATATAGTTGACGGCAGTAAAGCACTTAATGATGAGCTTGAGAAGAAGTTCGGCAAGAGAGTGGGATTCGGTGTCGGAGTCAACTGCGGTAATGCAGTAGTAGGAAACATCGGTTGCGATTTCCGTATGGATTATACAGCTATCGGTGATACTGTTAATACCGCCGCAAGACTTGAGAGTAACGCAAAAGCGGCTCAAGTACTTATAAGCGAGGCTGTCTATGAAGCCGTTAAGGACAGGATCGAAGTGTCGGAGGTGGGAGTGATCCCGCTTAAAGGAAAGAGTAACGGTGTGTTCGTATATTCATTGGAAGACATACCGGGGAGAGAATAAAAGACTCGTTTTTGAGTCTCGTACAATGAAAAACAAGGGGAAACGGAGGTACAGATAATTGAATATTTTAATCATTCCGGAGATCAATAACATTGATGAGAGCATAAAACTTGCCAAGGAGTGGAATCTGGGTTTTGAATATAATGATTTTTTTCTTCCCCAGATACTTGATGACAAGGATGAAATAAGACGAAGAGTCGATATATATCGCGGACTTGGAAGAGATATGAGTAATGATACCATGCATGGTGCATTTCTTGATATTACCGTGCACAGTGAGGATAAGCGGATAGTAAAAGTATCATCGGACAGGATTCATTCCTGTATGGATATTGCTCAGGAACTCGGAGTAAAAGGTGTTGTATTTCATACCAATATCGTTCCTAATTTCCGTACGGAAACCTACCTTGATACGTGGGTAAAACGAAACGAAGAATATTGGAGAAAGCTGCTTGCGGAATATCCTGATCAGGAGATATATATAGAGAATATGTTCGATAAAGGTTATGACGAACTGAAGCGTCTCGGAGAGATGCTTGATGATGAGGAGAGATTCGGTGTATGTCTTGATTATGCTCATGCTGTCGTATTCGGATGGGAGAGCAAGGAACAATGGGTAAAGGCGCTTGCTCCATACATAAAACATATGCATATTAACGATAATGATATGAGATCGGATCTTCATTTGCCCGTAGGCTCCGGCGATATAAGCTGGGGAGATTACAACATATTCATGAGAAGGAATAATATCGACTGTTCCGTTCTTATAGAGTGTTCCGGACATGAAAGACAGAGAGAGTCACTTGAATATCTCAAGAGCAGACATTTCTTCCCGTTCGAGATGACAAAGGAAGATGTGGACAGGATGAATGATAATGCCAAAGAAGTATTCAAGAATTATAATGTTCAGGTTGTACAGATAAGTAACGTTCTTTATAAAGTTATCAATCCGGATAATGTGGTAAATATAGATAACCTTAAGGTGGATCTGAGAGAATGTGCGCTAATAACATCAGGCGTTACATACGATGAAGATGATAAATGTATCGGAAAGATATACTATATATTCACCAGCGTCCTTGACGATAATGCAATAAAGGAATGCCGTCAGAAAGCTGAAGCGGAATATGGTAAGGCTCTTGTATTTGAGCATATCGAGAGGAAATATGATCCTTCATCTTCTATATATATGCTTTGATAAAAAACTTGTGATCATAGTGGAGGAAATGCGATGTTAAGCCAGAACGACTTGAGTGAGATTGTCAGAATTGGAATATTGCTTACAACCGAAAAAGATCATTCCAAACTGATCAGCATGATACTTACAAAAGCTATGGAATTAACCAATTGTGATGCGGGAACATTGTACCTGTATAATAATAATGCACTTGAATTCAGGATAATGAAGACCAAATCACTCGGAATAAGCAGAGGTGAGGACGGAGATGTTATAGATCTTCCGCCGGTTCCGATGAAAGAAGAGAGTGTCAGTGCGTATTCGGCTATCCACAGGGAGCTTATCAATATTGAAGATGTATATTATAATGACAGATTCGATTTTACGGGACCAAGATCTTATGACAAACTGATCGGTTACAGAACAAAATCCATGCTTGTGGTTCCTATGGTCGATATGGATGATGTGGTTATAGGTGTAATGCAGCTGATCAATTCGCTTGATCCGAAAAGAAGCGGCGAACCGTTTTCCGAAGATATAATTGTTCCTTTTGATGTTGATATGGAATTCGTGCTGCAGTCACTCGGATCCCAGGCAGCCGTTGCGGTATCCAACATGCTGTATATGGAAGAAGTGAAGCGCCAGATGCATTCGTTCGTGGATGCATTTGCGATGGCTGTTGATATGAGGACACCTTATAACGGTTCACATACAAGAAAGGTCGCAAGTTACGCTGTTATGGTCGCTGACGAGATCAATAAAATGTATCGTGAAGGTAAGATCGACGAATATTTTGATGATAACCGCAGAGAACAGTTGGAACTTGCCGCATCTGTTCATGATATAGGCAAGATGATCGTCCCTCTTGGGGTGATGAATAAAGCGACCAGACTTGACGACGGACTTGAGAAGCTGGAATTTCGTTATCGTCTGCTAGCAACGTATTATGAACTTGATCATTATAAAGGAAAACTTACAAAGGAAGAATATGAAGAGATTGAAAATGAACTGAAAGATATTCTGGAACTTATAAGAGATGTCAATGGCAGAGGTTTTGTTGACGATGATACAATGGCAAGGATAAAAGAAATATCCGTTAAGAAATATACTACCGAAGGCGGAGAGGTGATTCCTTATCTTACGGAATACGAAGCAGACTGTCTTATGGTAAGAAAGGGTACTCTTACCGATGAAGAGAGACAACAGATGGAGAGTCATGTTGTAATGACAAAGAATATTCTTGATAAGGTTCATTTTAATTCACATTACAGGAATGTTACGAAATTTGCGGCAACTCATCACGAATATCTTGACGGAAGCGGTTATCCCGACCATCTTACCGGTGAACAGCTTGAGCTTGAAAGCCGTATCCTTACTGTTGTCGATATATACGATGCACTTACTTCGACTGACAGGCCGTATAAGAAACCGATACCGCAGCCCAAGGCATTTGCAATACTTCACAGTATGGCCGAAGAAGGTAAGATTGAGGACAGAATCGTATGCATTCTTGAAGATGCACTTGCGGAAATGTAAGTTTATGTGTTATATTTACTCTGTATAGGTTTGAAAATTATGTAAAAAGAGGAATGATGCCCCTATGAACAAGAAGATTATTGCAGCGTGTGCGGCAGCCGGCGGAGTTGTAGTTTTGGTACTGGTTTTATTTTTTACAGTATTCTTCAATACGACGGATAGCTACAGAGAGATAAAGATATATAAGATAGAAGGCTCTACTAACGTAGAAAGATCCGGAGATCAGGCTATCGATGCTTATGAGAATATGCAGTTGATGAACGAAGACCTTGTCAATGTTCTTGCTGAAAGCTTCACACAGCTTAAGATGGATGAGGACAAATATGCTCTGCTTGAGCCCCTTACTTCGATCAGGCTTGAAGCTACCGGAGATGCGAAGGACAGTAACACAAAGATTACTTTAGAGAAGGGGTCTGTCGTTAATCATCTTGACAATCCTTTAAGTGAGAAGTCTTCATACGAAGTCAATACTCCGAATTCAACCATGGCTGTCAGAGGAACAACATTCAAAGTTGAGAGTTATGTTGATGCCGACGGAGTGTCACATACTGTTCTTGAAGTCATAGACGGTAATGTTGAGACATATCTTGTCAATCCCGACGGAAGTAAAACCGAAGGAAAAGTATTTACCGCTGGTCAGAAGATAATTATCAAGAGTGATGATAAGGAGACAGTATTTGAATTCGAATCCAAAGTCAATCTTAAAGAATTGAATCTCAAGGAACTTGAATTCTTAAAAGTCCATTTTAATGAAGAATATTATTGTACGGAACAGGAGATCAATGACGCTATAGATTTCCTGCGTAATGCTGATGCCGAAAAGCAGGATAATACAGACGGCGATAGCAATACCGAAAACGGTAATACCGACAATACTGTTGTTAATCAGGATGAAAGCAACATCGATACTGATAATAATACAGATAACGAAGAAGAAACAACGTACGTTGACGACAACGATGAGCCCGACTCTGATGACAATGATGCTGATGTTGACACCGAAAGTAATGATAATAAGGACAACAGCTCGGATAAGTCGGATGATAATGACAAAAAAGACGATAAAACAGACAAAGACAAGAAAGATAAGACAGACGATAAAGATAAGAAAGACAATACTGACGATAAGGACACTACCGATAAGAAAGATACTACGGATAATAAAGATACTTCAGAAAATAAAGATACCAAAACCGATACAACCGACAACAAAGATAATGATAAAAAAGAAACCGAATATACCGTGACTTTCAAATACAATAATGAAGTGTTCGCAAGTCAGACCGTTAAGGCGGGGGAAAAAGCCAAGGAACCTACCCTCAGACCTACGGCAAACGGTAAGTGGAATTATAGTTTTGATAAAGCAGTGGAAGATAATATTACTGTAGAATGGGAAAAAGAATAATAAAAGA
Organism: Lachnospiraceae bacterium V9D3004; assembly: GCA_000621985.1. GTDB lineage: Bacteria > Bacillota > Clostridia > Lachnospirales > Lachnospiraceae > V9D3004. The sequence continues at coordinate 352,354 of JHWW01000002.1, forward strand.
TCGAAGGAGTTAATTGTGGAGACAATTAAGAAAATATTACCAAAACTTATCCTGCCGGCAGTATGGATACTCGTTGCGGCAGGAGGGGTTCTTCTCGGAATGAACTGGAATAATATATTCGGGAAAGGATCGGAAGAAAATGTGATTAAGGTTGGTAATGTTGAAGATGATGGCGCTGTTGACTGGGAAGGAAATCATTCCGTATACAAAGGCGAGACTGAGCAGAAAAACATACAGTTGCCCGGTTTTGACAGAATATGGTTTAAGGCAGGCGTAAAAGAACAGAAGGTCAATCTTCATAATCCCGAGGAAAACAACTGTTATTTTAAGATGACACTGTATCTTCCGGATGGTACAAAGATATGGACATCGGATCTTCTTGCCCCCGGAAAAGGATTGTATGATATTACACTGGATAAGGAACTTGAAGAAGGAGAATATGAACAATCCGTACTCAAGTATGAATGTTTTACTTATGATGATAATCAGTCACAGCTTAACGGAGCTGAAATGAAATTAACGATTAAGGTAGTAAAGTGAGGAGGAAGAATATGAAAGCGGGATCAAAGCTTATTTCGGGATTAATGATGACAGCGATAATGCTTGTGTCTTTTGGCGGCGGACTTGCTTATGCGGCCGGAGGTTCTTATGATCAAAAGGATACTACTGCGTCTACGGAAGTCGCTTTTACGCAGACTGACACCACGTATACGGTATCTATTCCGGATAAGATATCACTTAAAGAAGACGATTCTGTTACGGAAGATATTGAGATAACGAATGCTAATATCAGGAAAGAGTATGCGGTTCAGGTAAAGATCAAAGAAAGTGAACTGAATACGGTTGCCTCCACTTCCGGAAAATATATATCATTAGTTGCTGCCGGAAAAGGAACTGTTGCATCATGGATAACACATGGATCAGTGGCTCTTGATGGCAGTGCGATCCTATATGTGGAAAAAGATAGTCCTGCAAGTGATATGAAAACTACGATAGAATTTTCGAAACCTTATCTGGTGGAATCCGGTAATTTAACCGAAGGAGAGATTCCTGATGGTAATTATACAGGTACTCTTAATTTTGAGATTGAATGCAATTTAAAATATTGATTATATATTAATTTAATTATCCTAACCCGAGGTGATCATATGAAATTAAAAAGTAAGATATTAACTTTATCAGCTATGTGTTTAACGATGATAACTGCATTCGGATTCGGTTATACCCGGGCGGCTACAGATGATAGCTATTATACTGTATCAATACCGGAATCGGTTGATCTGACTCCAAAGTCATATACGAACTCAGAGAGATATGAGATGGATATAACTGCAAGGAATTGTAATATTACAAACGGATATTATCTTGAAGTATCCTTAAGCAGTGAGAATTTTAGTATGGTTCCGCATCCTGATGATTATCAGAATGATCAAATGATATGGGCATTAAGACTGGAAGCTAAAGATTTGAATCAGGTGGATCCCATGTATACATTCTTAGGCTGCAAGAAGGTCGGTTATAACAGTAATTCCGTGCAACCCAATAGCCAGGAAAAAGAGTATCTTAACATTAATGACAGCGAAGCTTTGAGGAATGCCGAAACTTTAGGAGGAATACAACTTCCCCAGAGACTGCAACTTTTAAGAGTCGATACCGGAAATGCAACTGATGATACGGGGCTTACCGCAAAGTTGTATCTGTACAGACCGGTACAACCTAATCCTGATTATACTGGAAATGATTACAGTATAAAGCCTTATCTTGATGAATATAAGAATTCCGTTGGTACTTTCATCAATACAGATGGATTGGTGTTTCATATCAGCTGTATCAAGATAGAACAGTAAGAGGAGGAGTAATATGAAAGCGAGATCTAAGGTTATATCGGGTTTGCTTATGACTGCAATAATGATTAGTTCTTTTGGCGGCGGATATGTTTACGCCGAAAATTATTCCGAAACCGGTGGAGTTGATCAGACGGCTGTAACAAGTGTAAGTTTCACTCAAAATGATAACACTTATACTATATCCATACCTGAAAAGATTGAATTGAAAGACGAGGATACGGTAACTGAGGAGATTGCGGTAACCGAGTCTGACATCAGGAACGGATATGAAGTCAAGATCGGTGTTGATTCATCCTGTTATAAAAGAGAAAACGGGCAGGGTGTATCATATATTGAATTGAAGTCTGAAGATAAAAATAATGACGGCAGTGCAAAATATACCCTGTACTCTCAAGTGACTCCTGAGGGAAGCAATGCGATAACCGATGAATCGATACTGGTGGTCACAAACGCATCTTTAGATTCAGAGAAAAAGACGGAATTGGTATTTGGAGCTCCGGTTTATTCGGATAATGGTAATCCGGGAATCATTCCGGTCGGAACGTATAAAGGCACTGTGGTGTTTAATATTGAATGTGTCGCACAGCAGTGATTGTAATCTGATATCATTATTAGAACGGATCACAGGGAGGAATATAATATGTATATAAAAAAGGCGATAAGAGGTTTCGTTGCGGGATTGATAACAGCCGGCTTTATACTTGGAAGCGTATCGGTATATGCAGCCAATCAGACTTCTGCAAGTACTGAAGTTTCATTCTTAAAAGGAGCTGAATATACACTTTCGGTGCCTGCGACAACGACAATAACATTCGGTAGTGAGAATACTGATATAGGTGATATAGTTATTACCGGAACATTGGCATCAGACAAAGTGGTCAAGGTAACTGCCATCAAGAATGAGTTTACGTCAAATAACGGCCATTTTGATTTCAATCTTTTGTCTAACGGAAGTGAGTTCACTGAGGCTACATGGAATTCTTCGGATGCATCATCCGGGAAAAAGGTCGGACTTACCGTTAATATACCTAAGCTGACATGGGATGAAGTTCGTGCGGGTGATTACAGTGGCAGTATAACATTTAAGGCAGAAGTACAGTAATTGTATTATTATGATAAGACGGACAGGTTAGGGTTTTTACATGAATGACTTGTCAGTTATATGATTACGGGAGGAGTTTATATGCGGGATTATTATAAAAGACCGGCAGGCATATTATTATGTGCCGTAATGTCAATAGTGTGTGTTTTTGGTAATGTATCTGCGGGAACAAGCAACAATACTACTCTTCAGGTTACCGTTCCTGATTCACATACTATTAATATTGAGATATCAGGAAAGGGAAGTCTTACCGTTGAGCGCGATACATATACTGATAATAAGAGTATACCAGTCGCGCGACTAAGTGATGTTGAATACACGGTCACTCCGGATATCGGCTACGAGCTTGGCAAACTTGAATATGACGGAAGTGATGTTACCTCACAGATGAGTGGTAATACATTCAGAGCACCTTCGCTTTCCGGAGATGTTACTGTAAGAGCAGTATTCAATAAGATGCTTACAACATGTACAATAAGTCCTGAAGCGAATACGAACGGATTCTATTCGGAGGATGTTACCATAACACCTCCTCAGGGATATTCGATACGCCTTGGAGATAATGGTGACTGGGACAGTTCGCTTACCATCACTTCTTCTACAGATGTAGAGGTGTACCTTATGTCTCCTTCGGGAAATATTGGTGAAAAGATATCTCTCGGAACTATCAATATTGATAAAACAGCTCCTTATGTTTCGGATCAGGCAGGTGGAATAACAGTCGATAATAATGTATGGAAAGAATTTATAAGTACGATAACTTTCGGACTTTTGTTTGGTGAGTCAAAGACTGCTTCGATCAATGCAGAAGATCCCGAAAGCGGCATTGAGTCGTATAATTATTATATATCAGATACAGCACTTAATATCGATCAGGTAAAAGCTTTAACAACGTGGAGTGAAGGCAATTCATTTTCAATAACCGGTGAAGATGCCGAAAATAAGATAATATACGCAAAGATAACCAATAAGGCCGGTATTTCGCTTTATATCAGTTCCGACGGAATGGTATTCGATACTGTTGCACCTCAGATCAGCGTTTCGGATTCTTCGGATAATTACAGCGATGAACCGATGAAAGTGGAAGTGATCGATAATTCTCTTGATAGTGTTACATTGAACGGAAAGAGCGTTGATATCTCAGGTAAAAAGGCTGAGTTTACCGTATCTCCGTCAGATGATGACAGTTATGAGATAATAGCAAAGGATAAGGTCGGTAACAGTAGTAAAGTTACATTCTCTGTTCATGAAACATGGTTGAGAGACGGTATAAGTAAGACAGGCAATTATAAACTAAAAAAAGACAAAGGATATAAACTTGGTAACGGTTCATGGACTGTTGATGAAGATGGTTGTACATATAAGGGAAATATTCAGTTCTATGTACCGTCGGGTAAGAGTTACAGCATAGTCAAATCATAGCATAACCCTTATCAGGTGGGGAAAGGGCAACTACCCGTTGCTCACAGAGCTATTATTTGGAGGATATGATTGTGGATAAGGAAAAGATAGAGCAGGCAGTGAGATTATTTCTCGAAGGCATTGGCGAAGATGCAGAAAGGGAAGGGCTTTTTGAGACTCCCGGCAGGATCGCCAATATGTGTGAGGAACTGTTTGCCGGGATGAATAAAGATGCCGGTGAGCATCTTAGCAGAACATTTACATGTGAAAACAATGAGATTGTTATCGAAAAAGATATTGCATTTTATTCAGTGTGTGAACATCATCTTTTGCCATTTTATGGAAAGGTTCACATCGGTTATATTCCTGACGGAAAGGTGGTCGGCATAAGCAAACTTGCAAGAACGGTTGAAGTATACGCAAGAAGAGCTCAGATTCAGGAGAAACTGACATTTGAGATAGCCGATGCCATTATGGATTATCTGAAGCCTAAGGGCGTGATAGTTATGATCGAAGCAGAGCATATGTGCATGAGCATGAGAGGCATCAAAAAGCCCGGTGCGGTCACGGTCACCGTTACATGCAGAGGATGTTTTGAAGATGACAGTTATTTGAAAGACAGGTTTTTTGATATTATAAAAATGAATTAACTAATTTTTTACCACAGACTTGTACAGAGAATCATGAAACGTTCTTTGTATACGGTTTGTGGTTTTTATGAAAAGGGGGATAATATGAAGATCGGTAACAGAGTGTTCAAAGACAGTGGGAAGACATATATTATGGCAATACTTAACGTGACTCCCGATTCATTTTCTGACGGAGGCAAATATTTTAAAATCGATGATGCACTTAAGCATGTTGAGAAGATTGTCAAAGAGGGTGCAGATATAATTGATATCGGCGGACAGTCCACAAGACCGGGGTATAAACCTGTTGGATATGAAGAGGAAATTAAAAGAGTTATTCCGGTTGTTGAAAAGATAAAGAATAATTTTGATATTCCCGTATCGGTTGATACTTTCCGAAGTGACATTGCAAAAGATGCTATTGATGCCGGGGCAGATATGATAAATGACATATGGGGTCTCAGATATAACAGCGGTGCTGTTGGATCTCATGACAGTTCAGAGCCTTCTTTCGATAACATAATCAATACGGAAGTTGAAGAAGATGATACGGAACATGATCTTAACGAATTCTTTATTGACAGTAAAATGGCTGATATTATAAGCAGAGGACATGTTTCGGTTTGTATAATGCATAATTCGTTGGACGAATATGCTTTTGATTATAATAATGCAAAGAAAACCGGTAACAAAAAAACCGTTATCAGTAATAATATTGACAAGATAATTACCGAACTGAGAGGATCTGTCCATATTGCATTATCTGCCGGAATATCAAGAAACAGGATCATGGTCGATCCCGGAATTGGATTTGCAAAGGATTACAACATGAATATGGCTTCGATCGCTAATCTTACGATGTTTAGGAAACTAGGTTTCCCTGTTCTTCTTGGAACATCCGAAAAATCTGTGATAGGAAAGACTCTTGATCTGCCGGTAGGTGAAAGACTTGAGGGAACGCTTACAACAACGATATTGGCTGTATTGGCAGGTTGCAGTTTTATCCGTGTACATAATGTAAAGGATAATAAGAGAGCTGTTAAGATGGCGGAAGAAATCATGAAATACAGATTATGAAATGAAAATTATGATCATATGCAGCATAAACAACAATGTATTACAGGAGGGTTTGCATGGACATTATCAGTATAAAAAATCTTGAGATTTATGCCTATCACGGCGTGATGCCTGAAGAAAATGCGGTAGGACAGAGATTTGACATATCGGTTGATATGTATGTTGATTATTCATCTGCCACATTGAATGATAACATCAGAGAAACTGTAGATTACGGAGAAGTATGCCGGAAGATCAAAGAGTTCGTTGAAACTAACACATATAACCTTATCGAAACACTGGCAGAACGTCTGGCAGAGCGTATTCTTTTATCTTATAATGCTATCGACAAGATCGTAATAGAGGTAAAGAAGCCGTGGGCACCGGTGCATCTTCCGATCGAGACTGTATCGGTTACAATAGAACGTGGCTGGCATACGGTATATTTGAGTCTGGGATCCAATATGGGAGACAGAGAAGAACATATCGATAAAGCGGTTGAGGCACTTGATGACTGCTTCGGAGTACAGCTTCTCAAAGTATCCGATTATATCGAAACAGCTCCTGTAGGCAATATTGATCAGGATGATTTTATTAACTGTGCTGTAATGATAAGGACGTTGCTTGAACCACACAGGCTTCTTGATATGCTTCAGGGAATTGAGAAGGATGATGGAAGAACGAGAGAAGTTCACTGGGGGCCTCGTACCATAGATATAGATATTATTCTGTATGATGAGATCATAATGGCAGATCCCCATCTTGTTATTCCTCACACAGAGGCCGTTAACAGGGAATTTGTTCTGAAGCCTCTCGCACAGATCGCGCCATATGCGCTTCATCCTGTATACCGGAAGACTATTCTACAGCTGTATAAGGAATATCTTGATAAGGCAGGAGTATCCTGTTTGAGTTCGGGATATGATTCCGGATTTGAATCTATAGATATGCTTGAGATCAATGAAGAGACTAGAATAGCATTTTTTGGAGTGGAAGGTTCGTACTCACAGCAGGCAATGGAGGATTTCTTTGGCGAGAGTGGTTATGATTCATATGCACTGCCAAAGTTTACCGATGTTATGGAAGCGGTCGGAAACGGAGATGCCGATTATGGTGTACTGCCTATAGAGAATTCTTCGACAGGTGGAATTACTGATATATATGATCATATTCATGAATATGATATATATATTGTCGGTGAGCAGATAGTAAGGATAGAACATGCGCTTTTAGGACTTAAAGGCAGCCGTATGGAAGATATCAGAAAGATATATACGCATAATCAGGCTATAAGACAATGTGCGGCATTTCTTGAAGCGCATCCGTATATTCAGGCAGTTCCGGTATCAAGTACAGCGACCGGTGCGTTGAAGGTTGTGAATGACGGCGACAAGACCAAAGCAGCTATAGCGGCAAAACGTGCAGCTTCGGTATATGGACTTGAAGTGCTCAAATCAGCGATTAACGAGCAGGATAATAACAGCACAAGGTTCGTTATAATATCCGGCAAAAAACAATATGTACGCAACGCGGGAAGAATAAGCATAAGTTTTGAGACAAGACACGAGAGTGGTGCATTGTACAAGATATTGTCACATTTTTATAATTATGGGATCAATCTTGAGAAGATAGAATCAAGACCGGTTCGGGACAGAAACTGGGAATACCGGTTCTTTGTCGATATTGCGGGTAATCTTGGAATGCAGTGTGTTAATAATGCTCTTGCTGAGGTTAATGAAGTATCAGATAATTTGGTAATAATTGGAAATTATTAATGACTGATCAGCATATAAAATGTTGTTGCCATTATATTAAATTTTTGGTATAATTATTTTATATTTTGAAAATATATTTTTTATAATATATTTTTTTCAATTCATTAAGGAGAATGAATAATTGGTATATCCTGAATTCATAAAATGCGGTAATGATACTATAGCGGTCACAGCACCTTCTGACGGGAACAGTTCCGAAGAAGATTACAGAAGGCTCGACATGGCCGTTAAGAATATTGAAGATCGTGGCGTTCATGTTACTTTGACGGCTAATGTAAAAACGAGTGATAAGGGAAGAAGCTCTGACGGTAAAAGTCGCGCAGAGCAGTTTATGTCTGTTTGGGAGAATGAGAATGTGTCAGCGGTCATCTCGGCAAAAGGCGGGGATTTTCTGATGGAGATGCTGCCATATGTTGATTATGACAGGGTAGCGACGTCGCATAAGTGGTTTCAGGGTTATTCCGACAATACCGGACTTACGTTTACCATAACTACGATAGCCGATATCGCTACGATATATTGCAATAATTTTAATGATTATGCAATGAAGAACTGGCACAGATCCATAGTAGGTAACTGGGATATATTGTGTGGAAAAAAGATCGTGCAGACAAGTTTTGATAAGTACCAGAACGGCTTTTTTGAAGGCGAAAACGGAGACGAAGATTATAATCTCACCGAAGAGGTATGCTGGAAGCTTGTAAGCAGTCATGAAAACGATTCGGACAATGTAAAGCTTGAAGGGAGACTTCTTGGAGGGTGCCTTGATGTATTGCTCAATCTTGTTGGAACACGATTCGATAAGGTGAGAGATTTTTGTAATAAATATAAAAATGACGGAATATTATGGTATCTTGAAAGTTTCAGTCTTGGAAGTGAAGCGATTGAAAGAGGACTCTGGCAGCTTAATGAAGCCGGATGGTTTGATAATGCAAGAGGATTCGTGTTCGGAAGACCGGCATTTTTTGATTCATTTACCGATACTTCATATGAAGAAGCGGTGATGAACGCTCTTGCAAAGCTTAATGTTCCTGTTATTATTAATGCTGATATTGGTCATAAGCCACCACAGCTTACAATGATCAATGGAGCGTTATGTAATATAGAATATGACGGAAAGTCATACAAAGTGTATTATAATTATAAGTGATGGGAGGACAATAATATGGGAGAAGACAGTTTTGCTGATTTCCTTGATGAAGAAGATGAAATGGACGAATTGGACGAGGCTATACAGACATATCTTGAGGATGAGGGAATTGAAGCTGAGGCCGCTATTGAGATAGTTGGTAATGATGTTGATTCTTATGTGGATCTTGTAAGTATGTTCGTTGAGGAAACACCTGATAAGATAAATGATCTTAAGGAGTTTCTTGCAAATGAAGATATGTTGAATTACAGTGTGCTTGCCCACAGCACGAAGAGCGATTCGATTCTTGTCGGCGCTGAACCTTTATCGGTTATTGCAAAGGGACATGAGCTTGAAGCGAAGAGCGGTAATGTGCAGTATGCAAAAGATAACTGGGACGAGTTTGAGAAGATCTGGCTTGAATATTATGATAAGTTCAAGCGCTTTCTTGATGCTATCGAGGATCTGTAAGATATAGAACAAGGAGCACGGTAGTGCCAAATATTCGCAAGTGCAAAAAACGAGTAGGGGGATGTAATCCTCCTACTCTATGTTATATTAGTCCAGTCCTTTGTACGTTATACTGTCAAAATATGCATTTGATCCGGGTGTGTCTTTTTTCTGCGCATATATGCCAAGGGTAGTTCCCACAAAGCCTCCGGCAATATCGGTAGTTAAGATCCTTCCGTCGGCATCAGACAAAACACTGATATAATCACCTGAATTTGTTTGATCGATCCTGTAAGAAAAGTCAATATTCTGCTCTTTCTGGCAGGCTTTAAGGTGTACGCGTATAAGCTTTCCGTCTGTTTTATGTTTTACTGAAGAGATATTATCATCTCCAATGTCGATTTTTTTACATGCAATGATATTATCGATATCTTTTTCATCGGTGCCGTTACATCTGATAACTTTTAATTCCGGTATGCCGTTTTCTGCAGTAAGGCAGAATCTGTAATTGAAATAATTGCTTTGCAACAAAACGATTCCTGCTTCTTCGTTAGTGGCAGGTGCATATTCGAGAACACATTCGAAAGAATAACTTTTATGACGCTGCCTTGTACATATAAGTGTGGGAGATCCGGTCTTGTCACTAACACTCACTGAAGAAGGAGTAAGTCTCATATAACCCGGGTTTTCGGTGAGAGAGTAGTTTGATTCTTCGGGATTGCGAACATACATATAATGATACGGAAGAACAGAATAATCAAAATCATCCGTTTCAGGCAATGTGTCACCTTCACATTCGGGAAGATCGGGAACAGGGAAAGTGTCTTCAACGATTCCTTTTCCGGGATTGATAAGAGGCCATTCATTTTCCCACACAAACGGTACGAGATATGTTTCTCTTCCGAGATTCCTGTAATAACCACCGTATGGTCTTGATGCAAGAAGAACCATCCACCATTCACCGGCTGCGGTTTCGACGATATCGGGATGTCCGACATTTACGATAGGATAATTAAGCCCAAGATGTCTGTGGGTAAGAATGGGATTACCTTTATATCCGGTAAAAGGTTCGTGTATATCTTTGCTTCTTGCCATCGTAACGCAGTGCATATGTTCAGTGCCTGCTTCGGATATGAGAAGATAATACCAGCCGTCTTTCTTATATATATGAGGGCCTTCAGCCCAGGCAACATCTTTTAATGCTCCGTGCCATATCGGCCATGACTCACCGATGAGCTTCATTGAATCAAGATCGAGTTCCTGAACGTATATTTCCTGGTCGCCGAAATAACGTGAACCTTCGCGTCTGCCTTTTGTTCCCTGATAATAACATTTTCCGTCATCATCAAAGAATAAAGAAGGGTCGATTCCCTCACTTCCGAGACAGATGGGATTCGACCACGGACCTGCAGGGTCGGTGGCTGTCACGATAAAATTACCGATATTACTTGCTATATTGGTCGTTATCATGTAGAATGTTCCATTGTGGTATCTGAGTGTGGGAGCGAATATTCCTGCACCGGCAAAATTGTCGTTGTCAAGCGGGAGCTGTTCGCGTCTGTCAAGTATATTGCCGATCTGGGTCCAGTGTACAAGATCGGTACTGTGGAAAATCGGTACTCCCGGAAAATAATTGAATGTTGAAGTTACCAGATAATAATCATCTCCGACACGACATATTGACGGGTCCGGATAGAATCCGGGAAGGATAGGATTGTTAAAAACAGCATTGTTCATTTTGAAGCCTCCTCCATGTGATTTTATAATTATTTTATGCATTTTATAGATATTAAATCATATATAATTATAACTAATTCATACAAAACAAACAAGTAATAGTTTTTATGGTATGGACATTTCAACAAAAAGATGATATAATATCCGTTGGATTAGTATGCAAATTTCACAAAAAATCACAAACTTGTATTGTAAAATGTGGTTATTTGTTAACAATTTGACATACAGTTTTGTTAGAAAGGAGCAAATGACAGACATGTCGAAGATTAAAGAAGTATTAAGCAAAAAGATTGTAATGGTACCTCTTATTATCGTTGCGCTGGTCCTTGTTGTTGTTGTCTGGAAGTTAATTGCGAACAGTTCGGGTGATTATTCAGACAAATACGAGGGTCAGGATCTTTCCGCTGATGTTGAAGGTATAGCCAGAGACGATACGTATAACAAATATCTTCAAAAGCATGAGGGTGCAAAGAGCCCGGATGCTGTTGTTGACGTTGACATCTTCAACTATACTGATGCAAGTACCGGAGTGTCGGTGCTTAATGATATCGACGGAGAGGACAGAGTCATACAATCTGATGAGACAGGTTTTATTGAATGGGAGGTTAATATTCCCGAAGAGGGAATGTACAGCCTCTATTTTGAGTACTATCCTGTTGAATCAAGAGGTATAGATATTGAGAGGGCTGTATATATAAATGATGAGATGCCGTTTTACGGTGCCGATGCCATAACTTTCAGCAGAGTCTGGTCGGATACTTCAGATATCGTAAAAGATAATCGCGGTAACGATATCAGACCTACACAGGGTGAAGCGCCCATGTGGCAGTCTTCTTATGCAAAGGATTATATGGGATATCATATCAATCCTTATCAGTTCTATTTCAAATCAGGCATGAACAAACTTAAACTCGTAGGAGTTAACGAACCGCTTGTTATCAGAAAACTCGTTATAAAGAATCAGGAGACTATTCCTACATATGAGGAATACATGAAGAATGTTGACGGAAAATTTGCGGATGCTTCGGGATCTGATGTGATCAAGATCCAGGGTGAGGCTTCACAGAGACGTTCTTCACCTTCACTTTATCCGAACAGTGACAGAGCTTCGGCGATAACCGAACCGTACAGTGCTTCGCTTATTCTTATGAATAAGATCGGAGGTAACCAGTGGCGTGTTGCCGGTGACTGGGTAGAGTGGGATTTTGATGTTCCAAAGGATGGCCTTTACACTATTTCCGTAAAGGGAAGACAGAATTATAATCGTGGATTCGTATCAAACCGTTCCGTAACAATAGACGGAGAGTGTCCTTTTGAAGAAGCAAGACTTATGGCATTCCAGTTTGGCAATAACTGGCAGATGAATACCTTGCAGGATGATAGCGGCAATCCTTACAAATTTGCTCTTACTGCCGGAACTCATACGATAAGACTCGAAGTTACTCTCGGTAATCTTGGAAGTATACTTACCGATCTTAACGACAGTGTGTTCCGTCTTAATTCCATGTACAGAAAGATCCTTGTACTTACTGGTGCGGATCCTGATGAATTCAGAGATTACAAGATCGATCAGGTATATCCGGAAGTTATCAAGGGTATGGATGTTGAATGTAAGAGACTTTATAAGATAGTTGATGAACTCATTGAATATTCAGGTGAGAGAGGATCTCAGGTTTCTTCGATACTTACCGTTGCAGCACAGCTTGAGAGATTCGTTGAGCGTCCCGACAAGATCCCGAAGACACTTGCTAACTTCAAAGAGAATGTCAGTGCGATCGGTACGGGAATCAACTCACTCAGTGAGGCACCGCTCGATGTTGACTTCCTTGTAGTTGAGTCTGCGGGAATGGAACTGCCCGAGTGCGAAGAGTCCTTCCTTGAAAGTGCAATGCATGAGATCAGAGTGTTTATTTCATCGTTCCTTGTTGATTACACTTCACTTGGTAATATATATGAAGATACCGATTCTTCCATAGATTGCTGGATCCTTTCAGGTAGAGATCAGAGTACGATCCTCAAGACTATGATCGATGATTCATTTGTTCCGGAATACGGTATCGGAGTTAACGTAAAACTTATTGATGCAACAACACTTCTTCCTGCAGTTGTTGCGGGAACAGGTCCTGACGTTGCTCTTACGGTGGCACAGACCGAGCCCGTCAACTATGCACTGCGTAATGCGGCTGTAGACCTTACACAGTTTGATGACTGGGATGAGTGGAAAGCCAATGTGCTTGATAAAGAATATTATCACAGTTCATGGTTGTCATATGAATTCAACGGAGGCGTATATGCGCTTCCGGAGACACAAAACTATAACGTTCTGTTCTACAGGAAGGATATCCTTGATGAGCTCGGACTCAAAGTTCCGGAAACATGGCAGGAACTTATAGAGATACTTCCTACGATAACAAATAATAACCTTCAGGTCGGTATCCCGAGTACAGAACGTAAGGTTGGTAATACGGCTAATCCGGATCTTGCCAATTATTTCTGCCAGCTGTATCAGAGAGGCGGCAAGCTTTATTCGGATGATCAGCAGTCGGTTGCCATCGACAGCGAACAGGCTATTGAAGCATTTGAATATTTCACAAAACTGTTTACCAATTACAAAGTACCTACAAGTTACGATTTTGTTAATCGTTTCAGGTCTGGTGAGATGCCTATAGGTATTCAGGACTTCTCGAACTACAACACGCTCGTTGTATTCGCTCCCGAGATCAAGGGTCTCTGGAACTTTGCTCTCGTTCCGGGTTATGAGCGTACCAATGAAAAGGGAGAAAAATACATCGACCGACAGGTACAGTCATGGGGTCAGTGTTCGATGATCCTTAACAAGACTAACGGTGAACAGAAGTATGACCTTGCATGGAAGTTCTTAAAATGGTGGATAAGCTCCGATACACAGGTAAGATTCGGTCGTGAACTTGAGAGTGTCATGGGTGCTTCCGCAAGATATGCAACCGCCAATAAAGTAGCGTTTGAACAGCTTTCATGGAGCAAGAAAGACCTCGATGTACTTAAGGAACAGTGGGATTGGGCATTCGGTGTTCCTGAGATCGCCGGCGGTTATTACACATCACGTCACATTACCAATGCGATACGTAAAGTAATGAATGACAATGAAGATCCGAGAGAGACGATTCTTGATTACACAAGAACGATCAATGACGAGATTGAGAAGAAGAGGATTGAGTTCGGATTACCGGTTAACAGCGATAAAGATTAATTGCTGAATATTTACAAATAATACATATAATCGAAAGGAGAGAACAGTTAATGGGTTCAGTCATGGCTAAGTATATTGATATAAAGAAACGCAAGTTCAAACACGGCTGGAAAGTAGCAAAACAGTCCAAGATATGTTATCTGTTTTTGCTTCCGTATGCTGTACTGTTTACCATATTCACTATAGCGCCTGTGTGTATGTCAATATACTATAGTTTTACTTATTACAACGTTTTGGAACCGGCTCAGTTCATCGGTCTTCAGAATTATATCAATCTTATCCTTGCGGATGATGTATTCCTTATATCTGTCAAGAATACATTCCTTCTTGCGGCCATTACAGGTCCGCTGGGATATATTATGTCCTTCCTCTTTGCGTGGTTCATCAATGAGCTGCCGAGATTGTTAAGGGCTATCATGGTTCTTATATTCTACGCGCCTACTATATCAGGTAACGTATATATGGTATGGGCACTTCTGTTTTCGGGTGACTCATACGGATACTTCAATGCATGGCTTATGCAGTTCGGTCTGATAGACGAACCTGTATTATGGCTTACAGATCCCAACTATATGATGAGCATAGTTATCATAGTTGTATTGTGGATGAGTCTTGGTAACGGATTCCTTTCATTCGTCGCCGGCCTACAGGGTATTGATGAATCCCAGTTTGAAGCCGGTTATGTTGACGGAATCAAGAACCGTTGGCAGGAACTCTGGTACATAACGCTTCCGAATATGAAGCCTATGTTATTGTTCGGTGCGGTTATGGCCATCACACAGTCCTTTGGTGTTGCAGATGTTACAATGGTACTCTGTGGATTCCCAAGTACGGATTATGCGGCTGAGACTGTTGTATCTCACCTGATTGACTATGGACAATTCCGATTTGACATGGGATATGCTTCGGCGATCGCGACAGTATTGTTTGTTGTTATGATCCTGTGCAACAAGGCAGTACACGCATTGCTTAGAAAAGTAGGAACATAAAGGGAGATGCAGATATGAAAAAGAATAAAAGAAGAAGAAAAATATTTAGAAAAAGAAAGCCTAACAGATCCGTCGGTGGTGATATAGGTATATATATCTTGCTTATACTGTTTGGTGTGTTTTTCTCACTTCCATTGGTATATTCGATATGTACGGCATTTAAACCGTTAGATGAGATATTCATATTCCCGCCGAAGTTCTATGTTAAGAATCCGACTCTTGATAACTTTGCGGACCTGTTCAATATTATGGGACAGTCGTTTGTGCCGTTCTCAAGATACATATTCAACTCGGTATTCATGACTGCGGTTGGTACATTCGGTAATCTGGTGTTCTGTTCAATGGGTGCTTATGTTCTTGCAAAATATAAGTTCCCCGGCAGTAAAGGGTTCTTTACCATCGTACAGACAGCTCTTATGTTCTCTGTATATGTAACACAGATTCCAAACTACCTCATCATGACAAGACTTGGCTGGATCGATACTTATCTTTCGATCATCATACCGGCGTTCTCGACTCCGATGGGATTGTTCCTTATGAAACAGTTCATGGAGCAGATCCCGGATGCTCTTATTGAAGCTGCCAAGATCGACGGTGCAAAAGAGGGCAGGATATTCGTTAAGATTGTAATGCCTATGGTTAAGCCGGCATGGCTGACACTTATAATATTCTCTGTTATTGCAATTTGGAACAACAGAGCGGCAACATTTATCTATTCGGAGGAACTTAAGACTCTGCCGTATGCTCTGCAGCAGCTTATCCTCGGTGGTGTATCCCGTGCCGGAGTCGGTGCAGCGGTTATACTGTTCATGATGAGTGTTCCAATCACGATATTCCTGTTGTGCGAAGGTAACGTAATTGAAACCATGGCAAGTTCAGGTATTAAGGATTAAGGAGGGAGTGTGACTATGAAAAGACATATAAGCGGAATCATAATTACATTCGGTATGCTTCTTATGGCAACGCTCCTTGTTAAGCCATCGGTTGTATCTGCCGACAGAGATCTGTTTTATACCTACACATATGATTACTGGGGAATTGAACGTGAATCTCCGGATGCATATGCAATGAATTCCGTTATTACAACCAACACTTTCGGCATAGGCAATCTTAACAGTGCCGAGGGTATGTTCGTTAAGGATGATCAGCTTTACATATGTGATACACTTAACAATCGTATCATCCAGCTTGAATACAAGAATGATTCATTTTCGCTTGTAAAGACTGTAAGTGAGATCACAAAAGACGGTAAGAAAGAGTCTATCTCACAGCCTTACGATATATATGTTACGGATGATGATATATGGTATATTGCCGATTACGGCAACGAAAGAATAATTGCGATCGATCAATCGCAGAATGTAACATCTGCAATATACAAACCGGAAGATGAAGAAACCATTGATGCCGATTTTAAGTTCAAACCAATGAAACTTGTAGTTGATGCAGCCGGAAGAATATTTGTTCAGGCTCAGAACGTTAACAAAGGATTCATGGAATTTGAAAATGATGGTGAATTCATAGGATATATCGGTGCGGCAGCCGTTCAGTTCAATTTTATTGACTATGTATATAAGCTGATATCGACTCAGGAACAGAGAGAGCAGATGGAAGCATTTGTTCCTACCGAATATAACAACATTGCTCTTGATTCGGAAGGCTTTATATATGCCACCATCGGAACATATGATGAAAGCACAGGTTCTGCCGATCCTGTAAGAAAGCTTAATGCAAAGGGTAATGATATTCTTATACGTAACGGATATTTTGATCCGAGAGGAGATATCCAGTACGGTGCCGGCGGCGGTTACACCGGACCATCCAAATTTGTGGATGTAGCCGTACTTGATAACGATTGTTATTACTGCCTTGATTCAAACAGGGGAAGAATATTCGGATATGATTTCCAGGGTAATATGCTGTATGCTTTCGGTGGAATAGGATACAGGGAAGGAAGCTTCAAACTTCCTGTAGCCATTGAAGAATTAGGCGATTCGCTTCTTATACTTGATAAAGAACTTGGTACTATCACTCAGATGACACTGACTGATTACGGCAAGCAGATCAATAATGCTCTTTTGACATATAAGAAAGGTGAATATGACGAATCGGCATCTTATTGGGAAAAAGTCCTCAAACTTAACGGTAATTATGATCTGGCATATATAGGTATCGGCCGTTCATTGTTAAGACAGGACAGATTTGAAGAAGCGATGTCTTACTTCAAGCTGAAGCTTGATTATAAGAACTATTCAAAAGCTTACCTGCTTTATCGTAAAGAGTGGGTAGAAGATAATATAGGGTATATATTCGCTATATTTGTTGTGCTTTTGTTGATCGTATTTATTAAGAATACCGTTCAGAGAGTCAGAAGGGAGGTTAATGAGGAATGATGGCGATTTCTAAAGACTCATTAAAAGAGTGGTTTTCCCATTTCGGAAAAACCCTTAAGTATTCCCTACACTGTGTAGTAAGTCCGTTTGATGGTTTCTGGGATCTTACTCATGAAAAAAGAGGTTCGGTCAGAGCTGCCGTATTCATTATAATAATGACTGTTCTGACGAATATTTGGAAGGTAAGATATACAAGCTTTGTATTCATAAGAGTACAATGGGAATATTTTAATATGATCATGGACATGTGTACATTCCTTCTTCCATTCTTTATATGGATACTGTCCAACTGGTGTCTTACGACATTGTTTGACGGTAAAGGAAATATGAGGGATATATTCATAGGGTCGGCTTATGCACTCACACCTTATGTGCTCATACAGCTTCCTATGATCGTTGTAAGTAATTTTGTTACTTTTGACGAAGGTGCATTTTATGAGTATTTCCTTTCATTCTCGTTGATATGGTGCGCATTCCTGTTTCTGGCTTCTGTTATGCAGATACACGATTTCAGTTTTGGAAAAGCATTATTCTCGATATTGTGTATCCTGGTAGGTATGCTGGTAATTGTTTTCCTGTTGGTAATGTTCTTCAGTTTGTTCAGTGATGCAATATCATACTTTATCTCACTGTACAAAGAGATTTCATACAGGTTCTATTAAAGTTGCGAAAGGAGGGCATAAGATATAATGATTAAGTTTAAACGAATGCTTCCGGTATTGCTTGCAACGTTATTCATCGCCGGATGTAGCGGATCCGATGAAGACCTGGTTACCATAGACGTGCAGGATTACTCGCAGGAAGAAGAAGGCAAGACTTACGATGTAGATAATGGAGAGCTGGATTTTAAGTTTGATGCTGATACAACACAATTTTCCGTTACCAACAAAAAGAACGGACAGGTGTGGTATTCAAATCCTCAGAATATCGAAGAAGATACGATTGCCAACGGTTCCAATAAGGATGCACTTTATTCTACACTTATAGTAAAGTACAGTGATTCCAAGGGACAGGATTTCTCTTATGATAATTACGCTTTTTCAATAAAAGATAAGAGATATTCGGTTGAAGAGTTGAAGGATGACAGCGGAAAGACCAATGGTATCAAAGTATTGTATACTGTCGGTGATGTCCAGAAGACCTATATTGTTCCTCTTGCAATAACAGAAGAGCGTATGAATTCGTTCTGTGAAAAGATGAGTAGCTCGGATGCCAATAAGATCAAGAACTTTTACAGACGTATAGATATCAATAAATTACGTCCTAATGATGATAAGGACGCGCTTCTTGAACAATACCCCGATCTTGAAGAGACCAAAGTGTTTGTAATGCGTGACGGACAGAGTGATACCAAACTCGAGATGTTCCAGAAGATGTTCGAATCAGCGGGATATAACAAAGAAGAATATGAATATGACAGTTCAAGGATCCATGTTGATCTTGCAACCGGTAAGGCTGCATTCAACATCCCGGTTTATTACACACTGGAGGGTGATCAGTTTGTTGTAAGAGTTCCGATGAACGAGATAGAATATTATAAAGATTATCCTATCACCAATCTTACAACACTTCCGTTTTTCGGAGCAGCCGGAACGGATGAGAACGGATTCATTTTTGTTCCTGACGGACCTGGAGGAATAATCAATTTCAACAATGGTAAGACCAATCAGGCTGAATATTACAATCAGGTTTACGGTGCGGATCTGTGTATAACAAGAGACGCGGTCGTAGACGAAAGTGAAGTGTCATATCCGGTTATAGGAATGGCAAAGAACGGTGGTTCGTTCCTTTCAACTATTGAATGCGGAAGTTCTTATGCGATAGTTGAAGGAGATATAGCAGGAAGACTTAACAGCAATAACTCAGTTAAGTTTACATATACGATGCTTCATGGTGAAAACATGGATATATCCGGTAAGTCAGATGTTACCGTAAGAAATTACGAGAAATCTCTTCCCGAAGAGGATATCATTCAGCGTTATCTTTTCATAGAATCGGATAACTATGTTGATATGGCAACAGCCTACAGAGAATATCTGATGAAGAAATATCCTACACTTGCCGACAAGACGGATGACAAGCTTCCGTTTGTATTGGAGATGATAGGATGTGTTGACGGTAAGGAACATATACTCGGTATTCCCGTAACAAAGGATCTGCCGCTTACCAGATATGAAGATGCCGATACGATCGCTACAGAGCTTTCCGACAGCGGAATTAGCGATATGGCATTAAAATATACCGGATTCAGTAACGGCGGTGTTCATAATTCCACGATGAAGAGTGTTAATCTTTCGGGAAGACTCGGAAGCAAAGGTACACTTCAGGACTTTGTGACTAACGCATTGGGAAAAGGCAATGATGTATATATGGATGCAAACTTCCAGTATGTATTCAGAAACAGCCTTCTTGATAAATATATGGTAAACAGGGATACATGTAAATTTGTAAGCCGTGAGCTTTGCGAGCTTTCATATTACAGCCCGATATATTTTGCCGAACTTCCCGAAGAATATGAGTATTATCTTGCCAGACCGGAATATGCGATGGAGACTGTCGATAATTTCTCGGAATATATTGATGAGGATCTCGGCACCAAGAGCATATCCATTGATGATATAAGTATGGAGCTTAGCGGTGATTATAACTATAAGCATCCCGTATCAAGAGAGAAGATGCTTAATATGATCTGCGATAAGTACAAAGAACTTGCGGATAAAGGTTTCAAGGTTATGACGAATTCGGATTATTTCTATAATATTCCTTATTCGGATGTAGTGACCGGAATGGTATTGAACAATAAGAGTTTCAATATTATAGATGAAACGATTCCGTTCTATCAGATCGCACTTCACGGTATAGTAAAATATACCGCCGAACCGCTTAACCTTTCACAGAATGCCGAAGATACATTCCTTAAGTCGGCTGAATACGGTGCAGGACTTTATTACACGATAACAAAAGAGAATGCTGAAGTTCTTCAGGATTCCAAGTATACAGAGTTCTTTGCAACCGATTACAGCAAATGGAAAGATACGATAATTGATGAATACAATCGTTTCTCCAAAGACTTTAGCGGAACATATGATGATTATATTGTAAAACACGAGAAACTTGCTGAGAATGTCTACAGAACAGAATATGAGAGTGGACTTGCAGTGATCGTTAATTACAATTACAGTCCATATAACTACAAAGGAACCGAAGTTCCTGAAAGGGATTACATTGTGGAAGGAGGAGTTAAGTAATGGCTAAGAAGAAGCGTAAAGCTACTCTAGCAACCAAGAATGCGATTGCCGGATATTTATTTATACTTCCATTCATTATCGGACTGCTTGTTTTCATGATCGTACCGCTTTTCCAGTCACTCAGAATGAGTTTCTCGGAAGTAACGGTTAATCCCGCAGCAGGTGGTATCACGATGGAATTCGCCGGTATCAAGAAGTTTAATGACGCAATTAATGTCGATCCGGAATTCAAGATCAAATTGATCGAGAATATTCAGAGAATGCTTCTTGATCTGCCGAGTACACTGATATTCAGTTTCTTTGTTGCACTGTTACTCAATCAGACATTCAAAGGAAGAGGATTTGTAAGAGCCATCTTCTTCATGCCTGTTATTCTTTCATCAGGTGTTATTGTCGGTCTTGAGTATAATAATGAATTGCTGGCGAGTATGAAAGACGTTATCGCTGATTCGTCAAATGCTTCCAGTATTACCTCTGTCCTACAGGATATGCTGGTCACGGAAGGGTCGGAGACGGAACAATTTTTTGGATATGTATTTGATATGATTGACCATGTATATGACATAGCCATACAATCCGGTATACAGATAATAATATTCCTGTCCGGACTTCAGACTATATCTACCAGTATGTTTGAAGCAGCCAAGATAGAAGGCTGTACAGCATGGGAATGCTTCTGGAAGATTACGTTACCTATGGTCAGTTCATTAATTCTTGTTAATATCATATATACCATTATCGATTTCTTCTGCAGATCAGATAATGAAGTAATGGATTATATCTCAGGCTTGATGATTAATGAGATGAATTATGATCTGAGCTCCGCCATGGCGTGGATATACTTTGTATGTTGTTTGGTGATTATTGGAATCATCTCATTAATAATTTCGAAGAGGGTGTACTATTATGAGTAAGATTGGTGTAAAATGGAAGACCTTTAGGGAACGAAATAAAAAATCTAATGGTTATCTGCTTCGTAAGACTATATTCAATATCGGTTATAAGATTATCAGGGCTGTGCTTTTGTTTGGCCTTTGCTTCCTGATCATTCAGCCGTTACTTAACAAGATTTCACTCAGTTTTATGGAACAGCAGGATCTTTATGATTCTACTATCGTAAGTATTCCGCGTCATTTTTCAACAGATAATTATAAATTATCTGCAGATCTTATGGATTACTGGAAGGCGCTCGGAACAACTACATATATAAGTCTTATCGTAAGTATACTTCAGGTTGCTGCGGCAACTCTTGTAGGATACGGATTTGCTAGATATAAGTTCCCGTTAAAGAATCTGTGGTTCGTTATGGTTATTATCGTGATCATAGTTCCGCCTCAGACGATCATGACTTCGTTATATCTTAACTTTACGTACTTTGATCCGCTGGGATTGTTTTCTCTGATCACAGGCAAACCGCTTAATATGATCAATACGATCGTTCCGTACCTACTCATGTGTATCGGATGTATGGGACTTAAGAGCGGATTGTATATTTACCTTATCAGACAGTTCTTCAGAAATGTTCCGAAGGACATTGAAGAAGCAGCTTATGTTGACGGATGTGGTAAGTTCAAGACTTTCTGGCGTATCATGCTTCCGGATGCAAAACCGATCATTACTTCATGTTTCCTGTTTGCATTCGTATGGCAGTGGACAGATAAGTTCTATACTCAGATGTTCTTAAGAAAATTCACATTGCTTTCTACAAAGCTTAACGGATTGTCCGGAGCACTTGATGCATTTGTTAAGGCTGCCGGAATCGCAGAGAAAGCAGAGCAGGCTTATTCGGCAGCAATGGTCGCTACAGGAACGCTTATGACGATCATACCTCTTCTTGTGATCTATGTATTTGCACAGAAGGGATTTGTTGAGTCACTGTCCCAGTCAGGTATAAAGATGTAAAGATATATGTAATTATTTAAAGATATGCAACACATTGGTATTTTAAATCGTTATATTTATAAAAGATATTAAACTTGATTAATGTTTTGTTTTATGTTATAGTAATTTTAGTAAATCGTTATATTTTTATATAATGTTTATAAATTATTTATATTAAAGGAGGATGATAAAAAGTGAAACGTAACAAGAAGTGGATTGCGTTATTCTTATCAACTGCACTTGCAGTAAGTGCATTAACAGGTTGTGCTGATTCTGATGACAATTCCGGCAATTCCGGAGCAAATTCAGCAGATTCAGGTTCAGAGGATAACGGTTCTTCAGAGGATTCAGGTAACGAAGAAAGTGGCGAAGAAGGTGGCGAAGACAGTGGTTCAAGCACCAAGACAAGATTTGATGATCTTGGCGGCATGACTATTAAGATTGGTGACTGGTACTCGCCGGAGGAAGAGGATACAACTTCAACACAGTATGCTGAAGATAGATATAATTACAGACAGGATATATACAGTCAGTACAATTTCACGGTAGAGAGAAAGAATATCAGTTCATGGGTTGATATGCCTCAGAAGTTTACTACCGAAGTAATGAGTAACGACCCGTCTGTTGATATCTGGTATCTGTATCAGACAACCGTTGCAGAACCTCTTAAGAATAATCTTTTGTATGATCTCTCAACTGTTAAGTCTGTTGACTTCAGTGAGGAGAAGTGGAACAAGCAGGTTACCGAGCTTATGACATATAATGGAGGAATCTATGGTATGTCTACAGAGATGGAACCTAGAGCAGGTCTGTTCTACAATAAGAGATTGTTTGAAGAAGCAGGAATTCCGAAGGACGAACCATACGAACTCCAGGAAAAAGGCGAGTGGACATGGGATAAGTTGGAAGAATATTGCAAGAAGCTTACACAGGATAAGGACAAGGACGGTACACCTGATGTATACGCAATGGCATCATTCAGTAAGGATTACTTCAAGATGCTTGCAGCTACAAACGGAGCACAGTTCGTATCAAGAGATGAGAATGGCAAGTATGTCAATGCAACCAAGACTCAGAACTTTATCGATGCTGCCAACTGGGGCGTTAGCCTTATAGAGAAAGGTTACATCATGCCTGATCCGGAAGGCGCTTCATGGGATTGGTTCATTACAGCATTCCGTGATGGTGACTGCGCTATGCAGACAGCCGAGGTATATACTGTAAGTTCCTTCGCAGATTCTATGGAGGATGACTTCGGATTCGTTATGTTCCCTGCAGGACCTAACGGAAACATGGCTACAGTACCTCTTGACAACATTCTTGTAATTCCATATAACTATGATGCTGAGACTGTTGAGAAGATCATGTTTGGTTATGATCTTTATACAGAGCCTGCACCGGGTTACACCCTTGATGATGAGTGGAAGGCAACTTATAATGCACAGTTCCGTGATCCGGAGCTTTCAGTAGATGGAACTCTTGAGCTTATGAGACAGGAAGAGCACAGAATACTTGATTATCAGCCAATGATACCACGTACAGACTACGGCGATTTCACATACAGCGTATATGCTCGTGCCAAGACTCCTCAGGAACAGCTTGAAGAGATGACTCCGACATGGGATGCTCGTATTAAGGATGCCAACGAAGGTAAATAATTACAATATTTTTGACGATTTTTAAAGACAAAAAGGAGATTGCATGTTATGATTAATATGCAATCTCTTTTTGGTTATTGCAGCTTAAAAATATTTTGTAGGGATGGTTAGGAATATGGATATTTCATTGAAAGACAAGTATAAGGATTATTTTGATATCGGGGCAGCTATTAATAATATGACGGCAGTCGACGATGCAGAATTGATATTAAAGCATTTTAATTCCGTGACCTGCGAGAATCAGATGAAATACGGTGTGATACGTAAATCTGACGGTGTATATGCAACAGATGATGCAGATCAGTTGTACAGGTTCGCAAAAGAGAACGGATTAAAAATGAGAGGACATAATCTTGTATGGCATAATCAGACAGCACTCAATATATTTGATGAAGATGAACAACATGTAATTGATGAATTATCCGGTCATATAAAATATATGAATGACAGATACGGTGATATTATAAGTTGCTGGGATGTTGTCAATGAAGCTATTGAAGATAAAACCTCAGAGTATTTGAGGAGTACTGTATGGCTTGACAAGCTTGGACCTGATTACGTTAAAAAAGTATTTAAGGTAGCATCAAAGATAATTCCGAAGGGTACTGGTTTATTCTATAATGATTATAATGAATATATCCCCGAGAAAAAAGATAAGATAGTAAAACTTATCAAAAGCGTCAATTCTGATGAAAAGCTTATTGAAGGAATGGGGATGCAATGTCATGTGAATCTATATTATCCCACTATTGATCTAATGAAAGAAGCGATTGAAACTTACGCCGGACTCGGACTTCGCATTCATATCACAGAGATGGATCTTTCATTTTATAATTATGATGATAATTCAAAATTAGACAGTCCGCCTGTTGATCTCCTTAAAAAACAGGCTGACATATACGGTGAATATTTTGCACTCTTCAGGGAATACAGTGAATATATAGATAATGTCACATTATGGGGAGTGTCTGACAGTTATACATGGCTTCAGTATTTTCCTGTGTTTGACAGGAAAAACTGGCCGTTACTCTTTGACAAAGAAGGTAATCCAAAAGAGGCTTTTTATAAAATTACAGATTTTTGAGAGTTGAAGCAGATACTATAATATATCAGGAGGTTACTTATGGATAAGTACAAAGACGAATCATTATCATTTGAGGAGAGAGCAAAAGATCTTGCATCAAGACTGACACTTGAGGAGAAAGTATATCAGACACTTCATGGTGCTCCGGCGATCGACAGACTTGGAATAAGAAGTTATAATTACTGGAATGAGGCTCTTCACGGTGTGGCAAGAGCCGGAGTTGCTACTGTTTTTCCACAGGCTATAGGTCTTGCAGCTTCTTTTGATGAAGATTTTATTGAAGAGATTGCTGACTGTATATCCACGGAAGGACGTGCCAAATTCAATATGCAACAGCAATATGATGACACGGATATATATAAGGGACTTACATTCTGGTCACCGAATGTCAATATATTCAGAGACCCCAGATGGGGACGCGGTCATGAGACTTTCGGAGAAGATCCGTATCTGACATCAAGACTCGGTGTAAGATTTATCGAAGGAATCCAGGGACATGATGAAAGATATCTTAAGGCGGCCGCTTGTGCAAAGCATTTTGCGGTTCATTCGGGACCTGAAGATGAGAGACACAGTTTTGATGCGGTTGCATCCGCACAGGATATGAGAGAGACTTATCTGCCGGCATTCAAGGCTTGCGTCAAAGAGGCAGACGTTGAAGTTGTGATGGGTGCTTATAACAGGACGAACGGCGAGCCATGCTGCGGCAGCAAGACATTGCTTAAAGATATATTAAGAGATGAATGGGAATTCAAGGGACATGTAACATCAGACTGTTGGGCGATCAAAGATTTCCATGAACATCATATGGTGACAGACGGACCGGTTGAATCGGTTGCACTTGCAATGAACAACGGTTGCGATCTTAATTGCGGCAATATTAACGGTAACCTTATCCAGGCTGTAGAGAAAGGTCTTATTACCGAAGATACAATAGAACAGTCGGTTGCCAGACTTTACACCACAAGAATGAAACTTGGTTTATTTGATGATCCGTCACATGTTCCGTTTAATGACATTCCATACAGCGTTGTTGATTGTGTTAAGCACAGAGCATTGAATCTTAAGGCATCCGAGAAGATTCTGTGCCTGCTTAAGAATGAGAATAATATTCTTCCCCTTGATAAGGGTAAGATAAAGACTATAGGAGTTATCGGACCGAATGCCGACAACAGACGTTCACTTGTCGGCAATTATGAAGGAACAGCATCAGAATATATAACTGTCCTTGAAGGAATAAGAGAATATGTAGGTGATGATATCAGGGTGATGTATTCCGAAGGATGTCATATCTGCAGAGACAGAATATCCGGACTTGCACATGATAATGACCGTACAGCAGAAGCAAAAGCAGTTGCTGCCGAATCCGATGTTGTTATTGCATGCTTTGGTCTTGATCCGAGTCTTGAAGGTGAAGAAGGAGATCAGGGTAATGAATTTGCAAGCGGTGACAAGCCTAATCTTGAACTGCCCGGAATACAGCTTGATGTCCTTAAAGCAATATATGCTTCCGGCAAACCGGTTATACTTGTATTGCTTTCCGGAAGTGCCTTGGCTGTAAGCTGGGCAGATGAGAATATTCCTGCCATTGTTCAGGGATGGTATCCGGGAGCTCAGGGCGGACGCGCCATTGCAAAACTATTATTCGGAGATATCAATCCCGAAGGTAAGCTTCCGGTAACGTTTTACAGGACTTCTGAAGAACTTCCTGATTTCAGAGATTATTCAATGAAGGGCAGAACATACAGATACATGAAAAATGAGGCGTTGTATCCGTTCGGTTACGGACTCAGTTATTCGGATTATGACGTAACAAATGCCACCTGTGACAGAAATGCTCTTGATTGCAGCAATAACGTTAATATCAAAGCGACCATAAAAAACAACGGCAAAATTAGCGGTAATGAGACTGTACAGGTATATGTAAAGGTTAACAGACCGGATGCACCGAATTATCAGTTGAAAGGAATAAAGAAAGTTCATCTTGAAGCCGGCGAGACAAAAGAGGTGGAGATTGCACTTAAACCGGAAGACTTCGGTCTTTATAATGAAGACGGTGTTAAGGTATTGTATAAGGGAGATTATGAAGTGTATGTGGGCACATGCCAGCCTGATACAAGGAGTATGAAGCTTACGAAAAAAACACCGGTCAGGATCGATCTTACATATGACGGAGAAGATACTATAATTGTAGAATGATAGGGAGGAGTTTAACGGTTATGGCGGTTTTTGAGAAAGCATGGCTGAATTACAGAGTATTAAAAGAGCTTGAAGGTTGCAGAAATGATATTAAAGTCATTTTCTCTGATGTCAAAGGGAAATGTATTGATAATGCAATTAATGAATTAAAACTTGCGGTAACGGATATTATTGGAGGTGATGAACCGGGAATATGCACCTGCGTAAGAATTGTATCTGAATTATCCGATGGTATATATCTGAAATTGTATAATGATGATGACAAAGAGCTTAACGATGGTTTTGAGCCGGGGGAAGAAGGATATGCGGTTTATTATGATGCGGATAACAGACTTACCGTCATTGCGGCGGATAATGACAGAGGGATATTATACGGTGTATTTGCATTCATAAGGAATCTGAGGAAAGGAATGCTTCCTTCGGATATCAGACTGACAGAGAAACCGGACATAACTTTCCGAATGCTCGACCATTGGGATAATATGTATGGTGATATTGAGAGAGGATATTCCGGCAATTCATTTTTCTATGACAATTACAGGATAATAATAGACGACAGAACCGAATTCTATGCAAGAATGATGGCTTCTATCGGGATCAATGCAATTGCGATCAATAACGTTAATGTGCATCAGGAAGAAACTCTTCTTATAACTGACAAATATCTGAATGAAGTGAAACGTATCAACGATATATTTGCTTCTTACGGTATAAAATTATATCTTAGCGTTAATTATGCTGCTCCAGTGGAGATGGTCGAACTTGAAGTGTCGGATCCTCTTGATGAAGGAGTTATTGAATGGTGGAAGAAGGCTTCGGCTCATTTATATGATGTGATCCCGGATTTTGGAGGTTATCTTGTAAAAGCAGATTCAGAAGGAAGACCCGGACCGTTCACGTATGGAAGAACACATGCTGACGGAGCCAATATGCTTGCCCGTACGATCGCACAGTACGGCGGCAATGTAATATGGAGATGTTTTGTATATAACTGCAGACAGGACTGGAGAGACCGTAAGACTGACAGAGCAAGGGCGGCTTATGATCATTTTATTGGGCTCGACGGGGAATTTGATGACAATGTTGTTCTTCAGATAAAGAACGGACCGGTTGATTTTCAGCCGAGAGAACCTGTTTCGCCATTATTCGGCGGTCTTAAGAAGACCAATATGTTCCTTGAGGTTCAGATTGCACAGGAATATACAGGACAGCAAAGACATGTGTGTTATCTTGTTCCGATGTGGAAAGAGATACTTGATTTTAATACATATGCTTCCGATAAAGGAACGGTCAAAGAGATCGTATCCGGTGAAGCTTACGGTAACAGACTGTGCGGTATAGCCGGAGTTACCAATACAGGTAATGATATCAACTGGACAGGACATGACCTTGCGGGCGCCAATCTGTACGGCTATGGCAGAATGTGTTTTGATACTGCACTGTCTGCGGAAGAGATCGCAAGAGAATGGATCACGCAGGAATTTGGTACGGATAAGTTTATTAATGATACCGTGTACGATATTATCGGTAATTCATGGCTTACATATGAAAAATACACACCGCCTCTCGGAGTGGGCTGGATGGTTAATCCAAGCAATCATTACGGTCCGAATGTTGATGGATATGAATATGACAGGTGGGGAACATATCATTTTGCGGATTGCAAGGGTGTCGGTGTTGACAGAACTGTAGCTACCGGTACCGGTTATGCTTCTCAATACAACAAGCCGTGGAGTGACAGGTATGAGAAGCCTGAGACAACTCCTGATGAACTTCTTCTTTTCTTCCATCATATGGATTATGATTATGTGCTGGATTCAGGTAAGACGATAATTCAACATATATATGACACACATTTTGAAGGGGTTGAAGAAGTTGAGCGCATGATAGATAAATGGAAAAAACTGGAAGGCAAGATAAATCCTGTAATATATGAACGCACATTGGATCGTCTTAATGAACAGCTTGAGAGCGCTAAAGAATGGCGTGACAGGATTAATACATATTTTTATCGCAAGTCGGGAACAGAGGATAAAAAAGGAAGAACAATTTATTGATATATGTTTTACTTTAAAATGAATTCATGATATAATTATTATTGTTCACATGTATATGGTGACTATGAAGCCAGTGTACTGAACAATTATATATAATTATAATTATTCAAGGAGAGAAGTATATGAAGTGTCCATTTTGCGGAAAAGCAGATACTAAAGTTATCGATTCAAGACCGGCAGATGATAACAGTTCGATCAGAAGAAGAAGACAATGCGATAAGTGCGGTAAGAGGTTCACTACATATGAAAAAGTTGAAACGATACCTCTTGTTGTCGTAAAGAAAGACATGACGCGTGAATTGTACGATCGTTCCAAGATTGAAAAGGGTGTATACAAATCGTGTCATAAGCTTCCGGTTCCGGTAGAAAAAATCGATGAGGTGATAGACAGTATAGAGGCAGCTCTTTTTAACCTTGAGACAAAAGAGATACAGAGCAATGTCATCGGCGAGATGGTTATGGACAAATTAAAAGACCTGGATGCTGTTGCTTATGTGCGTTTTGCTTCCATTTACAGGGAGTTCAAGGATGTTAACACATTCATGGATGAGATAAAAAAGATATTAGACAGTTGAAAATCAGTATTACATATGTTATTATTAGGCCATCTGTATATCAGATGGTCTTTTTTCGATTATATTTGTAACAGTTCAGCCCCTAAGTTCATGTGGTGCTGAACTTTCATAAGGATACTGCGTGGAAGGGAGCTTATATGTTTTGTAAGTCTTTTTGCAGTGTCGTTATCGGTGTCAATGCGTGTATTATTCAGATTGAGGCAGATGTAAGTGAAGGAATGCCGGTATTTAATCTTGTAGGCATGCTGGGTTCTGAAGTTAAGGAAGCTAAAGAAAGGGTCAGAAGTGCGATAAGGAATCTTGGATTAAGGTTTCCGCCCAAAAGAATAACCCTTAATATGTCGCCGGCAGATATAAGGAAATCAGGTACGGCATTTGATCTTTCAATAGCATTTTCATTGATGGGTGCGTTCGGAAATGTTCCTACAAGTTTATTTGACAAGATACTTTTCATTGGCGAACTGAGTCTTGATGGACATATCAATAAAGTGAACGGTGTCCTTTCTATGGTATTATCAGCAAAAGAAAGCGGATTCAGGTTTTGTATGGTGCCAGAAGAAAATGTTGCGGAAGCCGTGCTTGCCGGAGGTATCGGTATTATCGGTGCGGATACACTCGCCAGGGCAGTTGAGATCATAACGGATGGAGATCTTTTGAATTACACGTCTAAAGAAGCAACATGGAATCCCTGTATGGAATATCATGTGACGAAAGATTATTCGGATGTGAGCGGACAACATGCAGTAAGAAGAGCCGCTGAGATTGCAGCAGCGGGAGGGCACAATCTTCTTATGATCGGCTCACCGGGGTCGGGTAAAACAATGATCGCGGAAAGAATGCCGGGAATACTTCCGCCCATGTCAAGAGACGAGAGTATTGAAGTTTCGAGAATAT
The DNA here is from genome assembly GCA_000621985.1 of Lachnospiraceae bacterium V9D3004. Classification (GTDB taxonomy): domain Bacteria; phylum Bacillota; class Clostridia; order Lachnospirales; family Lachnospiraceae; genus V9D3004. The sequence continues at coordinate 383,687 of JHWW01000002.1, forward strand.
ACAGTGTATGCGGTGAATTTGGAGGGAAGAACGGATATATGTATGAGAGACCGTTTCGTTCACCTCATCATTCGATTCCGAGAACCGGACTTGTCGGTGGCGGCAATTACCCGCTTCCGGGCGAGATAAGTCTTGCACACAACGGTGTACTGTTTCTTGATGAGCTTACGGAATTTCCGAGGAACATTATCGAACTGTTAAGACAACCTCTTGAGAATAAAACAATCATACATGCAAGAAGCAATATGACAATAAGATATCCATGTAACTTCGTGCTTGTGGCGGCGACCAATCCATGTCCATGCGGTTATTATCCGGACAGAAAAAAATGTCGCTGCACAGACAGACAGATACAGAAATATCTCTCGAAGATCAGTCATGCATTTCTTGACAGGATCGATCTTGTGGTGGATGTAAGGCCGGTTGAATATAATATGTTCGACGATAATAACAGGAATGAAAGTTCGAAAGATATCAGAAAAAGAGTCGGAAGAGCTTATGACATTCAGCGTGACAGATATAAGGATACAGAGTATTCGCGCAATTCGGAACTTGATATGGATGGAATAAAAAAATGGTGTCATATATCTGCCGAGGATAATGAATATCTGGAAATGATATTCGGCAAACTTGAATTGTCGGCAAGGTCATATTACAGACTGATCAAAGTATCAAGAACGATCGCAGACATAGAGGGTTCGGATACGATTGAGAGAAAGCATCTCACTGAAGCTGTGTATTACCAGTCGCTTGATAAAAAATACAAGGCGATGGGTGGTGGCACGATATGATGATGAACGAGGAGTTGTTGTGGCTCTGGCTGTTGAATCTTCAGGGAATTGGAAGAAAAAGCATCAAAAGACTGATTGATGTATTAAAAACACCGGAAGCAATATATAATGCTTCGGATAAGGTTATTGAATCGTTTGAATTTTTGAAAAAAAAGCAAAAAGAAAGACTAAAGGATAAAAATATTGATAGGATAAAGGTATTAAAAGATAAATTATACAAAAAAAACATACAATTCATTCATTTGAACGATCCGTTATATCCCACAAAGCTGAAAAATATACCGGATAAACCTTTTGGATTGTATGTGAAAACATATGACATTAAAAATGCAAGTATGTTTGACAGACCGTGTGTATCAATAATCGGCTCGAGAAATTGTACGGATTACGGCTACAATACGGCATATGATATCGCTGCACGCCTTGCGGCATGCGATATTACGATCATTAGCGGAATGGCAAAAGGAATTGACGCTGCCGCGCAAAAAGGTGCGTTATCACAAAAAGGAAAAACCTGTAGTGTACTTGGATGCGGTGTTGATATATGTTATCCGCCCGATAATATAGAATTATATATGAATATATATGAAAACGGTATGTTGTTATCGGAATATGTGCCTGGAACCGAGCCGTTAAAAGGACTGTTTCCGGAAAGAAACCGGATCATATCGGGCCTGAGCGAAATAGTGATAGTTGTTGAAGCGGGAAATAAAAGCGGCTCACTTATAACAGCTGATATGGCACTGGAACAGGGGCGTGATGTATATGCGGTCCCCGGCAGACTGACAGATGCCATGAGTGAAGGTTGTAACAAGCTTATAAGGCACGGTGCGGGTATATTTACCGATATAAAAGATGTGCTTTTTGAACTGGGAATGGCAGAAGATGACAAAATATGTATATTAATACCAGATAATAAACCTCTTGCCATAGAGGAAAAAATAGTGTATGCTAGATTAAGTTTGGAACCGAAACACATCGAAAGCATTATAGACGAGACCGGAATGCCTTTTTCGCAGGTTATGAGTATACTTGTGGGGCTTGAGATGAAGAAGCTCGTAAGGCAGTCTGCCGTGAATCAGTACGTGCTTGATGTAGGTTACTATAATACTTAATTCATTCAGGAGTGTATATAATGGGTAAGAATCTTGTTATTGTTGAGTCACCTGCCAAAGCGGAGACTATCAAGAAGTTTCTAGGAAAAAACTATGAAGTACTTGCATCTAACGGACATGTCAGGGATCTTCCGAAAAGCCAGTTGGGAATAGATGTTGATAATGATTACGAGCCGAAGTATATCACCATAAGAGGAAAGGGTGATCTGCTTGCAAAACTCAGAAAAGAAGCTAAGAAAGCTGATAAAGTATATCTCGCGACCGACCCGGACCGTGAAGGGGAGGCAATATCGTGGCATCTTCTCGAAGCGCTTAAGCTCGATGAGAAGAAGACAAGCAGGATCACATTTAACGAGATAACCAAGAACGCAGTCAAGCAGTCGATCAAACAGGCAAGAAATATAGATATGAATCTTGTGGATTCACAGCAGGTCAGAAGAATGCTTGACCGCATGGTGGGTTACAAGATAAGTCCCGTTCTCTGGGAAAAGGTTAAGAGAGGTTTAAGTGCCGGAAGAGTACAGTCCGTTGCTTTAAGACTTATATGCGACAGAGATCGTGAGATCAATTCATTTATACCTAAGGAATATTGGAATCTTGATGCCAGTTTTGAAGTACCTGGCGAGAAGAAACCCCTTACGGCGCATTTCTACGGAACTGCAAAAGATAAGATGACAATTGACAGTAAGAAACAGGTTGAAGATATAATCAATTCGGTCAAAGACAGACAATTCACGGTGAGTGATGTTAAGGTGTCCGAAAGAACAAGAAAGTCGCCGGTTCCGTTTACGACAAGTACACTTCAACAGGAAGCATCCAAGAATCTCAACTTCTCTACCCAGAAGACGATGAGGATAGCACAGCAGCTGTACGAAGGAGTATCCATAAAAGGACATGGAACCGTTGGTCTGATCACTTATCTGCGTACAGATTCTACACGTGTGTCCGAAGAGGCAAATGAGGCATGTATACAATATGTGACCGAAAACTTCGGAGAGAAATATGTTCAGAAAAATGAAAAGAAGAATACTTCTCAAGGAAAGATACAGGATGCTCATGAAGCGATAAGGCCGACATATATTGAATTCACGCCGGATATGGTTAAAGACCAGCTTCAGAGAGATCAGTTCAGACTTTACCAGTTAATATGGAAGAGATTTGTTGCAAGCAGAATGCAGCCGGCAGTATATGAGACAAAAAGTGTACGTCTGGAATGTGAAGGTTACAGATTCAATGCGGCAGCATCAAAGATTGTATTTAACGGATATCTCAAAGTATATAAGAATGATGAAGATGAAGAAGAGTCCGATGTAATATCCGCATCACTTGAAAAAGACATGCAACTTAATTGTGTGCAATTCGATAAGAGCCAGCATTTTACACAGCCTCCGGCTCATTACACAGAGGCGTCACTCGTCAAAACGTTAGAAGAACTCGGAATCGGAAGGCCGAGTACTTATGCACCGACAATTACAACAATAATCGCAAGAAGATATGTTGCAAAAGAAAAGAAGAACCTGTATGTTACCGAAATGGGCGAGATTGTTAACGAGATCATGATGAGAGCGTTTACTACAATTGTAGACGTGAATTTCACTGCTAATCTTGAAGCTCTTCTTGACTGCGTTGAGGACGGAACAGTTCAGTGGAAAACAGTAGTCAGGAACTTCTATCCGGACCTTGCGGAAGCAGTGTCCAATGCTGAAGAAAAACTTGAGAAGATAAAGATTGAAGACGAGACAACCGAAGAGGTGTGCGACAACTGCGGACGTAATATGGTTATCAAATACGGTCCTCACGGCAAATTCCTTGCCTGTCCTGGTTTCCCGGAATGCCGCAATACGAAGCCTTATTATGAAAAAATAGGTGTGAAATGTCCTGATTGCGACGGTGATATCGTAATTAAGATCTCACAAAAAGGAAGAAGGTATTACGGCTGTACGAATAATCCCGAATGCGGATTTATGTCCTGGCAGAAACCTTCAGGTAAATTATGCCCGGAATGCGGTAAGATGCTGCTTGTTAAAGGAAACAAGCTTGCATGTATGGATGCCTCATGTGGTTATAAGGAATAAGAACACACATTATTTTGTTGAATTTTCTGAAAATTCGTGATATAATCCTTCTTATATAATTAAGACAGGAGTTTGGATATGAGTGTTCAGTTGTTGGACAAGACAAGAAAAATTAATAAACTGCTTCACAATAATACCTCAAGTAAGTTTGTTTTCAACGATATTTGCGGTGTTCTTAGTGATGTTCTTGATTCTAACACTCTTGTCATAAGCAGGAAGGGCAAGGTGCTTGGCATTAAGATCTACAACAGCGAAGCTGTCATAGAAGAGCTTGTTGAGAATGAAGTGGGTAAGATGATCGACGAGAATCTTAATGAGAGGCTTCTTAATGTGTTGTCGACGATGGAGAATGCCAATCTGCTTACTTTTGGATTCGACGATACTCTTACAAAAGAATACCGTGCGGTGATTGCACCGATAGATATCGCCGGAGAACGTCTCGGAACGTTATTTATATACAGACCGGGTAATGCTTATGATATAGATGATATTATACTGAGCGAATACGGAACTACTGTTGTCGGTCTCGAGATGCTTCGTTCTTTAAAGGAAGAAGATGCCGAGAACGCAAGAAAGAGACAGATCGTAAGATCTGCGATCAATACTCTTTCATATTCCGAAGTGGAAGCTATTACTCATGTATTTGAAGAACTTGGCAACGAAGAAGGAATTCTTGTCGCCAGCAAGATAGCGGACAGAGTTGGGATCACAAGATCCGTTATTGTCAACGCGATGCGTAAGTTTGAGAGTGCGGGAGTTATAGAATCACATTCATCCGGTATGAAAGGTACATATGTTAAAGTATTGAATGATGCTGTATTCAGCGAACTGGATAAGTTAAAGAGAGCCTGAAAGGATTCAGCGTATAGGATTATAAAAGGATTTATGAGGTATGGGAACTCATGAATCTTTTTGGTGTGAAAATTAAAATGGGAGGGATAACGGATATGATCAGTACAGATGCATATAATTATATCAATGTACTTCAGAAAACGGCTAATGCGGCGTGGTATCGAAACAGCATACTGGATAATAACATTGCCAATGTCAGCACGCCTAATTATAAACGTAAGGATGTCCAGTTTGAGACATATCTTATGACATCCCTTGCAGGCGGCGATTCGCTTGATGCCAATATTTCCAATGTCGATCTTGATGAACTTCAACCAACTACATATGTAGACCAGTCTAATCTCAGTTACAGACTAGATGGCAATAATGTTGATATCAATACAGAAGAAGCTGAGCTTGCAAAGAACCAGTTGAGATATTATTACCTTCTTGATTCGATGTCACAGGAATTCGGCAGGATTAAGTCGGCAATGTCCAGGAATTAAGCGGAGGTGTATTTATGTCAGTATTTGGTACCATGAATATAAGCGCAACAGGTCTTACCGCGCAGCAGACAAGAATAGACACTATATCTCAGAATATTGCCAATGTTAATACGACCAGGGATGCCGATGGCAATATTTACAAGAGGAAGACTGTTGTGTTCCAGGAGAAAGACCATGTGTCATTCAGTGATGTGCTTGGCGGCAATATGATAAATGTGGGAAAAGGTGTTAAAGTTGCAAAGATCGTCAGTGATAATGAGACTCCGGTACGTAAGGTGTATGATCCTTCGCATCCGGATGCTGATGAAGAAGGATATGTTATCTATCCCAACGTCAATACAGTGACCGAGATGACCAATATGATAGATGCAACACGTTCTTACGAAGCTAACATTACGGCTTTTAATGCTTCCAAGGCAATGATTCAGAAAGCTTTGGATCTTGGTAAATAAATAAAGTGATAAGGGTGAAAAGTAAATGAATGTTTATTCGATTAATGGTATAGAGCCGGTAAGCAGATATGTTAACAGGCTCGAGAACCTTAATAACAACGAGAAGTCCGCTAACGTTTCTTTTGAATCGTTATTCCAGTCAGCAATGGGACTGATCAAGGAAACCGATAGTCTGACCAACAAGGCTGAGGAAGAGGAGATCAAGTTTGCAATGGGTGTGTCGGACAGTGTAGTAGATCTTCAGGCTGCGCAGCAGAAGGCTAACCTGTCATTGCAGTATACGGTTGCGGTTCGCAATACTGTACTTGATGCCTACAAAGAATTGATGAATCTGCAATTCTAATATACAGCCGGTGAGTTGATCAGTTCGAATGAATAAGTCAGCACACAGGGATATATTTGCGTGGAGGAATGTACCTGATGTCTGAGAGAATTAAGCAAATCAAAGACAAGTTGATTGAATTTTGGAATAAATATACCGTTAAACAGAAGGTTATTGTGTTTTCCCTTGTGGGAGTGATCGCAATTGCCCTTGTTGTGGTATCTTATATTGTTACCAGACCTACTTATGTACAGCTGGCAAGAGTAGAGGATGCCAAGAGTGCAAATCAGATAATAGAAGCACTTGATGAAAATCAGATAGATTACAGATATGAATCAAGAGATAATTATACAACGATAGAGGTTGTCGAAGAGAGTCTGTCGGAAGCCACATTGCTTATAGGAAGTAATGATGCTTTAAGCAGCGGTATGACATGGAGTGAAGCGCTTGATAACGATATGTCAACAACTACGGCTGAAAAACGTACCAAGACTACTCTGGCTCTTCAGACAACACTTAGAAAAGCACTTAAGCAGTATGAAGGAGTTCAGGATGCTGAAGTGCTTATATCTGTGCCCAAAGAGGATTATACGGTCCTTGCCGAGAATCAGCAGACTTCGGTGGCGGTAACGCTTACACTTGATCCCGAAAAGGGTGTGGATACGGGTGCTGCCAACGCAATGGCATTATTCCTTGCCAATGCTGTGGGAGACAGCAATACGGATAATATCGTAATTGTTGATACAGTCGGCAATAAGCTGTTTTCGGGAATGGATGACAGCGGACTTGGCGGTAATATTGAAAGTGCCGCTGAATACAAGCTCAAATTATCAAATCAGATCGCCAATGACGTTGAGACTGTGTTGCTCAAATGCGGTTATGATGACGTTGAGATAGGTTCAAGCAATATCGTATTCAATATGGACAAGGTAACGGAACTGTATACGGAATATTCTGTTGCGGAAGGTATGGAACAGGGTTATTACAGTCATACGTACAATTACAAGTCCATAGGTAACCAGTCAAGCGGAGGAATACCCGGAACCGATTCGAATGATGATGATACCGACACCATGATACAGACAAGCGGTGATTCAAATACTCAGGTTACTCTTGATAAGGCCGATTATCTGCCCAATGAAAGACAGACCAACAGCGAATTTGAAGTGGGAGCCGTTAAGCCGGCTGAGTCTTCGATGGCAGTTGTCCTTACAAAATATAATATAATTCATGAAGAAGCCCTTGAAGAGCAGGGACTTCTCGAAGAGATTTCATTTGAGGAATATTGTGAACAGAACAGCGAGAAGACACCTCTTGAAGTTGATGAGAATATTGTTGAACTTGTTCGTCAGACAACAGGTATAGCAGCAGCAAATATTCAGATATCAGCTTATACACAGTCGATGTTCCAGGCAAAGGAACCTGCCGAGCCGGTATCTGTACAGAATATTCTTATGATCGTACTGGCAATTCTTATTGTAGGTCTGTTGGTATTCGTAATATTCAAAGGCACAGCTCCTGTTGAAGTTACAGAGCTTGAGCCGGAGCTGTCGGTTGAACAGCTTCTCGCAACTACCAAAGAAAATCAGAGCCTTGATGATATCGAGTTCAGCGATAAGTCTGAGGCCAGAACAATGATAGAGAAATTCGTTGATGAAAAGCCGGAGGCTGTTGCACAGCTGCTTAGAAACTGGCTTAACGAAGACTGGGGGTAATGTAAAGTGGCATCATCTAAGACACAGGATATCAGTGGAATACAGAAAGCTGCAATATTGTTGATAGTTTTGGGCCCGGAAAAGGCTGCATCTGTATTTAAGCATCTTAAGGAAGATGAGATTGAGATGCTTACGCTTGAGATTGCCAATATCAGGAGTATCTCTCCCCAGGTAAAAGATGATGTTGTAGATGAATTCTATGAAGTATGTCTTGCACAGCAATACATCTCGGAAGGTGGTATCACATATGCCAAGGATCTTCTCGAGAAAGCTCTCGGTTCGGAGAAAGCAAGCGTTGTTATCGGAAAACTTACCGCTTCACTTCAGGTTCGTCCTTTCGAATTTGTAAGAAAGACCGATGCCAGCCAGCTTCTCAACTTCATTCAGGAGGAGCATCCACAGACTATTGCACTTATTTTGTCGTATCTGTCGGCCAATCAGGCGGCTACGATCATCGGTGCACTTGCTCCAGATAAACAGACCGATGTTGCAAAACGTATTGCACAGATGGACAGAACATCTCCGGATGTTATCAAGGAGGTCGAGAACGTATTGGAACAGAAGCTCGCATCGCTTGTTAACCAGGATTACACTATTGTCGGTGGTGTTGATTCTATCGTTGAGATACTTAACACCGTTGACCGTGGTACTGAGAAACATATTATGGAAACTCTTGAAATTGATGAACCCGAACTTGCTGATGAGATCAGAAAGAAGATGTTCGTATTCGAGGATATCCTTTCTCTCGACGATCGTTCTATTCAGCGTGTGCTTAGAGAAGTTGATAACAATGAGCTTGCAGTTGCTCTTAAGGCATCCAATGAAGAAGTTAAGAATGCTATCTTCAACAACCTTTCCAAGCGTCTTGCTACTATGATCAAGGAAGATATGGACTTCATGGGTCCTGTACGTATGAAGGATGTTGAGGATGCTCAGCAGAAGATCGTTAATATTATCAGAAAACTTGAGGATGCAGGTGAGATCATTATCTCCAGAGGCGGAGGTGACGAGTTAATTGTCTAATCTTATTAAGTCAGTATATTTTAACGTTGATCGTCAGAATAAAGTTGTCATAGACAGCAATGATGCAATTAACAATATGCCGATATTTAAGCAGAAAGAGATGCCTGAAGACTTTGAATTCGTGCCGGGCATCAATGTGCTTAATATAGATGATATAATTGAAGAACAGAAAGAAGTTATTCAGGAAAACGCTGATAATCTTGTGAATGAGGCTCGTGCAAGTGCAGACCGGATAATCGCCGATGCCAGATCGGAGGCTGAACAGATCCGTGAGGAAGCCAGACAGAACGGATATAATCAGGGTTATAATGAGGGAATGGCCGGCGCGCAGAATGAGATCGATGCAATTAAGCAGGATTATGAAAACAAGTGCGTATTGCTTCAGCAACAATTCGATCTTCTGGTTGAAGAGGCAGAACCTCAGATTGTTGAGCTTATTGGCAATATCGTAGAGAAGCTCACAAATATTGTTGTGAGTGATCATAATGATGTGATCTTATATATTATAGAAAAAAATCTCAAAGAACTTCCACCTTCCGGAAAATACGTTCTACATGTGTCGACTGAAGACCTCGAAAATGTACTTAATGCAAAAGGTGAACTTTTGCAGTGTGTAAAGGAAGATGTGGTGTTCGATATAATTGAGGATACAACCCTGACAGCCAACCAGTGTATGATAGAGACAGACACTCATATTCTGGATTGCAGTCTGGATGTGCAGATTGATAATCTTAAGCAGGAACTTAAGTTACTGTCTGTTCTGTAGAGGTGGATATATTGAAACAGTTATTTCCATACGATAAATATAAGGTAATTCTTAATAAGTCTTATGAAAAAAAGCTTGGTAAGGTTGTCAAAGTAGTTGGACTCACTGTTGAGTCTATTGGACCGGCTGCCAAGCTTAATGATTTATGTCATATAATATCCGAAAACGGAAATGTGTCCGTTGACGCCGAAGTTGTCGGATTCCGTGATGACAGAGTGCTTCTCATGCCTTACGGTGTTACTACAGGTGTGGGACCGGGAAGCTACGTCGAGAATACCGGAGAACCGTTAAAAGTTGCGGTTGGTAAGAATCTTCTCGGACGTACTCTCGATGGTCTGGGTAATCCGATTGATGGTGAAGAGATTGAGTGTGAAGCTTATTATTCTGTTGAACATACACCGCCCGATCCGCTCGCAAGACAGCTTATAGATTCGGTTCTTCCTCTTGGCGTAAAAGCGGTAGATGGTCTGATAACAGTCGGAAAAGGTCAGAGGATCGGGATATTTGCGGGAAGTGGTGTCGGTAAAAGTACTCTTATGGGTATGTTTGCAAGGAATACAAAAGCCGATATCAATGTAATTGCTCTTATAGGAGAGCGTGGAAGGGAAGTCAGAGAATTTATAGAAAATGATCTGGGTGCTGAAGGTATGGCCCGTTCGGTAGTAGTTGTGGCTACCTCCGACAAACCGGCCCTTATCAGAAATAAAGCTGCAAAGACGGCAACGGCAATAGCTGAATATTTCAGAGATCAGGGAATGGATGTATTGCTTATGATGGATAATCTGACAAGATTCTCGATGGCACAAAGAGAGATCGGACTTGCATCCGGTGAACCTCCGGTATCGAGAGGATATCCGCCAAGCGTATATTCCGAGATGCCCATGCTTCTTGAACGTGCGGGTAACAGTGATGTGGGATCCATCACCGGTCTATATGCAGTACTTGTTGACGGTGATGATTTTAATGAACCTATATCGGATACCGCAAGAGGTATCCTTGACGGTCATATAGTATTATCAAGAAAACTGGCTCAGAGAAATCATTATCCTGCGATCGATGTATTGCAGAGCATTTCCAGAGTCATGACAAGAGTGGCGTCCGAAGAACATAAGGCAGGTGCCGGTAAACTTAGGGAAGTGCTCGCCAATTACACGGATGCTGAGGATCTTATCAATATAGGAGCTTACAAGCCCGGTTCCAATCCGTCTATAGACTACGCTATCGACAGGATCGATCCGGTGAATGATTATCTGATGCAGACTACCGTGGAGAAGTTTGACTTTGAAGAAGAAGTAAAGGCGCTTGAGCAGATATTCGAATAGGGAGAGGATATCTATGGCAAAATTCATATTCAAGCTTGAGAATATACTCCAGATCAAGTATAAGCTTGAGGAACAAAGAAAGATTGAATTCAGTATTGCTATGGGACGTCTGAACGATGCCATTGACGAACTTGAGCAGTTGTATAACAGACGTTATTATTATGAAGAAGAATTAAGAGCGCTTACGCGTGAAGGAGCTAAGGCGATCGAACTGCGGGAAGCCTCTTATGCTGTTGAGATAATTAAGGTCAAAATAATCGATCAGACCGAGGTGGTTCGCATTGAGGAACACAATGTGGAGATCGCCAGAGAGAATCTTAATATATCAATGCAGGAGAGAAAGACATATGAGATTCTGAAAGAAAAAGAATTCGAAAGATTCAAGCAGGAAGTTAATGCCACGGAAATGAAAGAAGTGGACGAGCTTGTCAGTTATAAATTCGGTGTTGCTGCCGAAGGCTGAGCAAAACATTTTGGAGGTGTGATTCATGGCAAAGGATAAACCTGAGGGAAAAAAAGAAGGCGGAGGGAAGTTCTCCACTATTATAATAGTTCTTGTTATAATACTTGTCTGGCTTGCGGTGTTTGCAGTGCTTATCAAGTTTGATGTCGGAGGTTTCGGAAGCGGAGTGTTGTATCCGGTGTTAAAAGATGTTCCCGTTGTTAATATGATCCTTCCCGAAAGTGATGAGGCGGTAGATCTTGATAAAGGAGAGAGCTATTCATCCATAGCACAGGCAGAGCAGAGGATCAAAGAGCTTGAGAAGAAGCTTGAAGCGTATGAGTCCGGCAATACTGCCAATACCGATTATATTACAAAGCTTGAAAATGAAGTGAAAAATCTTAAAGTATATAAAGACACACAGGATGCATTTGAAAAGAGAGTTCTTGAATTTGACGAGAAAGTAGTGTTCGGAGACGAGGCTCCAAGCACTGAGGAATATAAGGCTTATTATGAACAGATCGCACCTGAAAATGCTGAAAAGATATATAAGCAGGTAGTTGAACAGCACAGATACAGTGAGAAGATCAAGAACCAGGCGGAAGCATATTCGAAGATGGAAGCTTCAAAAGCTGCTGCGATCCTTCAGGAGATGACAGCCGGAGATCTTGATCTTGTGGCCGGTATATTAAGTGAGATGGGAACATCCAAGAGCTCAGCGATACTTGCAGAGATGGATGTGCAGACAGCTGCGCAGATAACTAAGAAAATGACTTCAAAGTGAAAAATATACTAATGTAATCATATCATACGTCCGATATATAAAACGTCAGGATAAAAGAATGACAAAATTGAAGAAAGGAGGTATGATACATGACAATGCAGAAAGTTGCTTTTACTTTCGGAACAGGAAATGCCGGTGTGAGAGCTTCAGGTTCTGCAAAAGGAAAAGATGTTAAATCGGGATTTGATAACATTATCAACATTAAGTCATCATCAGGTGATAATAATGTAAAATCCGATTCTAACCAGATCAACACTATCACCGCAAAAGGTAATAACGCTAATGATAAGACAGCCGCAAAAGGCAATGTAAATGTTATTAATAACGGTTCATCAGTTAACAAAGATATCGCATCAATGGATGGCAAGACAGATGATTTCAATGCATTGTGTTATGAAGTCGTAGACGGACAGCTTAAGGTTAGTCTGGCAGAAGGAACTGCTGTTGATAAAACCTTTAATGTTGACATTGACGCACTTATGGAAGATATCAGACAGGTAGTAAAGGATGTACTTGGCGTTACTGATGAAGATATTGAAGAATCTCTTGCAGAGAATGGAATCGTAATGCTGGATTTGCTCGATGTTACCATATTGCAGGAGTTTTTTGTTGTCATTCAGGACATTGACGAATTCTCGGATATACTTATTGATGACAATGCCAATCAGGTATGGACTCAATTGTTCGAAGAGATATCAGATATACAGATAGAGATATTTGATGACGTATTCGTCGATCCCAAGCAGTTTACGGAGATGATCGAACAGATCATGAACAGTAGTGAAGAGACAACAGTCGGTGAAGAAGAGATAATTCCTAATGCAGAAGAAGAAACCGAAACATTACAGACAGAGGAGGTAGTCGTTCAAGCTAGAACTTATGTCGAAGCTGATGCAGGCAGACAGCAGACAGATGTTCAGGTTGATGAACAGGTTGCTTCCGACAATGAACCGGTTGTGATAATCAATACCGAAAATGCTTCGACAGCTGATAACGGCAGCGAAGACACCGGTACCGGAAGACAGGATGTTATGTCAGAAGGACAGACTGATATAAGAACCGATGAAAGAGTGGAGACAACAGAAAAAACAGATGTTCATGCCGGAGAATCATTATTTTCACAATTCATGAACCGCGTTGAAGCGAGTGCTTTGCAGGAAGTATCATACAGTACGGAAAACGTACAGCAGTTAAGAGAGATCGCCAATCAGGTAATAGAGGCGATAAAAGTTAATGTAAGACCGGATTCGACAGGTCTTGAGATTCAGCTTAATCCGGAACATCTCGGAAGAGTTAATGTAACGATCGAGATGAGAGACGGAGTAGCGGTTGCCAATTTCATAGTAAGAAACGAGATGGCAAGAATGGCACTTGAGAATCAGATGCAGACACTTAAAGAAACATTTGAGGATCAGGGACTTAAAGTTGAATCGGTTGAAGTAACGGTATCGGATTTCTCATTTGAACAGAGCACAAATGAATGGGCTGACCAGAATGAAGGTCAGGGCCGGGGAAGAAGATTCCGAAGTGACGAAGAGATTGAAGGAACCGGAAACTTTGCAATGAATCAGACTGAAGAAGATCCGCTTGCAGAGGAAGGAAGTATTAATATAAGAGCTTAAAAGGAGGTGTAACAATGGATATAAACCCTTCAGATATTAATTCGGTTGTTGACGGTGTGTATAAAGACACAAGCAACAAATCAGAGAGCAGTAAGACAAACAATAATAACAACACACTTGGAAAAGAAGCATTTCTTCAATTGCTTGTTACACAGATGCAGTATCAGGATCCGCTTAATCCGCAGGATGATACACAGTTTATATCACAGCTTGCACAGTTCTCGTCACTTGAGCAGATGCAGAACCTGAATGAAGCATTCTCGAACTCATCGGCGCTCGGACTTGTAGGCAGAACAGTTAAGGTAACAACTTCTGATAATGCAGGATCGACACGTGATCTTACAGGTGTGGTTGATTATGTGACAAGAGACAGCAAGGGTAAATCATATGTTACAATTAACGGAAACTCTTATTCGGCAGATGATGTAAGTGAAGTATATGATGAAGGATACATGATATCCCTGAAACTTCCTACAGTTGAAGAATCACAGAAGGTATTCGATCATTCGGCACCGGAAGACATCGCCATCAAGCTTACACTCGGTAAAGAAGAGTACGCAGCATCGGGAGTTGCGGTAATGGTCGGAGATACACAGATAGACGGTAGTTATCTTGATTATGAAGATGGCACGCTTACTATCAGTAAAGAAGCATTCAAAGACTTCGGTGCAGGTACATACGGAACAGCATTTGTATTCTCGAACGAACCGTATACAACCATCACGGATAAGGTTAACATTACTATAAAAGGAATCAGTAACGATCAGGCATGACGGTGAGACAGGGAGGTCGATGTTATGAATATTTCGAATAATATGTTAACATCAATTGAAAGCATGTCAGCCAGACTTAAGAACCAGCAAGTCAAAAGTAATAATACTACGACAGTAGAACAAAAGCCGGGTATTTCGTTTGGTGAATGCATGAACAACGCTTCAGTCAAGTTCTCCAAACATGCAAATGAGAGACTTAACACAAGGAACATCAACCTTGACGATACTCAGATGGAGAGGCTTGAGAAGGGCATGAGCAAGGCCAGGGAAAAAGGAATGAGAGACCCGCTTGTAATGGTTGATAACATAGCTTTTATAGTTAACATTAAGAGTAACACGGTTGTAACAGCTGTTAATGATGTGAATGATGCAGTATTTACCAACATTGACGGTGCAGTAATCAGTTAAAAGATCATAAAAACATTAATTTGATATTCATTGACGGTTAATGACATGTGCCGGACCTTAAAGGAGGTACTTCATTCCCGACTGACAGAAGGAATGATGAAACGGTTGATGAATATCCTTAAAGATAAGGAGGATGATTCATTATGATGAGATCACTTTATTCTGGCGTATCAGGTATTAAAGTACACCAGACAAAAATGGACGTTATTGGTAACAATATTGCTAACGTTAATACAATCGGTTTCAAGTCGAGTTCAGTTAACTTTGCGGATGTTTACTATCAGACATCATCAAGCGCAACAGGTGCCAATGCAGAGACCGGAGCAGCCGGTACCAATGCTAAGCAGATCGGTCTCGGTTCCGATGTTGCAGCTATATCAGTAAATATCTCAACTAACGGTGGTACACAGAGAACAGACCGTAACCTTGATCTTATGATCAACGGTAATGCATTCTTTATCGTGGATTCAGGCGGACAGAAGCTTTTCACAAGATCCGGTGCTCTCGGTGTTGACGTTAACGGTACACTTTATAACACATCAAACGGCGGCACAATACTCGGCTGGCAGGTTGATGCAAACGGTAACGTAATGAAAGATACGGTTTCAGCGTTGTCTGTTATGTCTGTTGACAGAATGTCATCCGAACCTACAGCAACAACCAAGGCGCTTCTTTCGGGTAATATCGATCAGAATGATGAGCAGGTTCAGTTCAATGATACAGCTGACGGCTTCCCGGTTACCCTCAGTTTTTACGATAATCTCGGTAACAGCTTTATGGCTAAGATGTTTATAATGCAGACAGCATCAGATGTTAAGAATGTATACACTGTTGCAATGGGTGATCTTCTTAATTCAAAGGGTGAGTCGGCATTGTATAATGTGACATATGATGATATGGGTAATAAAGTGTATACATCTACCGAACAGTATGTATCACTCGGCGGAGAGCAGTATACATATACGGTTGATGCTGCAACAGGTGAGATCACATGGACACCTGAGACTTCTGCAACACAGCTTGCATTCAACGGTTCAAACGGAGCTTTCTCATACGTGCTTGACAGTGGTGAACAGGGTGATTCCGTAACATTGATATTCAATGACGGAGCTACCGAGAACAATCCGTTCCCGCCACAGGGTATCAAGATAGATTTCCATAATCTTACAATGTATTCGTCAGGCGGAACATCAAAGGTTAATGCTGTACGTGGTGATGCAGACGGATACGGTTCGGGTAATACCGCAGGTAACCTTTCGGGATTCACGATCCAGTCAGACGGTAAGATATACGGTGTATATAACAATGGTGATAAGATGTTATTCGGTCAGATCGCACTTGCAACATTTGCAAATCCTGCAGGTCTTGAGTCGGTTGGTAACAGCCTTTATGCAGCATCACTCAACTCAGGTGAGTTTGACGGAATAGGTGTTGATCCTTCAAGTGTTGACGGATTCACAACCGGAGCTCTTGAGATGTCCAATGTAGACCTTGCAACAGAGTTCACAACAATGATCACTACGCAGAGAGGTTTCCAGGCCAATTCAAGAATAATCACCACTTCCGATTCACTTCTTGAAGAGATTGTTAATCTTAAGAGATAATATATTGGCTTTTGTGGCCTGATAATTAAGGCTATAATATAAGATATTTAACAGGACGGGGGTTTTTGTCACAACAGACAGAGAATCTCCGTCCTGTATGGTGTGTATTTACGTAACAAAATTTTAATCTTTTTTTGATATCTGATTTGCTTATTTTGTAAGTATATGATATACTTAATAAATGATGTGTGCATTAATGTATAAAAGGTGGTATAATATGATCAATGTTACGAGAATGAATGACACTTCATATACTTTAAATGCTGAATTGATCGAGATGATAGAAGAGACTCCGGATACGGTGATCACGCTTGTTTCAGGCAAGAAGTTCATTGTAAAGGAGACCAGGGAACAGATTATCAGACTCGTTGAAGAATATAAAAGACATATTTTTATCAGATAAGGCGGTGGAGTAATTGGATCTTGCGTCATTAATAGGTATTGGAGGATGTTTTGGTCTTGTTCTGTTTGGTATCATGCAGGCTGACCCGAGCGCTATTTTCAACTTTATCGATGCAACTTCGGTAATCATTACAGTCGGCGGTACATTGCTTTGTATGCTGGCCATGTCGGAGACTATAGGAGGGTATGTAGGTTGCCTGAAGTCTTTCCTTCTTGTTATCAAGACCAGCGCATATAATGAAGCCGAGATGATTTCTAAGATCATAGATTTGTCTAATGTTGCCAGAAAGGAAGGTCTGCTTGCACTTGAGGAAGCAGCTTCCGATATCGAGGATGATTTCCTTAAGAAAGGTATTCTATTAATAGTTGACGGTACTGATCCCGAACTGGTCCGGGACATTCTGGAGACGGAGCTTGTCTGTATTAACGGGCGACATAAGGGTAAGATAGGTTTCTGGGAGAACATGGCTGCCATGGGTCCTGCATGGGGTATGATCGGTACTCTTATCGGACTTATCAACATGCTTAAGAACCTGTCTGACTTCGCAACGATCGGTCCTAACATGTCCGTTGCTCTTATTACAACATTGTATGGTTCCCTCCTTGCAAACTGGCTTTGTACACCTGTAGCTACCAAGCTCAAGGATAAAGATGCTTCGGAGACTATGCAGAAGGAAGTTATGATTGAAGGTCTTCTGTCAATTCAGGCGGGTGAGAACCCACGAGTTATAGAGGAGAAGCTGAAGTCATTCCTGCCTCCGAATCTGCGTAAATCTTCAGAAGAGAATGCAGAAGGCGGTGAAGAATAATGGCTAAGAAACAAAAGCAGGAAGAAGCTCCGAAAGGGTCGCCGGCATGGATGGCAACTTTCTCGGATTTGATGAACCTGTTGCTGTGTTTCTTCGTATTACTGTTCTCAATGTCAAGTATCGATGCCAACAAATTTGAAGCCATTCTTGCATCTCTGACAGGTAATTTCAGTGTTTTCAAGTCGGGAAGCAGCATGGTTGGTGAAGATATATATGTTGCAAGCGGCGCAACACAGATGGTAGAGATCGCCCAGTATTTTGAAACCAAGGAAGACAGTGGTGGAAAAGACGGGATGAAAGAACTTGACGATGTCAATGACTATGAAGCTCAGATGAAAGAAGAGCAGGAAGAAAAGACGGAAGCAATGTATGAAGAGATTGCCGAGAAGTCTGAGAAGGAACAGCTTGATAATCAGATCGATGTTGTTGCGGATACTGAGAATAACTGCGTTAAAATAACTATCGGAGGTGCAGTGCTTTTTAATTCCGGTCAGGCCGAATTGAAAAAAGAGGCGTTGCCGATAATGTCAAGAGTCAGCGATATACTTAAGTCGTATAAAAACCATATTATTAAGATAGAAGGACATACCGATAATGTTCAACCCGTATCAACGAGCAGATATAAGACCAATATGTCATTGTCTATGGCCAGAGCCGAAAGTGTTTTCTACTATCTGCATGATGTCAAGAATTTTGATGCGGCTTATCTGGAACCGTCCGGTAAAGGAGAATTTTCTCCTATAGCCGATAACAATACGGCTGAGGGAAGAGCCAGAAACAGAAGGGTTGAATTCAGAATTTATACAGAGGCTGCGGGGGAATAGCTGTATATCCGCAGACGTGAATCATTCCGGATGCCCGGATGTTCGCAAACTCCGGACGATAATGAACCCGAGTGTTGAACAATCGCATTATTATACAAAAAATATTTATCTGAGGTGATAATCTGATGAAGAAGAACATGTTAACAATTATTGTAATTGCAGTTTGTGTGATCAACCTTGTGCTTACTTCAATAATGATGTTTGTTATGATGCCTGCGTTTTCCAATATGAACAATATCATATCACAGGTAGCATCGATCCTTAATCTTGAGCTCGAGAGCGAGAATTCTGACGAGCCTTCATATTCAATTAAAGATATCGAAGTAAGAACTGTTAATTTTGATGAAGATGCCAAGTCTCAAACAATCAATCTTGCTCCGTCGGGTGACGGCCAGTCGCACTTCGGAATACTGACAGGTGTTAAGTTTGAGCTTAATACTACAGCTGAAGATTACAGTGATGTTGTTGAGATACTTGATACCAAACCTTCAATATTGCTTGATGTTGTTAAGGATGTTATTGCTTCATTCAAGTCGGAAGAGATATCCGAAGCAGCCGTTAAGGAACAGGCACTTACAAGGATCAATGACAAACTCGGCGGTTCAAAATGTATTGTTAATATTACGCTTGATGGATTTATGCATCAGTAAAATTTAAAAATTACTTTATTATTTCTACAAAATATGGTATTATATATTTTAGTAATCGTATTATGCGTTTTTGTGCAATTTGTATAAATTGTTATTGCATTATTTGTGCAAAGAATATATAATTTCATAATGAGGTTATTGCGATAGTGAGGTGAGAATTATGGGTGACGTACTGTCACAGAGCGAGATTGATAATTTGTTATCACAGCTGAGTGCCGGTGAATTTGATCCGGATGGCAGTGTTGATACAGCTGAAAAGTCTGTCAAAGAATATGATTTCGCAAGGCCATCCAAATTCTCTAAAGAGCATTTAAGAACGTTAGTGTTCATATTTGAACATTATGCAAGATTACTTGCCACTAATCTTCCGGTTTATTTGAGGAAGAATGTACAGGTTGAAGTGCTTCATTCCGAGGCGACTACATATTCGGAATTTGCGAACGCATTGTCAAATCCTGTAATTTTAGGTATAATCAGTGCAGATCCGCTTAACGGAAACTTCATTATTGAAGTTGCTGACAGTATCGGATTTGCAATGCTTGACAGAATGCTCGGAGGAGGAGGTAATCCTCTGGAAAAGAGCAGGGATTTTACGGATATCGAGCTTTCCATATTGGAAAAGATATTAATGATATGTACAGAACATTTGATCGAACCGTGGCAGAGCGTTGTTGATATTTCACCACGGCTTGAACAGATTGAGACAAACTCGCAGTTTGCGCAGTTTATATCTCCCAATGAGATGACTTCGATCATTACGATGAATATTAAGATCGGCTCGGTTGAAGGTTTGATGAATGTGTGTATTCCATTTACATGTCTTGAAGATGTTATAGATAAGCTTAATACAAAGTATTGGTATGCTACATTGCAGTCCAGTAGTGATAATATATACAGGGATGCTATTGAATCTGCAATATCCAAGGCTTCAATACCTGTTCGGGCACTTCTCGGACACAGCATGATATCGGTTAATGATTTTGTTAACCTGTCGCCCGGAGATATTATTAAGCTTGATACCAAAGTGGATGATGAACTTGAAGTATATGTCGGCAATCTTAAGAAGTTTTATGCGTTGCCGGGTGCTTCATCCGAATCATATGCCATGAGAATAACATCAGTAATAAGAGAGGAGTAGAGAGTCGATGGATGGTATGCTGTCACAGGAAGAGATCAATGCATTGCTTGGTGAGATGACATCCGGCGATACGGAAGCACCTGCCGCAGAAGCCAATGCTGATGGCGAGATGCTGACAGATATTGAAAAAGACGCTGTCGGTGAGATATCCAATATCAGCATGGGGACAGCAGCGACAACTCTTTCTTTGCTGGTTAATGATGTTGTTGATATAACAACTCCTATGGTTTCATACTCTACGATAGAAGATGTTGCCAATAGTTATGACAGACCATGTGTTTATATTCACATTTCATATATTGATGGATTAGACGGCAGTAACGTCTTATTATTAAGGGATGAAGATGTTAAAATAATTGCTGATTTAATGATGGGTGGAGACGGTACGAATATTAGTGATGAACTTAACGAGATGCATCTGAGTGCCATTGCTGAGGCCATGAACCAGATGATGGGTTCGGCTGCTACATCGCTTTCATCCATGTTAAATAAAAAGGTGGACATCAGTCCTCCGGTTGCTAACCAGTTCGATGTGAATGCCGATATTTTATCGGACGAGATGAAAAAACTTACGGATGAGGTACTTGTTAAAGTCTCGTTCAACATGAAGATCGGATCGTTGGTTAACAGTGAGATTATGCAGATGTTTCCGCTTTCATTTGCGAGAGAGATGTATGAATGCTATAAGCAGGTTGTTGCAAATGATGTGTCAGGAAGCGATGCAGGATCTGATGCTGGAGCAGCTTCTACGGCACCACCGACACCTGAACCGGCACCAATGCCGGCACAGACGCCGCCATCGGCCGATATGAATGGAGGTATGGCAATGCCGGGATATCAACAGGCACCGATGCCGAACGTGCAGCCGGCTGCATTCCAGAATTTTGCACCCATGGGAGGTGTTCCGCAGCCGCAGAATTATGACATGATAATGGATGTGCCGTTAGAAGTCACTGTTGAGCTGGGAAGGGCTAACAAGTCCATTAAAGAGATACTTGATTTCTCACCGGGTACGATAATTGAGTTAAACAAGCTTGCAGGTGAACCGGTAGATGTACTTGTTAACGGTAAGCTTGTTGCCAAGGGTGAAGTAGTAGTCATTGAAGAAAGCTTTGGTATTCGTATAACAGAGCTTGTAAGGGGTTTGTAGCCTTTATTGATGTGTTTTAAAACTCATTGATACGATAATATTATTGAATAGGAGAGATAATGATATGGCTAAAAGGGTTTTAATTTGTGATGATGCAGCATTCATGAGGATGATGATTAAGGACATCCTTACAAAGAATGGATATGAGATTGCTGCTGAGGCTGAAAATGGAGTTAAAGCTGTTGAGAAGTACAATGAAACCAAGCCTGATCTGGTTATGATGGATATTACCATGCCGGAGATGGATGGTATTCAGGCCCTTAAAAAGATTAAAGAGTCTGACGCAAGCGCTAATATTATAATGTGTTCAGCAATGGGCCAGCAGGCAATGGTTATTGAGTCTATTCAGTCCGGTGCCAGAGACTTCATAGTTAAGCCATTTAACCAGGATCGTGTCTTGGAAGCTGTTAAAAAAGCTGTAGGATGATGTCAGATGCTTAATGTTACTGTTACGGGTTCGACTTTTGAGAACGTATTGCAATTGCTTGGGCTTGTTGTTGTTTTTGTCCTGATATTGTTTGCGACTTATTATTGTACGCGCTTAATAGGTAAGTATGCTTATAATAACAAGTCTATGTCAAATAATATCGAAGTCATAGAAACATTCAGTTTGTCACAGGCAAAATATGTTCAGATAATCAGAGTTGGTAAGAACAAGTATGTTGCTATCGCTGTCTGCAAAGATTCTGTTGAATTTCTGGCTGAACTCAGTGAGGATGAATTGGAGTTTGCAGAAGTAAAGAATACTCAGAATGGTAATATTAAGTTTGCTGATGTATTAAAAAAAATAAGAAAAAAATAATGTAAAGGTTGGTAAATCATGGATATTCATAATGTAAGACTTAAAAAGATATTAGCTGTCTTTGGTCTTATGTTAATGGTTGGTTCATTAACCTTTTTTTGTAGTGTTATTAATTATACACATGCATCCGCAACAACAACGGAAGCTGATGAGATAGGTGAGAGTGAGATTCCGCCGGATGACGGAGAGTTTCATCTGGATATTGCAACTAATTCAGGCAGTACATCTTTATCTTCAACATTAAAGATCCTGCTTGTTATTACCGTACTTACGATAGCACCGTCAATCATTTTGATGGTTACTTCATTTACAAGAATAATAGTGGTCCTTCATTTTACAAGAACCGCAATGGGTCTGCAGAGCTCGCCGCCTAATCAGGTATTGATAGGCCTGGCTCTGTTTTTGACGTTTTTTATAATGTCACCTACGATAACGGAGATCAACAATAATGCAGTCCAACCGTTTGAAAGAGGAGAGATAACACAGGAAGAAGCGATTGAAAAGGGAATCGAACCGGTAAGACAGTTTATGTTTTCACAGACAAACAGAAAAGACATTCAGCTGTTTCTTGATATATCAGGTAATTCAGAGCAGATTGAGAACTATCAGGAGATACCGACAAGTACACTGATACCCGCATTTATGATCAGTGAGCTTAGAAAAGCAATGATCATGGGCTTTTTGATATATCTGCCTTTTATAGTAATGGATATGATAGTTGCTTCAACTCTTATGTCGATGGGTATGATGATGCTGCCGCCCACAACCATATCCATGCCTTTCAAGATTCTGTTGTTCGTTCTTGCAGACGGATGGAATCTTGTTATAGGACAGGTTGTAAAGACGTTTTATTAGCTAAGCATCAGCTACCCGGGGGTGATAATGTATGATAAATGAAGACATTGTTGTTGATATCGCCAGAGAAGTATTGTGGTGTATTATTAAATGTTCCGCACCTATGCTTCTTGTTTCGCTTATTATCGGTCTTGTTATCAGTGTATTTCAGACCGTTACTTCCATACAGGAACAGACGCTTACATTTGTTCCCAAGTTGCTTGGTATATTTATTGTATTGATTTTAACGGGGGGATGGATTGCCAATAATGTTGTGGAATTATTCCAAAATCTGTGTGCAATGTTCCCGGAATACGTAGGATAGATGTGATGATTTATGACAATATCAGTTGAGAATGTTGAGAGCTTTTTGCTTATAATAGTCAGGTTAAGTGCTTTCTTTTTTGCAGCACCGATTACGTCAGCCAGACAGATACCGAGAAAGGTAAAAGTCGGATTGGCTGTATTTGTTTCTTTTATGGTATATAATTCCATAGAAGTCAACATGCCTGCGTATACTGATATTTTATCTTTTTCTATCATTATAATGGAGGAAGTCATTACAGGTGTAATATTGGGATTTATTACAAGTGCCTGTTTATATATAGTCAATTTTTCGGGCCGGTTAATTGATATGGAGATTGGTCTGTCGATGGCCAATATGATGGATCCGTCCACTAGGCTTCAGACTTCACTTACCGGTTCGTTTTATACACAGATGGTCACAATACTATTGCTTGTATCCAATATGCATTATTATCTGATTCGTGCCATCGTTGATTCGTTCAGGCTTGTTCCGCTTGGAGGCGCTGTATTCAAGGCCGGACTGTATGAGATATTTACATCATTTGTTGTTGATTTTTTCATAATCGGTTTCAGGATCGTGCTTCCGATATTTGCGGCCATGCTGATAATAAATGTAGTCCTTGGTGTTCTTGCAAGGATAGCACCGCAGATGAATATGTTCGTCATCGGTATGCAGCTAAAGGTTTTTGGCGGGTTGATCATATTGTCGTTTATTGTATCGACGTTACCTATGGTCGCGGATTTTATATTTGATGAGATGAAAAAATATCTCGATCTGATGATGAGGGCTATAACTCCTTGACGGTTGGGGGATATCATATGTATTTGGAATATGAGTTGCCGGGTAATAATCTGTTAAGATATAATCTTCAGTTTTTTGCTAATGACGAAGGCGGGGAAAAGACTGAAGAAGCGACACCGAAAAAGCTTGAAAAAGCAAGAGAAGACGGAAAGGTCGCCAATAGTAAAGATATACCGATAGCGTTAACTTTGCTTATATTTTTTATATATTTAAAATTCGGTGTTGGATATCTTGGATCGGCATTGCTTAATCTGTATGCCGAGTGTATTGGCATGATGGCTGATTTAACCAATGAAGAGTTTACTCATAATACTGCACTCGAGATCATTCAATATACTTTTACCAATATTGTTGTTATTGCTGGTCCGGTGATGGTCGTAGTACTTGTTGTGGCATTTTTGTCCAATTCGCTACAGATCAAATGGAAGATCACCGGAAAACCTATGCAGCCCAAATTCAGCAAGATCAATCCCGTAAGCGGATTCAAACGCTTATTTTCGAAAGATAAATTATTCGAACTGATAAAATCCGTTGTGAAAGTCGGGATATTATCATATGTCGTATATGATGGATTGTATGGGGAATGGGCAATATTATATGAAGTATACAGAGTCGATCTTATATCGGCCATTGGTATTATCGGTGATCTGATAATATCGCTTGGAATTAAAATAAGTGTGATCTTTATATTTATCGCTGTTGTTGATTTTATATATCAGAAATTAAAGTTCAAGAAGGACATGAAAATGTCCAAGCAGGAAGTTAAAGATGAATATAAGCAGTCTGAAGGTGATCCGCAGGTTAAGGGACAGATAAAACAGAGAATGAGACAGGCTTCCCAGCGTAGAATGATGCAGAAGATACCGGAAGCGGACGTTGTTATCACTAACCCTACCCACCTTGCTGTTGCACTTCGTTATGACAGAGACAGAGATGATGCTCCTGTTGTAGTTGCTAAGGGGGCCGATTATCTTGCAGAAAAGATCAAGGAAAGAGCAAAGATCTATAATATTGAGATTGTTGAAAACAAACCGCTTGCAAGAATGCTGTATTACAATGTTGAGCTTGATTCGCAGATACCGCCGGAACTTTATCAGATGGTGGCTGAGGTTCTTGCATTTGTATTTGGACTGAAAGGGACTGCTTGAATTTTGCAGGTGTGTTTTTACTAATACGTAACTATTGAAAGAGGATGCTATATGAAAAAACAGGATTCACTTATAGGTGTTTTTGTATTATGTCCTATATTGTTTCTTATAATTCCGATGCACCCGACAGTACTTGACTTTTTGATCGCCATTAATATGTCACTGGCGATGATAGTGCTGTTCAATTCGCTTTTTGCAAAAGAAGCAATCAGTATGTCGGTATTCCCGACTTTACTGTTATTGACCACATTATTTCGTTTGTCGCTTAATGTAAGTTCGACAAGAAATATTCTTCTTAACGGATATGCGGGTAATGTTGTACAGGTATTCGGACAGTTTGTCGGCGGTTCCAATCTGGTCGTCGGTGGAATCATATTCATTGTGCTTATTATAGTGCAGTTTATGGTTATCAATAAAGGTTCCGAGAGAGTATCGGAAGTAACAGCCAGATTCACTCTTGATGCGATGCCCGGTAAACAGATGGCTATTGATGCAGATCTTAATACCGGAGCGATAACGGACGAAGAAGCAAAGGCCCGAAGACAGAAGATTCAGGACGAAGCTGCATTCTTTGGTGCCATGGACGGTGCGACCAAGTATGTAAAGGGAGATGCCATTGCAGGTCTTATTATCACGGCACTGAATTTTGTTGGTGGTATTGCTCTTGAGATGATCAATAACGGCGGAACCGTTAATGATGCACTCGAGAAATATTCACTTCTTACAATCGGTGACGGTCTTGTAAGTCAGATGCCTTCACTTATGATATCCTTGGCTACCGGTCTTCTTGTGACCAAGGCTTCAAAAGAGGCTGATATAAGTGATATTATGCTCGGACAGCTTTTTGCAACTCCGAAAGTAATGTATATTGTCGGATTCAGTTTGATTGGACTTGGATTATTTACGCCTTTACAGTGGTATATTTTCGTATTATATGGTACAATATTCCTAATTGTAGGAAACAGAATTGCCGCAAGTATGGCAGTGTCCGATATTGAAACCGAGATAAGTGAAGAAGAGGCTTCGGCTGATGAGATACGACGGCCGGAGAATGTCACGTCGCTTTTGCAGGTTGATTCAATTGAGCTTGAATTCGGTTATGGTATCATTCCACTTGCCGATGTCAATCAGGGCGGTGATTTGTTAGACCGTGTTGTTATGATCAGAAGACAGATAGCTCTTGAACTGGGATGCGTAGTTCCGATGATCCGTCTGCGTGATAACATACAGCTTAATCCGAATCAGTATGTTATTAAGATCAAGGGCGTTCCGATAAGTGACGGAGAGATATTGTTTGATCATTACATGGCAATGAGTCCGGGATATGTAGAGGAAGAGATATCGGGTATACCTACATTTGAACCTTCATTTCATCTGCCGGCACTCTGGATCACAGAGAGTCAGAGGGAGAGAGCGGAATCACTCGGTTATACAGTTGTAGACCCGCCGTCGATTATTGCGACACATCTTACCGAAGTGATAAGAAGTCATCTTGGAGAGCTTCTTACAAGACAGGACGTTCAGAATCTTATCAACAACGTACAGGAAGCGAATCCGACACTTATATCGGAGCTTGTGCCTAAGAGCCTTAACGTTGGTGAGATACAGAAGATATTACAGAATCTCCTTAATGAAGGTGTATCGATAAGAGATCTTGTAACGATATTTGAGACTATTGCGGATTATGCTGCTACGACAAGAGACACCGATGTACTTACAGAATATGCAAGACAGAGTCTGAAGCGTGCGATATCCAATAAGTTTTTTGCAAAAAATGAGATGACCAGTGTTATCACACTTGATCCAAAGATCGAGCAGAAGATAATGGATTCTGTTAAGCAGACGGAACAGGGATCTTATCTTGCAATTGATCCCGAACTTACCAAGAGAATATTCGAATCACTCAGAACCGAACTCGGTAAGCTTGAAGACCTTGGCAAGAATCCGATCATAATCACTTCTCCTATAGTGAGAATGTATTTCAGAAAATTAACCGAAGAGCAATTCAGGGATATGATAATAATATCATATAACGAGATTGAATCGGATGTTGAACTTCAGTCTGTAGGTATGGTTACAGCTGATGTTGAGTAACATATAAGAGCATAATTGGAGGAATATGACAATGGTAATTAAGAAGTATCAGGCAGATACAGAACAGGCTGCGATAATACTGGCCAAGGAAGATCTTGGAAGCAGCGCTATTGTTATGAACATAAAGAAGGTACAGCCCAGAGGAATATTCAGATTTCTTATGAAGGGTAAGGTTGAGGTTACTGCAGCTGTAGACGATAATGTGACTCAGCCTGTTCAGTTCTCTCCCGACTCTACAGCTGTAGACAAAACTAAACCTGAAGAACCTGTGTCATTAAAACCAAACAGTAAAACTCTTGATGCACTTGAGCAGGCGATGCGCAACGGTGAGCTTGACGGTAATCCAAAGAAAGATGCAGATAATAACAGGGTAACAAAAAAGAGTACGGCCGATAATAACGAAAACAGGAATGAGAGAAAAGATTCCGTTAAAACTTCATCTAAAAAAGATGAAAGTGTAAAAGATGAAGTTGATATACTTGAAAAGAAACTTAATAATATTCAGGATGATCTTAAAAGCCTTATAGATGAACGTATACGTGACATTTCTGACAAAAAGGATGGTTCTGAAAAGAAAGAAACTGACGGAAAGACGACTGCTTCCGATGAAAAAACACAGCGTGCAAAAGTTTACAAAGATCTGATCTTTGAACAGCTTGTTAGTTCAGAGATGGCTCCGGAGTATGCAAAGGAGATAATCGATGAGATTCAGGAAATAATCGTTGCCGATGCTGCGATCGATCAGATACTGTCTGTAGTATATCAGAAGATCATTCTTAAACTCGGACAGCCTAAGATACTTAATACCGAAGAAGACGGTACGATGCATTGTTCAATATTTGTTGGACCGACCGGGGTGGGTAAGACTACTACGATAGCAAAGATCGCTTCATTTTTAAAATTAAACCATAAGAGAAAAGTTGCTCTTATCACAGCAGATACGTACAGGATCGCTGCTGTCGAGCAGCTTAAAACATATGCTTCGATCCTTGATATCCCGCTCAGCGTTGTATATACACCGGAAGAGATGAAAGAGACTATAGAATTATACAAGGATTATGATCATGTCCTTGTTGATACTGCCGGAAGATCTCATCACAATGATGAGCAGCTTAATGATCTTAAGGAATTGATCGATTCGGTTGATGAGAAAGAAGTGTATCTCGCATTAAGTATAACAACAAAATATCAGGATTTGCTTGAAGTTGCCGAATATTACAAGACTATTACGGATTATAATATGATATTCACAAAGCTTGACGAAACAGGTGGAATAGGTAATCTGTATAACTTAAGAAGAGTAACGGGAGCACCATTATCTTATGTAACCTTTGGACAGAATGTCCCGGATGATTTCTCCGGACTTGATACCCAGTATATAGCTAAGAAGCTGTTAGGAGGTAAGGTCAATGGATCAGGCAGAAAATCTTAGAAATATAATTAAGAAAAAGACCGTGATACATGAAAACCTTGCCCGTGTGATAACAGTTACCAGTGGAAAAGGCGGGGTTGGAAAAACAAGTTTTTCCGTTAATCTTGCTATTCAGTTCGCAAAACAGGGTAAGCGGGTTATTATTCTTGACGCTGATTTCGGACTTGCGAATATAGAAGTCATGCTTGGAATAAGACCTCAGTTTACACTTGCGGATGTAATGCTCGGAAGAAAGACTTTAAAAGAAGTGATCACATATGGACCTGAGAATATAGGCTTTTTGTCCGGAGGTTCGGGAATACGTGAATTTGCCAACATGAATAACGGACAGATATCTTCGTTTGTGGGAAGATTATATGAACTTGATGAAATGGCTGATGTGATAATAATTGATACCGGTTCGGGAATATCGGATACTGTTATGGAATTTGTTGTGGCCAGTTCCGAGGTAATGGTTGTTGTTACGCCTGAACCAACTTCAATAACAGATGCATATTCGTTGTTGAAGACTTTGAAAAGAAAAGTAAACTTTAACCAGC
The DNA here is from genome assembly GCA_000621985.1 of Lachnospiraceae bacterium V9D3004. Lineage (GTDB taxonomy): Bacteria > Bacillota > Clostridia > Lachnospirales > Lachnospiraceae > V9D3004. The sequence continues at coordinate 413,168 of JHWW01000002.1, forward strand.
AGGATACTACGATACGTATTGTCGGCAACAGAGTAAGGAAACGTTCCGAAGGGTTAGAGTTATTTGACAAATTAAACGTAGTCGTTAAAAAGTTTCTGGGGATTGAACTTGAACTTATAGGACTTATACCTTATGATGATAAGTGTCAGTTATCGATCATGAAACAGTCACCGGTTTCGATCGAATATCCGAATGCTCCGTCTTCAAGAGCTTTCGGTGAGATCGCGATGCTGTTATCTTATGAGAACGGAGAAGTAAAAATGCCTAAGAATGATGGAATAAGGGCATTATTTTCAAGTATAATAAGACTTAAAACTAAGTAAGTACCGGGGGGGTATTATGGAGTATAAAGAACTTGGTATCGGTAATAAGATTAACATGCTCAGGGTCAAAGATGCTGAAGGAAACAGAACTCAGTCAAAGCAGTATATCAGTCAGATGCTTGATCTTGATGCGGTTCATAAGATCGCCAAGATTGCAATGCCGATCGAGAATAAAGTTATCGTACCACTTGAGATTGGGGATATATACAGGATAATCATATACACATCAAACGGTTTGTTTCAGTGTATGTGTAAGATCATGAAAAGATATAAAGAAGAGGGCCTATATGTTCTGGATGTAAGCCTTATGGGAAAGCTTGAGAAGTTCCAGAGAAGACAGTATTTCAGGCTTTTATGCGATATTACTCTTGTACACAGATTGGAGACGGATGAAGAAGTAACACTTAAAAAACTGATTGAAGAAGATGATTTTGAAAATGACAGAATGAAGAGGTTGTGTATTGAAGAATATAATAATCTCAAATTCGAGTGGATGGACGGAGAAGTCGTGGATCTAAGCGGCGGTGGTATCCGTTTTAAGTGTTCAATGGAGTATCAGCCGGAAAGCATCGTTGTTGTTAAAATGCCTGTTATATATGATGATACGGGAAGTCTTGTCCCTGTCAGAACCCGTATAATACGAAGCAGCAGGGATTTTGGGGGATCATATACACAATATGACGTCAGAGGCGAATTTGTGGGGCTTAACAGTAAAACCCGTGAAAAGCTTGTCAGATATATATTTGATGAACAAAGACGCAGAATGAAACGGTGAGGAGGTACAAAAGAAGTATATGAAAAAAAATATTTTAATAGTAGATGACTCTGCACTCATGAGAAGGGTGTTGTCTGATATAATTAATTCTGATGATGAATTACAATCTGTCGATTTTGCATTCAACGGGATAATGGCGTTGGAGATGGTTCAGAAGAATACTTATGATTGTATTGTTCTTGATATTCAGATGCCTAAGATGAACGGTGTTGAATTCATGCGTCAGATCAATGAGAAGAATATTGATCTGAATGTTGTACTTGTGAGTTCAGTGGCATCCGAAAGTGGTGAGGAAACTATCCAGTGTCTCGGGTACGGAGCTTTTGACTTCGTAAAGAAGCCGGCAAGTCTGACCGATATCAAGGGAGCTTCTTTCAGCAAGACAATACTTGATCTTATTCATCTGTCAATTGATTCGGCAAAACCGAAAGCAATGACCAAGAAACTTCCAACCCAGGCGGAGATAGTAAAAAAACGTGAGATCATCAGTACCAAATCCGTTAAATCAGGTGTTTCGCTTAAGGGCAGCAAGTTAATAGCTCTTGCCTGTTCAACGGGCGGCCCAAAGGCTTTACAGGAAGTGATCCCTCTCCTGCCTGATAACCTTGATGCACCGATGGTGATTGTACAGCATATGCCGGAAGGCTTCACCAAATCACTTGCCGAGCGACTTGACGCAGTAAGTAAGGTCAAGGTCAGGGAAGCCGAAGAAGGTGATGTTTTAACCAAAGGCAACGTTTATATTGCGAAAGGAGGATGTCATCTTAAAGTTAACAACAAGCCGGGAGGCGGTGGAGTATTATCTCTTTCAAATGAACCGCCACGCGGAGGCTTGAGACCATGTGCTGATATTATGTATGAATCGCTTGTCGATTCTTCATATGATCAGATTATATGTGTTGTACTAACAGGTATGGGTGCTGACGGCACCAGCGGAATTAATTATTTGAAAAACAAAAAAAAATTATATGTTATCTCACAGGACAAGGATTCATGCACCGTTTACGGTATGCCTAAGATGATATATGAATCCGGGGTAACCGATGAGGTAAGACCTTTGTCGGATATAGCAAGTGCGATAACAAGTATTACGGGGGTGCGATAGTTATGGATACCAGTCAATATTTAGACATATTTATCGATGAAACAAAAGAACATCTTCAAAGTCTTAATGAGCATCTGTTGGTCCTTGAAAAAGAACCGGACAACAAAGATACCATTAATGAGATCTTCCGTGCAGCTCATTCACTTAAGGGAATGGCCGGTACTATGGGCTTTGAGAAGATGAAAAGACTTACTCATGATATGGAGAATGTATTCCAGGAGATACGTAATGACAACATGAAGGTATCTTCAAAGCTTGTTGATATTCTCTTTAGGGGTCTTGATGATCTGGAAGGTTATCTTAAGTCTGTACAGGACACTTCTACAGAGGGTGACCTTGACAGTGAGGATATCATTAAGGGACTTAAAGAATTCCTTGAGGACGGCGGAGAAGGCGCTGATGATGAGGCTCCGGCCCAAGAGAGTGCTGCACCTGCTGATAATGCTGAGGCTGCACCTGTTTCTGAAGGCGGAGGCTTCACCAAAGTTGTTCTTGCCGATGAAGAGAAGGCTCAGGTTGACAAAGCAAGGGAAGAAGGCAAGAAGATTTACGGTATTACCGTTCAGCTGATGGAAACATGTATTCTTAAATCAGCCAGAGCATTTCTTGTATTCAAGTCTCTTGAAGGAAAGGGTGACCTGATCAAGTCTGCACCGACTATCGACGAGATCGAAGATGAAGAATTTGAATTTGAATTCAGCATGATCGTTGCTACTGAACTTCCTCCGGAAGAGATTAAGAGTCTTATCATGAGCGTTTCCGAGATCAAAGAAGCATCGGTTGAGTTATACAATGAACCTGCAGGGGCAGGCGCCGCTGAGACTGAAAAAGAAGCAAAGACCGAAGAAAAGGCCGATAAAAAACCTGAAAAGAAGGCAAAAGAAGCTCCTAAAGCTGCAAGTCAGCAGTCTAATGCAAAACAGCAGCCTGCAAAGAGCGGTTCTAAGCATACAGTAAGATCTGTCAGAGTTGATATTGAAAAACTCGATGTCCTGATGAATCTTGTAAGCGAGCTTATCATTGCAAAGAACGGACTCGTATCCATCAGTTCTATCGGTGATGCAGGTGACGATGCCGGATTCAAGGAACAGATCGAATATCTTGAAAGAGTAACGACCAATCTTCATGAATCGGTTATGAAGGTTCGAATGGTTCCTATCGAGAGTGTTGTTAACAGATTCCCGAGAATGATCCGTGATATAAGCAAGAAGCTTGATAAGAAGATGGAACTGTATATGACAGGTGAAGAGACAGAACTTGATCGTACGGTTATTGATGAGATAGGCGATCCTCTTATGCATCTTCTCAGAAATTCTGCCGATCATGGTCTTGAGAGCAACGAAGAAAGAGTTAAGTCCGGTAAGCCGGAAGTAGGTTCCATTTTCCTCGACGCTTATCAGGATGGTAATAACGTTGTGATCGAAGTAAGAGATGACGGTGCCGGAATCAATGTTGAGAAAGTTAAGGCAAAGGCTGTTGAAAAGGGTCATATTACCCGTGAACAGGCTGAAAAGATGAATGATAAGGATGCTATTGAATTACTGTTCCGTCCAAGTTTCTCGACCGCTGAGCAGATATCTGAACTTTCCGGTCGAGGCGTTGGTCTTGACGTTGTACGTACTAACGTTGAGTCACTCGGCGGTAGTATCGAGGCAAGAACCGAACTTGGTGTCGGAAGTACATTTACTATCAGACTTCCGCTTACACTTGCTATCATTCAGGCTCTTATGTCTGAGGTTGGCAACGAAAAATATGCTATCCCGCTCGGAAGCATTCAGACAATTGAGGATGTTGCTTCAGAAGATATCAAGTTTGTACAGGGGAAAGAAGTAATCAGCCTCAGAGGCAATGTTATTCCTATTATCAGACTTCGTGATGTGCTTAATATTCATCTTGAAGGTGAAGAACCTGCAAGTTATACAATAGTAATCGTTAATAAGGGAGATAAGCAGGCTGGTCTTGTTATTGATAACCTTATCGGACAGCAGGAAATTGTTATTAAGTCCATTGGACATTATATTAATAACGACAAGATGATCGGTGGAGCTACCATCCTAGGTGATGGCGAGGTTGCGCTGATACTTGATGTTAACGCATTAGTATAGGAGGTGTGTTGTAGATGGATAATCAGGAATTGGAACGTTTGGAAGCTCTTGGCTCAAAGGTTACGGAAGGAAAACAATATGTAGTGATCAAGCTCGGAAGTGAGCAGTTTGGTATAGATATTGATTATGTAGATAATATTGTCAGAATGCAGAGGATAACACGTGTTCCGAAGTCACAGACATATTACAAAGGTGTTATCAATCTTCGTGGTGATGTTGTTCCTGTTATGAGTATGAGGATTAAGATGGGAATGACTCCTGACGAATATACCAATTCAACAAGAATTATTATTGCAAAATTTGAGAATAATGCGTATGTAGGGTTTATAGTGGATGAGGTTCTGCAGATTGTTAATATTGATAATAACACTCTTGAAAAACCGACATTCAGGAAACACAACGAATATGATAATTATCTTCAAGGCGTTGCCAAGGAGAATAATACGTTGATTTCTGTACTTGACCTGAACATAGTCGTTGACGAGGGTGAAAACCAGTAGGAGGTTTCACATGGTAGATATTAGCCGTATTGATGCGATTCATTTGGATGCTTTGAAGGAAGTGTTCAATATTGGTGCAGGTAATGCTGCAACGCGTTTATCTCAGATATTGAGCAGAAAAGTCGAAATGAAAGTTCCGAATACCAAGCTTGTCGGATTCAATGATCTTCTTACAGCATTTGGTAAGGAAGATACAGTTGTTCTCGGGGTCATGCTTTTACTTGAAGGTGATCTCGACGGTTCAATGATATTTATTCTTCCGAAAGCCTCTGCCGGGATCATGTTATCGCCGTTGCTTGGAAAACAGTATACGGAAGATACTGTTTTTGATGAAATGGATTTTTCAGCCGCTAAAGAGATCGGTAATATAATTGTCAGTGCTTACGTAGGTTCACTGTCAGCAATGACGAGTTATAACATACGAGTATCGGAGCCGTTTGCAACTATTGATATGACGGCGTCAATATTAAGTGTGCCGGTAATTGAACTTGGACAGTTCAGTGATAATGTTATACTGATGGAATCTTATATAGCATGTGACGGAATTGAACTTGGAGGTCATTTTATGATGTTGCCTTCGTTGAATTCCTATGAGAAAATCATGAAAGCGTTTGGAATGTAATAATATGTTATAAGTTATGGAGGCTATGATGCAGAAAATCATAAAAGTAGGAATTGCAGATATGAATTATTGTCAGGCACCGGATCTTATAACAACAATTGGACTTGGATCATGCGTTGGTGTTGTTTTGTTCGATTCTTCATCGAAGAAGTGCGGTATGGTACACGTTATGCTGCCTGACAGCACGAAGATAATCAATAACACCAATGCGGCCAAGTTTGCGGATACAGGTATTCAGGCGCTTTATAATGGATTTGTAAAGATGGGAATCAATAAGATGCGTCTTCAGGCAAAGATTGCCGGAGGTGCACAGATGTTTGCATTTGGAAGTAAGAATAATATGATGCGTGTCGGTGATAACAATGTAATTGCTGTAAGGAAAAAATTAAGCGAACTTAGAATTCCTATTGTTGCTGCCGATACGGGAAGTAATTACGGACGTACGATAGTTTTTGACCCTGAGACATGTAAACTCAAAGTCAAGGTCGTAGGTATGGAAGAAAAAGAAATATAATAATTTCTTGATTGGATAGATATATATGGATGAAAAATATATTATACCGTTTGTGACGCTGCTTGGATCAGCGTTTACAAGCGTTATACTCGCGGTTAGGGTATTAAACAATCAGACTGATATTGTTCGCGCACTTGTAATATTACTTATTGTAATAATTGTTTTCTTTATAATCGGTAAGATAATACATAAGATGTTCATGAAATTCAGGATCGAACTGGAAGAAAAAGAACGGGAAGAAAGCGAAGCTGAATTTGCAAATCCTGATACGGAAAAAACGGATGAGGATCAGGAAGAATCTGAGGATGAAAATGTCAACTAAGTTTGAGAGTGGGTGTAATATTTGAAGGAATCAGAGAGAGAAAAATTATGGCAGCAATATAGTGTAAAAAGAAGCCAGGATATTCGAGAAACACTGATTTTGGAATATGCGGGTCTTGTCAAGCTGGTTGCGGGACGACTTAATATGTACCTTGGTTATGCTGTAGAGTTTGATGACCTGGTTGGTTATGGTGTGTTTGGATTAATAGATGCCATTGACAAATTTGATTACGATAAAGGTATCAAATTCGAAACATATGCAAGTCTCAGAATAAGAGGCGCCATACTTGATCAGATCAGAAAGATGGACTGGATTCCAAGGACGCTCAGACAGAAGCAGAAGAGGCTTGAAAACGCGATCTCGGTATTGGAGCTAAAGAACGGCAGGACACCTGATGACAAAGAGCTCGCAGCAGAACTTGAGATCACTGTTGAAGAACTTGAAAACTGGCAGCAACAGTCTAATTATGCCAATGTTGTTTCTCTTGATGATTTTATGGAACAGGGCGTTGAGGTAAAAGTTGATAATACTGTCAGACCTGTATTTGAGAATCCGGAAGCCGGAGTAGCTAAGGAAGAATTGAAGGAGATGCTTTTAGAAGCACTGGAAGCATTGACCGAGAATGAGAAGAAGGTTATTTTGTTATATTATTATGAGGAATTAACATTAAAAGAGATAAGTCTTGTTTTGGAAGTATCGGAATCAAGAGTATCTCAGTTACACACAAAAGCTCTGGTTAAGATGAAGAAAAGTCTTGGATCAGACGTAGAATTACTCAGTATTTTTTCATAATATGATATGGGGGATATGACGGTATGGATAGAAACGGTTATTTTTCAATGATAAATAAAGATGATGGTACGTACATTAAGTGTGTTGCGCCTATCAATAAAGGTGCACCGGTTGATATTAATGATGTTACATATTATCTTGATAAAAAACAGGTAAGGGATTATAATCCCAAAGATATTAAGAATTATCTTATGGCCGGTGATTATTCGGGAGAATTAAAAGTGTCTTCCGAAAAGAATTACAGGCAGAATGAGCATGTAAAACTGACTATAGATAAGACCGGTTTAAAGGTTATCGGAAGATTTTTCCCACCGACCAATGACGGTGAGAAGATGACAAAGGAAGACATAATCAATGAACTTAAGCATAACAATGTAGTATTTGGATATGTTATGAAGAATATAGACATATTTGTCAAGGCGCGTCTGTACTGCACTGATATTCTTCTTGCAAAAGCTGAAGCGCCTGTTCATGGTCATGATGCAAAGATTGATTATTTCTTCAAGACGGATGTTGTTGCAAAACCGAAGCTGAATGATGACGGCTCGGTTGATTTTCATGATCTGGACAATATTTCACATGTTGAAAAAGGTGACAAACTGGCTCACCTTACACCGGCAGATCTTGGTAAACCGGGAACCAATGTATTCGGAAAACCGCTTCCTGCCAAGAAGGTTGACAGAAAAGTATTAAAACACGGAATCAATATATCGGTATCGGAAGATGGACTTGATATGTTCTCCAACGTATCGGGTCATGCTACGCTTGTCGGTAATACCGTGCATGTATCTAATGTATATGAGGTGCCTGCCAATGTTGATACATCCACCGGAGATATTCAGTACTCCGGTAATGTAAATGTCAGAGGAAATGTAATTACAGGCTTTACAGTTAAGGCTTCAGGTGATATTATTGTCAGCGGTGTTGTTGAAGGGGCAAACCTTGAGGCAGGCGGAGATATTGTTATAGGACTGGGTGTTCAGGGTATATTCAAAGCAAGACTTAAGGCAGGCGGAAATATAGTATCCAAATTCTTCGAGAACTGTGAAGATGTATATGCCGAAGGAAAGATCACAACCGATGCTATAATGCATAGCAATGTTAAGGCTAAAGAGGAGATTTCCGTTCAGGGTAAGAGAGGACTGATCACAGGCGGTTCGGTTATATCAAGTAAAGCTATTAAAGCCAAGACTGTCGGTTCCACAATGGGAACCGCTACGTCCCTTGAGATAGGAATTGATCCTGAGAGAATGGAATTATATCATAAGCTTGAGAAGGATAATGAATTCAAATCCGAAGAGATAGAAGAACTTAAGCAGATTGTGTCAAAATTCCAGAAGAGAATCAAGAACAGAGAAAAACTTGAGCCTGATCAGATGAGAAAGCTTAAGGATTCAACTGCACAGATGCAGCAATATGCCAAAGAGATATCAGAGAACAAGGTTAAGATCGATGAGATACTTGAGGAACTTGAAGTATGTAAAAAAGGAAAGATATATGTATCAGGTGATACTTATGCGGGAGTTTCGATCAATATTGCCGGAACTAAAAAGAAGATCACGGATGAAGCAATTCATACATGTTTTGTTAAAGAGGGAGCAGATATCAGGTTGTCTTCTTTCTAAAGGAGTGGTATTATGTCTATCAGACCTATTGATATAGTTACTATTGCGCCGAAATCACAGGAAGCATCGCAGATGCATTACAATGATCTTCGCGGGCGTACGCATGCAGAGAATGCCGCAAGCCAGAATTTTCAGCGTGCAGAGGCGCATGACAGTCATCGAACCGTAGAAACAGCTAAGAGTGATACCAAAGAATATAAGTTCGATGCAAAGGAAGGCAGTGGAAACAGTTATTCCGGCGGAGGACATAAGAAGAAAAAGTCCTCCGATTCTCATGATGAAAAAGAGAAGAAAAGATCAGACAGCCCGTTTTCAAGCGGCTTTGATATTACTGTTTGAGGAAGGTAAGAACAAATGACCATAATGGATATTGTACTTATATTGATTGGATGTTTTTTGGTTGTTTTCAGTTTTGTGATCACTGAAAGAGTGTCCGACGCAAAGGAAAAGACCTCCGGAGGAGGAGTAACGCAGGTCTGGGGCGAGAAAGAAGAATTTTCGATAAAATCAAGAGTTAAGGATATAGTGTCAGATAAATCTGAAGAGGTTATCGTTTCTGTTGAAGACAGATTATGTCATCTATCTAATGAGAAGATAATGGAATTTAAAGAATACTCTGATGAAGTAATGGAGAGTATTAAAGAAGAACATAAGCAGGCAGTATTTCTGTATAATATGCTTAATGAGAAAGAGAACGAGACAAAAGTTCTTCTTAACAGCCTTGATAAGAAATATGCTTTATTATCCGATAAAGTCAATAAACTTATTCTTAAGCTTACAGAGAAGTCCGAAACTTCAGCAAAAAAACAGGTCAATTCTCAAAGTGATATCAGTACAAATATGAATCATACCGCAATGCAGTACGATATTGCATCAGGTCCTATCGTAGACAATTCTAAGCAGGGAGCTGCTCTTCAGGAAGCAGTATTACTTAGAAACGGTGGCGGCAATGTTGCGACACAGCAATCAGAAGATGGTGTTGTCCAAACTGTCATCGATTCTTCCGATGATCTTGCAGCAGGCAGTGAAGTTATGCCTGAACCGGAGCCTGAAGTTAAGGAACCTGTTCCCGAAAAGAAAAAAACAATATCCGATAAGATCAATGAATTAAATACGAGACTCGGAATAAAGAATACCGGCAAAAATAATAAGCCTAAAGAGACAGTACAAAAAAAGATTAATACGGAAACCGTTTCTTCCGAAGATATTGACAATATACTGGAAGAAGTTGCCGATGCAAATGTCGAAGAAGACATTGATTCTCAGTCTGATCTGTCAATACAGGCTGATATGATTCTTGAACAGGCTGGAATTACAGATGATGTATTTTCAAGTGTTGAGATATCTGAAATTCCTGCAGAACCTGTAATACCTGAAGTATCCGATACTCCTGAAGTGCCGGATATCCCGGAAGTGGCAGAAGATCTTGACACATCTGAAAGTTCAATGATGTCTGATGTTATTGAGATGTCTGACATTCCTGTAGAACCTGTAATGCCTGAAATGCCCGATACTCCTGAAGTGCCGGATATCCCGGAAGTGGCAGAAGATCTTGACACATCTGAAAGTTCTATGGTGCCTGATGTTGCTGAGACATCTGACGAAGACGGCAAAGTTGATACCGCAGAGATTGACAACATACTTGAAGATATTGAAAAGCCTGAAAAACCATCTTCGTTGTTGGATGAACTTAATGCTAACAGTGTTGAGATTCCCGAATATAAGACCAAAAATGAAAGTGTAAGACCAAAATCGCAAGGAATGAGCAGGAACGAGAAGATTCTTGCCATGCATAATGAAGGGAAATCAGTAATAGACATATCAAGACAGCTCGGTATCGGACAAGGTGAAGTAAAGCTGGTCATTGATCTATTCAAAGGGGCATGAACATGAAAATAAAATACTTCTTAAGAGGAGTCGGAATCGGCATCATCATAACAACGATACTTCTTGGAATATCTTACAGGTCTAAGATGTCTGATGAAGCCGTGATATCCAAGGCAAAGAAATTAGGTATGGTGTTTGAAGAAACATCAGATGATAAGAATGAAGAAAGTGATGTAAATAACAGTCCTGCACCTTCAGATGCCGGGAATGAGAATGAACAGAATGCATCAGATGCCGGTAATGAGAATGAACAGAATGCGACTGATGCCGTACAGTCTAATGATACAACAGGTGACGGTGATACAGAATCTGATGATACTAATACTCAGACAGATAATGTCGGACAAACGGACGCAGCTGCTTCTGATATTCCGGTGTCAACTCCTGAAACTAATGAGAATCAGAATATGCAGGAGACTGCTTCGACTACAGATTCAGCTGATGTGACACAAACAGGAGAATCAGGCAGTAATGCGGTTACACTTGTGATCAACAGAGGTGACTGGTCGTTAAAGGTATCAGAGAATCTAAAGGAACTCGGGATTATAGATAATCCTGAAGAATTTGATGAGTTCCTTGTTAATGAAAGATATGCCGACAGAATAAAAGTAGGCAGTTTTGAGATTGAAGCCGGTGCTTCGTATGAGGAGATTGCAAGAGCGATTACGGATTAAAAATGAGCCAAACTGAAGACGATGTTCTTCAAGATGGCTCTTTTGTATCTTATATATATGAATCAGCCCGATAAGGAGAAACAATGATTAAATCCAGATATAACAAATTGCTCGAGGTATTGATCTATACTGTAATCATTATTTTGGTAATCATTACTGTGATTAATCTTGTTGTGTTCAATTACAGTATAAGTGATTCGGATAATAATGAAAAGAAAGTATATCATTCATACAAGTATCATTTTGGAATGGTATATTCCAATTCGTCCGGGAACAAATGGAAAGAGATCTATAATGCCGCGAATGAGTATGCCATGCAGAATGATGCTTATGTTGAAATAATCGGAGAAAATATCAAACAGAATTATTCCAAAGAAGATCTGTTTCGTATTGCCATGCTGTCAGGTGTAGACGGGATCATTGTAGAAGGTGACGAAAAAAGCGATGAACTTAACATTCTGATCAATGAAGCATACGAAAGTGACATACCTGTTGTGACGGTTATGACTGATGCTTCGGAAAGTAAAAGAAGCAGTTTTGTCGGACTTGGAAGTTATGATGTCGGTAAACAGCTTGGCGGACAGATGATAAATCTTAGCAAAAAGAATGATGAAACGCATGTTATGGTTCTTATGAACAGCACAAACGGTTATCAGGAACAGCATACTATGTATCAGGCTATCGCAGAGAGTATTTCAGCGAAAGACAATATACTTGTTGATACATGGCTTGTAAGTAATGATAATGAATTCGGAGTAGATGAGGAAGTTAGGGATATTATACTTAACCTTCGTGAAGAACCGGATATCATGATATGTCTTTCGGATAATATCACAGAAAGCGCTTATCAACAGGTTGTAGAATATAATAAGGTCTCAAGTATTGATATTATAGGTCTTGCATCTTCGGAGATCGTATATGATGCAATTAATAAAAATCTGATAGACGGTGTTGTTTCATTTGACAAAAAAATGATGGGAAACAATATCGTTGATGCGCTGTTGGAATATAAGAATAACGGATATGTAAATGAATATTACATGGTTGATACCAACCTTGTCACAAAAAGTAATGTGGGGAGGTATCTGAATAATGAAGAGTAGAAGAAATTTTTATAATTCGATCAGCTTCAGGCTTGTTACAATATTCACATCAGTAATGTTCATTATTATGATCGTAAATATATATATCTACCTTAATGTTAATCGAATAGTCGATAATATGAACACTGTGTATGACAAGAACTTTGTGCTTAACAATATGTATCAGGAATTACAGCAGATACAGGGAAGAATGACCGAATATCTTGAAAATAAGAATACCGATGTCATGGAGGAATATTATAAACATGCCCAGAACTATGAGCAGTACCTTGATGAATTGAATCAGGAAACCGTTGATGATAAGAATCTGCTCATGGAAAAGAATATATATAATATTTCGTTGGAATACCTCAAGGTGACCGAAAACAGCATTGATTATAAACGAGGAAGGAATATTGTAAAATACAGAATATCCTATGACCGGACGACGGTTTTGTGCGGATATCTTCTTGATTATATAGATCAGCTTAATAATTCTCTGTTTATATCAAGTTCTACGGACTATCAGACATTAATGGATGTCCTCAGGCAGACTCAGAGATTGTCTGTAGGGTTATTGCTGATAGCGATAATACTTACGATAATGCTTATTATGTTTGCAACCAATAAAATTACAAGTCCTTTGAAAAAGCTAGCGAAGTTTGCCAATGAGATCGCAGGAGGTAATCTTGACATCGAACCGGTTGAGATAAGTACAAAAGATGAAGTAGGTATTGTTACCAATGCTTTCAATAAAATGTTGAGCAGTATCAGAGAATATATTGAACAGATAAAAGAGAATATGGAAAGAGAGAGAGTTCTTAAGGAGAAGGAGCTTCTTATGGACACCCATCTTAAAGAGGCAAGGTTAAATTATCTTCGTGCTCAGGTTGATCCGCATTTCTTATTTAATACACTTAATGCCGGAGCTCAGCTTGCAATGATGGAAGATGCGGACAGAACATATAATTATATACAGAATGTTGCTCAGTTCTACAGATATAACGTTAGAAATAATAAGGCGGTATCTTTAAAAGAAGAGATTAATCTAGTAGACAATTATATGTATATTATAGGCGTGCGTTATTCCGGAGACATTCATTATTCAAAGAGGATCGAGGAAGGACTTGACAGTGTGACCGTACCTCCGATGATATTACAGCCGATCGTGGAGAATTCCGTAAAACATGGAGTAATGGATACCGACTGGCAAAAAGAGATATCTGTATCGGTATGGTTAAAAGAAGACAATGTATATATCAAAGTACATGATAACGGCGTAGGAATAAGTGAAGACGTAATAGAAAGTATCTTTTCTTCGGAAAGTGCAGTGACAAGTACCGAAGAAGATTCCAACGGAGTCGGACTGAAGAATGTGTTGAACAGACTTCGTTTGTTCTATGGCAAAGACGATGTTATGGATATTATCAGCGAAGGGCCTGACAAGGGAACGGATATTATCCTGATAATCCCATATGATGACGGAGGTAGCGATGTATAAGATATTGATTGCAGACGATGAGGGTATTACCGTAGATGCGCTTAAATTTATAATCGAGAAGTATTATGAGGGACAGTGTATAGTTGAAGCGGCAAAGTCCGGAAGAGAAGTGATAATGCTTGCCGAATCTTTCAGACCGGATATAGCATTTATGGATATTCATATGCCGGGTATCAATGGTATCGAAGCAATAAAGGAGATCAAAAAATCACAGCCGGGAATTCAGTTCATAATAATAAGCGCTTATGATAAGTTCAGTTATGCAAAGACAGCAATAGAACTCGGCGTATTAAAATACATCAACAAACCTTTTGAACAAAAGCAGATCGTTGATGTTCTTCAGTATGCTATCGACCAGCTGGATGTTGAACGTAAGAAGAAAGACGAAGATCTTTTGATACGTGAAAAGCTCGAGAATGTCATACCGATAATCCAGAACGGTTTTATATACGATCTTTTGTTCAAAGAGCATTTTGAAGAAGATATAGAAGTGTTCAAAAAGCTCCTCGGGATAGAAAAGGATTACGGATTTATCATTGTCGGAGTATTTGGTGAGAGTCAGGAAGGCAATCATATGACAAATGCATCCGGAGCTTCGGTATATCTGCAGAAAAATTACAATGATCTAAGGGCACAGATCGAGAATTATTACGGCGACTGTATAGTAAGCAATAATATGGCCAACAAGATCGTTATATTCATTCCATATGATGACAATACACTTGATTATACAATAAGATCGGAATATGTTAATAAGTCGCTTGATCTTATACAATCGATCAATAACCGGTTTGAAATACGTGTAAGGATCGGACTGGGCGGAGTATATAAGATCAATAATATGGCTGAGTCATATAAAGAGGCACTTAATTCATTGATCCAGTCAAACAGAAGAGTGGTACATGCCAATGATGTGTCTGTAAATGTGGAATATGAAAAGAACTATCCGATCGATATGGAAAGGGATATGTTTAATGCGGTAAAACGCGGGGATCTGAATGAGAGTACAAGATGTGCAAGAAATTTCTATGAATGGATGCTTTCGGAATCCGGCGGTGAAGAAGGCGACATAAGGCTGAAAGTAATAGAATTCATACTGTGGGCAGAGAGGATAGCCTACGAATCCTCCGGAATGAATTACATTTTCAAATCAAGAAGCAATTATCTTGAAACACTTAACAGGCTTGATATGAATTACGAACTGAAAGACTGGTTTGTTGAATGTATAAGACAGGCCGCTCTTAACGTTGCTGACAAGAAAAAAGATAAATCCGGTAATATAATAAGTAAAGCCATAAAATATATCGAAACTAATTACACATCAGACATCTCACTTGACGGTGTATCAAGAGAGGTTGATGTGACACCGTACTACTTCAGTCGTTTGTTTAAAGAAGAAACCGGTGTGAATTTTGTGGAATATGTCACTAATATGCGTGTGGAAAAAGCAAAGGAATTATTAAAGAACACAAATTACAGTGTAAAGGAAGTATGTCTTGAAGTTGGATATTCGGATCCAAACTACTTTAGTAGAACATTTAAAAAACACGAGGGTGTAACGCCGTCGGAATATAAGGAGGGACTGACCTGATGATGAGAAGATGCTTGTTATTATCTGTCCTGATTTTGATCTTCGGAATATTTGGGGGATGCGGGCACGCAGAAGAGCAATCAACCGTTAATAAAGAAAAAGATGATAAGATTCAGATAGGAATGAGTTTTGATTCATTCGTTATAGAAAGATGGAACCGTGAAAAAGAGATATTTGTTGCCACTGCTTCCGAACAGGGAGCTGAAGTTAATGTCCAGAATGCCGGCGGCGATCTTGATACACAGCGTGAGCAGATAAAATATCTTATAAACAAAGGTATGGATGTTATCGTTATTATCGCTGTTGATTCAAACGGATTATCTGATATTGTAAAAGAAGCCGTTGACAGTGGGATCAAAGTGATTGCCTATGACAGACTGATCAATGATGCAGAGATAGATCTGTATATATCATTTGATAACAGACAGGTAGGTGTTCTGATGGCTAAAGCTTTGATGAATGCAACAGGCAATACCGGAAAATATCTTATGCTCAGCGGACCAACAACGGACAATAATGTAAATATGATCGAAGACGGATTCAGAGCCACCGTAAAAAAATATGAATCCGGTATCAACATAATCGGGTATATGAATGCCGTAAACTGGAAAGCGGAATATGTATATGAATATCTCGAAAGAAATATTGATACATTAAATGAAGTAGACGGTATTATGTGCGGTAATGATAATCTTGCAACGCAGGCAATAAGGTTTCTTGCGGAAAAGGGACTTGCGGGCGAGATTCCCGTTGTCGGACAGGATGCCGATCTGGAAGCATGCCAGCATGTTGTTGAAGGTACCCAGCTTATGACAGTATATAAACCTGTGGAAAAACTGGCGCAAAAGGCAGTGGAATGTTCCATTAAACTTGCAAATGGTGATGCAGGCGTTACTTTAACAGGCAATACAATGCCAAACGGCAGATATAACTGCCCTTATATTAATCTTGACCCGGTTGCCGTTGATAAGAATAATATGGATGATGTCGTCATCGCTGACGGATTTCACCTGAAAGAAGAAGTATATTTGAATATTTCCGACAAAAAACATGATTAGTAGCACAATTTTGCTGTGCAAAATGCAAAAAGCAAAAACATGCTATATTGTTGTGCGAATGATTCTTCGAAACTGTAAAAAATTATAGAATGTTGCAAGTAAATGCTATACATAGTGTGATATTATAGCCACTGTAGGGAGTGTGTGTATCACACACGACTATAATTATAATAATGAGGAGGAGAACAAAAAATGAGAAGAAAGTTATTAGGTGTAGTTCTTAGCGTTGCTATGGTAGCTACTCTGCTTACCGGATGTGGTAAGAAGGAAGAGACTCCGGCACCTGCAGCAGACGACACAAAGCAGGAGGCAACTGATGACAAGGCTGATGATGCAGCAGCTGATGATGCAGCAGCTGATGACGCAGCAACTGATGAGAAGGCTGATGATGCAGCTGATTCAGGAAGTTCAGAAGGCGGACTTGTTGGTGTTGCAATGCCTACAAAAGATCTTCAGAGATGGAATCAGGACGGTTCCAACATGGAAGAGAAACTTAAGGCTGCAGGATACGATGTAGATCTTCAGTATGCTAGTAATGATGTTGCTACTCAGGTATCCCAGATTGAGAACATGATCGCTAACGGATGTAAGGTTCTTGTAATCGCATCTATTGAAGGTGATTCACTTGGAACAGTTCTTGAGCAGGCTCAGGAAAAAGATATCAAGGTTATCGCTTATGACAGACTTATCATGAATTCACCTGCTGTATCTTATTATGCAACATTTGATAACAATCTTGTAGGTAAGAAACAGGGCGAGTACATCAGAGATCAGCTTGATCTTGACAATGCAGGCGACAAGAAATTCAACATTGAGTTCATAACCGGTGACCCGGGTGACAACAATGTAAACTTCTTCTTCGGCGGTGCTATGGAAGTTCTTCAGCCATATCTTGACAGTGGCGTGCTTGTTTGCCCATCAGGACAGACATCTAAGGATGATTGTGCTACACCTGAATGGTCTTCAGAGAAGGCTCAGACAAGATTTGAGAACATTCTTTCATCTTACTATGCAGACGGAACTCAGCTTGACGCAGTTCTTGCATCAAACGATTCTACTGCACAGGGTGTTGCAGCAGCACTTGAAGCTAACTATGATGGCAAATATCCGATACTTACCGGACAGGATTGTGATATCGTAAGCGTTAAGAACATGATCGATGGCAAGCAGTCAATGTCTATCTTCAAGGATACACGTACTCTTGCAGAGAAGGTTGTTGGAATGGTTGATGCTATCATGAAGGGTTCAGAACCTGAGATCAATGATACAGAGACTTATGACAATGGTGATCATGTAGTTCCTTCATATCTTTGCGAGCCTGAATTTGCTGATATCAATAACTACAAAGAACTTCTTATTGATTCAGGATATTATTCAGAGGATGATCTCAAATAATTGAGGGTCTGATCTCAAATATCTTAAAGATTTGATTACAATAAGGTAATATTGAAGGCGGGTAGTCTGACTGCCCGCCTGTTTATTAAGAAACAAGGCAGAAAGGTTAGGAGGAATAATATTGGCAAAGATTATCCTGGAAATGAAAAATATAACAAAAACCTTTCCTGGCGTAAAAGCGCTTGACAATGTTAATCTCAAGGTTGAAGAAGGAGAGATTCATGCACTCGTTGGGGAGAATGGTGCCGGAAAATCAACATTGATGAATGTACTAAGTGGTACTTATCCTTATGGTTCTTATGAGGGTGATATCATATATAATGGTAAGGTTTGCAAGTTTAATAATATCAAAGACAGTGAAAGTAAAGGAATAGTTATAATCCATCAGGAATTAGCTCTTATTCCTTATATGACTATTGGAGAGAATCTTTTCCTTGGTAATGAGCGAGGAAAGAAATATGCTATCGACTGGGATGAAACTTACGGTGAAGCCGATAAATATCTGAAAACAGTCGGATTAAAGGAATCGTCCGAAGTATTGATAAAGGATATCGGTGTCGGTAAACAGCAGCTCGTTGAGATTGCAAAGGCACTGGCCAAGAATGCGAAGCTTCTTATATTGGACGAACCCACATCTTCTTTGAATGAAGCTGATTCACAGGCATTGCTTGATCTGCTTCTTAAGTTTAAAAAAGAAGGCTTGACTTCGATTATTATATCTCATAAGTTGAACGAAGTTGCATATGTTGCTGACCATATTACGGTTATTCGAGACGGTGCAACCATTGAAACTTTAGATAATGAAAATAGAAAGATTGATGAAGGAAGAATTATTCAGGGAATGGTTGGACGAGAGATATCTGACAGATTCCCGCCCAGACTGGAAGGAACCAAGATTGGTGATGTTTGCTTTGAAGTAAAAGACTGGTCAGTATATCATCCTTTATATACTGAGAGAAAAGTTGTTGATAATGTATCTATAAATGTCAGAAAAGGTGAAGTGGTCGGAATATCAGGTCTTATGGGAGCTGGTAGAACCGAGCTTGCAATGAGTGTGTTCGGAAGAAGTTACGGAACCAATATAAGCGGGTCTTTGCTCATTAACGGTAAAAAAGTCAAATTGAAGACTTCAAGAGAAGCAATCGATCATGGACTTGCTTATGTTACAGAAGACAGGAAAGGTAATGGACTTATACTTGAATCAACTATTCGAGAGAATACATCTCTTGCTAATATGAAAGCTGTAAGTAAGAATTCAATTATCGATCATGATAAAGAATATGCCGTGGCAGAGGAATACAGAGTTAAGCTTAATACGAAGACTCCTTCTGTTGAACAGCTTGTCGGTAATCTTAGTGGTGGTAACCAGCAAAAAGTGCTTCTGGCAAAATGGATGTTTGCAGAGCCTGACATATTGATACTTGATGAACCAACAAGAGGTATTGATGTGGGCGCCAAATACGAGATATATTGTATTATCAATCAGCTTGTTGCGGAAGGTAAGTCGGTAATTATGATATCTTCAGAGCTTCCAGAGGTTCTTGGTATGTCTGACAGAATATATGTCATGAATGAAGGAAAGATCGTTGGTGAGCTCGATGCAAAAGAAGCTACCCAGGAGAAAATCATGGGAATGATCGTAAGTACAGGAAAGTAAACTGGGGTGCTGAAATATTATATAATAAAAAATTATTTGGAGGTTAATCATGAATAAGGCGAAAGTAATGGATTATGTCAAAAAATATACAATGATATTAGCATTAATTCTTGTGATCATATTCTTCTCAATATCGACCGGTGGAAAACTGCTTCTTCCACAGAATATTGCTAATCTTATTGCTCAGAACGCATATGTGTTCGTTCTTGCAACCGGTATGTTGTTAGCAATTCTTACCGGTGGTAACATCGATCTTTCGGTTGGATCGGTAGTATGTTTTGTAGGTACGATAGGTGCAGTTGCAATGACAAGCTGGGGAATACCAACAATTCCGGCTGCTTTGCTTGTGCTTGCTGTAGGTCTTGCTATAGGTGCTTTCCAGGCATATTGGATAGCTTATGTCAGGGTTCCACCGTTCATCGTAACACTTGCAGGAATGCTCATGTTCAGGGGATTGTCCAACGTAGTGCTTGAAGGTAAATCAATATCATTAAAAGACAACAAGTTATTCCTTCAGGTATTTGGTGGTGGTGCTGATTGCTATATCCCGGATATAACAGTTGATATCAATATGTTCGGTATAACAAAGATATATGTTATATGCTGTCTTGTTGGTGTTGTTGCTGCTGCAATATATATATTTACAGTATTAAGAAGCAGAGCCAATAAGATATCCAAAGGTTATAAGGTTAAGCCTTTTATATCAGATCTTGCCAGCATGATTATAATAAGTGCTGTTCTTATCGTAGTAAGCTTCATGCTTGCTCAATATAAAGGTATACCGACAGTGCTTGTATGGGTACTTTTGGTAGTTCTTGCCTATGGTTATCTTACATCCAAGACTACAACAGGTAGATATTTCTATGCAGTTGGTGGTAATGAAAAAGCTACAAAACTTTCAGGTATAAATACCAATAAGATTTATTTCATAGCATATGCAAACTTAGGTTTTCTGTCAGGTCTTGCCGGACTTCTTGTTGTAGCACGTATGACATCTGCACAGCCTACGGCCGGACAGAACTACGAGATGGATGCTATCGGATCGTGTTTCATCGGTGGCGCATCTGCATACGGTGGAGTTGGTACTGTTCCCGGAGTTATCATTGGTGCAACTTTGATGGGTATCATCAACCAGGGTATGAGTATCATGGGTGTAGATGCAAACTGGCAGAAAGTTGTTAAAGGTGTAGTTCTTCTTGTAGCTGTTATCTTCGACGTAGTATCAAAGAGACAGAAGGATTGATGAACAGCTATGTTAACATAATATGTGAGATATGAACTCCGGTATGAACGTTAATTGCGATTTCATACCGGAGTTTTTAATCTGCGATATCATACCGGAGTTTTAATCTTGTACACTCAAATAAAATATGATAGAATAAGCACGATATGTTGAAATAACTATAAAGATATATTATAAATTTGGAGAATGTATATGAAGAATAGTGAAGGGCTTAGCAACTATGCCAATATGAATGTTAATGATTTTGATGGTACAAAAGACTATGATAATGATATCGACGGTACAGTTGATACTGAATCAGCTGATGATGAAGAATATATCGATACAAACGATCAGGATTTAAAAACATATGATGTCGATATTGAAGATGATAACAGTCGATATGAAGTGATTGACAATGAAGATATGAATAAAACCTCTTTTGAGAATGAAGAAAAAAAACCGTCAAAATATAAAGTGACACAGGTAATGCTTTTGTTAAGAACGATAATTGGCGGTTATCTGCTATATACTGTATATCAGCTTGTGGGTTATTATGTTGATGGTACCGGACTTTCACTGCCTCTGCTTCTTGTATGTTCAACAATATTCGGAATTACCGGACTGCTTCTTGTAGGATTCTCATTAAAGTCTTTTATTATGGGAGAATATATAGGCGGTAAGGCAGATAAAGACGGTGATGAATGATATTATAATACGGAGGAATATATAATGGCTAAGATTATTGATGGTAAGAAAATATCTGCGCAGATCAAAGATGAGCTTAAAGAAGAAGTTGCAAAGCTTAAGGAAGAGGGAACAGAGATTACTCTTGCGGTAATTCAGGTAGGTAATGATCCTGCTTCCACGGTATATGTTAGAAATAAGAAAAAAGCATGTGAATATATCGGAATCAGGTCTGTTTCTTATGAACTTGAAGAAAGTACGACTGAGGAAGAACTTATAGAATTGATTGAAGAGCTTAATAACAGGGATGATGTTAACGGTATTCTCGTACAGCTTCCTGTTCCAAAACATATTAATGAAGATGCAGTCATCAAGGCAATATCACCGCTTAAAGATGTGGACGGATTCCATCCCCAGAGTGTAGGAGCGTTAAGCATCGGACAGAAAGGATATGTATCCTGTACACCTGCCGGAATCATACAACTCTTAAAGAGGTCGGATATTGATATCGAAGGAAAAGAATGTGTAATTATCGGAAGAAGCAATATCGTAGGTAAACCGATGGCACTTCTTATGCTTAGAGAGAATGCTACAGTGACAATATGCCATTCAAGAACAAAGGATCTTAAAGAAGTAACAAAACGAGCTGATATACTTATTGCGGCCGTTGGTAAACCTAAGATGATAACAAAAGACTACGTAAAAGAAGGAGCAGTAGTGATCGATGTGGGAATCCACAGACTTGAAGAAGGATTGTGCGGAGATGTGGATTTTGATGATGTTGAGCCTGTATGTTCAGCAATAACACCGGTCCCGGGCGGAGTCGGACCGATGACTATTGCGATGCTTATGTATAATTGTGTTAATTCCCGGAAAATTAACGAGACTGAATTGAAGTAACGATATTGATTTTATCATTTTCAATGTATTCTACTGTGATAGAATCGCCGGCTTTGTATCTAACTATATCTATGATATTGGCAACGTTAATATCATAGATAGCATCGTCCCCGGTAAATGTTATATAGAAGTGAGAGTTACCTTCTATTACAGCCTGGGCTATATTGGATATAATGCCGGTCTTTTTACTTGTGCCGGCGGGGACTTCGCCTTCTTCCAGATTGATATTGTTATCAGCAAGTAATTCTTTGTAGTTCTTTTCACATTCTTCCACAGAACCGGCTGTTGCAACAAGCGTATATTTTTTGATGTTGACCATTGCATACATTTTCACGAGGCCGGCACTGTCCTTTAAGGACATGAAATAAGTCGGTTCTCCGGCAATGTTAAGGAATAATGGGAAAGTAGCGATATAACCAAGATTCTGAACTTTTCCTTCGGCGGAACTCATCGCTGAATATTCCTCAGCTCCGGGAATCTGATAATACCTGGTCAGACCGGTACGCTGATTCATTAATACAAATCCGACATTGGATTCGTCACCGCCTACACTTGTAACACCGGTGTACACCCAAACATCGTCATCGAGTGCGATATAATTATAGCCGTCAGTTGTCTTAAGACAATCCTTCTGACTTAAGATCGAATTAAAATATCCATGTTTAAGAGTTCCGTAGTAATCATAATAAGATATGAGAAGATCGGATGAGAATACGTGATCTATCCACTCCGGAACTTCATTTACATCATAATCGGTACATTCTCCGGTTATAGCATTGACAGTAACGACATTGCTGATGGTTTCGCCGCCGAACAGACCGATGGTATAATCTTTTACAGGACATATCCAGTAGGGGATGCCTTCTTCATCAATCTCCATATTGATATCATCGAATATATAAGTAGGATAATTAAAACGCAGATGTCTGTATATAAGTCTGCCGAAATGATCGGATTTTGAATATTTGATGCCTTCGGATAATTTTATGCATTCCGCATCCTGAGTAGCCATATCAATTAATATATAAGCAGGGATACCTTCGTTCTTATTGGTAAACCACTTTAGAATACTTCCGTATTCAAGCGGTGTAACACGGACGGGCTTACCTTTGTAGTTGATCTGTGTATAGTCTGCCGCAACCTCGAACTGAGATACATATTCCACCATGGTTCCCATTTTTCTGGTGCCGATAAGTTCCGCAGATGATTTGTCAAGTAACGGGATCTCGCTGTATGATATCTGTTCAATATCCGAATTGAAATTTCCGTCTTCAATGTTTATAAGTTCGGTATATTTGCCGGAATTGATCACAGGTGAAGACAAAAAATAACCTACAGCATATATTATAACGATCAGAAGTGTAAATATGATCATGATCTTAACAAGCATATTGGACTTTACGAATTCTTTGATCTTTATATTACCCGGAGACAGGTTTGTATATTTTACGCGGAAAGTATATATTACGCTGGCGATTGTGGCTATTGCAGCAAGTGTCATGATAAACTGCCACAGACCGGGAGAATGAATGTTGATCGCAGGCAGTGTGACATAGTAGTATATAGCAGCAATCACTAAAAGTATTACAATGATAATGGATTTTATTAATAATGGTCTCTTTTTCATGTGATACGTCACCTCCTGGATATTATTTGTATTATAACCTTTTATATACAAAATGTAAACGCATTTGTTGACCATCGTGTAAAAAACTGATATTATATATATTGATTGATTTTATGTATAATGGAGAAATATTTGATGAAAGTACTTCTTATATCTCTGGGTTGTGATAAGAATCTTGTTGATTCGGAATTCATACTCGGCTTATTCGCCGGTGCCGGTTATGAGATAACCGATACCGAAGAAGAAGCTGATGTAATAGTAATTAATACATGTTGCTTTATAAATGATGCAAAAGAAGAGAGCATTGAGACTATCATAGAGATGGCCGGATACAAAGAGAGCGGTGTATGCAGATGTCTGGTTGTCTGTGGATGTCTTGCACAGAGATATCATAATGAGATAATTGCCGAGATGCCGGAAGTAGATATAATAATAGGAACGACATCATATGAAGATATAATCGGTGCAATAGATGAATATATTGAAGGTTCTGATAATGATAAAGAAGTTAAGCTTAAGAGTATCGATTATCTGCCATCCCAGAATCTTGACAGAGTATTCTCTACAGGAGTAGAATATTCTTACCTTAAGATTGCCGAGGGATGTGATAAGAAATGTACCTATTGCATAATTCCATATATTAGAGGTAAATACAGAAGCGTTCCCATGGAACAACTCATTAAACAGGCGGAATATCTGGCGGAATGTGGAGTGAGGGAACTTATTATCGTGGCACAGGACACCACGCTTTATGGTGTCGATCTTTATGGAGAAAAGAAGCTTCCCGAACTTTTGTCGCACTTATGTGAGATTGAAGGTATACAATGGATAAGGCTTCTGTATGCATATCCCGAGGATGTGACAGAAGAACTTGCTGATACGATCGTTAATAATGAAAAGATATGCAGATATATAGATATGCCGATCCAGCATGCATCCGACAGAATACTAAAACACATGGGCAGACGTACCGGAAGAAGTGAGATCACTGACAGGATCAACATGTTAAGGAACAGGGTTCCGGGTATAGCGATCCGCACCACACTTATTACGGGATTTCCAGGTGAGACTGAAGAAGATCATCATATATTGAAGAATTTCATAAAAGACATTCGGTTTGACAGGCTTGGTGTGTTTAAATATTCAGCTGAAGAGAATACACCTGCGGAGAAGTTTGAGGGGCAGGTGCCTCCGGAGATTATGGACAGGCGGTATGACGAACTTATGTCAATACAACAGGATATTGCATTTGAGATGGCAAAGGACAAGATCGGAAAAGAATATCAAGCCATTATTGAAGGTGAACTTCCCGGTGAAGACGTATACGTTGCAAGAACCGAGTCGGATGCCCCCGAGATAGATGGGTGCGTATTCATTCCGCGTATTGCTGAATATATTACAGGAGATATTGTAACTGTTAAGATTACTGAAGCCAAAGGATATGATCTGATCGGAGAGATCATCTGACAGATGAGATTATATGATACTTTGGCAGGTTGATTGAATAAACCAGTGTGTTGTACATTTGTGTGATTCATAAAAAATGGTAACCAAACATTTGGAGGATGTATATGAATATTCCTAACAGACTTACCATATTAAGAGTATTTTTAATACCGGTATTTGTTGTTATTTTTTATTTGAATGATATTCCCGGCAATGAATATATAGCTTTGGGGATTTATATCGTTGCGTGCGTTACTGATTTCTTTGACGGAAGGATAGCAAGGAAGAATAATCTGATCACTAATTTCGGTAAATTCATGGATCCTCTTGCTGATAAGCTTTTAGTCAACATTGCGATCATCTGTTTTGTGACAACACCCGGTAATCCTTTACCTGTGTGGGTTGCAATGGTCATAATCGCCAGGGATTTTGTGATTGACGGATTCAGGCTTATAGCATCCGATAACGGTGTCGTGATCGCTGCTGATATGTGGGGTAAATTCAAGACTGCTTCTCAGATGATCATGGTCTGTGTATTGATAGTTAATATTGAAAATGATGTGATGAATATTGTTGAATATATTCTCATATATGTTTCAGCAGCACTTACCGTCATATCTTTGCTTGATTGCATCATCAGAAATAGCGGCGTTTTGAAGAATTCGATCAATAATACCGTTAAGACCGCCGATAAAGCAAAATACATAATCAAGAGACTTACAAAGACCGGAAAAACGATCACATTTGCGGAATCCTGTACCGGAGGATTATTATGTTCAAGCTTTATAGAACATGACGGGGCTTCTGTTGTGATAAAAGAGAGTATTGTAACATATTGTAATCATTCCAAGATTAAGAGACTCGGTGTTGATGAGAAGATTATCGACACATATACCGAAGTAAGCGATGAAACTGCTGTAGCAATGGCTGCAGGGGCAAGAAGCCGCACCGGTTCTGATATTGCAGTTTCAATAACCGGAGTGGCAGGACCTAACGGTGGTACAAAAGAGATCCCTGTTGGAACCGTATATATCGGAATAAGTTCCGATAAGGGGGATTATTCCGTTAAGAGTATCTTTGAAGGCACACGAAATAACATCAGAAATCATGCGGTAGATAAAGCAATGGATATGATTCTTGAACTTGTAGGAAAAGGTGGAGAATAATTTTGAAGAGAGTAATATCTGTATTATTGATCGTGTTATTATTGGTTTTAGCCGGCTGCAGTAAGGGAACGGAACCGGATAATGGCGGAAATGATCCCGCATCTTCAGTTGGTGATTCTCCGGAAGACGGTGAGACTTCAGATACAAATGATGAAGTAGATGAAGACTTAGATGAAGATGAGGATGATAATATAAGCGTTCATGATGATAATTCCATAGAGTTACCCATATATACGATCGGTAATGATATGACCTGTATACCATCCACGGCACTGGTGGATAAAAACAAAGATGTAGATGCAGAATTGATCATAAACGAAGTGACTGCAAACTTTGCCAAGAAGATCGAGATTGAGGAGATATACGAAGGAAAGGATAATGTTGCCGTATATTTTAAAAAAGACAGTGCACCGTTAAAGGATGTAAGCAAGGCTATGGAGGAAGCGATGCTTGATTGTATTGCCTACAGTCTTATGGATAACCTTGATTATTGTGAAAAAGTATATTTCAGGGCCGGTGACGGTAATTATGAGAGCAGTAATATCGTTCTGGGATATGATGAAGCATATGTAACAAGATAGGAGATACTATAAGTGAGTAACGTTATCGTCATAGGCGGAGGAGCTTCGGGAATGATGGCCGCTTATTCCGCTGCGGTTTCAGGTCATAAGGTGACTGTGCTGGAACGCAATGAAAAATGCGGCAAGAAGATATATATTACCGGTAAAGGCAGATGCAATATCACAAATGCGTGTGATTACGAAGAATTCTTTGAAAAAGTTGTCAGTAACCCAAAGTTCATGTACAGTGCATTTTATTCTCTTACGAATACCGGTCTTATGGAATTGTTTGAAGGTGAGCTTGGACTTCCTTTGAAAGTAGAGAGAGGAAAGCGCGTATTTCCAGTATCGGATAAGGCTTCCGATGTGTCGGCTGCTTTGCTTAAGGGACTTGAAAGGTACGGGGTTGTAATACATTGCGATACATTTGTTAAAGAATTGATAATCAATGACGGTCATGTTGATGGCGTTGTGACCGATAAGGGAACATATAAAGGTGATAACGTCATATTGGCTGCGGGAGGCAAGTCATATCCCACAACAGGTTCTGACGGTAACGGTTATGACATTGCCGTAAAAGCCGGTCATACTGTTAAAGATACAAGACCGGCACTTGTGCCGATTGAAACGGTTGAGGGATGGCCCGAAAGGATCATGGGCCTGTCATTAAAGAACGTAAGGACTACATTTCGCGCAGACGGCAGAGTGATATATGATGAGCTTGGAGAGATGCTGTTTACACATTTTGGAATAAGCGGACCGCTAGTTATCACTGCAAGCAGCTATATCGGCAGTTATATGAAAAAACATAAGGACTGTCATATCACGGTTACTATAGACTGCAAGCCTGCACTTGACATAAAACAGCTCGATAACAGGATACTCAGGGATTTTAACGAAAAACCTAATGTCTGGTTCAGGAATTCGCTTGTAAAGCTTCTTCCTGCGGGACTTACCGAAGTTGTTGTCCGGATGTCCGGAATAAAACCTGACAAGCCGGTTAATTCGATAACGGCTGAAGAAAGAAGAAAGCTTGTATCTTTGATAAAAGGGCTTGAACTTAATATAAAAGGATTAAGAGGATATAATGAAGCTGTAATAACACAGGGAGGGATCTCCGTCAATGAAGTAGATCCTTCAACAATGGAATCAAAGCTATGTAAGGGTTTGTATATTACAGGTGAGATACTTGATCTTGATGCCGTTACGGGCGGATATAATCTTCAGATAGCATGGTCAACAGGATATCTGGCCGGAATCAGTGTAAGGTGATATGCGTTTCTGAAAGCTCACATTCGCATGAGTGAAAATCATGCGAATCAAGGTATTTAACAGTTAAAAAAATACATTATATAAATACACAGAAAGAAGGAATCAGATTATGGGATTTGCAATGGCGATCGACGGACCGGCAGGTGCGGGTAAGAGCACTATAGCCAAGATGGTAGCAAAGAAACTGGGACTTACATATATTGATACAGGTGCAATGTACAGAGCGGTTGCTTATTATATGTACAGTAACGGTGTTGATACAGGTAATGAACAGCTTGTCGGAGAAAAATGTAACGATATCGATATTGTTATCGAATATATTGATGGAGCACAACAGGTTATATTAAACGGTGAAAATATAACGAGTCATCTGAGAGATGAAGCAGTTGGTAAGCTTGCTTCAACCGTAGCCAAAATGGCAGCGGTAAGAGCCAAACTTGTTGAATTGCAGAGAAAACTTGCGAGTGAATCAAGAATAGTTATGGATGGAAGAGATATAGGCACATGTGTCCTTCCAAAGGCTGATGTGAAGATATATCTGGATGCTTCTGTTGAGGAGCGTGCAAAGAGAAGGTATAAGGAGCTTACCGAAAAAGGTGTTGATTGTCTTATTGATATTATTAGGTTAGACATTGAAGAAAGAGATTATGAAGACATGAATCGTGATATCAGTCCATTAAAACAGGCAAGAGACGCCATTCTTGTTGACAGTTCGGATATGAGCATAGATGAAGTGGTAGATAAGATATGTTCCATATATGAGGAGAGTTTATCATGAAGGAAGTAAAACTCGCAAAAAGCGCCGGTTTTTGTTTTGGTGTAAAACGTGCTGTCGACATGGTATATAAAGAAGTCGATATAAAAGACCGTATATATACATACGGTCCTATAATCCATAATGAAGAAGTCGTTAACGATCTCGCTTCAAAGGGAGTGCATGTTATTGAAGGAAGAGATGAACTTGCGGAAATAGAAAGCGGAGGAACGATCATAATACGTTCACACGGAACTTCCGAGGCGGATTATAAACTGATGGAAAAAAAAGGACTGGATGTTATTGATGCAACGTGTCCGTTTGTTAAAAAGATACATAATATAGTAAGAGAACACTCGCTGGCGGGAGAACAGATTATTATAATCGGCAACAAAGAGCATCCTGAAGTAGAAGGAATAAGAGGATGGTGTAAAGGACCAGTATATGTAATAGAAAACGAACAAGAATTGGAAAATATTGTAATAGAAACGGGTAAAAAAGTGTGTATTGTGGCTCAAACTACGTTTAATTACAATAAATTTAAAGAATTAGTTGAAATAATTGAAAAAAAAGTGTATGATATTATTGCTGTTAATACAATCTGCAATGCGACAGAGGAACGGCAGACGGAAGCTGGAAAGCTGGCTTCAGAATCCGATGCTATGATTGTAATAGGTGGGCGGCATAGCTCTAATACACAGAAGCTATACCAGATATGCGAAAATGAGTGTAATAATGTTTTATTCATTCAGAAACTTGACGACTTACAGCTCGATGAGCTGGCATCTGTCCGTAGCGTGGGAATCACTGCAGGGGCATCTACCCCGAATAATATTATTGAGGAGGTTTGGCAGGCATGTCAGAAGAAAATTTTGGAGAATTACTAGATAAGGAATCATTAATCACAATCCATAACGGGGAGATTGTAGAAGGGACAGTTATTGATGTCAAGGAAGATGAGATCATTTTGAACATTGGTTACAAAGCTGATGGCATTATTACAAAGAATGAATACAGTAACAAACCTGTTGTTCTTAAAGATGAAGTCAAGCCGGGCGATAAGCTTCAGGCTAAAGTATTGAAAGTTAATGACGGTGAAGGTCAGGTTCTTCTTACATATAAGAGAATCGCTATTGACCAGAGTAATAAGAGACTTGAAGAAGCATTTAATAACAAAGAGGTTCTCAAAGGAAAGGTTAGTGCCGTTATTAAAGGCGGTCTTGCCGTTATGTATGATGAGGCTAAGGTATTTATACCGGCAAGCCTTGTTTCAGATGTTTTTGAGAAGGATCTCAGCAAATATAACGGTCAGGAGATTGAATTCAGACTTATCGAGTTCAATCCAAATCCGAGACACAGAAAGATCATTGGTGACAGAAAACAGTTGATCGTTGCCGAGAAAGAGAAACTTCAAAAAGAATTGTTTGAACGTATTGAAGTAGGTATGGAAGTTGAAGGTGTTGTTAAGAACATCACTGACTTCGGTGCATTTATCGATCTTGGCGGAGCTGACGGACTTCTTCATATATCAGAGATGTCATGGGGAAGAGTTGAGAATCCGAAGAAGGTTCTTAAAGTAGGTCAGAAGATCAATGTTCTCATTAAGGATATCAAGGATACCAAGATTGCATTGAGCCTTAAGTTTGAGAGAGATAATCCATGGAAGGATGCTGCTTCAAAATATTCAATAGGCAATGTGATCACCGGTAAGGTTGCAAGAATGACTGATTTCGGTGCATTTGTTGAACTTGATTCCGGTATTGACGCTCTGCTTCATGTATCTCAGATCGCAAGAGAACATGTTGAGAAACCGGCTGATGTTCTTAGCATTGGTCAGGAGATAAAGGCAATGGTAGTTGATTTTAATGAGTCTTCCAAGAAGATAAGTCTCAGTATCAAGGAACTTCTTAATGCAGAAGAGAAAAAAGCAAAGAGTGAAGAGGAATCCGAAGATGTTTCTGAGGAACCGGATGTTGCTCCGGCACCGGTTGAGACCGAAGCTGCTGAGGAGGCAGTTGCTGAAGACGAATAATAATGCGACATTTATTATATAATGTAACTGACATTTGAATGTAAATAATATGGCGTCTGATGCACCAGACGCCATATTATTTACGGGATATGTATATTCATAATATGGAGGATAATTCTATGCTGCAGAACTATGAAGCTTTTAAAACGAAGGTGCTTGCTTTGACAAGTATCGATCTTAATGCTTACAAGGAAAGGCAGATGAAGAGAAGAATCGATGCCTTGATCACAAAGAACAACCTTAAAACTTATGATGAATATATTGACCTTTTACGAAAAGATAAAGTTGCTTTAAAGGATTTTGTTAATTATCTTACTATAAATGTTTCCGAATTCTTCCGTAATCCCGAGCAATGGAAAGTATTTGAGAATATCATCCTTCCGCATCTGCGAGAACATAACAGCGGTCGCCTTAAGATATGGAGTGCAGCATGTTCGACAGGTGATGAACCGTATACTATTGCTATGATCCTGCTTAAGCATATGCCGGCTACTTCTTTTGAACTGACAGCAACGGATATTGACGATCAGGTGCTTGCAAAAGCTCAGAGCGGATTATATACTGCCAAGAGTATTAAGGGTGTGCCTGCCGAATTCAAAGCGAATTTTGAAAAGATCGGTACTGATTCATTCCAGATATCAGATAATATAAAAAGATGTGTCAGGTTCAAACAGCATAATCTGTTGAAGGATCCGTATCCTACCGGACTTGACATGATAGTATGCAGGAATGTTCTTATCTATTTTACGGACGAGGCAAAGGATGAGATCTTCCACAAATATAACAGATGTCTTAACAATAACGGTGTTCTGTTCATTGGTAATACAGAACAGATTTTATCACCTAAAAACTTCGGATTTACAGCGATCAAATCATTCTTTTACACTAAAGGGGTATAGGTGTGGTGAAAAAGATATAATAATGGTAACTGTAATTCGAAAATATATGATTATGTATGAAACGTTATAGAGGTGTAGTTGCATGTCGGATATGATCAAAGTAGCCGTAGATGCTATGGGAGGTGACAATGCTCCTCATGAAGTGGTTAAAGGAGCAGTTGATGCCGTAGCTGAAGATGAAAATATTGCTGTATTACTTGTTGGCAGGGAAGATATGGTCAATGAGGAACTTGCAAAGTATGAATATGATAAGGAACGTATAAAAGTAGTTAATGCAACCGAAGTTATCGGATTCGATGAGCCTCCGGTTGCTGCTGTTAAGAATAAAAAGGATTCTTCGATTGTTGTTGCGATGAATCTGATAAAGAATAATGAAGCTGAAGCATTTGTTTCGGCGGGAAGTACAGGGGCGATCCTTGTCGGAGGACTCCATATTATCGGACGTATCAAGGGAGTGGCTCGTACACCTCTTGCTACCGTTATTCCCACACTGAAAGGTTCCACACTGCTTATCGACTGCGGTGCCAATGTAGATGCAAGATCAGCTCATCTTGTGCAGTTTGCCAAGATGGGAACATTGTATATGGAGAATCTTTGCGGTGTTAAGAATCCCAAAGTTGGAATTGTCAACATAGGCGTAGAAGAGGAAAAGGGGAATGCTCTTGTAAAGGAGACATATCCGCTTCTTCGTGATTGTGAGGGTATTAATTTTGCGGGAAGCTGTGAAGCAAGAGATATCCCTTATGGTGAATTTGACGTTATCGTATGCGAAGCATTTGTTGGAAATGTCATATTAAAATTATATGAAGGGCTTGCATCGGCATTGCTGAAGAAGATAAAAGAAGGCATGATGTCGACAACTATGAGCAAGATAGGCGCTGCAATGTCCAAGAAAGCGATCAAAGAATCTTTAAAAGATTTTGACGTGTCAAAATATGGTGGTGCGCCGCTTCTCGGACTTAACGGACTTGCCGTAAAGACTCATGGAAGCTCATCCTCCATTGAGATAAGTAATTCGATAAAGCAATGTGCATCTTTTATCAGGAACGATACCAATGCAAAGATAAAGGAATTTATATCTAAGGATATGTAGTTATGAAAGATTTCAGTGAGCTTGAAGACAGGATTAATTACAAATTTAATAATATCAATAATCTGAGACTCGCAATGACTCACAGTTCATATGCCAATGAGATGAATATGGCGAAGAATGCTTATAACGAGAGAATTGAATTTCTGGGTGATGCAGTGCTTGAACTGGTTTCAAGTGAATATCTGTACAGCGAATATCCCGACATGAAAGAAGGTAATCTCTCAAAGCTTCGTGCACAATTGGTTTGTGAACAATCGTTGTCTGCAATAGCCAGATCGATAGATCTTGGAAAGAACCTTTTACTCGGTAAAGGAGAAGAAGCTTCAAATGGCAAAGACAGGGATTCTATACTGTGTGATGCTTTTGAGGCTCTTATCGGTGCGATATTTCTTGATGGCGGATATGAGTCCGCCGCTTCGTTTATAAAGAAATTCGTATTAACGGATGTAGAAGATAAAACATTCTACATGGATAGTAAGACTTCTCTTCAGGAACTTGTTCAGGCAAGATATAAGTTGCCCGTGACATATGAAGTTATAGATGAAAAAGGTCCCGAACATGAAAAAGAATTCATTGTTGCAGTATATATCGGTGACAAAAAGATGGCTGTCGGTAAAGGACACAGCAAGAAGTCAGCATCAAAAGATGCCGCATACAAAACATTAATTATGCTGAAAGATTGATTATTATACAACCCGGGGGAAATAATGTATCTAAAAAGTATTGAAGTACATGGTTTTAAGTCATTTGCACATAAGTTAAGATTTGAGTTCAAGGGAGGAATCACCGGCATTGTCGGACCTAACGGAAGCGGTAAGAGTAATGTTGCCGATGCAGTAAGGTGGGTTCTCGGTGAACAGAGTGCAAAACAGCTCAGAGGCAGCAAGATGGAGGATGTTATATTCTCCGGTACCGAGAACAGAAAGCCTCTTGGATTTGCATATGTTGCGATCACATTTGATAATTCGGATCATTCACTTCCGCTTGATTATGATGAGATCACTGTTGCCAGACGTGTATACAGATCTGGAGAAAGTGAATACCTGATCAACGGCACGGCCTGTCTGCTCAAGGATGTTAAAGAGATGTTCTTTGACACAGGAATCGGAAAAGAAGGATATTCAATAATCGGACAGGGACAGATTGATAAGATATTAAACGGTAAACCGGAGGACAGACGAGAATTATTCGACGAGGCCGCCGGTATTGTTAAGTATAAGAGACGTAAAGCCGCCACAGTGAAAAATCTTGAGGCAGAAAAACAGAATCTTCTCAGAGTTACAGATATTCTTAATGAACTGGAACTTCGAATAACACCACTAAAAAAACAATCAGATAAAGCAAAGAGATATCTTGATCTTCATGAACAGTTGAAAAATAAGGATATACAGATGTATATCCTTGATTATGAGCGCCTTGATGAAGAATTGAACAGCATGAAAGAAAAGAGTGAAACTGCAGAAAGAGATCTCTTTCAGGCGCAAAAAGAATATGAAGCAAGTCGTGCCACACTTGACGAATTGGAACAAAAGATCAGATGTCATGAGACTGATGTAGAAAATAAAAAAGAACAGCTTAACAATGACAGATTAAAGATAGGGCAGCTTGAAGGTGAGATAAAGCTCTACGAGCAGCAGATCGAAGCTTCAAGACAGAGTGAGGAACAGCTTGGAGACCGTCTTGAACAGCTTAATCTCCAATTTGCCGAGAATGCAAAAGAAAAAGAAGAACTTATGAAGCAGAAGACTGAAAACGGTGTTCTGCTTGAAAAATGTAAGGATGAAAAGATCGCTTCCGAAGAAGAGATTCAGAATATATTTAATATTATAAGAGAGCTTGAAGAAGAGCTTGATGAATGTAACAGTTCCGTTATAAAGATGATGAACGAAGCTTCGGATATAAAATCGGAACAGAAAAAATATGAGACTATGGTTGAACAGAATTCAATCAAGAAGGCTGAGATGAATCAGAGTCTCTTCAGACTCAAAGCTGCCGTAAGCGAAGCTGAAGAAAAGATCGATGAAGGCAAAGCCGAGTATGACAGACTGAAAAAAGAGATTGAAGAAAAGAATGAAGATATAAAAAAAGTAAGGTATGCACTTCATGAAAACGAGAGATTAAGAAAGATTGCTGAGAACGATTATCTCAGTATTCAGAATGATTTTCATAAATGCAACTCCAAGATCAGTACTTTGAAAAACATATCAGAAAGATATGAAGGTTACGGTCAGAGTATTAAAATGGTCATGGAACAGAAAAAAAACAATAAGGGTATCATCGGCGTTGTTGCAGATATCATATCCGTTGACAAGAAGTATGAGACTGCGGTTGAGACATGTCTTGGCGGCAATATCCAGAACATAGTCACCGATACGGAAAATACTGCAAAAAACATGGTCGAATTCCTTAAAAAGAACAAATTGGGGAGAGCTACTTTTCTCCCTCTTGATGCGATTACCGCAGATGCAGACTATGACAGCAGACTTGATGACGAAAAGGGTGTATTCGGACCGGTTTCCGAATATGTTGATACAAAACCGGAATACAAAGAAGTTATAAAATATCTTATGGGACGTTTTATACTTGTTGATAATATCGACAACGCTCTTTTGCTTGCAAGAAAATACAGGCACACACTGAGAATAGTTACCCTTGATGGAGAATTCCTTAATGTCGGCGGTTCAATATCAGGTGGTGCATTTAAGAACAAGAGTAATCTTCTGGGCCGTAAAAGAGAGATCGAGGATCTTGAAAAAGAACTCGAATCCATACGAAAAAAACTTGATGATACAAAAAAGAAGATTAGCTCATTTGATGAAGAACATACAAAGCTTGAAGAAGATATTGAAGCAAAAGACGAGAATATAAGAAAACTTCAACTTGAGTGTAATACAAAAGAAATGAATTATAATCAGATAGGCGAGATCCTTAAACAGCGTAAGCAATCATATTCGGATGCAACTCATGACGGAGTTGAACTCGACAATGAGAAAACGAAGTTAAATATGCAGCTTGTTCAGATAGAAGAACGAGGCATAGAGAATGAGAAAAACACTCAAAAATGCAAAAACAGAATCGATGAGATCAATACGGAGCTTGAAGAAAAGAAAAATATAAGAGCCGGTCTTCATGACAAGATTAATAAGTTAAATCTGGATTATAGCGGTTATTCACAGACAGAAGGATTTATTGATGAGAAGATTGAACGTAATAATTCTGCCTGTGAACAGATCAACGAGGAGATCAGGATTATCAATGACAGCAAATCCGGTGCCTCTGAGACTATTAAAACAAAAGAACAGGGCATTGTTGCGATCAGGGAAGCTCTTGTCAATCTCAATAATGAGATAGATGAGTTGAATAAAAGTATCGGCATCGGTGAAGACACAAAAGAACAGCTTATTGCAGACCGCAAAAAGGCTTCTCTTCAGAGAGAAAAGTTATCGGATACGAGAAATGAACTTGAAAAGGAACAGATTCGTCTCCAGAATAAAAATGAAAAGCTGACAGCTGAATTCACCTCACTTAATCAGTATATGTGGAATGAATATGAGCTGACATATAACAGAGCGCTAGAGCAAAAAGATGATGATATTCCTTCCTATTCCGATCTTAAGGCAGAAACAAAAGAGCTTCGTCAGCAGATCAAGTCACTCGGAGATGTCAATGTCAATTCGATCGAAGAATATATTGAAGTCGCTGAAAGATACAACACCATGAAGGAACAGCATGATGATATAATAGAATCCGAGAAACGTCTGACCGGTTTCATTGAAGAACTTGATGAAAAAATGAGAGTACAGTTCGATGAGAAGTTCAAAGAGATCAAGAGTCAATACAATCTTGTATTCCGTGAACTTTTCGGAGGAGGTAAAGGTGAGCTTGAACTTGTGGAAGGTGAAGACATACTTGATGCAGGAATCAACATTGTTGCGCAGCCGCCCGGTAAGACGCTTAAGAGTATAACAATGCTTTCGGGTGGTGAAAAAGCCTTATCCGCAATAGCTATATTATTTGCAATACAGAATCTGAAGCCTTCACCTTTCTGTCTGCTTGATGAGATAGAGGCGGCACTTGATGATTCAAATGTAAAAAGATTTGCAAAGTATCTTAATAAACTTAAGGAAAAAACCCAGTATATCGTAATTACCCACAGACAGGGTACAATGGCTGCTGCCGATACGCTGTACGGTATCACAATGCAGGAAAAAGGTATATCTACGCTTGTTTCTGTTGATCTTGTAGAACAACAGATCGAACAGCAGGCTAAACAGTAATAATATGATGGAGGATAATATAAGTGTCAGAAAAAAAAGGTTTGTTCAGCAGATTAAAGAGTGGTCTTACAAAGACAAGGAATGCTCTTGTTAACGGAATTGATTCGCTTTTTTCGGGATTTTCTGAGATTGATGATGATTTCTACGAGGAACTTGAAGAGATCCTCATAATGGGAGATCTTGGAGTCAACGTTACAAGTGATATCATAGAAAAACTGAAAGAACGTGTTAAAGAAGAAAAGATAAAAGAAGCATCCGAGTGCAAACAACTTCTTATTGATTCGATCAAAGAACAGATGAGTGTTAATGAGAATGCTTATGAATTTGAGAACAGGAAGTCAGTAGTACTTATGATCGGTGTAAACGGAGTTGGTAAGACTACAACTGTAGGAAAACTCGCCGGACAGTTGAAAGCATCAGGCAAGAAAGTTATGGTCGCTGCTGCCGATACTTTCAGAGCTGCCGCAATTGAACAGTTGACCGAATGGGCTGACCGTGCTAAAGTTGATATAATTGCGGGTCAGGAAAATTCAGATCCCGCAGCGGTGGTTTTCGATGCCGTTAATGCGGCAAAAGCCAGAAATGTTGATGTTCTGATATGCGATACGGCAGGAAGACTTCATAACAAGAAGAATCTTATGGAAGAGCTTCGTAAGATCAGAAGGATAATCGATAAGGAATATCCCGAAGCGCTAGTTGAGACGCTGATCGTTCTTGACGGCACAACCGGTCAGAATGCGCTTGTGCAGGCAAAGCAGTTTGATGAGGTTGCCGACATTACAGGTATAGTGCTTACAAAACTTGACGGTACGGCAAAGGGTGGTATAGCCATTGCGATACAGTCAGAGATGGATGTTCCCGTAAAGTATATAGGCATTGGTGAAAAGATTGAGGATCTGCAGAAGTTTGATCCCGATGAATTTGTAAATGCTCTGTTTGAAGTCAGACAGGAGTAAGAGAAACTATAATATCTGCAGAAAAATATACATATAAAAATATTAATATACATAAAAACGGAGGGTCACATAAGTGAACAAGAAATTTTATCATCCGGAACTGCTTAGGACTCCGGAAGGAGTACGTGATATATATGGTGATGAATGTGCTATGAAACATGCCGTTCAGGACAAAATAATGACTGTGATAAAAAAATACGGATTTCATAATATAGAAACTCCGTCTTTTGAATTCTTTGATATATTCAGCAAAGAACGTGGAACGGTAGCATCCAATGAGATGTATAAGTTCTTCGACAGGGATAATAATACACTGGTATTAAGACCTGACATCACACCATCGATCGCAAGAAGTGTTGCCAAGTATTACGAGAATGAGACTTTTCAGGTGAGATTATGTTATACAGGCAATACATTTATCAATAATTCAAGCTATCAGGGTAAGCCTAAGGAGATCACACAGGCAGGCGCAGAACTTATCAATGATGACACCTCGGATGCTGATGCAGAGATGATCGCAATGACCGCTTCCTGCCTGTTAAATGCCGGTCTTACCGAATTCAAGATAGATGTGGGACATGCAGAATTCTTTAACGGACTTGCCGAAGAAGCCGGTCTTGATCCCATGCAGACTGCTGATATCAAGAAGTTGATTGACAGCAAGAACATATTTGCTGTTGAGCAATATGTTTCGGATTGCGACATTCCGGATAATATCAGGGAATTATTCGTAAAATTGCCGGAGATGTTCGGTAATAATGATTATATTAAACTTGCTGAAAATACCGTTAAGAATGAGAGGTCGCTTGCTGCACTTGACAGACTTAAAAAACTTAATTCCATAATCAAATCTTACGGTTATGAGGATTATGTTAACGTTGATCTCGGAATGGTCAGCAGATATGAATATTACACCGGAATCGTATTCAGGACCTATACTTACGGAACCGGTGAACCTGTAGCAACCGGCGGGCGTTATGACAGACTGCTTTCACAGTATGGCAAGGAAGGCTCGGCTATTGGTGTTGCATTTAATGTCGACCAGCTTATGCTTGCAATGCAGCGACAGAAGATTGAAGTGGAAGTAGATGATAAGGTGACTCTTCTTTTGTATCTGCCCGAGATGAGAGGCGTTGCGACAGCTCTTGCGGCTAAGCTTCGTGATAAGGATACTCCGGTACAGATGATGCGTAAGAGCTCGAAGAGCGGGCTTGATGATTATATCGGTTATGCAGCAAGGTATGAAGTGAGGGAACTGCTGTATATTGAAAATG
Organism: Lachnospiraceae bacterium V9D3004; assembly: GCA_000621985.1. Classification (GTDB taxonomy): domain Bacteria; phylum Bacillota; class Clostridia; order Lachnospirales; family Lachnospiraceae; genus V9D3004. The sequence continues at coordinate 452,861 of JHWW01000002.1, forward strand.
AAGAGCAGATCAAACGTATCATTCCTGATGGTAACGGTGGTTATAAGGAAGATGTGTGTGGTATCGGGGAGATCATATAAGTCAGTATTGTTTGCTGAATGAATATGACATAAAAAACTTCAGGGAGAGTATGAAATAATATGAGATACATAACATTCGCCCTTGCAAAGGGCAGACTTGCAAAAAAGACGATGGAGCTACTTGAGAAGATCGGGATCTTCTGTGAGGAAATGAAGGATGAGAAGACCCGTAAGCTTATATTTGTTAACGAAGAGCTTAAGCTTAAGTTCTTCCTTGCAAAAGCGACAGATGTTCCTACATATGTAGAATACGGTGCTGCCGATATCGGTGTGGTTGGAAAGGATACCATACTTGAAGAAGGAAGACATTTTTATGAGGTCATGGATCTCGGTTTTGGAAAATGCCGTATGTGTGTCTGTGGACCGGAATCAGCGAAAGAACTTCTTGAGCGAAATGAGCTGATAAGGGTAGGAAGCAAATATCCTGAGATAGCAAAAGATTATTTTTATCACAAAAAACACCAGACAGTTGAGATCATAAAACTTAACGGTTCGGTCGAACTTGCACCTATAGTCGGATTGTCAGAGGTTATCGTAGATATCGTTGAGACGGGTTCGACACTTCGTGAGAACGGACTTCAGGTTCTTGAAGAGATTGTGGAATGTTCGGCACGTATGGTTGTTAACGAAGTCAGTATGAAGATGGAACAGGAAAGAATAATGGACATTATTACAAGACTTAAGGAAGTGATATAATGAAGATACGCAGATTGAATGAGAATACACGAAAAGAGATATTGAAAGAATTATCGGGAAGAAGTCATTCAGGTAATGATGATTATGCAAAGACCGTAAATGAGATCATTGATAATGTCAGAGAAAACGGTGACAAGGCTGTATTTGAATATACAAAGAAATTTGACGGGGCCGATATCTCTTCGGATAATTTCATAGTGACAAAAGAAGAGATTGATGAGGCATATTCGCTTGTTTCTGACAGGCTTGTGGAGATAATCAGACATTCCATTGCCAATATAAGAAAATATCATGAATGTCAGTTGAGACAGAGTTTCTTTACAACTGACGATGGCATAATACTCGGACAGAGGATACTTCCGCTTGATATCGTCGGACTTTATGTGCCCGGCGGTAAAGCTGCATATCCGTCGTCGGTTCTTATGAACGTTGTTCCGGCCAAAGTTGCCGGAGTAAGACGTATTCAGGTTGCCACACCTGTTGGAAAAGACGGAAAGATCAATCCAAACACGTTAGTTGCAGCTAACGAAGCCGGTGCGGATGTTATATATAAGATGGGCGGAGCACAGGCTATCGCTGCATTTGCATACGGAACTGATATGGTTGAAAAGGTTGATAAGATATGTGGCCCGGGTAATATATTCGTAGCACTTGCAAAGCGTGCCGTATACGGAAGCGTAAGTATAGATTCTGTGGCCGGACCAAGTGAGATACTTGTGCTTGCCGACAAAACCGCCAATGCAAGATATGTTGCCGCCGATCTTTTGAGTCAGGCAGAACATGATGAGATGGCTTCATCAATACTCGTGACCACAAGTGACGGACTTGCCGAGAAAGTTGAAAAAGAGATCAATGCGTTTATAAAAGAACTGCCAAGAAAAGATATAATTACCGCTTCAACGGATAATTACGGCTATATTGTAATTGCTGAAAATATGGATGATGCCGTATCATTTGTGAACGATATCGCTTCGGAACATCTAGAGATAGTTACTAAAGATCCGTTTGATACAATGACCAAAGTAAGAAATGCCGGTGCTATATTCCTCGGAGAATACAGCAGTGAACCTCTTGGTGATTATTTTGCGGGACCGAATCATGTTCTTCCGACCAATGGAACGGCAAGATTCTTCTCACCACTCGGAATTGACGATTTTATCAAGAAATCCAGCGTTATATCTTACTCAAAGGAAGCACTTGAAAAAGTTCATGAAGAGATCATTGATTTTGCTAAGGCCGAAGGATTGACTGCTCATGCCAATTCAATAGCAGTGCGATTTGAACAGTAAAACACTCTGCTTGTATTTTTACTGAAAATAATGTATACTTATAGAAGTAACAAACTGACCGGGAGGCATGAAGATATGGGAAGAACTGCCGAAGTATCGCGTAAGACAAAAGAGACTGATATTAAAGCCGTAATTAATATTGACGGAAGCGGAATCTGTAATGTGTCAACAGGAATCGGATTCTTCGATCATATGATAAGCGGGTTTGCAAAACATGGTCTGTTTGACATTGATCTGACAGTTAAAGGAGATCTTGAAGTTGACGGACATCATACTGTTGAAGATGCCGGCATTGTACTTGGACAGGCATTTGCCGAGGCACTTGGATCAAAAGAGGGCATTACAAGATTCGGTGACTGTATGCTTCCTATGGACGATGCGCTTGTACTTGCAGCAGTTGACATATCCGGAAGACATTATCTTGAATACGATCTTCCTTTTGATACATATATGATAGGTGATCTTGATACTCAGCTTGTTAAGGAATTCTTTTATGCATTTGCTGATTCTTCAAAGATCAATCTGCACATTAAGAAGATAAACGGATCCAATTCTCATCATATTGCGGAGGCTGCTTTCAAGGCTGTGGCGTTTTCACTTCGCAAAGCGGTAGAGATAAATCCGCGAGTTGCGGGAGTACCTTCAACAAAAGGAACTCTGTAATATAATGATGGGCTCTTTGTCTTATATATTTTAAATGCTAAGATATAATTAAAACGGAAGGATGAATAATATGGCTTATAAAAAACTTATTCCATTTATCAATACGGAAAGTGAGACTTCTGAGACAGTCATATCCCAGGCTAAGAAATATGTAGATGCCGGTGCTGATGAATTGTTTATATTCAGATATTCATCCAATGAATTCGAGAGAGAAGACTTTCTGACACTGCTTAAGCAGCTTGTCTCGATCGTTGATGTACCTATTACCGCCGGTATATATCTGAGCAGATTCGAAGATGCTAAAAAAGCATTCTATACCGGTGTGTCAAAGATTGCCGTACAGAATAAAATGCTTGATGATTACAGTGCATATACGGAAGCAGTAGAGAGATTCGGTAAGGAAAATGTATATCTGGAGATGGACGAAAAAGAATTCCTTTCAGATGATTACCCTGCTGAATATTATATTGTTAAACATCTGTCTTTATCGGAAGATTTCCTTAATAAGGTAGACACAATAGATTGCCATTTGTTGGTAAGAGACAGCCTCAGAAAGAACAGTATTGAGACTTTGTTTTCACTGAATAAGCTTATCGGAGTGTCCACCAATTCACTCATCGACCGCAATCTTAATGAGATCAAGAATGATCTTGTTAAAAAGGGTATAGAGATGAACACGTTTACAAGTTCAATATCATTTAAGGACTTTAAGACCGATGCAAACGGACTTATCCCCGTTATCGTTCAGGATTATAAGACGGAAGATGTTCTTATGATGGCATATATGAATGAAGAATCATTCAATAAGACTCTTGAGACCGGGATGATGACATATTACAGCCGCAGCAGAAAAGAACTGTGGTGCAAGGGTGAGACATCCGGTCATTATCAGTACGTTAAGAAGCTTATGATCGATTGTGATAATGACACAATACTTGCAAAAGTAAGGCAGATCGGAGCTGCATGTCATACAGGTAATATGTCATGTTTTTACAGAGAGCTTGCATCAAAGGATTATGATGATACCAATCCGCGTAAGGTATTTGATGAAGTATATAATATTATAACCGACAGAAAGATCAATCCAAGGGAAGGTTCGTATACCAATTATCTGTTTGATAAGGGGATTGATAAGATTCTCAAAAAATGCGGAGAAGAAGCTACAGAGATAGTTATCGCAGCCAAGAATCCCGATGCTGCGGAATTAAAATATGAGATTGCAGATTTTCTGTATCACATGATGGTTCTTATGGTTGAGTGCGGACTCACATGGGAAGATATCACAAGGGAGCTTGCCAACAGGTAAGAACGGTAATATATAATAAGAATGGGAGGATGTAATTATGGATGTTATTTTATCAGAGGTTTCAATGGGATTTGGCACGGCATTATTGTATTATCTTATAAGGATCATTATGTTCGGCGCCGTTGCTGCTTTAGGTATTTTCCTCGGAATTAAGCTCAGAAAGAGGAAGGACAGTAAATAGAATGACCAAAGAGGAACGCGAGAAGAAAAAGAAGGAAAAAGAAGCTCTTGAGCATGCAAGGCTTGATGCAATGATGGAGTACGAACGCAAATATTCCGAATTCAAATATATTTGCGGAATTGATGAAGCCGGTAGAGGACCGCTTGCCGGTCCCATAGTTGCTGCTGCGGTAATACTTCCCGTTGACTGTTATATCGAATACCTGAATGATTCAAAAAAGGTCAGTGAAAAAAGAAGAGATCAGTTATTTGATATAATAAAAGAAAGAGCTGTTGCGACAGGTGTCGGTATTGCCTCTCCGGAGATGATCGATGATATCAATATTCTTCAGGCAACAATTCTTGCGATGAAGGAAGCAATCGATAATCTTTTGATCAGACCCGATATGCTTCTTGTAGATGCGGTTCATATTCCCGACGTCGGAATTCCTCAGGTTGGAATTGTTAAAGGTGATGCAAAGAGTGTGTCGATTGCTGCAGCAAGTATTATTGCCAAGGTTACAAGAGATCGAATGATGGTTGATTATGATGCAATATATCCCGAATACGGATTTGCAAAACATAAGGGATACGGTACGAAGCAGCATATGGAAGCTTTACGCGAATATGGTAATTGCCCGATACACAGAAGAACATTTACACATATGTAGGCGAATCAAAACCCAAAGGTGGTTATGATATATGGAGTGGAAGCTTAGAAAGAAAAAAGCTGTTGCGCTGCAGTATGAACCTAATGAAGATACTGCACCCCGCGTTATTGCTTCGGGTGAAGGATATCTTGCCGAAAAGATGATCGAAAAAGCTGCGGTTGAAGATATCCCGGTTCATAAAGATGAAAAACTTGCCGAGTCTCTGTCACAGATAGAGATCGGTGAATGTATTCCGCCCGAATTGTATCAGATAGTAGCCGAGATCCTCCTATATGTTGATCATATGGATAAGATCAAAGGAAAGGTTATGCATGACGGGGAGGGACAATAATCAATAAACGACTTACAGGCAGCAAGAAAGAAAGTATTGCTGCCGATTATCTTATATCTCAGGGTTTTTCTGTTATTCAAAGGAATTTTCGGTCAGGATTCGGTGAGATCGATATCATCGCAAAAGAAGGCGAAACCATTGTATTTGTCGAAGTAAAATACAGAAGCAGTACTGCCTACGGTTTTCCCGAGGAGGCTGTAAATAAAAAGAAGCAGAATTCAATTAGGAATACTGCTTCATACTACATGTGTAGAAACAATCTTTCGGTTGATAATCCATACAGATTTGATGTTATCGTAATGATAGGCAGTGAGTTAAAACATATCAGGAACGCATTTTGATCATAAATTATTCTGCTTTGATTTTAAAAGGTCTATGATCAGTGCAGAATGGTCAACAAGTTCGCCAAGCGATGCATCATGATTGATGGATTCAATAATAAGTGCAATCTGTCTGCTCATGTCAACCATCTTATAATATGGTTTTTCAAGTAATTCTTTTGGACAATAAGTCAGATTGGTTGTATATATTCTGTTGATCATTCCTTCATTATAAGCTTTGTCAAACATCTCAAAGCCGTCATTGAACATACCGAATGTAGATGCTATGATCACTTTTCTTGCTCCGCGCTTTTTTAATTCTCTTGCAGTGGCGATCATACTGATGCCTGTATCTATCATATCATCAACTATAATAATGTCTTTGTCCTTAATATCGCTGCCAAGAAATTCAATCGCTACGATCGGATGATCTTTTCTGGAGTAATCTTTACGTATATAGAACATACCCATATTAACTCCGAGGATTGACGAATAGAACACAACTCTTCCCATTCCTCCGATATCGGGAGATACGATAAGAAGTGAATCCTTGTCAAATGAAAGGCCGTCATCACCGTTCATGATCGCTTCGATGAACTGATAAGAAGTCGGGTAATTGTCTATTCCAAGGATCGGAAGTGCATTCTGAACTCTGCCGTCATGAGCATCGAAGGTAATGAAGCTGCTTATTCCCATATCGGCAATATCAATAAGGGATATCGCACAATCAAGGGATTCCATATTCTTTCTGTTGTTGAATCTGCCCTCATACAGATAAGGCATGATTATATTGATCCTGTGAGGACTGCCATGACAGGCGCTTATTATTCTTTTCAGATCCTGAAAATGTTCGTCTGGAGTGGCACCAAACCTGACTCCGCCGGGTTCTATATCTGAATAATTATTAACAACATCCGTAATGATATACAGATCGGTTCCGCGTACGGATTCGTCAATAATGGCCCTTCGTTCACCGGTTCGAAGGTATTCCATATGGTAATGAGTCAGATATTCATCAGGAGTATCGGTTTCACCCTGATGCATTTTAAGAATCTCGGAATTGATCATTGAGCCGAGTTCCCGACAGTTGTTCATGGCTATTATCTTAAGCGGTGCAACGATATTTTCATTGAAACCGGATTTGACGGACATATGTGTATTCCTCCCAGAGTTTTATGTTGTAAAAATCATGCAAAACATTATACTATAATCGTAAATGTTATGTAAAGTGCAATGTAAAGAAAAAACTTCTTGCCATTCAAATAAATATATGTTATTATTCTATGGTGTTTGTAACAAAGCACATGTGTGGATTGAGCGGTTGGTGGCTCATTTATGATGTTATACGATGTTTTATTGCGTTACACATAGTGGGATGGCCGGGCAAGATGATACACATGGAAGATTATTTAACCAAACGGAGGTAAAGAAAAATGAGTGTTATTTCAATGAAACAGTTACTTGAGGCAGGTGTTCATTTCGGACACCAGACAAGAAGATGGAACCCTAAGATGGCAGAGTATATATATACTGAGCGTAACGGTATATATATTATCGACCTTCAGAAGTCGGTAGGCAAGGTTGATGAGGCTTATAATGCTGTTAAGGACATCGTTGCAAACGGTGGAAAGATTCTTTTTGTCGGAACCAAGAAGCAGGCTCAGGATTCGATCAAGACAGAAGCTGAGCGTTGCGGAATGTACTATGTTAATGAGAGATGGCTTGGTGGTATGCTTACCAACTTCAAGACTATCCAGACAAGAATCAACAGACTTAAGACTATCGAGAAGATGGCTGAAGACGGAACATTCGATGTTCTTCCAAAGAAAGAAGTTATCGCTCTTCGTAAAGAATGGGATAAGCTCGAGAAAAATCTCGGCGGAATCAAGACAATGAAGACAGTTCCGGATGCAATATTCGTAGTTGATCCTAAGAAAGAAAGAATCTGTATCCAGGAAGCTCATATCCTTGGAATCCCGCTTATCGGTATTGCTGATACAAACTGCGATCCTGAAGAGCTTGATTATGTTATCCCGGGAAATGATGACGCTATCCGTGCAGTTAAGCTTATTGTTTCAAAGATGGCAGATGCTGTTATCGAGGCAAACGAAGGTGCAGCATTTGATGTAGACGAGCCGGCTGAAGAAGCAGAAGAGGCAGTTGAGGAAGCAGCAGAAGCTTAATTTTTTCAGATCATTTCAGATAATGATCAATATGATCATATCCTACATATGTAGAACAGTGGTATTGCGCTTTTTGTGCATTATATGTTAAGATACGAAATAAATATATGATTAGTAGAAAATATTATAAGGAGTGTGTATATAATGGCTATTTCAGCAGCTATGATAAAAGAATTAAGAGAATTATCCGGAGCAGGTTTATCGGATTGTAAAAAAGTACTTACAGAGACTGACGGCGATATGGATAAGTCAATGCAGATCCTCAGAGAAAAGGGACTTGCAAAGGCTGCAAAGAAGGCAGGAAGAATCGCTGCAGAAGGAATCGTTGTTGTTAATGTTGCAGATGATGCAAAGACAGCTTCAATCGTAGAAGTTAACAGTGAGACTGACTTTGTTGCAAAGAACGATGTATTCCGTGGATTTGTTAATGAACTTGCTGCTCAGCTTGTTACTTCAGATGCAGCAGATGTTGATGCTCTGCTTAATGAAGACTGGAAAGCTGAGGCAGGAATGACTGTTAATGATAAGCTTACAGCAATGATCGCTAAGATCGGTGAGAATATGAATATCCGCAGATTCGAGAAAGTAACTGCAGATGACGGTGTGATCGTTTCATATATCCATGCAGGCGGAAAGATCGGTGTTCTTGTTAATGCCGAGACAGATAACGCAAGCGATGCCGTAAAAGAGTGTGTTAAGAATGTAGCTATGCAGGTTGCTGCAATGTCTCCTGTATATGTATCCAAAGATGATGTATCAGAGGATTATAAGAAGAAAGAGATGGAGATCCTTATATCACAGGCAAAGAACGATCCTAAGAATGCAGGTAAGCCTGAGAATATTCTTGAGAAGATGGTTACTGGTCGTCTTAATAAGGAGCTCAAAGAAGTATGTCTTCTTGAGCAGGAATACTTCAAGTCAGAGAACAAGGAAACAGTCGGCAAATATGTTGAGAACGTTGCCAAAGCAGAAGGTTGTACACTTAAGATCAAAGGCTTCGTAAGATATGAGACCGGCGAAGGACTTGAGAAGAAGAATGAAGATTTTGCTGCAGAAGTAGCTGCACAGATGGGTAACTAAACTGTTGTAAATTTTTAACAGTTCAATATGACAATTAGGTATTGTTCAAAATTGTCGCTAATAACGATAATAAACAGCTGTAAAAGAGTATATATTGTCTTTTTTACAGCTGTTATGTTTAACGGGAGGTATGAAATGTCATTTGAAGTAAAAAAACTATTCAAAAAGTATGGGGAAAAAGTAGTAGTTAATGAACTTAGTTTTGAAATGAAAGAGCCCGGTGTATATGCACTTCTCGGTACTAACGGCGCAGGAAAGACTACTTCTATCAGAATGATGCTTAATATGATCGCAAAAGACGGCGGAGAAGTCCTCTGGCAGGGAAAACCTCTTAATACTGAAGAGACCAGAGTCGGTTATCTTGCAGAAGAAAGAGGTTTATATCCAAAATATACACTTATGGATCAGTTGATGTATTTTGCAGCTCTTAAAAATGTTCCCAAGAATGAAGCTAAAGAAAAGATCAGATACTGGTCAAAAGTACTCGAACTGGATGAATATCTGTATCCCGAATTATCAGGTGAAGCTTCAAAGAAGAGGAAAAAGATCAAACCAATGAAAGCAGACCAGCTATCAAAAGGAAATCAGCAGAAGATACAGCTGATGGCTGCTCTTATAGATGATCCTGAGATTCTTATATTTGATGAACCGATAAGCGGACTTGATCCGGTTAATACAGATCTGTTTAAAAATATTATAAGACAGGAGATGGAAAAGGGTAAGTATATCATCATGTCCAGCCATCAGATGGCTACGGTTGAAGAATTCTGTGAGAATATCACAATACTTAATCATGGAAATGCCGTATTGCAGGGCAATCTCAATGAGATCAAGAAAGGTTACGGAAGAGTTAATCTTGAGATAAAATGTGATGATGATTTTTCGGAACTCATTACACGATTCGGTCTTAAAGTAGTTGAAGAGACTCCTGATAAGATCATGTTGAAAGTAAAAGGGGAAGATCAGGCCAGAGAGTTTTTGAGTGCACTTATAAGCGAAGGTCATCAGATAGTACGTTTTGAGCTCAGAGAACCGTCACTTCATGAGATATTTGTTGAAACAGTAGGAGGAGCCAATGAAGAAGATTGATATAACAGGCTGGAAACATGTATTTGCATTTACATTTGTTCAGACAGTTAAGGCAAAATCGTATATTGTAACTCTTATTATATTATGTATGATCGCTGCTTTATCAATTCCCGTATACTGTTTTGTTAATTATGGCAGCAATGGTGAATCTGAAGGAACTGCTTCCGCTGACGGATCGCATAAAATAGATGTAAATAAGATATATGTTAGCTATGATAAAGCGGATCTTGCAGACAGCTTCCTTGAAAAATGGAAAAAAGATTTTGATTGTGATATGGAATATCTTGAACCTGAAAAAGTTGAATCTGTCAGTGAAACATTAAATGATGTTGAAAAAACCTGTATTATAAAAATTCTTAAAGAAAACAATGTTTATTCTATTGATGTAGTAACCGGCTGGGATGTGACAGCAATATACAGTGATATTGATATGGTCAGCAATTCAATGGCGGAAGAACTGCACAACGAACAGATGTCGTCGGTTATATCCGGTGAACATATGGAAGATGCGGGTAAGCCTGTCGTGGCTTATACGGATGGCGACGTTGCGGGTTCCGATAAAGGAGGTTTCGGCAGATATGGAGTCTGGCTCGCATTAATAACAATACTTACATTTATTGTAACATTTTCCGGACAGGGAATCGCTAATTCCATAATAACTGAAAAATCCAACAAATTGGTAGAATATTTTATGATAACAATAAGACCGATGGCTATTGTTATCGGAAAAGTACTGGCTATGCTCGCTAGTTTATTTATTCAGATAGGAGCAGTACTGTTGTCTGTTGTATTATCGGTCACATTGTCTGGTTCACTGATCAACGTGGATGTTACCGGTAAAATTGACATTATTGTTGAGTCTATGGTGGAAAGCAATATACTCGGCGGACTTGATCCGTTTTCAATATGTCTTGCAATAGTTGTTATACTTGCCGGATTATTATTCTTTGCCTTTGTTGCAAGTATTGCGGGAGCTTCGGTAAGTAAACTTGAAGAATCAGCCGAAGGAATGCTTATGTTCACTATGCTTGTTATTGTAGGTGCTTATATGTCGATTGCTTTGTCTATGGGCAATATATTTACCGAAAGCGGAGAACTTACCGGTGTTTTTGCCTATATATGCTGTCTCCTTCCGATATCCTCGATATTTACAGTGCCTGCCAATCTTGTTATGGGTAGCATTCCGGTATGGTTAGCCATTGTATCACTGGCGATCCTTATTGCCTGTGTGGTATTCCTTGTTATCATCACTTCAAAGATATATGAATATCTTTTATTCTACAATGGTGTAAAACTTGGTGTTAAAGATATCATTCATATTGCAAGATATGGAAGAGTAAAGGAGGCGGAATAATGTTATCTGTATTTAAGTTTACTTTCGCTCAGAATACAAAAGGAAAGGGATTTGTATTTGTAACGTTTATTTTGCCTGTGATCATATGCATGATATTCGTTGTTGCAGGCATATTGACCGCTTCCATAGATGAGGATGATTATACATTCCCGTCCGAAAAAGTATATATCAAAAATGAATCGTCATTGAAATATATGGACTTTTCGGAGTTTGCACAATTTGCCGGAGATGATTATGCAGGAATAGAATTCATCGTAGACGGTAAAGATATTAATGCTGATCCTCTGGCGCTTGAAGCAACGATAAAAGAGAATGATGATGAATATTCCGTTAATGTTAATGTGCCTGAGATATCCATGTTATCTCATGATGAAGCGGAAGAATTTAATAGTATTCTTGCTGCATATATCGAGAAGATCAAAGTGATCAATGCGGTTATGGAATCTCATGACGATAAGGCTTCGCAAAGCGATATCCTTACAGCGCTTATGCCTGTTAATGTCAATCGTACCATAATCGGTGATGAGAATGCCGGATTCGGAGCAGACCTGATCAAGTTCCTGCTTCCTATGTTTACGGTTTTGATCATATATTTCCTTGTGTTATTATATGGTCAGACTATAGGGCAAACGATCGTTTCCGAGAAAGTATCAAAGCTTATGGAGACATTACTTGTAACGGTTAAGCCATATCAGCTTATTGCGGGGAAAATACTTGCAATGGTTACAATTGCCGTCATTCAGGTGGTAATGTGGGTTATCGGTATTGTTGTCGGACTGAATCTGGGTGATATTGTTGCAAGAAGCATTAATCCGGATTACAGTAATGTGATCTTCAATGCCATGGATCTGATAAAAGAAGCGGCAGAAGGAATGGCATTTTCGGCACCTGCAGTTATATTGGGTGTAATTGCGCTTATTGTAGGATTCATATTTTATTGCGCTCTTGCCGGATTGTTCGCTTCTCCCGTGTCGAAAGCTGAAGAACTTTCAACTTCTACGGGGATATTCCAGACAGTTGTAGTATTCTCATTCCTTGCTGCATATATGATACCGTTACAGATGGATGGTGAACTCGGAATTCTTGGAGTCGTGCTTCGTATTATTCCTTTAACATCGTCGTTCATGCTGACAGGTGATATTGTTATAGGCAATATAAGCATTCCTGAGGCTTTTGGGTATATTGCATTACTTGCCGTATTTACTGCGGGATTATCGTTTTATGCCGGAAAGCTCTACAAGAATCAGGTGTTCTATAATAATACTTCAAACAGCTTCTTCAAGAGATTGTTCAAATAGATTTATTGTTAATTTTATTAGAAAGCGAGTTTAGTATATTTATGATCAAGAAAATACTTGATAAGTTTTATCTTGACAAGACATTTTTGAAATTTGCAATAGTAGGTGTGGTAAATACATTATTCGGAATGGCGATAATGTTTGCATTTTATAATCTGTTGGGGCTTAATTACTGGATATCTTCAGCATCAAACTATATATTCGGAAGTATATTAAGCTATTTCCTTAATAAGTATTTTACATTCGGGAATAAGAACCGCAGCATTAAGATCGTTATAAAATTTATTATTAATATATCCGTATGTTATCTTGTTGCTTACGGTATAGCCCAGCCTTTGATAAGTTTTGCAATGTCCGGTTTTGATGAAAAGATACAGGACAATGTTGCAATGCTCGTTGGAATGGGCTTGTTCGTGATACTCAATTATTTTGGTCAGAGATTCTTTGCATTTAAAGAAGAAAATGTTGATACCGAAGATAATGGATGATATAATGTGACATAGTATTCAAAACCACGTGTTAAAGAGGAGATAACTACATGTATGAGATAATTACGGATTCTACCAGTAATCTTACTGAAGATATGTTGCTTGATCATAATATCATAATGATCTCGTATATATGCGATATAGACGGCGAAGAATACAACTGTTACGAACCGGGACGGGATGATGAACAGGACGGTAAGTTTTTTTATGATAAGATGAGAAGCGGTGCCGATGTCACAACAAGTCTTATCAATTCCGGAATAATGATGAACGAATTTGAAAAGTCATTCAAACTCGGAAGAGATGTTCTGTTCATTGGAATGTCCTCCGGTCTTACGGGTTCATGTGAGTCTGCACTGATCGCAGCCGAAGAATTGAATGAGTACTATCCTGACCGTAAATGCATTGTTGTGGATTCACTTGCTGCGTCATTTGGAGAAGGATTTCTGGTTCTTCGTGCAGCAGATCTTCGCGCCGAAGGAAGAGCAATCGAAGAAGCGGCTTCATGGGTTGAAGATAATCGACTTAAGATGAGGCATATATTTACAGTTGAGAATCTTAAGTATTTAAGAAGAGGAGGACGTATATCAGGTGCGACTTCTCTTATAGGCAATGCTCTGGGAGTAAAACCGGTGCTGTATGCCACCAAAGAGGGAACGATCGATGTTCATGCTGTTTCAAGAGGCAGAAAAAAATCACTTAATGCACTTGTGGAAGATTTTAAGAAGTATGCAGATATGAATGACACGAAATATATCGGAATAGCTCACTGTGATTGTAAAGATGATGCGTTGTATATTCAAAATGAGATACTTGCAGATAATCCGGATCTTGATATTATCATCAGAGTATATGACCGCTGTTCGGGAACACACGTTGGGCCCGGTGCAATATGTATATTCTTTATGGGAAATAACAGAGATTTTTGACAATTATAGACTGCACTGTTCAATTGTGTTATAATGAGCGTTAGTTATCAGAAAGGTGAAAAGATTAATGAAGGTTACAACAGTAAAAGGAACCAATGATTATCTTCCCGAAGAAGTGAGACTAAGGGATCATCTGCAGGAGAAGATATTAAAAGTGTACAGGGAGAACGGCTTTGAACATATCGTCACTCCCGTTATAGAAGATATCGAGAATCTTGACAAGAGCGAAGGCGGAGAGAATCTCAATCTTATATTCAGAATATTAAAAAGAGGCGACAAACTCGATAAGGCCATAGCAGCCGGAACTTATGATGATCTTGCCGACATGGGACTTCGTTATGATCTTACTTTGCCATTGTCAAGATATTATGCCAATAACAGGGCTAAGCTTGTGCTTCCGTTTAAGGCGATCCAGATGGACAGAGTATACAGAGCGGAACGTCCGCAAAAAGGAAGGATGAGAGAATTCATACAATGTGATATTGATATTCTCGGTTCCGAATCCAATAATTGCGAACTTGAGCTTATTAAAACCACTGCAAAAGCACTTCTTGCAATAGAGATCGGCGGTTTCAGAGTAAAGGTCAACGACAGAAGACTTTTAAAAGCGGTACTTGTCAATATGGGATTTGCAGAAAATGAACTGGACAGTGTCTGTATTGTGTTCGACAAACTTGATAAAATAGGCGCTGACGGTGTTAAAGCCGAACTTGAAGAAAAAGGCTGTTCTTCCGATGCAGTAGTAAGATTCGGTGAATTTATAGACAGAGGAACATTTACACTTGAAGAGATCAAAAAATATGTTAACGAAGATGCCGTGACGATTGTTGATGAAGTTGAGCATATCATCAATGTGTCTAACGAATTGTCCGAAGGCAAATATGAAGTTGTATTTGATATATCACTTGTTAGAGGACAGGGATATTATACGGGAACGATATTTGAAGTGGAAAGTACAAGCTTCAGGGGAGCCATTGCAGGAGGCGGAAGATATGACGGACTTATCGGCAAGTTCACCGGTGAGAATGTTCCTGCAGTCGGTTTTTCTATCGGTTTTGAGAGGATATATTCGATCCTGTCCGAACAGAATAAAAAAGATACGGGAATGTATGGAAAAAGGATTGCTGTATTCTATAATGCAGACGAATTCGCTAAGGCTTCAAAGAAAGCTGATTCGTTTCGTGGGGAATATGATGTATGTATGATCGAACGCCCCAAAAAGCTTGGGAAATATATTAATAAACTTGAAGAACAGGGATATTACGGATTTGTTGTATTCGGTGAAGATGAGGAACCGAGAGTTCTTGGCAACAAGGGATAAGGAGTAACAGATGATTGAATTAATTGATGTATCTTATGATGTTACTGAGGATAACTCGGACATCAGCATACTGAGAGATATAAATATAAAGATTGATGAAAGATTTGTTGCAATAACCGGACCTAACGGTGGCGGTAAATCTACACTTGCAAGACTTATAGCCGGGATAATCAAGCCTACCAAAGGTAAGATATTACTTGACGGTAAAGATATTACAGATATGTCTATCACAGACAGGGCAAAACTTGGGATTACTTATGCTTTCCAACAGCCGGTAAGGTTTAAAGGAATAACCGTATCAGATCTTATCAGGCTTGCTTCCGGAAAAGATATATCTGTGTCTGATGCATGTGTATATCTTTCCGAAGTGGGGCTTTGTGCAAGAGATTATATCAACAGGGAAGTTAACGCAAGTCTTTCCGGCGGAGAGCTTAAGAGGATCGAGATCGCGATGGCGCTTGCAAGAAGCACGAAATTAACAGTGTTTGACGAGCCGGAGGCGGGAATCGATCTCTGGAGTTTTCAGAATCTTATTCAGGTATTTGAGAAGATGCATGAGAAGATACAGGGCTCTATAATAATCATATCTCATCAGGAGAGGATACTTGATATCGCCGACAGAATTATTGTCATAGCCGATGGAAAAGTGACTGCCGAAGGAGATAAGGACAGTATTCTTCCCGAGATGCTTAATGCTACGGGTGACTGCAGATTCATAAGGGATCCCGAATGTGCAAGAGTATGAGTAACAGTTTGATATTCAGTATTTTTTATAAATGAGGAGTACATAAAGAATGGATTCTATTCAGAAAAATCTTCTTGAGGCAGTTGCGGGATTTCATGAGATACCTGCAGGAGCATATAATATACGTGCAAACGGAAAAACAGATTCACGTAATACGACTGCCACGATAGATATCGTTTCAAAAAAGGACAAACAGGGTATTGATATAATAATAAAACCCGGAACAAAGAATGAGAGTGTTCATATTCCGGTCTTATTAAGTGAGTCCGGACTTGAAGAGATGGTTTATAATGACTTTCATATAGGTGATGATTGTGATGTTACAATAATAGCCGGCTGCGGTATACATAACGGCGGTGATAAGGCTTCAAGGCATGACGGAATACACAGTTTTTTCGTCGGAAGGAATTCTCACGTAAGATATATTGAGAAACATTACGGACAGGGTGACGGTATGGGTGAGAAGATCATGAACCCCACTACAGTTGTAGAATTGCAGTCCGGTAGTTTTATGGAGATGGATACGGTTCAGATCAAAGGTGTGGATTCGACTGAACGTGTTACACGCGCCAAGCTTGGCGATGATGCAAAGCTTGTTATAAAAGAGAAGATAATGACTCATGGAAAGCAGACTGCCAAGACATCATTTACAGTTGATATGGACGGTGAAGGTTCAAGTACCGATGTCGTGTCAAGATCTGTCGCAAAAGATGACTCGCACCAGATATTTTATTCACAGATCAATGGTAATAATAAATGTTCCGGTCATACTGAATGTGACGCCATAATAATAGATAATGCCAGTGTGAGCGCGATTCCCGAGATCACAGCCAATCATATTGATGCAAGTCTCATACATGAAGCTGCGATCGGTAAGATCGCAGGTGAACAGCTTATAAAGCTTATGACACTGGGACTTACCGAAAAAGAAGCAGAGGAACAGATTATAAGCGGATTCCTTAAGTAGGTGTTCGTGAATATCAATTATATAACCGGGAGGAATTAAAGATGTTAGATATGAAATTTGTCAGGGAGAATCCTGATATCGTAAAGCAGAATATTAAGAATAAATTCCAGGATCACAAGCTTCCGCTTGTTGATGAAGTAATCGCTCTCGATAAAGAGTCAAGAGAGACAAAGCAGAGAGCCGATTCGCTTCGTGCGATGAGGAATTCCGATTCCAAGCAGATCGGTGTCCTTATGGGACAGGGAAAGAAGGATGAAGCCGAAGAACTTAAGAAGAAAGTTGCAGGTAATTCCGCTGAACTTGCTTCTCTTGAAGAAAAAGAAACCGAGCTTCAGGAAAAGATCAAGAAAATAATGATGACGATTCCCAATATAATAGATCCAAGTGTGCCGATCGGTAAAGACGACAGTGAGAATGTTGAAGTAAAAAGATATGGTGAGCCGGCAGTACCTGATTTTGAGATCCCATATCATACAGATATTATGGAGAAGCTTAACGGTATAGATCTTGATTCTGCGAGAAAAGTTGCAGGTAACGGTTTCTATTATCTGATGGGCGATATTGCAAGACTGCATTCGGCAGTGATCGCTTATGCACGTGATTTCATGATAGACAGAGGGTTCACATACTGTATTCCTCCATTCATGATAAGAAGCAACGTTGTTACCGGCGTTATGAGTTTTGATGAGATGGATGCCATGATGTATAAGATCGAAGGAGAGGATCTGTATCTTATCGGAACAAGTGAACATTCAATGATCGGTAAGTTTATTGATACCATTATCCCCGAAAATGAACTGCCAAAGACGCTTACCAGCTATTCCCCGTGTTTCAGAAAAGAAAAGGGAGCTCACGGACTTGAGGAACGTGGTGTATACCGTATCCACCAGTTTGAAAAGCAGGAAATGATCGTTGTATGCAAACCGGATGAGAGTCCGATGTGGTTCGATAAGCTGTGGCAGAACACAGTTGACCTCTTCAGGTCAATGGACATCCCTGTAAGAACACTTGAGTGCTGTTCGGGAGATCTTGCAGATCTTAAAGTTAAGTCAGTCGATGTTGAAGCATGGTCACCGAGACAGAAAAAATATTTCGAAGTCGGTAGCTGTTCAAACTTAAGTGATGCACAGGCAAGAAGACTTAAGATCAGATATAAAACCGAGAACGGTACAGTCTTTGCACATACGCTTAAC
Source organism: Lachnospiraceae bacterium V9D3004 (assembly GCA_000621985.1). Lineage (GTDB taxonomy): Bacteria > Bacillota > Clostridia > Lachnospirales > Lachnospiraceae > V9D3004. The sequence goes on from JHWW01000002.1 coordinate 471,023, forward strand.
AATACAGTTGTTGCTCCGCCGAGAATGCTTATCGCTTTTCTTGAGAATAATCTTAATGAAGACGGTAGTGTTAATATCCCTGAAGTGTTAAGACCTTATATGGGTGGTAAAGATACGATAAAGGTAAATGCATAATAAAGTAAACATAAAATTACATTAAAAAACAGGGCTGTTATTTGACCCTGTTTTGTTGACTTAAATGGGTGTTTTTGATATAATGTATATTAATTATTTATGGGTATTTTGCAACTATAAAATTGTTAAGGGGTGTAACAATGAAAAGACGCAGAGTCAGTAAGCTGGGGCTTAAGTATATGGCAAGTACTTTATTTCCTGCTATACTTGTCCTCGTTATTGCTTCTGTAATTTGTTACAATACTATATCTCAGAGCAGGGTCAGTACAATAACCCAGGAAGTTCAAAGACAGGCTACTGCCAAGAATTTGGATGCATATAACTCGCTTGACAAAGTGATCGCTGAAGTGAACCTTCTCAGTAAATACAGTATCATGTATAACTTTATGGTTACGGACAGTGCAGACGATCATTATTTCTCGCAGACCAAGGCTACACTTGCACTTAATGAATTCTCGGAATTTGACAGAAGCATCATAGTCTCTTCATGGGTTGCTGTGTTTGATAAAGGACTCTTTAAAAGCGACGGCAAATGTAATTATAAAAGAGAGAATATCACCGATTTTTCTGTGTTTCCATGGTATAATGTCAATAAATTAAATCTCGGAGAGATATATTATTCAAAATCATACATTACCGATGTTAATAAGGCGGAAGCCAATGACAGGGTTATAAGTGCGATATGTCCGGTCTTTGATAAGACAACACATGTGCTTATCGGCGCATATGGTGTTGATATATCAATGAGATATATTAATACATTATATGTGCTTGAAGGCTATTCTACAGCTGTGTTATTCATAACGGATGAAAACGGTGAACTATTATATTTCTCTGACGGTGTCACCAGTAAAAGATATGAATTTGCTGAGACGTTCATTAAGAGTACCAACCTTCTTAACAGAGATCAGGTTGAATTCAGAAGCAATTTGTACAGATGTGTTAAGGTTCATGCTGCCGACAAGGGATGGAATCTGTTATATATGATCGATAATGACAGGATCACTTCGAGTGTTAATTCCATCGCAATGCCGATCCTTGTGACATTCTTAATAGCTTCTGTCGGTCTTACGATAATCATGTCCATATTCATTATCAGATTCGTTGAGAGAATAAAGCTTGTAACAGCCAGCACAAAAGATATCGCCAGCGGCAAATATGACAACAGAATGGTTGTTGACAGTGATGACGAATTCGGCGAACTGGCTCTTGCATTCAATGAAACGATTGATAAACTGAAGAGCGTTGCGGAATTTGATGAGATAACCAAAGTATACAATATTACGACATTTTACCGTATTGCTGAAGATATGATCAAATCAAACGATGAAATGACCGGCAGATATGCCATTGTAAGACTTGATATAGATCATTTCAGGCTTATAAATGATCTGTACAGCTGGCAGACCGGTAATAATATTCTTATACACATAGCGAATTGCATCAAGAATAATATTGCTGATAAAGGCATATGCGGAAGAATATCCGGCGATATATTTGTTATGTGTGTAAAGCATAAAGACAAATATGAGCTTGAGAGTATACTTCTTGATATTAAGAATGAAATAATGAAATATGACATAATGATTGAGCTTAATCCTCACTTTGGAATATATCAGGAAGCTGAAAAAGACATACCCGTATATCTTATGTGTGACAGAGCAGGAGTTGCCTTAAGCGTCATTAAAGGAAATCTTCTTAACACATTTTCATATTATGACAATGCTATCGGACGTAAGAATACAGACATCAAATTCATTGAAGCCAATATGCACAGCGCTATCGAACAGAATCAGTTCTTCATATTATTGCAGCCGAAGTTCGATATGTTCGATAATAAGATCGTCGGTGCGGAGTCACTTGTCAGATGGGAACACCCTGAGAAAGGTCTCATCAGACCGGATCTGTTCGTTCCGATATTTGAAAAGAACGGTTTTGTCATATCGCTTGACGAATATGTATGGGAAGAAACCTGTAAGAACATCCACAACTGGCTTGAAGCAGGTTACGATGTGGTTCCGATATCGGTTAATGTGTCAAGAATACATATATATGATAAGCATTTCCTTGATACAATTACCGGACTTGTAAAAAAATACAATATCCCCGCCAATCTGCTTGAACTTGAATTTACGGAGAGTGCGCTTCTCGATGATGTTGCAGAGTTGTATTCTCTTATGGAACAGCTAAAAGAGAACGGATTTAAACTGCTGATGGATGATTTTGCTTCAGGTTATTCGTCACTTAATACATTGAAATCTGCATCTTTTGATATTGTAAAGCTTGACAGGGATTTCATCAATTCGATATGTAAGAGTGACAGAGACAGACTTCTCGTTACGAGTACCGTTGCGCTTATTAACAGTCAGAATATGGAGATCGTTGTAGAGGGTGTTGAGACCGAAGAACAGGTTAATGCTCTTAAGAAAGCAGGATGCCGTATTGCTCAGGGTTATTACTATTCAAGACCTATCAACGTGTCCGAATTTGAGAAGGTTGCGTATAAGAAAGAGGATTAATAACTGTTTAGCCCCCACAAAGTTTTTCATGATGTGTAGTGAAAATAAACACGGGGTGCCGGACGGTAACAATAATTATAATTTAAGGAGGAACTAAAAATGTCTATTGAGGTTAAAAAAGTAACAGATCCGGCTTTTAAGAAGTACGGAAGGATCATTAAGGATTATGATTGCAGTGAGCTTATTGCCAAGATGGGTGAAACACCCATGCCTGCAGATGAGGTTATATATATTCCGTCAGATGCAGCTCTTGAAGCGCTTCCGATCGGAAAGGAATTCACTGACAGTCTGTTCGGCGGACTTCCGATGCAGATAGGTTATTGTAACGGAACCAACAGCCTGCTTAATGCAGTTGAGTATCACAGATCTTCCGAATTCAATGTTGCATGTACGGATCTTATCATGTTATTCGGAAGCGAACAGGATATAGAAGATGATTTTACATATGATTCTTCAAAGATCGAAGCTTTTCATCTTCCTGCGGGAACAATGATCGAGTGTTATGCTACAACACTTCATTATGCACCATGCGGATGTAACGGAAACGGCTTCAGATGCGTTGTGGCTCTTCCGAGAGATACCAATCTTGATCTTGAAGTTGTTCCGTCTGTTTCTTCGGAAGACAAGCTTATGACAGCAAGAAACAAATGGCTCATTGCACATCCGGATGCAAAGATCGAAGGAGCTTTTAACGGTATCAAAGGCGAGAATATCTCCGTAGATTAATGAGCGTAAGATACATATTAGCCTCGGCATCGCCGAGAAGAAGAGAAATCCTGACTCAGGTTGGGATTTCTTTTGAAGTTATGGCAAGTGATGTTGAAGAGATCATAACCGAAACAGTTCCGGAAAAAATGGTTATGGAACTTGCCACATTAAAAAGCAACGATATAAGAGACCGTATACTTGTAGATATTAAAGAAAAACCAGACAGTGACCTGATCGAAAACGATGCAGATATGCATGAAAGGATCGAATACGACAGGATATATGTTATCGGCGCTGATACAATGGTGTTTTGTGACGGTCTTCACATGGGTAAGCCGCATGATGAAGAAGACGCTTTCAGAATGCTTGATATGCTTCAGGGAAATACACATCAGGTTATAACGGGTGTATGTGTCAATGAGCTTATATCAGGGACTCAGACCGTGTTTGCCGAAACAACCGATGTTAGCGTAGTGAGGATGAATGAAGAGCAGATACGTGATTATATAAAAACCGGAGAATGCCTTGATAAAGCGGGTTCTTACGCCATTCAGGGATATTTTTCAAGATACATTAACAGGATTGAGGGAGATTATTATAATGTAGTCGGATTCCCGATATGCAGCTTCTGTGAAAAAATAATATCTTGATTTTGATAGAATATGGGTATATAATGTTTTGAAGTGTGGGCACAACAGTAATACGATTAATAGCCTGCCGGAGGTAAAAAATGATTACACCATATACTAAGATGTCACGTAGAAAGCTCGAAGAAGAGTATAAGAAAGTAAAAAAAGAATATGAAGATTATAAGGGTAAAGGCTTGAAGCTTGATATGTCAAGAGGTAAGCCCGCACCGTCTCAGCTTGATCTGTCAATGCCAATGATGGATGTTCTTAACGGCACATCCGATTGCGATGAAGAGCTTGACTGCAGAAATTACGGATGCCCGGGTGGAATCAGCAAAGCAAAGAAGCTTATGGCTGACCTTATGGAAGTATCACCTGACAATGTGATCGTATTCGGTAATTCCAGTCTTAATATTATGTTTGACCTTATATCAACTGCCATGAACAAAGGTATCATGGGTTCCACACCCTGGTGCAAGCTTGATAAAGTCAAATTCCTATGTCCTGTACCCGGTTACGACAGGCATTTTGCGGTAACGGAATACTTTGGAATTGAGATGATCAACATTCCAATGACGCCTGAAGGACCTGATATGGATATGGTTGAAAAATATGTGAATAACGATCCTGAAGTAAAAGGAATCTGGTGTGTACCAAAATATTCCAATCCTCAGGGAATCACATATTCAAAGGAAACAGTTAAAAGATTTGCCGCACTTGAACCGGCAGCGGAAGATTTCAGAATAATATGGGATAATGCATATATAGTCCATCATCTGTATGAGGATGATCAGGATGTCCTTTATTCACTTCCCGATGAATGCGCGAAAAAGGGTAAGCCGGATATGTTCTATATGCTTGCCTCAACTTCCAAGATCACATTCCCCGGAAGCGGTGTATCTGCACTTGCTGCATCCGAAGCAAACCTTAAGGATGTGTTCGGAAGATTAAAATGGCAGACTATCGGACATGATAAGATGAATCAGTTGAGACATGTAAGATTCCTTAAAGATTCTGAAGGAATAAGACAGCATATGAGCAAACATGCCGATCTGATCAGACCGAAGTTCGAGCTGGTTAACGAGATACTTCAGAAAAACCTTGCAGGTCTTGATATTGGAAGCTGGATAAAGCCTAAAGGAGGTTACTTCATATCCTTTGATTCCATGGATGGATGTGCAGCCAATATAATAAATAAAGCAAAGGAAGCGGGAGTTGTGATGACAGGTGCAGGTTCCACATATCCTTATCATAAGGATCCGCATGATTCAAACATCAGGATCGCACCAACATATCCCGAGATCGATGATCTAAGGGAAGCTGCGGAATTATTTACCGTATGCGTCAAACTTGTCTCGCTGGAGAAGATAATTAATTCATGATCAATTATCAACGTGAACTTGATGGAATTCTTGAAACTATTAATGATTCAAAGTTACTGCTGCATGCATGCTGTGCACCATGCAGCAGTTATTGTCTTGAATATTTATCAGGATATTTTGATATATATGTCTATTTTTATAATCCTAACATTACCGAACGTAATGAATATAACGTAAGAAAAGAAGAATTGATTCGATTTATTAATAATTATCCATTTAACAAAAAAGTGTATTATATTGACGGTGAATATGAACCCGATAAGTTTTTTTCGATGGCAAAAGGCCTTGAAACCTGTAAAGAAGGCGGGGAGAGGTGTCATAAGTGCTACGAACTCAGAATGCGTTCGGCGGCTCAAAAAGCATTGGAATTGAATTGTGATTATTTTTGTACGACACTTACCATAAGCCCGCTTAAGAATTCACAGGTTATAAATCAGATCGGTTTTAATATAGAAAAAGAATACGGAGTCAGGTGGCTTCCTTCAGATTTTAAGAAGAAAAACGGTTTTAAGCGCAGTATTGAACTTTCTTCTGAATACGGACTTTACAGGCAGAATTACTGCGGTTGTGTATATTCAAAGTGAACAATAAAAAAATATTAAATAAAAAAAGGAAATCCCTTTTTCACGTTGTATATATATAATATGGGGGTTGATATTATGAACATAAGGGAGAAGATAGAACAGAGAGAACATGAGATACTTAGTCCATATGCGTCATTCAGCGATCAGTCTAAAGGCAGGGAAGTTGAGATCCCTCAATGTGACATAAGACCGGTCTATCAGCGTGACAGAGACAGAATAATCCATTGCAAGGCATTCAGAAGATTAAAACAAAAGACACAGGTATTTCTTGCGCCTCAGGGAGACCATTACCGCACCAGACTTACACATACACTTGAAGTGTCTCAGAACGCAAGGACCATTGCAAAAGCACTGAGACTTAATGAGGATCTTACCGAAGCGATCGCTCTCGGGCATGATATAGGACACACTCCCTACGGTCACTGCGGAGAAAGAGCACTCAATAAGTTCTGCCCCGGAGGGTTCGAACACAACAGACAGGGTGTAAGACTTGTTGAGATACTTGAAAAAAACGGTGAAGGACTCAATCTTACGTATGAAGTAAGAGACGGTATATTGAATCACCAGACTTCAGGTGATCCGGCAACCCTTGAAGGAAAGATTGTAAGAATATCCGACAAGATAGCATATATTAATTCCGATATTGATGACGCTGTAAGAGCGCATATTATAAAAAACGAAGATATTCCCCAAAAATATACCGATGTTCTTGGCAATACACTTAATGAAAGACTTAATACATTAATTCATGATATAATATCTTCCAGTGAAGGAATCAATGATATTAAAATGACTGCGGAGATTGAGGATGCATTCAAAGGGCTTAGAAAATTCATGTTTGAGAATGTATATACCAATCCGATCGCAAAAGGCGAGGAGACCAAAGCAGCTCATGTGATCGATCAGTTATTTGAATATTATTCGAATCATATAGATGAGCTTCCCGATGAATTCAGGATGCTTATAGATAAAGGAACAGACAGGGCAAGAGCCATATGTGACTATATAGCATGTATGTCTGACCAGTACGCAACCAATATGTTTAAAGAACTTACCATACCTAAAACATGGAATATTCTTTGATGGAGGGATTATAGAATTGTTCTATCCGGAAGAGCTTATTGAAGAGGTAAGAAGCAGGATTGACATAGTGGATCTTATATCTCCGTATGTTCAGCTTAAGAAAAACGGTGCCAATTATGTCGGATTATGTCCGTTTCATAATGAAAAAACCGCTTCATTTTCAGTGAACAGGAATAAACAGATGTATAAATGCTTCGGTTGCGGAGTCGGAGGAAATGCATTCACATTCGTGATGGAATATGATAATCTGACTTTTCCCGAAGCAGTAAGACAGCTCGCCGAAAGAGCAGGCGTAAGTCTTCCTGAGGGTTCAGATAATCCCGAAGACAGAAAAAGAGCGGGAAAACGAAAAAGATTATTGGAGATACATAAAGAAGCCGTAAAGTATTATTATGCCATGCTCAAATCTCCGCAGGGAAAGCAGGGATATGATTACTTCATATCAAGAGGACTGGGTGATGAGACCATAAGTAAATTCGGTCTTGGTTTTACCGGCCGGGGGAGTCTGTACAGATATCTGCAAAGTAAAGGATATACTGATGAAGAACTGAAAGATTCCGGACTCATAACATTCAGCGAGACCAAAGGGGCGATGGACAAATTCTGGAACAGAGTAATGTTTCCGGTAATGGATGTCAATAATCATGTGATCGCTTTCGGCGGAAGGGTTATGGGAGAGGGTACACCCAAGTATCTGAATTCGCCTGCAACAATGATATTCGATAAGAGCAGGAATCTGTATGGACTTAATTATGCGAGGCACTCAAGAGAAAATTACATATTGTTATGTGAAGGATATATGGATGTCATATCGCTTCATCAGGCAGGATTTGATAATGCATGTGCTTCGCTTGGAACAGCGCTTACAGGTCTGCAGGCCAATCTGATAAAAAGATATGTGTCAAAAGTTGTTATTACATATGACAGTGATGGTGCAGGTATCAATGCGGCACTAAGGGCAATACCGATACTTAAAAATGCCGGGATAAGTGTAAAGATACTTAACATGAAACCTTATAAAGATCCGGACGAATTCATCAAGGCACTCGGTGTTGAAGAATATAAAAAAAGAATTGAGGAAGCAAAATCGGCATTTGATTTTGAGATAAGTGTACTTGAGACAAATTATAATTTTAACGAACCCGAAGAAAAAACACAATTCTTCAATGAGGTTGCAAAAAAGATTCTTATATTCGAAGATGAGCTTGAGAGAAACACTTATATAGACGCCGTTGCGGTAAGATATAATATACGTGCCGATGACCTGAAAAAGCTTGTGATTAAACTAAGTGCAAGAATGTCCGGCATACCGGTTTCGGTATCGGTAACAAAAGAGAGAAGCCGTGACAAAACCGATGGTAATGCACAGGCACAGGAGATACTGCTTACGTGGATATCAAGTGAACCTGAACTGATCGATAAGATCGGTGAGTATATATCGGTTGAAGATTTTTATGAAGAACCCTATAAAACTATTGCGGGAATGGTTTTTGAACAATATGAATCCGAGCATTCCGTAAGTCCTGCAAGAATCCTTAATCAATTCGAAGAGGCAGAAGAACAGCGTAAAGCCGCCGGAATATTAAGCAATTCTATGGCTGTAGAAGAATTTGATGTTGCTGAACGAGAGAGGGTCATCAATGAATTGGTTAAACGTTTAAGGCAACAAAGTCTGGATCATTTTACGAGGAATGCTACGAATCCGGAAGACCTTCAGAAGATCATAGTTATGAAAACTGATTTACAAAAAATGCATATTACATTGTAGGAGGAGAATAATATGGAAGAAAACATGGAAGTGGTCATCAATGAGAAGATTGCCGGACTCATTGAGATCGCAAAAAAACAGAAGAATGTATTGGTTCAGGAGGAGATCGATGCATACTTTAAAGGCATAGAGATTGCCGCAGAGAAGTTTGAAAACATATATGAGAGTATCGAAAAAGCCGGTGTGGATGTATTAAGAACAACAAATGATGACAATGATGTGGACGACGATATTATTCTTGAGATGGAAAAGGAAGAGGAAGAAGATCTTGAGAATATTGACTTGTCGGTTCCTGACGGAGTAAGTATTGAAGATCCTGTCAGAATGTACCTTAAAGAGATCGGTAAAGTACCTCTGTTAAGTGCCGAAGAAGAAGTTGAGCTTGCAAAGAGAATGGAACAGGGGGATGAGGAAGCAAAGAAGCGTCTTGCCGAGGCAAACTTAAGACTTGTTGTAAGTATTGCAAAGAGATATGTAGGAAGAGGAATGCTTTTCCTTGATCTTATTCAGGAAGGTAATCTTGGTCTTATAAAAGCCGTTGAGAAGTTCGATTATACAAAAGGTTACAAGTTCAGTACATATGCGACATGGTGGATAAGACAGGCGATCACAAGAGCTATTGCCGATCAGGCCCGTACTATACGTATTCCTGTTCATATGGTTGAAACTATCAATAAGCTCATCAGAGTTCAGAGACAGCTTCTTCAGGAACTCGGAAGAGAACCTTATCCGGAAGAGATCGCCGATGAGATGGGACTTGCCGTTGAACGTGTAAGAGAGATACAGAAGATATCACAGGAACCGGTTTCTCTTGAGACTCCTATAGGTGAAGAGGAAGACAGTCATCTTGGAGACTTCATTCAGGATGAAAATGTTCCCGTTCCTGCAGATGCCGCAGCATTTACATTATTAAGAGAACAACTTGCTGAAGTTCTTAATACACTTACCGACAGGGAACAGAAAGTGTTAAGATTAAGATTCGGTCTTGATGACGGACGTGCCCGTACTCTTGAAGACGTTGGTAAGGAATTCGATGTAACAAGAGAAAGAATCAGGCAGATCGAAGCCAAAGCATTAAGAAAGCTTCGTCATCCGAGCAGAAGTCGTAAGTTGAAGGATTATCTTGATTGATCGGAAGGTATATAAGATGCAGATATCTGACAGATTACGTATGATCGCAGGATGTGTCGGGAAAGGAAGTACGGTTGCAGACGTCGGATGCGATCATGGGCTTACTTCGATATATCTTGTGAAATATAATATTGCTTCAAAGGTATATGCACTTGACATTAATCCCGGTCCGCTTGAAAGCGCCAGAAAGAATATCTCATCATACGGACTTGATGACAGAATTGTTGTAAGACAATCTGATGGTGTGAGAGCATTATATGAAACTGATAATGTTGATACAATTCTGATAAGCGGCATGGGCGGCAATCTGATAATTGATATACTGAGCGCTCCGGAATATGATGCTAAGATAAGAAGCAATATAAAAGAACTTATATTATCTCCACAGTCGGATATACATAAGGTCAGAAGATTCCTTCATACATCAGGTTATCGTATAGATGATGAAATGATGGTATATGACGCCGGAAAGTATTATAATATAATATGTGCAATACCCGGAAGCGAACAGTATGATGACGATTATGCATATCGTTACGGTAAAGTACTTATTGAAAAGAAGGATGAATTGTTCCGTGATTACATTAATAAAGAGCTTGAAAAGAAGCAGAACATATTACAAAAGATAAAAAATGCAATATCGGCAGAAACCAATGATAAGAATTGTGATATAATTAAGAATGACAGACTTAAAAGTGAGGCATTATCGTTAAAGAAGGATATTGATTATTTAATGAGTATAACTGTTTGGGACCATAATATCCAATGACCGGGATCGACGAATAATTTAGGTTATGAACAGTTATTAAAAAATGAAAGGGGTTTTATTATGGAGAAGAAAGTAGTAAAGATTTGCGGGGAAAACAAAAACTATGAGAAGGATGCAAGGATCAGGGATTTTGTAGATGAATACGCGGACAAATTCAAATACGATATAATCGCTGCGTACAAAGACGGAAAAGTATGTGAATTAAACAAAAAGATTGATGATGCAAAGGCTATTGAATTCATCACAACCGATTCCGTTGTGGGACACAAAGTGTACGGACGCGGTGTCACAATGATGATGTTAAAAGCCATCTACAGTGTATTTGGCAATGAAAATATTGAAAAAGTCAGTATAGAAGCTTCGATCGGCAGAGGGTATTATGGCGAGATATACGGTAATAATATTGACCTTGCCGGGAAACTGTCCGAGATCGAAGCAAAGATGCATGAATATGTAAAAGAGGACATCCCTTTTAAGAAGGAACATTATCCTACAGATAAAGCAGTTGAATTGTTTGCATCACTCGGTATGAAAGATAAGGAAAAACTGTTCCGTTACAGACGTGCCTCAAGAGTAAATATATATAATCTTGATGGCTATATGGATTATTTTTACGGATCGATGCCACCTTCAACCGGTATGCTGAAATATTTTAAACTTGAGATATATAACAACGGTTTCGTGCTTGTTGTTCCCGACATGAATGCTCCGGATGAATTAAGAGAATTCAAAGACAGCCCGAAATTCTACAATATACTTATGGAGTCCAATAACTGGGGAAGATCAATGAAGATCGATACTGTCGGTGCTCTTAATGATGCGATCGCACAAGGAAGGATCAATGATATCATCATGATCCAGGAAGCTCTCCATGAGAAGAGGATCGGTGATATAGCAGCTGACATCGCAAAGGATAAAGATAAGAAGATCGTGCTTATCGCAGGCCCTTCATCGTCGGGTAAGACTACATTTTCACACAGACTGTCGATACAACTCTCGACACTTGGACTTTCACCGCATCCGATCCCGGTAGACAATTATTTTGTTAACAGGGACAAGACCCCACGTAATGAAGACGGCAGTTTTGATTATGAATGTCTTGAAGCAATTGATGTGGAGCAGTTCAATGAAGATATGACAGGACTTATTCAGGGAAAGAAGGTTGAGCTTCCCACATATAACTTCATTACGGGCGAGAGAGAATATAAAGGCAATTCAAGACAGCTTGGTAAGGATGACATACTTGTTATTGAGGGCATTCACGGTCTTAATGACAAATTATCATATTCACTGCCAAAAGACAGCAAATATAAGATATACATAAGCGCTCTTACACAGCTTAACATCGATGAGCATAACAGGATCCCGACTACAGACGGAAGACTTATCAGAAGGATTGTAAGAGATGCAAGAACAAGAGGAAACGATGCTACCGATACAATTGCAATGTGGCCATCGGTCAGACATGGTGAAGACAATTACATATTCCCGTTCCAGGAAGAAGCAGATGCTATGTTCAATTCGGCACTTATATATGAACTTGCAGTATTAAAGCAGTATGCCGAACCACTTCTTTTCATGGTAGACAGGAATTCTCCGGAATATGTGGAAGCTAAGAGACTTCTCAAATTCCTTGATTACTTCCTTGGAGTAAGCAGTGAGGATATTAATCATAACTCAATACTTCGAGAATTTATCGGAGGAAGCATACTACCAGTGTAGAATATAATGAGTGGAATATAAATGAGCAGCATAGATGATCGCGGCTGCAAGTGTCGAAAGACCGCAGGTGAGGAAAGTCCGAGCTTCACAGGGCAGGATGCCGGATAACGTCCGGTGGAGGTGACTCCCAGGCCAGTGCAACAGAAATAAACCGCCCGGGTTTACCCGGGTAAGGGTGGAAAGGCGAGGTAAGAGCTCACCGCCACACTGGTAACAGTGTGGGCACATGTAAACCCCATCCGAAGCAAGACCGAACAGAGAGCTATACGGCGGCCCGTCGTGCTTTCGGGTAGGTCGCTTAAGCCTGCCGGTAACGGCAGGATTAGATAGATGATCATCCACGACAGAACTCGGCTTACAGTGCTGCTCATTTTTGTTTGAAATAATATGCATAGCACTGACTCTATATTATAAAAATATTCGGGAGGATTTACGTATATATGAATGAACGTCTTAAAAAACAGATGGAATTCATTCTTGAGATCGACAAATTAAAGAATATCACAAGACAGACATATATATCTGACTGCTCAAGGAGAGAAAATGATACAGAGCATTCATGGCATCTTGCAATGATGTGTATGCTGTTATCGGAATATTCCAATGAAAAGATCGATGTATTAAGAACCATGTCAATGGTTCTTATTCATGATATCATAGAGATCGATGCCGGAGATACATATGCCTACGATGATGCCGGTAATGCCACAAAAAGAGACAGAGAAGTTGCTGCTGCCGACAGGCTTTTCAATATACTCCCTTCAGATCAGGCGGAATATGTCAGGGGTCTGTGGGACGAATTCGAAGAAGGCGTAACTCCCGAAGCAAGATTTGCCAATGCTGTTGACAGAATACAGCCGACAATGCTTAATGATGCTTCCGAAGGAATGGCGTGGGATGAACACGGGATCGATCTGTCACGGATAATACATCGTAACAGCAATACAAAATATGGTTCTGATATATTATGGGACTATGCTCTTAACAGGAATATAATTCCCAATGTGAAAAAAGGAAAGATAAAGGGCGATACGGAGAATATTGATTACGAACGTTTTGAACTTGTATTCGAACGTATTCAGTCATTAAAAGATGATGAGGCCGATATTCCGGATCGATATAAGGCATATATTAACGCAATGTCAGAAGCATTATCTGAATATTATAAGTGTCTGAAATGGGTATCCGATATGAATTATGTTAACGTTTCGTCAATATATTTCTGGTATAAGGATATAGACGAAGAAAAGTGGAAAACGCTCAATAATTCCGTTAACAGATTCAGATACGATACCGAATATTATAAGACCTCTTATGCAAACCCGACTGTAAGCGTAGGAATATTCGGAAAAGACATCGGACACATGCTTTCATATGTGGCAGCTCAGATATGTTCACTCGGAGCTCTTTGCTTTGAAGGAAGATATTTTGAGCTTACGATAATAGCAGAGCTTTTCATGGAGATATATGATATCTTACGCAATAACAATGAAGATGAATATTCCGGCGCCATAAAATCAGCCATATATTACTTCATATACGATTATATGGATGATTACTGTGAATTCAAAGTCAGGGATTCACTTGGCTGCGGTAACGATCATATGTTAGAGATACTTAAGCATATGGATGTGTATGACACAAGAAGCCTGTATCTGTATGGTGAGAATATTGGCAATAACGAGATTGGAACATTTAAATATCTTGCAGGTCTTGATGAAGATAAGATTCGACTTATAGCCACTACATATGTAGAAGGATATATTGAAAGTTTTCGCCTCGCGGGAATCGATCTGTCTGATAAAAAAACGGTTCAGATCAGATATCCCATAGGATTCGAAAGAATAGTTAAGGAGGCTGTCCATTTATTTGAAGAAAAGGGGCTTAAGTCCGTAATAGTAAGAAGCGGCGGTGGGAGATTGGGCAACAATATGAATTCTACCGGCAGTATAGATCCCAACCGTCAGTTTGCCTATGACCACAGATATGACAGCGCAATATATTATAATAAGGCTATCAAGGAAAGAACATTATGTTCCATGAAACAGGCTTATGAAAAATATAAGGAAGAGGCCGCAGGTTATGCCGGACCGGCTGTTATAGAATGCTTTGGCGAATTGGATTTTAAACCGGCTGTATGCGAAGAAGCCTGTAAGCTTGATGACAAACAGCAGGAACTAACCGTGCAGGCAGGTATAGAATTATCAAACCTTGTTAATGAATACATTCCGAGAGATAAGTTTAGCTTTACAATAATAGCATTTCCGTTGCCGGATATCGGTGAAGATTATGAGAAGATCTTCGAAGAGACGATAAAGATCAATACACTTGACCAGACAGTATATGAGATGATCCAGCAGAAAATAATTGATGTGCTTGATGAATGCGATCATGTACTTATAACGGGAAAAGACGGCAATAAAACACATCTTGTCATAAGACTTGCGGATATTACTGATGAGAAAAAGGAGACAAGATTCCATAACTGTCTTGCCGACTGCAATATACCGCTCGGAGAAGTGTATACTTCGCCAAAACTTACCGGTACTAATGGGTTGTTGAATGTTAAGCAGGTGTACATAAACGGACTTCAATACAATGATCTTAAGATCAATATTGAAAACGGCCGTGTAAAAGATTATACGTGCGGTAATTATGATAATGAAAAAGACAATATTGATTATGTAAATGATAATCTTATGAAACACAGGCAGAATCTCCCACTCGGTGAATTTGCGATCGGAACCAATACAACGGCTTATGCTATGGGAAGAAGATATAATATAGCTGACAAACTGCCGATACTTATCGCAGAGAAGACCGGCCCTCATATAGCGATCGGAGATACATGTTTTTCAATGGCAGAGGATCTTCCGATATACAATCCCGACGGCAAAGAAGTAATCGCAAGAGATAATGAGATCACTTCAGCCAACAGAAAGAGTGCACCTGATAAAGCATATTTCGGTTGTCATACCGATATAACGATTCCTTACAATGAACTGGGCAAGATTGCCGCAGTTGATTCTACAGGATTAGAAAAAATTATAATATCTGATGGAAGATTTGTCCTTCCGGGGACTGAACTTCTTAATGAAGTATTGTAACCAATATAATATATATGAATGGAGAGTAGAAAAATGTCAAAAGTAAGTATTGTAATGGGTAGTGATTCGGATCTTGAGATAATGAGTCAGGCAGCAAAAGTGCTTGAAGAGTTCGGTATTGAATATGAGATGAAGATAATATCGGCTCACCGTATGCCGGACATTTTCTTTGATTATGCCAAAGGAGCGAAGGACAGAGGCGTATCGGTTATAATAGCAGGTGCCGGTGGAGCAGCGCATCTTCCGGGAATGTGTGCAGCGTTATTCCCGCTTCCCGTTATCGGAGTTCCGATACATACCAAGACTCTTAGCGGAGTTGATTCATTATATTCGATCGTTCAGATGCCTTCGGGCATTCCGGTTGCAACCGTAGCTATCAACGGTGCAAAGAATGCAGCACTGCTCGCACTTAAGATGATTGCCATAGATAACGACGGACTGCTTGATAAACTTGCCGCATATTCAGAGAATATGAAGGACGAAGTAAGCAAAAAATGTGAAAAGATCGAAAAGATCGGTTACAAAGAATATCTTAAAAGCATGCAGTAAGATGTACTTAATGACAGGACGATATGAAGACCTCCCTGCTGATCAATAAAACAGCTTGCGGAGGTCCGATTTGTATTATTTTATAACAAAATCAACACTACTACAGTAGAACAAATTATAATGAAATAATAAATGTTTACATAAAATTAAATATAATTAAGAAGTCAGGTTTTTTCAGTATTTATAAGGAATTCAAAAAATCCAAATAATGTGTTGACAAACAAATTAATGGTTGTTATACTATTGTTCGAGCGTAACATATTTGTAACAATTGATAATGACTTTTAACAATGGTTTTGTGATATATGAATTAATTTGATTATTTGGAGGGTATTATGTTTAAGTATTCAGTTGTAAAGAGATTATCTGCTATGGCTATTGTCAGTGCTTTGGGATTTTCATGTGTTATTCCGTCGGCTTCGGCAACAATGGTTGCTACTGAGGAATCTATTGCGGGAATCAATATGCCGCTTGAAAAATATGTGCTTGCGGCAGTTGAGACAGGAGCTCTGACTAATCCCGTTCAGGAAAATAAGACCGAGGAGGCTACGGATAATATTCTTCCTTCTGAGATGGACATTGTTACTACAGCTGTAGATGATGAAGACGGTGATGAGGACGATCCGATAGATGAGCATGTAAAGCTTAACCTTAATTATGACAGACTCGGTATTGCCAATGTTGATACATACCTTAATGTCCGTTCAAAGGCAAACACAAGTGCCAAGATCGTCGGCAAGATGACCAAACATTCGGGATGTCACATCTACAGCATTAAGAAAGGCTGGGCAAAGATCGTATCCGGTAAAGTAAAAGGATATGTTAAGGCTGAATATCTTGTGACTGATGAAGAAGCTGAAGAGATGGCCATGAAAGTCGGCAAGAAAGTTGCCACCGTTAATGAAGAAGGATTAAGAGTTCGTGCACTTCCTTCAACTGATGCAGCAATATATTCAGTATTATCAAAAGATGAAGATTTTGTTATCCATAAAGAAAAGCTCACTGCAGAATGGCTTGAGAAATTTATAAAGAAGCATGTTAAGAAGAAGCAGGTTAAGAGAGTCGATATGAATATCGTTGAGCAGGATCTTGAGAACTGGGTATGTATAAGCGTTGATAATGAATATGCTTTCGTTGCAAAAGATTATATTGATATATCATATAAGCTTAACAGAGCTGTTAAGATCGGTGAACTTGCTACAGACGGTTCCGGCGGAGTATCATCAACAAGAGCTTCACTAGTTGAATATGCAAAGCAGTTCCTCGGTAACAGATATGTATACGGCGGATCAAGTCTTACCAACGGTACAGACTGTTCGGGATTCTCAATGAGAGTATTCGAGCATTTCGGAATCGGCCTTCCAAGAACTTCAGGCAGCCAGGCAGCTTCATCAAGAAGTATAAGCAGTTCAGAGGCAAAACCGGGTGATCTGTTCTTCTATGGCGGCGGCGGACATGTCAGTCACGTGGCTATATATATCGGTAGCGGTATGGTTATTCATGCAAGTAACCCAAGCTCCGGAATTAAGATCTCCAATGCTTACTATCGTAGCCCGATCAAGATCGGACGTGTTATAAGCGATTAATATATAATTTGGAGTATAGACATAATGTATATTAGAGACGGACGATTACTCTTTATTTGATAATATTATGAAATTATTGCAAGCTGTTGCAGGTTTTTCCTGTAACAGCTGCTTTGGCTTATTGGAGGATAGCATGGAAAATTATATAGGTGTGATAATTGCAATTGCCGGAATTGTTATAGCTTTAATTGTAAAATCAATTATTGACATGCGTAATGACCGTGTAAAACTTATACTCAGATTACAGGATGAATGGGGTATTTATCCGGATATCGAATACACACCGGGCAAACTTGAATCGATCAAGAAGTATTATCTTGAGTATATGAAGAGTACGGATGTTGATGATATTACATGGAATGATCTTGATATGGACGAAATGTTCGTGATGCTCAATAATACACAGTCTTCGATGGGTGAAGAAGTATTATATTCAATGTTGAGAAGCCCTTTGTATGACAAGGATGAGCTTTCCTACCGTGACAGATTAATTTCATATTTTTTTGAAAATGAAACAGACAGATTATTGCTCCAGAAGTATCTGTTCAAGATAGGGAAGAATAAAAAAGTATCATTTTATGAATATTTTAACAGACTTAATAATATCCCGAAAGAAAATGGAATATATCATTTTATCATTGATGCGGTCTGGCTTGCCTCTGTCGGATTACTTTTTTTTGAACCGGTAATGGCGCTTGGATTGATCTTTATTAATCTTTTTGCGGCAATATCAACTTATTACAGAAGAAAAATGATGATCGATGCATATTACTCCATATTCTCATTTTTGCTGAAAATGTTATATTCATCAGAAAAACTTGCATCTCTTGACATTGACATAATTAATGATGAACTGAAAGAGTTAAAAGAAGATATAAGGAATCTGTCAGGGCTTAAGAGGAATTCTTACATAGTATTAAGTCCTAACGGCGGTAATCTTATTGATATTGTACTCGATTATATCAAGATGATCACACATATCGATCTTATCAAATTCAATAAGATGATCAAGATCATCGAAAAAAACAGAGATACGATACTCAATATCCATGGTATTGTAGGTACACTCGATGTATATGTTGCCATTGCATCCTACAGAAAATTAAAGGAAGAAACAGGAGTCTGTACGCCGGTATTCGATGCGCCTGCAGGAAAACTTACCGTGAAAGATGTATATCATCCGTTTATTGAAGAACCTGTCTATAACAGCTTTGATTCCGACAAATGCGCTCTTATCACAGGCTCCAATGCCTCGGGTAAGTCGACATTCCTCAAATCAGTTGCTATCAATATTATCCTTGCACAGACTATTGCAACCGTTAATGCCAGTGAATACAAATCAGCCTGCAGCAGAATTATGACATCTATGGCACTGACTGATAATATATTCGATAATAAGAGTTATTTTATTGTTGAGATCATGTCATTAAAGAGGATAGTTGATACCGGGCACGATATACCTGTTATATGCTGTATCGATGAAGTCCTTAGAGGAACCAATACAATAGAAAGGATAGCAGCTTCAGGACAGATATTAAAGCACCTGGCAAAGTCCGGCGTGTTATGCTTTGCAGCAACACATGACATGGAACTTGCAGGAATACTTGAAGATTATTATGATAACTATCATTTCAGCGAGAAAATAATCGAAGATAATATTATGTTCGATTATAAACTGTATGACGGTGTTTCAACATCACGTAATGCGATCAATCTGCTTCAGATACTCGGTTATGATGAACCGATCGTTACCGCAGCAAGACAGAGTGCCGATGAGTTCGAAAAGAACGGTGTATGGAGCAGGTTATAATATTACTATATTGTTAAAGTATTATAATTATATGAGGCATGATGCCAAAAAGTATATAATATAAAAAAAGGACGAATATAATGAAATCAGAGGATATAATCATAATCGGAGGCGGGGCTTCGGGCCTTATGGCTGCCGTAACTGCTGCCATGTATGCTCCTCAGGGGACAGATATATTGATCATTGAGCATAAGTCATCTGTCGGTAAAAAACTGCTTGCTACCGGAAACGGCAGATGTAATTATACAAATGATGTGCTTAATGATACCTGTTACAGAGGAAATGATCCTTCATTTGCATATAAAATAATAGAACAATATGATAAAGAATGGCTTCTTGCCACACTGGAATCACTTGGCATAGTACATACAAAGATCAATGGATATTATTATCCGCGTTCGTTGCAGGCATCCACTGTTGTTGATCATTTTGTGAGAAGACTTGAGTCTGCAGGTGTCAGAATTCACTATTCTACACACGTAGATTCTATCAATGTAGAAAATGATGGGTTTACAGTATATTCTTCAAATGGTAATTACAAGACAGAAAGGATAATAGTTGCTACAGGAGGCCGCAGTTACGAAAAACTGGGCTCTGACGGCTCAGGTTATCAGATTCTAAAAAGAATTGGGCACAATTTAATTGACACATATCCGGCGCTTACAGGAATAATCTGTGAGGGCCTTGATTTTAAATTATGTCATGGAGTCCGTGCAAAAGGAAAGCTTGAATTATATGTAAATAACAGGCGTGAAGCAGTGTCTGAAGGCGAGATTCAGTTTGCCGATTACGGCATATCGGGGATACCTGTATTCGAGATAAGCAGATATGCTTCAGTAGCCCTAGGCAATAAGTCTAATATTCAGGTTGTCTGTGATCTGCTGCCCGAATATAATATTAATCGTCTCGCAGAACAGATGATATCAATAGTTGAACAGAATCCATACACTACAGCAGTAGAATTACTTGCGTCGTATTTGCCGTTGAAACTTGCGAAAGCAATTCTTAAAATGTCCGGAATCAATGGAGTTGACAGGGTTTCCGTTAATGAGTTGTGCGCAATCATTAAGAACATTAAAGTATTCGTAAAAGGCACCACCGGTTATGACAGAGCACAGGTGACGGCAGGCGGAATTGACACGTCAGAGATAAGTAATGAGACTATGGAATCAAAGCTTTTTCCCGGTTTATATATAACCGGTGAACTGCTTGATATCGATGGAACGTGCGGTGGTTACAATCTGCATTTTGCATTTGCAACGGGATATGTGGCAGGTATGTCGGCCGCGCTTAGCCTATAATCGTAAGCAGATATTATTAAAATAAGATATACATTAAGCCATATGATTAACGGTATTTATATAAGAGAATCATATAAGCAGGAAGACGTTTGAAAATAGGAGCATATGTATGATAAGAATAAAACAACTTCGAATTAATATTGAGTCACTTACCAAGCCAAATCTTAGCGGCAAGGTTAATGAAGAAGAATATTCACTTTTGCACAATCAAATTGTGCAGTTATTAGGTGTTGAAAAAAAAGATATTGATAATATAACGATAAAAAAGAAGTCCATTGATTCCCGTAAAGGAAGGAAACCGGCGTACATTTATAATGTTGATATTTACTCGTCTACACCAGTAGAACAAAAGAGACTTTCAGGTGCGATAAAACGTGCCGGTAAGAAGGGAATAAGTATAGATATCAGTGATAAGCCTGAGAAAGAATTCGATCCTGTGATTGCCGGTGCAGGTTCAATTGGTGCCGGCATAAAGAAACCTGTCATTATCGGAGCAGGGCCGGCCGGTCTTTTCTGTGCTTATATACTTGCTCTAAAAGGATTGTCACCAATACTTATCGAACAGGGTAAGCGTATGGAAGAACGTGTGGCTGATGTAGAACGATTCTGGAATGATGTATCTGAACTTAATCCTTACTCCAACGTGTCATTCGGTGAAGGAGGAGCCGGCACATTTTCCGACGGCAAACTTAACACATCGGTCAAAGATCCGTCAGGTCGTATAGAATATGTCAAGAAAGTTTTTGTGGATCACGGAGCTCCCGAAGAGATAATGTATCTGTCAAAACCGCATATCGGAACCGATGAATTAAGACATGTCATTGTAAATCTTCGTAACAGCATCATTGCCAATGGCGGAACTGTATTGTTCGGCACGAGATTAACAGGTATAATAGTTGGAAAAACCAACTCAGGAAGGTATGAATCTAATCAGACCGCGTGTATTACCGGAATCCGTGTATATGATATAGAAAATGATGAATACAAAGATATCGAATGTGACAGACTTGTTCTTGCAACAGGTCACAGTGCAAGAGATACATATGCAATGTTGAAAGACATCTTACATATGGAGCAAAAGGACTTTGCCATCGGTTTAAGAGTTGAACATTCTCAGGAATTTATTAACAAAACCCAGTATGGCGAATATTGGAATATGCTTCCGGCGGCCGATTATAAATTAAGATATCACAGCAGTAACGGAAGGGCAGTCTATTCATTTTGCATGTGCCCCGGCGGACACGTAGTCAATTCCTCAACCGAAAAAGGTATGACAGTAACCAATGGAATGAGTGATCACTCAAGAGACTCAGGGTATGCTAACAGTGCCATAGTTGTAAATGTCACAAAAGATGATTTTGGTAGCGGAGATGTTCTTGCGGGAGTTGAATTCCAGCGCAAATGGGAAAAGGCGGCTTATGAACTGGGCTGTGGTAATATTCCGAAAGAAACATTCGGTGAATTCGGTGACGGAAAGCTTAAGAAATGTCTGCCGGACTATGTTTCTATGGCAATAGGTGAAGCTATGGCTCATTTTGATAGTCAGATGCCCGGATTTGCTGATAAAGATGTAATGATGTATGGTGTTGAAACAAGAACTTCGGCGCCGGTAAGGATCCTTCGTGATGAATCAGGTAATTCAAATGTTGCGGGAATATATCCTTGCGGAGAAGGTGCCGGATATGCCGGAGGTATAATGTCGGCTGCAGTCGACGGAATAAAAGTTGCACATATGATGATAATGGGGTATAATCTGTAACTATTAAAGGAGAGATCATGAACGACAGGCGTAGAAAACTAACTAAAAAAAAGAGAATAGTAGTAAAGATCGGATCAACAACCATAACCCATAACGATACCGGCGAACTGGATCTGTTAAAGCTTGAGAAGCTTGTAAGAGTTCTTACCAATATCAGAAATCAGGGCAAAGAGGTTGTTGTTGTATCATCAGGTGCGATCGCAGTCGGAAGGCAGGCAATTGGACTTGGATATAAACCGACAATCCGTTCGGTAAAGCAGGCGTGCGCTGCCATTGGTCAATCAAGACTGATGATGGTCTATCAGAGATTATTTTCCGAGTATAATCAGATGACTGCACAGATTCTTATGACAAAATATACGGTTGAGAACATCGAAAGCCGCGCGAATGCCAAAGCAACATTTACCGAACTACTTAATATGGGCGTTATTCCCATCGTTAATGAGAATGACACTGTTGCAACAGACGAGCTTGACTTTGGAGACAACGATACGTTATCTGCAATGGTTGCTTCGCTTATCAAGGCAGATCTTCTTATACTTCTGTCTGATATTGACGGATTATATACAGATGATCCACATACGAATCCCAATGCGGAATTCGTTGATTATGTGGATTGCATTGACAAGGATCTTATGCTTATGGCTAAGGGACCTGTATCAAAATCAGGAACCGGCGGGATGGAAAGCAAGATATCAGCAGCAAGAATGTCTGCAGAAGCAGGGGCTGATATGGTCATCGCCAACGGTGAGAACATATACGTTATAGATGATATTGTATCCGGTAAAAGTGTCGGAACATTTTTTGATCTGACGTGATGATGTAAGCATATTATCAAAGTGAGGATTCGTGAGTGTTAATATCAAAATCTGAAGCAAGAAAAAATATGAAACAATACAGGAACAGCCTTGCTCCCGAGGTGATCAGTGACCTCAGCCGTGGTATATGCGATAATCTGTCAGATTGTGGAATAATTGATGATTCGGTAAGATATGTATTGTCATTTGCCTCATATAAGAGTGAGCCTGATACAAGGATGATAGATACAATGATCAGAGAGCGATATCCCGATATTAAGATTGCGTATCCGAAGGTTACCGTTCACAGAGAATCATGTAATACACCGCACGAAACCTGCGACAATACATATAATATCTTTGTGAATGATATGGAATTCTACGTTGTGAATTCATTTGATGAACTTATATGTGGCTACATGAACATTCCCGAACCCGATCCGGTAAATACTGATTTACTTGCTGTGGAAAAGATCAATTCCATTAACGAACAGGTAAGGATCATAGTGCCGGGGCTGGCATATGACATGTCAGGAAAAAGAGCCGGTTACGGTGGTGGATTCTATGACCGGTATATGAAAAGAATTGACGGGGTTAAACGTATCGGAATATGTTTTGATCAACAGCTTATGAGAGATACATATATTCAATGTGATGAATATGATATCGGTGTTGATGTTGTAGTGACTGATGAGAGGGTTGTATATATTTGATCGACAGGAGGAATCATTATTATGACAAGCTTAAATGAAATCGGAAAAAATGCCAAAGATGCTTCAAGAATTCTTAACAGACTCGGAGCAAGCGAGAAGAATAACGGACTTATAAAGGCTGCCGAAGCACTTGAAGATGAATCAAATATTGTAAAGATAATCGAAGCCAACAAAAAGGATATTGATAATGCCAGAGAAAAGAATATGAAAGAATCTCTTGTTGACAGGCTGAGCCTAGATAAAGGAAGGATCCTTTCGATGGCTGACGGACTGAGACAGGTTGCGGGACTTGACGACCCTGTTGGTGAGATAACTTCGATGAAGATCCGCCCGAACGGACTTCAGATCGGATGCAAGAAAGTTCCTCTCGGTGTTGTCGGAATCATATATGAATCGCGTCCCAATGTTACTGCTGATGCTTTTGGATTATGTTTTAAGACCGGCAATGCGGTTATCCTTAGAGGCGGAAGTGATGCGATCAATTCCAACACCTGTATCGTTGATATTATAAGAAATGCACTGGAAGAAGTTAACCTCCCGGCAGATTCGGTATCTCTGATAACCGATACAAGCCGTGAGACCGCAGGTGAATTCATGAAATTAAACAGATATGTTGATGTTCTTATCCCAAGAGGCGGCGCAGGTCTTATTAAACGGGTTGTTGAGACAGCAACAATTCCCGTTATAGAGACAGGAACCGGTAACTGCCATGTATATGTTGACGCAGACTGCGATATTGATATGGCTGTTGATATTGTTGACAATGCAAAGACACAGAGACTCGGTGTATGCAATGCCTGTGAATCTCTGCTCATTCATAAAGATATCGTTAAAGAAGCGTTCCCGAAGATCGCTGCAAGACTTAAGGAGAAGAATATTGAACTTCGTGGTGATGACACAGTAAGAGAATTATGTGCCGGAGTGATCCCTGCATCTGAAGAAGACTGGGGAACCGAATATCTTGATGCGATCATATCTGTAAAAACCGTAGCAAGTATAGATGAAGCGATCGACCATATCAACAGATATAACACCGGTCATTCCGAAGCAATAGTAACAAACGATTATAACAATTCATTAAAGTTTCTTAATGAAGTAGATGCTGCCGCAGTTTATGTAAATGCTTCAACAAGATTCACAGACGGTAATGAATTCGGTTTTGGTGCAGAGATTGGAATAAGTACCCAGAAACTTCACGCAAGAGGCCCGATGGGACTCGAAGCACTTACAACCAATAAGTATATAATACTTGGCAACGGACAGATAAGACCGTAGGAATAAAGGTTAACTATATTCATTTGACAAAACACAGAATCCTCCTTATAATCAACTAAGTGTACTTATATTGCTGATGTAAAGATCGGCGGGTACTATCAGGATATATGGTTGAATTATAAGGAGGATTAATCATGCAGTCTTACGGACTTAATGAATTACGTGAAATGTTCTTAAGTTTCTTCGAAGAGAAGGAACATCTCAGAATGAAAAGCTTCTCTCTTGTTCCGAACAATGACAAGAGTTTATTACTTATTAATTCGGGAATGGCTCCGCTTAAGCCATATTTTACCGGTCAGGAGATTCCACCGAGAAAGAGGGTTACAACCTGTCAGAAGTGTATAAGGACAGGTGATATTGAAAATGTCGGTAAGACAGCAAGGCATGGAACATTCTTTGAAATGCTCGGTAATTTTTCATTTGGAGATTATTTTAAGCATGAAGCCATAGCATGGTCATGGGAGTTCTTAACCGAGAGGGTGGGAATTCCTGCTGACAGACTGTATCCGTCTGTATATGTGGATGATGACGAAGCATTTAACATATGGAATAAAGAGATCGGAATCGCTCCGGAGAGAATATTCAAGTTCGGTAAAGAAGATAACTTCTGGGAGCATGGTTCGGGTCCGTGCGGTCCGTGTTCTGAGATATATTATGACAGAGGTGAGAAATACGGTTGCGGCAAGCCGGACTGTACCGTAGGCTGCGAATGTGACAGATATATAGAAGTATGGAATAACGTATTCTCACAGTTCGATAATGATGGTAACGGCAACTATTCCGACCTTATCCAGAAGAATATTGATACAGGTATGGGACTTGAGAGACTTGCAACGGTTGTTCAGGATGTTGATTCTATATTCGACGTAGATACCGTTAAGGCGATCCGTGACGAGGTGTGCAGTATTGCCGGTGTAGAGTATCAGAAGGATCCGAAGCTTGATGTATCAATAAGACTTATTACCGACCATATCCGTTCGGTAACATTTATGATATCTGATGGTATCATGCCGTCAAATGAAGGACGAGGCTACGTCCTTCGTAGACTTCTGAGACGAGCTGCAAGACATGGACGTCTTCTTGGAATCAAAGACAGATTCCTGACAAAGATAAGCGAAATAGTCATCAGGGAATCAAAGAGCGGATATCCGGAACTTGAAGAGAAAAAAGAATACATATTCAATATACTTAAGACAGAAGAAGATAATTTTAATAAGACGATCGATCAGGGACTTAATATTCTTGCCGAGCTTGAGGATAAGCTTAAGAAGGAAGGCAGCAAAGTTCTTGGCGGAGATGACGCGTTCAAACTGTATGATACATACGGATTCCCGCTTGATCTTACCAAGGAGATCCTTGAAGAGAAAGGTTATGAGGTTGATGAGGACGGCTTTAACAAGGCAATGCAGGTTCAGCGTGAAACAGCCCGTAATGCGAGAGAAGTCAGCAACTTCATGGGTGCTGATGTGACTGTATATCAGTCGATTGATGTAAATATCACTTCTGAATTCGTTGGCTATGACAATATTTCTTATGATTCTGATGTACTTGTTCTTACAACCGAGACAGATATTGTAAATAAACTGACAGAGGGAACCAAAGGAACGATTATTACAGCAAAGACACCATTCTATGCTACAATGGGTGGTCAGATGGCAGATACAGGTGTTATTAAGAGCGATAAAGGTGAATTCGAGGTTGAAGACACGATCAAGCTTCAGGGCGGTCGTATAGGTCATGTCGGTGTGATGCGTTCGGGTTCATTTGCAAAGGGTGATACGGTTACGCTCACGATCGATGCAGACAGACGTGAGAAGACGGCTAAGAACCACAGTGCGACACATCTTCTTCAGAAGGCACTCAGAATGGTGCTTGGCGGACATGTAGAGCAGGCGGGTTCAATGGTTGATAGCGAGAAACTCAGATTTGACTTCACTCATTTCCAGGCGCTTACGAAAGAAGAGCTTGCCAAGGTTGAAGATATTGTCAATGCAGAGATTGAAGAGGATCTTGCTGTTGATACACAGATAATGACTCTTGATGAAGCCAAGAAGACAGGTGCCATGGCTCTGTTCGGTGAGAAATACGGTGAATCGGTTCGTGTAGTTCGAATGGGTGAATTCAGCTCTGAATTATGTGGTGGAACTCATGTTGCCAATACCGGAGTCATACGTGCGTTTAAGATCATATCTGAAAGCGGTATTGCTGCGGGAGTAAGAAGAATCGAGGCACTCACATCAAAGGCTGTATTCGATTATTATAACGGACTTGAGCAGAATCTTAACATGGCTGCAAAGGCTGCAAAGTCTGATACTGCAGGACTTGTTAAGAAGATTGAAGCTCTTACGGCTGAGATCAAGGAACTCAAATCCGATAATGACAAGCTTAAGAATAAGCTTGCAAAAGATAAGGCAGGTGCAGTTCTTGACAATGTAACGGCAGTTAAGGGCGTTAACCTTCTTGCTGTCAAGATTGACGATACAGACATGAATGAGCTTCGTAACCTTGGAGATTCATTTAAAGAGAAGATAGAAAATGCTGTGATAGTGCTTGCATCTGCAAAAGACGGTAAGGTAAACCTCATAGCTATGGCATCTGACGAAGCCATTAAACAGGGCGCACACGCAGGTAATCTTATCAAGGCCATTGCATCATTTGTTGGCGGAGGCGGTGGCGGACGCCCGAACATGGCACAGGCCGGCGGCAAGAAGCCCGAAGGCATTGAAGAAGCACTGGCAGAGGCGAAAAAGGTGCTTGAAGGACAGGTGTAAAAATTTTGCTTGACGTATGGAAATAATATGATATAATATAGCTTGTGCAAAATAAACCCAAACAGTTGTATTTATGCACAATCTACAACTGGAGGGGAGGTTAGGTGTGAGACTATGTCGAATGTAATTGTAAAAGAGAATGAGACATTGGATAGCGCTTTAAGACGCTTTAAGAGAAATTGTGCAAAAGCAGGTATCCAGCAGGAAATTCGTAAGAGGGAACATTACGAAAAGCCAAGCGTAAGACGTAAGAAGAAGTCTGAAGCAGCTCGTAAACGCAAGTATAAATAATTGTGGTATATGGGTCCTGATACAATCAATTGTATCAGGACCATTTGTGTTATTGGTTATTTTTTCCAAAAATCTGCCAAATGAATTTGAAACATTCGATAAATATGATATAATAAATAGGCTTGTTAATACATAATACAATGATATAGTGTATAAACGTAATGCATATTAGATATATAATTTGCTGAAGTATAATGTGTAAAGGATTTTATAATTTTTTATTTACGTATATAATATATGAAATATTTATGTGATTGGATCGCAGACGATGTGACTGATTATTTTAAAAGAGAATGGGAGTGTGACACTTTCGGATGGGAACAATTGAAAAGATAATTGACATTCCTGATCAATATGAAAAAACCATATTCGGTGAATATGATTCTTATATAAGATTGATTGAGAGAACATTTAATATAACGATACTGATGCGTGACGGCAGAGTGAAGCTTATCGGCACAAAACATCAGATCGAAGCCGGTGAACATGTTATAAAGCAGCTTGTCGGTCTGGCACAAAGAGGCACAGAGATAACGGAACAGTCTGTATCATATGCTATATCATTGTGGATGGAAAATGACTCGTCGGACATGTCCGAACTCGAAGACAATGTTATATGCAGGACTATTCAGGGAAAACCGATCAAACCGAAGACTCTCGGTCAGGAAAGTTATATTAAGCAGATGCAGGAGAAAATGATCGTATTCGGCATAGGACCGGCCGGAACCGGCAAGACATATCTTGCTATGGCAATGGCTATAAGCGCATTTAAGAATGAAGAAGTAAGTAAGATTATTCTTACAAGACCTGCAATTGAAGCCGGCGAAAAGCTCGGTTTCCTTCCCGGAGATCTTCAAAGCAAGGTCGATCCGTATCTTCGGCCGTTATATGATGCGCTATATCAGATAATGGGGCCGGAGAGTTTTTTGAGAAATATGGAAAAAGGCGCTATTGAGGTTGCTCCTCTTGCCTACATGAGAGGAAGAACACTTGACAATGCGTATATAATACTTGATGAGGCGCAGAATACCACTATCGCTCAGATGAAAATGTTTCTGACAAGAATAGGTTTTGGTTCAAAGGTTGTTATCACCGGAGACCTCACGCAGAAGGATCTCCCAAAAGGAACCGTATCGGGACTTGACAACGCGCTGAATGTACTTAAAAAAGTCGATGATATCGGTTTTTCAAGGCTTACTGCAAAGGATGTTGTAAGGCATCCTCTTGTACAAAAGATCGTAAAAGCATATGACGATTACGAAACTAAACAACAGACAAGAAGTCGGAGGAATAAGTAAGATGGAGAGCAGTATAAAATCTGTTCATTACAGATTATTATTTGCAATTCTGTTCATTACCAACATAATATTTTCTTTCTTTTACGAATACAACGGAGCAAACAGTAAAAAAGGATTATTTGCGTATATACTGATCGGAGTCGCACTTTCAGGAATATTTGTGATCGGTATCAGGAAAAATGAATCAAAAATTTTCGAAAGAACCAATCAGATAAGATGGATGTATATCGGAATATTGATCTCGGGTGCAGCCCTAATTCTGTCTGTATATTTTCAGATATATCATCTATGGCTTGTCGGATGCATAATAATATCTGCAGTTTACGGAGTATATCTCGGTGCCGCAGCCGTGGTTATGTTTTTGTGTACTTTCGGGACAAGTAATTACTTCGATGTGCCACAGTTTTTGTTCTATATGCTGCTTGGAATAATAATATGTTCACTCGCTTCATTTTTTCCGGAAGTCAATTCAATCAAAAAAAGAATGCCGTCATACATATATTCGCTAGTGACAGGCATATGCTGCCATGTTGCTCTGTTCATAATTACAAATAATCTGAATATCACACTTCTTAACAGTTATGAATCTTCATTAATGCTTATATATACATGTCTGTTGATCACATTCATGTATGTGTTCATGTCATATGTTATCAAACCTGTTGGAGCCTATGAAGGGGCTGTGGAGAGTACGTCAGCTTCTGAGGAGGGAGATGCTGACACGGCAACAGGTGATGGAATTGATTCCGGTTCGGGTGACGGTTCAGACGTTGAAGGAGTTTTGGTTGCAAGTGCCATTTCAGAATCAGACGCCTCCGGCAAGGATGCCGAATCCGGTGTGTCCGACAATTCCAACATAGTCGACACCTCTGACATGTCAGTCGCCAACGAATCCTATACATCCGATGCTTCTGACGTGTCACACACATCCGACTCAGACTATTCGAATGACGCATCAGAAATCGAAGAAGACCATTCACTCATTGAATGGTTCGAGTCGGAGAATAAAGACCTTTACGCATATACTTCAATAATCGCTACGATCGCGGGACGTGCCGCAAAAATAATAGATGCCGACAAAGAAAGAGCGTATCTTGGAGTATTATATGCCAATATCGGTAAACTTGTTGACAAGAAGAATTACGTTGAGGAAGGCGTTAAACTTGTAAAAGAAAAGAACCTTCCCGATTATTATGTTAATGCGATAGAATCACATCTGATGAAGTTTGCAAAGCCCGAATCAAAAGAAGCAGCCATCGTTTATATGACATGTATGCTCATATCATTACAGAGTGTATACAAATCAAAAGGCAAGGCTGTTAACATGGCTTCTGTTGCCGAGAAGATACTATGGAACGGAATAAAAGACGGTTCATTTGTAAAGACAGGGCTTAATGCGGAAGAGATTCAGAAACTTGCAGAATATTACGGTTCATATTTTAAAGCAAAGGATTGATAGATACGACAATAGTATATGATAACGAATGTGATATAACACCCGATTACGGACTTGATAAGCCGATTGAAGAATATGCGGAATATCTTCTTGAAAATGTGTGCAATATCCTTGAGTGTGAATACGAGGCAGAGTGTTCTCTTGTAATAACAACACCGGATAATATAAAAGATATCAACAGAGATTTCAGGGAGATTGATTCTGTTACGGATGTTTTATCATTTCCTGCAATAGATTTTGATTATCCATGTGATTATGATATAATAAACGAGGATGATCTGTCGATGTTCAATCCGGACACGGGTGAATTGATACTCGGAGACATGATAATATGTCATGACAGAGTATTGCATCAGGCTGAAGAATACGGTCATTCACCAAAGAGAGAATTCTCATTTCTTATCGTTCACAGTCTGCTTCATCTGTTCGGTTATGATCATATCGAAGAAGAAGACAGAATACTGATGGAGAATATGCAGCGAATGATAATGGACAAGCTGAAAGTGTTAAGATAAAATATACATATCATGGGAGGGTATCATGAATAAAAAATCACTTTTAATCTCAGCATTACTTGCAATGACAATATGTGTGCTTCCGGCATGCGGCGGCAGCAAATCAGAAGACAAGACAGACATTAAGGTAAATGACAATCCGCCGGTTGCTACAGAAGCACCCACAATGGAAGTAGGTGCGGCTGACACGCCGGAACCTGCCTTGCCTACAGAAGATCCGCACGTTGGTAAAGCCAAGAGTAAGCTTACCGGTAAATATATCGATGAGAAACTTGCCAAGAGAAGACCATATGCAATGATGATCAATAATATTGAGTATGCTGCAAGATTCCAAAGCGGTCTTTCACAGGCGGCTATCGTATATGAAGCAAAGGTTGAAGGTGGAATCACAAGACTTATGGCAATATTCCAGGAGAAGCTTAATGCAAAGAAGATCGGATCGGCAAGAAGCGCCCGTCATTATTATGTAAGTGTAGCTTCCGAGTATGATGCGATATTTGTACATTTTGGACATACCAAGTTCGCCACTTCCAAGATCGAGAAACTTCACGTTGATAATATAAGCGGATTATCTGGTGTCGGCGGAGCTGTGTTCTACAGAGACAACAGCATTGCAGCGCCTCATAATGCATTTACAAGCAAAAAAGGACTTGATAAAGGTCGTAAGATATTAAAATACCGCAAGAATTATAAAGATGATTTTGAGGGTCATTTTAAATTCTATGAAGAAGATACAGACCTTCAAAGTGATAAGATCGCCAATAAGGTAAGTATCAAGTTCTCCGGATATACAACTCCGTACTTCATATATAACCCAGAGAAGAAAAAATATTACAGATATCAGTACGGTAAAGAGCATGTTGATGCTTCAAACGGCAAGCAGCTTGCATTCAAAAACCTGATCATTCAATACGTTGATGATGAACCTATAGTTAAGGGACATCCGAAGGATTACAGAACGATCAACTTTGAGAACGCTACCGGAAAAGGTAAATATATTACCAATGGTAAAGCAATCAATATCACATGGGAAAAGCATGAGAAGAAGAAATTCATGAAGTATTACACCGAAGATGGCAACGAGCTTGTCATCAATCCGGGCAAGACTTACGTTGCATTATTCCCGGATAATGATTCCAAACTTACGATCTCAAAGAAGACCAAGTAATAACTTGGCATAAAGTAACGCAGAATAGCAGGTATGATAGAATGTCCGGTAGTGGAAAGAAAGATAATTATATAAAACAGGGCACGATCCTTGCGGCCGCGTCCCTGTTGGTGCGAATAATCGGAATGATATACCGTTTCCCCATGTCGAATATTATAGGCGAGGAAGGAAATGGTATATATTCTGTTGCGTTCGAAATATATGATGTGGTTCTTATAATATCTTCTTACAGTCTTCCTCTTGCCATGTCTAAGATCATATCTGCAAAACATATCAAACGCGAGAACAGGAATATATTAAAAACCTTCAGATGTGCGATGATATTCGCGGCATGTATGGGTGGAATAGCGGCATCGGTATTGTTCTTCGGTGCTGATTATTTTGAAGCGCATATTGCAAGCGGAAAGTATACTGGACTTGCGCTTCCTCTACGCGTTCTGGCGCCGACTGTATTCATTGTTGCGATAATGGGTGTGCTTCGCGGTCTCTTCCAGGGAAAGAAGACAATGATCCCAACCGCAATATCACAGATAATCGAACAGATCGTTAATGCCGTCGTGAGTATATATGCCGCATATTCTCTTATGCAGGCACATAATCTGTCGCAAAGACTTGCCGGATGGGGAGCTGCCGGCGGTACGATGGGAACATTGTTCGGCGCAATATCCGGTCTTATGTTCCTTTTACTTGTGTATATTTTATATCGTCCTACTTTACTTCGGATCGCAAGAAGAGATAAGACAGGTAAAAATGACTCGTATGTCAATATATACCGCAGCATAATTCTTACGGCACTGCCGATCATTCTCAGTCAGACGGTATACCAGATAAGCGGAATCATAGATTATTCAATGCTTGGAAGCATCGGTTCGATAAAAGGAATGGATGATCTTGCCGTAAAGACCGCAACAGGTCTCTACAGCACCAAATACAGGCTTCTTCTTAGTGTACCGATAGCAATTGCAACTGCAATGTCTTCATCAATCTTACCAAGTATATCTTCTTCGTATGCAATAAAAGATTATGATGATGTCAAAGGTAAGATACATCTTGGGATAAAGTTCAATATGCTGATAGCATTTCCATGCTTTATAGGGCTTTCCGTGCTCGGACAACCAATACTTAAGATGTTATATCCGGGACAGGATTATGTTACGGGAGGAATACTTCTCTCGGTTGGGAGTATTGCGATCGTACTATATGCCGTGTCCAATATAAGCGGTGCGGTCCTTCAGGGAATCGATAAGATGAGGCTTCCCGTTATACATTCGGCTATCGCACTCGCGGTTCACATTGTGGTGGTATTCCTATTGTTATACTTTACCGACATCGGCGTATACGCGCTTGTAATTGGAAATGTAGTATTCCCGCTCGTTACCTCGACTCTTAATATGATGTCAATATACAAGTACGTATCGTACAGACAGGAGATAAAGCATACATTTATCATTCCATTTATCGCATCTGCAATTATGGGATTGATATCTGGCGGATTATTCTATGGAGTATACTTCGTATGGCCGCACAATATGGTGCTTGTGATCGCAGCTCTTGCAGTTGCTGTAATTGCATATTTTGTGCTGTATCTGAAGCTTGGCGGCGCCACAAAAGAAGAGATATACGAGTTCCCGATGGGTGTAAGAATATATAGGATCGCTACAAAATTCAGGCTTATGAGATAAGAAACCGGACAGGGATAATTATCCCTGCCCGGTAAAATTTTCCTATCCTTCAAGTTCCGAAAGATGATCTTCAATCAGAGAATCAACCATATCGACCGGAGCATCCGGAATATCTTTTAAGATGTGCTCACGTATCGTCTTACAATAATTCAGGTAATTAACTTCATCCTGAACATTGTCAAATTTTAATCCTCGTACATACTCAGGTGTAACATTTATCGATAACCAAGTTTTAACTTTTTTCTCTTTGTCTTCCTCATCCTTGATCCCGTCTTTTATACCGTTGGACTTGATAAGGAGATATATACCTCCGAGAACGAATAATGCAAACATCACAAGCATGACGATCTCGCTGAAGAGACTCGAAAATAATGTTATTACTTCCAACATATTAAGCACAGTGAATATAATACCGACAGCACCGCATAACATACAGGTATATGCGCTTGATTTGTATTCTTTGTATCTGTCGGACTTTCTTACATAAGTGGAAGAGGATGCCTCGAACATCTCATTTTCTTCTTCATACTGTTCGATTATCTCGTCAGGTTCGATAATGTCCGGATGATCAGGACCTATCTCGACAGGTTCTTCTGAATCATCGATTGTAGAAGGATCAGCTTTACCTGTTTCATCTGTTTCAAATGACTTGATGATATCGTCAATCTCTTCCATGTCGGAAGTTTCATTATCTCCTGATTCAACCTGATCTGAAAAATCAGCGTCACCGGAATTTTGGCATGAACCGCCGGAAGCATTAGTTGATTCCGTAAGTGCAAAACCGACATACAGCTTCCTTGCTGCTTCATAATCGGAAGGATGAACAAGTATCTTATATTCAACATCTGCATCAAAATATGATTCCTTAACAGAAGAAGTTTCTGCACCTTCTTCAGAATCATTATTAGAATCTTCAGAATTATCAGTTACTTTATATCTGTTAATGCCGGAATACTCAAGGTATTCCGCGAATTTTTCCGCAAGTTCTGCTTCAGGTGTTATGAACAGCACTTCGTAATTTTTCTCGTCATCATCAATAACGGAAAGATCTTCAACAAGATCCACACCGCAATCGGCACATGTGGTGATGCCTGCGCGGTATTCATTTCTGCATTTTGGACACCATGGCATGATACGCTACCTCCTTTTACTCCGGCTTGTACAGGTGGAACGCCTTCTTGCCTCGCTTGATAAGAAGAGCACCATCGCTGTTAAGGTCACTTGTGGAAAATACTCTTGTAAAATCAGTACATTTCTCATCATTAACAGTTACACCGCCCTGTGTAACATTACGTCTTGCATCTCCACGACTGCCACAGAGCTTACCGTCGCAAAGAAGAGTAAGTATATCGATTCCCTCATCAAACTTGGCTGCAGGATAGGTTGTGGTTGGAATATCACTCGTATCCATTGCTCCGCCGAACAATGACTTGGAAGCCTCGAGAGCTTTCTTTGCTTCTTCTTCACCATGAACGATCTTGGTCACTTCGTATGCAAGAACTTCCTTTGCCTTATTGATCTCGGCATCTTTAAGAGCACCGAGTCTTCTTACTTCATCCATAGGAAGGAATGTGAGAAGGCCAAGGCATTCTTCAACCTTGACATCCTCAATGTTGCGCCAGTACTGGAAGAATTCGTACGGACTTGTCTTTTCCGGATCAAGCCATACAGCACCCTTCATGGTCTTACCCATCTTGATGCCCTCACTTGTTGTAAGAAGCTTGAATGTAAGACCGTAAGCCGGCTTACTTTCCTTGGTACGGATAAGATTAACACCGCCGATAATATTCGACCACTGGTCATTACCACCGAGCTCAAGGTTACATCCATACATCTGATTAAGCTTAAGGAAGTCATAAGACTGCATGATCATGTAGTTGAATTCGAAGAAGGTAAGTCCTTTTTCCATACGCTGCTTGTAACATTCGGCAGCAAGCATCTTATTTACCGAGAAATGAACTCCGACTTCCCTAAGGAATTCCACATAATTAAGATCAAGAAGCCAGTCGGCATTGTTGGCGATTATAGCCTTGTCATCATCAAATGTGATGAATCGTGACAACTGCTCAGCGAATCTCTTCGCATTATGATCGATAGTTTCCTTGGTCATAACCTTACGCATATCAGACTTGCCGCTCGGATCACCGATCATTGTAGTACCGCCTCCAAGAAGTGCGATAGGTCTGTGACCGGCACGCTGCATATGCATCATAGCCATAATAGTAAGGAAATGACCGGCAGTAAGACTGTCGGCAGTTGCATCAAAGCCTATATAAAATGTAACGGACTCCTTTCCAAGCATTTCCCTGATCTCGTCGGGATGTGTAGCCTGTTCGATAAAGCCACGTTCCATAAGTATGTCATATACATTTTCAGACATTTTTAAGTTCCTCCGTTTCTTTGATAGTAAGTGCGGAATTGCCCTGCGACAATTCTCATATCAATATATCTTACCATATATGAAGGATTAAGGCAAATAGGAAATGATTGAAATAACCTTGCGCATGTAATACATATGTGATATTATATGTATAGTATATATTGGAAGGATGGATTCAGTATGGCAAGAGTAGTGTCTATAGGGATACAGGATTATGAAAAGATTATCAAGACTAATTCTTTCTATGTTGATAAGACATCATTCATTAAAGAATGGTGGGATTCACACGATGATGTGACCCTTATAACACGCCCTAGGAGATTTGGAAAAACGCTTAATATGACCATGCTGAAATGTTTCTTTTCTAACAAATATGAAGGCAGAAGTGACTTGTTTGAAGGACTTGATGTGTGGAAAGACGAGACTCTTCGCAAGCTTCAGGGAACCTATCCTGTCATCTTCCTGTCATTTGCCGGAGTTAAACAGAAAAACTATGAACAGACAAGAAAAAACATTAATGAATTAATATGCGGTTTATATGATGAATATCATTACATTATGGATGATCCAAAGTTCACTGATAACAATAGGGAGTATTATTCCGGTATTAAGGCTGATATGGATGACTATACTGCAGCATTGTCATTGAATAGGTTATGTGAATATCTCAACAGATATTATGAAAAAAAATGCATTATTATTCTTGATGAATACGACACTCCTTTACAGGAAGCTTATGTACATGGATTCTTTGATGAATTGGTTTTATATACAAGAGCTTTGTTCAACAACACGTTCAAGACCAATCCGTCAATGGAACGCGGAATCATGACAGGAATCACAAGAGTAAGTAAAGAATCAATATTTTCTGACCTTAATAATCTTAACGTTGTAACTACAACATCAGATGAGTATGTCACAGCTTTTGGATTCACTGAGGAAGAAGTATTTGATGCTATTGATGAACAGGGCATACCTGAAGAAGAAAAAGCCAAAGTAAAGTATTGGTATGACGGATTCACATTCGGGACAGTTAAGGATATCTATAATCCGTGGTCTGTTACAATGTATCTTAAAGATAGAAAATATGGTGCACATTGGGCTAACACAAGCGGTAACGGGCTTGTGAGTAAACTTATAAGGGAAGGCGACAGAGGATTAAAAGAAGATTTTGAGAAACTGCTTAGTGGAGAATGTATTGAAACCGTGATAGATGAACAGATCGTGTTCAATCAGTTAGATGTAAAACGCAATGCTGTGTGGAGTCTGTTGCTTGCCGGCGGGTATCTTAAGGTTGATAATATTATTCAGGATGTTCCCGAAGATGATGCGGTGTACAGACTAGTTCTGACTAATTTTGAAGTAAAGAAGATGTTTGAAAAGATAATATCCGAATGGTTTGAAAAAGACGGTTCATTTAATGAATTCATATCTGCAATGTTCAAGTGTGACCTGCGTGCAATGAATCACTACATGAATAAAGTGGCACTTAATACATTCAGTTATT
Organism: Lachnospiraceae bacterium V9D3004; assembly: GCA_000621985.1. Classification (GTDB taxonomy): domain Bacteria; phylum Bacillota; class Clostridia; order Lachnospirales; family Lachnospiraceae; genus V9D3004. The sequence goes on from JHWW01000002.1 coordinate 509,418, forward strand.
TCGACACAGGCAACAAACCATCCGAAGAAAGCGAACCTGAAAAGTTCTATCACGGATTTGTGTTGGGTCTTATGGTCGACAATGCAAAGGACTATATATTAAAGTCCAACAGAGAAAGCGGATTCGGCAGATATGATGTTGTGCTTGAACCAAAGAATATAAATGATCCGGCTGTAATAATCGAATTCAAGGTATATAATAAGGAATATGATGGAGAAAATGACCTTGCTGATACGGCTGCCAATGCACTTCGTCAGATTGAGGAGAAGCAGTACGCTGCAGATCTTATCGCCAAAGGGATTGATGAAGACAGAATATTCAAGTATGGGTTTGCATTCCAGGGGAAGAAGTGTTTGATCTGCTCATGAAAATATATTGAAGAGTAATGATATATAATATTATAAGTTGCTGTATACCGATTATTAAGAGATAAGGTATGCAGCAACTATTTGTATTAGTTGAAAAGGAAATAGACTGTGGTATACTATTCTATATGAGTAAATATATGGATGTTTCGATGTTGTTTAAAGCCACATTTTACCTTAATGTGAATATTATGAACAGATAGGAGACAACTAATGAAGATCGCCGGCAAAGACAGATGCATTAATTGTATGAAGCCTCTTGATAAGTCAGGGGTTTGTTTGCACTGTTCATTTGACGAATCATCATATGTTACTGATCAATCGGAATTAAAACCTGGCACTTGTCTTAATGAACGATATTTTATCGGTCGAGTACTCGGACAGGGCGGCTTTGGAATAACATATGTTGCATATGACATTGTTCTTGCGTTAAGAGTTGCGATCAAAGAATATTATCCGGTCGGTGAAGTGTCAAGAAACATATCGGATGATTATACAGAAGTAACTGTACATTCCAGGAGAAATGCATCGAATTATGATGATGGACTCAGAGCCTTCTTACTTGAAGCAAGGATAATGTCAAAATTCATAGAACTTCCGGGAATCGTAAAAGTAAGAGATTTCTTTCAGGAAAATAACACTGCTTATCTTGTTATGGAGTATGTCAATGGAACAAGAATAAGCAGTTATATTGAAAAAAACGGACCATTTTCCGCAAATGATGTATTAAAAATGATGGAACCGGTCATAAGTTCAATGGCTTCAATTCATGAGACCGGTTATCTTCATAAAGATATCAGTGCCAATAATATAATGATAACTGCTGACAAAAAACTCGTGCTCATAGATTTTGGTACTGCAAGAACAATCGAACAAAGCGACATGACGATGACAGTCGCAGTTAAGCGGGGATTCTCTCCCGAAGAACAGTATCGTCGAAAAGGTAAGCTTGGTCCCTGGTCTGACATCTACAGTCTGTGTGCAACAATGTATTATATGATCACAGGAATCATCCCTTCCGAATCAGTCGAAAGAGTTATTACTGACAGCGTGACACCTCTTGTTCGCATGAGGGATATCGATATTGATCCGGGTATTGCAAAGGCTATAGACAAAGGAATGGCTGTCATGGCTTGTGACAGATATCAGAATGTGCGCGAATTGTATACCGACTTATATCCTGACAATACACTTCCCGATATTATTCAATTCGATATAGCAAATGACGACATCGAGTCTTCTGAAGGGAATATAATCAGAAAAAAAGAGTCTAATAATACTGTAGTTTCAAGGACCACTCTGAGAAATGAACTTGACATATTATTTGCAAAAGAAAAAGGATACCACAGACTGAGGACGATAAGGAATGTCGCAATAATAATTGTGTTGTTGATCGTATCATTTGCTGTGATGAAAAGAGTTATCAATACTGAAGCGGATAATGAAGCAGATAAAGTGGATATGGTTACAAGTGTGGAGTTAGACGAGTCTAATATCTCCACAATAGGAAGTTCTGAAATGACGGAGAACTCTAACATAAGGGATAATTCTGACGTGTCGGATGATTCGGATAAAATGAATAATTCTGAGAATGATCACCAGGATGCAGGTGGTAATACAACTGATAATAGTGAGACTAATGAAAATGTTAATGTATCAAAGGAAACAAAAAATTCAGAAGATACACAGGCCCCGGAAACAACTCAAACTTCTAAGCCTACAAAAGAGCAGAAATCAACAACAAAGCCTGAAGTGACGAAGAAGCCGGGCACCACAAAGAAACCGGATTCAACTAGAAAACCGACATCCACGAAGAAGCCGGCATATACTAAAAAGCCTGAACCCACGAAAAAACCTAATCCAACGAAGAAACCAACCCCAACTAAAAAGCCACAAAAAGTTGAAGATAACAACATAAATGACGATGATTACATCGGAATGCTCGATTGATAAAAGAAACGGAGAAAAAACCATGGTAAAACATACAACGAATATTAAAGAAATGACCTCTAATGATTCTATGATAATCAGGTCATCATTTAAAAAACTCGAAAGAACGAGAGACTTCAAAACATTTGATATATTCCTGATCGATAAATGGAGTGACATAAAAGGAAATATTGATTACAGTGTTATCGATGATGAAGACATGATGAAATTAAGGAAGAATGCTTATCATAATTTTAACAAAGCATATAAGGGAAAACACATTGCCAATTCAAGGACTCTGCGCAAATGGTTTGGAATAGATGAGCACATTCCGCCCAAAAGAGATATGATGTATAAGATAGCTCTCACTCTCGGATTCTCTATGGAAGAAACAAAAGATTATATGGTTAACGGCCTGATGCAGCCGACATTTCAGGTTAATGATTATCAGGAGATAATATACATGTATGGCATTAATAATCACCTGTCATACGAAAAATGTTCCGATATGATACAGGTATTCGAGGCAAATATGGGCGGCGAACAGTCATATGTACAAGAAAATCATACAGACGTATTGTTGAAGTCATTCGAGATAAATAAAGGACTTGCACCGGAAGATTTTCTGCACTGGATGCTCGAAAACAAGCAACTGTTCAAGGGTTACAGTAAGACTGTTCTTGATTATTTTATACTACTTCGTGACGAGATAATTAATCACATAAAAAAAGTTAATGAGGATGAGCTCATTACATTACTGAAAAGTATCGATTATGATGAATGGAAGATTACAAACAATCGTCAGGGAACAAAAAAAGATATATCGGATTATATCAGACATCTGAAAAGAAGTAATTCCGGAAAATCCTATGAATCTTTGTTCGACAGTATAAAAAGATGTTATAATATCGTATACAGTGAAAAAAATAATGCCGATCTGATACGTGAGATGTATGCAGCTGCAAATAAAAAAGAAGACACAGAATGCATTGAAAAAGTTGCCGGATTCAAGAAGGACGGCATATCATTTATGTCTGATAAATACCTGTCCGACATACTTAATATCGGTTCACAAAAAGCCGAGTGGATGAGACTAAGAGGATGGCTGGCCAAACTTGAATCCTGTAAAGATGACGAAGATTGTCCTGAAGACGTATATGAAGCTATATGTGAATACGGTAAGATCCCAAAGAACAAAAAAACAGATGAATGCAAGAAAGTACTGTTGTATAATATTAAGAACAGGAATCAGAGATGTCGGCTTATCGGAAGAGAAGATATACTTCCGTTGATTCATTATATCGTGCAAAAAAGATATTTTAAGATGATGGAGAATGATCCTGAAAAATATGATCAGAATGAAGCTATCAATTATTTTATCAGTACTGCGGACTCCATATTGTTAAAATGCGGCATGGCTCCGATATCCGAATCATACAGAAGTGATTTTCTAATGATCTCAAGTTTCTCAGAGGGTGATATGTATTCACTGAATGAGATGGTAGAGATATCGTTGCAGGTGTGAGTAGATATTTCACGCTTTGGGCTTTATGTTCTTGAAACAGGTTAATCTCTGTTAGGGCAAGTACGGTATCTGTTGTTAGGGTGGTGATAAAAAAGCTTCGCTAATGACTGAAACCCTTTGCTCTTGTATCTTAGTATGAATGAATTGACACATAGGGGAGGGTAATCAAGTTGAAAATATCAAAAAAATATAGAATGATCTCCGGAATAATATCAATGCTCATCGTTATATCTGTTATGTTATCATCCGAAGGCAGCCTTACCCTCAATGGAGTTATTGCTTATGCAAAAGAAGACGTAACAGTAATTGCTACCGGCAATTGCGGCGCAACATGGACTCTGTATTCAGACGGAACACTTGCAATAGAAGGAGAAGGAGAGATCTATTGCGATCAGCAATGGAAACAAAAGTACAGAACTTCAATTAAGAAAATAACTGTTAGTGAAGGGATAACTTCAATAGCAGGTTTTGAATACTTATATATGCTAAAAGAGGTTGAACTTCCCGACACATTGGAAAAGATAGTAGATTATACATTCTTTGAGTGTAGGGCGCTTGAAGAAATACACATTCCCGACAGTGTATATTTTATTGGAAATTGGGTATTTGATGGGTGTAGTAGTCTCAAAAAGGCTAATCTACCTAAAGGAATTGATATAGTTCCGATCTGCTGTTTTACAGGCTGTTCGCTTCTTGAAACAATTGTTGTTCCATCAGGAGTATTAATAGTTGATGAAGGCAGTTTTAACAGTTGTAGCGGTCTTAAGAAAATTTACTTTGAAGGATCATGCCCTACATTCTGTGATTATGCATTTAACGGTGTTACTGCTGACTTATTATATCCTGAGGAAGATACAAGCTGGAAGACAGCAGACCTGTCTATATGTGGTGGCGATATAGAATTAAAACCATACGTTATTGTTGACGGGATCAGACAGGAGGTTACGCCGGAACCAACAGCAACGCCTACAGCAACACCCGCATCTACAGCAACGTCAACTCCGAACCCTTCAACAACACCGGCGCCAACACAGGAATCTACAGCAACACCGGCACCTACTGCAACACCGGCACCTACTCTCGAGCCACTAGATATCGACAGCATGGATATATCAGATAGAGTTCCGGCGGCACTTAGGGTATCAACTGTTATTGATCCGGATGGGTTGGTTGATGAAGCATGGAAGAGCCTGCCTAATTATGCTATAAGAGATACTAATGGTTCGGTGATTGCAATTGTTAATCTTGCATGGGACGAAGATAATCTATATGTACTGGAGCGGGTTAAAGATTCAGAGTTCGATTCATCGTCAGGGAACAATTGGGAACGTGATGGCGGAGATATCTATCTGGATGAAGATAACAGCAAAGAAACTAATTATATGGATAATGAAGATGCTTTTCAATATCGTCTGAGTGGATTCGATTCCGAATATACAAAAAGCAAAGTCTTTTCGGCAGGAAGAGATTATGCCATTAATGCATATTCAGGTATCATATCCTCGGCCAGAATAATGAATGACGGATACATTATGGAATTCAGCATTCCTTGGAATAAAAAGAATGAAATAACTGCCGGCAAAATAATAGGATTTGACATAAGTATATTCGACTGTTCGGATGGTAAGAGGCAGAATGAATGGAAGTTTCTTACCGAATATAGGGATCTGTGGTCGAATCCCGGACATTTTGGTGAGATTAAGCTTGTGAATTCTGTTGATGACATCTCGCCTAACCCGACGGCAACTGCTAAACCTATAAAGACAGCTACACCGACTGCAACATTATATCCTGTGCCGACAACGACACCTAGGGCAACAGAAAGACCTTCATCTACTACAACTCCAAAAGTGACAGAAAGGCCTTCGCCAACTGCGACACCTAGTGTGATAGTCACACCTTCGGTCAGCCCGTCTGTAATACAGTCTGCCAGACCATCAGTATCACCTGTTTCGACAAATGAAACAACTGCTTCTGCAACACCTACTCCAACGAAGGAAATAGCAACGTCAGCCACACCTACACAAACAACGTCCATGCCCACCACGGACGTATCGCCATCACCTTCACGGGCACCTGAGCAGACAGCCAAGCAAACAGAAACTCCGGATGAGACTCCTACATCACAACATACATTAACATCAATAATCAAGCCAACCTTCAAGCTTAAGAAGGGTAGAACACTAAAGGGCAGAAAGTGTATCATCATAACACTGAAGCGGTACCAGGGCACCGATATTGAGATATACAGCTGTAAAGGCAAAAAGAAGATTAAGATCAAACTTGAAAGCACAGGAATAAAAAAGAATAAGAACACATTCAAACTGATCTACAATAAAAGCAACTGTGTATATAAAATATGTGTCAAAACCTATAAGAATGTGAACGGCAAGAAGGTGAAGAGTCCCTACAGTGAGGTTAAGACGATCAGGGGATGATGGTTTTGTGAAGTTTTATGATTGATCATGAAATGTTAATAAATTGTTAATAAAGACGGAACAAATTGTTAATTGCGATTTGGACCGTCTTTTTTTGATTGAATTTGTATAAGTTGAAAATTGAATTGACGGGTGGGGTGTAAAATTTTAAAAAATATAAATGAATAAACGGACATGTGTCTAATTATAATGATTACTAATGTGTTAATAATATTGAAATAATTAACATGGAGATTTTACGTATGAATGAAAACAAAACAAACAAAATAAAATTGCCGCTTAATAAAAAAATAATGGTGATATGTATTATCATAGCTGTAGTATTATACTGTTTTCCAGAAATAAAGGATAAAATAATTTCCTCTATTGATATTAAAAAATTTAAAAGGAGAAAAGAAAGATGATTTCAATTATAGAAATTCAAAACATAACAGAACATTGTATGAAGATATTATCTTATACAGATTATCTTCGAAGTGATGAAAACACAAAAGATGCATATACATATGCGGAGGGTATTTTCGGTTTTATTAGAAAATTATTCATTTCATCAATGATGTACAACAAAAAACTCATTTGTGTTTCAGGTTTACAAGGCGCAGGAAAAACAACGTTAATGAGAAACTTTTATAATTTAGATAATAAATTTCTTGATCCGACAAGAGGCAGAGGTGAAAGAATTCCTGTCCTTATCACTGAAAAAAAAGACATTGCGACTCCAAAAATGTATGCAATAAAAATAGATAAGAATAGTAATGGAGAGTATTGTCAAAGTAATGTTGAATTATCAGCGGATGAATATCATAGTGTTTCGAGAGGTGAAGACTCTAAAATAATGTATTTGGAATTGTTTGTTCCTTATAGTCATACTTATAATGAAGGTATATCTTTTATGCTATTGCCGGGCTTTGAAAAAAAGAATGATTACTGGAATAATCTTATAGAATTTTCTGTTAATTCTTCTGATGCAGCTGTTTTTGTTTTTAATGAGACTAGTTTTTCAAATGCTGATAATGAAAATTATCTAAAAAGGATAGAAGATAAGTTTGGAAAGAATCTTGTTTATGTCATATCAGGATCTGACGGAAGTCCTGATGATAATGCAGAAGTGAAAAAAACCTGTATAGAAACGCTAAAAATTTCTATGAATGAAAGCGATAGAGTAGTATGCGTTGGTTCTTATACGGATGAAAAAAAGAATAAAACTTGGATTGAAAATTTTAAAGATGCACTTGAAAAATATGTATACAGAGAAACACAACAATTTAAGAAAAATAGTGAATATTTATACAAGGAAATTCGTAATATCAAAGATAGCTTATATGCAATTTTGAGTATTTTAAATAATGATAGCAGTTTTGAAATGAAGGAATATCATGAACATGCAATGCTTAAAGCATTCGATAAAGCGGTTGAAAAAAAGAAAAAGGAGTTCGAGGAGAATCTAAATGATGAATTTGAAATAGCAAAAGGTGAAAGTGGGAAAATGCTAGAACAGCTCTTTACAGAACGCCCTAAACTTAAAAATTTAAAACGAACAATATTTGGGAGTAATGTGAAAGAGCAATTCACAGAAACAAGGGAAATTATTGAAAAATCATTAAAATATAACGGAGATTGTTATTTGCCAAATAAACACTTGGGTTTAGCTTTAAAACGTTCACTTAATGCTTTGGATAGATTGGAAAACAAAACACAGATGAGCCGATTGATTGATACAAAAAAGGAAAATGGTAAAACACTTCTTCTTACAGATGGAGAAAATACTCAAGCGATGGTTGGAGATGTTTGTAACCTTTTGGCTGACAACGGTCAAAATAATAATAATTTTACTCTAAGAAGCACAAACCCCAAAAAAGTATTAGGTGCAGTTGCAGAAATGGGTACATACTTTTACAGTTTAGAAACATATAATGGAGTTGCTGAAAACTTAGGATTGAGTTATTATGAACCATCTCAAACAGAATTAGTTCCTGATAATGTGTTTAATGGTGCAAAATCTTCAAAAAAATTTGTGGCTGGAATGGCTGGAATAATGGGAATTGATTTAATTGGTGATGGTTCAATCAATCTTGTTACGAAGATTGCATCATCGCTCAAGGTGGCCGTACCTGTTGCTACTGTATCTGCTATTGCTATGGTTGGTGCCGGGGCAGTAACTGTTATAATGAAAGATTTAAACAGAATGCAACGTGATGATTTTTCATCTGCACGTTTGACCGTTAATGGAATATATGATGATTTAAAAGAAAATGCACTTAAAAAGTTCGATACTTTCATGGAAGCAATTCGAGATAGAATTGAAGATAATCTCACTGAATTGGGTGGCGATGGAAAAAAAATAATATATGCTTATAATGCTAAAGATGAAGTGAAATTTACTTTGCATTTGCTTGATGAAATTATAGAGAGGTATAAAGATAATGTACATGGAATGGGATCAATTTTTTCTTAAAAAAGATGAATGGCAGCGAGAATCGTTTGAAATGATAAAAAATGATCTGATTTGTACGAAGAATAATCGTTTTGTAAGATACGAAAATACTAAAGAAACTCATTTGGTTACGATTTATGGTAAGTCTCAGGTCGGTAAAACAACATTAATTCTTAATATGATTGGTTTAAAACCAGAGCGTTTCTCTGAAGTATATGAAACATTGAGGGCTGGAGTTCCTAGAGGGAACTCCTCAACTTCAACAGCTATTATTTACTCAAAATCAACTAATAATCAATATGGTTTTGCTTTGACATCTATTAATTCAATTACAAGGGAAATACAGCACTATGATAAGAAAGGAATGATAATTCAGCTTGATAATATTAGACAGCAAGTAGAAAATAACATAGTATCTTCGAACAATATTTTGTATGTCTATATTCCCAAAAAATATTTTATTCATGATTCAACTACAGATAGTATTTCGATTATGGATATGCCTGGAATAGAAAGTAGAAACCATAGGGAAGACATTCATGTTCAAAGTTTAATGACAAAATTTATCCCCATCTCTTCAGTATGTATTATTGCTTGTCGTTCTAATGAAATTCAATCTCTTGAAACACTTGTGTTGCCTAATCATATGGAGTGGAAGAACATGGAACATAGGTTTATTTTAGTTATCACTCATGCTTACAATGATGGTACAACAAAACAGTACTTTATAACAAGAACGGCAAAACACACCAGTAATTTCTATGACTATGTAAATGATTCATATAAAAAAGAAATAAGGAAGATACTTGGCGAAAATAATAGAACAGAAGTTTATCCTATTGATGTAGGTGATTCACTTACAAAATTATGCAATGATGAAATTAAGAATAAAAATGATAGAAAAGAAATAATAGATACAAAGGATAGAGTTTTGGCAGATCTTCGAAAATCAATTATAGGTCACAAAGGTGAAAAACTAAAATCAGCTTTGATGGATCTTAAAATTATAATTAAAAACTATGGCGAGGATGAAATCCAGCGTATAGATAATGAAATAACTGATTTGAATACAAAAAAATGGCATAAAAATAATATGATTAATTGTACAATTAGGGATATTGAGAAGTTGAGTGATGAATATAGTGAACAAGAAGAATTAGTTTCAGAAATTAAAGAACTCGAGAGAATTTCAGATCAATTCAAATCTCTATTATCTTCTGGTATCTCAGAACTTTATAGTAAAACCAAACGGTATATTTTAAAAGAAACGCTTTATTCATCTGGAAAAGATGGTGATATTTATTTGAAAGACAACAAACAAGACACTCTTAGTTTTATGAGGGACTTCATTTTTGTTTCGGTTGAACATTTTATTAAAAACCTAAATGATAATATAAGAAAAACGAATATTGATATTATCCTGAATCCTGGAGATATTGAAATGAAGGCATACGAATTTATTCTTGAAGAACAAAACAGTATATATCCTAAGAAACAGAGCTTTTTTTCAAAAAAAGAAAAAGTTTCGTTAAAAAGTTTAGAAACCATATGTAATAAAATACAAGAAAATATTAATATATATTTTAAAAAAAATTATACAGAAAAATATATTAATGAGATTAAAACAATCATAAATGAAAAAAAGCAAGAGATAAATCGTATAAGTGCCATTATTAGAAAATTTGAACATAAAAAACATAAATATCAGATGGAAATAATAACACTTGAAAGTGAGATTTTAGAATTGCATAAAGTTAAGAAAGATATAGAGCAAAAAAGAGAACAAGATTTAAATACACTAAATACGTATTTGGAATATGCAAAAAAAGCCTACATTAAACAAAGAAATAATATTGTCTTGCAAATAAATGAAACAAGGAACACTGCGTACAAATTTCTATTGATTTTATTTCTAGGTGTATTAGATAAAGATTATCAAAAAGTGACAGGTGGTATTCATGAAAACGACAATTAATGCCAAAGCTAAAATTGAAGTAAAAGAACTTCTTGATGAGTATGTTGTATCTCCATTAAACAAAGATCTTTCTACTGAATTATCAAAAATAAGCAAAGAGATTGAATCATTTAATGAAAAAAACACAAAAGATATAATAAGCTTTTCCTCATCTATTGACGGAAAGCTTGTACAATTAAAGGATAATTTGAAAACTAATGACAATGAAGATGATTTTGACAATATTATTGATACAATAAATGATAGTAATAAGGAAATAAATGATAATATAAATGATAACATTAAGAATTTGTCAAAGTTAATAAATGATTTCCAATTTGCTATAGAGCAATTATTGTTAGATCACACAGAAACAGAAAATATTACTAATAGTAAAAATATTGAATTAATCAAAAAAATTAACTCGAAATTTTCAAAATATGAAAAAAAATTATCGACAATTGAAGAATTATCTAAAAAAACGTTATCCTCATGTAAAACACCAGCAAATGAGATTAAATCACAAGAGTATAAATTAAAAGACTCAAATTTAGATGATTTTTTCTCAAAAAAACAAAATAACTATATGAAATCTATAACAACTTCACCAATTGATCAAAGTCAGTTGATTTCAAAGATGCAAGAAATAGAAACACTGATAGCTGAGAATAATAATCAAATAATGGAAATTATAAATGCAAAATCATTTAATGTTTCGGATAATTGCAATACAGAGCAAGTCCAAAAGGTAGAAAAATATACTGAAGAAAATACTACTACAATCAATTCGCTGAAAAAAACAGATCGATCGCTAATAGATCAAAATTATAAAAAGCTATTTACAGTATCTTTATCTTTTGGAATTGTAAATACAATAGGTCTTGTTGTTATGATTTTAGTTTTTCTTCTAAAATAATATCTAATATTATTTTATTTATTATGATTATATATTTTTATCAGTCGAGTTATGCAATAATACATAAAAAAGCGAGATTGTTAATTTTTGAAACATTACTTATATTGTTTATTGATTCAAATATAAAACATTTACAGGAGGAATTCAAATGTTTGATTTTATTAAAAGTTTTAACCCATTTTCTAATAACGAAAAAATCAATCCGGAAAAACTTCATCCGGTAACTAAGCAAATGTATAAATTATTATGTACATATGGTAACAATATTGATTTGAAAGAGTTAGGATATGATTTTGGGACATATTCTGATGGTTCACCAAGATTATTTTCTGACTTGTTACAATATGACATACTTCGTTATTTGGGTTTTTTATCTGCTACTGATAATAGGATATCAAATAAAGAAGTCGAATTCATGAATTACATTTTTGACGAAGAATTACTATTAAAATTGGATTCAGATGAATATTGTGATTGGGTTCAGAACGAAGTGATTAACGATGAAGTTTTTTTGGAGACATCTCCTGATTCTTTAGATATATTATGCAGATATTATAAATCAAATCCTATAGCAGAGCCATTTGTAAAAATGTATGCTAATATGATTTTTTATTTTGGAATTGATTTTAGATATTATGATGATATAAATTATAATTTTGACGATGAAGAAGATATTTTTAAATATTTATATATGATTGAAACATATATTTCTATTGTTGTTGATGGATGTATTGATTTGAAAGATGCATATGAAGAACAGATTATGGATAAAAGTAAGATTCGCTTTAATGGTATGACTGAATATTTTGTTAATCCTCTTCTTGACAAAAAAGAAGATATTCCTCTGTGTGTTGTTTTTATTCAGACTAATATAGGAGAAGGTTCGGGTTTCCTGTGCTCTGATAATGGGTATATTGTAACTTGCAATCATGTTATAGAAGATGCAAAAGAAATGTATGTAAAAGTGAATAGGAAGAATGACAAATATGAGATATATAGAGCCGAGTATGTTTGTGCTTCTGACGAATTAGATATTGCAATTATAAAAATACAGGGAACTGATTTTCATTATGCCGAGATTGATTTTGATAGAGACAAACCAGGTATTGGAGAAGAAGTAGAGATATTTGGATATCCATTTGGCAGCATTGTAAATGATGACGTTCTTGAACTCAACTGCAGTGTTACCAAGGGCAGGGTGGCATCAAATCAGAAAGTTAATAATATTGATATATCACTTCTTAACATAGAAGCAAAGAGTGGTAATTCCGGATCTCCCGTTATTAGTATGAAAAACGGTAAGGTTATTGGTATATTAAGAGGTTCATTCCGTCCAAACGGAGATGAAGAGATCAATTACATGCACCAGATCAAATATATTAAGAATCTTCTGGAAGCAGATGATTAAATATTCTAGTTGTTTTATGTATGCAATTATTTGAAAGGACAAAAGCACATGAATAGTACTGAACTTAGAATTAAAATCATTCAAAAATACAAAATCATATTGATATCAGCTATTATATTTGCACTTGCATCGGCAATGCATACAGGGTATCTTATAAACATATTGTTAAAAGATCCTGAAAATCATCTGACTGTATGGAGTTTTTCCGGAATATATATTTTATTGGAGTTTGTGATTATAAATATATTTTCTGCAAGGGAAGCAATAAAAAGGGAGTATTATGAATTAAACGATAAAAATTCAAAGATTACGAATTTTTGCATAATTAATGCGATATATAGTATTATATATGTTATTTTCGTATTTGTTAATGGCATGCAGCCTGGCATAGTTGGATGTATTATTGGGATTGTATTGAGTATCGGAATATATTTCATATTTTGTACGATTTATGATTATTTTATGTTTAGATTTAATCGTTTTTTTGAATTATTCATTAATATGGGTGATCTAGAAAAAGAACAGATATCGTATAATAATATTGTGAATGAATACAACCGTATTGTACATGAATTTAATGAAATGAATGAAGCTATTAATTATATTGGTCAGTACCATGATGATGGTAACTATCAGGAAAACATTTATTACGAAAAACCGGACGACAAGGACATTGGTTATAAAAATAAGTGGGTAGGTTTTTGGTTTATGAAATCGAAATATTGCGATTCATATATTAAAAAATGTCCTGAACGCATCTCTATATATAATTCGAATTCTTCAAAATTAAAAAGCAATATGAATAAAATGAAGATGGAATTAAATAAAAAATCCAAGATGACAAATGAACTAATGAAGCATGTAAGAACAGCTGAAAATCTAGGAGAAAAATTTTCACTTGGCAAAAAGGATACAATAAAAAAGTTGACAGAAGAATATGATAATATCAGGAAAAAAGAAAGTAAGAAATTTCTCGGATTATTCACTCTGCCAGGGAACGAGCCAATCAGATCACTAAAATTAATAGAATTTGATGATATAGGAGATCAATAATATGCCGGATAATTATATATCAGAAATCAATATGTCAGACAACAAGTTGCCCGACAATAATATTCAAGGAACATCATATAATTTAATAAAATATGCAAACAATGGGGATTTTAAAGCATTAGAATTGCAGCTTGCCGGTGAAACAGCCGCTCATATTGTAGATAGTCTTGCAAATGTCTGCATAGGTATTACACAAAACGTATTGGATGCTGTGGTAGACATCTATTCAAGGAGTCTTTTTGCAGCATATCAGTTAGAGACGAAGAAACTTAATAACAAAGCAGAATTACATAGAAGATTTAACGATCAGGTTGATGCTTTAATACAGAAGTTTGAATTTAAAAATGATGATGAAGTGCAGCGTTTTAATAATTTATGTGAACAGTTACTTAAGAATCTGGATGAACAACTAGAATCTTATAGGAAGTCTCATAGCTTGCTTGGAAGAATTCAGAAGTTATTACCATGGTGATTATTACCAATATATGTTGTCTTAACAATTAGCTACAGATGAATAAAGGATGGGAAGTTTTCAACGAGGCTTTCCATTTTTATAAATGATGGGTTAAGTGGTGCTAACTAATGCTATTTGTACAACATGCACAAAGCCGTTTCTATATTATGGTAATACATTGATTTTGATACAGCATTTTTTACAATGATTGCAATGAATTTTTATGCATTACGGATATTGTCAAAGTAAGTGATGTGTGCTACACTTTCCATAAGTCGATGTTGTTTGGTGGATCAGACAATTTTTATATTAATCACAGCATGTACATTATATCCGGATATTATGATACGTCCTGTAGTTTTAGGGAGGTATTCATTGAAAAAAGAGACAGATATATTACTTGATAAGATAAGTGAAGTTAAGGACTTGATGGACGAAAAGTGTCATGATTTATTCCTTAACAAAGAGATACTTGCGCCGGTTCTAAAGGAAACGATTGAAGAGTACGAAGGTTTATCGTTGGATGAGATAATTGATCTTATTGATGAGGCCAGCATATCGAAGGTAGAAGCGGTAAGCGATTATCCTAAGACTGATGATGTCAGAGTAACTCAGATTGACACTGATCTGAAATCAGTATCTGACAAGAATGTGTTATTTGATGTCCATTTTAAAGCTGCATTACCTGAGGATAAACGGACTGAGCTTAACATTCAATTGTTCATTGATTTTGAAGCGCAAGGTTCCTATTCCCCCGGGTATCCGTTGATTAAGCGAAGTATATATTATTCGGCAAGAAGCCTTTCAAGGCAGCTTGGGGAACTGACGAAAGAGACGAATTACGGTGTGTTGCAGAAGGTTTACTCCATATGGTTGTGTTATGACTCAAAGATTCCAAAGAAATTCAAGAACACTATCAGCAGATATAAGCTGACAAAGGAAGATTTTTATGGTACAGTAGAAGAAGATATAACTAATTATGATCTGATTGAAGTTGTATTGATCAGGCTTGATACCGACGCTGATAGCAGCGTTGAGATCTTTGATTATCTTAAGGGAGTATTAACTAATAACCGTGATAAGATAATCAGCCGGATCGGGACACCTATAGAGGACATTAATGAGGAGGTCGATACTGTGCAAGGGATTGGCGATTTGATTTGGGATAAGGCAACAATGTCTGAACGAGCTAATGTTATTTCAATTATGTTGAAAAATGGCAAAACACCGGAAGAGATAGCAGAATTATTTGATTATTCTTTTGATGAAATTAGAGCTGTTCAGGAAAAGATGTTGGTGAAGAATTGATTGTATAATAATGGAATTATTTTTTATAGGAAGTCTACTACAAGGCTTCCTATTTACCTTTTAAATTAAAGGACACTAATTATTCCAAAGGTTGACTATACTCATTGAGTATAGTATTATGTTATTACATTATATATGTAAAGAAGGGATAATCTATGGATTCCAGGCAAGAATTGATTGAATTGAGAGGCTCTACCGGAATGAACAGACGAGAATTTTCGGATTATTTTGGGATACCCTACAGAACTGTGCAGGAATGGGAACTTGGAAACCGAAGGATGCCCGAATATTTATTTAGATTAATGGAATACAGAGTCCGAATAGAGAATATGAAAGTTTCTTTTAACCATACTCAAGTATCCTCTGAAAGGAAAAGATACAGGGCGACTTTTCTGTATAGCGTTATTCTAAAAGATGGTGAATATATTGAATATGATCATTTCTCCCAAGATGGTAAAGATATGATCAGTGTGAAATGTGGAGATGTGTGGATCGATAAAGAAATAGCCCCATTCTATTGTCCTGATTATGAACGTCGCAGCATATATAATCTTGAAGCACACAAGGTATATTATGAAACGTGCGTCAAACAACTCATGAACAACTAATACTAGGAGAATTTACCTATGATTTTTTCACTGATGCATAAGAATATTCCTGTTATTACACTTGATGTTGATATGGATGGTAATGTGCTGACACTTGGTGATGTACATAACAACAGATTTATGCCGATTTCGACAAAACTTAATCCATACCTTGTAAAACAGTGGCTTAAGGAAAGAGCCATTCCCAAAACAAGATCAGGTATTGCAACAGTACTTGAAAATAGCAAGGCAAACAGTACTCAGAGTCTCCTTATAAGAAATCTTGGTGTGAGTCTTAATGACTGTTATTGGCTAAAACCTGTAGGAAGCAATATAATGTGGGAAGATATTAATCTGTTCAACAATGATTTTAATCCATCAGAGCAATATGATTTGATAACTAGCCGCCGCACACTTGTGACTTTAGTTGTGAGTTAGGCGGCATTTTTCTTGTAAAAAGCATAATCATATGGTATAATTTAAATATGGATAAAACAGTGTATTTCTCAATGCCTAAAGATGTTACGCATGGTCGAGGATATATATACTCTTTACAGTATCATATCGTATGGGTTACAAAGTATAGAAAACCCATATTTGTAGGTGAAATAAAGAAGGATGTCAGAAATTATCTTCTTGAAACACTTAAATCTTTAGATATGTTACCTATTGCAATGGAGATAATGCCGGATCATATACATCTTCTTGTGGACTGTAAACCACAGCTGCGTTTGTCGGACGCAATTAAAATATTAAAGGGTAATACAGCAAGATGGTTATTCCTGGCACATCCGGAGATAAAGAAAAAACTCTGGGGTG